>NZ_JBFPMW010000017.1:0-224130 GCF_045999855.1 Tolypothrix campylonemoides VB511288_2
AAACAATAGGAGACAAAAAAATGCAAGACGAACTCAAACAAGTTATCTCTCAAGCTCTCGACACCAACACCGAGTTCAACACGGAATCAACTGCACCAAAGACCGAAGGCGAATTATCCGATGAAGCCCTCGAAGAAGTTGCAGGTGGCATATGTCTGGGTTGGACTCATCTAAAACCAAAACCTTGCAGGGGTTGGAGTTTTGTTTATAACGCTAACAAATCCGTCTAAGACTTATACCAATTACTGTCAGTAGATCGCAAAGTTTTTAGAAGTGTTACTACATGAAGATTTTAGTAGGACGCTCTTGTATTGAGAAAACACATTCTCATCAGTATTTCGGCCAAGGTCACGACCTTCACTTTCACAAGGCGATTTCTATTAAACAAATGCTCTTTACCTATCAGAGTGACAATGGCTGAAACCCTTATTTCTACATTGATTTACCCAAGTTTGCGAGCTACTGACTTTCACTCGCTCAACAAATTAAAAAATAGGAGACAAAAAAATGCAAGACGAACTCAATCAAGCCATCTCTCAAGCTCTCGATACCAACACCGAGTTCAACACGGAATCAACTGCACCCAAGACCGAAGGCGAATTATCTGATGAAGCTCTCGAAGAAGTTGCAGGTGGCGTATGTCTGGGTTGGAGTTTCGTAAAAGCTTGCGTTGCTTGGAGTTTTGCCCGGAACGCCAACAAATCCGTCTAAGCTAAACTGAACTTTTTGGTAATTACGTCCAGTGACAAATTGTTATAACCCAGTGAACTTTTATAGAGAATTCTTCTTCGTTCACTGGGTTTTGTTGCATAATTAGCACTTAAGTCTCTCATTCAATGACTGTTAATTTTTTTGATTGTCTTTCCTAAAGAATTCAAATTGAAGTTGTAGTTTTTATATTGATATTCTAGTTTCCGTATTCGTTGTCCTTTCAAGCTGTAGCTTTTATGTAGAAATTGCACGCTAAATACTCCTAAAGAAGCAGAAGGCACGATAGTACGGAAAGCTAATGGTTTAAGTGTAAGCTTAACCAGACAAAATAAGTATAAAATTTTACGTTTTACGAAAAATCTTGTGAAGGTTTGTAAACGCTATGAAAAATGTGAAACTCTTTCAAAAAACTGTTACTTCAGGGGCGATCGCAACAACTGTTGCCCTGGTAGGCTTTGTTGCCAAGGTTCAAGCAGCTACCTTCTCCTTACCAATTGAAGCCGCTGCCAAAGCCACAGGAGTCGATATTTTACGCGATCGCTATGGTTTGGATGGTACTGGAATCACCATCGGTGTAATATCTGACAGCTTTAATACTTCGCCAAACAGTTTTGACAGTTTGGGGAAGGTCGATAACTATGCCACTAATATTGCCGACGGTTACCTACCCTCAAATATTCAAGTTTTACAGGACTATTCAGATGCAGACCCTACCATTACTGAGGACGATCCTACAGATGAGGGTCGCGCTATCTTGCAGATCGTTCATGCTATAGCTCCAGGCGCTAAATTAGCGTTTTACTCGGGTGCGGGAGACGTAAATGTTATTAGTCAGGGTATTCAAGCTCTAGGGGCTGTCGGAGCCAATATTATTGTGGATGATAGAGGTTTATTCCCCCAAAGTATTCCTGATGTACCTTCAAACTTGCAGGATTTGGAGCCGCCAGACGGACCGATCAACCAAGCAATTAACGCAGTCTTCGATCGGGGAATTTCTTACTTTAGTTCCGCAGGTAATGAGTTTCCCAATTTACCAATATACGGGCACGTCAATAACCCAAATGCATTGAGTGTCGGAGCTGTGTACTATGGGAATGCACAGTTTTACACAACTCGATCTGGTCTTACTATTACGCAGGGGCAAATAGAGCCTTTCTCTTCGGAAGGGAATCCAGGATCTCTAAAACCGGATGTTGTAGCTCCGGATGGTCTACCAACTTCTTTCAACTTGACTGGAGAAGCTCGTCCTTATGACAATCCTCAATTCTTTAGCTTCTTCGGAAGTTCGGTGTCTGCTCCGTATACTGCTGCAGTCGCAGCGCTGCTACTACAGGCAAATCCGAACGCAACGCCTACTGAAATCTATAACGCTTTGAGAAATACAGCTGAAAGTCCTTTGTCCGGTTTTGATTCCAGATATGGTTATGGTTTGATTCGAGCAGATCGAGCGATCTTATCGCTGGGAGTTCAGCCTAAACCAACAACTATCCCCGAACCTTCGGCAGTTCCTGCTTTGCTGTGTGTCAGTGTTTTAATTGCTGGTGTCTTTCTGCAACGCAATCAGCAAAAGTCTAAAACCAGAACTAAGTCTAGCTTGAGTCTTGCTCTAGTTCACTCAAGCGTTGATCAACTTTCGTACAAGCTACAAGCCAACGTCTTTTTAGAAAACTACAAATAGTAAAATCCCTGATTTTGGGACGGGTTTTCTTACCCGTCCTTTATAAATGGAATTTACTACTGCTCGGTTAAGGGAAAATAGGGTGGGAAATTACTAAGTACGTATAAGCACATGAACCCGCAGAGCAGTATTGCAATAACACGGAATTTGGTTAATCTCAATGTCTAAATTTGTTATTGCCCTTATTTCAGGCTTGACTAAGTCAGAAAATCCAGTGCGAAAATTCTTACATTAATTGTCATAGTTGAGGGATAGCAAAGCTTTCAGTAGCCAGTGCTGCGTACATTTCTTGCAAGGTTGCACTTAACTTAGTGGCAGGATTTATCTTATAAGGAGATACTGTTATTAGTATTTAAACAATTTATTTGAGTTATGTATGGATATTGAAAATTTACTCACACAGTACACCTCTGGGGAAAGAAATTTTATAGGCATTAGTTTAAGGAGTGCCAATTTAATAGGGATTAACTTGAGCGGTGCTAATTTAAGCAACTCTAAGTTAAGAGATGCCGAGTTACATGGAGCTAATCTTCAACGAACTATTCTTAGAGGCATTGATTTAGAAGGTGCTAGCTTACGCTACGCAGTTCTAGATGAAGCAGATTTGAGTAATACCAATTTAACTAACTGCAATTTTCAGTACGCCAGCTTAAAAAGGGCGAATTTAATAAATTGTACAATACTTGAAAGCAGTTTAGAAGGAGCAAATCTAGAGGATGCAAATCTAGAAAATACAGTAATAATTGACACAAATCTTGAAGATACAAATCTGAAAAATACGAATTTACGTAATGCTCAAGTTGAGAATACAAGTGGCTCTCCAGAATTAATGCATGCTATTTTGTGCAACACTATTATGCCAAGCGGTAGTATTTGTAACAATAATCGTAATCCGGCGGCGATTAAGGATACTTTGTTGCTACGCTATGCACGAGGAGAAAGAGATTTTACTAATAATTTTAGTTGTGTAGAATTAAGGCTTTCTGATTTGCAAGGAGTAAATTTAAGTGATGTACAGCTTCCTGGCATAAAACTATGGAATGCTTCTTTAAAAGATGTAAATATGAGTAATGCGAACTTAAGTGGTGCTTGGTTAATTGAAATTTTTTTCCTAAATGCTAATTTAGAAGGTATCAATTTAGAAGAAAGCAAATTAAGTAGCACATCTTTTAGAGGAAGTAATTTAAAAAAAGCTAACTTAAAAGGAGCTAGATTAGATGTAGGTGAACATGGTTTTGTTTTAACAGATTTAATAAATGCTAACTTAACAGAAGCCGATTTAAGTAATGCCAATTTAGCCAGAGCAATACTGAATAAAGCAAATTTAACCAGAGCTATATTAAGAAATACAAATCTCAGTAAGACTGATTTAATACGTGCCAATTTTAGTGAAGCAGACTTAGCAGGGGCAAACTTAAGTGAAGCAATTTACTGTTCAGAAACAATTTTCCCTGAAAATGTGGATTTATCCCAAGCTATACCAATTACCTCTGGTGTAGATTTGTCTGGATATGGCAAATCTCTTTTATCTTGCAAAGATTTACACTCACTTGATTTAAGTAGAGCTAACTTAAGTGGTCTTTATTTAAATGATGTAAATTTTAGCGGTACTAACATGAGTGAATCTAATCTTAGTAATACTCGTTTAAGTCATGCAAATTTAAAAGGTACAAACTTAGCAGGTACTAACCTTACAAATGCTCGTTTAGCTGGGGCTGATTTAAGTAATGCTGACCTCAGCTACAGTATAGTAGCTAATACCGATTTCAGGGGAGCATTTTATAATTCAGCTACTATTTTTCCTAATGGTATTGATTTATCAAAAGCTATATATCTTGTAGCAGGTGCAAATCTATCTCATATCTTTTTTAGTAAAATTAATTTACGTGAAGTTGATTTATCTAATACAAACTTAAGTAATTCTATTTTGAAATATATTGATTTAAGTTATGCCGATCTCAGCAACGCTAATCTCACTAATACTAACTTTGAAGGTGCAATTTTAGAAGGTGCAAATTTGTCAGGAGCAATATTTCATAAAACTATCATGCCTAATGGTAGTGTTAGGAATAGCTATTAATAAATAAATTTCTATTAATAATAAGAAATTTTGAGATATTCCTTATGTGGAAGCCCCTGACTTCAATCTTTGCGTATCTTCTGGTTGCGCCAAACTTGAGGGGTAGTTCCAAAGCTGATACGAAATTGACGAAAGAAACACCCTACATATTGATAACCCACTGCTTCCGCAATCTGTTCTACTGACTGCTTGGTTTCCAAAAGCAATGAGCATGCCTTTGTCATTCGGTGCTCTACGATCCATTGATGTACCGTCTTTCCTGTTTGGCGTCGCATTAAGTCAGTTAAGTATGCTGGGGAATAACCCACGGCTTGGGCTACGTCACTTAAGCTTATAGCTTGGTGATAATTGGCTTCGATAAAGTCAAAAACCTCCTTCAACTGAGGGCTAGCAGGAGAGGATGACTGGGAGTCGGCTGATGGAGCGGTATTAGCAGGAGGTGGTGTGACTTGTGGTGATTGAGTCTCGTACCACTCCTTAATAGTTGCTTGTTTTTTCAGTCGGGTAGCGATCGCTTCTAATAATTCCTCTGCTGTAGTAGGCTTGGTGAGATAGTCATCAGCACCAAGCGTCATGCCTTGACGCACCTCAGCCTTTGTACTCTTGGCACTAAGAAAAATAAAGGGAATCCTTGCTGTTCCCGTGTTTTGGCGTAATGAGGTGAGGACACCATAACCATCTAATTCTGGCATGGAAACGTCACAAATAATGAGGTCGGGCAAGTTTTCTTGTGCTTTCTGAACGCCTATCAGACCGTTTTCTGCACTGATAGTATCAAACCCTTCTGCTTCGAGGCATTCAAGAAATATATTTCGACTTTCTACTTCATCTTCAATTACTAAAACTTTTGTCATAGTTTGTATATTTTGGATTTTCGATTATAGATTGACAAAGTCCTGCTTGGACTTAATTTCGCTCAATTATTTGTTGCCTTCTTTTCTCAAGTTGGTATTACCTCACTGTGTAGGTATTAGTGACACATTTGGCATGGCAATGCGATCGTAAACGTAGTACCAACACCCACTTCACTCTCTATAATGATTTCCCCACCATGTATATCCACAAATTTTTTGACAATTGCTAAACCCAATCCAGTACCCGGTTTATCACCGACATTTCCACCACGATGAAATGGCTCAAACAGCCGTTGTCGATCTGCTTTTGGAATGCCAATTCCCCTATCTTTTATCGTAAAAATAACTTCTTCATCTAGATAGGAGAGTATCATATCAACTGTACTACCATTGGGGGAATATTTAATCGCGTTCGATAATAAATTCGTAAGAACAGGCTGCAATAATTTTTTATCTATACAAACTGCTTTGCTATCACCTTGTATCACAAAATTAATTGCGTTCTGAGAGTTTTCACTCAAATTCATTTGAGTTAATATATCATGGCAGAATGAGATCAAATTAACCGATGTAGGCTCAAACTCTAGCTTTCCTGCTTCTGCTCTCTCGATCGTTAGAAGTTCGTCCATCAGTTGACCGAGCTGTTCGACTGTTGTTTGAAGACGCTGGAAATACTGTAGTGTTTTCTCCTCACTCCAATTGTGATGGTGACGTTTAAGTAAACTAGTGGAGAAGGAGATAACGTTCAGTGAAGAACGGAATTCATGGCAAATCATAGAAACTAATGGCTCTTTCTTTGTCAATGCAAGAGACTTTTCTAGTTCCGCCTCCGCCCGCAAACGTAAAGCTTTCTCATGACATAATTGCTCGTTCATATAACTTAATTTAGCAAGAAGCTTTCGCACTTTTTGTTCTGGTGCTTCTTGTGCCCTTTGTAAAGTCAAGAAAGGCTGTTGGCATTTGTTGATATCGCGAACAAACATAATCTAGTTTTGATAAAAATACTTTTCAATCACTTTATACTTCTATCCTAAATTGTTAACTACTAATAATCATCTGAAAAATGTCTTAATTTCTACTTCAACAAATAGATAAATTCACCCTGACTAAAGTTTGCCAATAAGTAGATCTTCTTAAAACTTTCGTCAATGTTTGTCCTAACTTTCATTCCAGCTTACAGAATTAGCATAAATGGCAAGCTGCGAGCGGTTCTTCAAGTTCAAACGGTTAAAAAGATTGGTAACGTAAGTCTTCACCGTACCTTCGGAGATAATAAGCTGCTGAGCAATTTCGCGATTGGTAGCACCCCTACCAATTAAGCGCAACACATCTCGTTCCCTAGCAGTTAACTCAGCCAAAACTGTTGGAGTTGTCTCGCTACGCCTCGATGCTGAATCCGCAGCTTGAGTGACCAACTTTTCCAGCAGTCCGGGAGCTAATTGTGAGTAACCGCGATGGACAAACCGAATTGACTCTGCCAATTCTTCAGATAACATATCTTTGAGCAAATAACCCTTTGCTCCAGCCCGTATCGACTCGGTAATGTATTCATCATCATCAAAGGTACTGAGAACAATGACTTTAACTTTTGGAAAGTGTTGGACGATCGAGCGAGTAGCTTCCTTACCATCCATAATCGGCATCCGCACATCCATCAAAACCACATCTGGTTGCAGTGCTTCTACTAGCTCGATCGCGGTTTTTCCGTTGTCAGCCGTACCAACAATCTGCAAATCGGGTTCTAAGCTAAGCATAGCTTTAATACCGTCACGCACTAAACTTTGGTCATCTACCAGTAACAGACGAATCATCTAATTCACCTCAAGTCAAACTCATGTATGGATATTCTGCTGCGTAGTATTTGGAGGCGAATCTACCATTAGGTTCACAGCGCTGCAGAATCTGAAGGAATCTAAGGGAATCCAATCGACTTAGAGACCCATCCGTCGTTGAAATTCGCCAGCCACTTGAGCATCGGGAATTTTTGCTGCTATTGTTTCTACCAATTCCGCTCGCGAAATTCCAGGCAAAGACTCAAGCGTTTCCTCAATAAGCAATGGAGCGATCGGTCCTACTAAATCTATTAGTTGTTGCTCGCATTGGTACAAAAAATTCTTATTAATGCTTTGATAGGTCAAGTCAAGGTCATATTCTCTAGAGACTGGATTAGACAGAAATGCAACTTGCTCCTCAAATTCAGTTTCCCGAACGGCAGGAATGTAAGATAAAATTTCTTGCTCTGTTTCAATGTTAGGAAAACTGCTTAATGCTTGTCGAAATTCGACAGCTAGTTGAGCATCAGGAATTTTTGTTGCTATGGCTTCTACCAATTCCGAGGCAGAAATTCCAGGTGAAGACTGAAGCGTTTCCTGAATCAACACCGGAGCAAACGGTCCTATCAAATCAATCAGTTGTTCCTCGCACTGACGAATAAAACTCTCATTGATGGTTTGAAAACTGAGATCGGAAAAGTGCTCTTGAGTTGTTTCATCTACGCTAGGGTTTGAGTCAAACAGAAACGACAACTGCTGCTCGAATTCAGTTCGTTGTGAAGCACAAATGTAAAGCAATAGTTCTGCAACAAGTTCTTGACAGGTCGTCGTTTGTTCTACGACTTCTTGCAATAGCATTGGGGCAATTGTGATTCCAATGTATTCTGCCAAAATGTTTTCCAACTGCAACAATTGCTCGTTAGAAAGAACCAAACGCTCTCTTAGGTCTGCTACTTCTGAGGTAGAGACACTAGCAGCAAAATCTCGCCACTCTTGTGCCATAGCTTGCTCTTGTAACGGCTGCTCAACCGCAATTTTGACACCCAATTCTTGCTCCGTTTCAACGTTAAGTTGAAGAAGAGGTAACTTAGAATTCTTAGAGAAATTAGGGTAAAGCGTCAAGGGTAAAGAGGAAGGGGAAGGTGTTTCCTTTCCTTTGGCTCCCTGCTCTTTTCCCCAGTCTCTTGAAATTATTTCCTCTGGGCTGGGGGATGAGTCAAAAAGAAACGACAAGCGCTGCTCAAACTCGGTTCGTTGCTGCTCGGGAATATAAAACAGTAGTTTTGTAACAAGTTCTTGACGATTTTGTGTTTGTTCTGTTAGTTTCTGCAGCAAGGTTGTGGCAATAGAGCCAACGTATTCGGTTAAAATCTCTTCTAACTGAATTGAGAGATCGCGACTGAGAACCAAGGGCTTTACAGGCTTGACTATAGTTATGGTGGCGTCACTAGCAGCAAAATCTAGTGAGTTCTGCGTGAGAATCTGCTGCTGTAAGGGCAAATCGACTGTTATTTGGCTGCGCTTTCTTGGCTTCGCTTCAAACTTTTGTAACGATTGTTTGTCAGCAAGAACCAAATGCTTTAGGTAATCTGCAACTTTTAAGGGAGAAACATCAACGCCAAAATCTAGAGACTTCTGTACTGGAGGCTGCTGTTGTAAGGGTAACTCAGCCCTAATCTGACAGCCCTTCCCCGGCTCTGTATAAATGTCTATTTGACCTCCCAATGCTGCTACTCGTTCTGCCATCCCCTGAAGTCCGAATCCCTTTGATAGGGTATCCTGTTTAAATCCTTTGCCGTTGTCAGCAACTACAAGCCGCACTCCATACGAAGTGGGGTGAATCTTAATTTGTACTGCTGTTGCTGCTGCGTGCTTGCGAATATTAGTTAGAGATTCTTGCACAACTCGGTAGAGTGTAGTACTTACCTCAGGAGGCAAAATAGCAGACAGAGTTATACAAGTCGAAATTGATACGTCGCTAACTTGCCGAAAATCTTCTACTAAAGATTCAATCAGTGGTTCTAGAGACTGGTGAGACTGGTCCGCCTTTGCTGTTGCTCGTAAAGAACAGACAGATTGCCGCACCTCCTTCATAGCGGTTGTGCCAAGCCGTTGAGCCTGTATGAGAAAACATTCAGCCTTAGCAGGGTCAAGCTTCCAAAGCTTGAGAGCAGTTTGCAACTGAATATTGAGCGCTGTCAGCGCGTGTCCCAACGAATCATGCAGGTCGCGGGCGATACGTTGACGCTCCTTAACTCTGGCAATGTCTTCAATTTGAAATGCACAATGATGTAGTTGCTCGTAAACTGAGGTAAGTTCTTCCCAACCCATGCGATCGCCCCCCTCGCAATTAAAACTGCGATACTTACAATCATGCCACGCTGCAACTAGCTAAAAATCTTTCCGGATGTACAAGTTTACTTCTCGTTGGTGAGTCTTAATTCCAGATTTTTTTATGAAAAAAATGAATTAAATTTTTAAATCCTAACAACCAATGCTTGCTGAAAATTACAGAAAATTACTGAGTTTTTTTCTGGTACAGTTAGTCGGAGTGATTATTATTTTTATGTAAATTTTTATAGTCCCGTTGTGTATCATATATTAAAACGCAATTTGGTAAAATATTTAGTAGAAGGTAACAGTCTAAAAAATGAGCTTTAAAGAACAATCGACCTTAAAAACATGGGTTTCTGTCATTTTGGTGTCATTTATTTGACAAATACTTGTGTGTAGAGAACAGGAGTCAATAAAACAGAAGGTAACAATAGCATTCTACGTCTTGACCCTGGCAGGTTAAACTAGGTCTGGTAACGCAGGCTCCATTGAACTATGAGGCTTTTATGGCAGCAAATCTGCAGCAAATCGCCAAGTATTTAGACAACCTTGGTTGGGAATATCGTATTGATGAAGAAGATGACCGTATTATTACAGGAGTAGAAAGTGATAACTTAGAGGATTTTCTCATTGTTGTTCAACTGGATGAAGAAGGAAGGTTCTTCCGTCTCTTTGCGCCCCAAGTGCTATCGGGTATCCAAGAACATCCTTACAAAGCTGCGATACTGCAAACAATGCTTTCCATTTCCTGGGAAACGAAAATGTTGCAATGGGAGTACGACCCATCAGACGGTGAAATTCGTGCTATTATTGAGTTTCCACTAGAAGACTCAATTCTGACAGAAAAGCAATTTAACCGTTGTTTGCACGGGTTAATTCAGCTTGTAGATACGGTGGCAGTGCCCCGACTGACAGAAGTTATGGAAACAGGTCAAGATCCGGGGAATGTGGAACTTGGAGAGAGAATTTTATTGAGCATTCAAGAACAAGCTCCAGGATTGCTAGACGTTTTGGAAAAGGCAATGGAAGCCCGAAAAAGGCGTGGGAGTTTTCCGAACGACTGAGCCGTTTTGCTGGTGAAATCGCTATACTCCAAAGTGATACTCTCTATATACTGAAGTTTTCACCCTTCTGAATAATATGACATCTTATGCAACCTCTAGTGCTAGAGCAGAAATGAGCGAACTCAGGCGGTTAAAAGGCTTATTACCGCCAGAATTACAAAGCTGGGTTACGGTTGAAGGTACGACTGAGGTGAATCCACCCCTGATTCGTTCTGAAGAAATTGGTAAAGACCAGGTAGAAATTCAAATTGACTTGGCTAAATGGGATGCACTGGCAATGGATCAGCGCAACTTGTTATTCTGGCATGAAGTCGCTCGCATTCAAAATGATACTATTCCTAAAGACGGTTGGGAAATGGCAGCCCTTGCAATTGGTTTGGGTGGTGCTGTTGGCGAACTGTGGGTTCAAGATGGGTTGCTGCTAGTACTGGCTTTGGCTTTGTGCGGAGTCTCAGGCTGGCGGCTGTACCAAAAAAACAATGGTGAGAAGCAATTAAAAGAATTAGTAGAAGCTGATGAGAAGGCTATAGCCCTAGCAACTCGTTTTGGCTATACTCTTCCCAACGCTTACAAAAGCTTGGGGAGTGCTTTAAAAACTTTAATTGATACAACTCCTAGCAAACGGCAACGGTCTAAATTTGAAGCAAGGCTTTCCTCTCTCAAGCGGAGTGCGAATAAAGCAAAGGCAAAATCTAAAAATTTAGAAGAGGGAGCATTTTAAGAGTGATCCTATCTCCTTACGGGGATGCTACGCAATGCCGCAGGCTATATGGTTTTGCCAGTTTCCTGGGGCGGGAAATCCGCCTGCAGGACTGGACCGATCGGCGATCGCTCATGTGTTGCTGATTGCCGATCGCTTTAATAATTATTTACGTTGCTTGAGTAATAAACTACTTATACCACCCAGTAATAACAGCCCAATAGTTGCTGTAGGCTCGGGTACTTTTTGGGATGGAATAAATTTGCCTAACTCAGAAGCACTTACCTTAAATGAATAAAGGTATGCGGGAATTAGAGAACTGCCATCTGGACAGCCACTGTCAATTGCGACTTGAGTACCGTTAGTACAAACATCGAATTGAACATCGTCATCATTTTGGGTAACGCTAAAGTCATTATCAGTTCCCAATAAGAGTGCATAAGAACCATCACTGAGTTTGGGACCGATCGCCAGACCCTCAAACTTTTCTGGTATTGTTTGTCCTGCTGTCTTCAAAGACTCAGCAATGTCTAAGAATAAGGTTTTACCAACCGCTTTAACCCCTGTAGGTAAAGTGTTAGTTCCTACTAAGCTAATATTGCTTACATCTGTTGCGTCAGTTAAGTCAATTTTGTAGACACGTTTGCTAGCAACAGGTGCTGTTCCCAATGGATCGTCTACTCCAATCCCGCGATTATCTCTTTCTAGCACTAAGAATTCTTTATCGTTCAAGGCTGAAATAGCACTGATACCAATATTACGCCCTTGGGAGTTGTCTCCAAAATCATCTTTTGTTCCAGGAATGCGATCGTTAATACTAGTGAGACTTTCAAGCTGATAAATATACTGAGCAGTATTTTGTCCTGTTGCTGTGTCAAATTCTACCAACCTTAGGTTGCGGCTGCGTCTTCCATCTGGTGAACCTTCATTAACTAAAGGATCTTGCAGCAAAGCATACAGTTTTTTTGCATCTGGGCTAAGAGTTAATCCTTCAAATCCTCTGTTGTCTTGGCGACCGTTGGTAATGGTGGGACGCCCATCAACAAAGTTTAAATCACCATTAGTTTCTTTAGGCAGGAGATTTTGTGGTGTTGCAAATGCTCTTACAAAAGAACCATCTGGTTTAAATTCATAGACGGATGGACCGTATTCGTCAGAAATGTAGAAATTCCCATTGGGTGCAATGGCAAACCCCTCAGGATCGAGACTGAGCCCTAAATTGCTTGGATTGCCATTGAGTTTTTCTGGATTCAAACCGTTAAAATTTTGACCATCTTTGGTAAATAAGATGGTCTCTAGTACCTTAAAGTTGGAAATGGCTCCAGTCTTAGGGTCTACATCTAAAGTCAATTTTTGTACTCGTGTTTGGTAGGAGATGACTCCACCTCCAGGACCGCGATCGCCTAATGCATAGTACACGTTGTTATAGCGATCGTAGTAGAGATCGGAGAAATATCCCAAACGATTAATATTGGCACTGCTTCCTGGAAATGGGTATAAATCTGTACCTTCAGCGGGGAGCACAAGAGTGTTAGCCAGGGAAATACCGCGTGCTGATGAGGCAAACCCTGCGATACTCAAGCTAGACATGATAAACGAACACCCGATCGCACAAAGTATGTGTTTTATGTAAATCATGGTCAAGGATTAGGAAATTGATTTTTTTAGCATCCGACCTCCCTATTAAGAACAGGTTAAATATTGAATATGTAATCTTTACTACTTCAAAACTTCACGTAATAGAGTTTTACTTGATAATATCTTTATAAATTAGCGAGTCGTTAGTGGTTCTTATTACTACTAACTATTAACTATTCACATAAATTAGTTAATAGTTAGTGGTTCTTATTACTACTAACCACTAACCATTTACTTAAAGCTGATTCAGCATTTTGTGAGTTTGAGGTATCACCCGCACCTGCTTAACCAATCGCTTCATCAAAGCTTGCCAAGTTAAAACTTGCTCTGGAAAAGGCGCAAGTTGAGGTTTATCTGTCAGATTCAGCGAGGTATCTAGAGGAGTAACGGGCTGTAAAAAGACTGGGATCGATGGATCGACAGACGCCACCAATTCCGCCGAACGTTCCAATTCTGAAGGGTCAGTTGTTTGAGAAACAATGAGCTTGACAAAGAGTTCAACTTTTGCAGTATGACAGAGTTGGAGAAACTCTGCGTGTTCTTGCCAGTGACTTTCACCACTAGTACTGGGTAATTTGAAATCCATCCCTACTGAATCTAAATAAGGTAATATTGCCGCTAGTTGTTTTGGACGGTGTCCGCCAGTTTCCAAGTATATTGGCAAACCCGTAACAGAGCGCACTTGAGGTAAGAATTCTAGCAAGAATGATGCGTGCAGAAGAGGTTCGCCTCCTGTTAGGCTGATAGTATCATGTACGAAAGGCAAATTCTGCCACTCGACCCACTGAAGTAACGCAGGTAGTGTAACGGGGTTAGAGTAAGTTTCAAAGTCACGCAATCCAGGGGTCCGTTCTATCCTACAGGTGGCGGGTGCATGCCAAGTATGAGCGCTATCACAAAAGTGACAGCGCAAGTCACACAAAGCAAAGCGAATAAAGATCTGACGTGTTCCTACATTCAGTCCTTCCCCTTGTATGGCGGAAAAAATTTCTATCAGGCGTGCGGTAGGTGTAACAGTAGTTTTAGCAGTCATGTGATGTTAGCAACGCGTATGCGCCTTCGTTGGCACAAGAACAGGAATGTGTATGTTTCATGAAAGAAGTATGAAGTATAAGGCGTGAAGTATGAATTTAAGACAAAAGTCAAGAATAACGAAGTGGAAATTGAAGTATAAAGTAATTCATACCTCGTTTTTTTATCCTTTATGCTTGTATCATCCTTTGTTTTTCAAACTTCAGACTTTCAGTAACTTCTTGTTCTATTTTGAATCGTTCCTAACGATCGCTCCTCTCAATCAACTTCCTAGTGACTAGTTATTTTTACCACTGATAGTTTATCAGTAGTGACTATTTGCTAGAACACAATTTGTTTGGCAAATTATATAGACATGGCAATGAAAGTGCAGGGCTTAATGACTGGCCAACCCAAAGAGGTGAATTTTCCTATAATGTTCTCAAATGACACGGCAATTGTGCAGGTACCCGCACGGTTAAGTGTGCTAGAGGCTGTAGCCTTTAAGCAGACCTGCCAAGAGATAACTGAGCGAACCCCCAGTCCGATGGAAATCATCATTGATTTTCATCAAACTATTTTCATGGATAGTAGTGGTTTAGGTGCTCTAGTCAGTAACCTCAAAATAGCTCAAGAAAAAAATATTAAATTTACACTTCGTAACGTAACTCCGCAGGTCACGGCAGTACTTAATCTTACAGGGTTAGACAAAGTTTTCAATTTAGAGTCTCAAGCGGAAAGTCCATCTATCAACCGCCAATTAGAAGAGCAACTACCAGCCACCCATCCTTCTGTCCGTTCTTGGATGAAGCGGTTAACAGATATTGTGGGTTCGTTAATTGGTTTGTTTATCACAGGGATTTTATTGATTCCCATTGCTCTTGCAATTAGACTCGACAGTCCGGGTCCGATTTTTTTCTCTCAAACCCGTTGTGGTTGGATGGGACAGCGCTTTCAGATTTGGAAATTTCGTTCAATGTACATTGATGCTGAAGCTCGCAAAGCTGAATTAGAGAAGCAAAACCAGGTACAAGGGGCATTTTTTAAAATAGACAATGACCCGAGAGTTACTAAAGTAGGTCGTTTTTTGCGGCGTAGTAGTTTAGATGAACTGCCACAATTTTGGAACGTTCTCAAAGGAGATATGAGTTTAGTCGGAACTAGACCACCTACACCAGACGAAGTCGAGCGTTATGAAGTTCCAGAATGGCAACGTTTGGATGTCAAGCCAGGAATGACTGGAGAATGGCAAGTTAACGGTCGTTCTACTATCCGTAAATTTGAGGATGTTATTCGGATGGATTTGCAATACCAGAAAAATTGGAGCTTTATGTACGATTTGAAGCTGATTTTTAGAACAGTTATGATTTTGTTTAATAAAAACAGTGGAGCTGTTTGAGCAATAAATCAGATTGAATTCAAACCTTACGATAGAGCCTGATGCTAGAAACACGGAGGAAATTTCAGTACTTTTCTCCGTGTTTTTTTATTTGCTATACCGAGATAAAGTTGACAATTCTGGATCTCCGGCTTCTTTAAGAAGTTAGGTATCTAACTTTTCATAGTGAAACCCAGAATTTTTTCAAACCTTAGCTCTGAAATTTATGCCTTTTACGTCTTTTTCTGAGTTTTTACATCAGGACTATAACCTATAGAAATAAAATTTCTATCTAAGTATATACACTATTTCAAAAATATAAATACAAAATATTCTTAACTCTAAATTTATTACGTATGCTCAAAAATGAAGCATCAAATTTTACTTAATCTTCAACAAAAAAAACTGACATTTGAATGGTTCTGAAGCGAAAATTTTAATTAAGCACACATAACGTGCGGAAACAGGTCACAAGCAAATGTTGTCATTAATAAGACACCAGGGTTCTTCAGACTAGGAGTACAAGAATAACCAATTATGCGTATTTTAATTTACTCGTACAACTATTACCCAGAACCGATAGGCATTGCTCCCTTGATGACTGAACTCGCTGAGGGATTGGTTAAACGCGGACACCAAGTGCGTGTCGTTACCGCTATGCCTAATTACCCAGAACGTCAGATCTACAAGGACTATCGGGGCAAATGGTACCATACTGAATACAAAAATGGGGTTGAAATTCAAAGAAGTTACGTGTGGATTCGTCCGCAGCCCAATCTACTAGATCGGATGTTGCTAGATGCAAGCTACGTGTTCACAAGTTTCTTCCCAGCGCTGTTTGGTTGGCGTCCGGATGTTATTCTTTCGACTTCTCCATCTCTACCTAGTTGTTTGCCAACGGCTCTTCTTGGCGTGCTGCACAGCTGCCCTGTTGTCTTAAATCTCCAGGATATACTCCCAGAAGCTGCTGTTCACGTTGGTTTATTAAAGAATAAATGGCTTATTAGAGCCTTTGCATTACTGGAAAAATTTGCTTACGCAAGTGCTACCAAAATCAGTGTCATCGCTGACGGTTTTGTGGATAACTTGCAGGCTAAAGGTGTACCGGGAAGAAAAATCGTCCAAATTCCTAACTGGGTTGATACCAACTTTATTCGCCCCCTGTCTAAAGAAAATAACACTTTCCGCGCAAAACACAATTTAGAGGGCAAATTTGTTATTTCATATTCTGGCAATATCGCCCTCACCCAAGGTTTAGAAACTGTGGTGAAAGCAGCTGCTATGCTGCGTCATATTCCAGAGATTGCTTTTGTGATTGTTGGTGAGGAGAAAGGTTTACAGCGATTGCATAACGCTTGTCATGCATCGGGTGCAGATAATGTTTTACTACTACCTTTTCAGCCTCGCGAAACTCTGCCAGAAATGCTAGCAGCCGCTGACGTAGGTTTGGTTGTGCAAAAGAAAAATGTGATTTCCTTCAATATGCCCTCGAAGATTCAAGTTTTACTGGCTAGTGGTAGAGCATTGATTGGTTCTGTTCCCAAAAATGGTACGGCAGCAAGAGCTATTAAACAAAGTGGTGGTGGGGTGATTGTCCCTCCAGAAGACCCACAGGCTTTAGCAGACGCTATTTTAGAGTTGTATCAACATCCAGAAAAAGTTAAAACTTTGGGATACAATAGTCGGAAATTTGCTATTGACCAGTATTCTTTCGATCAAGCTTTAAGCCAGTATGAATCCCTATTTTACTCGCTGACAGACGAGAACTCAGTGATTGAGCCAAAAATCGTATCAGAACAGGAAGTTTGACACCTCTGGAGCATTCGTAACGTTGTGAATTTTGATAGCTAGACCAGGAATTGCAAATCAGATAGTACGCAACACCACAGCATCTAAACAAGTAGGGCTTAATTTTCTCTACGACAGGGTACACTCTACACAACCTTACAATCTTGATTTGCAAACGGTCGCAGCTATTGCAATAGTTGTTGCTTGCTAACTGTTAATTGCTGACAGTCAACAATCAACAACTTTTGGCGATCGCTTCCACGTGTTAAATCCACACCTAAGTGCTATCCTGGTAATGGATAGATTTTATGTGAATGATGAAGAAGTATTGCAAGCTATAGCCGATCGTACTTTGGATAGACTGGGCATGAGTCCGCATTCCTGTATTGTGTTTTTATCACACAAACTGGAATCAAGAGGCGGCAACGCTTCCGAATTGCAAGCTTTAAGAATTGCAAGCTTTAAGAATTGCAAGCCATGAAAACATCGATCGCGCTTTGTGATTGACCTGCGATTGCAATCTCAGATTTTTACTAGAAAATTCTTGCTTAATTCCTTAGCAAGTCATACAAGGCGTAATTGATTTCTTCAAGGATGGACATCGAAGGCTCTAAGGTGTAGAGCATAATGCACAGACACCTGTTTTTTTGTTAGTATTCAAAAAAACCAGGTCTCACAGTTGCAAAGTTCATTCCAATTCTTGATTGTTTGGCAGAACTTGTAAAAAAATATTACTAAAGAGATACAGCAGCTGAGGTTTAATGACTGATTCTTTTCAAACAAATTTCCCAAGGCAATCTATCACGGTGACAAACAGTTCAGCAGGAAACCCACCTATAGATGACAACGACGTGAGTGGAAAGATGGCTTGGACTATTGCCGAAGCAGGGTCTGACCGCAAAGCAGGTGATATTCTGATACTTAAGATAGGAGATGTCTCTTATTTGGCGGACTACTTCGTCGTCATGACGGGCTACTCCAGGGTACAGGTCAGGGCGATAGCGGATGCAGTGGAAGATAAATTAGAAACTGAGTGGTCAAGACGCCCCTTGCGGACAGAAGGGAAAGCAGAAGCAACGTGGGTGCTGTTAGATTACGGCGAGGTTATTGTTCATGTTATGTTTCCCAAAGAACGGGAGTTTTATAATTTGGAAGCGTTCTGGGGACACGCAGAACGTATAGAGTATATAACATCCGCAACAAAAGCACGCGAACTGGAGTAACCAGCTTTGTAAATCAGACGGTGGGAGTCAGCCAACATGATAAAGTCTTCGGTCTCAAATTGCCCAGTACCAACAGAACAACAACCGCTTAACGAGTACGAAGAATTAAAATCGTCCTGGCTATTTCGTGACTGTACCTTAAATTGGAGCGAGTATATCACTAAAATCGCGCTTATTTGGGTGTTATCGTCAATAGTAGCAGGACCAATAGCGGCGACAAGTTTTGCTCCACACAAGCATACAGCACAATTTATTCTCAGCAGTGCCGCAGGCGCAAGTGTTGGAGTCATATTAGTACTGGTGCGGTTATATTTGGGTTGGTCTTATATCCGAGACCGCCTGATGAGTCCGATTATTTTTTACGAAGAGTCGGGTTGGTACGACGGTCAAACCTGGACAAAACCACAGGAAATCGTAACACGCGATCGACTGATAGTGACCTACTCGATCAAACCCATCCTTCAGAGATTACAAATTTCATTTGCTGGCTTGGCTGTGTTGTTCGTTGCTGGTACGATAGTTTGGCACTTAGTTTAAATAGTCATTGGTCATTTGTCATTGGTCATTTGCACAAAACAAATGACCAATGACCGAGGACTGAGGACAATTGACACAATTATGGTATACTTTTACCCATGACAATGGGAAAACGAACACAAGCCACCGCACTAGAAGTTAGGTTACTGCGAGAAGGCATTATAGAGTCAAAGCACATAGTCCAAGCAGCGATCTGTGATAATCGCGGGCGGATTCTATCCGTTGCTGGTAATGCTGAAACAAGCACGTTTGTTCGTTCAGCACTGAAACCATTTCAAGCACTCGCTGTGACTAGCACAGGTACCCTAGAACGCTATGACCTCAGCGACAAAGACCTAGCGATCGTTACCAGTTCCCACAAGGGAACGATAGAGCAAGTAAGACAAGTATTTAATATTCTTTGGCGGGCTGATGTAGACCCTTCAGCACTCCAATGTCCCATTCCTGAAGGTAAACGCAGCCCCCTAGAATACAATTGTTCTGGTAAACATGCTGGAATGCTAGCTGTTTGTCAGCAGTGTAATTGGTCGCTCAATAACTATTTGCACCGCAGACACCCAGTGCAGCAATTGATTCTTAGTAAAGTATCGGAATTGCTGCGAATGCCATCCGAAGAATTTATCAGCGCCCATGACGATTGTGGTGCTCCTACCTACTTGTTACAACTTGGGCAAATGGGAGCACTATACGCTCAGCTAGCTTCTCGTAGCAGTTTAGATATGGAGCGCATCGTCCGAGCCATGACCCATCATCCAGTTATGGTAGCAGGGGAGGGAGAATTTGACACGGAATTGATGCGTGCCACACCGGGCGAACTGGTCAGTAAATCCGGTGCTGAGGGCGTACAGTGCATTGGCAGACTCGGTGAAGGCATGGGATTGGCAATTAAAGTTATTGATGGATCGAAGCGAGCAAAACACGCTGCGGCCATTCATATACTTCAGCAGTTAGGCTGGATTACTCCCAGCGTAGCGGATGTCCTGTCGGAAAAGTTTATGAACTTCGGTAAGTACAAGCGTTTAGAAGTTCTGGGAGAATTATCCTTATTGTAAGGGGTTAGGGATAAGGGTTTGGGGTGTTAGCAAAAGTGGAATTACGAGCAGTCTTTTCCCTAACCCCAGATCCTGCTCCCCAGAAAATTCCAAAATTTTTTTATTAGGACTTGTCAAATTTCTAAACCTGTTGCTATAGTAGAGAAGACAGAGCGACGCGGGATAGAGCAGCCTGGTAGCTCGTCGGGCTCATAACCCGAAGGTCAGTGGTTCAAATCCACTTCCCGCTACCAAATTAAAACGAAACCCTACAATCATCATTGTAGGGTTTCGTTTTTTGTATTTGATAATTGGTCAGATGAGCAACTTCTTGAAGAAATCGGTAATCCGACCAAACTTAAATCGTGCAAGTTGCTGAATGTAAAGAAAAATTGGTGCATTCGCCAATGGAGTTTGGAGAAGCAGGCTTGTGAGCTATTCTTAAGAAGAATCGATCCAAAGATTACGGAGAACTAGGTTTGTGAAGTTGCGGCGACCAATTTTAGTGGGAGGATTGGGACTGTCCTTTTCCCTTTGGATGTTAGACAGTTTGCAAGATTCATTGGTACAGGTGGGTGAATTTGGCTTACTGAGTCTCTTAGCAGTTGGCGGCGGTTTGTGGTTGTTTCAAAAAAACCGTCCCAAGGATAGTACCCAACTGCTAAATGGTATGCCTGTAGATAGGGAAACAGTGGAAGTTGCTATTGCAAAAACCCAATCTGTGGTTAACCAACTAACACAAGAAGCAGAAGACTCTGTAGAGAAGCGACGTATCGCTTCTCTACAACAAGAACAAGTTGCAAATCTCACGGCGGAGTTAGACAGGCAACAGATTCTAGCTACTGTCACTGGCGGTAAGTTAGTAGGTAAAACTACCTTGATTGAGGTGCTCGAGCAAAGTGTAGAGACAGGATACCGATCGTCCCTACATTTCCAAGAAACATCTCCTTTGTTTGTAGAAGCAGGCGAGAAGTCAGATGCTGATGTGTTTGTAGAAGCACAAAAATCCGATCTCGTCCTATTTCTTACAAATGGGGATTTAACAGATACTGAATTTCAAGCCTTACAGCAACTCAAGGGTGCAAATCAAAGCACAATTCTGGTTTTTAACAAACAAGACCAGTATTTGCCAGATGAACGTGTGAGCGTTTTGCAGTCCCTAAAACAACGCGTACCTTCATCTGTAGTCGCAGTTGCAGCCTCTCCTGCAACTATCAAAGTACGCAAGCATCAGGAAGATGGTTCCATACAAGAATGGCTGGAGGTACCAGCCCCAGATGTTCAGCAGTTAACCCAGCACTTGGGTGAAGTTTTGGCACAGCAAGCACAGCAACTTGTGTGGGGAACGACCATGAGAAAAGCTTTGTTGCTGAAAGCTGAAGCAAAAGATTTACTCAATGGTATCAGACGCGATCGCAGCGTACCAATTATTGAACAATATCAGTGGATAGCAGCAGCAGCTGCATTTGCCAACCCAGTTCCAGCGCTTGATGTTCTGGCAACAGCCGCGATTAATGCCCAAATGGTTGTGGATTTGGGTAAAATCTACCAGCAAAAACTTTCCTTGGAACAAGCACAAACTGTAGCGGGAACAATGGGAAGTTTGATGGTAAAACTGGGTTTAGTGGAACTTTCTTCCAAAGCAATTGGTATCGTACTTAAGAGTAATGCTGTCACCTTTGTAGCAGGTGGTTTAGTACAGGGAGTCAGTGCAGCTTACCTCACCCGATTGGCGGGATTGAGTTTAGTGGAATATTTCCAACAGCAGGAAATAGCTACAAATTCTGGAACTGCGTTAAATCTTGAGAAGTTGGGGCAAAATTTGCAAAGGGTGTTTCAGCAAAGCCAGCAAATCGGATTTTTGCAGGGCTTTGTTAAGCAAGGCGTCAAGCGTCTGTTACCAGAAGTCCCTGAAGCTGAACTAACTGCTGCTGAGACTGTTGCTTAGTGGGTAGTTTGTGCAAATTTTTACCGCTCTATTGAGCGATCGCTTAACTGTAGAATTGGCAACAGCGAGGAAACTCAAAGTTAGACCAGTTATGGTTGGCGATCGCGATTTTAAAATAGGGTAACTTTTATAAATCAAGAGGAAGCAATAAAATTACATTTGAATACAACACTGCTCGGATTTTGGTTTGTTAGAAAAATTTTCATATATATAGATAGAGTCCCATGTCGAGTCTTTATAAAGATTTTTGCCAAGCAAATTTTTTGCTTGAAGCAGTAATAATTTAATCAATAAGGCGGCAGTAATCGACGAAATCCATGTCCGAGGACAATCAACAAGAAAAGCACATTTCTCACCAATAGTCCTGGTATTGATAAGGGCAAAGGAAGTTGATTTTTACCGCTACTTGATACCTCAAATAATCTTTCACCCAAAGATTTCATCCATTCCACAGTTCTAGGGTATTCGTACAAGCTATTCAGCCAATCTTTAGGTAAACCCGATGTGCCTACACCAGCACCTATAATTCCACCTACAATAGCGGCGGTAGTGTCGGTATCTCCTCCAAGGCGAACAATTTCTTCAATTGCATCCCTATAGCTGCGCTGGTGTCTCAACCAAACTTGGACAACGACAGGTACGGTGTGATATACGTAGCCACTAATACCAGAACTAATTTTACACTGAGCCGCAAACAATGCTGCTGTGTGATTTGCTTGAGCACTGTCATTTTCTGAGATAACCCTTCCAAAGGCAGCCCAATAGCATCTCCAATAGCTGTTCCAAGTAAGCAACCAATAACAGCATCCTTTTGTGTTGGAAAAGATGTTTTCATAAAGAACATTATTTAAACACCTATTTCCAGTTTTCCCCGTTGCTCGGCAGAATCTAACACTGCTTTCAAAGGAAACTAGCTCTCAGCAGCGATCTCTTTACTGCGTCAACAACGACTACCATTATGTCCAGTTAAACAATTATGGTTTATTTCACGCAAAAGCGTAAAGACACAAACAAGTCTACCGAGGTTTTATTATACTTAATTTGCCGGACAAGATATCGCAGTGACTAACGGCGATCGCATCTTATACCAATTTAATATGAAGCTGCATACAATTAGCCTGCGAAGGCAGGCTTTGTTTGTATAGCCCCACTCTTCTAGAGTGAGGGCAATAATGTCCCAGTCAGATGGGGACATAACAAAAATAGATTAATTAAAAAATGCCATTAAATATTATCAAAGCGTGTCACAGTTATTAAATGAATTTAAGCCCCAGAATATTTTCCTTTTTTGCTGGTTCGGGTTTTCTAGATTTGGGTTTTGAAACGAGTGGTTTCCATATTGTTTATGTGAATGAAGTTTTCTCTCCTTTCATGGAGGCATACCGCTATTCACGTTCTAGTCTCAACCTTCCATTGCCAGAATACGGTTATCATCAAAGGGAAGAAGGCGACGTAGCAAAACTGACTGAAGAAGCACAAATTTTGCGCTTGCGTGAATTGGTAGCTGATTGCCGTAAATCTAATAATATTGTGGGATTTATTGGTGGTCCTCCCTGCCCTGATTTTTCTATTGGTGGAAAAAATAGAGGGCAATTTGGAGAGAATGGCAAACTGTCGGCTGCTTATGTTGAATTAATTTGTGAAGCTTTACCAGATTTTTTTCTGTTCGAGAATGTAAAGGGTTTGTGGAAGACAAAGAAACACCGTTTGTTCTTTGAAGGGCTAAAGCAAAAATTAACTCAAGCTGGTTATGTACTTACAGAAAGGTTAATCAATTCCATAGAATATGGTGTTCCACAAGATAGAGAAAGAATTATTCTTCTTGGATTTCAACTTGAGTTGGTTGGGGATTTGGGGATAAAACTCAATGGGGAAAAATTTCTACCTGTAGGGGTTTTTCCTTGGGAAAAATATATTGTATATACCAAAGAGAAAGTTTTTTCCCATAACTGGAGCCGTTGCGAACCCTTTCGGGAAGGCTCTATTTTGCCCTGTCCTGATGGTATTCCTCAAGAACTTACTGTTGAGTACTGGTTTAGAAAAAATGATGTACTGAAGCATCCCAATACTCAGCACTATTTTCAACCAAGGGCAGGTATCAGAAAATTCGCTACTATTGATGAAGGAGACGATTCCAAAAAATCTTACAAACGCCTTCACAGATGGCGTTATTCTCCCACAGCTTGCTACGGTAACAATGAAGTACATTTACATCCCTACAAAATGCGGCGAATTTCCGTTGCTGAAGCTTTAGCAATTCAATCTTTGCCTGCAAGTTTTTCACTTCCCAACAGTATGTCACTGACAAATATGTTTAAAACAATTGGTAATGGCGTTCCTTATTTAGCTTCAAAGGCTTTAGCTCAAACTATTTTGGGTTTTTTAGACGATATCTGACAAAAGGTGAAGAAAATTTGCTCCTGTACAAGCGAGGTTTTTCTGGGTATATCCTTAGACATATACTATACGTAAAGCACGCGCTACACAATGCGACAAGACTACACTGCAAGAGCCAGTGAGCAAAGGCGAGTCTTGCCCATCTGAGAATTCTCTTTGCCTTTGACTTTTCCACACTCCCAAAGACTACTATATAATTCTAAATATAGATTGATACAATTTATCTAAGGATAATTGGTTAGTCTAAAAAATTGCTTTCTTTGAGAGAGTAGGTGTCTAAGCTAAAGTTAGCCCTATCACAATCAGTCATTGATTACACCTAATAAAGGAAAAAGCTTTAGCGGAAATTCATAAGAATTATGATTTAATTTATCTAAAGAGTTTTAAATTTCTTTATAAAGGTTAATAATCAACTACAAAAAAACGATGGCAGCAGATTATACAGACATTGATATTGCGCCATTCATTGACCATGCTTTGTTGATGCCAACAGCTACTCCAGAGCAGGTAGAGCAATGGTGTGAAGAAGCAGACAAATTTCATTTTGCGGCAGTTTGCGTATACCCCGTACACGTAAGGCAAGCAGCAGAACTTTTGCAGGGCAAACAGCCTAAAGTCTGTACAGTTATTGGCTTTCCTACAGGCGCGGTGACTTCAGCAACTAAATTGTACGAAGCTCAAGAAGCTGTGGAAAATGGTGCAACAGAGTTAGATGTCACGATCAACTTGGGATGGTTGAAAGCTGGCAAAAGCGATGACGTGCATCGGGAAATTGCTGAAATTTGTGAAGAAACCGGGCAAACAGTAAAAGTGATTTTGGAAACAAACCTGCTGACTGACGAAGAGAAAAGACTGGCGGCGGAACTTGCTATGGATGCTGGAGCAGCATTTCTTAAAACCAGTACGGGTTGGAATGGTGGTGCAACAGTGGCAGATGTCAAACTTTTGAAGGAAGTCGCAGGAGAAAGGGTAGGAATTAAAGCCTCTGGGGGAATTCGCACTATTGACCAAGCTTTAGACTTGATATTAGAGGGAGCCACTCGTTTGGGAACCTCGCGAAGTGTTGAATTGCTCCGACAGCGCGATAGGCTGGATCGTAGCAAGTAATCATTAGTCATGAGTCATTAGTCATGAGTCATTAGTATGAGACAAAGGACAAATGACAGAGGACAAAAGACAAATGAGTAAAACTTATAAAACAACTGGAATTAATTTGAAAACCCAAGCGATAGGAGAATCAGATAGACTAGTGACAATTTTGACACGAGAGTTTGGTCTGATTCGCGCTGTTGCTCCTGGATCGCGCAAGCACAAGTCTAGTTTGGGCGGTAGAAGTGGAATGTTTGTGGTAAATGAGTTATTGATTGCTAAGGGGCGATCGCTAGACAAAATTACCCAAGCTCAAACTATAAAAACTTTCCCAGGACTTGCAACAAATTTGGGAAAACTTGCAGCCAGTCAGTATTTAGCAGAGGTAGTACTGTGTCAGGCGTTAAGCGAGCAACCTCAAGAAGAGTTGTATGAATTATTGAAGGAACACCTCAGCCGTATAGAAGAATTACCAAGCCACGAGCCATCAGCTGTCATAGCACATTTGGCACATGGATTATTTCACCTTTTAGCCATAGCAGGACTCACCCCACAGGTACAAGCTTGCTGTCTGACAGGAAACACTTTGACTCCAGATTTTACCAACCCCGATTGGCAAGTAGGATTTAGCATTCCTACTGGTGGAACAGTTTGCCTGACAACATGGAAACGCTTGAAGGAAGAGGGGATAAGGAGGCTGGGGGACAAGGGGGACAAGGGGGATAAGGGAGCATCTTCTCCCCTGTCTACCCCATCCCCACCTTCTGTTAAAGAAAAGACTACTAGTTACAAAACTGTTGTCCATCAACAAGAATTACCTGTTATTTCCAGTCGGTTGGATGCTATAGAGCTTTCCATACTCCAACAGTTATCACAACCAGAGATAATGCAAGATATAGCCAAAAACTACGGCTGGTTTTCTGTCGAGCAAATTTTGCGCCAATATGCTCAATACCACCTTGGTCGCTCGATTCGCTCTGCTGCTTTAATTGATTCTTATTTTGCTACCCACCATGATGCAACCGTCTGATTTAGACACAAAAATCCAGCCAACACCACCAAGCCATGTTAAGAAACAAAGTAGGGCTTCGGTACAGCAAGTCACAAATCACCCTAGTGTGACTAAACCTGTCTCCAATCAGGTTTATCTCCAGGAAAAGTCAGCAAACGACCTTTCTGGCAAATACAAAAATGAGAAACCGGAAGTACCCAAACCCAATTTCACAAATGACTGTGAAAAAAAATGGGAATCCCAACCTACTTATAGTCATAACAATGGCAACGGCAACGGTTCCGGACATATCCCAGCAGGAACTGATAATGTCACAGCTGCATCTGATTCCAATAGCAAGATAGCATCAGATGAAAAAAAAGAAGATGGGGGCTTTTTTCCAGTATTAAGAAATCCCAACTTTCTTGCTCTTTGGGGTGGACAAGTTTTTTGTCAACTAGCAGATAAGGTTTATTTGGTACTGATGATTGCCATCATTAGTACTCATTTCCAAGCAAGCGACCAGACCATCAGTGGTTGGGTATCGGCGCTGATGATGTTTTTTACCATTCCTGCAGTACTATTTGGTTCTCTTGCAGGTGTGTTTGTAGATCGCTGGTCAAAAAAAGTAGTTTTGGTATCAACAAATGTTTGGCGGGGTATCTTAGTTTTGAGCATTCCGCTACTTTTATGGCTCACTGAAGATTGGCAACCGTTTCTAGGAGTTTTGCCAGTAGGATTTGTCATCATTTTGGCGGTTACTTTTTTAGTGTCCACGCTTACACAATTTTTTGCACCTGCAGAGCAAGCTGCAATTCCTTTAGTGGTACAAGAGCAACATTTACTTTCTGCTAACTCACTTTACACCACAACGATGATGGCGTCGGTGATAGTTGGGTTTGCGGTAGGGGAACCTCTGTTGGGTGTGGCAGATCGAATTTGGGCGCAACTTGGTGGGAGTTACGGGCTCGGGAAAGAAATAGTGGTTGGTGGTAGCTATGCGATCGCAGGAATTATTTTGTTACTCCTAACCACTCACGAAAAACCGCACAAACCTGATGAAGAAGCACCTCATGTTTTAGCTGACTTGCGGGATGGGTTTCGGTATTTGGGAGAAAATCCTCGTCTTCGCAATGCTTTGCTGCAACTTATAATATTATTCTCCGTCTTTGCTGCTTTAACCGTTCTTGCTGTTCGGATGGCAGAAGTTATTCCGCATTTAAAAGCATCTCAATTTGGCTTCTTGCTGGCTGCAGGTGGAGTTGGCATTGCTTTAGGAGCAACAATTTTAGGGCTGTTCTGTCAGCGCTTTTCATACACTCAACTCAGTTTATTTGGTTGTTTGGGTGTGGGCGCATCTCTTATTGGTTTATCGATATTTACCAAACAACTCTGGGTTGTTCTGGCGTTAGTAACGCTAGTTGGTGTTTTTGGGGCATTGATAGGTATTCCCATGCAAACGGCTATCCAAACAGAAACTCCTGCAGAAATGCGTGGCAAAGTTTTTGGTTTGCAAAACAACGTTATTAACATCGCTCTGACTCTACCTCTAGCACTGGCTGGTTTGGCGGAAACTTTTATTGGATTGCAAGCAGTCTTTTTGGCATTAGCTGCGATCGTCTTTTCAGGTGGTGTATTAACCTGGTTCAACTCTTCCAAGTCATCGTCTCCTGAACTGGGCGCAACAGAATGAATAAAAAGTGCTAGGTAAAGCAGACAATTAGCAGTTGATTTCCGGTGTCCTGAGGTAGCTAACCCCTCTTGCTTGGAGTTCTTTATTTTTGAATGATTATTTGAGTCAAGATTCAGCTTTTATTGCTTGCTTGTTGACTGAAAGCTTCGCTTTTCATGGTAAACTTACCACATTGAAGAGTTCTCTCATACTTGTTGGGTATCGACAAAGGCTTCAACCAGTAACCGATGACCAGCGATCGTCGATCTTTTCTCATGCTTATTGGGAATTGACAAAGACTGTCACTGAATGCGATCGTTAGTATCTGGGAAATGTTTTGTTGAATTAATATTCTTGAGAGAGTAAGTGAAGTCAAAGATTTACTGTCCGGAAAGATTTCAGCTTTTCTGTAAAGGCAGTGATTTTTGAAGTCTTTATGATGACTCAATAACCAACAAGTAAAATTTCAAACAGAACCGATCAAAAAAAGACAAAAAGTTAATATAATTAATTTCGCTTTCCTGATAGCTAACAAAGAATGCGTATAGCCTGGATTGGAAAAAAATCTCCCTTTTGCGGTAATGTCACCTATAGCAGAGAAATTACAAACGCATTGCTAGACGGAGGACATCAAGTTAGCTTTCTTCATTTTGCTCAAGAAGAATCTGATTCGGACAATTGGCCTAATTGCCAAGAAGTAACTTTACCCTTCATTTACAAGTCCCAGGTTTACACAATTCCGACTTTGAACGCGACTAAGGTGTTGACTCAGTCATTGCGACGTATCAAACCAGATATAGTTCATGCTTCGCTGACTCTGTCTCCCCTTGACTTTGTTTTACCGGAAATTTGTGAAAAGCTGAACTTGCCTCTAATTGCGACTTTTCATACCCCCTTTGCAGGTAAAGGAGCAAAACTTGTATCGGGAACACAGCTTTTAGCTTATCAACTCTACGCACCTTTTCTGGGCAACTACGATCGCACGATAGTTTTTTCCCAGATTCAGCGAGATTTGTTAGCACGCTTGGGAGTTCCGGAAGATAATATCGCCGTGATTCCCAATGGCGTAGATGTGGTCAAGTATTCTCCCGGTCCTTCTCAGGTTAAAGCTGAGTTTCGAGCCAACCGTTT
Source organism: Tolypothrix campylonemoides VB511288_2 (assembly GCF_045999855.1). NCBI lineage: Bacteria > Bacillati > Cyanobacteriota > Cyanophyceae > Nostocales > Tolypothrichaceae > Tolypothrix > Tolypothrix campylonemoides. The sequence continues at coordinate 29,028 of NZ_JBFPMW010000017.1, forward strand.
GTTTGTCTATCAAGGTCGTATAGCTCCAGAGAAGAATGTTGAAGCTTTGCTTCGAGCATGGAAGCAGGCGGATATGGGTCCCCAAAGCAAATTACTTGTTGTTGGTGATGGTCCGTTAAAGCCATCACTAGAAACGTTTTACGGAGAAGAATACAACATCGTTTGGTTGGGATTTGTAGCCGACGAACAACGGCGCATCGAAATTTTGCGGGGTGGTGATGTGTTTATTTTGCCTTCACTTGTAGAAGGTTTATCTCTATCACTCCTAGAGGCAATGTCTTGTGGAATTGCTTGTATAGCAACAGATGTAGGTGCAGATGGGGAAGTACTGGATAAAGGAGCGGGAGTTGTTCTCAATCCAAAAACAGTCCGTTCTCAATTAAGAACACTTCTGCCACTGTTCCAAGACCATCCGGAAGTAACAACTTTGTTAGGGCAAAAAGCGAGACAAAGAGTGTTAGATAGTTATACTCTCAATAAAAACATTGCTAGATTGGTAGAACTGTACGCTGAAGTTCTCAAGCAGCGCAGCTTTCAATACAGTCGCGGTGCTTAGCAGTCACTTGTAATACCAAGATGTAGCGGAACGGTTATTATAGTAATTTATCAAAGTCGTTCTGCTACGTCTATTAAGAGATTAAAAAAGCTAAATTGTTGTATGGGAACGCCTATTCCAGCAATACAGCAGGAAGATCAACACTGCGTAGGTTTAGGAAAAATTGTGTTAGTATTTTTCCTGAAATATACTGAAATATACAAGCAAGTCACTAGTGGGACTTAAACAAAAATTAAGCCCAAATATAGCCCAGACTAGCATGATAAGCGGCACCGGAGCGACCATTCAATGAGCGGACATTCCATCTATCTCAATAAAGAGAAACTCAAATGGTTTCGCGAGCAACTGCTAACTTGGGCAAAGCTGAACCGCAGGCAATTTGCTTGGCGCAATACTCAAGACCCTTATGCTATCTTGGTTGCTGAAGTTTTTCTGCAAAAGACCAATGCACCTTCGGTCGCTTCTTTGTACGAGATATTTATGCAACGCTATCCCACAGTTGGGTTGCTCGCAAACGCTTCTGTTGCTGAGATATCAGGACTTTTACAGCCATTAGGTCTTGCTTTTAGAGCAGAACGACTGCATAAATCAGCACAGATAATTGTCAAAGACTATGGGGGCAAAATTCCCGAACAAGAAGCACAGCTGTTAAAACTTCCTGGGGTAGGCAAATACATAGCTAGATCGGTATGTGCTAATGCTTTTGGACAGCCTAAAGCAGTCATTGATACTAATGTTGCTCGGATTTTGGAGCGATTTTTTGGATTGCAAGGCGGTCGGGTAAAATCTCGCTGTCCCCTCCTTTGGCAAGCGGCTGAACAAGCAGCTCCCGCAAACGAAGTTGGAGCTTGGAATTTAGCACTTTTTGACTTTGGGGCTGGTGTTTGTACGGCGAGAAATCCCCTGTGTGCAGAGTGTCCTTTGCGACATCAATGTAATGATTGCATCCAAAAATCTTCTCTACAATCTGCCCAATAGCATTTACGATGGTTCGAGTAGACTACCAAAGCATTATCGGTAACCCGGCAATCACGCATGCAATACTTGTCCAAACAGAAAAGCCCTGAATGTCAGCTTCATCGAGAGCAGCACTCATTTGAATCATTGAGCCACATAACGCTAGCAGTAGCATCAGAAAAAAAGTGGCATATCCCAAATAAATCATTATTCATCCTCACTACATTTTGTTATCCGTTCTAGCGGAGGGAGAAAAGTAATTTCTCTGTCAGGAGTTAAGCATTGCCTTGGAAAGCTTACATCTCAAGAAAGAAATTACATTGAACATGACTTTCTGCACTAGAATATTCAGCATTTTTGGTTGCTTTCAGGGAATTTTTTCTAGAAGAAACGAGAATGCTAACCATGTTATCCTGTCTTTCATCTCAGTTTTGCAAGACTCATGCAAGAACACCCGGAAGCACAAGCTAAAACTTTGTTTGATGAAGGGCTTCGGCTTTTTGAGGCAAGGAAGTATAGTATGGCGATCGCTTCCTTGGAAGAAGCTTTAAAGCTCGATCCCACCTATAGTGATGCCTGGTGATGTCATGGATTGGCTCTAGGACATTTGAAGCGTTACGCAGAGTCTCTTGAGAGTTTGAATCGTGCTCTTGCTCTGAGCCCTAAAGATCGCCGTGTTTTAAGCAATCGTAGCTTAATCTTGGTTGAATGGGGCAAGCATAAAGAAGCATTGGAAAGCTACGATCTCTTACTGTCATTATATCCCTATGATTATGAAGCTTGGGACTCGAAGGGAAACTCTCTTGCCATTTTGGGAAAATATCGCGAAGCCCATGAGAGCATTGACCGCGCCTTGCAAATCAAACCCGACCTTGCAAATGCTATTTACAACAAAGGTTACTGTTATGCGTCAGGGCAAAGCAACTCTAGCTGTGGATTGCATTGCCCGAGCTATTAAGCTTAATCGAGCAAAGTATCTAGCTGCTGCAAGAACCGATGCAGATCTAGATACTTTGTGAAAAAATAAACGATTTCAGGCACTTTTGCAGTAATAACAACCGATTCAGATCTCGGACTTCTTATTGAAAAAGTCCGAGATCTAGCAGCCCCTCACGATCGAGGTGACCGACTCGGGTTTGCGACATTTACTGACCATCCCAAAGTCGTTGGTTGTTCGTAAACCCGCTTCAACGTGTTCGCATCTCGCGGAGAAATTGGTGGTGGATTGCGGACTTGGGAAAAGTACAAAGCATCGGTTTGTTGCGGACTGTGTCCCCAAATGCCCAAAGCGTGACCGAGTTCGTGACGAGCAGCTGCCAAAACATACTGACCTGTTTGGCTGGGACTCAGCAAAATTGCAAAGCGATGAGACAGAAGATTATTTTTGCTGATGTATACTCTATAAGTAGTTTGGGCAGAACGCGCACGGGGAATTTTGCTATCTGAAGAAGTTTGAAGTGGAGGAGCCTTGCGCACGATAGTAATATCAGCTTCCTCTGGTTTTTCAATAACTGTTAGGGGTAAATACGCATTCCATTCCTGTACTGCTTGTACAACAGACTTAACCCATGCCTCTGCTTGTGGGTTATTGACCGCCCTCGGTGGTTCCACGTAAACCCGAACGGGAAATTTCGACCAAACTAAGTAACCTTCTTCAACTGGTGTCACTTGTGCAAAATAATCTCCACTGTTTGCGGGATCTTGCCATTGTGCCAGTGTTAGCGGTAGAGGATGGGGTTTGGGAAAAGATGGAGAAGATTGGGAGAGTTGAGGGGATGGGTTTTTACCATCAGCCAGGATTGGAGAGTTAGGCAAAACAATAAGCAGTGCTGTAACAATTGCCAATACTAAGGAGGCAATTAAGCGCTGCCATATCGAGATTTTTATATTTATTTTTCTAAAAATGCTAAGTTTCATAGCTATTTTCAGTGACCAGAGTCTTTGTATCATGTTCGGATTAATACTTTGCTTGCACTAAAGCACACCTGAAAACTCATTAATTTATGAGTCTTTAGCCGAACACGATCTCGATCTCCTGAATTTTTCGGTCACTTGCAGGTGTTTATTTTGGCAACCAACCTGCACTTAAAACCACGGTTAAACCCAGAAAAATGACTGTAAGCGCCCATGTAACGCGGTTTAAAGTATTTTCAGCACTCTTGGTGCTGCTAAATAATTGAGCTTGTCCGCCGATCGCTGCTATACCATCTCCTTTGGGGCTGTGTAGTAAAACTAAAACAATCATTCCAATTGCAGAAAATGCCCAAATGCCCTGTACAACGTTAGTAATGGTCATATTATTACGAACTATGAATTATGAATTGGATATACAAATTATAAATTATGAAGTATGAATTATGAATTGAGATGCATGAATTTTGACCTGTATCATCATTCATCATTCATCATTCATAATTCATCATTCTTCGACTACAGCCCTAGTTGTACGGGAGTGCGAGAAGCTTGGAGGTCATACCCTGTTTGTTGTATCAAAGATTGCCCTGTCATTTCAGATGGTTTGGGCAATTGCAAAATTTCTAGAATTGTAGGAGCAATGTCAGCTAGTTTGCCATCGCTTCTGAGAACAACGTTTGTGCCGTGCCCTGGAATTTTTGCTTTTTCTCCTTCCACCAAAATTAAAGGAACGGGGTTGGTAGTATGAGCTGTCCAGGGATTACCATCCGTGTCTACCATGTACTCGGCATTCCCGTGGTCGGCTGTAATAATTGCTGTACCACCTACTTTGCTAATACTTGCAAGCAGATGACCCAAACACTTATCAACAGTCTCAAGTGCTGTGACTGTAGCATCAATTTTTCCAGTGTGTCCCACCATGTCAGGATTGGCATAGTTAATGACCACTAGAGAATAAATGCGCTTTTCAATGGCTGAAGCAGCCACCTCTGTAACTGCTTGGGCTGACATTGCTGGGGCAGAGTCATACGTCGCCACCATCGGACTGTTCACCAGTTCTCTATCTTCTCCTTCAAATGGTTCTTCTAAACCACCGTTGAAGAAGTAGGTAACGTGAGCGTATTTTTCTGTTTCTGCAGTCCGAAACTGCTTCAGACCGTTTTGAGCAATCACTTCACCCAGAATATTGCTGAGATTTTGAGGCTCAAAGGCAACCCCAACTGCTAATTCTGGCTCATACTGTGTAAAGGTCACAAAAGACAGTGGTTCGATCTGCTGTCTTTCAAAACCGTCAAATTCTGGATTGACAAACGCTTGAGTGAGCTGTCTGGCGCGATCCGGACGGAAGTTAAAGAAAATAACTCCATCTCCGGGAGCGATCGCTCCCGGAGCTATTCTCACTGGAACGATGAATTCGTCTGTAATGCCTTCTGCATACGATGTTTGGAGAACGTCTACAGCTTTGCGACCATCACCAGGTTCTGCCTGTGTCATAACGTCATAAGCACGTTTGACACGATCCCAACGGCGATCGCGATCCATGGCGTAGTAGCGACCGCTAACCGTCACTATGCGCCCAACACCTATACGGTCGATATAGTCTTGAATTTGTGCTAGTGCTTTTACCCCTTCTGTTGGAGTAGTATCGCGACCGTCAGTGATAGCGTGTATGCAAACTTCTGAAATTAAGTGTACTTTGGCTAAGTCAATTAATCCGAATAGATGATTGAGGTGCGAATGCACTCCTCCCTCGGAACAAAGACCCATTAAATGCAACTTGCCTTGGCGACTAAACACTTCCTGGCAGATTTTGACAAGTGCTGGGTTTTTGAGGATGGAACCGTCTTCTACAGCATCTGAGATGCGTACCAGCTCTTGAGGTACTACTCTTCCTGCGCCCAGATTCAAATGGCCAACTTCTGAATTGCCCATTTGACCTTCTGGTAATCCCACCGCTTTCCCTGATGTTCTTATGAGGGTGTGAGGATAAGCTGCCCATAAGCTATCCATTACCGGGGTTTTTGCAACGGCAATAGCATTTCCATGAGTCTCCTCGGAGTAGCCCCATCCGTCTAAAATGACTAGCACCACGGGAGCAATAGGTGCTTTGGTCATAGTATAATTGCCCTTTACTTTTTGTAATACCCGAATGATACCACTGCTAATCACAACCGCAAGTGAATTTCTGCTTATCTTGCTAATAGCTAATAGCTAATTGCTAATTGTTCTCATACTATTACCCATAAGCTATTAGCCATTAGCAGTTCCCTACTTTTTCTTTCCTGATGCTTTTGCTGCTTTTTTCGCGGCTTTTTCGGCTGCGATCGCAGCCAACCTTGCCTGTTCTTTTTCTTCTGCTATTTTGTCTAAGTAGTAGTGATAATTTCCCAAGTATACACGAAACTCACCATCGCGAATTTCCACAATTTTGTTGGCAACTTGTGAGATGAAATAACGGTCGTGCGATACGACTATCACTGTCCCATCATAATTTTGGATGGCTTCTTCTAGCATTTCTTTGGCAGGTATATCCAAGTGATTTGTCGGCTCATCAAGGATTAATAAATTCACTGGCTGTAAAAGCATTTTTGCCAATGCCAGCCTTGCTTTCTCGCCTCCGCTCAATGCTGATACTTGTTTAAATACAGTATCACCACTAAATAAAAATCTTCCCAAAATTGTCCTTACTTCTTCATTTTTCCAATCGGGAACTTCATCATGAATGGTTTCCATGACTGTTTTTTTCAAATCCAAAGCTTCGGCTTGGTTTTGTTCAAAATAACCGGGAATCACATTATGCTGACCTAGATCTACCTTACCTTCTGTGGGTTTTTCCAGACCCATAATCAAGCGCAATAAAGTAGATTTGCCTGCACCGTTAGGAGCAACAAAAGCGATGCGATCGCCTCGCTCGACTAAAAGATTTGCACCTAAAAACAAAATCTTATCATCGTAAGTGTGTGTTAAATCTTTAATTTTTACTACCTCAAGCCCGCTACGGGGTGCAGGTGGAAACCGAAAGTGTAGCGTTCTGACGTCAGATTGTGGTGCTTCAACGCGCTCGATCTTTTCGAGTTGTTTTTCCCTGCTCTTTGCTTGAGTACTGCGGGTAGCACTCGCACGGAAGCGATCGACAAAAGCTTGTTGTTTTTCGAGTTCTTTTTGCTGGCGTTCGTAAGCCGATAACTGTGCTGCTTGGTTTTCAGCTTTTTGTTGGAGGTATGCTGAGTAGTTCCCAAGGTACGTGCTAGAAACCCCGCGTTCGGTTTCCACAATTTGAGTGCAAAGCCGATCCAAGAATTCTCGGTCGTGAGAAACAATCACCATTGGAGTTGTGAGCCCTTTAAGATAAGTCTCCAACCACTCAATTGTTTCTAAGTCTAAATGGTTTGTCGGTTCGTCTAAGAGTAACAGATCTGGCTGCTGCAAAAGAATTTTTCCCAAACCCATCCGCATTTGCCAACCGCCACTAAAAGCACTTACAAGACGCTCGCCATCTTCTAACTGAAAACCCATTTCTGGTAGTATCTTACCTATTCTTGTTTCCAGCACGTAGCCGTCTAGTGCTTCAAACTTCCTTTGCAAGCGGTCTAACTTATTAATCAGGCGGTCAAGTTGCTCTGGGTTGGCGCTTTCCATGTCTCGCTGTACCTGCGCCAAATCTTGCTGTACTTGGTTTGCTTCTTTAAAGACTGTCCAAAATTCTTCACGAACAGTCCGCGTGGGATCGACTTCAAATTCTTGATTGAGGTAAGCAATGTGCAAGCTAGCAGGACGAACTATCTCTCCTGCGGTGGGTTCGATTTCCCCAGAAATAATTTTCAGCTGAGTCGATTTTCCCGCACCATTGACACCAACCAAACCTATGCGATCGCCCGGTTTTACTTCCCAGTTTATATCCTTGAGAACTTCGCCTGTGGGGTAAATTTTACTTATGTGTTCTAGTCGCAGCATTGAGTCTCTCCAAGGTAGGGTATTGGTGCTTGAGGCGAAAGTGTTAGTACCGAGTTTAATCTTAACAAAATTTAACTGACAATTGGCGAGCGAAAATACTGAAAAAATTAAGAATTAGTAGGAGTTATCGTTATGACGGCAAAACAATTGACTCAAGTTATGGAGTCGTTCTGCAATCGCTTAACTACTTTAGAACTGCAAGTCAACAAGCTGCCTCAAACTGCAGACCAATGCGTGCAAATTTCTCAAGCTTTTACTGAACTACATATTAATTATAAAAAATTAATAAATAATTTTACTAGCAGGTACAAGCAAATCGAAGCCGAACGCGCTCGCATAGAGGCAGATCTGTTGAAAAAACAGCGATTGCTCGAGCAGATAGCGGAGTCAACACCAGCTATTCTATACGTTTACGACCTATATGAACGACGGAATATCTACTCAAATCGTCAGCTAACTGAGATTCTAGGTTATTCTCCCACCGTTATTCAAAGCAAGGGGACTGAATTTGTGCAAACCTTGATTCATCCTGATGATAAGGTGATAGTGGCAGAAATCTTCCATCGGCTTGCAACAGCGAAAGATAAAGAAATTATAGAAGCTGAATATCGTATGTGCCATAGGAATGGAGAGTGGCGCTGGCTGAATATCCGAAACGTAGTCTTAAATAGAGATACTAATGGTTCTCCCTCGCAGGTAGTGGGTACGGCAACAGATATCACAAGACTCAAGCAAACTGAACAGGAATTGCGACAGAGTCAAGCAAAGTACCGCCATTTGAGTGAAGTGTTGGAGCAACGAGTAGCAGAACGAACAGCGAAGTTGAGCCAGATCAACGAGCAATTAAGTAGGGAAATTAGCGATCGCAAGCAAGCAGAAACAAGACTTGTACAAACTCGTAATTTCCTGCAATCCGTTTTAGAACACCTACCCATTGCAGTGTTTGCTAAGGAAACCAAAAATTTTTGTTTTGTGCTTTGGAACTCGGCATGTCAGTCGTTAATGGGCTATACAGCAGAAGAAGTTTTGGCTAAAACCGATTATGACCTCTTTCCAAAGCGACAGGCAGATTTTTGCATAGCTCAAGACCGAGAAGTGGTCGCAAACTGCCAAGTTATGGAAGTTCCAGAAGAATTAATTTGGACAAAGCAAAGAGAACTTAAAATTATTCGCAATAAAAAAGTGGCTATTTGTAATGGAGAGGGAAATCCAGAGTTTGTCTTGGGATTCATTGAGGATATTACAGAACCCAAACGAGCAGAAGAGAAACTGCGAGCTTCACTGCAAGAAAAAGAAGTTTTGCTAGCAGAGGTTCACCATCGCGTCAAAAACAATCTCTATGTCATTTCTAGTTTGCTTGAGCTTCAAATGGATAAGGTTAGCGATCTACAAGCCAAAGCCGCTTTAGAGGACAGCTGCAACCGGATAAGTTCAATGGCGTTAGTACATGAAAACTTGTATCGGACAAACAATTTTTCTGGGATCGATTTTGCTGAATACGTGCAGCAGCTTGCACGTGATTTACTAGATACATACATATTTTTTGGGAATCGAGCAACCCTCAAATTTGATACTGAATCAGTCTTTCTCGGTCTTGACCAAGCCATTCCTTGTGGATTGTTGCTAAATGAACTCGTGACGAATGCATTCAAACACAGTTTTAGTGACGGTCGCTGTGGAAACATATACATCCACGTGAAAAATTTGCCTGATGATTGGATTGAACTAGCTGTTGGTAATGATGGTAATAGTCTTCCCATTGATTTTGATATTCAGCAAAACGCTTCTATGGGACTCAAGTTAGTTATGCTGTTGGTCGAACAATTGATGGGTAAGGTTGGAATAGAAAGGGGAGATGTGACGTGGTTTAAAATTCAAATTTTCCCATCTAAGTGTTGAGTACAGATAAATCCAGGCAAAAGCGAATTTTTTTCGACAGATAAAAAGAATAAAATAGAATCTCACCTTTTTCAAGCTGTCCGAAGCTAAATATGGCTGGCATTTTGATAGTTGAAGATGAGCGAGTCGTTGCTTGGAATCTTCAAACTTCCTTAGAAAAGTTAGGGTATGTCGTTGCAGGTAACATTGCATCTGGTGAAAAGGCAGTCGATCTTGCCGAAAAGCTCAAACCAGATTTGATACTCATGGATATCCGACTACAGGGAAGTATGGATGGTATAGAAGCAGCTGCTAGAATTCGCGATCGCTTACACATTCCGATTATTTACTTAACAGCATATGCTGATGAGCCAACTCTCAAGCGAGCAATGGCTACCGATCCCTACGGTTATCTGATCAAACCCTTTAAACGGACCGAACTGCACACAACTATCACTACAGCTTTGCGGCGTTCTCAGTTGGAAAGACAGCTACAAATAAGTGAAGCTAGATTTCAAGACCTAGCAGCTAATCTACCTAGTGTCATTTATAGGGTGTTACATCAGCTTGATGGATCGAATCGATGGCTTTACATCAGTCCCAGTTTCCAAAACCTGTTTGAAACAGATCTCGTATCTTTCCAACAGGGGGGTGAGTTTATAGAAAGTTCCATTTACCCCGATGATGTTAGTTCTTTAGAAGAATCGTTATACAATGCTTTAGAAACGACGCTAACCCTGAAATGGGAAGGACGTATTGTTGTTTCTTCCCAGCAAATGAAATGGATTCAGGTTGCTAGCCGAGTGACCAGACAAGAGAATGGAGAAATTATTTGTGATGGGTTAATAGAAGATATAAGCGATCGCAAACGAACAGAACTTGCCTTGCAAAACCAAATGCAGCGCCAGAGATTATTAGCGGAGATTACCAAACAAATTCATAAATCATTGGATTTTAATGAAATTTTGACCACGACAGTCACTCAAGTCCGTCAAATTCTGCAAGTCGATCGAGTCTTAATTTTTCAACTTAAATCAGATGGATCGGGAATTGTGATTCAAGAATCTGTCGATCCTGCATTTATATCAACCTTGGGACTTCAATTCTTAGATCGATGTTTTCCCTCTCATTGTTATGACCTTTACTGTCGGGGACAGTCACAAGTCATTTTTGATACAAATCAAGAGGATTTAAGTGGTTGTTTGAAGAACTTTATGCAGCAGATAGGAGTAAAATCTAAGGTTGTTACTCCCATCATTCAACACTCAGAAGATTTAGCTAGTGTCAGTCATGGTGAGGAAAACATTTTAGAAAGTAGCGATGCAATAATCCCTAAATCGCAAACAGTAAAATTATGGGGTCTGCTCATCGTTCATACTTGTGGCAATCACCGACAATGGCAAACAGAGGACGTAGACTTACTGCATCAAATTGCCAGTAATTTAGCGATCGCTTTACAGCAGTCAGAACTTTACCAAAAACTGCAACAAGCAAAACAGCAACTAGAACGTTTGGCTAAGATTGATGCGTTAACCCATGTTGCTAATCGCCGCCGCTTCGATGAGTACTTAGAACAACAGTGGCGGCGATTGACACGAGAGCAAAAACCCATATCGTTGATTTTATGTGATATTGACCAGTTCAAACGGTACAATGACACCTACGGTCATCCCGCAGGAGACACCTGTTTGGTAAAAATTGCACGTGAAATTACCAGCGCTTTACAATACCCAGCAGATTTAGTAGCACGTTACGGTGGGGAAGAATTTGCCGTTATTCTACCGAATACTGCACAGACAGGGGCTGAGCAAGTTGCTGTACGTATTCAAGAACAAATAGCCCAACTTCAAATTTCTCACCTCTCCTCAGACGTTAAGAATTATGTCACGGCAAGCTTGGGTATAGCCAGCATGATTCCTAATGAAAACAGTTGCCCTTCAGCGTTGATTGCAAGAGCAGATACAGCTTTATACCAAGCAAAGCAGCAAGGACGCGATCGCTATTGTATAGTGACCGACGATCGGCGATCGGCGACAAATGAAAAATAAAAGAATATACTGAACTTTTTATACAAGCGTGAGTGCTGCTTTATATGCTTAACTCATCCTTCATTCACTCCGAACGCAATATTGTTTCTGGAAAGCGAAATATCAAAGACGTCCCCTTTGTGGAAGTGTTTAACGGGCGTTTGCAAGGAGTTGTGTCTAGTGGTTCTGATATCGAACGAGTCTATGTTTCTTTTTTTGAAGCCAACACTTTAGATTACTACTGCAGCACCAATAACAATCGTCCATGTGGTGGGTTACGTGGATACCCGTGCAAGCATTTGCAAGCTTTACTCCAAGAGGCTGTAATTTCATATGGAATCGAGCAAGTTGCCAATAGTCTCAAAGTTCCTGGTGACATTAGCCAAATTAAAGCAATAGGTGACATTCTTAGCCGCACGGGAACAGTGAAAAAAGAACAGAAGAGTGAAGTTTTCAGTCGGTTTCTCAACTACCTTCGTTACTTAGAACTTAGTAGCGATAACCGTCCCTTACCCGAAATGAGTTGGTTTGTATAAAGGAAGAAAATTATGGCATTTTCAAATGTACTAAACCAACTGCCTAAAGGAACTCAAGAAACGTTTGAATTGATTGCTGATTTCGATCGATGCTTCCTCGTGGGTTTTGCAAATCTTGACACCCAACACCTAGACACTCTCAACAGTCTTCAGCAAATATTTACAGGTACACCACTTCAACAACCTATCTCTAAAACATATACTGCCCTTCAAAGTCATGAGTTTTTAGATCGACATTTCATGATTTTGGCAACCGCACGCGCTTCCTTGCAAGGAGCCCTTTTTGATACCTTACAGCAGCAAGCGAGGAGTGGGTTGGGACGGATGGTAGAGGACACGGGGGACACGGGAGACAAGGAAGATGACGGTTTGCGGGTTTGGTTGGAAAGCATTCGTCACTGGCTGATGGAAATTGCCTTGACGGGGTATGCTCGCCTTGAAGCACCAACTTTAATTCCTTTTATGGCTACTCTAGAGCAAATTCAGTCAGAACCTCGACTGGTGCGCCAAGCTGCTTTATTAACAGGATTTTTTAACGAACTGATGAGTTGGGTTCCGGTGGCTGATACGAGCACTATTCCCATTTATCGCTGGGTTGATTTGTGGACGCAAGCGATGGTTGGTGCAATACGTCCTCCTGTTACACCTCAACCTGAGATTGTGTCTGGGACATTAGAATTATTGGGCTTGGACTTACGCCATCACTCTAATGTGGTAAGTTTTACTGCTTATGGATTGCTGAAGGTTGATGCTCTAGTTCAATGGGTACGACTGACGTTATCTGCTTATAAAGTTGATGCAATTAGTGGTGACCAAATTTGGCTGCTGTTTCCTAACGCTGCTGTTCTACTCCATGCTTTTGCTGAAAATAGAGCGTTGCACCTTAAGGATATCCCTCTGCTACCAACAGGGGATTTACTTTGGCAGGGTGAAGCTCAATTGGGTAAGAATTATAACTTGATGCATAAAGCATCTGAATTTTTTGCGATCGATGCTACAAATAACTTGAATTTCCCTGCGATCCCTCCTGTCGATCGCCATCCAGTACAATTGGCTGAACCTATATTTCTGAAAGATTACGCGATCGCTCGTCAGGATAATACCTTGATGTTGAAGTGGAAAGATGGAGGGGTATTGCCAATTGCTACTGAACGCATGAGTTCTTTATCAGAAATCAATACAGAAGACATTTCTAAATCAACCGAACTTTTTGGGCTTCTTCGTTTTAATGCTGGTTGTTGGGCTGTTCAACCATTAGTTGCAACCGTACAAGGTAAAACTATTTTTTCAGGGCAAGGTGCGGCTAAAGTGTTGAACGCTCCCCCAAAAAATAGTGTTGTAACGATTTTACAGGAACGTGCGAGTCGGTTGCTGCGGAAGAAGAGTTAAATTTTAAATTCATCAATTTTGGATTGGGAAGTTGACAGAACGATAAATATTTTTTTACTTATTTCAATGAACTTATGGATGGAAACCAGATTGCTCAACGGCGTCAAGTTCTTTACTGGCGATTGCTTACAGCCATGTTTGGCTATACCGAACAGGGCGCAAATTTTGAGCGAATGAGTCGGGCGATCGTTGATGAACTGGGTTTGCCACAACTGATTCTCGATCCCAATATGAGTATAGAGAATTTGCTACAGCGCTACCCAGAGTTGGAGCAAGATTTCACGCAACCAATAATAGCTGAAATTGCAGAAGCCAATCAGCAGGACACTAATTCTTCTCCCTTATCTCCAACCAACCCCCATGACACTACAATCCTACGTCGTGCGCTTGTCTTTTCTAAACTACTACTAAACGCCTTTGGTCCCAATACTCAAAATAGTGTGATTACTGCACAACAGTATGCTCAATGGTTAAAGGATGTCAGCTATTTAGAAAAAGCCCTTGGTTGTTCACCGGGTAGCTTGCGAGGACAAAAACCGGGGATTGGTACAGGTACAGGTAGTGGAAAAGATCGGGGTGGTGCAAGCAGTAGCGCGGGAATGGGTGCAGGATTGGGTATAGGAGAAGGCTTTACGGTTGATAGAGAACAGTTAAGCGCCACTCTAAAAGCAATGGAGGGTGAACTGATTGAAAGGATGGCATTGCGGGAAGTTTTAAAAGATGACCGATTAGCCAGTCAATTAACCCCCTCAATGGCATTAGTTGAACAACTTCTACGCGATAAAGCCAATTTATCAGGGAATTCCCTCAAAAATGCCAAACGACTCATTCAAGAATTCATTAATGAATTAGCAGAAGTGTTGCGTCTACAAGTTGCACAAACAGTGACTGGCAAAATCGATCGCTCAGTTCCCCCAAAACGAGTTTTCCGCAATCTAGACTTAAAGCGAACTATCTGGAAGAACCTAACTAACTGGAGCCCACAAGAGCAACAATTATTAGTCGATCGCCTTTACTACCACCATACTGCTAGAAAAAAGACACCAACCCGCATGATTGTTGTTGTTGACCAATCAGGGTCAATGGTAGATGCAATGGTACAGTGTACAATTCTCGCCTCAATTTTCGCTGGAATTCCCAACGTAGACGTACACTTACTTGCCTTTGATACACAAGTACTCGATTTAACACCTTGGGTACACGATCCGTTTGAAGTTTTGTTACGCACTCAACTAGGAGGTGGAACATACATTTATGGAGCACTTGTAGAAGCAGCCCAAAAAATTCTTGAGCCACAAAATACAGTTCTCGTCCTTATTTCCGACTTTTACGAAGGTGGTAGCGACCAAGTGCTGTATGACTACATTAGATCGCTCAAAGAAACGGGTTTGCATTTCATTCCTGTAGGAGCAGTTACCAGTTCCGGGTACTTTAGCGTTCATCAATGGTTTAGAGACAAACTCAAAGAATTAGGTACGCCAATTTTAACTGGCAGTCCTAAGAAATTAATACAAGAATTAAAGAAGGTAATAGTCACTTAATAACCCAACAACTATGCAAGTTCAGCAACAAGACTACTACACGCCCGAAGAATATCTAGAGCTAGAAGCTGCTGCAACCTACAGAAGCGAATATTACAACGGTCAAATATTTCCCATAGCAGGCGGAACCCCAAATCATAATCGAATTACTCTAAATTTGAGTTCAGCACTCAATTTTGCCCTCAAAAAGCAACCTTACGAAGTCTTCATGACTGATATGCGCTTGTGGATTCCAAGCAATAATTTATATACATATCCTGATGTTATGGTCGTTGCAGGTCAAGTAGAGTTAGCAGAAGAACGTAAAGACATAATTACCAACCCGATTGCGATTGCAGAAATTTTATCAGAATCTACAGAAAAATATGACCGAGTTGGAAAATTCAAACTCTATCGTGCCATTTCCACACTAAAAGAATATATCCTAATTTCACAAACAGAAATTTATGCAGAACAATATACAAAAACCGAAGACAATAAATGGCTTTTTTCAAGTTATGAAGGAGAGAAAACAATCCTAAACCTAAGCTCCGTTCCATTTCAAATACAACTCATCGACCTTTACGACAAAGTAGAATTTTCAATCCAAACATAGACACTCATCTCACACTTCCTTATCTCTTTTCTTTGCGCCCTTTGCGCCTTTGCGGTTCCTTAAATAAAATCTTCAACCACCAATAAAAAAATGGCAAAAACAAAAACCACAACAATGCTGCGACAACCAGCCGAAACCAAATACAAAGAAGAACTCCAATATCTAACCTCAATCGACAAAGGAACCAAACCCTTCTCCTGGAAACTATCCCCACAGATGGTTAGAACCTTCATACTCGGAAACACCCCCTCGCAAAAACTCGATCGCACCATAGAACAAAAATGGTACGGCGATACAGCAATAGTCGAACGAGCCATCGTTACCCTAGCCTCAGACAGGGGTTTACTCCTTATAGGCGATCCCGGTACAGGAAAAAGCTGGCTCGCGGAACTACTAGCTGCAGCAATTTCCAGTAATTCCACTTACGTCGTTCAAGGAACCGCAGGAACCACAGAAGACCAAATTAAATACTCCTGGAACGTAGCAATGGTCATCGCCGCCGGACAATCCAGAGAGTCCCTCATACCTTCTCCCATCATGACCGCAATGCAAACAGGAGCCATGGGACGGTTTGAAGAGTTAACGCGGTGTACATCCGACGTACAAGACGCCCTCATTTCCATTCTTAGCGAAAAGTATATTTCCATACCCGAATTAAAAACAGATAACATTGCCTTTGCCCAACCAGGATTTAACGTCATTGCCACAGCCAACAGTCGAGACAGAGGCGTCAATGAACTCTCTTCAGCTTTAAAACGCCGCTTTAACTTTGTCCATATGCCCGTAGTCACAAACAAAAAACAGGAAAAAGAAATCATTCTGTTCCGGACTCAAGAACTCATGAGTCGTCATGGTTTTGAAGTTGACATCCCACCCACATTACTTGATGTTTTGCTGCAAACCTTTGCCGATTTACGAGAAACAAGTGCAGCCGCTAGTTCTGATGACGGGCGTCTCGAATCTGCTCTATCTACCGCCGAACAAATAGGGGTCTTAGAAGATGCCATTCTCCACAGCCGCTTTTTTGGCGTCACTTCTTTAGAAGCCGGGACACTAGCACGTTCTCTTGTTGGTACATTAGTACGCCGATTACCTGAAGATGTTTCCGTACTCAATCAGTTTTGGCATGCTGTTGTCGAAAAACGCAGTCAGGAGCAAAAGGGAGAGTGGCAACCATTTTTAGAAGGGGGAAAGCAGGCTATGGGATTGATGAAGAAATAAGGAAACATCAAGCACTACAGAAAAGGCAATGGTTAAACTTCCACAAACACTAGCACCTCTCCAACAACAGCTACTTGACGCTGCAGAAAAGTTTGCCACAGATGCTCAACCTTTGAGCGAATTTTTAGCAGCTTTAGTCCGAGATGTGGAAAGGGCTGCAGCCGAACCGTTAGAAATCTTTCCCGTATGTCACCACTCACCATCCTCAGCTTTACAGATGGTGAGAAGGCTGCATGAGAAACCACTCAAAGCAATTTACCTGGAAATGTGTGAGGATTTACTACCTGTTGTAGAACATTTGCGGGATTGTAAATTACCTGTCGCATTACAAGCATTTGCTGCTGAATCTCAAACTTTTTCACCCAAATTAATGCCCTTAAGTGCAGTCGCACCCCTAACAGAAGCTTCTGCTGAGTATCAAGCGATCGCTTACACTTTAAAGCATCCAAAAACACAACTGGTATTTGTAGATCGGGCAGTTGATTTTATCTTTCAATGGGAACCAAATGAGTTGAAAAGCCAAGAGGAATCAGAAGAAGCACCTTCAGATGAAGCTAAAATGCACGGTACGGCTTTTGGGGTGGAAGTTGGCAGTTTAGTTCCCACATTCGAGAGATTTCTTGATTTTTTGCTGCGCAACTCCAACACGCGCCACTTTGCTGAATGGTGGGATCAATATGTTGAGCAAGCTATTATCGGTGCCGATCTCGAAACCTATCGCCAAGTTATGTTTTTAATAGGTAGCTTAATGCGGCGGCTGGGAACAAACAACAAAGATGTGGAAAGCGATCGCCTGCGCGAACGGTATATGTGGACTCGTATTAAGCAGCACATGAAAGCAAACTCTATTGCTCCCCATGAAGCCATATACATCTGTGGTGCAGCACACGCTGCTAGTGATGTTCCTGAGTTTGGAGTATCTAACAGTACAATATGGAATGATATTCCCGAACTGACTCAAACAAAATGGCTGTACGGGCTAATTCCCTCAAGTTTTGTAGCTATTGAATATCAGTTTAACCATCCAGCCGGAACGATTTCCCTCGCCGAAGCGACTTGGAAAAAGAGTCTCAAGGTAGCTAAATTAAAACCATTCGTTCTGGAGAAAAAGGATACAAGGGACAAGGTAGAATCTTCTCCCTTGTCTACCCCCTCTCCCTCGTCTACCCCCTCTCCCACTTCTCTAACAAACTTCCTCACCCGTCCCCCAGAATTTGCACAAGGGGATACAGAACAACTCTTGCAATGGTGTGCTGATATCGTTGCCTCTGCACGTAAAAATGGATACTTGGCAAGTACTGCAGATGCTATAGCTATTTATCAAACTTCAATGCTGCTTGCAGGAATGCGACATCGGGTTCATCCAACCCCTTATGATTTCCAAGATGCAGCTATTACCTGTTTGGAAAAAGACCGTACTCCCAAAAAACGCAATATTGCTCAACTGTGCCAAATTTTGCTGGGGGGCGATCGCATTGGAACGGTGGGCTATGCTTCCCTACCGCCGTTAGCTCAAGATGTTTACAATCGCTTAACACCACTTGGGATGAACTTACTGAGCCAAACCAATCAACGTGCTTTGATGGACTTCAAGCAACAACCTGAGTTGTTGGCTTGTTCTGATGTTTTGTGGCGACTTCACTATTTGGTAGGAGCTCGTCTCGTACAACCCATTATGGGAGAGCGAACTCTTGGGTTTAAGCCGTTACAAGAATCTTGGGAAATTCGGATTGGTAAGAACCAGCGAGAGATTATTATGCTGGGTTATGAAGGCGTAACTATCGAGCAAGTTTTGGAACAACGGCTCAAACAGTTTGCTTTCGCAGATCGGGCAAAAACGAGTTCTGTTTTAGAAGCTGCTGAAAATAGTATTTTATACCTCCACAGCTTGCGGTTGACGCAAGAATTGGGAGAACACGCGATCGCATTACTTTCCCAAGAAACCGGAGCTGAAGATGCACCTAAAATTTTTGAGAGGGTACGCCGTTTGGTGCATTACTACCGCACCACAGCGACAGGATTGCCAACTTGGATTGAACGATTTGTTGTTACTGGTTACGGGCATTATGCAACACTTTTACCCAAAGCCTTTGCGGATCGAGGAACTTCACCCGAACAAATTGCTGGAATGCTGGGCTTTATCTTTACCCTGGAAAGCTTAGCACTTTCTTTAGGTTGCAATCGCAGCCAGTTGTTAATTGGAGTGCAGCAAGCAAGCCAGGAGTTGGAAGATCGAGCAAAGCTGGGTTTGCTGTGGACAACGGAATTATTGCTAGGATTGCGAACCATAGAACAAATTCGCGAATTCTTGAACCACGTGCTTAACAATGAGATGCAGATAGCTGCTTTTCCCGACTATCTCAACGGGTTTATTCTAGCGCTCAATTTTGCTCCTCGAATCGGTCAATTAGTCGTAGAACTGTTGAGTAAACTCTTTGCTTCAGTTCCAGACTCAGTATTATTACCGTGGTTACCTAGTTTAATTTTACGCTTGCGACCTCATACTCAAATTTTACAGGTGTTGCTTAAGGAAGCAGCAAAGATTTTTCCACAAAATTTGAGCGATTTTGACCAATGGCAACCTTCTTGGGCTACTAAGGTAGAAGACTTTCAGCCAAAGACTTCTGAAAAACAACCTACACCTGCACTGAGCGATAGAGAAATGGAAGTGCGGCAATTGCTGTTTAATACAAGACAAACAACTGAGGCGTTGGCACAATTGTTGGACGTAGAAAATGTCACTTGGGAAGAGACTTTGCTATCCAACACAGAATCCAACTCCGATGATTGCTTATCGGAAAAAGAAGTTCTGGTTCAAACTTTGCTTGTATCTCAATCGGCAACAATGAATTCTTTAGCAGGTTTTTTAACCCCCACCTCGTTCCCAGGCTCCGCCTCCTAATCCAGGCAACATAAGGCAGAGCCTCACGGTCTGCATTCTGTGGTAGAACCTGGGACCGAGAAACGATCGGCAATCGGCAACAAATGAAAAATAAAACAATACACAGGCACTTCTCACGATGACCTTACGATTGCTGGATGGGAATTGCGATCGCAAACTCTGTTCCCTCTCCTGGAGAAGACATACAACTTAATTGACCTCGATGTTTCTCAACTACAATTTGGTAGCATATTGATAATCCCAAACCAGTGCCTTTACCTACGGGTTTGGTGGTGTAGAAGGGATCGAATATCTTAGACAGAACTTCCGGACGCATTCCACAGCCATTATCCCGAATCCGAATTAGGACGCAGTTATCTTGTGCAACTTCAGTCATAATTTGAATTTGAGGAGGAAAAAACTCTTTCCTACAACCCCGTTCTAGGGCATCAATAGCGTTATTTAAGATACTAAAAAACACTTGGTTAATTTGTCCTGAGTTACACTCAACTTTTGGCAACTGACCGTACATTTTTAAAATTCTAATTTCGCTTTTAAGAAGGGCATTGTACTTTAGTTTATGCTCCAGTAGTAGCAAGGCACTATCGACTCCCGTATGAAGATCTACAGGTTTTAATTCTGCTTCATCCAGTCGGCTAAAAATACGCAAACTTAAAACAATATTGTTGATACGCTTTGTTCCTTCCTTCATGGAATTAAGTAATTTTGGAAAGTCTTCTTGAAGGAACTCAAGATCGTTGTCTTCTAAAAATTCCTGAATTTCACTGTCTGGTTGAGGATAGTGTTTTTGGTACAAATTTAAAGTAGTTATTAGTGTTTGTAAGTATTGACTAACATAAGTTATATTTCCATAAATAAAACTGAGGGGATTATTAATTTCATGAGCAATCCCAGCTACCATTTGCCCCAAACTAGACATTTTTTCACTCTGTACTAATTGAGCTTGAGCTTGTTTGAGATTGTGCAATGCTTGTGTCAGTTCTTCTGTCCGTTTTTGAACTCGATTTTCCAATTCTGAATTAGCATTTTCCAGTTCTTTATTTGTCTTTGCTAAATCAGTAAAAGCAGAACTCAGTTGTACAGCCATTAGATTAAAGGTATTTGCTAAAACACCAATTTCATGAACCCTTGAATTTACTACTTTTTGTTCTAAACAACCATTAGAAATAGCAGTGGATGCTTCCGTTAAACGTAGAACTGGTACCGTAATCCAATGTGAAGTATATATTCCTAAAATAACAGCCAGTATTAATGCTCCCAAACACAGTAGTATTGTGGTACGAGTGTTGGCGTGAATTTGTTCCATAAAGTCAGTTTCAGGAACGACCACCACTACTAACCAATCCAGACCCAAATCATCGCGCCAGGGAGTCACCAAAACAAATTGGCGCTTTTGATTCAGCATCAGGTTAAACTGCTGCGAGTTTTTGATTTTGCCCATCTCGCCAAAATGCTGTGTTAAGTATTTTGTAGTTGCTTGAATTAAATAATCGTGACTGTATATTCCCTTAAGCCTTTGTGGCTTTCCATTGACCACTGTGAAAGGTTGCTCGGTACTGGAATTAGCAACTAATAATCCGTTGCGCTCCAATATAAAGGTTTTTCCGCTGGGGCTAACTTTCAGAAGGCGTAAAAAATTACTAATCTGTGATAGACGCTGCTCGACAGCAATGACACCTATGAGATTTTTGTTTTTATCAACAACAGGATGAGTTGCAGAAATTGACAGGGGATATGGCTGTGTTTCCCATTGATAGATAGCACTCCATAAAGGTTTGCGAAGTTGGGTTGTTTGTGCATACCAAGCTTCTTGTTGAAAAGCGTAATTCTTCACGTATTCAATGAGTTTAGCCCGATTTCCCTTCTCGTCTGTGGCGTAAGTGTAAATCCCTCTATTGCCATGTCGTTTTTGTGAGATCTCATCAATATTAATGCGGTTGTCATAAGCAGAACGTCCAGCTGATGCAAATTCACCTTTGGTAGAACCAAAAAGAATATAACCAACTTTATATAACTGTATTTGTCTTGCGAAAAAGCGTTGCAACTTTTCTAGATCTTGTGGAGCGAGTAACCCCAAATCGAAAGCATCTGCATAGGTGTGGCTCAGTATCTGAGGCGCTTTCATGTAGCTGTCAAGGTGCTGATGAATACGCCCGCTCACCTCATTACATAACCGCATTGCTAAATTATTAACCGCTTTTTGCCCGTTATATAAAGATAAATAACCAGTTAACCCCACAGCAGCAAAGATTTGTACGACAAAAGGGACAACAAGAAGCAAGCGCAGTGAAACTTTTTTAACAACTAAAGGCATTTTTTAATAATCCAAGACTTTTAATTTTTATCTAAAACCCAAGCATCCCACATTATTGCTCTGACTTCTCTCCGGAGAATTCGACAAGTTTATAGTTCCCAGATTGAAATTAGAAATACCGCTGCAAGTTTTGTCTGTTTAACTGCGATCGCGACAGGATTGCTTTCCTGTTTGTCGTTGTATTCACAGAACTGCAAGATATTGTTCTCGTGCGGGGTTATGGGCTAAGGGGTAGCAAAAGCGAGTCTTGGATTGGTGAATATCCAACTATTTAGCAGTTTTATTTGGCTTTTGTTGCGATATGGAAAGTCTATAGTTATACTGTCCTTGAGATAGCTCACCCACATATAAGGAGTAGTTTCCCTCCTGCCAAAAACCAGAAATTTCTGGCTTACTTCCAGAGTAACTGTCTGCCAATACGCAAAACCGCCCTCCCGGACCATCAATTAACAAAGTTGGCTTGCCGCCACTCTCCACTGTTAATCTCAGGTAAGGTAGTGCTTTCGTAATTTTTATAATTTGACTGGGTTGCTCGGCAATCTTGCCACAATTACTGTCTTGTTTTCCTCCAGATGTACCATTAACAACTAGGGGATCTGGCTGCTGATTGGGGCTCACTTGCACGACTTCCCCAGCCCAAGTAGCACTGGTCAGAAATAAACTACTGAAGAGTGCTATAGGAATGCTTTTTAACAATGTAGTTTTCTTCATAAAATCATTATGTTCCCAATTTTTTTTAAGCGCTTATTAATACATTTATATCTAGTACATAAGACGTGTAGGTCAAATATCTGTTCCTAATTGTTTGTAATATTTTTGTCACTAAAGAAATTGTTACGCAAGCGAATATTAAAAAAAATCAAGTTTGCCAGCACTCGTATTGCCAAAAGCTGGAAATTTAACTATTAGGAGCGAGCTTTAAGTGTAAAGACTTTCGCTAAAATCACAATGTCAACTGCCAATATATTGAGATAAGAGTTGGTTTGTTGTTCGTTAAGTATCTTAGCAGAGGTAAGAATATATGAATCCCCAACCTAACGATGACTTGCAACGCCGCTTGGAAAAGTTAGAGGCTGAGATTAACTCCCCGTCTGGAATGACTTCACAATCGCAAGCAGCGAATTCACAGCCCAATAAGGTTCTTAGTTTCTTCTCGTACCACACGTCACGAGTTCTAGCTTGGTACAAGACTCAGTCTGGAATCAAAAAGATAATTGTTTTGGGTGTTGGGTTTTTGCTGGCATTCTCCTTGCTCCAAGCCGTTTTTAAGCTCGTTGCGGCTGTTATTAGTCTGGCGGTCTTGTCAATCTTAGTGTACGTTGGATACAAATTTTTCATATCGAGTAACTCTCAACTCAAGTAGTGGTTTTTAAACGAGCCGAGAGTGACGTAGAAATTAAAGTTAAAGGAATTTATCTAAATGGCTACCCCAAGTGTGAGGAGAAATAATAACGCCAACGAACAGGGAAAAGCTCAGTCTGTCCCCTTGACAACAAGGCGAATTGCTGCATGGGCAACAGAATTGGCTCTAGTTGTGACCAGTGGGTTGATTCCCTTTAGTGTCGGTACGTATTTAAATTCTAAAGGTGATATTAACCGCGTACCGCTGAATCCCGTACTGGTACAAACAGAACGAGCGATCGCCCGCCCACTGGCTTTACCCGTGAGCTATGGTATTCGTAACGTAGCATGGCCTACAAATTTTTTGTGGACGCTCTCTTTGTTAGTCCCTCTAACACTATCAGGTTGGCAATTGTACTTACTTGCTAAAACAGGAAGCACACTTCCCAAAAAATGGTTGGGGATTAAAGTGGTGAGCGCGAACGGCAAGCCAGCCGGATTGGGACCGATTTTGGTACGGGAAGGCATTGGTCGTTGGGCTGTACCGATGTCTGTCGCATATCTTTTATGGCGTTACAGTTTCTTATTTCCCAATTTAAGTGCTTTTATGACCTTGACTGGTATTGTGTTGCTGCTAGAAGGAACGGGCTTCCCCTGGCAGCAAGACCGTCGCGCACTTCACGATCGCCTCGCTGGTACTTTCACTGTAGATGCTCACAAACCTTTTACACCTTTTACTGTAAAAGATAGCAAACGCAGTCAATCTCCATGGACTGAAGGCGATGAGGAAGCTGCGATTGCCTCGGTTGTGATTACTCCTGAAGAATCAAGAGCGATACCAAGTTTGTTGCAATGGATACAGCAACAAAATCCAAACCAAACATTACTAGGGGTTGCGATCGCTAGCTTGGGTGCATTATTTGTTACTTTAGTGGGAACCCAAATTTACATTCACAGCTTGCAAAACCAGGGCAGTTCGGGACAGCGCAATAGCGAGCAATTTCTTGCACTCGCAAAACAGTTAAATCCTGACTCTACTGCTACCGTTGAGGAGCGCCGCAGTGCAATTTCAGCTATGGCTACCCTTAATGACACGCAAGCGGCTCAGTATCTCGTTGATTTGCTAGTGAGCGAAACAAACCCCGTTCTCATTGATACAATTCAGCAAGCACTCGTTGGTATTGGGCCCCAAGCCCTTCCCAATTTAAAGCGGATGAATCAGTTCATTGTCAGCGAGCTAGATGGCAGCAATAAATCACAATCTCTAGAAGTGCGGCAGAAACAACTTTATGCCAATCAGCGAGCAATTAACAAGGTTTTATCTGCATATCACGGCAAGCTGGAAAATGTCGATTTAAGTAACGTCCAACTGAGTCCAAGCGGAGCTGGGGATAGTTCTTTCAGATTGATATTAGACAAAGCTGACTTGTGGGGAATTAAGTTTAGAGGTGCAAATCTATCCTTTGGTACTTTTAAAGGCAGTCGTTTCCGAGGAATAGGTGAGGATGGACGCTGGGATACCTATGATGATTGGATTTCCGATCTCAACCAAGCACGAATGACACAAGCTAATCTTTCTGAAGCAAACCTCAGCCGCGTTTCAATGATTCGTGCCGATTTAAGTCGCGCTATCCTCAACAAAGCCAACTTATCCAATGCTCGTTTATCGGGTGCTAACCTCAGTAGCGCTCAACTCTCAGGAGCTGATTTGCGAAATGCAGTTCTGCAAAATGCAAGTCTCACTGGAGCCGATTTGGGTGATGCAAAACTGAATGAAGCGGATATGTACGCAGCTCGTTTGGGTCGCGTAATTGCTGTTGGTACGCAATTGTCTTTTGCTAATCTTGTAAAAACCGATTGGCAGGGTTCAGATCTTTCCGGTGCTTCCTTGGATCGTGCTAATTTGAGCGATGCAAACCTAAGTGCAACTCGCTTGACAGGTGCTGTATTAAACTCGGCTAATTTAGAGAATGCTAACCTGCGAAATGCTGACTTAAGCCTTGCAGATTTAAGGGGAGCAAATCTCAATGGTGCTGATTTTCAAGGAGCAATCCTGTCTCCTAACAAACAAGACCCTACCGATCAATTCGTGCAGACCCCTTCTCTCGGTACACAATCTGCTGCTGTGGATGGAGTCGATTTTACTCACGTTAAAAATTTAGATCCCAAGCAGATAGCTTACATTTGTACTCAAAGAGGTCTTCATCCTCGGTGTCCGTAATAGAGAGGGAGTAGGGAGTAGAAAAAAGTGATAATTTTTACTCCTCACTCTCTAGCTCTTATTGCCAAAATGGAATAATCTTAAAATCAATCCAAAATCCAAAATTTAAAATCCATAATTGTGTAAGGAGTTGGGGAATGAGGCACGTCAAGTATTTAGCATCTCTTGTTTTAGCAAGTTCGGTTTTAAGTTTTGCCCAATTCACCCAACCAGCACAAGCCCAAGTTGCATATGGTAGCTATGTTGGTATCGGTCCAGCAATTGGTTTTGGAGATGGCGTTCAAGTAGGAGCAGTGATTGCCGGTCGCTACAAACTTCTAGAATTACCAATTTCTCTCCGCGCTCAAGCTTTCCTTGGGAAGAGTGCAGCGCTTGTCCCGACAGTTTCTTACGATGTTCCTTTGAACTGGCAAACAGACGCTTACTTGGGGGCTGGAGTTGTGCTTGCTAGCGGAGACGATCCATCGCCGGTTGGGAATAAAATCAGCTTTGCTTTACAACCAGGTGTTGATTACATAGTTCCAAATAGCAACACAGTGATCTTTGGCAATGCTATCATTGCTTTCGACGCTATCCGCGACGGTGGTACAGCTTTCTCTTTACAGGGTGGAGTTGGTTTAAGGTTCTAATGAGCGCCCCATGAGAGACGATTCAACAAAGGTTCCTACGCATTTATATATAAGAAATCGAGCAGCCAAAACCACCGAAGATAAGACTCTACGCACGCGCTACGAGTCTTATCTGTGCTTTTAGACGGTGGATGTAGGCGAGCAGTCTGTCACGTCACTTGCTTCAACGGGGGAACCCAGAGCAGTTGTCAAGCTACTTTCTTTTCCTGATATTTTATTAATTCTTTCGGAGAAAATGCGCCATGCTCTGTAACGATCGATGTAATTAATTCAGCTGGTGTTACGTCGAAAGCCGGATTGTAAAATTCTACGCCAGATGCCGTCAAAATTGTGTTTCCAATTTGATATATTTCCTCTGGATTGCGCTCCTCGATAGGAATTTTACTCCCATCAGATAAAGAAAAATCAACAGTGGAAAGGGGTGCAGCAACATAGAATGGAATATTATGTGCTTTAGCTACGAGTGATAAACTATACGTACCAATTTTGTTGGCCGTGTCGCCATTGGCTGCTATTCTGTCAGCACCAACAACTACGACATCAATTAAACCCTCCTTCATGCACTGAGCTGCCATACTGTCAGTAATGACTGTCACTGGAATTCCCTCTTGGACGCATTCCCAAGCAGTTAATCTTGCTCCTTGCAAGCGAGGACGAGTTTCGTCAGCAAACAAACGCGCTAACCGTCCTTCTCGAAAAGCAGAACGCACGACTCCCAAAGCAGTTCCATAACCTCCTGTTGCTAGTGCGCCTGCATTACAATGAGTGAGTATTGTCAGTCGTTCTGGTGTCTTGGGTAATACAGCTAAACCATTATCACCAATAGCATGACAGGTTTGTAAATCTTCTAAATGGATGGTTTGGGCTGTATCTAAAAGAGTTTTTTTGATTTCTTCAATCGTTCCAAGAGTTTCATAAGCAGTTTTCATCATCCGCGAAATGGCCCAAAACAAATTCACCGCCGTTGGACGTGTCGATCGCAACAGGTCTGCGACTTTCTCCAAATGGTTCAAAAATTCGTCGCGATCGCCAGTGCTGATTTCCCTTGCGCCAAGATACATTCCATATGCTGCAGCCACACCTATTGCTGGTGCGCCTCGCACAATCATAGTTTTAATCGCTCGCGCCATATCTTCGCAACGACTAATTTCTACAAATGTGTATTCATTTGGTAAACGGGTTTGGTCAATCAGGGAAACTGAGTCATTGTGCCAAATAATGGAATAAACCTGGTTTGTGGAAGAATTCATGGAATTGAACGCTATCAAATTTTTAAAATTGTAACGTTAGCAATTCTACAAGTTCTGTCAAATTTAGAAAAAGTATAAACGATGAAGTTAAAAGTTAAATATGATACAAAAAATCTACTGATATCTTAGCAGATCTTTAAAGCTCTGCATCTTCATAAAGGTCGGCGAAGGTAGCTTCAAAGTCAATACTGTGCAGTCGAAATGATTGATTATCTGCCGTATAAGTTTGTAAAACCCATAGCCCTTCATCATTACGGCGAAAACACTCGACACGCTGACGTTTGGTATTGATGAGAACGTATTCTTTGAGACTCTCTAAGGTTTGATAGTCAGCAAATTTGTCGCCGCGATCGAAAGCTTCAGTAGAATCAGATAAAACTTCGACAATTAAACAGGGAAATCTTTTATACGCGGGAGTTTCCCTGTCTCTTTGGTCGCAACTCATCATGACATCAGGATAATAGTATCGATTTAACGATTCGATACGTGCTTTCATATCAGCGATATAAACGCGACAGCCCGTACCGCGCACGCGATTCCGCAAGAGTGCAAACAGATTCCCTGCAATAGTAACATGGGGATCGAGGGCTCCTGCCATTGCGTAAGCACAGCCATCAATATATTCGTGTTTGATGTCGCTTTTTTCCTCCATTTGGAGGTATTCCTCAGGAGTCACGTATATGTCAGGTGAAGCTACCATATTGAGGTCTAGAAATGTGTTTCTATCTACTCCATGTTAAATACTATACTAATACAATACTTTAGTTCACTGCATCTTCATAAAGGTCGGCGAAGGTAGCTTCAAAGTCAATACTGTGCAGTCGAAATGATTGATTATCTGCCGTATAAGTTTGTAAAACCCATAGCCCTTCATCATTACGGCGAAAACACTCGACACGCTGACGTTTGGTATTGATGAGAACGTATTCTTTGAGACTCTCTAAGGTTTGATAGTCAGCAAATTTGTCGCCGCGATCGAAAGCTTCAGTAGAATCAGATAAAACTTCGACAATTAAACAGGGAAATCTTTTATACGCGGGAGTTTCCCTGTCTCTTTGGTCGCAACTCATCATGACATCAGGATAATAGTATCGATTTAACGATTCGATACGTGCTTTCATATCAGCGATATAAACGCGACAGCCCGTACCGCGCACGCGATTCCGCAAGAGTGCAAACAGATTCCCTGCAATAGTAACATGGGGATCGAGGGCTCCTGCCATTGCGTAAGCACAGCCATCAATATATTCGTGTTTGATGTCGCTTTTTTCCTCCATTTGGAGGTATTCCTCAGGAGTCACGTATATGTCAGGTGAAGCTACCATATTGAGGTCTAGAAATGTGTTTTCATTCTAAAACATTCTTAAGCTGGATAAATTCGCAAGCGACGAAAAGGTTCTTCACCAAAACTTTGTGATTTGAGATTGTACCTTTCAACAAGTTCGTGTTGCATGGCACGCACTTTTGCAGAACGGGGAAGTAATTCCACAGGCTGTTTTTTGGGAATCACAATTTCCTCTACAGCAAGTCTGGCTTCTTCCAATGCATCAATTTCATCATCTTCACTTCCACTGCGAGCAAACCGATTGGGTTCGGGTTCATCGTCTACCGTTGGTTCTTCCATACCCAATACTTGCTGTAAAGATTGGTGAATTTGACTGTAGGAATTGGCTTTTAGGGTATATACGGGTACTTGATTTTCTTCCGCTATACGTCTGAGATTGGAGTGCTTTCTGGCATGCGCTCGCAGTGCTAGAATTGCATCCGCTCTCTGAATATCCTTTGTCAAAACCACTGGCAAGTTGAGTTCGCGAATCACTGTTTCCAATTGATGGTAACTCACACCATAAGGGTAAAGGTGACACAGTTCACCTTCATCAAGCGAATTGAGTGTGTCACCGAAGAACTGTTGGGGTTGCTTGGAAGATGTATCTGAGGAGACCTCAAATTCTATTTCCCCTGAAAATCCATCTTTTTTTTGAGTTTGAGAAAAAGGGACTATCTTTCGAGCTCTTTGTCGTTTTTGGGATTGTTGGGAGAAGTTGAGACTAGAAAGACTGGGTGACTCCCGCGTAATCGTCACCTGCCCGTTTTCGTTAACAGTTCTAACTTCTGGATTTGGCTGATGTCCCCTTAATAAACTATCTACAGTATCAGCGACGCTTCTATGGACGACCCACCGTTGTCGCTCTAGCATTTCTACAGCAATATCAAAAGTAGGTGGAGCCTTTCTTTCCAAAACAGTTTTCTGCGTCCGTCGCCTTCTAGCTTCTTCATCACCCAACGTGACAGATTGAATTCCACCAACTAAATCGGACAGAGTGGGGTTTTTAATCAGGTTTTCAATTTCATTACCGTGAGCAGTCCCTACAAGTTGTACTCCACGTTCGGCAATAGTACGAGCAGCTGATGCTTCCAATTCCGTACCAATTTCATCAATTACAATAACTTCAGGCATATGGTTTTCCACTGCTTCAATCATGACCTGATGCTGAAGTTCCGGGCGGGCTACTTGCATGCGTCGTGCGCGACCGATAGCAGGATGAGGTACATCTCCATCACCAGCAATCTCGTTAGAAGTATCAATAATGACAACCCTTTTGTTAAAATCATCAGCTAACACGCGAGCAATTTCTCGCAAAGCTGTTGTTTTACCGACACCAGGACGGCCCAACATGAGAATTGATTGACCGCTTTCTACTAAGTCACGGATAATGTGAATTGTGCCATAGACTGCCCGACCTACACGGCAGGTGAGACCAATAATATCCCCCGTGCGGTTTCTGATAGCGCTGATGCGGTGTAGAGTTTGCTCAATTCCAGCACGGTTATCTCCGCCAAACTCTCCTACTCTGTGAATGCAATAATTGAGATGTTCTCTCGTAACTGCTGTTTCCGAAAGATACTCTGCTCGATGTGGAAAACGCGCTTCCGGACGCCGACCCAAGTCCAAAACGATTTCAACTAAATTATCGCGCTGTGGATGCTCTTGTGCGCTCTGTTGAATTTCTGGTGGCAAAATCTCCAGCAATTTTTGGAGATCGTCTGTCATATACATAGTTTTAATGTTTTTTAACAAAGAGAGTGTTAGATCTCCGACCACTCACGTGCGGCGGGGATCGGGCAGCCTCTCACAATCAATGCGGTTGAGTACTAGAACGAGCTAGGAAAGCTGTACCACAAGATACTGTGGTTCTAGACTGTGAAAACTGCTGTAAGACCGCAGTTACTTGTTCGTGAGGCGAGGGTTTTAACGAGCGATCGCTAACCAGCGAGCAGTGACAGGTTAATATTTTAAAACTTTCATATGTGTTAAATACACTTCTAATTTATATTTTGACAAAGACAAATTTTTGTTCTTTTGCAGAAACTACGAATCTGTAGGTAGTATTTCCCTTACTACTTTAGCTTTATTCACTGACTGTCTTGTATTATTGTAGCACGCAATAATACACAATTTTAAGTTTTTTGTACGATTAACTGAAAAAGTTTTCAGGAAGAGATCGTTAATTTTATTAAGATAGGCATCTTTGTTGCTTCTCCCTCATAAATGCTCTCTCTCCCCCCTCTTCCTTACCAAGAGCCATAATTTAATCCTAGCGATCCCTATAAGAACTAACAGAGGGAATATCTGACACCAAAATATGACTGAGAAAGTAGTTATTGTTGGCGCTGGACCTAGCGGTCTTCTACTCTCACACTATTTGTTACGTCGTAGTGACAAATACCAAATTGAAATTTACGAACGTCGCGGAGACCCCCGCTTGGTATCGTTTCCTAAATACAGAACTTATTCTTTAGCACTTTCGCCAAGGGGAATCAATGCTTTAAAAAACATTGCTGGGCTTGAGGAAGCTGTTAGGGCTGTGAGTGTGGAAGTATCGGGAACTGTCATTCACCAAAAAAACGGTAAAACTCTATTTAAACGTCTCAAGACTCCTCAACTGACTCTCGACAGGACAAATTTGGCGATCGCAATTCTACAAAAGCTTACTTCTAGTTACGACAGCAGTCGTGTCACAATTAATTTTGATTCTAAATGTACTCAAGTAGATTTTGCTGCTAAGACAGTCACATTTGAAAGTCACTCTAGCGAACAACCCAACCTTAAATATGTAAATTACGATTTGCTAATTGGTGCAGATGGAGCGAGTTCTGCAGTTAGAGAGGAGTTACTCAAGACTGAGGGATTTGAGTATGAGCAAAAATATTTTTATAAGGACTATAAATCAATTTTTCTTTCCCCGACTGAGTCCGAGTCAAAAATTCAACTTCAACCAGGGAATTTGCATTCTTGGCGACTCAGACTAAATAATGCAACTAACTTATTGTTGCTTTCTCAACTTGATGGGAGCTGGAGTGGGGTCATTAATTTTCCTCATGGCAAAAATCAAATAGCTGAACTCTCTACCAAACAAAAGGTTCTCCAGTATTTTTACGAAAATTTTCCAGAGATCGCTGGAGCGATCGCAGATGAAGAAGCTGAAGCTTTTGTATCAAGACCAATATCAAGAGTTGTGTCTGTTAGCTGTAACTGCTTTCATCATGGTGATAGCGTATTACTTATTGGAGATGCAGCACACGCTGTACCTCCTTCTATCGGTCAAGGTTGTAATTCTGCCCTCGAAGATGTGGTTGTATTCGACGCTCTTTTGGATGAATATTCAGATAATTTAGCAGAAGCATTGGAACAGTTTACCATTCGTCGCAGACCGGATGCTTGGGCTTTAGTTGAACTGAGCAACTACACTATGCCTTTATCTGGAAAGTTGTTTGTTGAGTTTCTTCTCAGAACGAGATTTTCAACAATAATGCACAAAATATTTCCCAAATACTTTCAGCCGTTTCTTTTTGATTTGATAACAGAAAGTACAATTCCATACTCGCAAATTTTAGATTGTTATAGAGATTGGATCGACAAGGTCAAGAAAAGTAATGAAAATTTTTTAGAAACGATTTAAGTTTTTAACTCTAAAAGGATATTTATAAAATGACAAACAAAAATATTTGCAAACAAAGAAAAAAATATAGAGACTTAAAGGAATTATGTGAATCGAATTTGTGGTGGACTGGTGGAAATAAATGGAGTTCTTGTATTAAAACAGAAGTCTTTCAAGAACTTCAACAACCTATTCAAAAAGAAGAGAGTGAATTTACGCGCAATAAGCCACTCGTTTTATGCATTCTTGGAATGGTAGCTTTAGTGAGTGTTGCTGCATTAACACGGAGTGAAGAAATATCTCACGGATTTCAGGAGGTTTGGAAAAATTCGGTTGAACAACTCCTCCCGATGAAGGATGAAGGCTGAAGAACCTTGGCAGTTCAGTGGTTCCTCAACCTGCCCAAGACCGATGACAAAATTATTAAATTCTATAAATGTTATCCGGATGGGATGAACTGTACTGAGTTAGGTATAGAGGGATCTTGTTTGGAGAATATTAAAATAAGATAAAATTTGCAGACAAGGCTTGCAAACACCAGACATCAGAGCAAGCCGTTACCCAGTCCGGCGATCGCCCGCGCATCCATCAGACCGTTAACCGCTTGTGAAGAAAGAAAGTTAAGTAACTTAACGTAAATATACTTAGGTAAGGTAAAATTATGATATTCACAAACTACAATATTGTTAAGTGGCATCAAGTCGCTCTGGGTAAAGTACGCGATCGTGAAAACAGAGAAATGAACTAGGAGGATATAAGGACCGATAAGAAAAGCTTGTCTTAATCTAATCAATAATCCTAATTTTGTATTTCAAATTGTTTTACTGCTTGAAACACTTAAAACTCTAGCTGATAGTGTGCCAAACCAGTCTTTCTGGTAAGTAAAATAAAATTATCTGGGGAAAAAGACTTACCCAAGCTAGCTAATGTTATAAAAAGTTTAGGAGAGGATAGTTAACTTAATGAATAACGTTTAAGGACTATATCTCTAAGTCAAAAACAAACACGCTCAAGTTAAAAGTTCGCTTGTGCAACCTCAAAAACCAGAAAAAATAGATTTGAATACGGAATACCTTTGCCCCTGTCGTCGGCGGGGAAGGTTAATTCCGATTACGTTGACAGAAGCATTTGGATGCGATCGCTGTCCGCAAATATTCGTAGTAGAAGATAATGGATATGTACTGGAGCAGCTATCCACCACCTATCCATACAAGCGAGCTTGGCGCTGGACGGGAAATTCTTGGCAAGTTGTCCATCCTCGTTTTGGAGAAAACTATTTGCCAGTAGCACTTGGTATAATTTTCGTGCTAGTGATTATATGGTTACCATTAGCGCTACGATTGGCAAGTGGATACAGCATAATTGCTTGGGCGATGGTGGCAGTTCTGCTGGCTATCTTGCCAGCACTGATGGTCTGGCTCACCTACAGACGTTAACGAGGCGGACAGTGGATGATTTTGATGATTACTCCGAACCAATAGTCATGAGTGCGAGACGCGCCCATTGTGCTTCCTTGAAATTAGGAACAACAAAAGGCGTAGATAGGAGTCGCGCCGTGCTATCAATGGCACAGTCGCTCACGCGTTCATTTGACGATATTTTAGAAGCCAATACCCTGGATTTAGAAGCCAGCCGCGAAATGGCGTTACCAGATTTAATGTTGGAATGGCTGAAACTGACTCCGAAACGGCTGGAGATGACAGTAGAAATTCTCCAACGGTTGGGAGAATTATCAGATCCATTGCGGCGGGTGAGACACGCTGACTATCAATTAGAGGACTCACAAACTTACTCACAGTTAATGCCTTTAGGTGTGATAGCCTTTATTTATGAGGCATTTCCCGAGTTGGGAGCAATTGCTGCCGGTTTGTGCATTAAAACCGGCAACAGTATTGTGCTAAGAGGTGGTACAGAAGCAACTCATTCTAACAGTGCAATTGCGATCGCACTAACCAATGCCCTAGCTGACGTTAGTCTTCCAGAAGATTGCGTACAGTTAATTACAGAAGAACATGGCAGATCCATCAAAGATTTAATCACCCAAGACCAATTTCTAAATCTCGTTATTCCTTACGGGCGTTCTAGCTTAATACAGCAAGTTGTAAGGCATTCAACATCTCCAGTTCTCAAATCAGCTATGGGTAATTGTTACTTATACTGGTCAACCAATGGCAGTTTAGAAATGGTGCGGTGGATGATCGTAGACAGTCACCAAAGCGAACCAGACCCAGTGAACGCCATTGAAAAAGTCTTGATTCATCGCCAAGCCCTACCATCATCCCTGGTCACATTATGGAATAGTTTAAAAGAAAAGGGGTTTGAAATCAAAGGAGATGCAGAACTAGTTGATGCCTTTCCTCAATTGCAACTTGCAAAAGATACAGAATGGGGAAGTGCGTACTTGACAAAAACAGTTGCTTTCAAATTAATGGACAGTCTGGAAGCAGCAATAGCCTGGATTAACCAGTATAGTAGCGGTCATGCTGATTGCATCGCCACAGAATCGTATCAGGAAAGCCGACAGTTTGCGTTAGGAGTTAACAGTGCTTCTAGTTACATCAACGCTTCTCCCCGATTTTCCCGCAATCCTTCGCGAGGAGATTCAGTCTTTTTAGGAATGTCAAACCAAAAAGGGCACAGACGTGGATTGATTAGTCTGGAGAGTTTGACAACTATGAAACATATTGTTTTAGGTAATGGAAGGTTTTAGTTGTTGGTTGGTGGTTAGTAGTTAGTAGTAACAACTAACTACTAACTACTGACTACTGACTACTAACCTTCATGATGCGTATAGTAGACCTTCGTTCCAGTATCCGGTACATAATGGCAACTTGTACAAGAACGCCATAGTGAAGTGACAATTGGTTCCTCTGACTTACGGAAATAGTTACCTAAAACGGGTTTAATCGCTTCAGTTGCCCTCTTTAAATTGTAGTGAGGTATATTGAGGAAGATATGGTGAGCAACATGAGTGCCGATATCATGATGTATGTGATTGATGAAACCATAATCGCGGTCAATTGTTGAAAGCGCACCTTTGAGGAAAGTCCATTCTTCTTCGCGATACCAAGGAATATCTGGTTCGGTGTGGTGTAAAAAAGTCACTAAGTCCAACCACATAACGAACACAAGATAGGGTCCAACGTAGTATTTGAGCAACCACATCCAACCCCATTGATAGGTGAGAAAACCAAGCAAGCCTACCATGCAAGTCCAAAGTACAGTGCTGGTAACGATATCCCATTTTTCAGAAGGTTTGAAGAGGGGGCTCTTAGGCGAGAAGTGAGAGCCTTCTTTATTTGGAGAACGTTTAAATAGATAAACTGGATAAGCCAATAAAAACAGATAATATCGGCCTATCTTTTGCTCCCAAGGCATTGCTTTATACTGAGATTCACTGACAGGGTACCAGCTTTCGTCATTATCCAGGTGACCGGTATTGAGATGGTGAGTTCTGTGGCTAATTCGCCAACCGTGATAGGGAACAAGAATCGGTATGTGGGAAAGATGACCGATTAGATCGTTAAGCCATTTCTTTTTAGAAAAAGATTGGTGTCCGCAATCATGTCCGACGACAAATAAAGCCCAAAACATTGTCCCTTGTATGACCCAGAAAATAGGCCAGAAAAACCAAGAATCTAAGCGATGAGCGATTGCGTAAAGCAGACTAATAATTAGGACGTCACGGAAAAAGAAAAAGAGTGACTTACCTACATTTGGCTGAAAGCATTCAGCTGGGATGGCCGCTTTTAAAGAACTTAGGGTGAAGGGTAACTGGGTAACAGTTTCAGATGACTCACAGCTATTGTGAGTCTCAGTGGAATTAATGGTATTGGTTTGCACTTTATTTTGTTGTTGGGTGTAATCTGGTATGAATGCAAAGCAGCACTTTGCATACAGGCAAGCAAAAGCTAACCTGCGTTTAGATTTTCATGAGAATGTTTTCTATCAGATCAAATGATAGAGATAGGTAGACAATTTGGGCAAACCTTGCCCACTATATCTAGCCTTTGTGCGGCATAACCACTGTATCAAACAATCAATATTACTAGGTCTTGGTGGGCATTGCCCACCTTTCTTTGATTGGGTTACTAGTTACCAGTCATTGAGTGCTAAGTGTTCCTGCTTGGTAGTCTTTGAAAGTGATATAGCCATCATCAACAACATAGAGGTGGCACTTATCCGTAATATCTTTCATTAAAGACCAAGAAAATTGACATTCAGAATGCAGATACCCACTCCAATTCTCTTTTATGCTGGCGTATGCAAGACGCAAATTATATGAGGGAATTGCGGTTGATACATGATGGGGAACATGAACGTTAATATCGTGGCAGAGAAATTCTATCCAACGAGGATAATCGCAGTGAACTGTTCCTTGAAGCTGAGCAGTAACAGCGTTCCACTTGGGCTCTGCAACAAAAGGAATATCTGAGGTAGTGTGGTGAACGTAAGTAAAAGTGCTCATCCAAAAGTGATAAACCAGCCAAGGGATAAACCAAAATTTGACAAATCCCCAAATACCAGTTGTCGCAATTAAAATTGGGAACACGATCGCAGCAAACAGAACGACGACCACCACAGAAAGTTTGACATTGGCTCGGTCTTTCTCTTGAAACTTAGACCAATTAAAGTGGACGATTGCCCAATGAAAAATGGAACCTATCCACCACAATCGAAGGCGCATGAACAACTCAAAAGCCCGTTGTGAGGCTTTTCCCCAACTCTCGTATACTTCTGTCCTAATAGGGTGCCAAGCGTTATCTTCATTCAGTTTGTTAGTGTGGGCGTGATGATAGTTGTGCCCGATACGCCAACTGTGGAAAGGGTAAATCAACGGCATCATCATTACGTGACCTACCAAATCGTTAACCCAACGACTTTTGGCAAACGAACGATGACCGCAATCATGACCGATCACAAAAAAACCCGTCAAAGCAGTCCCCGTAAAAAACCATGCAAAGGGGAGGAGATACCAAGGAGAAAATACCAAACTAGCATAACCCAAGCCAACCATTAAGACGTTTATCAATAATTGCGTCCAAGCTTTGCGCGAATCCTGTTTAAAACATTCCTGTGGCAAGCTTTTGATAATATCTTTGAGCGTCAATTCGGATCGACCAAAGTCAGGATTTGGTTTGTGGCTGTCTACTGTTGTTGTAATCATGAATACCTAAAAAAGCACCTTCACTACCAAGTCACCAAAAAAGCGCCTTGACGCAAAGTTTTGTAACACTAGCGTTCGGATTATAACAATCTAATCCACCAAAGCGCAAAAAAAGGATGAAAAACTAAGGATTAAGGATAAAAGATTTACTGAAAGTAGTGTATTTTAGCTTATTTGAGTTGCTAATCAATACTCAGAAAATTAACTTTTATCCTTTATCCTTTACAGTTTATTTTTACTTATTTGCCAGCTTGACATTTGTAGCCAGACCGAGAGCTTGAAGTAATTGGATTGTCATCCATGTAAAGTCTAGTTCCCACCATTGCAAACCATGACGGGCTGAGTACTGAAAAGCATGGTGGTTGTTGTGCCATCCTTCGCCAAACACCAAGAGGGCTACCCACCAACAATTTGTTGAGTTGTCACCTGATTCGTGGCTGCGATAACCAAATTTATGGGTAGCGCTGTTGACTAACCAGGTGCAGTGGTAAACAAAAACGATGCGAACAAAAATTCCCCAGACAACGAAAGACCAGCCGCCCAAAAGCAAAAGAACTGCACCCAGGGCAAGCTGGAGAAAAATCATATTTTTTTCTAAAAACTGATAAACTGGATCGTCTGCAATGTCTTTAGTAAAGCGAGGAATTTCTGATTCATCTTCTTTTCTTTGATAAATCAACCAACCCATGTGACTCCACCAGAAGCCCTTGTTGGAGTCATGAGGGTCTTTCTCCGTATCAGAGTGTAAATGGTGCATGCGGTGAGTCCCTACCCATTCAATAGGTCCCCCTTGGCAAGCAAGTGTCCCACAAAAGACTAAGAAGTACTCCAGCCACTTGGGAGTTTGAAAACTACGGTGGGTAACAAGACGGTGGAATCCTAGAGTAATCCCTAAACCACCACTCACCCAGTACATAACGAAAGCAACACCTAGAGCTTTCCAGCTAAAGTTACTGGGAAGCAAGGCAAACAAAGCTCCGATGTGCAAACCAACGAAAAAGAGGGTATTGACCCAGTGGATTTGGTGTTTGGTTGGAGTAGCGAGTGTCATGCAGTAACCCGAAGTAGGAATTGTTCAGCCTAATCTGCGCGATTCAAAAATCCGCAAGTTTTTTATGTTTTCTTAAAAAGAGGAACTAATGAACAGCTTGGAACAGCTGCGTGAAGCAGAACAGGCACTGTTACAGATTTTTTCTGGAATTGACGCTCAGGTCAAGCAAAATCTTCAACGAGTGCTAGATGCCTTCCGCTATTATCGTGTAGGATCGCACCATTTTGCAGGTGTCTCCGGATATGGACACGACGATCTAGGGCGAGAAACTTTAGATAAGGTTTTCGCCCAAGTTGTGGGCGCTGAGGCGGCAGCTGTACGGGTACAGTTTGTTTCAGGAACCCATGCGATCGCCTGTGCCTTATTTGGTGTCCTGCGCCCCGGTGATGAAATGCTATCTGTTGCGGGCGCACCCTACGATACACTGGAAGAAGTCATTGGACTGCGCTGCCACGGACAAGGTTCCCTCCTTGAGTTTGGCATTCATTACCGACAGTTAGATCTGACTGAGGAAGGAACGGTAGATTGGGAAGCTTTAAGCCGTGCGGTAGAGGACACGACACGTTTAGTGCTGATTCAGCGTTCCTGTGGCTATTCTTGGCGTCCTAGCCTATCAATTGCCGATATTGAAAAAATTATTAAATTAGTCAAACAGCAAAATCCCAACACTGTTTGCTTTGTTGACAACTGCTATGGCGAGTTTATTGAAACTCAAGAACCGACACACATTGGTGCAGATCTCATGGCAGGATCGTTAATTAAAAATCCCGGTGGAACTATAGTAACAGCAGGTGGTTATGTTGCCGGACGTGCCGACTTGGTAGAAGCGGCTGCTTGTCGCCTCACAGCACCTGGAATTGGCAGTTATGGTGGTGCAACCCTCGACCAGAATCGATTGCTATTTCAAGGGCTATTTCTTGCCCCCCAAATGGTAGGAGAAGCGATGAAAGGGACTCACTTGACAGGGTACGTATTTGATAAATTGGGTTACCCCGTAAATCCAGCACCCCTTGTTCCCCGTCGGGACGTGATTCAAGCAATTAAATTAGGTTCTGCCGAGAAATTGATTGCATTTTGTAAAGCAATACAACAGAATTCACCCGTAGGCTCCTATCTAGACCCCGTTCCAGATGAAATGCCCGGTTATGAAAGTAAAGTCGTTATGGCTGGGGGAACTTTTATCGAGGGTAGTACTTCGGAGTTTTCCGCTGACGGTCCTTTGCGGGAACCCTATGTTGTATACTGCCAAGGCGGTACCCATTGGACTCATGTTGCTATAGCTTTAGAAGCGGCAATTGAGGCAGTGAATGGCTAATGGCTAATGGTTAATGGTTAATGGTGAGATCGGAGAAAACAGGCGGTGAGTCCAGTGCTTCAGGCTGGTTCTCTGCGTCCTAACGACTCGCGAACAAGAAAGGGCTAATAACTATTAGCCATTAGCTAATAACTATTATCTTTCAATCGCATCTCTTGTGGTTTTATAAGCTTCAATAAAGGTTCGGAAGGATTCTTGGGAAATTTCTTCTACGACCAATTTCTCTGCAACTTCTTTAAGAATAGCGTCTACTTTTTGCTGGAGTACATCCTTACTAATATGACTGTTTCTGAGTAACTCGACTATTGCTTTAATGTAACTAGCAGAAAGTTCTCGCTGCTTTTGTTCGATTTGTTCTTGGTTGAATTCTCTTTCACG
This sequence comes from Tolypothrix campylonemoides VB511288_2, assembly GCF_045999855.1. NCBI lineage: Bacteria > Bacillati > Cyanobacteriota > Cyanophyceae > Nostocales > Tolypothrichaceae > Tolypothrix > Tolypothrix campylonemoides. The sequence continues at coordinate 69,104 of NZ_JBFPMW010000017.1, forward strand.
CTCTATAGCTTCTCGTGAAGTTTTGTAAGCTTCATTGAATGTCCGGAATGATTCCTGGGAGATCCTTTCATCAATTAGAGCATCAGCAGCTTTTTTAAAGATTTCATCAAGCTGCTTTTGATTGCTTTCTAAGCTTCCAGAATTAGCTTTCATTAAATTAATGGCTGATTGAATGTATTCATCAGCTTCATTTTTTCTACTACTCTCCATCCAAGATTTTATTTGTCGAATCCATGATAAAACAAGCAGAAAAATTGTTAAAATTAAAGCTAAATAATCTGCATTTTCTTGAACAAAAGAGGGTTGATTTCTATCGTAAAAAGCAAGCGCACCTGGATGAAGTGGGGGAAGACCTGTACTTGCCGATTCTCTGGGGTCTTTAATGTTAGCAATGAGAGGTTTAACTTCAGGATGTTCTTGAGAAACAGCATCTGCGATCGCTTGCCTGTTTTCAAATATAATGCGAGTGATTTCTCGGATTACACTTTTATCAACTTTATCGCTTGCCACTAAAAGTCTTGAGACGGCTACAGTTGGCAAATCTTCTTCAGGTACGGCAGGATTTCCCTTATACGCACCTTGGGGAATTTTGGTATTTTCAAAAGCCGGATGCTTAATTTTCATAGCTTCTGCTTGTGCAATGCCGACCAGTCTGCCATTGTAATTCTCTACAAGTGTAGCGATCCCTCTATTTCCAACAGCACGAACGCGAAATAAAGCATTTGCTCTACCAGCTTTAAAATCTTCTTCTGCTTTTGTATCGTTGTAATCTTGTTGACCTTTTAAATTTCCTGTAACTACAATGTCTGATAAACCATAATGCTTAGCTATTTTCTGAAAAGATTTATATTGACCACCTTTTGCGGGCAAAGCAACAGTTTTTCCTTTTAACTGAGAAAATTGTTTAATACTAGGATCTCTAACAACTAACTGAAATAAATCTTGATATAAAATGGCTATGGTTCTTAATTCAGCATTTCCTCTCTCTAACTTTAATGGTTTCGTTTTACGAGTAGATACGTCCATTTCTTCAGAAGCAACATCTGCTTGTGCAGCCGCCATTTGCACTTGACCTGTTTCTAACATCTGCAAACTTTGAGAAGTACCTCCAGTTTCCCGTACTGTAATTTTGATATTAGACTTACTTTCAACAACTTTCTCGATTGCTTCACTGATAATGTAGCTTTCTCCTTCCGTATCTCCAGCCGCAAGAATAATTTCAGGTGCTGTCAAACGCCCTGCAAATCTCCACAAACTAAAAGCAAGTAAGCCCGTGCTAAAAAGTCCAAGACTGATAAAGACAAATTTAGAGAGCGGATCGAGTTGCTGAAAAAATCTTCTAAAAGAAAGTTTATGAGAAGTTTTTAACGCCGCCATAGATGTAAAATTTTAATCTCTGTTAGGGGATTATTGTATGGTGAGCCCAGTCTTTTATGGAATCACGTCTACAAACAGTGATTATGAAACACCAGAGTTTCTCATTTATTTACTACAAAAATTCTAAGTAAATATACGTAATTATGGTTGGCACTCGTTGACAAATCATCGAAGAAACCCAGGACAGCAAATTGAATTGCAACTCTGTTATGGGTAAAGGTACTGAATTTATTATTAAGATTTCGGTGTAAGTTTTTGCTTTGATATAAATCACTTAGCATATCTGGGAATACTAAATTCAGCAATCCCGAGGATGACCGCAGTATGATTGGCACTCTTGTCAGTATTCCCGGATATCGAATCGTTGAAGAACTCTACAATGGTTCGAGAACCCTAGTTTATCGAGCAGTTCGAGAGACTGATTCTTTAGCAGTAGTAATTAAACTGCTGAAAAATCCTTACCCCAGTTTCAGCGAACTCTTGTCGTTTCGCAATCAATACACCATTACCAAAAATATTAATTCTTTTTTAATTATTCAAACTTATAGTTTGGAAGCTTACCAAAATGGCTATGCCTTAGTGATAGAAGATTTTGGGGTAACTTCCCTGAATAATTATTTCACCAAGAATAATATCATATCCCTAGAAGAATTTTTAGAAATTGCCATCTCCCTCTGCAATATCTTAGATATATTGTACCGGGAACGCATTATTCATAAAGATATCAAACCCAGCAACATATTAATTAATCCTGAAACCAAACAAATTAAATTAATCGACTTTAGTATTGCATCTTTACTACCAAGAGAAACACAAACCCTTGTCAATCCCAATGTATTAGAAGGGACACTGGCTTACATTTCTCCGGAACAAACAGGCAGAATGAACCGGGGGATTGATTACCGGACTGATTTTTATTCTTTGGGTGTGACTCTCTATGAATTACTGACAGGAGAATTGCCATTTCAATCAAATGACCCGATGGAATTAGTGCATTGCCATATCGCCAAAGCAGCACCATTATTACGTGAAATTAACCCCCAAATTCCATTTGTGCTTTCAGAGATTGTCAGCAAATTAATGGCAAAAAATGCGGAAGATCGCTATCAGAGTGCGTTAGGACTGAAATCCGATTTAGAAAGATGTTTATATCAGCTTAAAGAAACTGGAGAAATTCAGAGCTTTGAAATTGGGCGGCTGGATGTGAGCGATCGCTTCCTCATCCCTGACAAACTCTACGGACGAGAGACTGAAGTTGAAACGCTATTGCAAGCCTTTGAAAGAGTCAGCCAAGGCGCAACAGAAATGATGCTAGTCGCTGGCTTTTCCGGGATTGGAAAAACCGCAGTTGTCAACGAAGTTCACAAACCTATTATCAGGCAACGCGGTTATTTTATCAAAGGGAAATTCGACCAATTTCAACGTAATATTCCCTTCTCTGCTTTTGTACAAGCATTCCGAGATTTAATGGGTCAATTGCTTACAGAAAGTGATGCACAAATTCAGCAATGGAAAAACAAAATATTAGAAGCAGTTGGGGAGAACGGACAAGTAATTATTGAAGTTATACCCGAACTAGAAAGAATTATCGGGGAACAACCACCTGTAGTAGAATTATCGGGAACAGCAGCTCAAAATCGCTTTAATCTATTGTTTCAAAAATTTACCCAAGTCTTTACCAGTGCAGAACATCCCTTAGTGATGTTTTTAGATGATTTGCAATGGGCAGATTCAGCATCAGTGAATTTAATGCAGCTTTTAATGACTGATACAAGTCATCTTTTCATTATTGGTGCATATCGCGATAACGAAGTCAATCCAGCACATCCATTGATGTTGACTCTGAGTGAAATCCAGAAAAATCAAGCAACGATTAATACAATTACTTTAGAACCACTCAATCAAATAAGCGTCAATCAGTTAGTTGCTGAGACGCTGAAATGTTCGTTGAGTTTGACATCCTCTCTGTCTAGATTGATAGTTCAAAAGACTCAAGGAAATCCGTTTTTTGCCACCCAGTTTCTCAAAGCATTGCATCAAGAAGAACTGATTCAATTTGATGTGGAGTTAGGCTGTTGGCAATGTGACATAGTAAAAGTGACGACTCAAGCAGTTACAGATGACGTTGTAGCTTTTATGAGCTTGCAACTCCGAAAACTCCCGCGCTCAACTCAAGAATTATTGCAGTTAGCTGCTTGTATTGGCAACTCTTTTGAGTTAGCAACTTTAGCTCTTGTTTCGGAACAATCAGAAATAGAGACGGCATCTGCTTTGTGGAAAGCATTGCAAGAAGGATTGATTTTACCGATCGGAGATGTTTATAAGTTTTATGTCGGGCAAGAGATTCTTGCAGTGACTCAAGAAAATCAAAAGGCTGTTACCTACAAATTTTTACACGACCGAGTACAACAAGCCGCTTATTCTTTAATTCCCGATGACCAAAAACAAACGACTCATTACCAAATCGGACAACTACTTCTGCAACAGATTTCCACACCAGCAACAGAAGAGCGAATTTTTGAAATCGTCAATCAATTAAATTATGGAACTACTTTAATTACCGAACAAATACAAAGAGATGAACTAGCGCAACTTAATCTGATTGCCTGTCGCAAAGCCAAAAATTCAACCGCCTATCAAGTAGCTGGTGAATATGCGGCAATCGGATTGTCCCTGTTGGGAGAAAAGGCTTGGCAACGGCAGTACGAAATGACCCTCGCCTTCCATGAATTAGCGGCAGAAGTAGCAATGCTAGGCGGTAATTTTGAGCGGATGGAGCAGTTCATTAATGTTGTCATCGAACAGGCTCATTCTTTACCTGAACAGGCAAATGTTTACTGCATGAAAATTTTAGTAAATACCAGCCAGAATAAACTGACCGTAGCTATTGAAATCGGACAGAAACTCCTGCAAAAGTTGGGTGTAAAAATTCCAGAAACACCGACCTCAGAAGATATTCAACAGTTAATGCAAGAAATTAGCGAATTAGTTGGAGCGCGGAAAATTGAAGATTTTGTTCATCTTCCTGTAATGACCGATGCAAACAAGATTGCCATTATCCAGATTGCCAGTAGCATTATGACACCAGCTTACATTTCTGGCTCTCCTTTGTTCCCATTCCTGACTTCTCTATCAGTCAAATTATCCATACAGTATGGAAACATCTCGACTTCAGCTTATTACTATGTTTGCTACAGCATTCTTGTCTGTAATTTCTTGCAAGATGTGGATTTAGCCTTACAGTTTGGTCAGTTGGCATGGAATGTGGCTTTAAAACTTGATGCTAAAGCGACTAAACCTGAAATATTAGAGATACTGGGAGTATTTATCTTTCACCGCAAATCTCACATCAAAGAAACGTTTCCACTCTTGAGGGAAAGCTACGCGACTGCTTTAGAAGTCGGAAATCTGGCATACGCCGGATATAGTGGCCATTGTTTCTGTCTGAATTCTTTTTGGTGCGGTCAGCCCCTTAGAATTCTGGAGCAGGATATACGCACCTACTACAATGGTTTAGTACAAATTAACCAATTGATAACAGCTAATTACTGCCGGATCTATTGGCAATCTATTCTAAATTTACTGGGTTTTGCGGAGCATCCCACCCTTTTGTCTGGGTCAGCCCTGCAAGAAACGGAACTTCTGCCCCTACTGCGGTCTGCTAATGATTTATCTGGGTTGTATTACTTCTATTTGTATAAGCTGGCTCTTTGCTTTTTGTTTGGAGAAGTTGAACAAGCTAACAATTATGCACTCTTAGACAAAAACTATTTAATAGCTGGTGTTGGAACAGTCTGCGAACCTGCATTTTATTTCTATGATTCTTTGATTGCTCTGGCACAATTGAGTCAATCTTCAGGCGAGGAATCAACCGCATTAGAGCGGGTGGCAGAAAATCAAACTAAGTTACAGCATTGGGCACACTATGCTCCTATGAATTACCAGCATAAGGTCGATCTCGTAGAAGCGGAAAAATTTCGAGTGTTAGGACAAAAATCCGAAGCAATTGAGCTATACGATAAGGCAATTTTGGGAGCTAAAGTTAACGAATATATCCAAGAAGAAGGGTTAGCAAATGAACTAGCAGCTAAATTTTATCTCAACTGGGGTAAAGAAAAAATCGCCCAAATATATATGCAAGAAGCATACTACTGCTACGCTCGTTGGGGTGCAAAAGCCAAAGTAGCCGACTTGGAAAGACGCTATCCCCAATTACTCGCCCCTATATTACAACAAACCCATTCTCCCCTCTCAACTAATGAAACCATCTTCGCTTTGGGAACTATCACCTCCACTACATCCGCTACTTCTAGTAGTGCTTCTGTAGCTTTAGATTTAGCTGCCATTCTCAAAGCTTCCCAAACTATCTCGAGTGAAATCGAACTGTCCAAGCTGCTTTCATCGCTGCTATCGATTGTCATCAAAAATGCGGGAGCCGATAAATGTGTGTTAATGCTGTTGCGAGAGGGACAACTGCTAATTAAAGGCTCGATTACTCTGGGGACAGAACCAGTTGTATTGCAGCGTCTTCCCATTGAACAGAGCTTGGATATTCCCCTGAGACTAATTTACAAAGTCAAGCACAACAGTCAGACTGTTGTGCTGCTTGATGCAAGTGCTGAACCAACCTTAGCCAATGACCCCTATATCATTCGTCAGCAGCCCAAAAGTATCTTATGCAGCCCAATTTTGCATCAAGGTAAATTGATGGGCATTTTATATCTAGAGAATAATTTAGCGACAGGGGCGTTTACTAGCGATCGCGTCGAACTCTTGAATCTACTTTGCTCTCAAGCTGCTATTTCTATAGAAAATGCCCAACTTTATGAACGAGAACAGGAAAAATCTAAATCATTACAAGCATCACTAGAAAAATTAAAACAAACTGAAGCATCTCTAGCTAAGGAACGAGAGTTTTTGAATGCCATTATCCACACTATTACCGATGGAATTGTTGTCTGCGATGCTACTGGGACTTTAACTCTATTTAATAAAGCAACTTGTGAATTTCATGGCTTACCAGTGGAATCATTACCGCCAGAACAATGGGCAGAATATTCTTTACTCTATCAACCTGATGGTCAAACACCCTTATCAAAAACAGAAATTCCTCTGTTTCGTGCCTTGCAAGGAGAAATCGTCAAAAATGTCGAAATGGTAATTGCGCCGAAGCAGGGTTCTCGGAGAAGTTTGTTAGCTAGCGGACAAGCAATCTTCGATGCTTGGGGTAACAAAGTTGGTGCAGTAGTTGCGATGCGTGATATTAGCGATCGCAAAAAAGCTGAACTTGCCTTGCAACAAAAATCCCTTGACTTACAACAAGCATTACTTGACCTGCAAAACGCTCAATTACAAATCGTCCAAAGTGAGAAAATGTCTGCTTTGGGTAACTTGGTTGCTGGTGTGGCTCACGAAATGAATAATCCTCTCGGCTTTATTTCTGCCAGTATTAAACAAGCTAAACCCACAATTTCTGATATTCTTGAACACCTGAAACTCTATCAACAAACTTTCCCCTCTAAGAGTGAAGAAATCCTCGACCACGAGTCAGAAATTGATTTGGAATATAGCTTAGAAGATTTACCCAAAATGCTTGATTCCATGACTATGGCATGTGACCGACTCAAAAATATTAGCACTTCACTCCGCACTTTCTCCCGTGCTGACAAAGACTACAAAGTATCGTTTAATATTCACGAAGGCATTGATAGCACCATTCTTATTCTCAAACATCGTCTCAAAGCTAACGAACAACGTCCGGCGATTGAAGTTGTCACTAACTACGGTAATTTACCACAAATTGAATGCTTCCCAGGTCAATTAAATCAGGTATTTATGAATATTTTAGCAAATGCTATTGATGCCTTAGAAGAATCCAATCACGGACAGAAACTTGAGGAAATTAAACATCAAACCAACCTAATTACAATTACAACTTCAGTAGAAAATAATCTAGCTAAAATTGCTATTTTAGATAATGGTAAGGGGATGAGTGAAGATATTAAACAAAAGATATTTGACCATTTATTTACGACAAAAGCTGTCGGAAAAGGTACGGGGTTAGGATTAGCTATCGCCCGTCAAATTGTGGAAGAAACCCATGGTGGAAAATTGAGGTGCAACTCTGTTTTGGGTGAAGGCACTGAATTGATTATTGAAATTCCAGTGTAATTTTCCACTTGGCATTTTACTCAGCAATTTGCCATATAGCAAAAAGACGCAAATAAAATCTTTGCGTCTTTAGAACGCTACTAGTAATGAGTTCATTTCCCGATATCCTCAATAAATTAAGGTTCTCGAACCATTGTAGAGTTATTCGTAGGACTTACGCACTGTACAAATTGACCATCCTATGTGTCAACGAATATATCTACAGTTTGAGTCAGTTGGAAAGCCTGGGAAAAGTTAATTTGTTGATTTTGCCTGAATTGGTAAACTAATAATAAATTCAGTTCCGGCTCCTAGTGTAGAGTTAACGGTAATTGTTCCGCCATGTTTTTCAACAATAATAGACCGAGCTATAGCCAATCCCAATCCCGTTCCTTTCCCCACAGCTTTTGTAGTAAACAAGTGGTCAAATATTTTTTGTTGAATTTCTTCAGTCATGCCTTTCCCATTATCAGCAATGGTAATCCTGACAAGATGGTCTGCTAGGTTAGTAGTAATTGTAATTCGATGGGGATGAGCTTGAATCTCTGCCAAAGTCAGCCCAATATTTGACTCTTCTATTGCATCAATAGCATTAGCAATAAGATTCATAAATACTTGATTTAATTGTCCGGGAAAGCATTCAATTTGAGGGAAATTCTTGTAGTTGGTGACAACTTCAATCGCCGGACGTTGTTCGTTGGCTTTCAGGCGATGCTTGAGAATGAGAAGGGTACTGTCAATGCCTTCGTGAATATTAAACGGCACTTTGCAATCGCGATCGGCACGAGAGAAAGTGCGGAGACTAGTGCTGATATTTTTGAGTCTGTCGCACGCCAAAATCATGGAATCCAGTATTTTTGGGAAATCTTCTAAGCTATATTCCAAGTCAACTGACTCTGCATGGTCAAGGATTTCTTCAGTCCGATTGGGGAAAGTTTTTTGATAAAGTTTTAAGTGTTCTGCAATATCAAAAAAAGTGGGTTGAGCTTGTTTGAGACTAGCAGAAATAAAGCCCAAAGGATTATTCATTTCGTGAGCTACACCCGCAACTAAGTTACCTAAAGCTGACATTTTCTCACTTTGGATGATTTGTAATTGTGCTTGTTGCAGGGCAAATTCAGCTTTTTTGCGATCGCTAATCTCTAAAAACAATCCATCCCAAAATACCGAACCATCGCCACGCTTCTCAATTCGCCCTTCTCCATGAATCCACTTGACGATTCCTGAAGGAGTGATGATCCGCCCTTCCCATTGCCAGGAGGAACAGTTTTGAATGGCATTAGTCCTAGACTGCTGAAAACTGACCGTATCCTCTGGATGCACCAGTTCTGGGAGAAACTCTGCTGTGGCTGCAGCTTGTTCGGGGGTAATTTCAAACACGCTGTGACAGTTAGCACTAATATAGATGAGTGAGATAATGCCATCAGGAGTCATGTGATATTGATAAACCACTCCGGGCACGTTGTCTACTAAATTGTGGAAGCGAGACTGAGCAGCACTCAATTCGGCGAATGACTGTTCTAACTGTTGGGCATATTTCTGGGAACTTTCATACAGTCGGGCATTTTCTAGTGAGATGGCAGCTTGAGCGCAAAGTAAATTCAACAGCTCCATGCGATCGCTAGTGAACGCTCCGGTTGCTAAATTATTCTCTAAATATAATATTCCCATCAACTTGCCTTGATGCAAAATCGGACTGCACAAGATACTGTGAGGCTGTTGGCGAACAATATAAGGATCGTTGGCTAAGGTGGGATCTGCTTTCGCGTCCAGCAAGACAACAGTCTGTTTGCTGTGTTTGACTTTGTAAATTAGCTTTTGGGGAACATCCTGGCTGTCTTCAATGGGAAGGCGCTGCAACACGACGGGCTGTGTTCCCTGAGAGATTAATCCTTTTACTAGCAGGCGATCGTCTCGCAACAGCATGAGCACGCATTTATCAGCCCCAGCATTTTCGATGACAATTTTGAGTAACGATGACAGCAGTTTTTCCAGTTCGATTTCGCCTGAGATAGTTTGAGAAGCTTTGAGAATAGCTTTTAAATCTAGGATATCTGAAATACTGCTGTTAGAAGTAACTCCACTGGTGGAGGTGAGAGTCCCCAAGGCGAAGATGGTTTCATCAGTTGAGAGAGTCGAACGAGTTGGCTGTAATATAGGGGCAAGTAGTTGGGGATAGCGTTTTTCTAGATCGACAACTTTAGCTTTGGCTCCCCATTTCGCATAGCAATAGTAAGCTTCCTGCATATATCCGGCAGCTACTTTTTCTTTTTTCCATTCCAGGTAGAATTTAGCTGCCAGTTCGTTTGCTAAGGCTTCTTCTTGGAGGTATCCGTTGACTTTAGCAAGAGAAATAGCGCGATCGTAATAATCCCCTGCTGCGTAATTGTTGCCTAAAACCCGATATTTTTCTGCCTCTACCAAATCCACCTTGTGCTGGTAATTCATGGGTGCATGATGCGCCCATTGCTGTAACCGGGTTTGGTTTTCTGTTACACTCTGCAATGCTGCCGATGTTTCTTCTAACTGTGGATTCAATTGTGCCAAAGTCATTAGAGAATCATATAGATAAAATACTGGTTCGCTGACTAATCCCGCACCTGCTACAAAATAGCGCCTGACTTCAATAGCATGATTTTTCGCTGGCTCAATTTCTCCAAACAAGAAGCAAAGCATGAGTTTATACACATGGAAAATATACAATCCATATCCATCATCGGCAGATTGTAGTTGTAGGAGAAATTCTGTTTCTTCAAGGGCTTTTCCAGACAAAAGGGTGGTATGTTCTGCAAAACCTAGGAGATTTAAAACTGGTTGCCAATAGATTCTGCAATAATTTGCGCTTGTCAATTGATTTAATTGCATTAAACTATGGCAGTAAGCGCAAATATCCTGCTCTAAGGTAGCCAGGGGTTTACTGCACCAAAAAGAATTGAGACAAAAACTGTGGCCATTGTAACCAGCAAGTACTAGGTTGCCAAATTCTAGGGCACTAGTGTAACCTTCTTGCAACATGGGTAGTGTTTCTTGAATGTGAGAGTTGCGGTGTACAATAAACAACCCCGAGAGCATCAAAACATCTGTTTTACTGGCTTTGGCATCGAGTTTTGGGATAATCTGGAGTGCCAGGGAACCAAACTGCGTTCCTGTATCCACGACTTGGAAGAAATTGCAGAGAATATTGCCATAATTCGCATAGCCGTAAGTAGACGTCGATGTGTTACCGTACTGAATCGAGACTTTAACGGACAAAGTATTCAGCAATGGGAACAAGGCTGAACCAGTGAGGTAAGCTGCTGGGCTGATGATACTGGCAATCTTGAGAGTAGCGAGTTTTTCTGCATCCCGCATCTCAGGTAAGTTAACTAAATCGGCAATTGAGCGATCGCCAATAAGTTTCTCAATCTCTTGGATTTCCCGTTGAAGATCTGATGGTGTGGGTGTTTCAGGAAAGGTTACACCAAGCTGTTGTAAGATTGTTTGGGCGATCGCGATCGCTGAAGTTAATTTACTTTGGAAAATCTGAGATTGAATTCTAATGCAGTAAACATTCACCTTTTCTAATAAAGAATGTGCTTGTTGAATGACAGTATCAATAAACTGTTCCATCGCCTCAAAACTACCATTTAGCAGTGCTACTTCCGCCGCTAATTCATGCAAGGCGAGGGTCATTTCATACTGCTGCTGCCAAGTATTTTTTCCTAACAAAGATAATCCTACCGTGACATATTCACGCGCTGCTTGATAGGCGGTGGAATTTTTGGCTTTGCGAGATGCAATTAGATTAAGTTGTGCTAGTTCATCTCGTTGAGTTTGTTCTCTGATTAGAGAAGTTCCATAATTTAATTGATGGACAATTTCAAAAATACGGTCTTCTCTTGCTTGTGCGGAAATCTGTTGCAGTAGCAGTTGTCCGATTTGGTAGTGAGTTGTTTGTTTTTCACTGTCAGGAATTAGGGAATAAGCGGCTTGCTGTACTCGGTCATGTAAAAATTTATATGTAACAGTCTGTTGCTTTTCTGATGTACCTGCAAGGATTTCTTGCCCAATATAAAACTTATAAATCTCCCCAATTGGTAAAATCAATCCTTCTTGTAAAGCCTTCCACAAAGCTGCAGCCGTCTCAAGTTCCGATTGTTCGGAAACAATTGCTAAAGTTGCTAAATCAAACTGATTGCCAATACAAGCTGCTAATTGTAATATGTCTTGGGTATATTGTGGTAGTTTTCGCAATTGACAACCCATAAAGGTTACAACATCATCTGTAACTGCTTGAATTGTCACTTGGGTCATGTCACATTGCCAACAACTCAAATCAAAATTAAATTCAATGAATCCATCTTGATGTAATGCTTTGAGAAATTGAGTAGCAAAAAATGGGTTTCCTTTGGTTTTTTGATGGATTAATTGAGAAATATTATATGCCAAATCTTCTGTGCATTTAAGAGTATCAGCTACTAACTTATTGACTTGTACTTGATTCAGTGGTGCTAAATTAATTGTACTAATTTTTGCTTGTTTTTTTTGAATTTCATTCAAAGTCAACATTAGTGGATGTGCTAGATTAACCTCGTTATCACGGTACGCACCAATAATGAAAAGATGACCTGCATCAGCCATTAACAGCTGCATTAAATTCAATGATGCCGAATCTGCCCATTGCAAATCATCTAAAAATATGACTAATGGATGTTCTGCACAAGTAAAGACGTGAATAAATTTTTGGAAGAGTAAATTAAATCTATTTTGTGCCTCGGTTCCTGATAACTCTATTGCTAGTGGTTGTTCGTCAATAATTCTTTCTAGTTCGGGAATAACTTCAATAAGGACTTGACCATTTTCGCCAACTACATCTAAAATTTTCTTTTTCCACTGCTCTAGTTGGACATCACTTTCCGCAAGCAATTGTCCCATTAAATCTCGAAATGCTTGCACAAATGCACTAAAAGGAATGTTGCGTTGAAATTGGTCATATTTACCTTTGACAAAATAACCGCGTTGGCGAACAATGGGTTTATGCACTTCGTTGACCACAGCGGTTTTTCCAATTCCAGAAAATCCAGCAACGAGCATTATTTCTGTTGCACCTTGACAGACTCTATCAAAGGCTTGAAGCAGGGTTGAGATTTCAGCTTCTCTCCCATAAAGTCGATCGGGAATGATGAAGCGATCGCACACATCCCTACGCGCAATTTCAAAATCAGATATGACACTAGTTTCTACGAGTTGTTGCAAACATTTTTCCAAATCAAACTTCAAGCCTAAAGCACTTTGATATCTGTCTTCAGAATTTTTTGCCATTAATTTGCAGATAATTCTGGAAACGATCGGAGGAATTTCAACATTCGTTTCGTGGACTAATGGTGCTGTTTGAGCTAGATGACAATGCACTAATTCTATTGAATCGTTAGACGCAAAAGGTAATTCTCCTGTTAGTAATTCATAGAAAGTTACACCGAGTGAATAGAAGTCAGTGCGATAATCAATTCCTCGATTCATTCTCCCTGTTTGTTCGGGAGAAATGTAAGCGAGTGTCCCTTCTAAAACATTAGGACTGATAAGCGTTTGTGTTTCTCTTGGCAATAAAGATGCAATACTAAAGTCAATTAATTTAACTTGTTTGGTTTCGGGGTTAATTAATATATTACTGGGTTTAATATCTTTATGAATAATGCGTTCTTGATAGAGACAATATAAGATATTGCACAAAGCGATCGCTATTTGCAGAAATTCTTGTAGAGATGTTGTGTGTAAACTCTGTAGATGAGCAAAATAATCTTTTAGAGAAATTCCCCCAAAATCTTCCATGACCAACGCATAGCCGTTTTGGAAAGGTTCGAGGCTATAGGTTTGGACAATTCCGGAATAGTTGAGGTTTTTGGCAATGGTATATTGATTGCGAAATTGTACGAGTTCGCTGAAGCTAGGATAAGGAGTCTTCAGCAGTTTAATCGCCACTGGTAATGAGTCCGCTTCGCGATACCCACGATAAACCAGTGTTCTCGAACCATTGTAGAGTTCTTCCGTTATATGATATCCAGAAATACTAAAAAGAGTGCCAACCATAACTGCGCTCATCTTGAAAATTGCTGGATTTAGTATTCCCAGATCTATGGAGTCATTTATATCAGCACCAAAATTTGTATTGGAATTCCTTAGAATTCCAATCTTAGCAAGGAGGTTAACGCCATGCTTCCTTCATGAAAACCATAATCGCATAAGTCAGAGGAAGCGATTGCTAGAAAATACCAATTCCACGTGCAAATGCATAGAACAGCAATAAATAAAGCTCATTCTAGATAAGGATTTGACAGATAGGAGTTCTGTGCAATTTCACAAAGAATTGGTATTAACACCTTTGCGTCTTTAGGTGAAGCAATTATTTATTCCAAGGTCCCCAGATAGCGAAAGTGATACCAGGAGTTTGAATATTCACAAACAAAGTTTGATTGTCTGGTGAGAAGCAAGCACCAGCAAATTCATTGTCATTAAGAGCGTTGCGAGCAAACTGATAAAGCCCACCTTCAGGAGTTACCCCAACAACAAATTGCTCGTCATCACCATCTTCACAAAGGATTAGGTCTCCAAAGGGAGCTACGACAATATTATCTGGCATATCTAGTATGCTCTTATCGTTTGGCTCTACAAATAGTTCAATTGTACCGCCCTCTTTAGCAGTTCTACCAGGGATGTAACGCCATACCTGACCACCACTGTTAGCACCACCACTCGTGCAGCAGAAGTAAAATTCTCCGTTGCCATACCATATACCTTCACCACGAGCAAATTGTGCGGCTCCCTTAGCAAAACCTTCTTTCCGCACGGTGTCCGCATAAGGATCGTAATCTTCAATACGAACCCATTCAGCTTGATACTTCTTCCCTACAGGGAAACCAGTTTTGGTATTTTCTTGAAATAAACCGACGATCGCAAGAGCTTCTAAAACACCGCCTTCTTGCAAGTAGCCCGGTTTGTTAGGAATAAAGCGATAGAAGAGGCTATCTCCTGCATCTTCTGTCTGATATACAATTCCGGTTCTGGGATCTACAGCTACAGCTTCGTGGTTGAATCGACCCATTTCTATTAAAGGTACGGGGTCTACAGTACCTTTTTTGGGCTTCCAAAGTGCTGGAACTTCAAAGTTGTACCCGTGGCGTTTAGTCACTCTGTTTGGATTGGGTACAAAAATACCAGAATTAGCGGGTTGTTCTATGGTGCTTGGGGTTGTTTCTGGAGTGGAAGTATTTTCTTCACAACTAATCCACGATCCCCAAGGAGTCAGACCTCCAGCACAGTTGCGGTAGGTTCCTGCTAGTGATGCATAGTCTCTGACAAGCTCGCGTGCTGGATTAACAACTAATGTTGTTGTACCGCCTTTACAAAGCTCGTCATACTTGTTGCCTTTTACCTCAGTTGAAGAATTTGGGCTAAGTTCGTGGTTGCGAACTAAGATTACTGAGCGATTTGGTCCAGCAAAAGCTGCCATTCCATCATGACCTCCGGGTACGGGGTTACCATCGCTCATGAGATCGCCTGTGCGGGAAAAGGCTTTATACTGAAATCCAGCAGGTAAGTCTAACAAGCCATTGGGGTCTTTGATGAGGGGACCATAACCATATGTTGTTGACGATGCTCCTTGTGCTCTTGCGTAAAGACCTTTTAAGTTCTCTCCAACAACTAAAGTTGCAGCAGTTGTACCTGCTAGGGCAAAAAATTTTCTTCTTGAGAAAGCCATAGTCTCCTCTCTATATCTGCATCTAAAATATGAGTAGATTGCATGTAATACTTAGACCAAAGATTGAGCATGTTTGTAAATTTTCTGTATTCAGACCAATAGCTTAAGTATGGCTGTCAAAATTCACCTATGTCTCAACTTTTAAAATAAGATCCGTTATTAGCACATCTACTCACTTAGCTCTTCCAAAAATGAGAATAGACTTATAAAGTTAAGGTGAGTTAATGACATTGTTAATTGTCTCTATCAATCAACAAGTTCTTGAATTAATGTAAATTTATATTTCTTGCTTGGTAAATAATAATAGTAAGGTGGACTCTACCCACCAAAAGCTTTTTGTGGTGGGCTGCTTACCCTAAAGTACTTACAAGTTTTTATAAATTATTTATATGCTTGATAAAAAATAATGAGCATTATTTTTTATATAAAATTTTGTAAAATATCTTTTATAAAAAGAAAATTATGATTTGTAGTTGCGCTTGAGCAGACATTCGCAACTACAAAGCAATTAGAAACGGCTACGACTCCGGTAACTGATATTGCTCAACAATACACTTGGCAAATTGTGGAATATGTGCTTCTAATTTCTCTGGATGATTCCGCTTAACATATAAATAATTGCGGGTAAAGTGGGAGTCTATGGAAAAACGGGCGTATTCTAAACCTTTAGGACCGATTTTTTCAATAAAAACACCCATTAATTGTGCTGCCCACATGGGAAGGGTGACGCCTTTATCGTAGGCTGGTATACTTTGTTGGACGGCAGCTTTGCGATCGCCTTTGGACATGACTGGTTGAGTTTCGAGTTGCTCGTTTACCAAGTCGAGCATTTGTTGACCTTGGTCATTTCTCACAACAATCCATTGCCAACCAAAAGGTGCTCCCATATATCCCACAACTAAATCGGCAAGAGAATTAACATAGTCAAAGCAACTCATACAGGAAGGGGCAAAAACATCTTTAAGTTTGTTCGTTTTCAGCCCAAAAAACGGTACTTTTTCAATCGAGCCATCTTCGTGTTTAAAATGAACTCGAAAGTCTTGCATAAATTCATAATGAACCACAGTATCGGGCGATTTACTAGTGGTTTCTAAAAATTTTTGCAGCCCTTCACGGCTGACATTATCGACACAAGGTGTCCCCAAAACGTAAAGTTTTTCTAAGCCCAATTGTTTTTCAACAGCCCGTAATGCTTGAATTTGACAACCAACACCAATGACTAACAGTCGCTTTAGCCCGGATTTTTCTACTTGTTCGAGAATAGAAAGGTTGGGTGAAAGAGTTGGTTTGTTAACCTTTGCTGCTAGTACTTCCTCTGGGGTACGAGCGATGACAGGCATTGGACCAAAGCGATCTTCTTTGGTATTTTGGACGCAAACAACACCTTCAACAATACCGCGATTGAGCATTT
The DNA here is from genome assembly GCF_045999855.1 of Tolypothrix campylonemoides VB511288_2. Classification (NCBI taxonomy): domain Bacteria; kingdom Bacillati; phylum Cyanobacteriota; class Cyanophyceae; order Nostocales; family Tolypothrichaceae; genus Tolypothrix; species Tolypothrix campylonemoides. The sequence continues at coordinate 85,777 of NZ_JBFPMW010000017.1, forward strand.
CAATTGCGATGGTACTGACAATACCAGTCCATTGAGCACCAGGAACGGGCTCCTTTTTCCGCGCCGCCATCATATCTTGGTGGACGCCAAAGTAGAGTTCATCAGGTTTTTCTAGGTTACGCGATCGCGAGTGAGTTTGTTGTTCGAGAGTCTCTATTTGCTGATTGATGAACGCGCAAGCTTCCTTGACATAATGAATATAGTATGTATCGCACAGCCCGCATTCACTACATAGTTCCTTTGCAGGACGGCGGCTACCGGGTTTGAGAGCTTTGGCTTTCTTATGCTTGCTAGAATCCACAGAAGTCATAATAAATTGCTTGTCTTATCAAGGAGTAGCTTTTATGGCGTTGCTGAATTAAAGTATGAATTGCCTATCACCCCAACTCAACTCGGTTAAGGGAGAAGGGAGCTTCTTATATAGGACTTACGCACAGCCCCCTTTTTAAGGCTTACGCACAGCCCCCCTTTTTAAGGGGGGTTGGGGGGATCTACAAAAATCATTCTTTTATTCAGCAATACTGCTTTTATTAACAATACCTTTATCAGCCATAAACTTCATGACGGATACGGCTAAAGTGCTACGATTGGGCTGTTCTGAAAAGCTCTTTACAAAATCAATTAACTAAGGTAGGTATTCCAGTGGACCGTCGTGAATTTATGAGTTGGGTTGGTGTAGCAGGCGTTGCTAGTTCTTTACCGGGAGTTATCAGTGCTTGTTCTTCTCAAAACACTCAGCCACCAGCAAGCCCTCCCCGTGCTGACGGATTTCAGGCTGTTGGCACAGTAGCAGATTTAGACAAAAATGGTCAAATTCTCAATGAAAAATTTGCTACTAGCAAAGTGTTGGTCGTTCGAGATCCAAACAACACGAGTCAAGTCCTAGCTGTCAATCCCGTTTGCACTCATGCGGGTTGTGATGTTGGATGGAAAAAAGATGAAAATTCTTTTGTTTGTCCCTGTCATGGTTCTAAATTTGCTGCTGATGGTAAGGTTCTCAACGGTCCTGCTGACAAGCCCATACCTACGTATACAGCAAAGGTTGAAGGGAATGAGGTTTTGGTAAAAGCAGGTTAGGTCTCCACGCCCTACAAGATCTTAGACGGTGTTTTCAAAGTATTGGGCGAATATAATTCGTTACTACACAAACAAAGTCCGCCTACGCGGACTTACAAAAAAATCAAGTTTTTTGTCTTAAGTGCTGTAGACCATTAAAACAGTACTACCTATAAAAGAGAATCGCTGTTGAACTTCAGGGGGCATATCTTTCCATGGAATTTTCCGAAAGCTAAGGCGAGTGTAGAATCTAACACTAAGAAAACTGCTTTCTAAGTAAATAGGCTTTTGAGATTGCGAGATCAAAGTTCTCATTAATGCAGAACCAATGCCTTTTCTTCTCCATTTAGAATGTACTTGTAGCCATTCCAAAATCCTAAAATGGTTGTATGGACGCAAGACAGCATAAGCAACGAAACCCCCTTGGTGCTCCACTACCCAGCAGCAGTTAAGCCAGTCATGGCGATGAGTTAGGGCAAAGAAGATGCAAATTTCTAAGAGAATTAACCAAGCCGCCCATATCCACAACCAATTAATTGGTATATTGAGTCCTCCAGCAAACAAAATCAGCAAATAAAGTAAACTGCTAGGTAGGATAGCTGAAACTATACCCTCTCCAATTTTGTAAAGAGTTAGTATCATCTTTGTAGATGCCCAAGACGGTAAACGACGCGGATCGTTAGGCATCATCTTAAGTGATAGGACATCGATATCTGTCAGTTGAATTGGGCGAATAATTACACCTGAAGGTAACTCAGGTGAGGCATGAGTCATGGTATTTCATTTTGAAATTATTTCTTGGTTATTCTTCCCAAATAGGCGTAGGCGAGATTTCGCCATACACAAAAGTTTACAGATCATTTATTAAATGTGAGAAGAAAGAGATCGAGAATTGATAGCAAGTTGGTTTTCTAATCAAGAAAAATCATGGATATACAACAGATTTGTAAAGATTCGGAAAATTCATAGCTAAAAAAGGGAGGCTATGTGTAAGCCGTATCATTATTAAAATGGGTTGACAACAGTGAGACCCAACAAAAAAATGGTTTACAGGAACTATAACAAGTGAAACAAAACTCCCCAACAGGTGCAGCATTTATTGTAGGAGGAAACTTAGCAGGTGCTGGTGTTTCGACAACTGTCGGCGGAATGGGTCTGGCTGGAGGATTTGGAGCAGTTGGACTGGGAACAGTTCCTATAGTTGGTGCTGGTGGTGTTGTTGGTGCTGCTGCTTATGGTGCTTTTAAGGCAATAAGTGAAGGAGACGCAGCTGCTTTCTGTGCAATGGGAATTGGCTCAATAGGTGGTGCTGGCATTTCTAGTGTTGTCGGTGGGATGGGATTAGTTGCTCCTAAAATAGGTTTAGCCGTTGGTATCGGTACAGTACCGATGGCTGGAGTTGTTGCAGTGGTAGGACTCGCTGCGTATGGTATTGCTAAGTTGCTGGACGAAACTGGAACACGGGAAACACCAGCACAAGTTTTTGAGCGGATGGAAGAAAAAGTTTTACAGATGGAAGCTTATTCCGCAGCAGTGACGGAGTTAGAAGTATTTTTATATGGGGAGAATTTAAATCAAAAATTTGCTGCTTTGGAAGTTGAGGATGAAACGCAAGTACTCAAGGCAGAATTCCAGCAAAAAACAGAAACTTGTGTCTCTTCGTCTGTGAAGTTTGAAACCGCAAACCCTAAAGTTGAAACAGAAACGAATTCTCTCAAATCCCGATCGCTTGAAACTTGGAAATGCGTAAATATTATTAAGGGTCACTCTGCAGGAGTCAATACGATCGCATTTACTCCTGATGGTCAAAGTTTTGTCAGTGGAAGTGATGACAAATCGGTTCATTTGTGGGATTTGAAAACTGGAAAATGGCTCTACACTTTTGCGGGGCAAGCAGAGGCAGTATTATCTGTTGCCATTAGCCCTGATGGTCAAATAATTGCAAGTGGCTGTGTAGATAGGAAGATTACTAGCTGGAAACTAGATACCAAAAAATATTGCCATACTTTTTTATACTTAGATTTCCCTTACAGCCATACTGGCTTTATACATTCAATTGTTTTTAGCCCTAATGGAAGTATTCTTGCTAGCTGTAGTGATGACAAGACAATAAGACTTTGGGGACGTTATACCGGAGAATTAAAACGTACTTTAAATGGACATACAGAAGCAGTTTTATCTATTGCGATCGGTTCTTATGCAAAAGTTTTAGCCAGTGGTAGTGCCGATCGCACCATAAGATTTTGGGATTTAAACACCGGAAAGCAGTTACGCATGCTTACCGGACATTTGGCAGCAATTAACACCATCGTTATCAGTCCTGATGGTCATACTCTAATCAGTGGAAGTACTGATGCTACTATCAAGTTATGGAATTTTCATACTGGTGAATTACTTGAAACTTTAACCGGACACTCAAGCGCAGTTGTGTCTGTTGCGATCGCTCCTGACGGACAAACCCTTGCAAGTACCAGCAGAGACGGTATCATTCATCTTTGGAATTTGCGCTTGGGAAAAATTCTACAAACTCTTTCTGGAAGCAGCCCTGTTGCTTTTAGTCCTGATGGAAAGACATTAGTCAGTGGAGGAAAAGGTGCCACTCTCAAGATTTGGACTCAAAGATTTGGTAGTGACGATTCAGTACTAGAAAATATATTACTGGGGAATGAGGAATGGTGGGAAGTTTTGGCAGTTGATAAGTTTGCTTCTCCAAAAGCTGTAAAGTTTGCGTATGTAAGATTAGCAAGACTGTATCATCCTGATATCAATGGTTCTGCTTGTGCAAAATCCAAAATGCAAGCTATTAATCGAGCCTACAAAGAATTTCGTCAGCAATTAAATATGGACAACTTAGGGAATTCAGTTAAGTAGGTACAAATAATCATTACTAGTATGTAGTTGCAATGCATAGGCTGAAGCGTTACTTCGAGCCAAATACAAAGATTTTACTTTTTGTTACATAGTTTGGTTTTTTCTCACTAACTTAGTGATAAAGCATAAAGTGTTTGCCAGTAGATTGGTGCTATTTACTCTGTTATCAAGACTGCGTATGATATTCATTATAATTACAATTGAGCAAGTGTCCCATGTCCACCGTTGCGATTGTCTACTTTTCTGGTTCAGGTCATACTCATCTAATGGCACAAGCAGTTGCTGAAGGTGCTGGTAAAATTGAAGGCACAACTGTCGAAGTGTTACGGATTGTCGGGGAGCAAATTGTAAATGGTCGTTGGAAAGACGATGCAATAATAGAAAAGCTGAATCAGTCTGATGCCATCGTATTTGGTTCACCAACCTATATGGGTGGGGTTGCAGCTCAATTCAAGGCGTTTATCGATGCAGCCAGTACAATTTGGTTCCATCATGGATGGAAAGATAAACTTGCTGCTGGTTTCACTCACTCTAGCTCGCCAAGTGGTGATAAACAAGGAACACTCTTATATTTGGTCACTAATGCCGCTCAACACGGTATGATTTGGGTAAATTTGGGGGACTTGCAAAGCTTTTTACTTGGTAAAGACGATGGAGTCAATAGACTTGGAGGATTTCTTGGCGCAATGGGTCAAAGTCAGATAGATATGAGTGGTAAAGAAGCTGTACTTGACCCTGGCGATCGCTTAACAGCAGAACGATTTGGACAACGTATTGCTGAAGTCACTAAACGCTGGCTCAAGTAGTTTTATCAATTAACCGGGACGAGTATTCGTCCCCAATCCATCCTTACAATTCTGAAACAGTTTCTAGTGCTACCGGACAAAGCAAACGCTGACGTTCCTCAAAAAATATTTGCTGCATTGCTTGAATGTAAGGTTTTAATAAATCTCTCTGTTCTGACTGAATACGGGTGGCAATTTCTTCTCCTAGAATTTGGCACCATTGCTTTGTCAACTCCCATGGAATGTCTACACCTTGGACAACCATAACGCATAAAGGAAGGAGTTCCTGTTCGAGCGGAGCAACACTTTTTTCTAACAAACACAGCCAAAGGTAAGCTTGGAACATATTCAAGTCGCGAAGACAGGAGTGAGTAATTCCTGGATCTCCCAACCCACCCCTACGACTTTGATGGTTGGGCAATAATTCAGTGAGTCGGCGATAAACACTTTGAGCGATGTTTTCAGATTCAGGTAGCATTTGTTCAACAAGTGCTATCATCGGAGAGCCTTGCTCGTGCTTGGCTGCAGAGTGACAAACTCTTTGCCAAGGCATTGCAACTTGTTCTTCAACAAACTTAAGGTAAGGTGTCAGGAGCACTTTTTCCGCTGGTGCAAGTTTTTTTAAAATTAACTGGTTGCTGAAGTTCAACTGCGAAGTCATAAAACCAAGCGCACGCCAGTCTTTAGATATTACGTGTTGTTCCTGAAAAACCATCAATGTTGGTTCTAGTTCGTATAACAACTGTTCAAGTTCTGCTATACCCCATATAGGTAGAGAGGTTTTTTCTTCTGTTGCGTGTACAGTCTCTTCTATAAAATGTTGTTGATAAACTTCTAGCAATTTCCGGTATACGCGAAAAGCAAATTGAGTTATTCGCCTCGCTTCGTTTAAATCAAAAATGTTAGGAATATAACCATAAAGATCTTTTGTTTGAATCCATGCCATTTGACAATTAATATCTAAGACTGTATCCTTTAGTTTTGCAACTGTAAGTGTTCTACCTTGTGATGAGTTAGCTTTTAATAAATCCTCATAAGATAGATGCTTGTCTATGGATAGAGAAATTGTATTAATTGTAAAACGCTGCAACCACAGTTTAAGCAAATTTTCAACAGAGTAAGTTTTTCTAGCCTGGGAAGTTTTTAACATAAATTTGACCTTTGCAATCTTTTTGTGAATCTGACAAATCGAAGTGCTATGGCTTTAGATTTTAGGGCTTTTTAAGTAAGTGACTGGATGAATATAATTTTTACCAGTTTTTAACTAATTTTTAACGTTATGGATAAACTCCAAAAAAAGTAGGAAAATCCTACCCTTTTCCTGGAAAATTTGAAAGCTTAAAGATAGAAATGTAAATTAAACTCCTTCTTGTTTAAGAAAAATTATTATTATAATGATTGTATTATATAAAGATATAAAAAAACAAATCAAACTTTAAATTTTCTATGCTTTTGCATAAAAATTATCCATATATACTATTACTCATGTCAATAATATATGCTGTCATTTTCCAAACTTTTAAGCTTGTTAATTGTCAGAGATTTATTATGCTTTTAATATGTCAAGCGAGAACTCTTTTCACACTTATTTCAAGAACAAGAGGAAGAATTGACGGTCAAACAGACTTCTCAATCTTCCAGATTGTATAGATATAAAAAATCCGATATTATGAATTACAGAAACTTTAACAGGAATCCGGAAAAATTTCCGAAGTATTACTGAGGTATAGCGACAAGTACCAACTATAATAAATGTATAAAATTTACAATTACCTTACTGAGGATGATGAAAAATTTATATTGTTGATATAGTTCAACAGGTATATCTGGTGTAAAATCTGTGTAGCTGGCTACAGTTTATATTCCCGATTCCCAAAATGTTACACAGCTACAGCCGATAGAATACTTGTACTATCTACATCCAAACAGTGGTTATGTAGCACAGTTCACGATTTAGATGTCGGTTTCTTTGTGACATTTTGTATTTAAGAGAAGCTGTACAATAGGCTTCTTCTATCCTTTGGTAAAAGAGAATAGCTCTTATAGCAACATCTTTAAAAAGAAAGCCGAACATATTCATCTGCTATCGATCTTTGCGGGTAACATCTACACTCAAAACCGTGTTACTTAGTTTGACTTCCATCAAGTGTTGTCATTGTGGCATTTTTGCCCGCCGATTGGTATTGGTGGGTTTTGTAGTTGTAGCTGAAAAAACCTCAAAATTAACAGTGATGCTGGAGTAGCGCGAAATTATCCACTGTTAGCAATTAACTTTTGACAAAAAAATTAACTGTTAACAAATGTTTTTCAATTATGAGAGAAGTTGTTAGGCAAAAATAAACAGAACTATGTTAGTTCCTAAATCAATATATTTGAGGTAGAATATGTATTTTTTTAAGCAGTAAGAGTTATGAACTTCAAAAACCATATTGCATCCAACAAAAATTCGTTATAAATTCTTATCTATAGGCATGGAAATATTATTTCATTATGTACTCTCAGTAAACTTTATCCTTTTAAGTAAAAATACTTAAAATAAAGTCACTAATTCCTTGAAAGATTGCATAGTATTTAAAGTATGTTTTTGTTAAGTAAAAAATGTTTCTAACGTTTGAACGTAACAACATATCATGGATAACTAAAGTTTATGCGATCGTTTGATATGAAAAAAACAGCTTTAACTAACAGGAAGCCTATTTACAAAAGCAAATAACTATCAATTATGCCGCCAAAAGAGCGGTAATTGAAGCTGTTGCTGCTGTTGTTAATCCCCAGCAGATTGTTGTATTTGCTATTGAACAAATCATCATTGTTATGATCTAAATAGCAGTAGATACCACAATACCTCTCACTACCCATTTACCAAACCATTGGAGTTGTTCTGACAATGTATTTAGATGATTTTGTTCCAAGTGAAAACATAGAGAGTGAGGCTTGGAAAGCATTAGAAAATTCCATTCTTTACTATAAAGGGCGTCCTGTAGGAACAGTAGCCGCTTATGATAGCTCAGTAGAAGCATTAAATTATGACCAATGCTTTGTTCGTGATTTCGTATCCTCAGCTCTAATTTTTCTGACTAAAGGAAGAACAGATATTGTTCGTAATTTTCTAGAGGAAACCTTAAAGTTACAGCCAAAGGAAAGGCAGTTAAATGCTTACAAGCCAGGTCGGGGTCTGATGCCAGCTAGCTTCAAGGTTGTCTCAGAGGGTGGAGAAGAATATCTAGAACCCGATTTTGGCGAACACGCTATTGCTCGAGTCACGCCAGTCGATTCTTGCCTTTGGTGGGTGATTTTATTACGTGCTTATGTAGTAGCTACAAAAGATTTTTCTTTAGCCTATCAACCTGAATTTCAACATGGTATCCGGTTAATTATGGAACTGTGCTTGGCGACAAGGTTTGATATGTATCCAACCTTATTGGTGCCAGATGGTGCTTGTATGATCGATCGTCGTATGGGTATCTACGGGCATCCTTTAGAAATTCAGGCTTTATTTTTTGCTGCATTACGTTCAGCAAGAGAACTCCTAATTTGCCAAGGTAACGAAGATATTGTGGAAGCTATTGATAATCGCTTACCACTCTTACGCGTTCACATCCGCCAGCATTATTGGATGGATTTGAATTGCTTGAACAAAATTTATCGCTTCAAGAGTGAAGAGTACGGCAAAGCAGCAGTCAACCTCTTCAATATATATGCTGATTCTTTACCATACTATGAATTGGACAAGTGGTTGCCAAGAAAAGGCGGTTATCTAGTAGGTAATGTTGGACCGTCTCAGCTAGATACTCGCTTCTTTACTTTAGGAAATTTAGTGGCCGTTATCTCAGATCTTGCAAGTGAAGAACAATCGCAAGCCATTATGAATCTTTTCGACGAACGTTGGGAAGACCTAGTGGGAGATATGCCAGTGAAAATTTGTTTCCCCGCTTTAAAAGACGAAGAGTATAAAATTGTTACTGGATGTGACCCCAAAAACATTCCCTGGTCTTATCATAATGGCGGCAGTTGGCCTGTTTTATTGTGGTTATTATCAGCAGCTGCTGTGAAAACAAATAGACCGGAACTGGCAAATAGAGCGCTTGAAATTGCACAGGCTAGGCTCCATTATGATGAGTGGCCGGAGTATTACGACGGTAAGAAAGGTCGGTTAATTGGCAAACAAGCTAGGAAATATCAAACTTGGACAATTGCTGGATTCTTGCTTGCAAAAGAATTATTGCAAAATCCCACACTTTTACCACTTGTAACTTTTGAACCATTTTCTGTAGAACAGACTTCTAGAGCTTGTGAGTTTGAACTCGCTCATGCTGATACTATGATTCTTGGTTAGGGTTTGAAGCTGTTACTTAATTTCGGATAAAGCTACTCATAACTTACTGTTTGTCCATATCTTTGAGAATTTCATCAACAAATTCTCGCAGCCGTTCCTACCAGTTAGGAACGGCTTTAAGCCGATCTCTCAACCCCAAGCGACCTTTAAAACAGATTGGTTAAGTATCTAATTCTTCCTTAAGAAATTTTTTTGCCTATTTAAAATCCTGCTGAAGTATTTGCTACCCTAAAGAACAATCGGAAATTTTAAAATTTACATACATTTGACAATGATTTCTTCCCGTCAATTAGCTTTTACTGCACTGCGAGATATTCATAAAGGGGCTTATGTTGATATTGCCCTCGATCGCGTACTGCAAAAAGTTAATTTACCTGATATGGATCGTCGTCTTGTGACGGAATTGGTATACGGATGCACCAGAAGACAGCGTACCCTCGATGCCATTATAGACCAACTTGGTAAAAAGAAATCTCACCAACAGCCAAAAGACCTCCGCACTATTATCCATTTGGGTTTGTACCAATTACAATATCAAGAACGGATTCCTGTTAGTGCAGCTGTCAACACCACAGTTCAGTTAGCCAAAGAAAATGGTTTTTCTGGTTTAACTGGTGTTGTTAACGGTTTACTGCGTCAGTATATCAGAATGACTGAGGGGAAAGAGGAGAGGGAGAAAGACAGAGGGGGGGAAGGGGGAGAAGATTTCCCAATTCAAAATCCAAAATCCAAAATCCCCTTGCAATTGCCAGAAAACCCGATCGCACGCTTGGGTATTTTACACAGCTTTCCCGATTGGATTGTTCAAGTGTGGGTAGAGCAATTTGGTTTAGCTGAAACAGAACAATTATGTATGTGGATGAACAAAACTCCAGCGATTGATTTGCGGGTTAATTTGTTGCGGGTTGCGGTGGAAGAAGTGGAGGCGGAGTTACAATCGGCGGGTGTTTCGTTTCAAAGGGTTCATCAGTTACCTCAAGCTTTACGATTGATGAGTAACGCTGGTCCCATTCAAAATTTACCCGGTTATAACCAAGGTTGGTGGACTGTACAAGATAGTAGCGCTCAACTCGTCAGTCATTTACTGGACCCTCAACCAGATGAGACTATTATTGATGTTTGTGCTGCACCTGGTGGTAAAACAACCCACATTGCAGAATTAATGGCAGATAGGGGAAAAATTTGCGCTTGCGATAAGCCGGGTACAGGCGCTAAGAGCGAGCGCGAAGCCGCACTTTTGGTACATCGCACTCCATCGCGTGTGAAAAAACTTCAAGAAAATATTCAACGGCTTTCCCTACAATCCATACAAATATATCTCGGTGATAGCACCCGTGACTTTACCGAGTTTCAAAATACCGCCGATCGAGTACTCTTAGATGCGCCCTGTTCTGGCTTGGGAACACTCCACCGTCATGCTGATGCGCGTTGGCGGCAAAAACCAGAAACTGTCGAAGAGCTTTCCGTGCTACAAAAACAACTTATTGCACATTCCTCTACTTTTGTCAAGTTAAATGGTGTACTTGTTTACTCAACCTGTACGCTGCATCCCAAAGAAAATGAAAATGTCATTGAGTCATTTCTCGCAGATTATCCAAACTGGGAAATTGAAACCCCCAGAATTGATTCACTAGCCCATCCTTACTGCACTCGAGAAGGTTGGATTAAAGTTTTACCCCACCAACAAGATATGGATGGCTTTTTTATGGTGCGCTTAAGAAAAATCAGGAATTGAGGGAGAATAGGTAAATTGAACTACCGGAGGATTTACCTTATGGTTGGTAATTCTAGTAGCGTGAAAAACTTGGTCAAAATCCTGATTGGGGCGGCTTGGATTGATGGCAGAATTCAACCAGAAGAGAGGCAATATCTTCGCAAAGTGGCTCAAGAGAAGGGAGTTGCTGACGAGCCAGAAATTCAACCTTGGTTGTACGAGTTAGTCTCCGTGCAACCAGAACAGTTTTATGATTGGTTGAAGGAGTATTTGGGGGAACGCCCCACTCAAGAAGAATGCCAAAACTTGATCGAGGCGATCGGCGGATTGATTTACAGTGATGGTGAAGTTGCAACAGAAGAAGCAAAACTGTTGACAAAATTACAACAAATATCGGATACCAACGATTCAACCCAACATGGGCATCATAATGTTCTCAGACAAATTCAAAAACTTTACCGCCGTTGGGTTGACGTTCAAAATTGAATTTGCTAATTGCTAATTGCTAATTGCTAATTGTTATTTGTTAGTTGCTTAGCCATTAGCTACTAGCCATTAGCCATTAGCCATTAGCAATGACTACACACCTGGTGTTGGATCTTTATCTACCTTAGGTACAAAGTCTGGGCGCTCCTTGCTTTCCCAACCAACAGGACGCTTGGAGTTATACCAAGCGATTGAACCAATTGTCACAGCAGCAATAAAGCCGATTACGTAGACTGCTGTAAAAGCCCAAGGAAATTGATATGGGTCTTTTGCTTCTGCTGCTGCTTGCGCTGCTGTTTCTAATAAAAAGTACATGGGTAGACCCTCCTTATGTAGGCAACACTACTTATTACTACCTTATATGAAGAGAGTATCATTAACGCCTACTCTGTAGAACTCATCCAAAGTCGTACATTCCGATAATTGGGAGGGGGAGAGGGGGGATGGGGTAGAGATGGTAGACAAGGAAGAGGGGGAAGATAAAGGAGAAAATTCCCCTTGTCCCCCTTATCTCCCTTGTTCTTTAAGGTACTGTCTCCGAAGCAGGAGGTGTTGTCGGTCTGAGCCGTTCTCTCCAAGAGCGTTTTGGAGATGTAGACTCTGAGGAATTACCTGTATCGGGCGTGTACCGTCGGCGAATTCTTGGCGATGAATCAGAATTGCTTCCCCTGTATCTTCTTTGCGAACTTGACTCGCCAGATTCCGATTGCTCTACACGGTAGCGACGGCGATAGCGCCTTCTGGAGGTGCTGCTTTCCTCGTCGTCTTGTTGATAGTTACGCCTGCTGCGTCTTGAAGTATACTCTTGCGGTTGTTGCTGCTCCTCTTGGTCGTAACGTCTCCTATATCTGCGTCTTCTATAGGTACGCTCTTGAGAGCCATCATCTGAGGTATTTTCTCGATCGCGCCTGTAAGATTTACGAGAATTATCATCATCATCGTTGTTGTAGAAACCTGCAGAACGATTTACTATTCGTCTGGGTTTAACAGCCTGTGCTTTGATAGTACCTTTTCGACCTGCTAGCTTGGGTATTTCAGGAAACTTCTCAACGGGTATTTTACTGACCACCTGTTCCATAAATTCATGCCAAGTGTAAGCAGCGCTTCCACTGCTACCCCAGGTCGGTTTGTTATCGTCATTACCCAACCAAACACCTGTCACAAGTTGCGGAATATAACCAATAAACCACAGATCGCGAGCTTCATCTGTGGTGCCGGTCTTTCCTGCAACAGGTCTACCCAGTTGGGCGGCTCGACCGGTACCATTTTCCACAACATTACGCAGCATCCATGTCATAATAGCTGCACTCTCAGTATCTAAAGCCCGTTCTGGTTTAAAGTTTGGAGACCAAATGACTTTTCCTTTACGGTCGAGAATGCGGGTAATACCGTGGGGTTCTACGTGCAGACCTTTGGTAGCAAAAGTTCCATAAGCACTCGTCAATTCTAAAAGATTCACTTCTGAAGAGCCAAGTGCTAATGAATACATTGGCTTGAGATCCGATTTAATCCCCATTTTGTGAGCCATTCTGATAGTTGGCTCAAATCCCACTTTCATCATGACTCTCACCGCAACAATATTCACTGATTTGGTGAGAGCATCTTTCATGCTAATCCAACCTCGATAACCTTCATCGAAGTTTTTGGGTTCGTAACCGTCTATTATTAAAGGTGAATCTAAGTAACCATCGGTGGGATTGAAACCTGCTGCGATCGCAGTGGCATACACAAACCCTTTAAAAGTAGAACCGGGTTGGCGCTGTGCTTGAGTAACGCGGTTAAATTGGTTTTTGTTAAAATCTTTTCCCCCAACCATTGCTTTAATTTGACCATTGCGGGGGTCAATGGCAACTAAGGCTGCTTGTTTAAAATTTTCCCAACGCCCTTGATTTCTCAAAGTTTTAGCCACAGCTTTTTCCGCCGCATCCTGCCATTTTAGGTCCAGGCTGGTTTCTACTGTTAAGCCACCTGCTTTCAGAACTTCAGGGGAAACATATTTGGGTATCTCTTTTTGTACATAGCTGATAAAGTAGGGAGATTCTACTTCCCATCGCCTTGGGGCGCTTGCTTTTAGGTTGATTGGTTCTGCAGTTGCTGCTTGTTGTTCGGCGGCTGTAATAAATCCTTCTTCTCGCATCCGTTGCAGCACTATATTCCGTCGTTGTTGTGCTGCTTGACGATTGACTATCGGCGAGAAGTTATTTGGGGCGGGCGGTAATGCTGCGATTGTTGCCATCTCCCCTAGGGTAAGTTTGCTTACAGGTTTGCTATAGTAAACCCAAGCTGCATCTGCTACACCGTAGGCTCCGGACCCCAAATAAACTAAGTTCAGGTACCGTTCTAAAATGGCGTCTTTTGTCAATTCTTCTTCCATTTTTTGAGCCAGACGCGCTTCTTTAAGCTTGCGCCAAACTGTACGCTCTTGTTTGAGAAAAAGAATTCTGGCAAGTTGCTGCGTGATGGTACTACCACCTTCTACCACGTTTTGCGATCGCAGGTTATTTAGTATGGCTCTTGCTATTCCCTGAGTATCGACCCCATTATGCTGGCTAAACCGTCGATCTTCTGAAGCAATGAAAGCTTGTTGCAGCTTATCCGGTATTTCCTCTAGCGTTAACTGTTCTCTGGTTGCTTCTCCTTGTTGTTGTAAAATTGACCCGTTAGCAGCTTTAATAGTGAGTGTCTGTTCTCTGACAACTGCGTTCAGTTCAGCTTTGTCAGGTAGAGAACGGTCTATTGCCGATACACCATAACTAGCAGCAATAATTCCACCACTCAGACCCAAGCCCGCCCAAAACCAGTAGCGACGATAAATAGGTTTGTGACCTCCAGGTAATTTGGCACTTATCCCATTCAGTGATTTCCTCACATTTGCCAAGAAGCTTTGTGATTTTTTATCCTGAGTAGATTCCGCGTTTTCGTCCTGATGATTTGGCTGCGGTGACTGTTTCTCTCTATCAGATTCACTCGACTTAATTTGTTTGTCTTTGAACCAGGAGGTAAACTTTACCACGTTAATCCCTCACTTCAAGCAGTTGCAATGCGATCGTCATGAAAAACTTTTTCTGATTTTTGAGCCACAACCGTGTTAGTATAACATCCGCCAAATAATAAACTGTATCCCTATAGGGCAAACTTTATCGATAATTTTTACTTATTATTTTTCCATTGGCAAGTTGCTCATGAAAAGTAGTGCGATCGCGTTGGGTAGCAACATTGGTGATTCCCTAGCAATCTTAGAAGCCGCCATAGAAGCTCTAGCCCAGACACCGGGGGTTGTTTTACAGGCAAAATCCAGTTGGTACAGAACCAAAGCTGTCGGACCACCACAACCAGATTACATCAACGGTACAGCTATTTTACAAATAGAGATGGTACCAGAACAACTGCTCGAAACTTTACTAAATATTGAAAATCAATTTGGACGAGTGCGGCGAGAACGATGGGAACCACGCACCTTAGATTTGGATTTGTTGTTATACGATAACTTGATTTTAGAGACGCCAAAACTCCAAGTTCCCCACCCTCGAATGCAGCAACGAGCATTTGTGTTAGTTCCACTAGCAGAAATCGCTCCAGATTGGGTAGAACCAATTTCCGGACGCAGGATTAAAGAGCTTGTTAAAGATGTAGACTGTACAGAAGTGCAACTATTGGTGGGCTATTAATTTTACAACTATAAGCGCAGAAAACGCTAGTTTCACATCCACCGAAAGTACTAGTCTGTGTGCTTTTTAACTATAAAACAGAGTATGCCATTAGGTAGAGAATTACCCCAACTGTTAAAGCAACGCTTGTTCTATAAGGGACGCAAGTTCGATTTTGAAGTCAATCGCTTGCGTTTACCCAACAACTCTGAAGGAGAATGGGAGTGCATCCGTCACCCAGGTGGAGCTTTAGTAATACCTGTGACTTCAGAAGGTAAACTTTTACTCGTGCGCCAGTATCGATTTGCAGCACAAGGAAGGTTATTTGAGTTTCCTGCGGGAACTGTAGAGTACGGTGAAGACCCCCTAGCAACCATTCAGCGTGAAATTCAGGAAGAAACAGGTTTTCGCGCTCATAAGTGGCAAAAATTAGGTGAGTTTTTCCTAGCCCCTGGTTATTCTAGCGAGATTATTTATGCTTTCCTCGCCCAAGATTTAGAAAAGCTAGACGAACCGCCACCACAAGATGAAGACGAAGATATGGAGACAGTTTTCTTTACTCCTCAAGAGTTAGAGAAAGCGATTCTTGATGGCGAACAGGTAGACGCTAAATCAATTACTAGCTTTTTTCTCGCCCGTCCTTTCTTAAATCAATGAAAGGTTATCAATTATTCATTTAGCTATAGTCCACAGTCCCCTTGTTTAAGGGGACTAAAGCGTGTTTTCAAAGTGTTAGATGTCCCGCTTAAAAAGAAGTGAGTCCAATGAAGCCAAAACAGACCTCACCCCGAACCCCTACAAGGAGAGCAGGGTGAAGTCTGTCGAAATCCAGTTAAATATAATACATTGGATTTAACAACTGCCTTGCTTGTTGTTTCTCATACAACCCTCTTAAGGTATAACTTCCAAAAACTGTCAATGCCGCTTTCGTCGCTTCATGCCACACTTCTTTAATAATCATATTTTCCATACTGAGTGGCTCCCCCAGTTCCCCGTATTCTTGAGTTGCTGCACCTTCAAGACAAGTCAGCACTTCAAGCAATGTAATTTCTTCAGGAGGTTTGCTGAGTTGATAACCCCCTTTAACTCCTCGCTGACTGCAAACCAAACCGCATCGTCGCAAACTCATCAAGAGTTGTCCTAAATACCGATCTGGTATTTGCTGAGAAACTGCGATTTGTTCAATTTGTAAAAATTCTTCTTGCTCGTAGTATCGAGTCAGCTCTAGCAGTGCTAGTAGAGTATATTTAATTTTCGAGGATATTTCCATCATCAAAAAAATCAACTAAAGGATGAAGTATAAAGTATGAGGGAATAAAATAGACCTCACACTAAACATTTAAGGGCTTGACAAAAAAGTTTTTACGCTACCATATTTTCCCGTAGATAAAGATAGGATATGGTATCCATTTAATAGATGAATGTCCGGTATAAAGTTTGTATCCTTTTTCATCTATGTTGGGTATGGGTTTTATACATTGTTTGCCGCAACACGCAGTTATAAAATATGTCAAACTGTGAGTACGGCAATTCTACCAATATACCGTACTTTTTAAAAGCAGAAATAACTCAGTAAAAAATTAATTTTTGTCAAAATACACGATCGCATCCCAAATTGTTTATCCACAAGCAATACTCATCCTGCTCTGGAGACGCAAAGCAACAGTCAAACTTGTTACAGATACTTTACATTCGTTAGCAATTATGAAAAAAAGTAAAGCATTTAACAATGCCGGTAAACTGACAGCACTTCTAGTTCTCATCACTTTGTTCTTGACTCCCTTTGCGATCGTTAATGCAGGAGAACGAGGTGTATTGATGGAATTTGGTAAAGTTCAAGACAGAGTCCTTGGAGAAGGTATTCACATCATCGTACCAGTAGTAAACACAGTAAAGAGATTGAGCGTGCAAGTGCAGAAACAAAACATTTCTGCTGAGGCTTCTACTAAAGATTTACAGAATATCTCCGCAGAGGTGGCTCTAAACTGGCATATTATTCCAGAGAAAGCCAATACTATTTTCCAGAAAATTGGAGATGAAAAAAATGTTGTCGATCGCATTATCAATCCAGCACTTGAAGAAGTCCTCAAGGCGATTGTTGCAAAATATACTGCCGAAGAAATTATTCTCAAGCGAGAAGAAATGAAAGCAGGAGTAGACGAAACTTTAACAAATAGATTGGCTAACTATCACATTGCAGTAGACGACGTTTCTCTGCTCCACATTCACTTCTCGCAAAAGTTTAATGAAGCTGTAGAATCAAAACAAGTGGCTGCACAAGAAGCCAAACGTGCGGAATTCATCGCTTTAAAAGCATCAAAAGAAGCAGAAGCGAGAGTGAACTTGGCAAAAGGTGAAGCGGAAGCACACAAGATTATCCGCGAAAACTTAACACCAGAGATTCTGGAAAAGCAAGCCTTAGAAAAATGGGATGGTAAGCTTCCCGTAATTGTTGGTCAAGGAGAACAAAAGTTATTAAATTTGACAGATTTTTTGAAATCGTATTAGCTAATGGCTAATGGCTAATGGCTAATGGCCAAATGTCTATTAGCCCTCCCTTGTATCTCAGGAGCACAGACGCTATGTGCAAGGCACACGCTCCGCGTTGCCGCAGGCTATTGCCCGTAAGGGCTATACGCGATACGAAGCTATGTCCGAAGGGCTGTACGCCAGTCACCTGCGGCATGGGAAACCCGCCTACTTTCTCTGGACTCACTATTAGCAATTAGCAATTAGCAATTAGCAATTAGCAATTAGCAATTAGTAATTAGCCATTAACCATTAGCTATTTGGAAACAAATCCGGAGTCTCAATAACTTTTAACTGGATTAAAGTTAAAATAACGACTGTAAAAATAGTTGAGGTTACGAGACCTGTAACCAACTCTTTTCTTGGATTGCGTTCTGTTGGTTGGTTTTGAAACACATCCAAAGCGCCTCTTTGCATCAAAAGAATCCCAACAACGTTAGAAAGCCAATAGCCTGCTATTGAGCAAGGGATAAGTAGTTTTGGCGAGAATAAACTGCAAACATAGCCAAAACCGTAAGCGATCGGCAGATTGAAAATTAAGTCATTCCACCAACATAGAGGTGATAGTAAATATCCAAGGGCAAAAAACAATCCCCCTCTGATTTTTTTGAAAATTCCTTGCTTCAAACCCACAGGAGCATCTGACTGCGACTGCTCAAGGGCTGTGTCCGCTGCTAAGTTCGACTCATGAGGCATTTGTGGGGCTTGTTGCATAATGTAAATTGCATAAAGTCTATTCACTTACCGTAGTATAACGAAAAATAAATCAAAAGTCTAGTGGTTAGCAGTGCTAGCTCCCCAACGCCTTTAAAGAAGTTAGGGTTTAGCACCTGAATTTCTTACTTTATGGGTAAGCAGTTAAGTAAAAATCACGGTTATAATCGAAGACAGGAAATTTTTGAAAAATATGAGTGCTTTACCTTTAACTAATATTTTTTTAATCCTAGGAATAGTTTTTCTGACTATTTCAGTTATAGGACAATCGCGACTGGGTTTTATGGAAATTAACCCCGGTTTTTTTGGAAGGTTTCTAGCTTTGATTGTTGGTTTGTTTAGCTTGGGTTCTGCTGCTGCATTGGGATTATTCTCAACGGAAATGATTGATTTGTTGAGAACTTCTATATCGGAGTTTATTCAACAAAATTTAGGATTAATAAATCGCTTTGTTTCCTAAAATTTTTATTTTAAAAAAATTTTCATCTAGAGACGCTCAATAGTTGGTCTAAAAGGGAGCATCGCAATTTTAAAAGAAGACCGGAAAAAGTAATATTTTTTCGCGCTCGCTGTTAGCGAAAAGTCAAAGATTCCCACAAAGTTCAGGCAGACTGAAGCGCAAACATTGTCGGGCTGAGTCTGGGTAATTGCGTTCGTGCCACATGATTTTGAAAAAAGCCTGCCTGGGCAGGCTTTGTTTGTATAACCCGAGAATTCCATTCTTGCAGGCTTTGGCACTCTTTGGCTTACTTCCGCTAAAAAGCACCTAAAAAGCTGCACAATAAAGCACTCAGGACAATCGACGTAATGAGAGCGTAAGTATATTCTCTGTGTCGTAGAAATACGAATAGGGAGATAATAACGCGTAATATAGGAGTTGCAACTAGTAGCAGTAATCCAAGTTGAATAATTCCACGATAGCTACCTGCTCGAATAACATCTATAACACCTATGGGAGAGCGAAACTCAAATGATTCTTCTTTAAAAATGTGATAGTTAGCTGGTTCAGCACCGTGGCGAATTAAGTAGAGTAAGCCGCCTATGAAAATGACAGCACTAGCAATGAGTACGCCATATTTTAATAAGTTGCTCAGTAATGGCTCGAGTTGTAAATCGCTTACCGTCTTAGTACCGTCTTTGCTAGCATCAAGCTCGGAGTTATGAGCCACTAGTGGGGCGGTTTTGTTGTTCTGCTGAATTAAGTTGCGATGAGCCTCCGGCTTAACGGTTGTAGCAGTATCGCCAAATTGCTGTAACTGGAGTTGAGTGGGTTCACTTTCTGAAAGTGTAGGCGAACCCCGCCAAAAACTAAAAATTGTTTTTTCCATATTACGCTGCCCCTGATGTTAAGCTGTTAAATACCATTTTGCAAGCCATAAGAACTAGCACAAGACTAAAGACAATTCTTAAAGTTTGAGTTTTAACTCCTATAAGAACTCGCGCACCTAAAAAAGCACCGGGTAAAACGCCTAACATAACTGGCATTGACAATGCAGGATCGATGTAACCGCGTGCTAAGTAAACTCCTGTAGATGCGGCGGCTGTCACCCCAATCATAAAATTGCTTGTGGTTGTAGAAACTTTGAACGGGACACGCATGATTTGATCCATTGCCAGTACTTTAAACGCGCCCGAACCAATACCCAATAAACCAGAAATCACACCAGCAACAAGCATCACGCTAAATCCAGCAGGGACGGAGTGAACTTGATAAGATACTACTCCTTCAGGTGCGGGATAACTGCCGTTAAGTTGTAAATAATTGCCCAAAGGATCGGGCGACTCGCTTTCCGGATTATCAAGTTTAGGTTGTTGTGAAAGGTAAGCTGAATAAAGTAGAACAACAGCCAGCACAATAGTTAAAGCTTTCACAGAAATATACGTAGCAATTAACGCTCCAATTAAAGCTCCAATCGTTGTTGCGACTTCTAAAAACATTCCCAACCGCAAATTTGTGTAGCCTTTCTTTATATATGTAGATGCTGCACCTAAGGAAGTGGCGATGACAGAGACTAAAGAAGCACCAACTGCATATCTGATGTCAACTCCAAAAACCGACGCTAACAACGGGACAATCACAACGCCACCTCCCAAACCAGTTAATGCCCCTAGAAATCCTGCAGTAAACGACCCTATCCAAACTAATAATGAAAATTCTAAAATAGTCAATTTTATTCCTCAAATTTATAAATTTATACTAAAATATCCAGTAATATGTTTGTATATTCTGTAACCAAACTTGTTAATGACTGGTGGTTAGTAGTTTGTCTTTATTGGGTTGGGACAGGCGTCTCGCCTTTCATCGTTAGTGGTAAGTAGTTATTTACAACTAATAAACAACTACTAACAACTAACCATTAACTATCTATAACAAAAGAAAGTAGAGGAGTTAAAACACCACTTTCTATTAAAATTAAAGCACCCAATCCCATCAATACAAATGGGACAAAATTATTACCATGACAAGAAAGCATTTCAGCTACGGTTCTCTGATTGGTTAATTGATATGCTGCAAAGCACAAAGCTCCCACAAGTAGAAAAAAGACTGCTATGATAACAACCAAGCTGTCTAAAGTGCTGCTAGCAAATAAAGGAATATAAATACTAATATTATCGCTGCCATTGGCAAATGTCACAGCAGCAACACTATAAACTTGTACGTTAAAAAATTTGGCAAAAAAAGAGTTTTGGCTCTGTTCTGACTCTTCCTCAGCGTTTTCTGAATCTTCTTCATCTTTGTTCATTAAGTACCTAATACCAATTAGGATTGGTACTAAGCCAAAAAGTCCAATCCACGGTTTCGGTACAATTAAACCTCCAAAAAAGCCGGGAAGACTCGCAAGAACCAGTATTGTAAACCCTAAATACTGACCCAAGATAATATGCCAACGGCGAAATGTTTCATTAACTTGTGAAAAAAAGATTGTCAGGATAACAATATCATCAATGTTGGTAGCACCAAAAGCAGCTGCCCCTGTACTAATTGCAGTTACTAATCCACTCATGTCAATTTGGGATTTTGGATTAAGGAATGTTGAATTTTGAATTGTACTTTCTCGCTCGACGTTCATCTGCTAGAACCTGTAGTTCTATATAAATTGAAATTAAAGCCCATCGCGATCGCTAAATCGAGCATGAATTTCTTCAACTCCTTGGCGCATTTCCATAACAATGTTGGGCGATCGCAATCGCTGCAACACAAACGTGCCACAAGTGAGCGCTAAATACGTCAAGAATAAGTAGGGGAAAACATCATAAGGAGCTTCTGGAACTGGAAACATTGTACTGCCTGGAATTCCGACACTTCCCAATACAGGAATCATCATAAATGCAACCGCTAGCACAGAGAAAACGACATGATGGAAGCGGAGTTTACCGATTTGATAGAGATAAACTGGTGCTGCAATAGAAATGAGGATATAAACTGTGAGAAATCCATAGCTACAGATAGCTCCTAAGTAACCCATACTTTCAAACAACTGAATGTTAAATAAGGACATCACTGCAGGAACTAAGAAAATAGCAAACGAGCACATCGTCACCGCAATATGGGGAGTTCGATTAAAAGAATGTGCAGTCCCTAGCTTGGAGTAGAATAATCCGTGACGTGCCATCATAAAGAAAATTCTAGCGGCAGGATTAATACAGCCCAAAACGCAAGCAAAAAAGCTAAATAATGCGCCAAAAGCAATTAACTCTCCCAAAAATCCCATACCGACTTGTTGGGATAAAAACTTTAAAGGTTCTTCAGTTTTGGTAATCGACACACCAGTACCGCTAAAACCCAAGACTTCAATATATGTCGTTGATATATAAAACAGACCTGCTAGAATAACACTCCCAATCACCGATCTGGGAATGGTTTTTAACGGTTTCTTTGCTTCATCACCCAACGACGTAGCACTTTCAAAGCCAGAAAAAGCAAACATGACCAATACTAATCCCGTTGCAACTTTGCCAGGAGTGACATCAGAAAGTGTTAGTTGTGACATATCTAAAGCAAAACCTTTATTTGCCCAAACGATCGCGCACAACACTGCAATCAAAGCCAGCGAGATTCCTTCGAGCCAGAGCATTGCCATAGCAGAAAGCTGAATATCTTTATAGGCTGCATACCAAGCTATTCCCGCACCTAAAGCCAACAACGTAATACTAGAGGGATGAATACCCAATTGACCGATTAAATTTCCACTGAAGTTGGCAAAACCACACAATACGGACATTCCCGTGAACAAATATGCCAGTACCAAACACCAACCACAAATCACACCCGCTGTTGGACCTAAGCCTTTGACAATATAAGAGTATAGGGAACCGGGAGAAGCCGAACGACTGGCAAACTGATTGATGTTGATACTGACTAAAACGAGTCCAATTAAACCGATGAGAAAACTTAACCAGGCTCCTTTCCCCGAAAGCGCCACTATCAAACCAATATTAGATGCAGGAATTGTGGTAGGTGCAATAACAGCAAAGGATTGAGCTAGAACTTCCCCAAATGAGAGACACGCGGGTTTTAAACCATGCGTACTTTTACTGTGGGATAATATTTTAGGTTTCATCTTGCAAGTTTTTTTACCCTGAGATAGCCAATATTTTTGGTGAGTTTTGAGAAATTAGCTAATAGCTAATGGCTGATAGCTAATTGCTTTTCGATCGTTAGCTATTAGCAGTCTTCACTCTTATTTTTATATTTCATTTATGACTGCTATATTCCTTTGCACGAGCAGGATATATACAAAATATTAATGATTGCAATACATTTTTCTCTTGGTTAATTGAATTTGGGCTGCGAAGTAAATCATAGCTTATATAATTTCGGCAATCAAGTCTTTAAAAAATACTAAATCAGTGTTTTTTAATAAATTCTAATTCTACGCCAAGTTCATCGGAATAGTAGCAAAAAATTGCTACCAACAAAATAACAAGTATTTGAATATACAAAATAAAAGTTTTATTTAATACACGCAAAAGTTTACCGGAAAAGTTGCCATGACTCCTTGAGAAAGCTAAAGGAGTTGATAGGATTGAGAGATAGCAATTAAAAGCGCTCGAAGATATGCTATCTCTCCGTATAAAATTAATTGTTTTTTAAGATTTAATAACTGACGGCTAGATGATAATGTAACTTCTGAATAGATAAGATAGATGTTTATCAGCAATAGCTCAAAACAAAGCACGAACATCTTTCTTACCCAACCCTTAACTCCCATTCTCTAGACTCTATTTTTTGTCTTTGCAGTTGCTACAATGTGGATAATGTGTTGCCTGCAAACCATAGGTTTCAAGTTTCGGATTTTGTTATTTGGTTTGGAAAAAAACATGAAAGCTTTCAAATATCTTTTGATGGTGCTGCTACTACTAGCAAACTTTTTGTTTGCTCAACCTTCCTTTGCAGATGCACCAAAAATTACGAAAAGCCCTGAATACAAAGCATTGACTAAAGAGATTAACAAGTTGCAAAGCGTCCAAGAATCTCAATCAGATATCGAGGGTTATACACCAGAAGAAATAGAAAGCAAGCTCGCAGAGTTGGAGTTGCTCAAATACGCTTATGAGTCAGGCGTCAATTGGGGTCAGTGCGAAAACAAAACTGGCAAAACTCTAGCTATTTATGGGCCAATACCAGCAAACGTGGAACAAGAAGATTTTCCATATGATGCTGGGCTTTACTTTCTAGCTGATGGTCAAACAACCCAAAATGACTGGGATTGTCAGGGAATTTACATACCCAGTGATGTCACTGCTGTATCCTCAACTTCTAGCGGAAAAAATCAAGAAATTAGTGGCGGTGTCGTTGTTAAAGTCCCCAAAGGGACTAAGTTAGCGATCGCTAGCAATCAAAATACTGGAGCACTGGAATTTAATATGCCGGTTGCTCAAGTGTCCAAATCTAGTAAAATCAACTGGTTTGTTCCTAAAGTCTCTCAAGCATTCTTAGATACAAGAGCTACCAACGCGCCCACGAACGAGACTCCACAAATCAGTCTTGGGGATTAAGGATACTATCACTACTTGTGATGTGGGGTATATTGCCTGTCTGTATATTAATAAAGGACGGGCAAAATCCCCGTCCCACAAAGACTTAATTGGGTATTTCTATCTGAAAGTTCCGAGCAATCAACGATCTGTTTTCTCTTGCAAAACCTGCTTTTCTTCAGGAAGTAATGTAGTTTCTTCTGCCGTTGGCGCTTCGGTGACGGCAGTTGTTTTAGTAAAATGCGGTCTTATAATTAGGCTGACGCCAATTACCCAGGCTATTGAAACCATCCAACCTGCCAAAATATCGCTAGGAAAGTGAACTCCTAAATAAAGTCTCGTCCAGCCAATGGCTATGACAAAAAAACTTCCAGCAATTAGCACAGCCCATGACCAGAGCGTACCCCAAGTTAAAACAACCAAGGTTGCTACTAGTGTCATGGTCATCATCGAATGACCGCTAGGAAATGAAAAATCTAATTCAGGTGCAAGTGAATCCCACAAATGGGGGCGGATTCTGTGCATGAACTCTTTCGCTGTACGGTTGATAATGGCGCTTCCTATAGTTGTTGTGAGCAAGAAAGTGAGCGATCGCCACCGTTGTAGCAGCAAAAGAAGCAGCCCAAGAAAACCGATTGCGGGAAACATAAATTTTGAAGAACCGAATTGGGTCAGTACCACCGCGATCGCATCAAGTTGTGCTGTTGCTGTAGAATGAACTGCTATGAGAATGGGTACATCCCAAGGAAAGGGGAAACCGCCTTTGCTTTCCCAAACGGCTATTGCCAGAAGCCCAAAGATTTGTAAAGGTAAGTAGATACCTATAAGTAGCAATAGCAGCGACTGCCAACGAGCAGCTAATAATGCTTTGAAAAAATTGAAAAAAGACTGGTTGGGTTTGTTGAACTCAGTTTGAGACATTTCTATAACACTAAAACGGTGAAAGGATACAGGGTAAAGGAAACAAGATAAACCCGACGGGGTAGCTCATTCCCATCAACTAACCCTGGAACAAACCTAGGATATACCTTCATACCCCATACCTTATCCTTCATCCTTGCCCGATCCCCCTGGAACTTACGTGGGATATATTTTATCCTTCATACTTTCCCTAGGTCAGGGAAATTTGGGAATTGAAAGGCTAAATTGTATTTTTTTGCTGTCAGATTATATTCTTTTAAAAAATTTACACAGCCTCGATGCCTTGCTATATAAGGCTTTTGCATCTGATTCTTCTCTTTTAAGAACTGTAATAAATAATTTAATTGCGTATGTGCGAATACGCTAGACGTTTGACCGCGATCTAAGTTAAAGTACGGTAAGTATATCGACTTTTGTCTTTTTTGAAAAAAAAAGGGTTTACATCTACCAATCTGACTTCCACAGGAAGTTTGGGCAAAATAATAACCCTATATGCGAGCCGTCGTATGCATTATCTTTTATTACCCCTCTTTAGTTTTTGTGTTGGTATAGTCGTTGGTTTAACCGGAATTGGTGGAGCATCCCTCATAACACCAATGCTGATCTTTATCTTTCAAGTTCCACCTTCCGTTGCGGTCAGTTCTGACGTAGTAGCGGCGACGTTAATGAAATTTGTAGGCGGCTTTAAGCATTGGCAGCAAAAAACTATTGACTTGCAAGTGGTAAAATGGCTGGCTTTTGGCAGCGTTCCCGGTTCCTTGTTTGGTGTGGGAATTCTACACTTTATCAAGCACAGTGGAGAGTACAATCTCAATCACGTTTTGCTGCACTTGGTTGGGCTAATGATTTTGGTTGTTACGCTATCAGCCCTGATACAACTGCTGCTCATCACATTTTTCCCAAATTTGAAGTTTCCCGATCTGCCGAAGTTCGATCTAGATACTGGGTTGGGTCGCGTGTTGGCAATGAGTGTAGGAGCTATTTTAGGCTGTTTGGTTGGTTTAACGAGTGTCTCTTCCGGTTCAATGTTCGCGTTGGTGCTAATTTCCTTTTTCCGCTTGGATGCTCGTAAATTAGTGGGTACAGATATTTCGCAAGCAGCTATCTTGTTATTATTTACTTCTATTGGGCATTTGAGCTTGGGAACAGTTGATTGGAGTTTGGTATTACCTATATGGTTTGGATCTGTACCTGGGGTCCTCCTTGGTGCCAAACTTTGCGAGATTGCACCCCAACGTCCATTGCGTTTTGTCATCTACACGCTTTTGCTAATGGTGAGTTACAAATTAGTTTCTCCAGTATGAGTAAAGCCATGGAATGGTACCTCTTTCGTACATAATAAATAAACCCAAACAAATCAAAATAAAAGGAACAGCCGCTCTACCATATCGGCTTAAAATATGAGCGATCGCCTCTTGACGGGCTAAGAAGTTAGCAATTGCACACCAGACTCCAACCATAACTAAGAAGACAATCAAAATTACACCCATACTGGCATAGCTATTTCCAGCAAATAACGGTATGTAAATGCTGATATTATCGCCCCCATTTGCAAGAGTGACTGCGGCTACTTTATAAGTTGGAGGGTGCAAAAGACTAACTAAAAAAGACCTCGGAGAATTGTTTGATGAAATCGGCTGAAAATCGCTGGTTACAGCCTGAACTTCTGTAGATTCTTCTCGACTCAACAGCTTTTTTATGCCAATTGCTATAGGTAACAATCCGAGCAGCCCAATGACTTCGTGCGGTACTACCAAACCACCAAAAAATCCTGGTAGGCTGGCGATGATGATAGCTGAAAAACCAAGGTATTGACCAACAATGATATGGCGCTTGCGAAAATTAGCATCTACTTGTGAGAAAAAAAGTAGAAGGATTAAGATATCATCAATATTGGTTGCTGCAAAAGCAATTATACCTTCTGTGAAAGCCGCCCAAAACATATTCATGGTTGCTTTTATAAGAGAGTGTTACTTTAGAAAAAACGAGTGCGTCTTTGCTTGCAATTAAACAATAAAGACAATATGGGTGAATCGATCGCTGCAATTAGCACGGGAATCCTTGCCTTTACTGCTACTAATATCGATGACCTTCTCATCCTTTTATTGTTTTTTTCCCAAGTAAATGCCACCTTCACTTACAAGCATATTATTACAGGTCAGTATTTGGGGTTTTGTATACTGATTTTTACCAGTCTTTCTGGTCTGTTTGGAGGGTTATTGTTATCGGGACGCTGGATTGGATTGCTTGGTTTCATGCCAATTGCTATGGGTCTTAGCAGTTTGGTGAATGGGGAAGAAAATCCTACCGGGGAAAGTGAATTTGAGACAGAAGATTCTGAAGAATCTATTCTTTTGAATTTGGTGTCTCCTCAAACTTATAGTGTTGCATCTGTGACCATCGCTAACGGTAGCGATAATATCAGTGTCTACGTGCCATTATTTGCTAGCAGCAATTTAGCAAGCTTTTTGATAGTTGTCTCTATCTTCTTTCTATTGCTAGGAGTTTGGTGTTATGTAGCTTACCAATTAACTCGTCAAAAAGAAATAGCCGAGACGATCGCGCGATATGGTAATTACTTTATTCCTTTTATCTTGATAGGATTGGGAATTTTTATTATTTTAAAAAGTGATGCATTAAGTATAACAAAGCTAATTGCTAGTTGTTTTTGTATAACAATTCTAGTGAAGAAAGATGATAAGCGATCGTGAGAGTTTTAACGCGATCGCTTGGTGTTTTTCAAGATACAGACAAATAGGGAGCATTCCAATTAGAAAAAACAAATGGCGATTAAAATCGCGTCTATACAAACAAAGGGCGATTAAAATCCAAATGGCGATTAAAATTGCGTCTATACAAACAAAGTCCCTTCGGGTTCGCCCTCCGGGTTCGCCAGTCGCCTACGGCGGGAAACCCTCCTGCAGCGCTGGACTCACCAGTCGCCTACGGCGGGAAACCCGCCTACTTTCTCTGGACTCACCACCTACGTGGACTTTTTATTAGTCCGCGAAGGCATAATTTATATATAGTACATTAGTTCCATTTGCTGCTTGGAAATTCGCTTTTCGCAAAGATCTTGAAGTGTATGTTTCTGTAAAACGTCGTAAGCAGCTTGACGAACTTCTTGCCAAACATCACGAATAACTTCAGTTTCTACCGTTTTGATATTGGAAGGCTTACCGGGTTCATCGTCTGACCCCTCTATACAACGTAAAGCTTCCAAAACTGTTATTTTTTGAGGTTCCCTGGCTAAAACGTAACCTCCTTTCACCCCACGTATGCTCTTAATCAAACCTCCACGCCTTAGAGTTGCTAGAAGTTCTTCTAAATAGCGGTTGGGAATGTTTTGACGTGCTGCTATCTCTCGGATTTGCAATGATTCACCGTCAGCATAGCATTTTGCCAGTGCCAGCAAAGAGAGAATTGCATACTCTGTTTTATTTGAAAGTTCCATAAATTAAGAGAGATGAGACACCTAAAAGGTACTTCATCACCTAACAGGGCGATTCAGCATAACCCGATTGAATCAGGTTAAAGTGTTATTTGGTGTTTTGGCGAGCTTCTACGCTCGCATGTTGACATCAATATACAAGGATACTGTCAATAAAAGCAAGTATTTTTTTTTCTTAATTCAATAAAAAAAAGTAATTGATTGGTACGAAGGGATTGGGGATTGAGGACAAGGAAGGCAATTTTACCTTATCCCCAATCCCCAATTCCCCTACACTGAGAGCGAACATTGACTGAGAATCTGTTCAAAAGCGCTTGCTACTCTGGTTTGAAAGCGTTGTAGGTGCTTCAGTTTCCATACGGGTTGGACAATTTCTAACTTTGTGTTAGTATCTCGACCGATAACACGGACTGCGTGCAGTGTGGATAGCTGTAATTCTTTTTTCACCATCAATTCTGGAATGGCTGCTGCACCTACACCGCTTTCAACGACTGCTTTTACCATCTCGCTGCTACTAAGAACGAGAACAACTTCCAGTTCGGTCGGCTCGATTCCCCATTTTTGCAGGGCTTGCTCAAACATTTGTTGCGCCCCAGACCCTGACTCTCTCATCACCCAAGTTGTTGTAAGGAGTTCTGCGGGGGAAATTTCTCTTCTGCCAAACCAAGGGTGAGATTTGCCTACAACTATCTGCAAGCGATCGCTTCCCACAACTTCTTTTTCTAAATAGTTTCTCAGGGAGACTTTCACGTCACCTGTCACTAACCCGAAATCAAACAACCCCGTCGCGGTTCCTTCACAGATTTCTTCAGCGTTACCCAAAGTGCAATTTATATGGATACCGGGATAGTGACGATTGAACTGGCTAATTTTTTCAGGTAACCAGTAATTACCAATAGTCAGACTTGACCCCAGTTTTAACTCCCCCCGTTGCATATTGTTTAACTCTCGCAAGCCCCTTTGAGTTAAAGAAACTTGATCGAGAATCTTTTGTGCTTCTACTTGGAGCAACTTCCCAGCATCAGTGATTTCGATATGACGACCAATTCTATGAAATAATTTGACCCCGTATTCTGTTTCCAGACTCTGAATGGCTGCACTCACAGCAGGCTGGGTAATATATAGCGATTCTGCTGCACGGGTAAAGTGCATTAGTTCTGCTACGGCAAGAAAAATTCGTAACTGCTCAAACGTCATATAGGCTCTTTCAAGCATCCCTGACCAAGTATTTTCACTCCAACAAGCTTATCAAAAGTATAGTCCTATACGGTAAATAGGGCAAGTTACCGTAGTCGGTAAGCGATATGAAAACTTTTACAGCAATAAATTTTACAAATCTTTTTTAAATATCACTTCAGTATAGCAATAAAAACGATTTTTTTTTTGTAAAAAACAATACATTGAGAGGTTTTCGAGTCATTTGGCTCAGTTTTAAATACAACTTAAAAAATTCCCTATTAAAAAAAATTGCTTGTTTGGAGGTTGAGAAACAATAGATTTTCAAAACCAAAAGCGCATTGTAAATTATTTTATGTTGTTTTTAATACTTTTAAATATTTAATAAGTTATATTTATCAATACAGCAAGAATCGATAATTGCTTTTATTGCTAGAGTGCAATACAGTGCCAACAGTACTCGATTAAGACACGTTAAAAAGCAATTAGCCATTAGCAGTCTTCACTCTTATTTTTATATTTCATTTAGGGCCGCTATAGTACGCAAGATAAAACATTTTCACATACATTTCTATTCAAAAGTCAACAGTCATATTTTCTGCTATAGCAATCTTAAATCATTTGTCAATAATTTGGATTGCTAATAGCTAATTGCTTTTTGACCATTAGCTATTAGCCATCAGCCATTAGCGGTCTTCACTCTTTTTGTAATTTATCAATTCTTAATTACGAATTATTTTGTCACCTGTCACTGTTAATAGTATGAATATTTATGAGTCTAATTTGAAAGACTGCTAAAAAAATTCGTTCATGCAATTCCCATTAAATTTATGACAATAGATGCAGAAAAACCAGAAAAACCAGAAAAACCAAAAAGCCCCAGTGCTGACCGAGTTCGAGAACATTTAGCCAACGAGCGCACCTATTTAGCATGGATGAGAAGTGGGATAGCGCTCATGGGTTTTGGTGTTCTCATTGTCCGGCTTCGCATACTCCGCCCTCCCCTTGCACCTCAAGGTCCGGGTAATGGCTGGAAGTTAGGCTTGGCTTTTTCACTAGTAGGATTGCTAACGGTCATGCTTTCAACCCAGCACTACCTTGTCGTTCGTCGAGATATTGACGAGGATGCTTATGAACCAGCAGACCGTTGGGTTATTCTTTCTAGCCTTGCTGTGATTCTCCTGGGAATTGGAGTTGTCTATTATGTTTTCACCATTCCGCTTGACTCATTAAATTCCGTAATAGTTGAGTAAAAAAACATATACGAGTGACTCCTTTGTCTAAATGTAATACATTGGACCTTGCTGTATTCGAGCTTCCCTTTCCTGGTACAAATCTTGGAGAGTATAGCGACGTAAAACTT
Organism: Tolypothrix campylonemoides VB511288_2; assembly: GCF_045999855.1. NCBI lineage: Bacteria > Bacillati > Cyanobacteriota > Cyanophyceae > Nostocales > Tolypothrichaceae > Tolypothrix > Tolypothrix campylonemoides. The sequence goes on from NZ_JBFPMW010000017.1 coordinate 116,805, forward strand.
CAGTAGCGGCTGTATTGGCTCGATCCCACACTTCATGAACTAAGTTCTTTTCTAAAGTGGGAGGAAGAGAAGATTCTCTGTCCTTCCGCTCACCTTCAACAACGGTCACAATTTCCAATAAGGTAATTTGCCAAGGTTCTCGAACTAAAACGAATCCGCCTCTTGAGCCACGATGACTTTGTACCAGACCTGCTCGCCGCAGACTAGTGAGGATTTGTTCTAAATAGCGTTCCGGTATGGGTTGTCTGGCGGTAATCTCGCTCATGGTAAGTGGATCTCTTTTTCCTTTGTTGCTTGCTAGTTCTAAAAGAGCCAGCAGTGCATACTCTACTTTGGAAGACAGATCCAAAAGAGTATAATTTTGGCTATTCAAGTCTTTACTCAGTATACTACTGTTCATTGATGTGATTATAGTAATTTTATGCGAAACAAGTTCTCATGACAGAGCCGAATGTGGTAGTGTGCCAACTGCGAATCTAAAAAGCATTATTTTTCATCGACTTACCGTAGATTATCTAACAAAATTCTCAAAATAAAAAATCATTCAAAAACTTCTTGTGGTGCGGGCGTCGCGCCCATGGGGAAATAGAGGATGGGCAAGATGCCAGTCTCACAAAATGGGCCGTTTGTCAAAAATTTTTCAGGGGGAAGGAGGTACGGGGGCTTTCTGTTCCCCGTTCCTTTTTTTTGTAATTCTTGAAATTGTAATGATGAATTCTGGAATGAGGTAGTATCATTAACTGCATTCTCAACGAATACACCTTACATACCTAGTTGAAACTGTGAATTTACGCCGCCTGATTCCATTCTTCGATGACTCGGTGTCCAGTTGGGCACTTGAGGCACGTTTATTGCGTTGGTTGACATTGATATGGCTGTTTGTGGGATTAATCGTGCTGTTTTCTGCATCTTATGCCGTTGCCGACGATCGCCACAATGATGGGCTGTATTACTTCAAGCGTCAAGTCCTGTGGGTGTTCGTAGCGTTAATAATATTCAATATCATAGTCAACCTGCCCTTACGCAGGATCGTAAATATATCCCATTGGTTTGTAATCTTGCTATTGGGGCTGATTTTCCTAACTTTGATACCGGGATTGGGAAAAAAGGCATTTGATGCGTCTCGCTGGATAGCCATAGGACCGATCCCAATTCAACCCTCTGAACTCATTAAACCCTTTTTAGTATTGCAAAGTGCGCGACTTTTTGGTCAATGGGAAAGGTTAAGTTGGCGAGTGCGCTTTGTTTGGCTGGGTATCTTTTGTCTGATTATTTTGGGAATTTTAATACAGCCTAACTTAAGTACAACTGCATTATGTGGAATGACAATTTGGCTGATTGCCCTTGCTGCAGGATTACCGTATAAGTATTTGGGAGGAACAGCAGTTGGAGGTGTAGCCCTGGCAGTACTGAGTATTAGTATCAAAGAATATCAGCGCAAACGAGTGCTTTCTTTTCTAAATCCATGGGCAGATCCAACTGGAGATGGTTATCAACTCGTACAAAGTTTGCTGGCTGTTGGTTCTGGTAGACAATGGGGGGCGGGGTTTGGGCTTTCCCAACAAAAGTTGTTTTATTTGCCAATTCAAGACACCGATTTTATTTTTGCTGTTTTTGCTGAAGAATTTGGTTTTGTTGGCAGTACGGTGCTGTTAGTACTGCTCGCTTTATACGCCACTTTAGGATTAATTATAGCTCTTAAGACCAAACATTCGGTCTATCGACTTGTAGCAATTGGGGTAACTGTTTTGATGGTAGGACAATCATTACTTCATGTTGGTGTTACCACTGGTGCTTTGCCAACAACTGGATTGCCATTACCCATGTTTAGTTATGGTGGAAATTCGATGATTGCTAGTTTGCTATCTGCTGCTTTGCTGATTCGCGTAGCACGCGAAAGCAGTGAAGCTGACGTAGTACCGTTGCGAGAAGAATCAGAGAACAGGCGAAGACGGCGGCTTTTCCAAAGAAATCATCTCACTTGAGATTGTGAAAATTGGGGAACTCGAAACCTCTTCCTGGGTATAACAAAGGCAATGGGACATTGAGGTTTGAGCGTGGGGAAAGATATACTTTCCTTTCTTTAAATTTCTGGTTGTTTATTAAGAAGTAACCAGTATTTGTTAATACTGTTAACCATTTCCTGTAGGTTATCAATCCCTATTGGTTTTGTTAAATATGAGTTAGCACCTAGTTCATAGGCTAGGTTGATATCTCTGTCTTGGTCTGAAGAAGTCAGCATAATGACGAGCAAGCGTTTCAAGTGAGGTTGGCGGCGTATCCATTCGAGAACCTCAAGACCCGAACGGCGTGGTAGTTTGATATCTAAGAGTATGAGTGTTGGCAAAGGATAGAGTTCCCGGTCAGCGTATTCATCAATGCCACATAGATAATTTATAACCGCATCTCCATCTTCTAGAACTTTAAGGGTGTGAACCAGTTGAGTCTTTTGAAAAGCCCTTTGAATAAAGAAGGCGTCATTAGGATCGTCTTCCGCCACTAAAATTGTAAATTTGGTCATGTTATCTAATCGCGCTAAAACGAAGTAAATTTTGGTCAATCGTAGCAAAACTGCATTCATAGCCATCGGCACAATGAATAAGCTGAACGTATTGTCGATCGATTGCAATACGATACCCGTTAATTAGGACTTCTACTCCTTTAGGCGTTGGCGTTTTGACTCTAGCACGATAAATTCCCGCCTTAATGTGTTTGCGATCTTTGAGCAAATTACAAATCACATAATCACCAGCTCTAGCGTGAGTATATTTCTCATTTTTACTGACTAAATTGACTTCTTTTTTACCAGTAATGGGATTCTTTTTGATGCTGGCTATGGCGGGAAAACCACTGGCATTCACTCTTTGTACTTGTCTTGTGCCATGACCAGTACAAGTAACGCGCAATGATTGGTATATTCGTAATTTAACAATTTGGTCGGTTCCGACACAAGCACTATCAATCCAATGCTGTTTGGGCAATTCGCTTTTAATCCGAATCATTTTAGTAGATGCACCATCACCACTAATTACTCTTAATCCGAATTGCTGTGCCATCTCAAATATAGCTTTTCGGGTAGAGTTGACAGCAGATGCATCACTTAAAGACTTTTTTTGGTGTGCTTTAATTTTTTGGAGAATTTCTGGTTTCCCCTTGAGAAATTGTTCTACTGGCTTATTTCCCTTTTTCTGATTGCATTTTTCACATGATAAAGTCAGGTTTGAGAATCGGTCACTACCTCCTTTAGTTCGTGCATGAATGTGTTCTATTTGTAAGGGAACGTCTGTCTTACCGCAATATACACATTCTCTACCCCAATGTTCTAGAAGTGCTTCGCGTAAGGTGTAGCCGAACAAAGTACCTTGCTGATATTCAATCCCCTCTATATCTGGTGTCTCCATTTTTTGGAAATCGAATTTCACCGATTCAATTGCAATTGATTTAATCGGAGCTAATCTCAGCAACCGTTTGATCCAAGTCTGGGTAGTTAACAATCTATGCCGTAAACTTGGTGCTAACCATCCATCTGGCTTTTTGCGGTCAAATCTCTTTTGGCGATAGCGCAGTCTTCTGGATCTTCTAGAACGTCTTGTAGCTGCACGTTTAATTAATTCCATTTTAATCCGAGCGCCCCGGTGTTCTAATTCCATTGCCCAGATGACTTCATTCTTATTTAAATCTACTAAGGAAATGCCCGTAAATTTTGAACCGGGGTCAATTCTTAGTTCTAAATATGGCTCTATATTTTCATCAACATCCTTATCTAGAATTAAAGTAAATGGGAATAATTTCAGCTTTTTCCCTTTGCCAATAGATTGTAAAATCCTGGCTCTTGCTGGTGTTGTTGGTTTTAGTATTAAGCCATTCTTACTTAAAACAAATACAGAATTAGTCATCATCATTTGATGAATCTCCCGATTGGGGTATGGTGTGCCTCGACACTGCTTTTAAACTTCAACCAAAAGGTTCGGTGTTGCACTAGCACAAAGCAGCCATGTTCCTCCCTCGACGCTTGAGACTGGCTAATCTCATTAAGTCATCATTTAAAAGCGGACTTAAACTCTTGCGAGTAACGTAGAATAAACAGTTCTACGCTGAGTCATGGTGAAGTCAGTTAACCGAATTACTTCGTTTTAGTAAACTAAGCCGCTCCGTCACCAGAGCGACTCGTCTTCAAAACCGGACGTGAATTTTTCAATTCATCCGGCTCCTCGGTAATTTGGTGCTTGTCCAAGTGCATACCTCCAGCCAATTTGTCATTGGCTGTTTTTATGTCGTGGCAGTGTCTATGTAATAACTGGAGATTTTTATATTCGTCTTTACCTCCTTGAGTTGGAGGTATTTTGTGGTCAATTTCCAGTACATCTTCCTCTCGGAAGTACAATTCGCAGTGAGCACATTTTCCTTTTTGTTGCTTTAAGAGTTTTGTTACTCTTTTTGGCACTTCAGGGTGTGCGCCCATTCTTGAACTCCAATAAATTAGGTTGCCATCGTATGGACTGGCATCGCCTTTCACTTTTACGTGCCGAACAATGGGTATTTCTGCGTGTTTTAGTAATCGCATCGAATTTTTTTCCCCTTTGTTTGGAGTGGCGAAGACCCAATTATCACCGCCAATGGTGCGCCAGTATTTCTTGGTTACCCATTCTCCTGATTTATTTGGGTGACGGCGTTTTGCCCAAGTTTTTAGCTTAGAATACATAAGATTGTCTAATGTGGAGTAAGTTTCTTTACTTACTACCGTTGAATAGTAGTTAGACCATCCCCTGATTATTGGATTTAATCGGTTGATAATTGCCTCTTGTGGAGCTGGGATGTGGTCATTGATGACACTAGCTATTCGTTCGTAGTGTATCCTCTGCTTTTCTTTGCTTGGGGTGATGATTGTTTTGAAACCTTGTTTTGAGTGGTATTTACTCACTCGAAACTGCCTAATATTAAAACCAAGGAAGTTAAACCCCGGTTCTTCATTTTCATACCTATTTAAAGTATGAGTTAGGCGTGTTTTTGATGGCTTCAATTCCAAACCCATGTCTTTTAACCACTCAGATATAATTGTTTGACATCTTTGAACAACGGCTAGATTTTCGTGTAAAATTACGAAATCATCGGCGTAACGAGTTAACGATATACTAAATCGATTGACCCGTTTTGTACCAGGTAATGTTTCAGCGTATTGTTTAATTCGTTCTTCCATACCGTGGAGGGCAATGTTTGCTAAAAGCGGCGAAATGACTCCGCCTTGGGGAGTACCCTCAGATGTCTCTTGGAACTGCTGATTATCCATCACTCCCGCTTTTAACCAAGCACGTATTTGACGGCGAATGGTGGGGAATGTATTTAATTTTCTTAGCAGTGCCGTGTGGTCGATTTTATCGAAGCACTTTGATATGTCAGCATCCAGAACAAATTTTGGTTTTGTTTTGATACTATTAAAAATAGCTTCGATAGCATCGTGACATGAGCGTCCTGGTCTAAACCCATATGAGTTAGGTTCAAACTTAGCTTCCCATTCTGGCTCAAGTGCCATTTTTACGAGAGCTTGCAATGCGCGGTCATACATTGTCGGGATACCCAAAGGTCTTTTTTCATCTTTCCCAGGCTTTGGAATCCATACACGTCTGGTAGACGATACCTTTGAGCCTAATTTTAATTTGGCAACTAAGGTGAGACGTTGCTTTGGAGTTAGTGATTTCACACCGTCCACACCCGCCGTCTTCTTACCTTGGTTGTCTTGTGTAACCCGTCTAACCGCAAGACACTTTGCACTCCAGGACTTCATCAGCGTCTTTTGGAGTTTGCGAGTTGCTTTGACATTACCACGCTGTGAGGCTTTGTAGATTCTTTTTTGCAACTTGTAGACACGTTTTTCTAGCTTACGCCAGTCAGTGTGCCTCCATTCCACCATCGATTTATCATTCACAGTTTCATGATTTCGCAATTCCTTCAAGGGTTGGATCGCTTCCTCATTTGATTCCGTTGTGACTCTTCGTGTTTTAGACATATTTATTGCTACTGTGACTCTACATTCCAAATCACCGTAAGTCTGTCAGCATATCCTCGTTATTACACAAGGCATTCGCTTTTGACTCAATCTCTCTTAACGCCACATACGGTTAGCACCTACTCAGTATCGACCTCCTGAGAGTGGACATTAAGTTACTTCGTTCCAGATAACCATTGTTTGAAACCTTTAGAGCGATGCTTATCCGCCGGGTTTATTGGGAGTGCTTGCTGGTCATCGTAGTAAATGCCAGTCCCTTATCCGTTGCCTTTTTTTTTTGGCTCCAGCGCGTTCAGCCTTATTTCGCTGGTTAGTAATAACGACGGTTACGCATCTTCGCTTGCGCTGCTCGTAGGTTTATGCTCGAAGGGAACCAGTTTAGGCTACCAGTTTTACCTCCTTCTCACCCCGCTTTAGGGATTGATGGCTAGTCGCTACCCTAGGGGTGATGCTGTCACCGTTGCACCTACGGGGAGGGACTTCTCTTATGTACTCTAGGATTTCCTCGGAGTCACCCTCATGGTCATCTAGTTGTCAAAGGTTCTGTTCCGATTACTCGGTTCTTATTCCCTGCCACTCATCCCTGAATAATTTATTACTCATTTCGAGTGAACGAATCGCACACTACGAATTACTTCGTTTTGTGTACTTCTCAGAGACATACATAAAGTTTATGTAGAGTTTAGTCTAGTAGCTTAACATAAATTCTTATCGTTAAAAGTCCATCAAAGTGAAAAAAACATTCTTGAGGTAGATATATTTTTATCTCAATCCTAGTAAGAGGTATAGAGGCGCTCCCAAGAAGACGCCTCTAGAGAGATTCTTAAGATGACCCAGTTAGATTTGTATGCAATCAGCTCTTAGTATAGTTATCAATTATCTGTGCTAAGTCCGGTATTGCTTCCTCTACGTTCTTCTTAGCGGAGTTGCGGAGTTTGTTGTACACACTCCGTACAGTTGTATTTTTGGTTTTCTCACTCCTAGCATCGGTGACACTTAACAATGCATCTGCTGTACGAGATTGGTTTTGGATGAGGTGTTTGGCGGGATCGCCTGTCTGTACGCCTTCACTCCAAATAGGATCGAGTGCCGAGAAAAATTCTGGCAGAAGACGCTCCACAGCTTCAGCGCAATAATTGGGCGCGATCTTCCTAATGGCAGTGTAGCCTGCTTTTAAGGCAATACCAGAAACTCCCCCGGTTGACGCAACTTGCGTGTCCATCAACTTTAGGCAGTCTGAGACAACCATATTCTTTTTATTTGGATCTGCGAGACCATCACTCAGTCCCATTATCTTCTCCTTTAACTAAATAAGTCGGCATATTAAAGTTAACTTGTTAAGCAGATCGATGCCATGGCAAGTTTAAGCAAAAGACCTCAGCTCCTCCTTAAGCTTGGCAAATTCAATTTCTTCGGGTCCTGCAATACCCAGGTGGCGAAGATTAACCGTACCATTGACTTTTTCTTGTTCGCCAACTACCGCAATTAGAGGAACTTTTTTTGCTGAGAGTTCTCGAATTTTTTTAGAAATCGTGCGCTCGCCAACATAAAGTTCCGTCCTAATTCCCATTGACTCGATCTCTGCAGCAATGGATTCTGCCCAGTCTGCAGATTTTTCAGAAATTGAAGCAACAGCAATTTGAACTGGGGCTAACCAAAGAGGCAATGCACCTTCTTGATTTTCCAACAAAATTCCAATCCAGCGTTCAAGAGAACCTAAAACCGCTTGGTGTAACATGACCGGTTGTTCGAGCTGCCCATCTTTATTGACAAAAGAAAGCTCAAAAATTTGAGGAAGGTTAAAGTCAACTTGAATTGTACCGCACTGCCAAGATCTTCCAAGATGGTCTTCCAAACTCACTTCAATTTTGGGACCGTAAAAAGCTCCTTCTCCCGGTAACATCTCGTAGGCATACCCTAAAGCTTGACACGCTCCTATCAAAGCAGCCTCCGCTTTGTCCCAAAGCGTGTCAGAGCCCAAGCGCTGTTCTGGTCTCGTAGAAATCCGGATAGCAAAATTTTTGTAACCAAATGCTGAATAAACTTCACTGACCATCTTGAGAAAGCTATTAATCTCGTTCCTCAAATCCCTTTCTTGACAGAAAATATGAGCGTCATCCTGTACAAACTGACGCAAACGCATGCAACCCGATAAAGAACCAGAAGGTTCATTGCGATGAACAATACCAAACTCCATAAGCCGCATGGGAATTTCTCGATAACTCCGCTTGCGTGACTTATAAATAGCAATGTGAGCCGGACAAGACATTGGTTTTAAAGCATAATTCACAGCTTCTAATTCTGGATTGTCAATCTTGGAGTGCTTATCGTGGCTCATACTGCCTACAAAAAACATATTGTTGCCAAATTTTTCCCAGTGACCGGATTGTTCCCACAGCGAACGGCTCAATGCGAGAGGCGAGCGCACTTCCTCAAACCCGTGAGACTGATAAACTCGCCGCATATAGTCTTCGATAACCCTGAAGAGCCTCAAACCCATGGGATGCCAGAAGACCATACCCGGACTGTGTTCTTCAAAGTGAAATAAATCCATATTTTTAGCAAGAACTCGATGGTCGTACATTGGTGTCAATCTCCTAAGTATTGTTTACAAATAAAAATCCCCTCCTGGTTTACCAGGAGGGGAGAATCTTGCTTGCTACGCAACAAATCACTTCACGTCGTCCCTCCAGGCGCGATCTCGGTGGTAGTGGTAGTGGTTGTTATAAAGTCAGCGAAAAAAAACATTTGTTTGCCTACTTTGATAGTTAAATTCTTATTGTTTGCTATGTCTGCAAACGATCTTCCGTAAAAACCAAAAACCCCCCAAGCAGTTACTGGGAGGGTTTCACAGTCTTATGATTTGTGAGTCAATATCCTCGCCTCACAACCCTCCCATACTGGTAGTCTGGGTAGTTCGTGTTCGGGTTGTCAGAGGCATCTGAAGTTGCATGATTAAAAATTTTGTTTTTGCTCAATAGAATATGCGGTGCATATTTTATGTTGTAACCGAACCTAGATAATTTGTCAACTTCAGAGCGCTCCACCAAAAACAGCCTTACGATTATCAAGGGGATGAAACACCGCAAGAGCGGAGGAGTTACGAACCACTCTCCCTTGTCTCCCTTGTCCCCCTTGTCCCTTAGTAGGAAAGATTGGTGCTATTTTGTTGTTCCAACCAATCCTTACCCAAAACAATAGTCACAGGCGAGTCAATGGTAATATTTGAGTCAAAGCTGCCTTCATCTTGCACGCGCACTTCTCCAAATCCCAAAGCAGCGCGAAGTGCGTCGGCAGTGTCGCGATTTCCATTTCTGACAATAATGTAAGTTGTATCTAAAGGTTCGCGCCAAGGTTCAGGTACGTAAACACCAGAGTAACCGACGAGTTCTAACGAACGCATTAAATTTTGCAGGCTTTCGCTATCGCTAGCCGTGCTGTCTTTAATGACAACTTGTCGTAGAGTTGAGTCGGAGGTTTGCGGTAGGTTCATGACCTGCAGATTAAAGTAGTCGATCGCCATTTTTTCAATCTGCTTGGCATTTGGTATCCAATAACTGGTTTTATACTCATGATGCGTGCTGGCTCTACCTGGAAGCGTTAGCGTTTCCATATTCGAGTTACCTGTTTGCACTCCAAAATTAACAAGGGTCAATATTTCCTCAATTGTCAAATTGGTGTCAAGATGAGACCGGACAACATTAAGAATTTTGGGAAATCGTGCTAACAAAGCGGGATTGAGGGTTTGCTCTGCTAGCGATCGCATCACTATGTGCTGTCGCTCAACTCGACCAATATCGCCACGTCCATCATTACGGAAACGCAACATTTGTAGGGTTTTGTCACCGTTAAGATGTTGTTTTCCTTTCTTTAAGTTGATATATAAGTGTTGAGAATCATCTCTATACTTCATATCATAGGGAACATCAACTGTGACGCCTCCCAAAGCATCAATTAACTTGTTAACGCCTAAAACGTTAATTCTGATATAGCGGTCAATTTCTACTCCACCTAATAGTTCGCTGACTGTTTTGGCACTTAAAGCTGGTCCACCTACAACGTTAGCTGCATTGATTTTAACAACACCATGTCCTTCTAAAGAGACACGAGTATCTCTAGGAACAGAAAGAATAACTATTTTTTTTTCCTCTGGGTTAAGTCTTACTAACAGCATGACGTCGGTAAGACCGCTAAAGGAGTTAACTTGGGGTAAGTAACCGCGATTTTTCACTCCCGCTGGTGGGTTTTGAACATCTGTTGGCAGTACACTCATCCCCATAACTAAAATGTTGACAGGACGAGTTAACTCTGAAAATTTTAGCCCTTCTCCAGTCAGGCGATCGCTCTCAAAAACTTCCGCTTCCTTTGGGGTCAGCTTTGTCTGCATCAAAGGTGTGCTCGTCATAGAAACTGCAAGCAGCCCCCCTAATGTTGCGGAAATCAGTGCGATCGCACCCATCCCCAACCACAGCCACTTCCAACGTGTTTTGTTAGATGTTTCAACACCATCATTTTCTGCCACTAAAGATTTTTTACTGGTCACTAGCTGCCTCGCACTTACTTCTGAAGGTTGGGGAATTTGCAGACTAAATAAAACTTATTAAGTTGGATATAATTATCTTAGCTTTATTTATATTTCTACTATTAGCAGCTTTTTTGCTGTTTCTTCAAAGTAATCCTTCACTAGCAGGCATTTCTAGGATGTTTTTAAAGTGGAGGGGTATTCTAAAAAAGCTCACAAAGCACAGAGAATGTTTTCAAAGAAGTCTCTAAGGTATCAAAACTTTAGACCTCCTAAATCCCCCCGAACAAGGAGAATTTAGGAGGTTATTCCCCCCTTTTTTACATGGATTTACGAGGTAGCTACATTAATAGGACTTACGCAACCTCAACGCCATTTTGGGTATTTTACATGTTGTCGCTCCCCCCCAACTCCTTAAAAAGCTACGGTGGTGTACAGATCTTTAGAAAAGAGATGAAACATCGTAAAAAGGGAGAATTGGAATGAAGTTCCCCCTTTTTTTAAGGGGGGTTAGGGGGGATCGAAACCGTAAGAATGCACTATATAAGACTTGTGTGTATACCGTAACCTTAAAAAGGGGGGCTATGCGTAATGTCATAATTAAGTGCAGCCCAAGTTGCGATCGAGAAGCAAGAAATTTTGTCTCTAGAGCAAGCCGCTCCGTGAAGAAATGCTTCTTACTGGTTCTTATTGTCCGGGAAGTTGACCGGGGGATGAATAGTTATACTGAGGAATAGATTGTTGCAAGCTCGAACTTCCATAGTTGGGAACGGAAGAATTGGGAGAAGTGATAACGGTACCTTGATTTGGAATGGAGTTATAGTAAGGTACGGGAGCAGAAACCGATGGGACAGATGGTGTTTGCGATGACACTGCGGGCAATGACGGACTGCTGTTAACACTGCTATTATAGCCACTCCTACGTCTTGTTAAATCGACAAAGTCAACCAAACGGCGATCGTCACGATTTGTATAAAAATTTTGGGGTTGGTACAATTGCGTTGGCTGTACGGAAGAACTTGGTAGCTGATTTATTTGTGGTTGGTTTGTTACACCTGGTTGCACGTAACCTGTAGACGGAATAGTATTTTGCAGTTGATTGACGGGTAATGGCTGCGTATAATTAGTCCCCAGCGTGGGATTTTGTGGCAAAAGCCCCGTCTGTCCTTGCTGGGTGTAATTTGTGCCAAAGTTAATATATTGCGGTTGAACACCTATTCCCGGTTGTGTGTTGTAACCACTGCCATAGTTAAGATTTGACAGCTGATTTATGCTTTGTTGTGTATAGCCCGTTGTTCCATATACGGAAGTTTGCTGCTGATTTGTAAATGGTGGTTGAGTAGATCCCAATCCAGAAGATGAAACATTGTTGCTTCCAACTCCAATCAACCCATTGCTAGAATTGGGATTTTGAACGGGTGTACGACTTATTGGTGATGTTAGAGAATTGAAAGGGTTAAGTTGAGTTGAGGTGGTATTAACCTGACTAATCTGATTTTGACTTGTTGATTTATTAAGTGCTGTTTGTAACGGGCTTTCTTGGGTTGTATTTTGCTTGACTTCAGTTCCATTGTTCAACCCAATACCTAAACTCGAAGAAGTTTGTCCTACCGCAGTTTGAGAAGATGTTGGCTGAGTTGTATCTTGCGAGTTACTAAACTTTAGCAAAGTTTCTGCTTGTGCCAAAAAAGGATTTTCTATCTTATTACTTGATGCAGAGTTACCCGCTCTGCTCTCCGCGCTTGATGTATTATTATTACTTGCAGAACTCTGAGTTTGAGTGTTGAGTCTCTCCAATAAAGTTTTGTTCTTATTTGCTTGATTTTTGTTGGGATTTTTTACTTTTGGTACGTTTGCTGGTACAGACTCATTAACCAATAAGGGCAAATTATCTATGTCAGCAGCAATGGCTTTGTCTTCTGGTGTCAGAGAAGTGTTAGTAGATTTGTTGGCATTAACCAGATTTTCTTGTCTGTCTGTCAAATCTGATTGTACCCAATACTCCTTAACAACCAGTCCTACAACAGATAAAAAAATGGCTGTTCCCCAAAAACCAGGTCTTGCTAAGTTCCATAACCGGGCTTTGAAATAGCGTAAAGAAGCGGGAGGGTAGTGACGTTGTGGCATGAGCGGTAGTATTGAAATTAACTCTTAATCTTGTCAAGCCCAACCCTGGAAGCAATCTCTCAACCGAAGTAGAGCTATACTTCTATCCTACTCGCTTCAAGATAACAATTCATTATAATACTGAGGAGTTTTGATTTTATTTTACCTTTGGGCTACCCGTGATAAGAGATTTAAACCTATTACCAAGCCAATGAAATTTGACAACCAAGCAGCCATAAACGGCGAAAGAACACCGGCTTCCCCCATCGCACCACTAATAAACCACAGCAAATAGTAAGTGAAAATAACGATCACGCTAATACCAAAACTTGTTCCTCTACCAGTTCGTTGTGGTATCGTTCCCATTGCTGCACCAACCAAACCAAAAACAACACAGACAAAAGGTAAGGAGATTTTCTGTTGAATCCGAACTTGGAGTTTGCGAATTTTTTGCTCATCACCGCCCAAACGCTCAATTTCCAGTTGTTCTAATGCTTGGGCTATATTCATTTCGCCATAATCTCGGCTTTTCTGTGCTAAGTCCAACGCTGTACGCGGTAATTTTAGTTGTTGGCGTTCAAATCGTACAATATTGCGGTATGAGCTATCTGAAGCAACTAGATAAATAGTACCGTTGTAAAAATCCCAAACATTTTGACCGGGATTCCATTCCCCTGATTCTGCAACAACAATTTGATTCACCCCCTCTTGGGAACGGTCTAAAATGGTCAAGCCTTTCATCTGTTTTCCATCAAATTCGTCCGCGTAGAACAAGCGTGTCAAAACTTTTTTCTTAACTCCTTCCTCCTGCTTGACCTTTTGGTACTCCGGGTAAAAGAGATTTTGTCGCTTCACGATCGCAGGTTGATCTGACTTTAATGCCTTGTCTAAAATTTGAGATGCTTGATAATTTGCTGCGGGTACAAGTTGCTCGTTAAACAAAAATGATAATCCCGTAACGACAAGACTCAACATGACTGCCGTTAGTACCATGCGGTAAACACTCACCCCACATCCACGTAAGGCAATAAGTTCGCTTTCGCTAGAAAGACGACTGTAGGTCATCAACGTCGCTAAAAGTGTGGACATGGGAAAAGCATAGACGATGAAACCTGACATTTTCAGGAAGAAAACTTGAATGGCAATGGTTAAAGGTAAACCGGATTCAACTATTTTTCTGATTAATTCAAAGACAACATCAATTGAAACACCGATTGATGTAAATGCTCCTACGCCAAACAAAAATGGTGGGACTAATTCGCTGACGAGGTAACGATCCATGAGCGAAAAGGGCAACAGAGAATTTAAAGTGTAGAAAGACTTAGTTTGTGTCATTTGTCATTGGTTCTTTAAAGTTAACAATGGCACCTTCGACTTGAGATTTCTGATTTATAAGAATCTCAAGAATGAGTAATCAAGATAAATAGTTAAAAAATAAAAAATATTAATAAAATAATTTATTGAAAATTTAAATCTTGAAGCCCTCGACTATACCTGAAAATTATCTCCTAAGTAGTACTGACGTACCAAAGGATTTTTGTAAAGTTCATCGGATGTGCCAGAAGCCAGAATTTGCCCTTCACGCATAATATAACCGCGATCGGTAATGGCAAGAGTTTCGCGAACGTTATGGTCTGTAATTAGGATACCCATATTGCGATCGCTCAATTGAGCCACAATTTCCTGAATTTCTGAGACAGCAATGGGATCGACTCCAGCAAAGGGTTCATCCAAAAGCAAAAATTTTGGTCCATCTTTTCCTGCAGCCAAAGCCCGTGCTAATTCCGTTCGGCGTCGTTCGCCGCCAGAAAGTTGAATTCCTTTGCTTTTAGCGACTTTTTCCAAACGAAACTCTTGCAGTAACATATCCAGTCTCCGCGACCATTCCGAACGAGGGACATTGGTTTGTTCCAGTACTAACAAAATATTTTCCCGTACAGTCAGCTGACGAAAAATACTGGCTTCCTGTGCAAGATATCCAATGCCCAGCCTTGCTCGTTTGTGCATTGGCAGTGGCGTCACATCCATTTTATCCAACCAAACAGTTCCCCGATCTGGCTTTTCCAAACCCGTAGCTATGTAAAAAGTTGTAGTTTTACCTGCGCCATTAGGACCGAGTAAACCAACGATTTCTCCCTGGCCAACCGAAATGTTGACGCGATTGACAATGACGCGCTTGCCATAGGATTTATGAACATTCTCTAAGACAATTTTCACTCTAAGGTTAGGGGTTAGGGACAAGGAGACATGGGAGACAAGTGAGAGGTATTCATAACCAACGCCCGCTTCCCAATTGCCAATTTTAACTAATTAGGTTTCTTTAAAGGTGGTGTTGCAGGAGCAGGTGCAGCCGTTGGGTTGTTGTTATCGTTAACGATATAAATGGATTCTACCTGACGACCTTGCTTGGGTGTAGCAACAAATCGTCCTTCGTCAATCAAATAAGTTACCGTTTCAGCTTTAATACTATTGCGTCCCTCTTGCAATACGTAGACGTTGCCACTGAGAATAATCTGACGTTCGCGAGTGAAGTATTGTGCTTGTGCTGCGGTTGCTTGAATACCTCGGGCTGGATAGACGAGTTCTACATCGCCGCGAACAGTTGCCACTTGTGTTTTCGAGTTATATTCTTGGACTTTGCCACGGATGTACAGAGGACGGTTTTGCTGTGCAGAAGTTTGAGGCGTTTGTGCGGTAGCTGTTTGTACTTGGCTGGGTAATGCGATCGCACTTGTGAGTGCAGCACCGAGCAGCAAGGCTAATCCAAAATAGCGCGTTTTAATTTGAGGGAATTGGTATTGGGGCTTCATATAAGTTGGCAATTAAGAACTCGCCTGTTATTTTAATTCTCGCAAGTACTTCTCCTTTGAGATACAATACACAATTTGAATTATCTAAGGAGCGCTACTAGCTAAAGTTTTAGACGCTTTCTTGACTCGTTAGGTTTCATTACAAGATTTTACAAATAGAGAATAGTCGTAAAAAAGCTGATAATATATCTAGTTTTAGATTTTCGATCTACTTCTGTACGGGCGCAATCCCTTGCGCCCCCAATCCCTCACCCCTAGCGATCGATTCGTACAATCTTGGGTAGAAGCGAGGCTTCCTCTCGATTCAAGTTAAAAGTAGCAAGCTTTTCTAGCTCTGCTTGTTGTAATGTTGTCAGCAGTGTCGCACTCCGATCTAATAATTCATCCACATCAATACCTCCGTAATCCGATGGGTAACGTCGCAGGCGATTGCTGCCTTCTCCAAGCAAAATCGCTGCTCCCCGTAAGTTGTTGTTACCCAAATGATAGAGCGCTACCGCAATTTGCAGAATGCCTTGATAAAAAGTTTTTTCTGGCTCTGTGGCTTCAATCCACAAAGCCTCTAAAGTGTCATGGCAGTCATAATACTGCCCGGTATTAAACTGCTCTACACCTTGCCAAAACTCTTCTGGCATTCTTTCGTTCATGCCATGGTCTCTCTAATTTCTTTAATTGTGTCTAAAGAGATTTCTTGTTTGTCCCCAGCGAATTCATTTTCTGGAGTCAAAAATAGCATACAATGGCATTCTTTCCGCTCTCGCATTGGAACGCAGGGGCAATTCCAAAAAGTGGCTTTGACTTCTGCTTCTTTGTCTTCATAATGGCGACAGGGACACAAGGGCGCTCCTAGTTCGTCTTTGTGCTTGGCTAGCCCTTCAATCACAACTGCAGTTACGGAAGGTTCAGAACAAAAGTAAGTTCCCGTGCGCTTTGCGTATTGTTCGGAAAAATGCCTCATTGCCTCCAAGCTATGCTCGCTGGATTTTGTGTTAACTTCTGGTGAAATCATCGGCTGGGCTACTCATAATTTAAACATTTCTTTGCATTGTACCGCAGCCAATGTAAGGTATTGCTGGGGGTTATCCCCCGTCTTTGATGGAATTGCAAAGAAGCCCTTTCAAAGCAGATGATTGCAGACGGTTTTAACATCTATGACAGTTGTGAATGTACGGGATTGAGCTATCTAATGCATTTTTGCAACTGGGTTTGGAGTGATTGTTCGGTGTCTATCTGTATACCTGGGTAATCTTTATTAACAATAACTTGTTCTTGTTCTGTAGAAACATCTTGCCACAGTACCCATCGGCTGCCGTTGGGTAGTGAAGAAAGCGTTAAAGGATTTTGTGTTAACCATATCAGAGGAGAGTGGGGAGGTTTTGTCGTGCCATCTTCTTGGAATGCGATCGCCGCTAAGGCTTCCTGAACGACTCGTTTACCTCTGATTATCCCTGTTGATGCTGTCCACAGTGCTACCTGTGTTTGCTGGCGATGTGCGTAAAAATACAGTGATGCTGCTGCAATGACGGCTTGTTCAAAATTCTCTTCGTTCCAATTACCCGCACTGTCAATAGCAATAATAATTTCTTGCCCACCTGTAATAACTTCTAACTCTCGTACCCGTAACTCTCCGTAACGCGCACTCGTGCGCCAATGAATCAAGCGAATCGGGTCTCCTATATGGTAAGGACGAAGACAGCGAGTTAATCCTTGGGTTGCTGTTTGTAAGGGTCTACCACGGGGATCGCCTCTTTGAGAGTCTTCATCTCCCATTTCATCTATCAGGGGACAAGTGGTTAGGGGTAAGACTTTGGGATACACAACTGCCATAACAGCAGCGTCTCGCAAACGCCGACACCAAAATAGCCCCAAGGGAGCACCAGTTCCCAATTCGACTGTTTGCCAGCGAAAAATTCCCCGGCGTTCTGTTGGTTGATGATAAACCCAGCGATAGGACTTGCCATGAGAAATTCTTTCAATCGATTTCTGTATGGGTTTTCCCAACACAAAAGGTAGCATATCCTGGACTTGCAGCAAGCTTGTAGGTTGACGTGCTTGATTGAAAATCTCTAATTCAACTGTGAGATCGTCACCTGCTGTCACTGGTTCAATAGGAAGACGCTTGACAACTAAACCCAAAAGCGATCGCGGTGGTAGGATGACTGCCAAGCCCAACAGAGCAAAACTAACACCACTGATAACATAAAGCCAGCCCGCCATCGTATTGATCCCAGCCCCAAAAAAACAAATAGCAATACCCATTAAAATCCAACCACCGTATGCAGGAGCACAAGCGCGGGTTTCTAACCAGTTCGTGATGTCTTTAATAATTTTCATAGCTGTTGGGTTAGCCGTTGTTTTTTACAAAAATGTCAAGATCGGGGCTTCCATTTATTATTCCCAACCACTATTGCTTAACGAACAGGTTTTAGTTACATCTCTTCAAGCAAATACAAATGTTACTTCACAAACAGTATTTAGTATGACTGCTATAACTACTATCATTTGCGTATCTTCAATCATCTAAATCTTCAAAAGATTTTCTAAAATAAATGACACATTTACAGAAAATCATTTGAAAATTAACAAATTTTTCACGTTCGAGGTAAAAAATTTAATAATTTTTCCCTAATTGTCTAAACTTTGAGTTACCTTATTGAAAGTTTCATGTTTTACAATTTACTGCGTTAATTACAGGACTTACAATTCAAGTATATTCACGGTTTACTTAAGTACACTGGTTTAAGAATTCGTACTCTTTTAACCAAGTGTCATCGCTTCTGTATATTCCACATCTACCGAAGGAAACTCCAATGGATGACAATTTAACGTCACAGTTTAAAAACCCAAAACTTACGCATTTACCTCCACCACCACCAAATCACCCGCTTTTACAAAAAGCCAATCAAGTGCAAAGAAATGCCATTTCAATTCAACAACTAGTACGTGATGCTTATGCTCAGCATGCTTCTGATATTCATATTCGTGTAGGAGAAGTTCCCCGCTTTCGGATTCGGGGTGAGATGGTCTCTTATGAAAGAGCGGAGAAAGTTTCACCAAAAGTTTTTGAAGGGTATTTAGACGAAATTCTTTCTCAAAATGCAAGACAACTGTTTGCAGAAACCAAAGAATTGGACACAGCCGTTTTTTATCCTGGGTTCTTGCGCTGTCGTGTCAATTGTTTTGAAACCTTAAGTGGCGGTGCAATGGTACTGCGATTAATTACATTGCAAGTCCCTTCTATTGATAGTTTGGGTTTACCACAAATCCTTAAATACATTATCAGCCACAAGCAAGGGCTTATCTTAGCGACAGGACCAACAGGTTCTGGAAAGTCTACGACTTTAGCCGCTATGATTCAACATCTCAATGAGACAGCGCAAAAACACATTATCACCATAGAAGATCCTATTGAGTACGTTCACACTTCTCAAAAATCCCTAATCAGTCAGCGAGAAGTGGGCTTACATACCAATGAATTTCATCATGCTTTAAGGTCAGTATTGCGGGAAGATCCCGATGTCATTTTGATTGGAGAAATGCGCGATCGCATGACTGTTGACACCGCATTAAAAGCCGCACAAACAGGTCACTTGGTTTTAGGAACTCTTCATACCAAAAACGCTATTGGGTCAATCAATCGCTTGCTAAATATTTATAACCCAGAAGAGCAAGCAGCTATGCGCGTGCAAATTGTTGACTCATTGGTTGCGATCGTATCCCAACAGTTACTTCCTACAACTGATGGTCGTCGCGTAGCAGCACTAGAAATTTTGATGAATACACCAACTATGCAAGATTACTTGCTCAAGGGTGAAGAGATAGAGGCGTTCCAACTTATGGAAAGCAGTACTAGCGAAGGAATGCAAGTGATGAATCACGCTTTGTGCGACTTAATGCTGACCGGTCAAATAAGTATTGAGGATGCGATCGGTGCTTCTCCCGATTTTGGTGACTTGCGCCGTCGCGCCCGCAATGGCGGTTTAGACCCAGCGCAATCTACAAATCGTAATTTTGAGTTGAGTTACAGTTATAAACCGAGATGAGAAGGGTTAGTTAGTGGTTAGTTGTTCTACTAACCACTAAACCATTAGCGTTTTGCCAACTTCTTAGCCATCTTTCTCAGGCGGATGGATTGGGGTGTGACTTCCACCAATTCATCTGGTCCAATGTATTCCAACGCACGCTCTAGGCTCATGTCTACAGGTGCTTGTAACTGAACCAATTCATCACCACCCGCTGCGCGGTGGTTGGTGAGCTGTTTGGTCTTACAAACATTTAGTTCTAAGTCTTGTGGACGATTGTGTTCTCCGACAATCATACCTTTGTAGACTTTAGTACCTGGGGTGATAAAGAATGAACCTCTATCTTCAGCGTTCTTCATCGCGTAGAAGGTAGCAACGCCTTCTTCAAAGGAGATCAATACGCCTTTGTTACGAGCTTCAATATCTCCACTGATGGGACGGTAGTCTAAGAAACTGTGGTTCATGATCCCCTCACCACGAGTCATCCTCATGAATTCACCACGGAAACCAATTAATCCACGAGCGGGAATGACAAACTCTAGCTGGGTACGTCCGTTACCACCAACTTGCATATCTTGCATTTCGCCTTTGCGTTGTCCCAAACGTTCGATACAGCTACCAACTGCATCTTCAGGAATGTCTAACACTAAAAGTTCAAATGGTTCGCAAGGTTGTCCGTTGACTTCACGGTAAATAACCTGTGGCTGGGAAACCTGAAACTCGTAACCTTCCCGACGCATGGTTTCGATTAAGATACCCAAGTGCAGTTCTCCCCGACCGGAAACGAGGAATTTATCGGGAGAATCGGTTTCTTCTACGCGCAAAGCAACGTTAGTTTCGAGTTCGCGGATCAAGCGATCGCGGACTTGTCGTGATGTTACTAATTTGCCTTCCTGACCTGCAAAGGGAGAATCGTTTACCCAGAAGGTCATCTGTAAAGTCGGTTCATCGACTTTAATCAGTGGTAGTGCTTGAGGTTCGTTGGGATCGGTAATTGTTTCTCCAATATTGGCATCAGCAAAACCCGCGACTGCGACGATGTGACCTGCAGATGCTTCTGGAATTTCAATCCGTTTCAGCCCTTCAAAGCCCAGCAATTTGCTGATTTTTGCTTTGACAACTTCACCGTTTTCTTTAACTAATGCAGCTTGCTGTCCCATGCGGATGGTACCATTGTGAATTCTACCAATGACAATCCGCCCCAGATATTCAGAGTAATCTAGAGTTGTAACTTGCAGTTGTATGGGTTTGTTCACATCCCCAACTGGTGGTGGTACGTGGCGCAGGATAGCTTCAAACAGGGGTTGCATATCCTTAGATTCGTCTTCGAGTTCGTCTTTAGCGTAGCCACTCAAACCTGAGGCGAACAGGTAGGGGAAATCGCACTGGTCGTCATCTGCTCCTAATTCCAAGAACAGATCTAAAACTTTATCGATCGCACCGTGAGGATCTGCTTGAGGACGGTCAATTTTATTGACTACGACAATGGGGCGCAGCCCTTTTTCCAATGCTTTTTTCAGTACAAAGCGAGTTTGAGGCATTGGACCTTCATTAGCATCCACAATCAGGATACAACCGTCTACCATACCCAGAACGCGTTCTACTTCACCGCCAAAGTCAGCGTGTCCGGGGGTATCAACAATATTAATGAGAGTTTCTTTGTATTTAACCGCCGTATTTTTGGCAAGAATTGTGATTCCTCTCTCTCGTTCTAGATCGTTAGAGTCCATGACGCAATCCGGAACGTCTTCTCCTTCTCGAAAGATACCGGATTGTTTGAGGAGAGCATCAACAAGGGTTGTTTTGCCGTGGTCTACGTGGGCAATAATTGCGACGTTACGGATTGGGAGCGTCATAAGTGTTTAATCAACTAAGAAGAGGATTTTAGAATTCATATCTAGGTGGTCTGTCTGTGTAACAGAATTTGGGTAAATATAGAAATTCTGTAAACAAGCCTTAATAATTCTATCTTAACTGTTATACTTCGTTTGTTTTTCGATAACAACCAGAAAATTTCTGGAAAACTCTGCGCCCAGTTAAAATCGTTTACACTCAAGGATTTCAGGCTTTAAGGACAAGAGAGCCGAAACACGATCGCTTGACTTATATCTATACTTTAAGAGTTTCTGCAAGCGGCTGTAGTTTCTGTAGCTGTCGGATAACCGTCTGTTATCAAAGACTGAATAAAGCGTCTTGCTTGTAGATACTGGTTCCGTAAGAACGAGAGAGTTGTTTGACAAAAGGCATTTTTCATAGCTCTCACCAAAACTCCCCATTTATGGAGTTCAACAACAGAATTCGCGTTCTGAAACTTCCGTCTGTAAAATTCTTGCCAAAAATCAGGAGCTTGCTTTGTTTCATGTTTTCGCCAGCGCTTGCGCCACAGAATAAAATCTTGTTTTTTGGGTGGTTCGGCTTCTACTATCGGTGGCAAATCGGCGTAGCTTACAAACCTTGTTAATCCTTGTGCAACAACAAGAATGACCTTAGGCCACAAACGAATCTCTTTAATGTGCTCAATTTTTATCTTTAAAAGGAGCGATATTGCTTCTGGAGTGACAAATCTCGCTAGTGGATGAACAGATTTGGATTCAGATTGTGGTGTTATCATATTATATAGATTCCTGTAAGGCGATCCCCTTCAAGTGATTTCCCTTCAAGTGATTCCTTTAAAGCGATTCTTTCAAGGTGATTCCTTTGAGGTGATTCCGATAAGTTGGTATCTCTTTATGGGATTGTTATTGGATGTGCGATCGCTCTTGTCTTGCAAACTTAGGCGGTCGCTTTATAATATTATTTTAGCTATTAAAGACTAAATTTCGTCTTGTGTCAAGTATGGGAATGGTAAGGTTAAGAATTAAAGAGTTTGCGGACAACGAGGGCTGGACGATTAAAGAAGTGTCCGAGCGATCGGGAGTACCATACAGCACAATTAAAACTTACGTGCGCCTTCCACAAAGAGCAACGGTTGATTTAGTAGCCCTAAAAAAGTTAGCTCGGACGTTTGATGTCTTGCTTGAAGATTTGTTTGAAATAGTAGAAGAGAGATCCGAACTTCGCTAACATAACGAGATCTGCGCTCGCACCATACTAATTTCGGTTTAGGCTATGCTATAGCAGCAGCGCCCGTGTTTTGGTATCGAAGAGCAATGGTTTTGGCAATTGGACATGGTAAGCATTTGAAGTTAAAAGCCGCAATCGCCGATTCTTGCATAGATGTTGATTTCCCGAGTAGGAATTATTAATGTACTATCCTCAATCTTGGGAGAACCAAAATAGGCAGAATTCCAAAATTCCAATTCATCAAAATACCCATCAATTATTGTCATTATAAATTTTCAAAAACAACTGTTACTAGGTATGAAATGCTGATACGATCGCATCATTCTATTGTGCTTTATAAGCCTTATACTACAATTATTTAGCTCTTTCCGTTCTTTATTGAAGAAAACGTTACTTGAAAAAGTTTTGATGGTCAATCAAAAATGCTAGTAACGATGGTTAATATCAGGTGACAAAAAGGATAATACAAATCGGGAGCATCCCAAAGAGTGCCAAAAGCCTGCAAGAATAGAATTTTCTGGCTACACAAACGCTTGTCCACCTAGGTGGACATAGCTTGTATAGTCGCGATTTCAATCACAAATGTATTTTTTCCAAATTGGGATGCTCCCTACAAATCGGTCATGTAGACATCTAAAGTGACTTGACAAGCCATCTGTAAAATTCATAAAAACTTTATACATCTAAATCTTGATTGAATAACCGTATTCATAGTAATGTTTTACAGTATGTCGTAATTAGAACCTTTTCAAATAGATCGAAGCCTAGATGAAAAATATCTAGGTGATGTCTTCGTTGTGGAAAAAACTTTTTCCAATACAGTCTAATGGGTTATGAGGCTTTGTACAGCTAAAGCCATGTATTTGAATGAGGAAAAATAAAGATGAAGAAATTCTTCCTTCCGTTCCTATTTTTCGTTGGGATTGTCTGGGTTATATTTACCCAAGTCCCTCTACCACTTGGTAGCAATTTTTCTCTATCAGCCTCAGCTAAACAACCAAAGAATCCATCAATCTATGAAGTATGGGCTATTGACCAAGCTGATTCCTTTGATGGTACTTCTTTGGGAGGGAATCTCTATGTTCTTTCAGGTAACGACCAAGACTTTTTAAGAGGTCATGCAAAAGTTGAGCAAGTGAACTTAGCTGCTAGCGCTAAGAGAAACGGACTTGCAGCAGGTCAAAAACCTCACTGGATTGCTTTTAACAAAGGAGCTACACACGCAATTGTAGGACACGCTACCACGGCTCAGATTTACGCAATTGACGCCGATAAACGTGAAGTTGTCGATTCGATTCTTCCGCCAGGATTACCGAACTCGAACTCCCACGCTGTTTACGTCTCAAAAGATAACAACTATGTATTTGTTGCAGATACTCCCGGTCAACGAATTCATAAGATTTCCACAAATTATGAGACAAGAAGCAAAATTTTTGGTGAAGTAAAAACCTTAGACTTTAACATTCCAGATACCAAGACAGCCTTAGGAACTGCAACTGCTCGACCAGTGGTAGCTGTAGTCGATGATACAGGTCAATTCGTTTATGTCACATTTGCTGATGGGGGCGTGGCGATCGTTAATGCAGACACGCTAACAATAGCACACATATATAGTAAAGAAGAAGTCACTTTCAATGGATTGGTAGCCTCTCAGGTTAACGATCTCTTTATTACTAATGCAGGCAATGCCGATCCCCAAATAGCTGACTTTGTCTATGTTTATAACAACAAATCTCTACTAGAAAATCCCTCAAAGCGTCCAGATTTCATTAAAGTTCCTCAATCCGGTAATGATGTTCATGGTGTAGTAGTTGTTGGCGATCGCTATTTATGGCAGCTTAATCGTGCATCAAACACCATTACAATACATGAGATCCAACCTGACCTTTTCGACCAAAATATTGACAGTTCAAACAAAGTTCGGGCAATAAATCTTGTAAATCTGACAGACACAGCTTTAGGTTCAGATCCCGCACCAGACTTAATAGAAACGTCACCATCCCAAGAAGTTGCTTTTATTTCACAGCGTGGACCAAATCCCATCTCAGGAAACGATCCAGCATTTTTTAACAGTGTAGGTGCTACTCCCGGAGTAGGCGTCGTGCAAATTGAAAACGATGGCAAGAACGCTAAACCTATCTATCTATATAAATTCGATAACATTGTAAATGGAGTTAATATTAGTGATTTTCATGCCTTAACTGTTCGTAAGTAAAAGTTATTGCGGTTTGCTGAGGGGGAGAAGGGGGGAGTAGGAGAGAGGGGAGGAAAACCCTCCTGCTTTCTCTGGTCTCACCATTAGCCATTAACCATTAAGACTCCCTTTCTGCCAATTCTAACCACCGCTCAGTTGCTGTATCAATTGCTTGCTTTAAAGTTTCTACCTGTTCGTAGAGTTTCTGCACCTGGCTGTAGTTACCTGGAGGAACTTTTGTCAGCGCTTTTTCTGCTTCTGTTTTTTCAGTTTCTAGCTGAGCAATTTTTCCTTCCAATTGTTCAAATTCGCGCTTCTCCCAATTGGAGAGCCCTCGCTTTTTCTTGGTTCCATTGTCTTGAGATTGAGATGTTTTATTAATGGTCTCTACATTATTTTTTTGTTTTTCTTTGGTAGGAGTGCTTTGTTGCAGCTTTTCTTCCTCTGCTTTCTTATAATCTAAATAAACAGAGTAATTACCCGGATATTGTCGAATGTGTCCACCTTCTTCAAAAGCAAATATGGTGTCTACTGTCCTATCTAGAAAGAAGCGATCGTGAGAAACGGCGATCGCACAACCGGAAAAATCCTCTAAATAATCCTCTAGCACTGCCAAAGTCTGAACGTCTAAATCGTTAGTTGGTTCGTCTAATATTAAGACATTGGGCGCACTCATCAAAATACGTAGCAGAAACAGCCGTCGTTTTTCTCCCCCAGAAAGTTTGTGAATGGGGGCGTACTGTTGGTTCCCTGGAAACAAAAATCGCTCTAGCATTTGGGAAGCAGTAATTCTCGTACCATCCGCAATACTGATAAATTCTCCCTCTTCTTTAATGTAGTCAATCACTCGCTGATTTTCGTTCAATGCTGATAGCAATTCTTCAGAGTGTTGATCGAAGTAACCAATGTGAATGGTAGAACCAATGTCTACAAGTCCGGCATCTGGGGTAGTGCGTCCCGTAATGATATTTAGTAAAGTTGATTTACCCGCACCATTCCCACCAATGATACCAACTCTGTCTTCCGGGCTAAATTCATAGGTAAAATCTTTAATTAACGTTCTTTCATTATACGCCTTAGATACATTAGTAATTTCAATAACTTTTTTTCCAATACGACGGCTAACTGTAGAAATATCAACCTTACCTTGAACTTGTTTAAACTCCGTTTCCCTCATGGCTTGAATGCGGTCAATTCTGGCTTTTTGTTTTGTACTGCGGGCTTTTGGTCCCCGTTTTAGCCATTCCAATTCACGCCGCAAGACACCTTGATGTTTTCGTTGAGTGCTAACAGCAGATTCTTCAGCTAATGCTTTCTTTTCTAAGTAGTAAGAGTAGTTCCCGGTGTAAGTATAAATGTCCCCTCGGTCAATCTCAATAATCCGATTGGTGACTTTATCCAAAAAGTAGCGATCGTGAGTTATGAGTAAGAGTGCGCCACGGTAACGATTTAAGTAACTTTGCAACCACTCTACAGAATTGGCATCTAAATGGTTTGTCGGTTCATCCATGAGCAATAAATCGGGTTCAGACAGCAAAGCTGTAGCCAAAGCGATTCGTTTGCGATAGCCACCAGATAAAGTACCAACTAGAGCATTAAAGTCTGCGATCCCTAATTGGGAAAGAATGATTTTCGCATTTGTTTCCAATTCCCAAGCATTAATGGAATCCATCCGTTGCATGACAGAGGATAAACGCGACAGTAGCTGTTTATCTTCTGGTGCGTGGGCTAATTTGTCTGAAAGTTCTTCGTACTCCCGCACTAATGTCATTTGTTCGCCACTGTCAGCGAAAACTTGCTCTAAAACTGTGTGATTCTCATCAACTTCTGGTTGTTGGGGTAAATAAATGATTTTAGCTCCAGAATTAGCTATGATTTGACCGCTATCAATTGGTTCTAACCCCGCAATCATTTTTAATAATGTGGATTTTCCAGATCCATTCGTTCCAATTAATCCGACTTTATCGTTTGCATCTAGGCTAAAACTTGCTTCTTTGAGAATTTCTTTAATACCAAAATCTTTTTTGACTGATTGTAGTGTAATAATACCCATAGTATTTAGTTAGTGGTTGATGGTTAGTAGGGACGCAAGGCATTACGCCCATACAGTGCTTGGTACATTCAGGAGTTTGGGAACCGCACCCTCGACGCTGATGGGTTGTTTCTCTTTTGGATGAGAACTACTGTAAGTACCTGCAGAACGGTTGAGGAGCAACATTTTAGAAGGACAAGTAAAACATTTTTATTTAGAAGTCCCTGCTCCAAACCATATTATTACTAATCTCCGACTCTACTGA
Organism: Tolypothrix campylonemoides VB511288_2; assembly: GCF_045999855.1. Taxonomy (NCBI): domain Bacteria; kingdom Bacillati; phylum Cyanobacteriota; class Cyanophyceae; order Nostocales; family Tolypothrichaceae; genus Tolypothrix; species Tolypothrix campylonemoides. Next base: position 143,823 of record NZ_JBFPMW010000017.1, read on the forward strand.
AATGATAACACGTATATTTAATAACTTAGAACTTGTCAGAGTAGATCCTAGGTATAGTATACTAAATAGTCACAAATTCCAACCACATAATTCATACCTCTTTTGAAAAAGGTTAAATTATTTTTATTATTAAAAATTGTTTTTAATTTAGTTGATGGCAGTAGAACAATAAAAAATTTCTAATTGGCTTATTCATTAACTTTTCAAAAAATGTTTTTTTGGAAAAAGAAGAAGAAATTATAAAAATTTGCAAATTAATCGCAGTACATCAGAAAAATCTCTATGCTATCGAGGAAATTCTTGCTACCTATGGAGTCGATAGACCCATTCACTTATTAAACAGTCTGACGTTTGAACAGGAAGAAATTAAGAGATTGCAAGCCAGACTGGATGCATGAGAACGTCCTATATTGTTGAAGCACGAGATTCTGACGAGTACGGCTATGCTCTCACTTCTACTTTGCAGCTATCTCTTATTGTCCACAATCCAGAATTAGACCGATTTTGCTTGCTTCCTTTAACTCGCAGGTTTGTACTGACAAAAGCAAAACAAAACAAAATATTTGTGATTTGTTAATCCGACTGCAAAATCAAGCAGAACGATTTGCGACTCAAGATGAAGTCACCCATGCTTTGAATCGCCGTGGAGAAGAGTGGTTTGTTCCGAGCGGTTGAATTTGCGGTGTAGCTAAAATACTGTGCGTTCGCTTATTTTGAGATCCGAAGGGGAATTAAAGCCTTAATCTAAAAGAAAAACGGGGATTTTTACGTAAGGCTTAATTAAATATTGCCGTTAAAAATGAGCGAACGTACAGTTACCAGTCCCAAAAAACAGGCGGGCGGGGATACCTACCACACAAGAGTATTGCAATTTATTGAATTCACATTGCTAAGTGCTAACCACTCACTAAACAAACAAATCCAAAGGTAAATGCCCGAACATTTCGTTGACTCCACCTTGCGAATAAGATTGACAGCTAACAAGCACTCCTCGGTGGTGTCCTGAGTAAGAATCAAGGTAGCACAAGCCATTTTTCCCATTCAATTTGATGTAAACTGGTCCATCCATCATAGGTAAATCGCTTGGTGGTTCGTAACCAAAGGCGTGAGAATAAGTTTTCATTGCTAACATTCCTTCTTCAGCAGTATCGGCACAGATACCTAAAATTTGATAGTCAGCAAGATTGGCAATAAAAATTAACGCTTCCCGAACTCCAGTCTTTTCTGATGACTTGAGAGTGGGGGCAATATCTACGCAGTTAAACTTATTAAGAATTTTTTTAGCTTCTTGAATGTTCAAATTGCTTTGCTTTCGATTAGTCATATATAAATTTATTATCCTTAGGTTGTTACTGATTATTGGTCAATGGTAGTTACTTATTCCTGGTTACTGTTCAATGTATTGCCTAAGTTAAAAAGAAATGGCGGAGTATTCTTAGAATTGCTATCCATTACTAAAACTTTTGGCATTTGAGCACCACCAGTTTTCCAAGCTTCAATAGCTTCTTTCTGCAAAACTAACTGTCCTCCTTGAGCTTTCAAGGTTTCGGCTAAAAGTCTTTGAGCTTCTGCTTTACCTTTAGCGCGATTGATTTCTGCTTGTGCTTCTTGTTCGGCTTCTCGTGCCACATAAACTGCTCTTTGTGCTCTTTGTTCGGCAATTTGTTTTTCTTCTACCGCTCTAGCAAACTCCGGAGAAAATGTTAAATCTACTACACTAGTATCCAACACTATTATTCCATATTTATCTAATCGTTGACCTAAGGCAGTGTCAAAATCTTCTTTTAATTCACTTCTTTTAGTAATTGCTTCTTCTACCGTTCTTCTTGCGGCTGCAATCTTAAAAGATTCCTGCGTTTGTGGGGCAATAATTTTGGTAACAATATTTTCTAGTGTTCCTTGTTTTCTTCTAATTTCAACAACCTGCACCGGGTCGATCCGAAAGTTAATTGCGAATCTTGCTGTTAAAGTTTGCAAATCTTTTGTCGAACTTTCTGCAGGAACTTCAAACTTTTGTACTGTTAAATCGTACACATCCACTACTGAAATAAAAGGTGGGATGAGGTGTATACCTTCTATCAAAGCTCCATCTTTCGCTTTACCCAAGATACTCAATACCCCTGCTTGTCCGGGATTAATAATAATGAAAGAATTTAGGCTTAAAGCCACAAGTATCGCTGATACAATTCCCAAAACTGTGATTCGCCAATTTGCAAACTGCTGATTGTTCAAGTTATTGCTCTCCTTCAATTTTTGGTTGACCGTTTTTGAATTTGGGTTTTGAATTGACAGGCTTTACATTTGAACTGTTTCAACCTTAGCAAACGATACTCTGTAAAGCTATCAGACCGAATGTAAAACACTCAAAACCAGTACAACCTTTCATCATTATTGACCGCTCTCCAATTTCCAATCCCCAATCCCCACTACCTAAGGTGTCACTTAGCCGTTGGCTGTCGTGCTACTATTCAGATCCAAGCATCTACTTACGACAGTGGCTAAGATACTTAGGTCTTATCAAAAATCGAGAAGGCGAGCGTCTTCAACCCATCCCCTTAAGCGATTGCTGAATTACGGACGTCGATATCGCAAACAAATTTGGCTGGCAACAGCTTGTTCGATCCTCAATAAGCTTTTTGACTTAGCACCGCCCGGTTTAATTGGCGTTGCAGTGGATGTGGTAGTAAAGCAGCAAGATTCTATCATTGCTCAGTTGGGTGTGAAAGATATCTTTTGGCAATTCTTAATTCTTTCATTTTTGACTGTCATTGTCTGGATACTGGAATCTGTCTTTGAATACGCTTATGCCAGACTTTGGCGCAATTTAGCGCAGGATATCCAGCACGATCTCCGTCTGGATGCTTACAAACATTTGCAAGAGTTGGAACTGGCATATTTTGAAGAACGCAGTACAGGTGGTTTGATGTCCATACTTAGCGATGATATCAATCAACTGGAACGTTTTTTGGATGTGGGAGCAAATGACATTCTCCAAGTCGCTACTACCGTTGTGATTATTGGTAGTGCTTTCTTTATTTTGGCTCCTAGTGTTGCTTGGATGTCAATGCTACCAATACCGTTTATTCTCTGGGGTTCTTTTGCTTATCAGGATTTGCTTGCTCCTCGTTACGCTGATGTCCGGGAAAAGGTAGGGCTGCTAAATGCTCGTTTGGCAAATAATTTAGGTGGCATCACTACTATTAAAAGTTTTACCTCCGAAGATTACGAAATTGCAAGGTTGGCAGAAGAAAGCGAAGCATACCGCCGCAGTAATAATAAAGCCATCAAGTTATCTGCGGCTTTTATTCCATTGATTCGGATGTTGATTCTAGGTGGGTTCACGGCATTGCTGTTGTTTGGTGGTATTGCTGCTGTCAATGGCAAAATGTCTGTTGGTACTTATAGTGTCCTCGTTTTCTTAATCCAGCGCTTGCTTTGGCCTCTGACAAGATTGGGTGAAACTTTTGACCAGTACCAACGCGCAATGGCTTCCACCAATCGAGTCATGGATTTGTTGGATACTCCTATCGCCATTCCTACAGGAGACATAGCCTTACCTATAGATCGAGTACGTGGTGAGTTGGCATTAAAAGAGGTAACGTTTAGTTATAAAGATAGGTTACCTGTTGTTAAAAATTTGTCTTTGCACATTCCGGCGGGTAAAACAATTGCTATTGTTGGTTCTACTGGATCGGGTAAAAGTACTCTAATTAAACTTTTATTACGCTTGTACGAAGTTCAATCGGGACAAATTACTCTTGATGGCATCAATATCCAAGATTTAAAATTGCGGGATTTACGCTTTTGCATTGGTTTGGTCAGTCAAGATGTCTTCTTATTCCATGGAACAGTTGCAGAAAATATATCTTACGGTCGCTTGAGTGCAAATAATGATGAAATCATCAACGCAGCTAAGGTGGCTGAAGCCCATGATTTTATTATGCAGTTACCTCAAGGTTATGAAACAATTGTCGGCGAACGCGGTCAAAAGTTATCTGGGGGACAAAGACAGCGCATTGCGATCGCACGTGCTGTCTTAAAAAATCCACCCATCCTGATTTTAGACGAGGCTACCTCAGCCGTCGATAATGAGACCGAAGCCGCAATTCAACGATCCTTAGAGCACATCACTGTCAATCGAACAACTATTGCGATCGCACACCGTCTTTCTACCATACGCAACGCCGATTGCATTTATGTCATGGAATACGGACAGTTTGTAGAATCTGGAACTCACGAACAACTCCTCAATCAAAATGGAGTTTACGCAAGTCTTTGGCGCGTACAATCTGGTCTAAAATAGGGATCGTGTAAAGAGCGCTAATATAGTGAGGACTTACGCATAGCTCCCTTTTCAAGGAAGGATTTGGAGTATTTGCAACGCGTGAAATTCCAAATCCCGTTGAGGTTGCGTAAGCCCTGATACTTTGAACCAAGTGCCTCTTTGTGCGAGATTCTTCTTACCCAAAATTCCAAATTCATTATGTTCTTTGGTAATCACCAATCCGAATCAACAGATAACAAGTGGCGGCGTCAGTTGGATAGCTTTGTAAAAGTACACCAACAAGAATTAGCGGCGTTGTCGTGGGGTTTGTGGTTAGAAAATGGTAGCGACCAAGGCACTATAGGTATAGATCTACAACCAAGACCGCATTTTGTTTACTGTCCTAAAGAAGCAGTAGACAAGCTAAATAGTAGCGTTGAAAACAGGCTCCAGGAAGTTATAGGAATTGTAGAGCATTACAATCCTGAAGTCGAAGTTCTGATGATAGGAATTGGCAAAGAGCAAATCAAGTTGATTCATTTTCAACCTGCCATCTCACCACCTATTTGTTACGAACAAGTCGGTAAAGATGTTAATACTTTATTGGAACAGTTGGAAGAAGAGTTAAGTAAAGATCTGGCTGTGTAAAGTGGGTCTTGCCCTATATATTAATCTTTTGATGGGCATTGCCCACTCTACTTGTAAATTTCTAAAGTGCTCTGTGAGAAAATCGGTAGTACAAGAAAATTGCAATAATCGCACCCAAAACAGCAACGAACAAACCAGGAATACTTAATGTTGCAGAAGTCAGAGTGAAAGTTCCTGTTTGCAGTAAATTAACTAATGTTCCACCAATTAAAGCACCAACGATGCCTAAAAGCAAAGTACCTAAAATCCCACCGCTTTGATAACCGGGATAAATAGCTTTTGCAATGGCACCTGCAAGAAGACCTAAAACAATCCAAGCAATTAGATTCATCGTTTTACTTCCTTTTTGTTCTGCACCGAACACTTTCTATTTAACTTTAGAAGATACTTTTATTCATCTTTCATCAGAAACAATACCTACTTTTCTTAAGAAAGAGAATAAGGTGCTATAAGTTACAATTCCTTAGGTCTTGAGAAAGCACAACTCGCTCTTAAGTTATACTCATTGCATTAATTTAAGTAGGGTATTGCTAAGAAATTTATTATCTCTTTTGCAATACGGGTATCTATTTTACTCCTTACTTAATAACATCAATTCAAAAAATGTTTGTGCTTGATATCTCACCCCTGGTGACGCATACGATCGTGCAACTTGCTACAACGAAGGAAACCCTCTTCGGACGGAAATGCTGTACGCATACGGGCTATCCCACAATGGATATACTCCAGTGAGTGAGTTACCTTGGTCGGGCTTAATTCTCTTCAAGTTCTTGGTCTCACCTCTGCTTTCCCCAGACATACTACAGCGCGGTGGTGTCCCGTGTTAGGTCTGACTGGGAGACGAATGTTCAACTGTTGCATTCTTTTTGCAAATTGGTATTACCTTTAGTATGTTTGAGCCACTAAGCAGGAAGGGTATCCGTACCCCCAGAAATTTTGAAGTTTTTTTCAAATTGGAAGTTACTAGTAACTGTTATTATCATTTTTAGTAGTCAAGATAAACATTGTAAAAATGAATTTAGAAACTGACAACTCTCAGGAAATTGCCCAACTGAAATCAGAAGTGATAACCAAACGCAATCAAGGCGAAGTTGTATTTGAAATCAAAAAAATTACATCCAATAACTCGAACGAACGCTCTGCAACTTCTCGCTCCCTTGAAACATCTCGTGAGGTTCTAGAACTCATTGATGCATTTGTAAATCAACAAGGATATCACAATCTAGGAGAGCGTTGGAAAGAAATTAGTCAAGAAGAAGCTGAACAAATTATAAGTTTTATAATGACGAAAGATTTAGCTTATTCTGTAGAGCTAATGTCTGCTCGAGAAGCTCAGCAAATTTCTGCTAAAGTATTAACTCTGTTTACAGGAGATTGCAAATATTTTACAAATGCATCATTTGTGAACAATTTTTCAGGCATGAGTGAATGGGACTCAATCACAGAATCAACCTTTGATACAGGAGTGATTATTGTAAGTGGCGATCGCATTGGTATGCTGTGGGTGCAAGATGAAGATTAAGTAAAAGAAAGTAAACCTCAAACATAAACCATTAAATCCTATGCTAAATAATAATTCATTCACAAATTAAACTATATTTATTATGTCGCAACTCGTTCCACCTTTAAAGGTTATGGGGGGAGCAATATTACTGCTGTCCTTGTTTGTGTTTAAAGCCAGTAGCGCTACAATTTTAGAAGAATTTGAGTCTGGAGAACAAGGAAGTTACGTACCTGCTGAGGTAAAGCTTGGTAGAGGTATTTTGAGTTCAAACAATACTGTAATTAGTCATTCTCATCCTCTTTTGACTGCTGTCCCTTCTGATTCTTTGCCATTCTTTGACAACATTAACAACCCCGTCTCTGGATTAGCAGTAGGAAGCCCAGCCGATGTGACTCCACCACCTCCAACTTTAAATAGTTTTGACAAAGCAGTTAATAATACGTGTGGAGCACCCGGTACAGTCGTCGATCCCTCTCGCTTTCAAGCTATGATGAAGAAAAATTCTGCTGTTTTAGCCAATATTAAGAAATTTGTAGGCGGGTCTCTTGTTTCAGGTCGCACTTCAAACGCAGATTTTCTCAACGATCTAACCGATGTCTGGTTTAAAGCAAAGGCTTTTGACCACATCTTTTGCGGCGAACCGACTTGGGGAAAATCAATTGGTGGATTGCACTTTGTTGGTCGTTATTTAGAGCTTCAGCAAAAAGGTTTGGCAGGACGCTTAGCTAATAATACCTCTAGAGAAGAGGTGCTTCCCAATGCCGTTTATACTATGGGTGTCATTATAAAAGTAGGTGATAAAACTGCTCGCTCTCCTGTAAAAGGATACGGTTACACTCTCAATGCTGAAGAAATTCTATCGATCGCTTCTTTAGCTTACAAGAAAAATCCCAATACCTCTTCAACAAATAAAGCGTGCCAATTAAGTGTTACAGACGATGGCAAAACATTTACGACCGTGTTTGTGACCAAAAATGGTGCTATCCGGACATTCTTTCCCGATGCTAGCCCCGATAACAACAACCCCAAGTGCCTGTAGCAGTCGCTTTACAAGTTGAAAAGACGATTAAAGGCTTTTGGGCGATTGTTACGAGTACAGTCAATGTGTGAAGTGCCACTTTGCACAGTCAATATTAACTCTATTTCGTTAATATGTATGAAGCCGTACCACGATATGGTGTATCTGGAGTCGTGCGCTAGCAACAACAGTCAATAGCTGTGTTGCTTTTTAAGTGTACCTTAGAATATGCCTGCTACATCGATGGAACTTAACGAGCTAGTCCAAGAAGTCCAATACCTTCTCTAATGTGGGGTAGGTAATCTCTAAGGAGGAACTCAACGTGTTCAAGCAACTTCTGACAGGAAGCTGTATTTTTCTATTCTTGCTTGTCGGCAACCTGTCGGTTCAAGCACAACAAAAACCAGTATCCCCATCCTCATCGCCAACGCCTCAAACTCAGCCTCCAGCAACCACCACTACTCCAACCAACACCCAGGTTAGCTCAGAAGAACTTCAAAAATTTGCACGTACAATAAAACAGTTGATAGGCATTGAGCAAAATGCAAATCAGGAAATGTCTCAAGTCATTACTAAGTCTGGTTTAAGTCAAGAACGATTTTTTGCCATTTATAAATCACAGAAAACGCCTTCTACCCCACCAACACCAGCAGTTAGTTCTCAAGAAAAGCAGCAGTTTGAGAAAGCATTCACAAATTTGAGGCAGATTCAACAACAAGCTGAGACTAAAATGAAACAGGTATTGCAGACTGAAGGGCTACAGCCAGAACGCTTTAATCAAATTGAAGCAGTCGTCAGACAAGACCCAGCGCTTCAGAAAAAAGTACGCGAAATGATTAAGGGATAGTCTTTCAAAACTCAGTTATGGGTGCATTCTGACTTTCTCATACACCTTATACAGTAGGGCAATTGCTTTTGGTTTTAGAAACTATAGAACTAAGGCAATTGCCCCTTTTTATCTGGGAAAGGCAGGGGGCAGAGGGCAGAAGGGAGGAATAAGTATTAAAGGTAATAAGTAATACTTTCGGTTCCGTCTGACCTCTGCCAATGGGTTATAAGTACCTGAGCAAAATTAATTTCATACTCCCCATCGCCTGAAATACTTATCTAACGGACATTCTAGGTTTTAAAAATGTGTAATTAATTTTGCATGACTACTTAAAACTGAATTCTTAAATAAATTGTACCGCTTCAAATGTATTAAATTTGACGACTTTTCCAAAGGTACTCTCGGAGATTAATTTTTCCATCAGGAGTAAATTTGATTCCTTCTTCTTCTAGCAGCCATTGCTGCGTGTAATCAGTTCCATTTCGTAAAGGGGAATGAGATATTTCACCTTTGGCATTCACCACACGATGCCAGGGCACATTCGATAAGTTGGTATTAACTCGGTAAAGAGCATATCCAACCAAACGGGCTTTACCATATAGATGAGCTAAGTCTGCCACCTGACCGTAAGTAGCTACCCGACCTCTCGGAATCTGACGTACAATCGCGTAGATCTTTTCGTAAGTAGACATTGATTTTTCCTCTTCGTAGCTAAAGCCAAAATACGACTAACACTCTCCGTGTATTTACATAATTTCTTGTTTAAATTTTTTAATATAACTTGATATAGGCTTTTAACTTTACTACTGATACTTTATCAGACTTTTACAAAATATATGACAAACTTACGTCAGTATATATCAAACAGAAGACACAATCTTTAGCTGTTAAATTTAATATGTATGAATTCTTAATGATTTCTAAAAAATTTTAAATACTGTGGGGTGGGAAATGCTAACCAAAAATTTATGGATTGGGTATTGCCTACTTAATAGTTCTTGGTTACAAGTCTCTATTTGCTATTGAAAAATCTTAAATTTATTCAGGAGGACAATGATGAAATTGGTGAAAAAACTTAGCTCGTTAATAACCAGTTTTCAGGGAGCATTAGATACGGGAATACAGCAAACATCTTCCTTGAAAGCTGTTACAATAAAGTTTTCAGGTCAATTAACAGGTTCTGGACTTGCCATTTTAGGCAATCAATTTTATGGAAAATTGGAGTTGCCTGTAACTTTAGATGAACTTTACAACAAAAGTCAGTTTCACAGTATTATAGAGACTACAAGTATAACTAGCGATCGCGGAATTATTCTACCAGTTGATATTCGACTATCTGTATTTAGATTTAAATCCAATTATCGTTACGGCTTATTTATTTCTAGTGGTTTTACTGGTATTTCTGCTTACTACGATTTAAAACAAGAGAGAGATGTTGTCAAAGATTTCAAAATTCCTTTTTGGGTAGTACAAGAACACAGTTTTTTATGCTCTGGTTTTGATTCTGTCTCAGGAAATTTACAAGAATCAGAAATTAGCTTTCAAGATTTATTAATACAAGTTCAGAAAAAGCCTGCTGTACCAGTTGATAAAAGTCTCAAGATTCAAGACAAAGTAGTAGCTAGCGTATAACTCAGCAGTCATACTAAATCCGCGTCTTCTCTATCTATAAATTGCGAACCTAACTTATTGGAAGCATCGCGTTTTGGCAAGTTGCTTTTAAGTAGAAGAACCGCCTCCTGTACGATCCGTTACGCGAGCTAAAGCCTTGCAGATCTCAATCCCAGGCTGAGCCTGGGAAAGAAAAATGAGAGCGTGTTAAATGAGGGCACCCCCACCGACCAGCTGTATCCTATGAGGGGAGGGGTTTTAAAAGTGCTCTCCGAACATTGCTTCCCTGGAAGAAGAGGGACGGAGAGTGAGGTCTGTCGAACTCACTCGCATTTAAAACAAAGGCATATAATGCTTCTCCGTATGTAAAAAGATCGCTAACTCTAATAAGCATCCATTGGCAGACAAGAACAAACAAAATTCCGATCGCCAAAAGCAGCGTCAATGCGACTGACACTCGGCCAGAATTTGTGTTCCCGAGTCCAAGGTGCGGGGTATGCAGCTTGTTCTCGCGAATAAGGATGGTGCCATTCTCCAGCAATAAGACTCTCTGCCGTATGAGGTGCATTTTTCAAGACATTATCTTGAATATCCATCTTGCCAGATTCAATTTCAGCAATTTCTTGACGAATGGCAATCAGCGCGTCACAGAAACGATCTAACTCTTCTTTAGATTCACTTTCTGTTGGTTCTACCATGATTGTACCCGCTACAGGCCACGAAACAGTAGGTGCGTGAAACCCATAGTCCATCAGACGCTTGGCAATATCATCAATTTCTATGGAAGCCGATTTTTTCAGCGATCGCAAATCCAAAATGCACTCATGAGCAACTAGATTGTTCTTCCCTTTATAAAGAACAGGATAGTAAGCTTCCAGGCGACGAGCAATATAGTTAGCATTAAGAATCGCCACCTTTGTTGCTGCGGTCAAACCTGCCGTACCCATCATAGCAATGTACATCCAAGAAATAACCAGGATGCTAGCACTACCCCAAGGTGCAGCAGAAACAGCACTCGTGAAAGATTGGGGAATTTCCTCCTGATTCCCAATCCCCACATCTCCAGTGCTTAACACGATATGTCCGGGAAGAAAAGGCACTAAATGAGAAGCAACACCAATAGGTCCCATACCGGGACCGCCACCACCGTGAGGAATACAGAAAGTTTTATGCAGGTTAAGGTGACAAACATCCGCGCCGATATCTCCAGGACGGCAAAGCCCTACCTGGGCATTCATATTTGCTCCATCCATGTAGACTTGTCCGCCATTAGCGTGAATCACGGCACAAATTTCTTGGATTTGTTCCTCAAATACGCCATGGGTTGAAGGATATGTCACCATCAAAGCAGAAAGTTCCTTGCTGTGCTTTTCTGCTTTGGCTTTCAAATCATCTAGATCGACATTCCCCTCAGAGTCACAAGCAACAGCAATCACTTTCATCCCGCACATGACCGCACTTGCGGGATTGGTACCGTGTGCAGATTGGGGAATTAAACAAACATTCCGATGCCCTTCCCCACGGCTTTCATGATAGCGACGAATCACTAACAATCCCGCATACTCACCTTGAGAACCAGCATTTGGTTGCAAAGAAATTCCCGCAAAACCAGTAATTTCAGCCAACCATTCCTCAAGCTGCTGAAACAGGATTTGATAACCTCGGGTTTGAGACGGAGGCGCAAAAGGGTGTATCTTATTAAACTCAGCCCATGAGACAGGCATCATCTCAGATGTTGCATTGAGCTTCATCGTACATGAACCCAAAGGAATCATCGACGTTGTTAGTGACAAGTCTTTAGTTTCCAGCCTGTGTAGATAGCGCAGCAACTCAGTTTCTGAGTGATAGCTGTTAAAGATGGGATGAGTCAGGTAGCTAGTGGTGCGGGAGAGGGGAAGAAAGGGAGAGGGGGATGGGGAGAGGGGAAGATGGGGAGAAGCGAATTCTTCAGGTGTGAAAGGTAGGACATTCTTACCTGAAAATATTTTCCAAAGGTCAATTAAATCTTTTTCTGTGGTAGTTTCGTCTAAAGATATACCAACGCTATTGGCATTAAAAATACGTATGTTAATACGTTGTGCTTCACAAGCGGCTTTAATATCCTCTAAACTGCGTTCTCCTAAATTGATATGCAGAGTATCAAAGAAAGACTCGTTTGAAATGCTGTAACCCAACTGCTTCAAACCTTCCGCCAGCATTACAGTCATTTGGTGAACGTTTTCAGCAATTTTTCTTAACCCACTTGCACCGTGATACACGGCATACATACCTGCCATCACCGCAAGCAAAACTTGTGCCGTACAGATATTGCTGGTAGCTTTTTCACGACGGATATGCTGTTCTCTAGTTTGTAAAGCAAGACGCAATGCGGGTTTACCCCGAACATCTTTTGATACACCAACAATTCTTCCCGGTACTTGCCGCTTGAACTCTTCTTTAGTAGCAAAGTATGCAGCATGAGGTCCGCCATAGCCCAGAGGAATACCGAAGCGCTGGGTGCTACCTATAGCAATATCAGCACCAAATTCACCTGGGGGTGTCAGTAAAGTCAAACTCAAGGGATCTGCAGCTACCGTCACCAATGCTCCCTCAGCATGGGCTTTTTCTACAAAAGCGCGGTAATCATAGATAGTACCATCAGTTGCAGGGTATTGAAGGATTGCTCCAAAAATAGGTTCTGAAAAATCAAAGGATTGATGGTCTCCCACAATAATCTTGATTCCCAAAGGATTTGCCCGTGTTTGCAACACATCTATAGTTTGGGGATGGCAGTCCTGAGAAACAAAATAACTGTTTGCTTTACTTTTGCAAACACCATAGCTCATACTCATAGCTTCTGCTGCGGCTGTGGCTTCATCCAGTAACGAAGCATTGGCAATTTCCAAACCTGTTAAATCAATAATCATTGTTTGGAAATTCAGCAGTGCTTCTAGCCGTCCTTGAGCGATTTCCGGTTGATAGGGAGTATAGGCAGTATACCAGCCAGGATTTTCTAGGATATTTCGCTGAATGACCGGAGGTGTAATACAGTCATAGTATCCCGTACCAATGAACGAACGGAAAACTTGATTTTTTGAAGCTATTTCTTTTAACGTATCAAGGGCTGCGTACTCAGTTTTTACGTCTGGCAACTTTAACGGACGAGATAAACGGATTCCTTGTGGAACGGTTTTATCAATTAGCTCATCAAGGCTGCTATAACCCAAAACTTTAAGCATTTGCTGAATATCATTGGATGACGGTCCAATGTGCCTTGCTTGAAAGCTCAATCTCTCACTTTTGTTCTCCAACGGTTGTTGAAGAGTTAACTCAACACGAGACTCGGAGTTTATCACAAATTTCTCTCTAGACGCGATACTTAATATTTTGCAACAAGTATATTTGACACGTCAGGTATGTGTGATTAGTTTATCTAATTGTAACGAAATTTTTTTGGCTAGGGGATTGGAGGGGGACACGGAGGACATGGGGGACACGGGGGACATGGTAGACAAGGAGGAATTTTCTCTCTTCCTTGTCTACCCCCTCTCCCTTGTCTCCTTTGTCTCCCTTGTCTACCCCTCTTCCTTATCTACCCTTCCACTTGGGCGCTATACTCCTCTGCAGTCAATGCATCCTCAATATCTTCAGGATCGTCAGCACGGACTTTTAACAACCAACCGTCTCCATAAGGGTCATCTGCTACTTGTTCGGGAGATTCTATTAAAGCGTCATTGCGTTCCACCACTGTGCCAGTCACTGGTGAATTCAGGGATTCAACAGCTTTCACTGACTCGATTGAGCCAAAGCTTTCTCCTTTGGTCACAACATCACCAATTTCTGGAAGTTCCAGAAACACAACGTCGCCTAATTGCTCCACAGCAAAGGCACTAATACCAATGGTGGCAATGTCTCCATCGAGACGCACGTATTCATGGGTATCTAGGTATCTTAAATTGTCAGGATATTCCAAAGACATATCACTTCCTCATCCACATCAAAAAATTAACACAGATAATGGCTAATAGCTCACAGCTAATAACTAATGGCTAATGGCTAATAGCTAATGGTAAAGACACAATTAGCAATTAGCAATTAGCAATTAGCGATTTTTTGAACGGTAAAAAGGTTTCTTAACAACTACTCCAGGGTAAGCTTTACCCCGAATTTCTACTTCTAGTTGCTGACCGACAGCTGCGAGTTCGGTGGGAACATAGGCAAGAGCAATAGGATAGCCAAGCGTAGGTGATAGTGTACCACTTGTGACTTCGCCAACAACTGCCCCTTGAGAAAGTACTTGATATCCGTGACGGGCTATGTTGCGTCCTTGCATTCGCAAACCAACTAATCGGCGTTGCACTCCGCTAGCTTTTTGCTGTTCTAAAACTGACCGCCCAATAAAGTCTTCCTTTTTATCAAGATGTACCAGCCACCCCAAACCAGCTTCTAAAGGGGTGGTGGTGTCATCAATATCTTGTCCGTAAAGTGCCATCGCAGCTTCAAGGCGAAGGGTGTCTCTCGCACCCAATCCGCACGGAATAACACCAGCATTCAACAGGCTGCGCCACAATTCTACTCCAGCCTCTGGATCTATCATGACTTCAAATCCATCTTCCCCCGTATAACCAGTACGGGCAAGGAATGCGGTCTTACCGAAAACTGTTGCCTCTAAGTGTCCAAATGCCTTAACCTGGGTAATATCTTTGTCAACAAATGATTGCAGCAAATTTACAGCTTGCGGTCCTTGTAAGGCAATTAAGACTTTTTCGGTGGAAATGTCTTGGAAAACAAGCTCATCTGAATTTAGGTGTTGTAGGAGCCATGTTTTATCTTTGCTGGTAGTGGCAGCGTTGACAATGATAACTCCTCGTTGCCCGCCAGTTGGATCTTCTCCTTGATAGTAAACGATAATGTCGTCGATTATACCGCCTTGAGGGTTTAACAAAACAGTATATTGTGCTTGACCGGGTTGCAAACGGCTTAAGTCTGAAGGAACTAAATGCTGGAGTTGCGTAATGAGGTTTTTACCTTGCAGGATAAATTTACCCATATGGGAAATATCAAACATTCCTGCTGCATTTCTGACTGCTTCATGTTCTTTACTAATACCAGTAAACTGTACGGGCATTTCCCAACCACCAAAGCTAGTCAGTCGTGCTTTGAGTTCTTGAGCAATAATAAATAAAGGTGTTCTTGCCAAAGATAGGGCGATTTCTTCTTGATTAGCCACAGTTGTTTCAGTAGAGTGGGTCAACATAATATATCGTAATTGCCATGGCAATTCGTTTGTCTGCTGGTGTAAAAATTTACTAAAATATTCTGACTTTTGTTCTGTAGAGCGAGATCTTGAAGAAGTTCTTTACGATTTGTCTGCTTTTATGGTTCAAAGAGAATTTTTAACTGCAAAGACGCAAAGATTGCCAAGGAAATTGGTATTATTGCTAAACTACGGCTTGCTGAACTGTTTGAGCGTGTTTTCAAGCATTTCACCGTGGTTTAATGATTTTCAAGGCAAATTTTTCTGTGACTTCTCTTAACAGGATACCAGGAGCAGCTACTATGAGAAGGCGTTCTGTCTTACACGCCCTCCTATTTATTGCGGGATTTATGCTTCCCGCTTGCACTCAAACACAAAACTCGACTCAAGAACAAACATCAACCGAGCAAACTCAATTAACTGCAGCGCGGAATTCAGGAACAATTGAATTAACTTTGGTTGCGTATGGAGTTGCAAAACCTCTTTTCTCTAAAATGATACCGGCTTTTCAAGAAGAATGGAAATCAAAAACTGGTCAAGATGTCAAGTTTAAAGAATCTTATGGTGGTTCTGGGGCTCAAACTAGGGCTATTTTGGGGGGTTTGCAGGCTGATGTATTAGCTCAAAATCTTCAGAGTAATATAGACCCTCTGGTGGAAAAAGGTTTTGTCAGTAAAGATTGGAGCCAACGATTGCCCAATCAGGCTTCTCCCGCTAGTTCGGTTATGGTTATTGTTACCAGACCTGGAAATCCCAAAAAAATTCAGGGCTGGAGCGATTTAACTGGCGATCGCATCTCAATAGTAGCCATCAATCCTCTGACTGGGGGTAATGCTCGTTGGGGAATTATGGCAGGATATGGTTCTACTCTCAAATCACAAGGAGAGCAAGCAGCAGAAAACTATCTCAAAGGCTTTGTCAAAAACACGAAAAGCTTGGTGAGCAATGGGCGCGAGGCGACGGATGCGTTTGTAAAAAATAAAATAGGAGACGCACTTGTTACCTTTGAAAACGAGATTATTTTTACTAACGATGCGATTCCTGAAGATTATCCTTATATAGTCCCTGCAACCAATATTCAGGCTGATTTTCCCGTAACTGTTATAGACAAAATTGCTGATAAACGGGGAACCCGCGAAGTGGCAGAGGCATTTACCAAGTTCTTGTTTTCCCCTAAAGGTCAAGAAATTTACGCTCAAGCAGGATATCGCCCTATTAACAAGGAAGCATACGAAAAACACGCCAGTCAGTACAAACCAGTTACCACTCTCTATAAAATTTCTGATTTTGGGGGTTGGACACCTGTGAACAAAAAGCTTTTTGCCAATGGAGCGCTATTTGATACTGCTCAAGCAGCCCGGACACGATAGTGGCAATGTCAGCTATTTCTTCAATCTCGACTCAACGCTCTTATAAAGCACTTTTGCAGGGTTTAGCTGTAACCTACATTAGTTTTATTGTTTTGTTGCCTTTGGGCGTTATCTTTTTAGAAGCATCCAAACGTTCCTGGCAAGAATTATGGCAAGTGATTGCAGCACCTGCAGCTGTGGAAGCGTATAAGCTTTCCTTTGGTGCTGCTTTTTTGGCTGCTTTGATTAACAGCGTTTTTGGTTCAATTCTGGCTTGGATATTAGTCCGTTATGAATTCCCTGGTAAGCGTTTGGCAGATGGTTTGGTTGATTTACCCTTTGCCATGCCCTCTGTAGTTGCTGGAATTGCTTTAGTTTCTCTCTACGGTTCTGGAGGAGTTATCGGGCAGTACTTTGACCCCGGAACATTTTTGGGGAATAACTTGCAGCAGCTTGGTATTGAACAAGTCAATATGACTTCATCTGTTTTCGGGGTTGTGTTTGCCAAAGTTTTTGTCACCCTACCTTTTGTAGTGAGAACCGTACAACCTGTATTAATGGAGATTGAACCAGAAGTTGAAGAAGCAGCTCGTATTTTAGGAGCAAATGCTTGGCAAAGTTTTTGGCAAGTCCTGTTTCCTCAATTATTGCCTGCAATTTTGACGGGGTTTTCCCTTGCTTTTGCCCGTGCTGTCGGCGAGTATGGCGTGGTAGTCATGATTTCAGGTAATATTCCTTTTGAGACGATGATAAGTTCTGTCTATATTTATCGTCGGTTGGAAGAATATGATTACAGTGGTGCAACGGCTGTCGCGATCGTTTTGCTCGTGTTTTCTCTCGCGATTTTGATATGTATTAACCTGTTGCAGTTCTGGAGTCGTCGCTATGAGAAATAGCTTGACAGCAAAATTACGGCATTTCCCTTGGGGGCGTTATCTATTGATTGCTTTGGGTTTGTCTTTCTTGGCAATCGTTGTTGTTTTTCCTATCGTAAATATCTTTTATCAGGCATTTGTCAGTGGCGTTGCAGCTTACTGGGAGGGAATTACAACACCCGAAGCACAGCACGCTTTATTTCTTACGGTCGCGATCGCAATTGTTACAGTTCCCATAAATACAGTGTTTGGGATTCTGATGGCTTGGATTTTAGCACGGTATTCTTTTCCTGGGAAAGTTCTGCTGGTGGGAATTATTGACCTACCCTTGGCTATTTCACCAACAGTCGTTGGTTTAATGTTTATTCTTCTCTACAGCCATACAGTAGGGGTGTTTGGTTCGTGGCTAGAAGCAGCTAATATCAATGTTATTTTTGCCCTCCCTGGGATGATTTTTACAACATTGTTTGTCACGATTCCGTTTGTCGTGCGAGAAGTACTCCCTACCTTGCAAAACATGGAACTGGCGGAGGAAGAAGCAGCCCAAACACTGGGAGCAAATCCCTGGCAAACTTTTTGGCGAGTCACTTTTCCTTCAATTCGCTGGGCATTACTTTACGGAGTTATCATTTGTACATCCAGAGCCGTTGGTGAGTTTGGAGCCGTTTCTGTTGTATCTGGCAAACTCATAGGAGAAACAAACACGCTAACATTACATATAGAAAGAGTTTACAGCGAATACCAAACGGTTGCTGCATTTGCTTGTGCTTCACTTCTCGCTTTTTTAGCATTGTTAACCCTCATCGGACAAGAAGTACTTAGAACAGCAGATAAACCCCGTTCTTTAGCAGGAACACAGGTTTTAAAACAGAAAAATTAGTTATTTGCAACAAACTTATAATTAAGGTTTTTTTGAAATTCTAAGCTAAATATTAAGCTCGAATCTTAGCAAATTTTACTTGTTTTTTAGCAAACATAACCTTCACTTCAGCACCTTTATCTTGAGTCCATTTCAGTTCCTCTGCAATCGCGGTATCGAAATTATTATGTATCAAGTCATCTAGGTTCTTGACTCCTATTGCCGTAATATGTACAACTTTTAGATTTAGGACCGATTATCCTCGTCTTGGTACAATGGATTTAAAAATTGCTGCAATTGCTCTTTCTATAAATGCTACATTACTAACTCGAAACTTAACTGATTTTAAAAATATTTCTAATTTACAAGTTGAAGACTGGACAAATTAATTGATATTTATACCTCACTTGTGCTCTTTAGAGTTCATTTGTCAAGTCAAGCTTAAATCGCCCAATGTATTTTTTGGTTTGGGTAGAACGAAGCGATATCCAATAATTTAATGAAATATTTAGTTTCGTTCTTCAGAACTAGAGTTTAGAATAAATAATCTAAAAATCCTGGTATCAAGCATTTTAGACTTTGGAATTAGAAACAAACATTAAGCGCTGTGACAGTTTAAAAGGCAAACCAAAGTTTATACAAAAAATATTTTTCAGTACAGCGAAAATATTGTTAGTTATAAAAGCTATAGCTAACTAAAATTAATGCATAAGTAAAAGCTTTGAAGCTTACTTAAACAAATTAAAACTTTGACGATTTATCCAAACAGTAATAGTAATAATAGTATGGAAAAATGCAACAGAATGGTTGTTATCCCGTAACTAAGTAAAGTATATTACCGAGGAATTAGATGCATACGGTCAACAATTTGTTGAGAAGGCAGGATTAATCCCAATTGGTAATTAAATACGTATATCCTCCTAAAAGGACTGAATCATCAGAAACACCAAATAAAAATGTGGCAAGCTTTCAACATGAAAAGTATGGAATAATACTAGATTGTAAATCTAACAAATCTTCGGGTCTCTACCACAATAACCATTCTTAAATAATGGTTATTGTTATATCGCACTTAAGCAAATGATACTCCCGAGGAATTTAGATGCGTACCAGTCAATCAAATCCTAAAGGAAGAAAAACCTGTAACCATTGCAGCTATGATGCAAATCCTATTGGGGCTAAAAACTGTCAAAAATGTGGCAAACCTTTGAATACTTTTGCTTCTGAAAAAAAGGATAAGACTGCTAAAGCTAATTTTGAATTTCCTTATTTTTGGTTGATTCTGACTCTATTATTTTTATTGTTTGGTGTGGGAAGCTACTTTTTCTGGCAGCAAATTCTTCCAAAACCAGAAATTAGCGATCGCAGTCCTTCTGCCAGTAACAGCACTTCCGACGCCTCTAGCACCCCAGAAATTCAGTCTTACAAGACTATGAAGGAAGTGCCAAATGTCCCTACGGGTACTTTTAACTTTGGTGGTTCCCTCATTTTTGCATCTCTGGTGGCTCAAGGCACGCACCAAGCTATCAGTCAAGCACACCCGCAATTTAATCTGCGTTATGTAGACCCACCTGACAGCCAACCCGGTACGGGTAAAGGAATTGAGATGCTGCTTGACGGTCAACTAAGCTTTGCTTTGTCTGGTCGTCCCCTAGAAGATACAGAGTATCAAAAAGCAATTGGTCGCGGTTTTAAATTAGATCAAATGGCCGTCGCGATTGATGGTCTTGCCTCCTACACTCATCCAGATATTTCCATTCCCGGACTTTCCGTATCTCAACTCCAGGACATCTACACTGGTAAAATTACTAACTGGCAAGAAGTAGGAGGTCCAAATTTACCAATCGTACCTTTCAGTATAAACGTTAAAACCACTGCTTTACTGAAAACGCTTCTTGGGTCTAAAGTAAAAAACGTCAGTTCCAAAGTCAAATCTAGCCGAGATTACACCGTGCTTGTTCGCGATGTTGCTTCCACCCCAGGAGCAATTGGAATCGGTGCTGCTATGTTAGTCGCAACTCAGACCAAAGTCCGTCCTTTACCGCTTGCACCTGGTAACACCAAACAGTATGTACCAGTTGTCATTGATAATAACAAACTCAATATGGCAGCGTTTAGAGACAGTAGCTACCCCATTACTAGGTATTTATACATCATTATTCGTCGTGATGGTAGATCTGAAGAAAAAGCTGGAGTTGCCTATGCCAATCTACTACTGTCTAAAGAAGGTCAACAATTTGTTGAAAAGGCAGGATTAGTCTCAATTAGGTAATTAAAAAGATATGTCAGAAGAAGCACTGAATTCAATACTTGGAGAATATACTCATCCACAAGGGTATCTAGAGTATGTCAGTACCTTGCCTTTTCTAGGTCGATTGCGTTGTTCAACTCAACAAATCGAAGCTGGAAGTTGGCAGGAAATTTTACTGGATTATGAAGTTGGTGCTTCTGGTATTGCAGATGGGGCTTGGATGAAAGTCACTTTTAAATTTTATTCAGATTGGGGAATTTTTCAGACAGAAGACCCGAAAGGTGCTAATTATCTCTCTGCTGAATACCAAGCCCGCCCATCTCTTCCTGGGGAAAGCCCCGCAACTGTGCAGTCACTTAAGGTGCGGTTTGACCAAAAAGGTCACGAACGTCCCTACCAAAAGGCAATTATTGTAGACATTGTGGATGGCTACATTAAACCCGGCGATCGCATTTTGATTCGTTTGGGAGATCGCCGTGCTGGCGGACCGGGAACAAGGGTGCAAACTTTCGTAGAGCAAAGTTTCCGATTTAGAGCTTATATCGATCCGGTGGGAACGTCTCGCTTTGCAGAAATTCCGGGTGATGTTGTTATTGATATTTTGCCAGGACAACCCGCTAAACTTGCAATTATCACTCCGCGACTGGTGAAAACAGGCGTGTCTTTTCCTATAAGAGTCAGGGTTGAGGATGTTTGGGGGAATGCTTGTTGGGGAGTGGGAGGAAAACTGCTGTTAAAAGCTCAAAGTTCATCTACAGAAATCAACCAACAACTCGATATACCTGCACAAGGTTGGGCAGTTGTCAAGACAGATTTAACTTTAGATGCGGATGAAGAACTGACCCTTCGGGCTGTGTTAGAGGGGACTGAGTTACAAAGCGCTCCAACTCCCGTTACAGCAGACAAACATCTCAGTTATCCTAGGTCGTTTTTTGCAGACCTTCACGTTCACTCTAATAATACGGTAGGAACCAACAGTACTGAGTATAATTTTGCTTACGGTCGGGATGTAGCCGGACTGGATGTTTTAGGTTACACGGCTAATGATTTTAATATTACTGAGGAACGCTGGAAGCAAGATGTCAAGTTGTGTCAGGAAATTACTGAGGAAGGGGAATTTCTCTGCTATCCCGGTACGGAGTGGTGCGGGAATTCGGCTGCAGGAGGCGATCGCAATGTGATTTTCTTGGGTGACGAAGTCTTGTTTCCCTTTGACCGTCAAGGCAAGCAGGTTCGCTCTTTTGAATGGAATGAAGACATGAAAGGCAAGCAACTGCTGCCTGGAGCATGGCCTGTCGATCAGCTTTATGCAGCATACATTCACAATCCAGAACAACATTTACTGATTCCTCATGTTGGTGGACGACGTGCCATTTTAGACTGGCATCACCCAAAACTCGAACGCTTAATTGAAATTGGTTCGGCTTGGGGTCATTTCCCGTGGTTCTACCAAGATGCGATCGCTCGAGGATATAAGCTGGGGGTATCAGCCAACGGTGACGAACATCGGGGGCGTTGTGGCGGAGGAGTTCCCGGTACAGCAGTTTTTGGGGTGAATGGTGGTGTCACGGGGATAATTGCTCGATCGCTAACAAAGTCAGACATCAATCACGCCCTGCGTTCCCGTCATACTTGGGCAACAACAGGCGATCGTCTTGTTGCTTTATTGTGGTCTGGCTCACATATTCAGGGAGACGAATTCAGTACATCTGGTGCAGTCACCATTAACTATCGATTGTTAGGTAGCACTGGTTGGGATGAAATTGCTGCTTACACTCATAAAGGTTTGCTCTGGCGGAGAAACCTGCACTCAGAAGCGGGTTATGCCCCAAATAAAATTCGCTTGCGTTGGGGTGGTTCTAGAATTAAAGACCGCTACCGCTGGGCAGAGTGGCGCGGTACCTTGGAATACTCCAATACTCTAGTTCAGTGCTATCAAATTTATGGTTTGGAACATCCGGAAGAATATGTCAGACGTGCTGGCGCTTTAAAACTGGAGTTTCGTTCGGATACTTATGGGGATTCAGATGCTGTGGAATTAGATCTGTCAGATTTACTCCATGCTCGTTTTCAGTTAAAAGTACAAATTGATAGTTATATCAAGTTAGGTAGCCCATTACAGCGCAATCCTTACATTCATTGTCCGGAATTTAGTTGGGAATTTACAGGTCAAGAGATTTTAGATAAAGAGATTTTACGGCAAGAACTGGGTGGCGCAGAACTGTTTGTTGCAGTGGAACGCTTGAGCGCAACTTCCATGCCAACAGACATGAGTGGTAGTTTTACACTCGAACCCCAGTCTACACCCCACGGTTTTTTGCCAGTCTACATTTCTGGTCGCCAAGTAGATGATTCTAAAGTTTGGACTAGTCCTTTGTTTATTGGGTTTGAGAATTAAGTAGAGACGCGCCATAGCGCGTCTTAACATCCTGTTCGGTCAAATTCTAGGCTGGGTTTACGATACCTTAAGCTCGCCTAGGAGGGTTGTTGTGGCTTGGGCTTGGGCTTGGGCTTGGGTAAATCCTTTGGTCTTCCTTCAGAACTGCCCTGAGGACTACCTTCAGGACTACCCTGAGGTTTAACCTGAGAGCTACCCTCAGAGTTGTTGTAAGGTTTGCTCGGAAACTTCCCTTTGGGCTTGCCTTTAAAAGGTGGTTTTCCTTTTGGCGGGGCGGTATCCTTACCCGCTGCTTTCAGCGCTGCTCTTTTTTCTGCGATCGCTGTTGCTTTATCATCTTTACTAGCTTTGAGGAACTTTGGTGGTTTCTCCAGTGGCAATCCCAGTAATGAATCAAATTCAAAAGCGTCCCGATGTGGCACAAATTTTGCCTTAATTTGTACAAAAACTGGTTTACCTTGCTCTTCTTTTGATGCTTTGGGATTAAACCTAAATGGTGGTACCAACGCGTCTCGCCAGAACAAAGGTAAGTGACTGGCTTTCATGTATTTTACTTTTTTAGCTGGTTCCGATTGTTTAATGTGCTCCAGTCGTTCTTTAGTAAAATTCTTGAAAACAGAGATACATGGTGTGCGACAAACAGGAATAAACTGCCACAATCCGCAAAGTTTAAACTCCATGTCAGCAAGTTCTTCTGAAATCACCTCTTCATGGCGTCCTTTGTCAAAGCCAACAAGTTGGAAGCCAACGTTAGGCGGTATGTCCCTACCGGGAAAATGAGTAAATCTTGGATAAACAACCACCCGTTGGATCGATTCGCCTGTTGCTTCTATCTCTTTCTTGAGTGCATCAAAAGCTTTCTGCTTGCGTGGAGCATAGAAAAGTGGGTACTCTTTATTACCAATCGTAATGGTATTGTCATTTGCTTCTCCAAACTTAACCTTACCTGTAATAACGCCAACTGCTTGAAAGATAGCACCAGGCTCCTCTGGAGCGGGCTTTGGCTCTTCCTCTCCTGTTGGCTTCTGCTTTTCGTCTACGGTTGGCTTCTGCTTTTCGTCTACAGTTGGTTTCTGCTTTTCGTCTACAGTTGGCTTCTGCTTTTCGTCTACAGTTGGTTTCTGCTTTTCGTCTACAGTTGGCTTCTGCTTTTCGTCTACGGTTGGCTTCTGCTTTTCGTCTACGGTTGGCTTCTGCTTTTCGTCTACAGTTGGCTTCTGCTTTTCGTCTACGGTTGGCTTCTGCTTTTCGTCTACGGTTGGCTTCTGCTTTTCGTCTACAGTTGGCTTCTGCTCTTCCTCTTGGGCTGTAGGTTCTTCCGGTGCTGGGTCTTGCGTTTGGGCAACGGTGGTTTCTGGTTCAGCAGGAGAATTTTCAACTTTTTTGTCGCTGCTAGCTTCTTTTGATGTCATAACTATAAGTAAGCACGTTTTTTTTAATGATAAACTTGGGAAGCAATCCCAAGTTTTGTTTTGCTTGTAAAAGTGTTTGAAGAGGCTGTATTGGTATCGTAAGAGACTTAATAATTTTGCTAAACCTCTAGGACTAAGGCACGAAAGTCATAGCGTTAGCGTGCGATCGCTTACTAATTAACCAAAAATACCTCGTACACTGCAAGCAGTGATATGAATTATACATTGACAAAGCATATCCACTCGTTTTGTCACTCATTCCTGCGAACTATCATAAAACTATAAATGTCAATATCCGCAAGGCTTTTCAAGCATATCATTCAGTTCTCAATCCCTTCTATCTTTAGGAATAAATATTTGTTAATTTACTATTGCAAAAACACCAAGACAGACCAAAAAAATTTGCATGGGAGCGAGAGCGCAATGGTAAGGTTTCTATATTTTCCAGTCTATACTTAATACAAAGTTATACAACCATACAGTCATTTTTAGTTTTTTACCTGCACCTACTGAGAAGCGATTGAATTAGGGTTCTTAATATTGTTTAATAGAGATGTTGCGATTTATGAAGTTAGCATTATGAGGTATTGGCAAGCACTAGCTGGGTTAGTCTTGGCTACTGTTCTTTTTTTGTCTCCCCTGTCAGCACATGCAGCAAGTTCTTCCAGTATCAGTCGTGCCGCAAGCAATCAGCTAAGCGGTAGAGATTTTTCAAACCAAAGCTTGATCGGGCAAGAGTATACTAGTCTCAAGCTGGAAAACGCTAATTTTAGCAATGCCGATCTCCGTGGTGGAGTTTTTAATGCATCATTGTTGCGGGGAGCGAATCTCCATGGTGTTGATTTTACTGATGGCATAGCTTATCTATCAGACTTTAAAGGTGCTGATTTTAGTGATGGAGTTTTTACAAACGCAATGATGTTGCGTTCGACTTTTAATAATGTTGATGTCACAGGTGCTGATTTTAGTAACGCAGTTTTAGATCGTTTGGAAGTTAAGAAGCTTTGTGAGAGTGCTACCGGTGTAAATCCTAAAACAGGTGTTTCCACCCGTGAATCTTTAGGTTGCGATTCCTGAACCTGTCCTAACTCCTCTCTACTGGGGAGAGGGGTTGTTTAATCGGGAGGGCATAAAATCCCAAGTGATTTGCGACTGGACGTTCGCGCATTGGTACTCTTGTATGAATTGGAGCATTTAAAACTTTTGGTTTCTGATTCCTTGCTATGACCAATGTTGTTGAACCACCTCCATCTATATTCAATGCCGTGTAAGCACCTAAATCTAAAATAATCTTTGTTAGCTCCGCGATCGCAACGCCCTCGCTGTAAAGCGGTTGTTTGCCATCAACAGCAATTAACCAAAGTTTTGTCCCTTCTCGATTCACCGCAACTGCAACTCGCGGATAAGGTTTGTCATCACCTAAGTCGGAAATAGCTGACTGAGCGCGATCGACTAAAAGCTGATTTCCTGCAACGCCTTGTTTTGTTCCTTCAGGGCACTTTTCACTTTCTAAAATCTGAGCGCGGTTGGTGGATGAAATACACAGCACAGACCAGTATTTTTCAGGTTGAGAATAACGGTATCCATTAGAAATAGCCTCACCAATGGGATTAACAACATCGCCGCTGTGTGGATAGTAATTCCAAGGAGCGTGTTCGTAGAAATTCAGGAAGTAACTTGCATTAATTGCTAATTGCAGCTTAAACTGAGTGAGAAATTCTGAAGTCGTTTGTGCCCTAATTTCACCATCATGTGAAGTTTTTACTCCGGGAGTGACAAGCGCTTTTATCCCTGGTGAGGTTAAGTCAATAGCGACGATATGCGTCATGACTGGACGCGGTGTGGAACGAGCAATGCGTTTGTAAACTATTCCCTGAAAAAGGGCTTGCTCTAAATTTGTTTGGGGTGGACGTTGAAGACACAACCATCCATAAACGATCGGTGGTAGTAGAAAGAAACTAATTGCTGCTAGTAGAAATCGTCGTAAATAAAGTAAGTATCTATAACTCATGAAATTGTTATAGAGGGTGGGCAAAATGCCCGCCCCTTGAATCATTTTGGTAGAGCATTGGCTGGAACGTGTTGAGTTCCACCCCAAACTGTTGCGTCATTTGTTTCCTTCCCATCTGCCATTGAAGGGCGGACAGCATCATAAATCTCGGGATATTTTGCTTGTAGTTGAGTATCATTCAGTTGAGCATCAAGTACGGTACCGTCTGAAGCTCTTATGACGGTGTATGCAAACCCATTAGGAGTCGTATTAATGGTAATTTTATGGTCGCGCAGAACTAAAGTAGTCAGGGGGAGCTTTTCAGAAGCACGTGTTGCAGTAGCAAAAAATACGCTAAACCCTAAAATGAGGAGAAGAGTTACTGACAGTTTACGCACGATCTGTCCTCAAAACAACTAGCAATAATTTAACTGTACTTCATGTAATTTTGCAAACTTTTTTTAGGTAATATTAATGACAAGCGATCGCGAGACGGATGTAATCGTTATTGGTAGCGGAATCGGAGGCTTAAGCTGTGCATCTCTCCTGGCAAAGTATGGCTTTGATGTTGTGGTTTGTGAGAGCCACTCAATTCCCGGAGGAGCCGCACATAGTTTTGAACGGAATGGTTACAAGTTTGACTCAGGACCTTCTCTGTATTCTGGATTGTCTTACAACCCTTCATCCAATCCTCTCAAACAAGTTTTAAATGCCATTGGTGAAAATTTAAATTTTGTAACATATGATACTTGGGGATGTTGTCTGCCAGAAGGAGATTTTGACACTTCAGTAGGAGGCGAACAATTTTGTGAAGTTTTATTAAGATTGCGTGGCGAGCAAGCTGTAGCTGAATGGCGGGAATTACAGCGAGTGATGGCACCACTCGGACGTGCTGCGACTGCAATGTCACCAGCCGCCCTCCGCTTAGATATCGGTGCAGTACTGACAGTTGGTTCCTTTGCTCCGTCTTTGTTTGAGCATATTGCCAGTTTCCCCAAGCTGATCGGAGCTTTTAGTCCAATTATGGACAGTGTTATTCAAGATCCCTTTACGCGTAATTGGCTGGACTTGCTTTGTTTTCTTCTCTCAGGATTGCCAGCTAGCGGTACGAGTGCAGCTGAGGTGGCGTTTATGTTTGCTGATTGGTATCGACCGGGCGTTATGCTTGATTACCCAATAGGTGGTAGCGGTGCTTTGGTAAATGCACTTGTCAGGGGACTCGAACGGCATGGAGGTCAGCTGATGTTAAACACTCATGTTGAGGAAATTCTTGTAGAGACAAGTCGCGCTATGTCTTTAGGTATGCCCTCGCAACGTGCTGTCGGTGTAAGATCGCGTGATGGAAAAAAGATAATGGCACGTCGGGCGGTGGTTTCAAATGCATCCGTTTGGGATACACTCAAGTTGCTTCCTACTGGAGCAGTGCCAAAACAGTTTCAGGAACAAAGAGCAAGTACGCCGGAATGTGAGAGCTTTATGCACCTACATCTGGGTATTGATGCACGAGGATTGCGTTCCGACCTTGCCTGTCACTACTTATTTGTTAAGGATTGGAATCTGGGTGTCACTGCGCCTCAAAACGTTGTGTTGATATCCATTCCATCAGTGTTAGACCCCTCACTTGCACCACCGGGAAAGCATGCGATCCACGCTTATACTCCCGGTAGCGAACCCTACTCTGTTTGGCAGGGAATGGATAGAAAGAGCGAGGAATATGCCAAGCAAAAACAAACGCGTGCAGAAGTCATGTGGCAAGCATTGGAACGAGTGATTCCAGATGTGCGTTCCCGCCTCGAAGTGACACTTGTGGGCACACCCATAACTCACGAACGCTATTTGCGCCGTCACAGAGGTTCTTATGGTCCGGCAATTCCCGCAGGAAAAGGATTCTTTCCTGGCTCGGGTACACCTCTTCCAGGGTTGTTGTGTTGTGGAGACTCTACCTTTCCCGGTATCGGATTACCCGCAGTGGCTGCTAGTGGAGCGATCGCAGCCAATACTCTTGCACCCGTACACAAGCACTTAGCAATGTTGAATGACTACAGAGGATAAACTCTTCAATCTCTAGAGTCATTTCTACTTTATAGTTCATCCTTTATCCTTTATCCTTAAGAAGTTTGTGTTTGTGAGGAACAAGAGAATGCGATCGCCCTTGGCGCAAGCTGTCAGCTTATCGCTCTTAGTGCAAGCCGTACCTGGCTTATCGCGGCTATTTGGAATAACTCTCAGCTTGGGATTATTTTCATTGGTCATGCCAGAATCTTCTTTTGCTCAAGCAAAGCAACAAGTCTCTAATGCCCAAATTGCGGCGATGGTGGAAGCCCTGAGACTTGCTGCTCCTAAAACTGGCAGTCAAAATGATGGATATTACAGTGATTGGCAAGTTAAACCAGAAACCCTCAAAGGATGGTCAAAAAATTGCCTGAAAAAAGAAGTCACACCAACACAATTTGAGAATGATTCCAATTTGGCGCGTCAGGTTGTTTCCTGTATTACAACCCGCGAATTGAACAAGCAGTATTCCGCAACTGGTAATGAAACTGCAGCCGTGCGTGGTGTTGCTTGTTGGTGGATGACAGGTAACTATACGGGATGCAATAGTGGATTTACGGCTGACTACGTTAAAAAAGTTACAGGTTACTATCAGCAGCAACGCTCCAAATCAAGTTCTAGTAATTCCAAACCAGCAACCAATACATCTTCATCATCTCCCAAAAAACCAACAACGGGATCGACTTCCACTAGCTCCAAACCTATAACAAATGAATCCCCATCGCCAACAACATCACCAAATGCTACACCCACAAGTAGCTCATCTCCATCACCCACTACCTCACCAGCACCTTAGGTACACAGGTTGATAAACAACGGATGCAACAAGCATAGTATATCGCCCCCCAAACAATGGCAAAAATGGGGGGTTAAAGGGATATGTTTTGGTTTGAGCCTCAACTTCCTGCTTGCAACCACTCCGAGTTGGTGCGAAACTCCTTCAAAAGCTGCTCAAGACTTAGATATAAATCCAGAGATTATTAAGAACAGCCCAGTATTACAGCGTTGGCAGCGCCAAGTCCCCAACGTGTTGGAGGAAATCAAAAATGACCCCAGTTTTCCCACAAGAATCAGGTTTGGCTTGTCTGCATTTCCTTCAACAGACGAAGCACTTGGGGTAAATCTTGGTGTTGAAGATATTTTGATTGGTCGCAGTCGTGTAACAGTGAGTGGGGAGTACCAAACAACATTTAACGGTCAGCGCGAGACTTACGGAGGAGATGTACGTTACTATTTGCGTCCTTTAGGAAGCTATATTAATATTGCAGCCGTTGCAGGTTACCGACACTTAGAAACAGATAGTTACTTAACAAATGGCATGAATTTGGGGGTTAGGGCGCTGTTGGTGTTATCTCGTGGCGGTGCTGCAGATATTTCTTTGACCCAAAGCTGGGTTGCTCCGCGCACGAGTGAAGAAGTTGGCTTGACAACTTTGTCAGTCAGTTACGCTGTGACTCGTGACTTTCGGCTATCGACAGATATTCAGTTTCAAAACTCTAAAGAGGAGAAAGACAGCCGCGTTGGTGTGGTTTTAGAATGGATACCATGAAAAGGTAATGCCGAGCCAATACTTGTCGGTTAAGCCTAAAAATGCGAGAATACGTAGGTCGGGGAGCCACTCACGTGCCCAGAGCAGCGCCGTTCCCAGAGAAGTTGCGGTGAGTCCAGCCCTGAAAGCAGGTTTACAGCACGAGGGGACTGGCGTATAGCCCTGCGGGCATAGCTTCGCAACGCGTAGCGTGTGCCTTGCACATACCCGTAAGGGCTTGGGGGTTTCCACGTCAGATGCTTCACTTGGGCAAAGACGACAGGTGCTTCAACGGAGGTTCCCCCTGTTGAGTGACGTGGCGTTTGAAGAACGAAACCCAACATTTACAGGCATTTGTTGGGGTTGTCCAACCTACAAAAATTATTATCCGAGCAGTATTGAATGCCGAGCGCACAATTTTGCCACGCTCGTAAGAATTCTTTCTTTCCTCAATTCCAGTACCTATACTTAAGTTTAGGTTTGAACTAGCAAAATAGCGAGCTTTCACCTAACCAAAAGTGCATAAGCTTGTGTTGCATACAACTACTTAAAAGTAGGAGTTATGTCTTTTGACTCAGCTTCTGCCCCTCGTAACGGGGTAATTTTGAATCATATAATACACTTTTTGTCAATTAATCAATTTATTTTAAGAAATTGGTAGGAGTTATGTATTTAGAAAATAATTTGAATGTGCAAGCCGCACAATGCTCTTTGGCACTACAACAAGAAATTATAGAACGCAGACGTGCTGAAGAAGCAGCACAAGCAGCAAACCGCGCTAAAAGCGTGTTTTTGGCAAATATGAGTCACGAATTGCGATCGCCACTCAACGCCATTCTAGGTTTTTCACAATTAATGAGCCGTTCTAATGACTTATCCCCTGAAAACCGAGAAAATGTGCTGGCAATTGTTCGTAACGGCGAACA
The DNA here is from genome assembly GCF_045999855.1 of Tolypothrix campylonemoides VB511288_2. Lineage (NCBI taxonomy): Bacteria > Bacillati > Cyanobacteriota > Cyanophyceae > Nostocales > Tolypothrichaceae > Tolypothrix > Tolypothrix campylonemoides. The sequence continues at coordinate 174,573 of NZ_JBFPMW010000017.1, forward strand.
CCTGCTGAGGTTGATTGACCAAGTCTTGGATTTATCAAAAATTGAAGCAGGACGAATAACTCTAAATGAAAAGAAATTTGATTTACATCAATTGCTGGATGATATGAAAAGTATGTTCCAACTCACAGCGTATAGTAAAGGGTTGGAATTATCATTTCATGGTGAAAAAGAAGTGCCAAAATACGTGCATGGTGATGAAGTCAAATTGCGTCAGGTTTTGATAAATTTACTTTCTAATGCCTTAAAATTTACTACTAGAGGTAGAGTATCGCTTTATGTTAGAGGAGAGGAACGGGAAATGGCTCCTTCTTACTCTTTACATTTTAGAATTTCAGACACTGGTTGCGGTATTGCTGAAAGTGAGTTAGACAGTATTTTTGAACCTTTTGTCCAAACACCTGTGGGACAAGAATTTCCAGAAGGAACGGGCTTGGGATTGACTATCGCACGCTCTTTAGTACACTTAATGGGGGGCGACATCAGTGTAAGTTCTTGTGTCGGCTGTGGTAGCACCTTCCAATTTTACCTTCCTACCTGCGTTGTTAAAACTTCGCCTCTCAACAACCAACAAGCACCTCGTCGTGTCATAGCACTTGCTCCCAATCAACCACAATATCGTATTTTATTGGTAGACAATCATCAAGATAACCGCCAATTGTTAGTGAAATTGCTCTCTCCCCTAAATTTTGAATTACAAGAAGCCAGAAATGAACAAGAATCGCTCGCAATCTGGAACGATTGGAAACCACACCTTATTTTTATGAATTTGCGAATGTCTGTTATTGACACCATCCGAAGGATTCGCTCTAGGGAACTACAGCAAAATTCTTCATTCAAAACTAAAATTATTGCCTTGAGCGCGGATGTTTTAGAAGACAAGCGCTCGCTTTTTTTGAGTACGGGCTGTGATGATTTTATCCGAAAGCCTTTTCAATTAGAAGACATTTTTGAGGCTCTGCACAAACACCTTGGTATTTGTTATGTCTGCGCTCGAGATCTCGCATTACCCCAATCGAATCCAACAGCTACAAATGAAGCTCAGGTTTTGACCAAAGACGCTATTAATAGCTTACCTAAAAATTTAGTTGCTAATTTGCGCCAAGCAATTATCGCTCTAGATGTAGAGTCGATTCGGCAATTTATTCATCTTATCTCTGAATTTAATCCTTCCTTATCCCAAGCCTTAGATACCTTGGCTCGGAATTTTCAGTACGATACGTTGTTGGATTTTATTTAATAATTTAAAAATCGATAATTCAATTTCATGAAAATAGATTTAAAAAAATGAATGCAGTTAAAAACTTATTAGATAAAGGAACAATTTTAATTGTTGATGATACACCCGACAACCTAAATCTTTTAAGCAATATTTTATTAAAAGCAGGATATAAGGTACATCCTGCTTCAAGTAGTAAATTAGCACTTACATTTATTCAATCAAATTTACCCGATCTCATTTTATTAGATATTATGATGCCGGGAATGAATGGTTATGAAATCTGCGAGCGGTTGAAATCGTCTCCTCGAACTCAAGATATTCCCATTATATTTATCAGTGCTTTACATGAAATATTAGACAAGGTAAAAGCCTTTTCTTTAGGTGGAGTAGATTACATCATTAAACCTTTTGAATCTCAAGAATTTTAGCTCGAGTTGAGAATCAGTTGCGCCTTAGAAGGCTTTCTAAAGAACTTTTAGAGCAAAATTTAAAGCTAATAGCAGAACTTGAAGAACGCAAGCGTATAGAAGAAGCTCTACGGGAGCAAAAAGAACTTTTACAAACTATTTTCGACCACATTCCCGTTATGTTGACTCTTTATGATAATGAAGGTAGATTTTGTTTAGTAAATCGAGAGTTCAAACGGCTCTTAGGTTGCTCTCAAGAAGAAATTCATCAAACTAACATACTAGAAGAATTTTTTCCCGACTCTCAGATTCGTGCTCAAGTTTTAGAACATATGATCGCAGCCACTGGAAAATGGCAAGACTTTAAAATTAGAACTAGCTTGGGACATTATATCGAGACTTCCTGGGCAAACATTCGATTGAATCATGATACGATTATAGGTATAGGACAAGACATTACCGAGCGCAAGCAAGCGGAAGAAGCATCTGTTCTTGAAGAACGCAATCGCATGGCAAGAGAAATTCACGATACCCTAGCGCAAGCTTTTACGGGCATTGTCGTTCATTTGGGGGCTGCTTCACGAGTCATGGAAGGTGCTTCCTCTGAAGCAAAAGAACATATCAAGACAGTACGCGATTTAGCACGTAGAGGTTTGACAGAAGCACGTCGTTCAGTAGAGGCGCTACGTCCGCAGTTGTTGGAAGATGGAGATCTATGTAGTGCTCTCAATCGCCTAACGATGCAAATGCAATCTTATTCCAACACCCATATTCTTTGTGAAGTAACAGGTGAGGTGTACTCCTTACGAACAGATATAGAAAATAATCTCCTGCGAATAGCACAAGAAGCCTTGACAAACGCTGTTAAGTATGCAGATGCTGGTGAAATTCGAGTTGAAGTGATATACGAACAAACACGGTGTCTTTTAAGAATTCAAGATAACGGACGGGGATTTGATGCAGACAGCGCATCTGTCAGTAATGGTTATGGTCTTTTGGGAATGAGAGAACGAGCTCAACAGATGGGAGCAGAACTGACGATACGAAGTCATCCGGGAGAGGGTACAGAAGTGGTGGTATTGGTTAGTGGTTAGTGATTTTCAACCAACAACTAACAACTAACAACTAACAACTAACAACTAACAACTAACAACTAACAACTAACAACTAACAACTAACAACTAACAACTAGCACAAATGGCTAAAACCTCAGTTCAGTCAAATCTTATTCGCGTTCTGATTGCTGATGACCATCCTGTGGTACGTCAGGGCTTAGCGGTGATGATTGAACGAGAGCCAGATCTGCTGGTGATTGCACAGGCGGGTGATGGGATTTCTGCCATAGAAATGTTTCGCGAATATCAACCCGATGTCACTCTCATGGATTTGCGGATGCCTAAGTTGGGAGGTGTTGGTGCTATCGACTTGATTTGTAGTGAGTTTCATGATGCCAAAATTATTGTACTGACAACCTTTGATGGTGATGAAGATATTTATCGCGGATTGCGGGCGGGCGCAAAGGGCTATTTGCTCAAAGACGCTGAACCTGATGAACTTTTAACAGCTATTCGCACCGTTGCTAGCAACCAAAAGTATCTTCAACCTACAGTGGGAGCTAAACTAGCAGAACGGATGAGTAACCCAGAACTGAGCGATCGCGAAACGCAAGTTCTTTGCTTGATGGCAGTTGGTAAGAGCAACCAAGATATTAGTGCTACCCTGCGTATTTCTGAAAGTACTGTTAAGTTCCACATCAACAATATTTTAAGCAAATTAGCTGTCAATGACCGAACCCAAGCAGTTCTTGTTGCTCTTAAACGCGGAATTGTCAGTCTTTCCTAACAACTACTTTTTCAACGAATTCTTAAAAGATAATTAGTCTGACAAGCAACATAATTCTCTCTGCAAGTTATATTTTGCTTTAAATTTTGACCGATTCTATGAATTATGATGGGTCTGGTCCTTTTAAGACCAGCTGTATCCTTGAAAAAAGTTAGCGTTACGAGTAACCTACGTAATAGCTCGTAATCCTTGTGTATTAAGGATACCTAGCCAAAAGTTCGGGTAAGAGACTAATACTTCGTATAGGTAAAAACTCAACTGTGGGAGAGCGACACGGGTAAGTAAAGTGGGGTATATTATGGCTCTGTAAACCATATGCAACACGAACTTATCCACTCATTATCCGGATTGGATGTTCGATAAATGCTGTAGTTTACTGCTCTTTATCTGCCCATGTAAGAGAGGGAATCTTGGAGAGGTGGGAGATAAGGGAATGGCTTGCACGGGGCTAATTTCCTTGTCCCCCTTTACTTATTTTAATGAGCAGCGAGCAGTAACCAGCGATCTATTAATTTCTTCTTTTCAGCAAGCCCTAAATAAATTTTATTAAGAATTTGTTAGAAGACTGGCGATGGTAGCTGCTAATTCTGCTGGCTCTACAGGCTTGGAAAGATGTTTTTGAAAACCAGCTGACAGTGCTTTATCCCGATCTTCATCCTTAGCATACGCTGTTAAAGCGATGGCTGGAATTCTACCTCCCTGTTCTGAAGTCAGTGCTCTGATTTTACGAATTAAGGTGTATCCATCTTCACCTGGCATACCAATATCGCTTACGATTACATCTGGTTGGAATTGTTGCAGCACCTCGAATGCTTCTCGTGCTGATGTACTTGCTATTGCGATCGCTCCATATTGTTCAAGTACAAAAACTAGAAATTCACGGGAGTCAGTAATATCCTCTACAATTAAAACACGAATTCCTGTCAAATCAGGTTCGCTATCGGTTGGCTCATCCTCCTTTATCTCTGGCTCAAAATTTAGCATTGGCAGCATAACTGTAAAACTCGCCCCCTGTCCAACACCAGGACTAGCAGCCGTTACCGTACCGCCGTGCAACTCTACGAGGTGACGTACAATGGCTAACCCTAATCCCAAACCGCCATGTGTTCGAGTTGTGGAAGCATCAGCTTGGCGGAAGTAGTCAAAAACATAGGGTAAAAACTCTGTACTAATGCCTTTACCATTGTCAGTGACTTGAATTTGTACGGCATCTCCGACTTGTTCTAATCGTATTTGTACGCATCCACCATTGGGAGTAAATTTGATGGCGTTGGAAAGTAAATTCCAAATCACTTGCTGTAAACGGTTGGGATCGCCTGCAACTTGTAGTTGATGGGGGCGAACGTTGCTTCTACAATGTGGTTCTAAGACTGTCTGAATCTGGATTGATTTCGCGATCGCAGCTAAACGCACTGTCTCTAAGGCTGCCTCAATAATGGATTTCAAGCTCACCGGAGCAATATTTAAGCTTAACTTACCACGTAAAATTCGGGAAACGTCCAATAAATCGTCAATCAGTTGGGTTTGCAACTTAGCATTACGCTCAATAGTTACCAAAGCTTCAACTGTTTTCTGGTTATCGAGCTTCCGACTTTGCAGAAGTTTTACCCAACCTAATATAGGGTTGAGTGGGGAACGCAATTCATGAGATAAGATTGCTAAAAACTCATCTTTGACGCGATTGGCTTGTTGAGATTCCTCATAAAGTTGAGCATTGTCAATTGCAGCTGATGCCATCTGCGCTAGTTGTACGAGCATGGCTTCATCTTCTTGGGTAAACTCGCCAGAATGTTTGTCAGAAAGTTGGATGAGCCCGATGTTTTTGCCATTACGGTTAGTAAAGGGAGCAGCCAACAAACCCCGCATCGGTGGATGGTTGGCTGCTTCTTTACCAAATCCACGCCAAGCCGGATGTGCTTCTAGTTCAGCTTGGGTCATTCGTACCGGACGCTGCGTGCGACAAACAAACGCATAGATACCCGAACCATCTGGTTTTACTTTGTAATTTTGCCACCGGGCGTATTTGTCTGACATAGAAATTGTGTGAATTGCTTGTGCCCAATTTTGATCTACTGTCATGCTAGTGACTGACTGATGCGCTTCAATAATGTCACGAGCTTTATCTGTAATCAATCGCAACCTTTCATTCAGTGATGAGGTGGAATTAATGGCGATGAATGCTTCAGTAAGTTTTTGCAGGCGACGCGTGTATTGCTGCTCTCGCTCGAGTAATTGGGCGCGTTCTGACTCTGCTTGCTTGCGCTCTGTGATATCTACGGTACTCCCTACTATCCGGCTTGGGTTTCCGTGAGCGTCTCGTGCAGCAACTATTCCATGGTCTACTACATAGGTATACTGGTTGCTTTTGTTAAGGATTCGATACTCACAGGTAAAGCGATCGCTCTTTGTAAAGACAGTTGCTGCTTCCTCTTTTACCCGTTGCAAATCCCCCGGATGCACGCGTTCGCACCACCACTGAGAGGTTGGTTCGGCTTCTGCAAGTGAATAACCTAAAATTCTGGTTAACCCATCAGTTCTTTCAACCAAATCTCGCTTTATATCCCAATCATAAATCAGACAGTTCACCGCTGTCGCTGCCAACTCAAATCGCTCGTTTGCCAATTTCAGGTGCTCTTCACTCTGCTGTAGCGCCTTTTCTGCTTGCTTGCGAGCTGTCACATTTGTGAACATCCCTAGTGCGCCAATAATATTACCTTGTCCGTCTCGCACGGGACTGGTACACGCTAGCACTAGCAGTTCTTTACCGTCCTTGCGTCGGAAGCGAAAATCAAATTGCTCATTTTTTCCCTGGAAATTGCTACCAATGTGCTTGCAGGCAGATAAAATATCTTGTGGGAAGCAATACTCAAGTACTGTACGCTCAAGTATTTCTTCTGTCGTGTAGCCGAGCATCTGAGCCATCCGCTCGTTAACGTAGAGTGTTTGAGTTTCAGCATCAATCAACCAAATACCCTCATTGGCTGTTTGTACGATGTTACGGTACTTCTGTTCGCTATCCCGCAGTGCTATCTCTGCTTGTTTGCGATCGCTGATGTCGGTGACTGTGCCAATCCACTCCCGTACATTACCAGCAACGTCTAAGATAGGTACGCCCCGTACATACACATAACGATATTCCCCGTCATAATGTAACAATCGATACTCAACCTCGCAGGATACCTTGTTCTGTAGTGCTTCAGTCCAGGTTTGAACTGTCAATTGACGGTCATCTGGATGGACTACATCAAGCCAACCCCAGCCCATGTACTGCTGTTGCGTTTGCCCGGTCAATGTTCCCCAAGCGGGTGCTGACACAATTGAGCCAGAGCCATCGGCAACCCAGACAATTGATGCAGTGGCTTCTACCAGCGAGCGGTAACGTTCTTCACTCTGCTGTAGTGCTGCTTGTGAATGCTTTCGTTCGGTAATGTCCCGAAAATAAACAGCAAGACCATCTGGGGAGGGATAGGCGTGAATTTCCAGCCACTTACCTATTGACTGACCGAATTCCTCAAAGACAACAGCAACTTGCTCCGTAACAGCACGATGAAACTCTTGGTAAATCAGAGTTCCAACTGTTTCTGGAAAAACTTCCTCCCACACTTGCTTGCCGAGTAACTCTTCACGGCTCTTGTGCAAAAGCTCTGTGGCTTGCTGATTGACGTAAGTGTAGCGCCAATGGTGGTCGAATGCCACAAACGCATCAGTGATGCTTTCTAGAATGTTGTTGATTTTGCTATGTGCTATCTCGGTTTCTACCCGTAAGATCTGCTCGTAACGGGCGACTTCTTGCCGCATCTGAGCCATCTTGAGAGTTGCCTCCACACGAGCCAATAATTCACGAGCGGAGAAGGGCTTGATAAGATAATCATCTGCGCCCGCTTCTAAACCTTCAACGCGGGATTCTTCTCCAGCGCGGGCAGATAGCAGAATAACGGGCAAAGTTCTTGTTTTTGGGTTAGCCCGTAGCTTGCTTAACAAACCAAAACCATCTAGTTTCGGCATCATAACGTCTGTAATTACAAGATCCGGAGTTTGTTGATGAACCGCAGCCAGCGCAGCCACTCCATCGGCTACAGCTTGCACCTCGTACTTTTGGTTCAACAAACGTTTCATATAGTGGCGCATATCAGCGTTGTCGTCAACTAACAAGACACGCACGGGTGAGGGTGAGGGCATGAATTCTCCTCCTTGTCCGCTCTCCCACTCTCCCACTCCCCCACTTTCTTCTGGCAACCAGGGAATTACCGCTTCAGCATGGGGAATTGTTACCATTGCTGTTGTTGCCGAGATGGATGTTGATTTAATGTGTTCTTGCGGCAAGTGAGCGCATCCTGTAGGAATGGACACAATAAAACTTGTTCCTTCATCAATGACGCTGCTCGCTTGAATCGTACCGCCGTGTAGGTCTACGAGTTCCCGAACTAATGACAAACCAATGCCCGAACCTTCATAAGTCCTTCCCCTAGCTCCTTGCACTCGATGAAAGCGCTCAAATATGTGGGGCAATTCAGCCGGTGGAATACCTGTACCAGTATCCCGTACTTCTAACTCAATGCGATTGCTGCAATAGCGCAAGTCAACAGTAATTTCTCCCTCAAAAGTGAATTTAAAGGCGTTAGAGAGCAAGTTCAAGACAATTTTTTCCCACATTTCCCGGTCAACGTATATTCTTTCAGGCAGGGGAGGACAGTTTACGAACAACTGCATCCCCGCACTTTCAATAGCTGACCGAAATACGCCTGCTAAATCCGCAGTTACCATCGCTAAGTCGGTTGGCTCGTAAACTGCTTCCATGCGCCCTGCTTCAATACGAGAGAAATCCAGTAAGGTGTTAACAAGTTTCAACAAGCGCAGGGAATTGCGATGAGCAATTTCCAGTTGAGAGCGATCGCTGGCATGCGGTCCTGTTGGATCGGCTAAAATTTCTTCTAGGGGACTGAGCATGAGTGTAAGTGGTGTACGAAACTCATGACTGATATTGCTAAAGAAGACTGTCTTTGCTCTGTCTAACTCCACCAATGCCTCAGCACGTTTGCGTTCTGCTTCATAAGCATCGGCATTAGCAATTGCAGTTGCAATATTGCTGACAACTAGATCGAAGAATCCTTGGTACTCATCGTCAAAGGGGAGTCGGGGACTAATACCCAACACTAGCAATCCTGCGAGTTGTTGCTTTCCAGACCGAGCAATGGGCATCACTATTGCTTTTGAAGGGGATTCTACCCGAAATGTTATGGGAAGTTTCCCGAAGCGCTCTGTTAAATCGGGAATAATTTCTGCCGTATTTGTCTGATTGACTTTTGTCAGATTCCATGGATCTATTGCGTCGGTTAAGAGCACGCACTCCGGGGTTGCAGGAGTTCCCGCCTCCACACCCGCAGTTTTTACCAACCTTGCTCGTTTGCCTTCCTCTTCCAAGCAATACAGCAAAGCAAAGGGAATATCGGCTGAATTTTTGTACAGTGTTTCTGCTGCAATGTCACAAGCTTCAAGAACAGTCTTTGCGTGTGCTGCATTCGATGCTAGTTCCCGTAACGTTCGCAGACGACGCTCGCCAATAACCCGCGCTGTTGTTTCAATGACAGCACAAAAGACTCCACCCACTCCACCACTTTCATCCCGAATTGGGCTGTAGGAGAAGGTAAAATATGTTTCTTCTAAATATCCATAACGATCCATTATCAGCCGCAAATCGTCTGACCAAGTCGGTTCGCCTGTGGTTAAAACGCTATCAGCTAAGGGACCGAGAACATCCCAGACTTCAGCCCAGCAATCCTTAGCAGACTGTCCCAGAAATTGCGGGTGCTTGCTTGCACCGAGCATTGGACGGTAAGCATCGTTATAGAGGTTGGCATACTCTGCTCCCCACCAAACAAACATGGGGTAGCGGGAGTTTAATATAATGCTGACCGCTGTTTTCAAACTTTGCGCCCATTGAGATACCGGACCTAAAAGCGTTTGCGACCAATCGAGCGATCGCATTACTTGACCCATTTCTCCACCGCCTGCAAAGATTTCCTCTGAAATAGTTGCTTTTACTATATCGGTCACAATCTCTGTTCCGAATTTATTCTACTTAGGGTTAGCTAAATTTATGAAAAATTCTAAAGAATTAATAATTTCTGCATATCCTGCGCCTGCAAGCACTGGTAGACGGGCAAAATGTAATATATCGTAATTAATCTTCTATCAATTTGCTCAGATCCTTATCTATCTAAAGGTCTAAATAAGCAGTCTAATTTAACTCTTTGTGTAGGGTGGGCGTTGCTCGTACTACGGCAGTACAGTTAAGTAAAAAAAGGGTGAGCAATGCCCACCCTTAAAGAAATTTAAGAAAATAATCTGTTGCCAATTAACCCAACAATTCTTTTGCTTTAGCCAACACGTTATCAACTGTATAGCCAAACTTCTCCATAGCAACATTACCAGGAGCAGAAACACCAAAACGTTCAACACTAATCATTGTACCTTCACTACCAAGATAACGGTGCCAACCAAAGCTAGAAGCTGCTTCTACAGCTAACCGCTTAGTAACAGCTTTGGGTAGTACCGATTCGCGATAATCTGCTGGTTGCTCTTCAAAAATTTCCCAAGAAGGTAGGGAGACAACACGAACTTTCTTACCTGCTTCTCTCAATTTCTGAGCAGCTTCGACACAAAGGTGTACTTCGCTACCAGTAGCAATGAGGATAAGATCTGGTGTTTCGTTCTCATCGCCATCAACGATGTAACCACCCTTTGCGGCTTTTTCGATGCTGCTTCCTGGCAACTGAGGCAAGTTTTGCCGGGAGAAAGCCATGAGGGTAGGACGGTGTTTATTTGCTTGTTCAACTGCTACTTTGTAAGCACCGGAGGTTTCGTTTCCATCAGCAGGACGGTAGACGATGAGGTTGGGAATTGCTCGCAAGGAAGCTAGAGTTTCTACTGGTTGGTGGGTAGGACCATCTTCTCCTAAAGCTAGGGAGTCGTGAGTCATAACATAAATGACACCAGCCTCTGACAGTGCTGACAAGCGAATTGCGGCTCGCATATAGTCGGCAAAGACAAGGAAAGTCGCGCAGTAGGGAATCAGCCCCGAACCGTGCAGGGCAATACCGTTACAAATCGCTCCCATGCCATGCTCGCGCACTCCAAAACGGAGGTTGCGGTTGTGGTATTGACCTTTTTGGAAGTCACCGGATACTTTTAAGTAGGTTAAGTTGGAGTGGGTAAGGTCGGCAGAACCACCAATCAACTCTGGTAAAGCGGGTGCAAGGGCATTTAGGGTCACTTCAGAAGTTTTGCGGGTTGCGACTGCTTTATCTTCAGCTTTATAAACAGGCAGTGTTTTTTCCCAACCTTCTGGGAGTTTACCACTTAACAACCGCTCAAATTCGGCAGCGTCTTCGGCGTATTTAGCTTTATAATCTGCCCAAATTTTGTTCCAATCAGTTTCTAGTTGAGCGCCGCGCTCAACTGCTTTGCGAAAATGCTTGAGGGCATCTTCTGGAACGACAAAGGGTTCGTGTTCCCAACCCAAGTTTTCACGGGTCAGTTTTACTTCATCACCACCAAGGGCTGCACCGTGAACGCCTGCGGTGTTTTGCTTGTTGGGCGAACCGTAACCGATAGTGGTGGTGATTTTAATGAAAGAAGGTTTATCGGTAACAGCTTTAGCTGCTTCTATTGCTGCTGCTATTGCTTCAAGGTCGTTGTTACCGTCTTGAACGTGCTGTACGTGCCAACCGTAAGCTTCAAAGCGCTTATTTACGTCTTCTGTAAAAGAAACATCTGTGGAGCCGTCGATGGAGATGTGATTGTCGTCGTACAGAGCAATTAACTTGCCCAATCCTAAGTGTCCGGCTAGCGAACAAGCTTCGCCTGAGACCCCTTCCATGTTACAACCATCACCTAGAATTACATAGGTATAGTGGTCTACAAGTGTGGCGTCGGGTTTGTTGAACTTTCCAGCAATATGTGCTTCTGCGATCGCCAATCCTACTGCATTGGCAATTCCCTGACCCAAAGGTCCGGTGGTGACTTCTACCCCTGGTGTTTCAAAGTTTTCTGGGTGACCGGGAGTTTTAGAACCCCACTGGCGGAACTGTTTGAGGTCGTCGATTGTTACGCTGTCGTAACCGGTCAAATGGAGTAGGGCATACTGCAACATACAGCCGTGACCTGCTGACAGGACAAAGCGATCGCGATTGAACCACTTGGGATTTTTGGGATTAAACCGCAAAAAGCGGTCCCACAGAACAAACGCCATTGGCGCAGCGCCCATTGGCAGCCCTGGGTGACCGGACTTTGCCTTTTCGACAGCATCAATTGCCAGAAAGCGGATTGAATTAATACAAAGTTCTTCGAGGGTTTGGGTTGCAACAGGCATAATCTCTGGTTTTTACGACGGGTTAGCACTCTTTCAATCAGCGAACAGTGACCAGCGATCGGTTACCAATGGAACTGGTCTCTGTTGACTGGTAACTGTATCATCCCATTGGTGCTTGCTGACGGACAAGCGTCAGATTTTGGGATTTTTGATATGGATTTTGAATTAATTTTACGGGGGATTCCTATTATTATCGGTTGCTGAACCGACGAAATTAGGAGTTAGGGGTTGGGGAAGAAATATTTCCATTCTTACTGGGGCAATTGCCCGTGAATGTTTAGCTATGTTAGCCTATACTCAAAGTAAGCCACTATCGAGCAAGTTGCTGTATGACTTGGCTCCCTAATTTCCAATTTCTCACTTTAGGCGTATTTTTTAAAGGCTAATGTCACGTTGTGACCGCCAAAACCAAAGGAGTTGGACAGTGCTACCTCGACATTCGCTTCCCGGCTGGTGTTGGGAACGTAATCCAAATCGCATCCTTCGTCTGGATTGTCCAGGTTAATTGTTGGTGGAATCCTGTTGTTAGCGATCGCCAGAACTGTTGCTACTGCTTCAATACCACCCGAACCACCCAAAAGATGGCCGGTCATTGACTTGGTAGAACTCACTGCTATTTTATATGCATGGTCACCCAAAGCCCGTTTGATTGCAGCGGTTTCTGTTGGATCGTTGATGGGAGTGCTCGTGCCATGAGCGTTGATATAGCTGACGCGCTCTGGGGTCAACCCTCCATCCTTCAGTGCCAGTTGAATCGCTCTTGCTGCTCCTTCTCCACCGGGTACCGGAGAGGTCATGTGGTATGCGTCACAGGTCATGCCATAGCCAACAATTTCCGCATAAATACGAGCACCGCGACTTAAAGCGTGCTGTAGTTCTTCTAAGATAAGAATGCCCGCACCTTCACCCATCACAAACCCATCGCGGTCTTTATCAAAAGGACGGCTAGCGCGAGAGGGGTCATCATTGCGGGTAGAAAGCGTTCTAGCTGCGGCAAATCCTGCCATAGATAAGGGTGTAACTGCGGCTTCACATCCCCCACATATCATGGCTTGGACGTATCCCCCTTGAACCAAACGAAAAGCATCGCCAATAGCATTTGAGCCGGCTGCACAGGCGGTGACCGAACAGGAGTTTGGTCCTTTAGCACCCGTGTGTATTGCTGTCAAGCCTGCTGCCATATTAGCGATCATCATCGGAACCATGAATGGGCTACAGCGATCTGGACCCCGGTTCAGATAGATTGTTTGCTGTTCTTCCATTACTTTGATACCACCAATGCCAGAACCAATGATGATGCCTACCTGTTCTGCATTCAGGTCATTGATAACAAATTTTGCGTCCGCAAGAGCCTGTTTTGAAGCTGCTACGCCCAATTGAGAAAAGCGCTCCATGCGCTTAGCTTCCTTGCGATCCATGTACTCATGGGGGTCAAAATTCTTAATCTCCCCAGCAATGCGACAATCATGACGGGACGCATCAAACAGGGTAATTGCACCAATACCGTTGCGTCCGGTTATTAATCCTTCCCAATACTCAGCTGGTGTATTACCAATAGGTGTAATCGCGCCAACACCAGTTACAACAACGCGTTTACGTATAAAATCAGTCATGTCAGTAGTTAGATGGCTCTTGATGCGGGTAACGGCGATAAAGGATTGGGGATAAGGGGCAATGGGGATAAGGGGCAATGGGGATTGGGATTGTTAGTTGTTAGTCATTTTTTTCCTAACCACTTCCCCCTAACTGCCAACCAATCACCAATCCCCAAACCCCAGCCACTGTTATGCGGATGCAGCAACTTTGTTGTTGATGTAGTCCACTGCCTCTTGAACGGTTGTAATCTTTTCGGCAGCTTCGTCTGGAATTTCGATATCGAACTCTTCTTCCAAAGCCATGACTAGTTCAACAGTATCAAGGGAATCAGCGCCCAAATCGTTGGCAAAATTGGATTGTGGTGTAATGGTATCGCCCTCAACACTCAGCTGATCCGCAACGATTTTCTTGACCTTTTCAAAAATTTCCGTTTGACTCATAGATAAAATTCCTCAACGAGTTGCTATAATCCGATCTTCTGGGGGATGTGATTTTGAGCATATTTATATTATCGGAAAGTGTGGACGCATAGACCTCGTAAAAAACTCTGTTTTGTAATTCTTACGAAATTTTGTTTGAGTATGTGCATTTTTTTATCTATGTACCTACAAATTTGCGACCAACACTAAAAGCGATGATAAAACAGTTATGGATTATTGACGAGGGTAAAGCCCTCCTTGTTACCAAGATACTATGCTAACCTATACTTTGAGATACGCTTACTATCCCGGATGTGTTGCTCAAGGAGCGTGCCGCGAGCTTCACCAGTCTACAGTTGCCCTTAGTAAGGCATTGGATATTGAACTTATAGAACTTAAAAAAGCTTCTTGCTGCGGGTCAGGAACCTTTAAGGAAGATTCTCAACTGCTAGAAGATACGGTTAATGCCCGGAATATTGCTCTTGCAGAAGAATTACAGCTACCACTATTAACCCATTGCAGTACTTGCCAGGGTGTCATCGGTCATGTAGACGAACGTTTAAAAGAGCGCCAAAGCACAGATCCGGCATACGTTGAACAAGTGAATGGCTTTCTTTGTAAAGAAGGCTGTTCCCCCTATCGTGGTTCAACAGAAGTGAAACATCTCCTTTACGCTCTTATTAAAGATTACGGTTTAGAGGAAATAAAAAAACGAGTCACTCACAAGTTAACTGGACTGAAGTGTGCTGCTTTTTACGGCTGTTACCTGCTCCGTGCTCAAAAGTCAATGCCCTATGATGACCCCTTCCAACCAGAGGGCATGGAAAACTTGTTTCGTGTACTACAAGCTACGCCAGTATACTACAAGGGACGTACCCAATGTTGTGGTTGGCCGCTGGCTAGTTATGCTACCGAACAATCTTTTAAAATGGCAGGAAATCACATCCAAGAAGCCATAGACGCTGGTGCTGATTGTATGGTCACACCTTGTCCTTTGTGTCACCTTAACCTAGATTCCCGTCAACCAGAGGTGGAAAAGGTTACTGGGCAAAAGTTAGGTTTGCCCGTTCTGCATTTGCCTCAGTTAATTGCTTTAGCTGTTGGGGTAAGTCCAAAAGAACTGGGTTTGCAAAAGCACATCGTTTCTACAAAACCCGTGTTAGAGAAGTTGGGAATTTCGTAGAAGGCAGAGGGCAGGAGGCAGAAGGTAATATAGTTTATTTCTGCTAGCCTGCGCCAATTAGAGGAGGGCTGGAGAGTTATAATTTATACTTGCCTTGGCGACTGTAAGTCGCGGCTATACAAGCAAAACCCCTCCGGGTTCGCCAGTTGCCAGGGCGCGGGAAACCCGCCTGCAGCACTGGTCTCACCGCCTGCAGGGCTGGATTCACCACCTGCGTGGGTTTTAGAACCTTGATTCTTTCTTAGTCTGCGAAGGCAGACTTCGTTTGTATAGTCGCGAATTACATTCGCCCAGGACTTTTAAAAGATTGGAAATAGGTAAACTTACGTCTCGAAAACTGCTTAAGGTTGCTTTTGAGAACGACGCAAACTATCGAGTAAATCGTTCTCATTACTAGGTGCGGTTTGCTCCAAATTGCTTGGGCTTGGATTAGCAGGAGATTGTTCTGGAGGCTGAACTGTGCTTTCAGGTTGTTGGGAGGGTATGACTGGAGAAGTTGGTGTTACCGGACTTTCTGGCTGTTGGGAAGGCAAAACTGGAGAAGTTGGGGTGGCGGGAGAATCCGATATCATTCTCCGCCTTCTGCGTCCGGGAGTTGCCTCGGTCCCATTTACGGCTGTCGCTTCGGCTTCGCGTTTCTTCTCAGCTTCTGCTTGTTGTTGCCGTCTGCGTTCTTCCCTTTCTCTTTGACGCTTGAGGGCTTCTCGATTTTCTCGCGTTCCTGGCTTAGTGAAATTTGCTATCAACTGTACGTTTTGCTTTCCTGCAGCAGCAGAGTTTAATTTAAATTTTCTGGCTTGACTCACCAACGCTTCATCTAGTTCCTTGTGTCCGCTAGGACGGCTGAGTTTGATGTTAATCACATTGCCGTTTTCATCGACATCAAAAGTGATACCGGGTTTACCTTCGATACCTCGCCGTTCTGCTCTTTCTGGGTATTTGAGATCGCATTTTATACAATCAACAAAATCAAATTTTGTTACGGCTGGTCTTGGACCTGTTGCAACTTGTGTTCCAGTACCCGTACCCGTACCACTTCCAGTACCCGTACCCGTACCGCTTCCAGTACCCGTACCGATTCCACCTCCACTACCACCACCGATACCTTCTCCAGTACTTCCAGGTGTGCCTGCGGTACTTCTCAAACGTCTTGTTAGATTGGAAGAATCTTGACTGTTAGTGGGTGCGCTTGGAGCAGGTACTGTATTCTTAGCAACTTCTGGAATAATTCTGGGACGTCTGAGTGGGGGCTGTAAATTTTCGGTCTTCTGCTCTGTAACTGGAACTTCCTGTTTGGGAGGTAAAGGAACTTCTGGTTGGGGTTCTAAGTTTGGCTTAACTTGTGTCAGTATGCGCTGCGGTTTTATTTCATCTTTTAAAGGCGGAAGAATTGGCTTTTCTTCTGGAGTTACCACTGTTTGCTGAGGCGGGACTGGTTGTGGAACAGGAGGAGCTTTTGGTGCGGGTGCAGCAGTTTTGCCACCACCACCACCTTGTGGTGTTTTAACTGTCTTGGACACAACAGGCGCTTGAGGCTTCAACCGGAGTCTAGTCGGTTTGGGGGGTTCTGGTGGTTTTACTTTTTCCTGTTTTGGGGGTTCTGGTGGTTTTATCTTCTCTGGAGTAAGCTTGGGCGAATCGAGAACGATCAATTCAATCGGTTTGTCTTCTATTTGCTTTGCTCTCATCACGAGGTTCGCTATACCAGAAGCTAGGACACCGATATGCAGCCCTAACGATCCAACTAGACTAAAAGTTAGAAAAGTCCTAAGAGCCCTTGATTCTTTCTCTCTGTGCTCTAGAGCTGTACCAGAAAAGCTCATAGTTTATTGCCACCCATTATCAGTAACTCTGGAAGATTAAAACATTTAGACACAAAAGTCAATCAAGAAATAAAGATAATCGGTCGTGTTAGAGCGAGAAAAATCCATTTATAATCGAGCATTCATAAAGCTTTTAAGCAAAATTTGCGATCGCAAATCATGATTTCCATACTATATAACTGAGACTTGTTTGACATATATTGTCATTTCTTTTAATTTATATTGAGAACTTCTATCAGTTTTATCCCCTAATCTGGTAGTCTGACAAAATCTAGCGGCTTGAGAGATAGCACATGGGAATTCAAAATTTGTTTGCTGCAGGTGGTCTGGTTATGTGGCCCCTGCTGGCGTTTTCTGTTTTAGCAGTGGCTTTAATTATTGAGAGGATAAGATTTTGGGTAAAGGTCAATACCCGTCAAAGTCTTGTGGTAAGGGAAGTTCTAAACCTTTACCGTCTTAATAATGTCGTTGGTGCAATTGATAAACTGCGAAAAAATGCAGATTTACCAATGTCACGCATTTTCCTCACGGCTTTGGAGTTGGAGGAACCAACTCCTGAGGAATTTCGTTTGGCTCTAGAAAGTGAAGCACAAGCTGAGATTCCTCTACTTAAGCGCTTTCAGAATCTCTTTGAGACTATCATCTCTCTGGCTCCTCTTTTGGGGCTTTTGGGAACTGTGTTGGGGCTTATTGTTTCTTTTGCATCTCTCAATATTGGTGATGTGGGAGGTTCAAGAACTGCGGGTGTAACGGCTGGTATTAGTGAAGCGTTGGTTTCTACTGCTTCGGGCTTGATTGTTGCTATTTTCACACTGCTATTTGCCAATACTTTCCGAGGTCTTTATCAAAGAGAAATTGCACGAATTCAGGAGTACGGTGGAGAATTAGAATTGCTATACCGCCGTCGCTATGAACGTGGAGAGAGGACTTATGCGTCTACAAGATGAACCCGATCTACCAGCGCAAATTAATATCGTTCCTATGATAGATGTTATATTTGCCATTCTGACTTTCTTTATTATGTCAACACTGTTTTTAACTAGATCGGAAGGGTTACCAGTAAACTTACCTAAAGCAGCTACCGGACAAACAGAACGTCCCGCACAAATGACAGTCACAATCAATAAGCAGGGACAGATATTTTTGGATAAGAAGCCAATTCTTTTGGAACAGTTGGAGAATGAGGTCCGCCAACAAGTCCAGCCACAACAGCAGGTGTTGGTTGTGATTAATGCAGATGAAGGAGTTACTCACGGTCAAGTTGTGGGTGTGATGGATAAGGTTCGGCAAATAGAGGGAGCAAAATTAGCGATCGCAACTCAAAAACCTTAGAAAATTAGTAACGGATAATTCGTAATTCATAGTGGAAGAGTTACGAATTATTTATTATGAGAGCTTTACAAATAAAACCGTATTAAAGACATTTTATTTCTAGCTGTAACCGCTCGTATGGGCGTTATAAATGATTTATAAAATTTTCAGTACTATAGTACTATAGAGGTTGGAAGACTTCGCAATATAAATTAGTAAAAAATTATATTATATTTGTGGAATTTACGGATATATAGAAAAGCAACACCAGTAGCAAAAAGCTCATAAAATAGTTACTGTATTGTTTTTTACAAAACAGTACAAATGTATGTTGCAAATACACAGAGCAACTTTAGTTACAATTTGTTATCTTCGTAGAGATTCGTATATTAAAACGCTTAAATCGCTATCACTAAAGATGAATCCAGTTTTTCCTTTGTCAATCGCACAAATGTCCGACCTGCACCTGTTTGCAGATGAGAACGAACAATTACTTGGAATTCCTACGACTCTGTCTTTTCAAGCTGTAATCGGGCGGTTGAAACAATTGCGTTGCGAACTTGATTTATTACTGTTAACCGGAGATTTATCTGGTGACGGTAGCCCTGAGTCTTATGAAATGGTACAAAATCTGCTACATCCGTTGGAAATATCCACTTACTGGTTACCGGGAAATCATGACAGTGCGATCGCAATGGAACAAGTTCTCAATTTGAGGCTGGTTTCCCGACGGAAGTCTTTTGAGCGTGGTGGATGGCATTTTATATTACTTGACTCAACCGTACCGGGATGCGTACACGGTCATCTTTCAACCAAAAGTTTGCATTGGTTGGATTTTCAGCTATCAATAGGAGGTAATAAGCCCACACTATTAGCCTTACACCATCCACCTTTTCAGGTAGATTCAAAGTGGCTCGATAGCAGTACCCTCCAAAATCCGCAAGATTTTTTTGCGTTAATCGATCGCCATCCACAAGTCAAGTTAGTTTTATTCGGTCACATACATCAAGAATTCCACCGTCAGCGCCACGCTGTTGATTATCTTGGTACTCCCTCAACCTGCATACAATTTGCGCCTTTGAGTTCAAACTTTTCTCTCGATCCAAAATCACCTGGATTTCGTTTGTTGAAACTTTATCCCGATGGAACTTGGGAATCTTCGGTTGAAAGAGTTCCTTTTTCCTGCAAACTGGACTTGGCAGCAACAGGATATTAAAACTTAAAATTTTAGGTTATAAACTAATAGTTAATATTTTACTCTCAAAGAGATTCCTTAAAAACAGTCACATCAACTTTGCCGGGTAGAGAAATTTTTAAATTCTTCTTCTTTTTCTCTGACTTCGTGCTCTTCGCGTCTATGCGCTGGCACGCACGCTTCGCTATCGTGGTTTTTTTTCACTCGTCAATTTTAAGTTGACAGACTACTAGGTTGAGTTTTTTTAAAGTTTGTAAATGCTGGCATATAAGACTTATATTTGATTTTTGAAATACCCGTAGGGTATTTCAAAAACTAAAGAGAATTGCCATGAAAGAAGTTAAATTTACGATCTTATGAGACTCTCTTATATTGCGACTTCGTCTGCAAAGCTAGCCCAGCGAACAAAATAAAATGGTCCTGCGACAGATCCCCAAACGTGCTCGTCTGTTTCTGGGTCACGTCCGCGATCGCGACTGATAAATTTATGTTCGTCTATTTCAAAATCACTATCAAGGTAAGTTTTTTGTCCTTTACGATAAACAATACAATTTTTTCCCGGTTCTACCTTGCCTTGAAAGCTGTGACCTGTCCATTCTACAATCATGTTACAACCGGGCAGTTTTTCTAAATCATCTGCTGATAGGGTTTTAAGGCGTTCGAGATTCCGAGATGCGCCATAGAAGTTTTTTTCTTCTTTAACACAGTAGTTCTCGATTTCAATATGGTCGCCCGCTTGAATTAAATTCAATACTCGCAGGCGATAGGGAACATCAAGTAGATAATCGTATGCTTGCTCGACAAAAAAACCGACACCTGATAATAAAGATAAAGGGAGAGGGCGCATACACACGCGAATATGGGCGAAAAAAGGCGGGTTTTCAAAAGCTTGCTCTTGGTTGCTGAAGTCAGCTGCCATCAAACGGGCTAAAGTGGCAATATCTGTAGAATTGGTCATCGTAATTTTAGATTTTGGATTTTGGATTTTGGATTAGGAAAGCCAAGACCCCATAAAGGTATTGTAAAACTTAGAGTTACTCGTTTTTCAGGAGAATTTTTTGCTCTTTGTCGTCAGATAGTCACAGGGTATAAGAGGGACAAGGGAGAAGTACTATCAATACCTCATTTCCTACCTCCTATCCCCCTATCCCCCTCTACCCCCTACTTAAAGGTAAAACCGTCATGTCCCGGCGCTTAAGTGTTACAATAACAGCGACTGCTACATTGTTACTTTTCTCGAGTTCGCTGACATTTGCGGCTACTAAAAAACCGCAACCACCAGATAAATTTCCTCCCAATCCCCTAGAAATTACTACACCAGATCCTCTAAGTCCTCGTTCGCCAAAGGATACTCGACCCCTAACTCCTGAAGAACGGCAAACGTTAGAGGCTGCTCTTGAGGAATTGAACCAGCAAGCATCAGCTAAACTGGCAGCAGGGGACAAGATATCAGCTTTTGAAATCTGGAATCGAGAATTGCGGTTGCGCCGTTTTTTGGGACAGCTAGCTGAGGTACAAGCACTGTCACGAGTGGGTGCGATCGCGTGGAATGCAAACGACCGTCAGGAAGTCCAGTACATTACACAGCGCTTGCAGACCGTTCAAAAGCAGGCACAAACTCAAAAAACTACAGACTTAGAATTTTTACAAGCTTTAGGTCAAGCTTACCAACAAGTACGCTCTCCGAAGTTAGCATTGGTAGTTTACGACCAAATTTTAACATCAGTAAGACAGCAGGGAGATACAGGGGCAGAAGTTGATACCCTAAAGACAATCGGATTAATTCACATGGGCTGGTTTGATTATCCGTCCGCCGCTGCAACATACGAAAAATTACTCGCTATGGCTTCTGCTCGAGGCGATCGCACAAACGAGTTATTATATTTGCAACAGCTGGCATATATCTACGAGCAAGCAAAACAACCGGAAAATTCACTAAAAGTACGCAATCAGCTGGCAAAAATCTATCAAAGCGAAAATAACTTTACCCAGTTACCAGATTTGAAGCAAGAAATTGCTACAGATTACGAAGCCTTAGCAAAAGACAATCCCGGTTTATTGCAAGAAGCATTTAGGAACTATCAAGTAGCGTATATGACTGCTTGGGACTTGCAGCAGTATGTTCGTGCTGGAGAGATTTTGCGGAAATTAATTGCGCTTTACCGTTCGCAAGGACAAGTAGAAGAAGCTTTGCAAGCAAGCCAAATTTTGATACAAGCTGAACAGTTAGCGTCCAATTCTTATGGTTTGATGACTGCTTATGACGAGATTGGGCAAATATACATCCTACGGAAAGATTACCCGCAAGCAATCCAAGCCTTTAAGAAAGGGTTAGAAATTGCTCAACAGCTGAAGTATGATGAAGAGTACTTTACCCAACAGATTCAAAAAGCATCCGGACAAGGTGTTAAGTGAATGTTAGTTTTTGGTTGTTGGTTTTTGGTTGTAACCACTAACCACTAACCACTAACTAAAAGCAAATTCTTTGATTTTTTTACAACCTCATACAGTTTTTTCTCAAACTTCTCCATGCATGATGACCAATCAAATTCAAGTATTGAAAGGCGAGCATTTTGAGACATTTCTTCCTTGAGAGCCGAAGTTTCAAGAATTGTAATGACCTGACGGGCAAAATCTGTTGGGTTGTTAGGTTCAGCTAAATAGCCATTGTGACCGTTGATAACTTGCTCTGAAGTAGAGGGTGCAACAGCAGCCACAACAGGAGTTCCAGAAGCTAATGCTTCATTATTTGCAGTACAAAAATTTTCCGTGATTGAAGGGTTGACAAATACATCTGCACGAGCGTACAAGCCTAGAAGTTCTGTTCCATAAGATTCGCCCCAAACAGTTATACCAGCTTTAAACTTTTCTGCTTGCTTGCGAAATTCTTCATCTTGGGGTCCTCTCCCAACAACAATCAAATGGACATCAGGAATTTTATTAGCAATTATTGGATAAGCTTGTAAAAGCTGGAAAATATTTTTTTCTGCAGTAATGCGTCCTACAAAAAGCAGAGTAGGTCTGCGATCGCCAGGAATAGGGTCATAACATAAGTTTGCCGGATTGAATTTTTGACAATCAATTCCTTGAAAGGGCAGATATTCACTTCGTTGGGATTTCAGTTGCTGGTATTTAGCAAGCTGTTCTCGAGAAGGAAATAAATTGACATCATACATTTCGCTGAACTGCTTCACTAAAAAAGGAAGGATGGGACGAATCAAGTTGAATCCGCGATCGCCCAAATAATATCGTATGTACGCAATGATATCGGTATGGAAGAGTGATATTATCGGAGTTCCCGTTCGCTTTGCATATTCAGTTCCAATAGGGCGACCGTAACCTTGTAAATAAAGTGAGTAAAACCCTCTTAATTGCGGTGCTTCTTCCACAACTATAATATCTGGTTTAAACTCTTCAAGCAATTTTGTATCGCTCCAGTGCCGATAGTGCAGTGGTTGCGGAAGAGACTTGTAAAATATGAGTGGCTGTGTTGGAAATGCATAGGCAGAAAAATTGGGAAAAGGTTCTAGCTCATCTAGCCCAGACATGGGACGATTGCCAACATACTCAGGGTACTGGTTATTAATTTGAGGGTGAATGAGAAAAACTTGATGCCCTTGCTGTAACAACCAACGAACTCTTTGATGTACGCCTATGGATACTCCTGTTAAAAAAGGTGCATACAAGCTTGTAAAAATTGCAATACGAAGAGATTTGTTGCTCATCATTTATGTACTGTATTGTATATTTTCTTGGCTAAAACAATCAAGTATTTTTTATCAAACACCAAACTGATTAACATTCTATATTCCATAACAAGGCACAATTGCCTTCCTTGTAACTGAATGAATAATTTGTATTGTAATTTTTTCTCATTTATAAGGATAAGAAAAAGACCAGATAATTGAAAATTGCGCCAGACCAACAAAGTACATTTACATGAGCTTAATCTGAAGTCTGCCTGCACGGGAGCATCCTAAAGAGCACCAATTGCCCTCAGAATGGAATTCTGGACGGCAGGCGCTATCTCCTTACGGAGACGCTACGCGAACAACGGGGGGAACCCCCCTCCGGGTTCACCAATCCCCAGGGCGCGGGAAACCCGCCTACTTTCTCTGGATTCACCGCAACGCGCTGCCTCGGCTATACAAACGAAGCCTGTCTACGCAGGCTTTAAATGAGTCCTTGCCTTGCTGACTTCGTTTGTGTTGGCGTGATTTCAATCGCAAGCGTATTTTTCCCAAATTAGGATGTTTCCTTATGATATTGAGTTTCTCAATAATAATTTAGGGCTGTTATTGTTACGTCAATAACAAAATATAAAAACTAAAAAAATCTTAAAATTACCTAAGATATTATTAAGATTGAGTTAAATTGGCAATTAATTTCTAACTTCCTTTGGTGCTGCAAGATTTGTAGAGATGCTTTCATTCAAAACGTCTTTACAAGAGTGCTACTGTTGAACAGAAAAAAACGAACAATTAATACAAGCATTTGTTAAACATTAAAAACAATACAAGTAGGTAGTTATGGAATCCATAGCAGGTAAAACAGTCGTCTTGACTGGAGCATCCGGTGGTATTGGAGTATTTATAGCCCGTGCTTTGGCAAGAGAAAAGGCAACCGTAGTAGCTATTTCTCGTTCTCAGGAAAGTTTGGAGCAAATATGCGCTGAAGTTGAAAGTTTAGGTGGTAAAGGGATAAGTATACCCTTTGACATTAGCAATCTGGAAAGACTACCAGATTTAGTCAAGCAAATTTATGAACTAGCAGGTCCGGTCGATGTTTTAATTAACAATGCCGCAATAGAAAAATACCGACCTTTCCAAAATTATGCTTTGAATGATATCCGCTCGATATTGACAACTAACTTACTAACACCAATGGAGTTAACTCGGTTAATCTTACCAGATATGGTAAACCGAAACAGCGGTCATATCGTAAATATTGCATCTGGTTCTGGTAAAAAAGGAGCCCCCTATAACAGTATTTACTCTGCTAGTAAAGCTGGATTAATTATGTGGACGGACTCCATGCGCCAGGAATTAACGAATACTCATGTTGGGGTTTCAGTGGTATGTCCGGGATACACAAAAGCAGGAATGTTTCTTAAATTTGGCTTGTCAGCACCTAGTTTAGCACGTGTCTCAGAGCCAAATGATGTTGCGATCGCAGTTATTCGAGCGATCCAGCAAAACCAAGGAGAAGTCATAATTGATGGCATTTTGACAAGGCTTTTGTTTTCAAACATACAACTTTTTCCAAAGTTTGGCGATCGGATTTATCAATGGATTGGTTTAACAAAGTTAAATCAAACCTGTGCAGAAAATCAAATGCGTAACGAGAATCATCGGTAGCAATTAGCTGTTAGTGATTGGCTGTTAGCTAATGGCTAATGGCTAATGGCTAATGGCTAATGGCTAATGGCTAATGGCTAATTGCTAATGGTGAGACCAGAGAAAGCAGGCGGGTTTCCCGCCGTAAGCAACTGGCGTATAGCCCTAAGGGCATAGCTTCGCAACGCGTAGCGTCTCCGTAAGGAGATACAAGGGAGGGGTTTCCCGCTGCGAGCAACTGGCATATAGCCCTGCGGGCATAGCTTCGCAACGAGTAGCGTCTCCGTAAGGAGATACAAGGGAGGGCTAATTGCGAATTGGGAGACAATGGAGGAGCAATGAGCGACAATCGTTATGATGTAATTATTATTGGTACGGGTGCTGGTGGTGGAACTTTGGCTAATGCACTGGCATCTTGTGGAAAGAAAATTTTAGTCCTAGAGAGAGGTAACTTTTTACCCCGAGAAAAGGAAAATTGGGATTCCAAGCAAATTTTTCAAAAACAACGTTATTATAATTCCGAGTTGTGGTATGACAAACATGGCAAGTCATTCCGTCCTGTAACGTATTACTATGTTGGCGGTAACACTAAATTTTATGGTGCTGCATTATTCAGATTTCGCGAGCAAGACTTTGAAAAAACTGTTCATAAAGATGGTATTTCTCCGGAATGGCCTTTAAAGTATCAAGACTTTGCTCCTTATTACACTCAAGCCGAAAGACTTTATGAAGTTCGCGGTCAACGAGGTTTAGACCCTACCGAACCCCTAAGCAGTGAAAACTATCCTTTCCCTCCTGTCAGCCACGAACCAGACATTCAAAAAATTCACGATGCTTTGAAGGATAAGGGGCTACACCCATCTTACCTGCCGCTTGGTATCAAACTTAATGAAGCTAACCGCTTGAATAGTGCTTGTATTCGTTGTGATACTTGTGATGGTTTCCCTTGTTTCGTCAATGCTAAAGCCGATGCTGATATTAACGGTATACGTCCGGCAATTGTCTATCCCAATCTAACTCTAATTACCAATGCAAAAGTATTGCGTTTGCATACCAGTGCATCGGGTCTTGAAATTACTGCAGTGGAAGCAGAAATTGCAGGTAAGCATCATCTATTCTCTGGCGATCTTGTTGTTGTTGCCTGTGGTGCAGTTAACTCAGCAGCCTTATTGCTGCGATCGGCGAATGACAAACACCCAAACGGCTTAGCTAACAGCTCTCATCTTGTCGGGTGTAATTACATGGCACATAAATTTGCGGTAGTCTTGGCATTGAGTGCAAAACAAAATACTACAATATATCAAAAAACACTTTATATCAATGATTTTTATTGGGGAGAGAAAAATTTTCCTTACCCAATGGGTAGCATACAATTGCTGGGCAATCTTAATAAAGACAGAATTGCGGCTGATGCACCCCCTTTTATACCCGGTATATTACTTGAGGCTGTAGCCAATCACTCTGTTGCTTGGTTGCTTATCACTGAGGATTTGCCGAACCCCAACAATCGCGTGCGTGTTGAGGGAGAAAAAATATTTTTGGAGTATACAAATAACAACAAACGTGCTTTCAATAGATTGATAAAACGCTGGACTCAAGTCTTAAAATCAATTGAGAAAAACGATCGCTCGAGAGCCTTTTCATCGTATTTTTCCATGAAGATGTCTTTGAAAGAGGTTGTGCATCAGTGCGGTACTTGTCGTTTTGGAGAAGACTCTAAAACTTCAGTGCTCGATCTCAACTGCCGCACGCATGATATTAATAATCTCTATGTTGTTGATAGTAGTTTTTTCCCATCTAGCGCTGCAGTCAATCCAACGCTAACAATTGTGGCAAATGCGTTGCGTGTTGGAGAGCATTTACTAGAAAGGCTCAATTGACATCGCGCTAGTCATAATTGTTATGTAATGGTTAATGCGGAGGTGTATAAATGAGGATAATAGAGTTAGAGTTGTTGCAGGGTTACGCCGCCGGGGAGAGAGATTTTAGAAGAGCTACTCTGAAGAGGCTATGCGTAAGTCCTAAAAACAAAATTCAATGACGTATGTAGTACAAACATCACTGCTCGTACTACAAAAGCATGGTATGGTTCTAGATTTTGAAACTCGCGATCGCTCTTATATCGAAACCTTGCTATCGCCAAATTTATCGCACAACTTATAGGGACGGTATTCAACTAAAGAAATATCCCAAGGTCCTTTAATACGATAGGTGACGCCACGCCAATTGACTCTTCGCATTCCAAAAGAAACGACCATTGCTAGTGCAGACACCCATTGTGTCAGAGGAATAGCTATTAACATTTTTAAAATTGTAGCAGGTGATAACTCTGTTGTAACGGGATTGTACTGGCGCAAAATTTGCTGTGCTTCTTTTTCCAATGCGATCGCAAGCAGCAATAATGTAACTGTATAGATACTAAAACTAGCAAGGCAAAAAGCAGCAGTACTCCATTGTTTTGTCCAAAAAGCTGCTAAAAATATTATCAAGAGTAAATTAGGCACTAAAATGGTCGAAATGGAATCTGCAACTACAGCCCACCACCAAGGATGGTAAAGACGAGAAGCGAGTAACTGACGTTTCAGCCATCCAATCAATCTTGGTAAATCGCACTCTTCGCGATTGAGAATTAGCACAGAGGGTACAAATTTAACTTGCTTTCCATGTTTGGCGAGGACATTACGAATCATAGTATCTTCACCGTAGGCTTGTCCCCATTTCTCTAACAGCCCGGTTTGATGGATTAGTTCTGTCTTGATAGCTAAACTTCCACCCCAAGCAATCCTGTATAGAGACATTTGCAGAACTGCAGAGATGTTCCAAATGTAACGGACTAGTGACCCCCAGTATCTACCAGTAGGTAAATACCAACGATTCCCTGTTGTCGCACCAATTTTAGGATGGGATAAAGGACCCACTAATTCACGCAACCAATTTGGATGAACGACTGCATCAGCATCTACAAAAGCTACAACTTTGTAAGAATCATCTAAATCTGAGACAGCTTGTATTAAAGAACTGCATTTAAGACTGCAATTGTTTTTTGGGACTCTTAAAGAGCTAATTTGAACTCTACCTACAGCTTGCTTGTAAATAGAATCGGTGACTATATTCCAAGCTGGATCGTCCTGACTATCAACAACAATTTTTATGTCATACTGTGGATAGTTCTGGTTCAATAATGCCTGCAAACAGTTTGGCAAAAAAGGATCGGCTCCTCGCAAGCAGAGAACTACAGCGACTTTTGGTAACTGCTCATCTGCTAATAAATTTTTGCGAGATGAACGAAGGTACGATATAAAGAGCAGTGTAAAAAATGTTTGAACAGCTGCCCAGCCCAGTAAATTTCTTGACAGTAATATTGCCAGTTCTTTCATGTTTAGCCAATCTGTTTTAGCAAAAAAGTTAGTGTCTGTTGGGGATTGGAGACTAGCGATCGGCGATTAATTTTTAAGATTTTTGTCGTTTGCTGTTAGTAGGCGGTACCCACCCTACCTCTTTAGGTAATCTTCTAGTGGGGAAGGAGTAGTTTTTCTGTTCCCAATCCCCAGTCTCCAGTCCCCAGTTCCCAGTCCTCAGTCCCTCTTAAGGATCGAGAGAATACTTCATTTTGATGCTGATGGTTGTGTTTTTATCTAATGGAAAACTGGCATCATTAAACTTTGGAGTACCCGTTAAAATTGAAACAGTGGGATTTTTTGAAATACCAAAACCTTCTTTGGGAATGCCTAAAAAATCTTTGTTGAGTTTGTAGTCTCCGTTTTGATCGTCAACTACAGCAACAGCGTATTTTCCAGGTTTTAAACCAGAGAATTGCTTTGTAACAGATTTACCCTTAATCTGAGTACAACCACTTTGCACTTCACTAGTATTATTAAAAGGAAACCCTCGTTCACCTGAAAAAATTCGCAGGCAAACTTGACCTTTATTGTGACGTATTCCATCAACTACGACGGTGAGTGTAGCTGTAGACTCTGCTTTTACCATTTTTACTAAGGTAAAACTGACTAAAGCTGCTAACAACAAAGAACCGTATTTTGCTATTTTCACTTTCATCTTGGTGGATTTAACTTAAAAACTGAACAATCAGACATTCAATTCATAATTCATACTTCATAATTCATACTTCATGAATTGTTGAATATCAGTTTTTTTCAACCACTCCTGAGTGCGACGCATTCCTTCTTCTAAGTTAATTATTGGTTTATAACTTAGTAAATTTTTTGCTTTATCGATAGAATATGCATGAGGACGCGTCATAAAATCTACCGCTTCTGGAAGAATATCGGCTTGTTTGCGGAAAAGTTTTTGTCCCTGGTAGCGCAGTTTGAGAAATAATTTGAGTTCATCTTTCGGCAAAGAAAAAGGTGCAGGTAATCCTGCAACCGCAGCCAATTGAGTAAAATATTCTTTCCATGAAGTCTCTTCACCGTCTGTGACGTTAAAAATTTCTCCGTAAGTTTCTTTTTCTATGGTCAGAAAAATAGCATCAATTAGGTTATCAATATAGACATGGTTGATAACTCCTCGACCATCGTTTGCATATGCAAACAATCTTTGACGCATCATCAGGAGTGGTCGAACTATCCAAGGTATGCTTCCCGGTCCGTATACATCACCCGGTCTAATAACAATGACTCCAAAATTACCTGGATCGTTAAGTTCTAAAAGTGCTTTTTCAGCTTCTATTTTGGTTTCACAGTAGGGATTATTTTCCCCACAAAGCGGTCCATCTTCCGTCACGCGATCGGGATAGTTAAAGCCATAAACCAAAACACTAGAGAGATGAATAAAAGTTTTTACACCTGCACTCTTAGCGGCTTTTGCCATGTTGATTGTTCCATCAACATTGATTTTACGGAATTGATCTACTGCACCACCTTCTTTAGAAAGTTCCGCTGTATGTAAAACTACATCTACTCCTTGGCAAGCGGTTTGGGCTACTGCTGGATCGGTTATATTACCATAAGTAACCTTAACACCTAAATTTTGTGCCTTTTTGGTTTTATCAGAAGCATCTTGGATACCACAAACTTTTGTTCCTTGAGCTATGGCTAATTCTGCAGCGCGTAAGCCAATAAATCCACTAATTCCAGTAATGAGGAGAGTTTTGTTTTTGAGAGTCATAGATAGATTGTGAGTTGGTAATTGATAATTGATGATTGCTAATAGCTAATAGCTAATAGCTAATAGCTAATTGCTAATTGCTAATTGCTGGTTGCTGGTTGCTAATTTCCGATTGCCGATCGCTAATTGCCGATTGCTAATTACCATTAGCCATTAACCATTAGCCATTAGCCATTAGCCATTAGCCATTAGCTAAAATATATCTGCTGGATCTGTAGAGCGTAGTTTGTTAATAGCTAGTGCTCCAGAAATCATACACATTAATATATTTGATATTAAAACGAGAACTCCATTATGAAAGCTCATCATGATTGGTAATTTAGTCGCTTCCATGGCAAAGTCATACAACCACCAAGAAAGAATGCATCCTGGTATATAACTGAGAACTGCTAGAATTAAAGCTTGCTGGAAAACGACAACTAGTAAATAATTATTGGTATAACCTATAGCTTTTAAAGTTGCATAAGCTGTGAGTTGGCTGGAGATATTACTGTAAAGAATTTGATAAACAATGACTATGCCAACAACTGAAGCCATTGATAACATGAGGTTAAGTATAAAACCTATAGGTGTTCTATTAGCCCAGTATTCTTTTTCAAAATCAATAAATCCTTGACGGGTGAACACTAACACATCATTAGGTAAATTTTTCTGTAAATCTTTCATCACTTTCTGCGGGTTGGCTCCAGGCTTGAGAGTTATAGCCCCTATATCTATCATTTCCGCAGGACGGCTGTTGGGAAATATCTTTAAGAAGGTTGAGTCACTAACGATTAAATTACCATCGACTCCAAAAGATGGACCCAAGCTAAACAATCCACCGACTCTTACTGTAGAACCAGCAATGGAATTAAAGGGATATATTTCAACAATTTGTTCGGTTTTCTCCTTGTCGAATCTTTCCGCAATATTTCCAAATTCTGGTCGAGAATTGCGATCGAAAAGAACAACGCCAGGAATTTTTATTTTATCTAAATTATTTTTAATTTCTGGTAGGTTTAAAACAGGCTTTCCTGGCTCAAAACCAATCACGTATATTGAATACTTTTGACCTGTATCTGGATTTTTAAACTTAGCAAATCCTATATACATGGGGCTAACTGATTCTACACCATCAAATCCCAAGGACTGATACAAACGAGTCCGAAAAAAGCTTTGATTGGCTGTCAAAGCTTTATACTGAGAACTGATGAGAAATAAGTCTCCTTTAAGATGATGGTGGACTTGAGTTGCACTAGAATAAAGAGCATCTTGAAAACCAAGTTGCATGAACATTAGAATAACAATAAAGGCAATACCAGCTACAGCTACTAAGGAACGAATTTTATTTCTGGCAAGTTGTAGCCACGCCAAAGGAATTTTGACAATCATGGTTCAAGCTTTGAATACAGTTATTGGTTGCGAAATAAGTAAATCGTTACTGTCACTAGTTACTTTCCCGATCGCTGAACTTCGATGGCGACATCCACTTGTAAACCAGTTAAACCTGCGACTTTTTCGCTGTCTTTTGGACGATCGATACGGATTTTTACCGGAATGACTCTGCGGTCTGTTTCGGCGGCTGGATTAACACTTAAAATATTTTGTCTGTCAACTTGCAAACCAATAGTGCTGACAGTTCCTTGTATTGCACCTGAAAAAGCTGTGCTGGTTATTGTGGCTTTTTGACCTACGCGTACTTTATGAATATCAGTCTGATAGACTTCTGCTTCTACATACATTTGAGATGTTTTTCCAATCTCAACAATTCCGTCACTGCTATTGACTTCTCCTGTTTTGGCATGGACTTTCAAAACTTGACCGTTGATGGGAGATACAAGCTTTGTTAAATCTAAGTCTGCTTTTGATTGTTGAACGGCTGTACGCGCACTCTTAACTTCGGCTTCTGCTAGCTGAACGTCTACTCCACGGACTTCTTGAACACTGTTCAACTTGGCTTTTGCCTCTTTAATTTGGTCTTTTAAGGTGTTGACAGTACTATCAAGGTTTGCTTTGGCTTCTCTAAGTTGTTGCTGTACGGTTTCTTCCTGCAAGCGCTTGTCATCTGCTGTGGAAGCAGAAATTGCTCCTTCTTTATAAAGCTGTTGATAGCGGTTATTCTCTGTTTGAGCATTGTTTAATTGCGCCTGCAAACGAGCAATTGTTGCTTGTTGTGAAGCCGTTTCTCCTTTTAATTGTGATTCGAGGCGCGTGACGGTTGCTTTTTGCGCTTCAATATCACCTTTTTTAGCTCCGGCTTTTGTCTGTGCTAGTTCAGCTTGAGCAACTTGCACTTTATCTAAAGATTGTTGTAATGCTGCTTTAGCACGACCGTAACCTTCTAATAAAGCGACGACTTGTCCTGCTTGAATGCGATCGCTTTCCTCAACTAACAGTTTTTCTACTCGAACACCACTGAGAGAACTTGGAGGAAACAATTTAGTGACTTTTCCTTGAGGTTGTAAACGTCCTAGAGCAGTTACCTCAATTTTAGGAGGAGCAACCTTTACAGTTTTGGGTGCTTGTGTGGTCGGAGTCGTTTCTCGCTTTGCAAAACTGTAATAGAATATCAATCCGGTAGCTGAAGCGATGAGAGCTGCTAATATGAATCGCCAGCGATATGGGGGTTTGGTGTACAACTCGCTTTCTTTGTCTGCTGCCATATTTTTATCTCTCTTATGCTGGT
Source organism: Tolypothrix campylonemoides VB511288_2 (assembly GCF_045999855.1). Taxonomy (NCBI): domain Bacteria; kingdom Bacillati; phylum Cyanobacteriota; class Cyanophyceae; order Nostocales; family Tolypothrichaceae; genus Tolypothrix; species Tolypothrix campylonemoides. The sequence goes on from NZ_JBFPMW010000017.1 coordinate 207,067, forward strand.
CTACATTCAGTCATTGGCGGACAGTTATCAATACGAAATACTCATACATACCTGTTCTTCATCCAACTTCATCAGTTATTGCTTAACTGGATAAACTGATGAACCTTGACTTATAACTGTAACTTGATAACTGCTGTATGAAATATGGATCTTTATCACAAATTGTCGATCTCGAGCAAAACGAAGGGCTGCTGGAGATAAATTGCCAAAACTTGTTCACCATATTCGCAAAAAACTTTTCTTTTGTCAATCGAAATCATTTATTTGCTTGGTGGGTTGGTGGTGAGTTTAGTCCCGAAGACGCTTGTCCAAACCCAAGCGGTTGGCGAACCAGAAGGCTTGATAAAGAAGGATTTGATTTACACTCGTACATAATTAAAGTGTCTTGTATATGTACCTTGTGAGTGACAATTCTCAGTACAGAGTCTGGAGCGTGTAGATTTTAAAACAACTGCGTTTCTTGTATCTTTACTAATGTTTTCAATAAGTACAGCTCCTAATTTTCTATGAACTTTATATTTAAAATTTTTTTATTTAGAGAAAATGTTTTCCAAACTACAGAAAGTTTTTAGAAACCCTTTATAACAGGAAACAATCATTTTTCTTGATGATTTTACTCTCTAAATTGGGAACTTTCTGGCAAGAGGTGCCTTCATTGACTCTAAATCAACTGACGCTAAGAGCAGTGAATAGTATGAAGCATAAACCCTTAAAAGCGAATAGATGCAAATTATACAGAACAAGTTCAAAATTTTAAATCTTAAAACTTGTATCGTGATTTAATAGCTTCATTCTAGGGTTTTCAAAGAATTTGTAAAGTTCATTTTGCACTTTACAAGCCAAACTTCATATTGAAACTAGTTCTTAGTAGGGTGGCAATTTATAAGACATTTTCATCAGGCTTATCACAAAATTCATGTTTCTGAGAACACTGATGAAATATATTAGGGATGTCTTATTGTTGGTACTTTCATTACTAACAATACTCAAGAACAGCGCTTATGCCTATAAAGTCAGTATCCATAGACAAGATCAAATATGGTTCTAACCGCCGTCCTGTAAATGACGAAAAAGTGAAGGAATTAAAGGATTCCATTCAAGCTAACGGTCTATTAAACCCAATTACGGTGGATAGTAAGTTTAACTTGATTGCTGGATTGCACCGTCTGACGGCGTGCAAGCAATTGGGACTTGAGAAAATCGAGTGCAATATTGTTGATTATGACGATGTTGACCAAAGCCGCTTGGCGGAGATTGACGAGAATTTTATCCGCAATGAACTAGAAATTCTGGAACGTGCGGAACTGTTATTGGAGCGCGAGCGCATTTTAGACCGATTGGGACTCAGGGCTAAACCGGGAGATAACCAATACACTTACAAGGGACGCGAAACAGTTTCGCAAATACCTAAAACAACGACAGATTTAGCAAGAGAAATTGGATACAGCGAACGCAGTTTGCAGCATGACAAGCAAATTGCGCGAGATATTCACTCCTGTGTTAAAGAACAAATCAAGGGAACGCCACTTGCTAATATGAAGACGGAGCTACTAAAAATAGCCCGATCCGCAGGTCAAGAACGAGCCTTTGCAAAACAAGCCGAACTTGCTTTAGAAACTGCCAAATCCAAAGGAGATGAAGAAGAAGCACTCAGACAAGCTAGAAGTGCTGCACACTGGCGTTTGAGGCAACAAGAGATACAAGTACAAGCCATGAAAAACGCTATGGCAAAAGCAAAGAGGGAGGCAAAGTTAGCTCTTGATGGTGATGCTGTTCAAACCGAGCAGCAAGTTCAGAAAGCTACAATAATTACCAACCAAGTTTCCGTTAAAGTTGGTGAGGAATGGAAACTAGATCGGCATATTGCCTCTTGCAGTCATACATCAGGCGAACAATTCACAAACCTGCTTCCCGATCGCGCCGCCCTTGCGATCGCAACTCTTTCCCCAACCTGGAACCACGATTATCTCGTGGAGCGGGCGAGAATCGTCGCAGTACTGCGATCGGAAGGTTACGTTTATGAATTTTGCCGTCGTCAGAGAATGCCTTTCCAGTATGAATTGATTCTCGGTAATATCTACTTAGGACTTTTCTCCTACGAATCGATACCAAAACCACAGGCACCAATCAATATTGACGGAGTAGAGGGTATAGTCAACTATTTGTTGCATTTGTACACCAATCCAAATAACTCCGTGATAGCTCCCTTTATGGGACAAGGTGAAATTCTCATTACCTGTGAAAGAATGGGACGTCTCTGTTTTATTGGAGATGAAAATCCTGAATTGGTAAGTCGTGGAATCATACGATGGCAAGCATGGACTGGAAAACAAGCTCAAAGAGCAGAATCACGAAGAACAGAGCCACGAAGTTATGTGCATAACTAGTTGTAAAGACGCTTTTATAAGAGCGTTTTTACAAGAATCTCGGACGTGTTTCTCGCTCTTGCACAATATCACGTTCTCTCAATTCACATTGATTTTTATGAACTTATAGAAGTTTTCTAGAAAGTTATTCAATTTACAAAACCGCATTATTGTTTTTTGAAAGTTAGGTTGGGTAGGCATTGCCTACCATACTAACTTGTTCCCAGACAGAGCTTGGAAATACCAATCTAAAGGCTTCGCCTCCAATCTTTTAACTAGATCTTCACCTCCAGGCAATATGTTACAAGGCGGAGCCTCGTCAATACTACTCGGTTAAAGAAATTATCGCGGGAGACAAGCAGGGGATGCACCTTTGTCCAGGGGAGGAAAAAACGGCAAAACCCGATAAGTATTGGGAGCCTCGTAAAGAAGAAGTCAGGATTTAGTACGGGGAAGAAAGAAACATCTGTAAAACAAAATTGCTGGAAAAACTGTCACCAAGGATATTATTCAATTTACATAATCGTAATACACTATACTTTTACAAATTTACAAAAAGTTCATATCTGCAACAAAATCATTCTTTATAAAAACATTTAAAAAAAACTATTCAATCTCAGCTGATTGTGCTAGTGTTTTTAGTAATTATCACGTTTCCAGCCGATCGGGTATTTTTTTAGTTTATTAAGAGCGAAAAACTAAAAGCCACCGAAATTGCTGAGACTCAGTAAGACTTCAATCAATGGTTTGAGTTATTTACTTTTGTGGAGAGAGAGGAGTGCGCTTTGTGTAACGAATTTGTCAAATATAATTTGTACAAATTCCATAGAATATGTTGTCTTAAACGTCAAAATCGTCTATGGCATTTATCAAAATACAAAACGTAATCATTAACACTAACTATGTGGTCGCAGTTAAGTTAAATAATCAAACTAGCATTGGAGAAAACAGCATTTCTGTTCTAATAAGTACTCCAAATTTTTCGCTCTTGAGCCCGGAAACAGTTTCTCAAGATTCTCAGGATTCCTATCAAGACGAATGGATTGAATTCACCGGACGAGCTGCGATCGCACTACAAGACTATTTTACGAGCTTTAACAATGTTATTGACCTACTATCAAATTATGAATGATGAATGATGAATATTGGAGGCTGAAACCTTCAATTCATAATTCATAATTTATAATTCATAATTCCCAGTTATCAGCGAACAGTTTATAGTTATCTTTTCAGGCAAAAAGAAAAAATTCTCCTATGGATTCCCTAACTTCCGTTATGGGTATTACTGAATTGCGATCGCTATTAACTGTTAACTGTTAACTATTCCTCCCGATAAAGAGCACGTAACTAAATGACCCACACTACCAATCATTACAATTTCTCCTATGTCTGCTCATTCAATTGATAGTGCCTTGGCGGAGTTAGCAGCCGAAATCAGTCATTTTGAAAAGGTTGTCAACAAGTGTATTGAGGAAAAAAAAATGATGCCAGAAGAATCTATGTCAATCGATAAAATTAACAGAAAATTACAAAATAGCCCTATAGCCATCGTGGGTATGGCTTCTCTGTTTGCTAAATCCAGAAATCTACAAGAGTACTGGCAAAACATTCTTAACAAAAAAGACTGTATTACTGATGTTCCATCAACCCACTGGAACATAGACGAGTACTACGATCCGAATCCCAGAACACCAGAAGAAAAAACCTACTGCAAGCGAGGCGGGTTTATTCCTTACGTTGATTTTGACCCAATGGAGTTTGGAATTCCCCCGAGCATTTTAGAAGTCACAGATGTTGCACAGCTTTTAAGTTTGGTTGTTGCAAAAGAAGCAATGGAAGATGCTGGCTACAATGCGTCTCGCGAATTTAATCGTGAAACGATTGGAGTCATCTTGGGTGTCGCAGGAAGCCAATTGGGATTACCACTTGCTGCACGGTTAGAGTATCCGGTTTGGGAAAAGGTTCTAAAAAGTAGCGGTTTATCCGATGAGGATACCCAAAAAATTATCAAGAAAATCAAAAGCGCTTACGTAAACTGGGATGAAAATGCTTTCCCAGGAATGTTAGGTAACGTAGTTGCAGGTAGAATTGCCAACCGTTTGAACTTGGGTGGTATCAATTGCGTAGTCGATGCAGCTTGTGCGAGTTCCTTTGCTGCTTTAAAGATGGCAATTAGCGAACTGATAGAACACCGTTGTGACATGATGCTGACTGGTGGAGTGGACACTGACAACACCATCATGGCATATATGTGTTTTAGCAAAACACCTGCTGTTTCTCCTAGCGATAACGTCAAACCCTTTGATGCTAAATCAGATGGGATGATGCTGGGTGAAGGGATTGGGATGGTTCTTCTCAAGCGTCTGAATGATGCGATACGAGACAATGACAAAATTTATGCAGTCATCAAAGGAATTGGTACTTCTAGTGATGGGCGCTTTAAGAGTATTTACGCACCTCGCCAAGAAGGACAAGTCAAAGCATTGCAGCGTGCTTATGATGATGCTGGTTTTCCACCTGAGACTGTTTCCTTGATTGAAGCACATGGCACGGGAACATTAGCTGGAGATCCTACGGAATTTGCATCTATCAACGAGTTCTTCGGAGAAAATAACTCCAAGAAGCAGTACATCGCCCTCGGTACCGTTAAGTCTCAGATCGGACATACTAAAGCTGCTGCTGGTGCTGCAAGTCTCATTAAGACAGCTTTGGCACTGCACCATAAAATCTTACCTCCTACGATCAATATCACTCAACCCAACCCCAAACTCAATATTACAAACTCACCTTTCTATTTAAATACAGAAACTAGACCTTGGATTCGTGTAGAAGGAGAAGCACCGAGACGTGCAGGTATCAGTTCTTTTGGTTTTGGCGGTACTAACTATCATGTTGTCTTGGAAGAATACGAAGCGCCACAAGAACAGACATACCGAGTTCACAGCACTCCCAACGAAATTTTGTTGTTTGCACAAACTCCCACACAGTTATTAGCGAACTGTGAAGAAATGCTTGCTCAACTCCAATCGGAGGCGGGAGCAAAAAATTATGCAGAACTTGTCGAGGTATCTAAATCCCAAGAAATTCCTCTCAGTGCAGCTAGAATTGGGTTTGTTGCAGAATCTTCTGCTGAGGCGTGTAAATTATTGCAAATCAGCATTGACTTACTCAAGAGTAAAGCCTCTGCTGCATCATGGGAACATCCTCAAGGTATTTTTTACCGTCAAACAGGTATGAACCTTGGAGGTAAAGTTGTTGCTTTGTTCTCCGGTCAAGGTTCTCAGTACTTGAACATGGGTCGGGAATTGGTAATGAATTTCCCTGTAGGGCAGCGTCTGTTTGGCTACATGGATAGCTTGTTGCTCAAAGATAACTTGCAAACTCTGTCGAGCATAGTTTTTCCCCATCCTGTCTTTGAAGAATCTGAAAAGAATGCTCAAGTTGCAGCTTTACAAAGGACAGAATATGCTCAACCCGCTATTGGAATGCTGAGTGCAAGTCTGTTCAAAATATTACAGCAAGCTGGTTTTAAAGCAGATTTTGCTGCAGGGCATAGCTTTGGAGAACTGACAGCTTTATGGGCTGCAGGAGTGTTAAGCGAAGAAGATTATTGCTTCCTTGTAAAAGCCAGAGGACAAGCTATGGCTGCTCCTCAAGACCCCGATTACGATGCAGGGGCGATGCTGGCTGTGAAAGAAGAAGTCGGCAAAATAGAAGGTATTTTAAAACAGCATCCCAAGGTATCTATTGCCAATCTCAATTCTCCCCGTCAAGTTGTATTAGCAGGTCCGGCTGCAGAAATCGCAAAAGTCCGCCTGGTGTTACAAGAGCAAGGATTAACTGCTGTACCTCTACCCGTGTCTGCAGCTTTCCACACACCATCGATCGCTTTTGCTCAAAAAGCTTTTGCAAATGCAATCAAGTCTGTTAAGTTCCAAAACGCAAAAATACCTGTTTACACTAACGTCACCGCAAAGCAATACCCTCAGGAAGCACAGGCTATTCAAACAATCCTCGAAAATCACCTCAGCAATCCCGTCCTATTTAAGCAGGAAATAGAACATATTTATGCTGCAGGAGGCTATTGCTTTGTTGAATTTGGTCCGAGAAAAGTTCTGACAGGGCTAGTGCAAGAAATTCTAGGCGATCGCCCTCATATTACTGTAGCTTTAAATCCCAGCGCTCAAAAGAATAGCGATCGCTCCATGAGAGAAGCTGTCGTGCAATTGCGCGTCGCTGGTATGCCATTACAAAATCTTGACCCCCATCAATTACCCCCCACTGTACCTGCAACCAAGAAAACCAAAGGATTGACGGTACGTTTAAATGGCATTAACTATGTGTCAGAAAAAACAAAGATGGCATTTCAAGAAGCTTTGCAAGATGGACATCAAGTGACATTAGCGACAAGCAAAGAAGTGATTTCAATTGAGCCCAAACAGATCGTACCGCCTGCAACACCACCCAAAGAAAGTAACGGCAATACAAATCACCAAGAGGCGCAAAAACAATTGGTCACAGATTTTATGACCAAATTAGCCGAGAAAAAATCTCCCACTCCCCCCCTCACCCCATCCCCCACTCCCTCTATCTCCCCATCTCTTCCTTCACCTCAACCAGTCCCAGAGGCGAAAATGCAAACAAACTCCAATCAACTCGTGAACTACCAACAAGTCTTAACAAGCTTAGAGTACGTCCTGACACAATTCCAGCAAAATCAGAAAGAGAACTTGCAAGTTCACGGACAATATCTCAACCATCAAGCGGAATATGTCAAAACATTTTTCCAACTCATGCAGCAACAAAATACTTTGTTAGCTAGCAACCCTTCATCAACAGAAACTGCAAAGCTCAAGCCCTCTTTAATAGAAGGTTTAGAGCGCAGCATGATGCAATTTCACGATCAACAAGGCGATACTCTACGCATTCACGAGCAATATCTTAAAGCACAAGTAGAAGTGACTCAAAACTTCTTCCAACTCCTGCAACAAGAGTATTCACAGTTGATTGGTGGTAAATTAGCGATTACTCAACCTGTCGTTCCTTCTGAAGTAACAACATCTGTTGTTAATAAAGAAACCCCCAGCCAGATTTTTGTAGAGCCAGCAACACCCAAACAAGAAAATCTCAGCTTACCTACAACTACCGCGCAAGTATTTGAGGTTGAATCACAACCTGCTGTTAAAATGGATGCCAAATTGCATTCAGTTGTAGAAACTTTGACTGTAGAGAAAGCAGACAAAGTCGCAGTGGTAGCAGATCCTGAAGTAGGTACTGAAGAGGATAAGTTATCTGTTATTCCCACACCCCAACCATCCGTATCCATTACTCCATCCGTTTCTAATGTTATTCAAGTAGCGAACACCAATCTAGCTGACTTGGATAAGCAGTTGTTAGCAATCACAAGTGAAAAAACGGGCTATCCAGTCGAAATGCTTGATTTAGACATGGATATGGAAGCAGATTTGGGGATTGACTCCATCAAACGAGTAGAAATCTTGGGAGGACTGCAAGAACTCTACCCCGATTTACCCAAGCCTAACTTAGAAGAACTCGCAGAAAAACGTACCATTGGTCAGATTGTAGAGTATTTGCGATCTAATGCTTCTCCATCAACTTCCGAAACAACTTTACTGAGCGTAGAGACATCGACTGCTTTAGTACCAACAGAAATTGCAACGGAAATTGTAACGAATGTTGCAACACATGAGATAACCGCAAGCCCCACAGAAGAAAACTTATCTGTTGCGGAGAGTTCAGAATTGGGTCAAACCTTGCTATCCATTACGAGTGAGAAAACAGGTTACCCAGTTGAGATGCTCGATTTGGATATGGATATGGAGGCGGACTTGGGTATTGACTCCATCAAACGAGTAGAAATTTTAGGGGCGATGCAAGAAATGTATCCCAATTTGCCCAAACCCAATGTAGAAGAACTTGGAGAACTACGCACCATCGGTCAAATTGTGAGTTACTTGCAAACCTTGGGGGGTAACGAAAAAAAAAAGTCTCTGAATCCGTCTTACAATCAACCCCCTAGCCTAAACAGCAATCCCCTCCGGCGTCAAGTCAAACTCAGAACACTACCTCAACCAGATTTTTTGGATTTTACAATCCCACAAGGGCATGTTTGTTTGCTAACACATGATGGTACCCTCACCACTTCCAAATTAGCTGACTCTCTTTTAGAGCATGGTTGGAAAGTAGTTGTTCTGAGTTTTCCTCCCTCAGTTGTCCCACAACCAATGCCTTTACCACCCGAAGCCCACTGCATCCAACTAGCAGATTTGAGCGAGGAACACCTGCAACAACAGTTGGCAAATATCTCCACTCACCACGGACCGATTGGCACTTTTATTCATCTCCATCCTCTGATTCAGGTTGCTTACAACGGAAAGATGCCTTACGTCGAAGAAGAAAAAGCAATCGTTAAGTATACTTTCTTGATGGCAAAACACCTCAAAAAGTTCCTGAATGAAGCAGCAGAATGCGGACGGAGTAGTTTTATAACAGTTGCTCGGTTAAATGGAGCTTTTGGTTTGGGACAAAATGTTAATTTTGGACCGATCGGTGCTGGCTTATTTGGATTAACCAAAACTCTTAACTGGGAATGGCAAAAGGTATTTTGTCGGGCGATCGATCTGAGCCCTCAAATTGATGACGAAAACTCAGCCAATTTCATTATGGCTGAATTGCACGACCCAAATCTTTACATTACCGAAGTGGGTTACGGTTGCGAAGGTCGAGTCACTTTGATTAGTACACCCGAGTAAGGGGGACACGGGAGACAAGGAAGAAATGTCTCCCCCCTCTCCCCCCTCTCCCTCATCTCCCCCTCTCCCTATTAACTCAACTCCATGGCAAAAGCTAATTACATTGGTCGCATAGTGGATAGAGAGAAACACGCTCCTATCAGTGGAGCAAAAATCTCCATTGGTCTACCTGGTAAAGAACTGACTGTTTACACTGATTTAGAAGGAATTTATAAATTTCCTCTTGATTTTGGCAATTACAGCGTACTTGAAGGGGAAATCAAAGTCGAAGCCAAAAATTACAAAAACTACAGCGCCTTTCTCAGACTCTCTCCTCAAAACACGGACCTTGGCGATATTCGGCTTGTTTATCCACACTATCAAGAAAGCGATGTCAAACCACAAACCCCAGCAAGTTCAGAAAACTCACTTAGCCCGGAAAACAACATTGCACTTCCACTTGTCGCAGCTATCATGGTTGTCTTTGCTCTTTTAGTAGCAGCAATGACATTACCATCTTCTCAAGAAAACCAGCCTCAAGAAGTTCCAGAAAATACTATTAACCTTCAAGCACCTTTACATATTGCTACAAATTCAGTTTTTGAAAGTTACTTTGCTTAGTCATGAAGTTACTTTCATCCCCAACCTTTTGTCTCTAGTCAGTCAGTCAGCGTAAATAATGATTATTGGTTTGTAGTTGCTTTTGAGCGCATATATCACAACTCAGAGCTTAAAACATCAATCACCGTCTTAGACCAATTCTACTTTCTGCATTCTTCTTTACAACTTGTATAAAATACAAAAAATCTGGAGAATTTATGACAGCAACAAGCACAATTCAACCATCCTCAGTTTTTCTGGTGAGTGGAGGTGCAAAAGGCATTACAGCTAAATGTGTCATCAAATTAGCACAACACTATTCCTGCAAATTTATTCTTTTAGGTCGCTCGGAACTATTAGAAACTGAACCCGATTATGCTCGCGATTGTTTTGAAGAACCCGTTTTAAAAAAGCGGATCATGGAATACCTTCTCTCACGAGGAGAGAAACCTACACCCATGAGCGTCCAAAAACTCTACAATCAAATTGCCTCTAGCCGAGAAATCAAACAAACTTTGGAAACCATTAAACAAGCTGGAGGATATGCAGAATATATCAGTGCTGATGTTACAGACAACCATGCACTCAAAGAACAACTGATAAGTGTTAGTGAAAAAATTGGTTCAATTAACGGGATTATTCATGGTGCTGGAAATTTAGCAGATAAATTGATTGAAAAGAAAACAGAACAGGATTTTGAAAAGGTTTATACAGCCAAAGTCAAAGGATTAGAAAATCTTTTATCCTGTGTCAAAGCCAATCAACTTGAATACTTGGTTTTATTTTCTTCTGTCACCGGATTTTACGGGAATGTAGGTCAAACTGATTACGCGATCGCCAATGAAATTCTTAATAAATCAGCCCATATTGTCAAGCAGCGGTATCCTGAATGCCATGTAGTTGCTATCAATTGGGGTGGTTGGGATAGCGGTATGGTAACACCAGAGTTGAAAAAAGAGTTTGCTCGTCGAGGTATTGATATCTTATCTGTTGAAGAAGGAACACAAATGCTCGTCAATGAACTCCATCCTGCAAATCACGATACCGCACAAGTCGTTATTGGTAGTCCCTTAATTCCACCTCCCATTCCATTAAAAGCCGATCTGCAAACCCATCGAATTCGCCGCAAACTCTCTCTTGAAAACAATGCATTTTTGCTGGATCACGTGATTGCTAGCAAAGCAGTTTTACCAGCTACGTGTGCGGTGTCTTGGATGGTAGACTCTTGCGAACAGCTTTATCCAGGTTATAGATTCTTTAGTAATACTGATTTTAAAGTTTACAAAGGAATCAACTTTCATGAAACTTTAGCTAATGAGTACATTTTAGATTTGCAAGAAATTTCTAAAACAGAATCTCAAGAAATCATCTTGCAAGCTAAAATTTGGAGTCAATCTCCCAACGGAAAGCCCATCTTTCATTTCAGTATAGATCGCGTTCAGCTTGTGCGAGAATTGCCTATCCGTCCTACATATGAATCTTTAAATCTCACAGAAGATAACATCATTACCATGACGGGTAAAGATTTCTATCAAGCAAAAACAGCTTCCTTCTTCCCACTTTTTCACGGAGAATCTTTCCAAGAACTGAGAAGAGTTTTAAATATTAGTCCTGAAAAAATTACAACTGAGTGTATTTGGCGCGAAATTCCACTACAACAACAAGGACAATTTCCAGTAGGTTGGGTAAATCCTTATTCTATTGATTTAAGCACTCATCCGTTATGGATTTGGATGCAACATTTTCATCAAGAAATTTGCTTACCTGCTAGTCAGCAAAAGTATGAGCAATACACTCGAATTCCATGCAACACACCTTTTTATGTATCTTGTGAAGTGACATCTAAGACAGCAACTAGTGTAGTTGCTAATTTTATCGTACACGACGAGCAAGGTAATATCTGCTCGCGTCTTTTAGGTGGCAAAGGAACTATCATTCCGACTCAATCTTTAAGGGCTGGAAGTTAGGTATCTTTTCCGCGTGAAGATTATTTATGTCTCTGAACCGCAGGGACGCAGAAGACGCGTAGAAAAGAGTTGCAAAGGTGTTGGTTTTATAGCAAAGCAATTCGGTTTGATTTGTGAAATACACATGGGTGGCGCATACCCACCTAGCCCTGTCAAGGTGGGTGAAAACTTTAGGAAATTAATCACTTTCTCACCTCTTACCTCTGCGTACTCTGCGCCTCTGCGGTTAAATAAATGACTTTTGAACCGCAGAGTACGCAGAGAACACAGAGAGAGAAGATGAGAAATTGTCACCTGAATCAAAATTTTGTGAGTCATCTTGACAGGGCTAGGAATACCCACCCTACAGTACTCATCTCCAATCTCCAATACCAATTTACTATTACAAGGAAATAAACCGTGGAAAAAATAGCGATCGTTGGATTTTCATGTCTTTTTCCTGGAGCCAAAAATCCTGAAGAATTTTGGCAAAATCTTATTCAACAAAAAGATTCAACATCATTTGTAACCGAGGGAGAACTTGGAGTCGATCCGCAAGTTTTTTACGATCCAGCTAAAGGTCAAACCGATAAGTTTTATTCTCTGCAAGGAGCATTCATTCGTAACTTTGAGTTTGACTCAACTGGATACAAGCTACCCGCAGAATTTCTGCAAAGTTTAGATAATACCTTTAAGTGGTCTCTTGATACTGCAAAACAAGCTTTGCAGCATAGCGGTTATCTGGGAAATGAAGCAGTTTTGGCAAAATGTGGAGTGATATTGGGCTCACTCTCATTGCCTACCCAATTCTCTAATAAAGTCTTCGCTCCCATTTATCAACAGGTACTATCACCAGCTATTAAAGAACTTTTACAGTGTGAGGGATTTGATTTTACGTCTTCTGCTTCTACAAAAGTTCCTGCTCATAATGCCATGATATCTGGTTTGCCAGCTGCAATTGTCTCTCAAGCTCTGGCTTTATCAAATCTTCATTTATGTATTGACGCTGCTTGTTCTTCACCTTTATATGCTGCTAAACTAGCATCTCATTATTTATGGACGCGTAAAGCTGATTTGATGTTAGCGGGAGGTATTAGTTGTTCTGACCCTCTGTTTATTCGGATGTTGTTCTCCGGTATCCAAGGATATCCTGAGGATAATGACCTCAGCCGTCCTCTAGATAAGTCATCACGAGGTCTGATTACTGCAGATGGCGTTGGGATGGTAGTCCTGAAACGATACAGCGATGCAGTGAGAGATGGCGATCGCATTTACGCTACCATCAGTGGTACGGGGCTTTCTAATGATGGTAGAGGCAAGCATTTGCTCAGCCCCAATTCCAAAGGACAAATTCTCGCTTTTGAACGGGCTTATCAAGAAGCACAAATCAGCCCTAAAGATATTGACTACATGGAGTGCCATGCTACTGGTACGCTGTTGGGAGATACTACCGAATTTAATTCAGTAGAAACTTTCTTTGGCAAATATCAAGCAACTCCTCTAGTCGGTTCTGTCAAAGGAAATGTAGGACATTTATTAGTTGCGGCTGGTTCGGTCAGCTTGATTAAAGCTCTTTTAAGTATGTCTAAGGGTGTGATTCCGCCCACTATCAATATCAGCGACCCCATAGGAACAGAAAACAACGTTATTGCACCCCAACGCATTGTTACCAAGGTAACTGATTGGCCCAACAAAACATCAGTGAAACGGTCAGCTATTAGTGCCTTTGGTTTTGGTGGAACTAACGCACATATGATTTTGGAACAGGGCGGTAATTCCTCCTCGTCTCCCTTGTCTATCTTGTCACCTTCCTCCCCAGTTCCTCCAACACCACCAGCCAAAGTCGCGATCGTGGGTATGGATGCGTTTTTCGGTTCTTGCGATGGATTAGATGCTTTTGACCGCAGCATTTATGATGGAACTCAAAATTTCATTCCTCTTCCTTCAAAGAGATGGCATGGTATAGAAGATCGACCCGACTTACTCCAACAGTACGGCTTACCGGAAGGTAAAGCACCAGTGGGGGCTTACATCCAAGATTTAGAAATAGATACCCTATCATATAAAATTCCACCTAACGAGCTAGCAAAGCTCAACCCGCAGCAACTGTTACTTCTAAAAGTCGCCGATCGCGCTCTAAAAGACGCAGGATTGAAAGAGGGTGGAAATGTCGCTGTTTTGATTGCGGCGGAGACAGAATTTTCTGTACACCAGTTACAGCAAAGATGGAATTTGTCTTGGCAAATCAAAGAGGGCTTGGCTGCGAGTGGAATTTCTTTACCTGAAGACAAACTTGCCCAACTTGAAGATATTACCAAAGATGCCGTTCACCATCCTGTAGAGATTGGCGAATATCTCAGCTATATCTCGAACATCATGGCAAGTCGTATTTCCTCCCTCTGGGATTTTACAGGTCCTACTTTCACGATTACTGCAGGAGAAAACTCTACTTTTAAAGTTTTAGAGATAGCGCAAATGCTGCTCTCAGCCGGAGAAGTTGATGCTGTGTTAGTCGGGGCTGTCGATCTGGCTGGAGGGTTGGAAAATGTCCTGTTGCGAAGTCAACTCGCACCAGTGAATACAGGTACAAATACTTTAAGTTACGACCAAAAAGCAAATGGCTGGATAGTTGGCGAAGGTGCGGGGGCTGTTGTACTGAAGCGTCACGATACAGCTAAAAAAGACAACAACCGCATATATGCAGTTGTTGATGCTATTACACCCGATGCAGGGACAGTTAGTCAAGCTTGCCAAGACGCTTTCCAAATGGCTGGTGTTAAACCTACAGAGGTTGAATATTTGGAAGTTAATGGGAGTGGAATTTCCCAAGAAGATGAAGCAGAAATTAAAGGGTTAATCCAAGCGTATCCTGCGGGTGAAAATAATTTAAGCTGTGCGATTGGTAGCGTCAAAGCCAACATCGGTCATACTTATGTTGCTTCGGGAATGGCTAGCTTGATTAAAACTGCGCTTTGTCTTTATCATAAGTACATTCCTGCAACTCCTAAATGGTCTGGTGTCAAAAACCAAGAAGTTTGGCAAGGTAGCCCTTTTTACGTGAGTGTTGAATCAAGACCTTGGTTTCTGGGCAAGGAAGCGAAAAAGAGAGTCGCTGCAATTAACAACTTGGGAATGGATGGTACTTGTGCTCATGTCATCCTATCAGACGAACCGGAACAGCAACAGCATACCAGCAGGTATTTGCAGCAAATGCCTTATTATCTGTTCCCAATAGGGGCTCGCGATCGCGCTGACTTACTCGAGCAGGTGAAGGTTCTCCAGACAACCATAGATAATTCTAGTTCTTTAGCAGCTGTAGCACGCCAAAGTTATGTAGAATTTCAAAAACGTTCTGAAGCTAACTATACCCTCGCCATTCTGGGAAGGAATAAAAATGAGTTAGCCAGAGAAATAGAATCTGCTTTCAAAGGAGTGAATAAAGCATTTGAGAGCGGGGAAGATTGGCAAACACCAGCGGGTAGTTACTTCACAGCAAAACCACTGGGTAAAAAAGGAGGAATTGCTTACGTCTATCCGGCTGCTGTCAATTCTTATGTTGGCATTGGTCGCACGCTCTTCCGCTTGTTCCCAAGAGTGTACGATGATGAAGTTATCAAAAGTCTTTTTAGCTTGTTTGCAGAAGTTTCTCAACTCGTCTTTCCTAGAAGTTTAAATAAATTATCAACCAAGCAATTGGAAAGTCTCGAAAAGCAGTTACTGAGTAACGCTTTGGCAATCTTTGAAACAGATATGGCATTTGCCAGATTGATTACAACGATTGTACGAGATGATTTTCAAGTCAAACCAAAATACGTTTTTGGCTACAGCTTGGGCGAGACAAGCATGATGAGTGCGATGGGAGTGTGGAGTAACTTTAGTGAAGGAATTAATGCCTTCCACTCCTCTCCCTTATTTGCAGACAGAATCGCCGGATCGAAAAATGCCGTGCGCGAACATTGGGGCTTGCCAAAAACACCATTGTCCGACGATGATTTTTGGAGTACTTACCTTTTGATGGCAAGTCCATCTCAAGTTCAAGAATGCCTCAAGTCTGAAAATCGCGTTTACTTAACTCAAATTAACACGCCGGAAGAAGTTCTGATTGCAGGTGATTCCGAAGGGTGTCAGAGAGTCATTAAAGCTTTGGGTTGCAACGCTTTTCGCGCCCCCTTTAACCACGCAATTCATTGCGAACCGATGCGCTCTGAATACCAAGAAGTTGTTAGAGTCAACACCTTACCCTCACGCAATATACCGGGAATCGCCTTTTACTCCTCAGCAGAATACGAACCGGTACAACTTGAGAGTCATGCGATCGCACGCAGTTTAGCAAAAGGTTTGTGTCAACCGCTAGATTTTCCCCGACTCGTTAACCGAGTCTACGAAGATGGAGCCAGAATATTTATTGAAGCAGGGTCTGGTAACGTTTGTTCGCGATGGATCGATAAAACCTTAGAAAACAAAGAACACATTACCATACCCCTCAATAGAAGAGGCATTGACGACCATGCTTCCATTATAAGAGCACTAGGAAAACTGCTCAGCCATCAAGTTTCCGTAGACTTATCACCTTTGTATGGTGAAATATCAGAAACATCCAGCAAACGCAAACCAACAGTCAAAACACTCGCTTTAGGACGAGCTACCTCAATTGAAGAAGTTTCACAGGAAAAAGTTCCGCAAGGAAACCAAATTACTGCCAGCATTTTAACAGACGAAAACCGAAAACTTTTCCAAAACGCAGCCCGCAAAGTACCCCCTCGCATTGATACCAAGCAACATCAGAACAAACCGCAATCTACAGAATCAGAAAGCAGAAATTCAGCCAAAGCCACCATTCCCAACCAAACTCCCACAAGCAACATTCACAACATTGTTACACCATCAATACCCCAAGCAGAGAAATCAAACATGAAAAATGCCCCTAATAACAGTTTTGAACTTAAAGAACAAGTACAATCTGGTGAGCAAAAAATAACTCAAGAAATTGTTTCCCCCAGAACTTTGTCAACTTCAACTAACAACCAACCATTTAGTTATATCACTACTCACCTATACCCAAATAAGAGCCAATATGAAAAGTTAAGTGCTAACAATTTGATTGCTCATCAAACTCATTCCACCTTCTTAGAAGCCAGACATCAATTTAGCAAACAAATGAGTGAAATCATTCAACTGCAATTAGCTTGTGTAGAAAATTTATTGAATGGCTAATTGCTAATAGCTAATTGCTAATAGCTAATTGCTAATTGTGCAATTAGCCATCAACTATCAACCATCAGCCATTAGCTATCAACCATCAACCATCAGCCATTATCCATTAGCTATCAACCATCAACCATTAGCCATCAACCATTAGCCATTAGCCATTAGCCATTAGCCATTAGCCATTAGCCATTA
>NZ_JBFPMW010000018.1:0-182052 GCF_045999855.1 Tolypothrix campylonemoides VB511288_2
AGCCATTAGCCATTAGCCATTAGCCATCAGCCATTAGCCATTAGCCATTAGCCATTAGCCACAACCTGTTCGTTTAAAGAAGTGCGGGCTACTTTAAACTGACTCGCACTGCGTTGTAAGTCTTGTGCCATTGCTAGCAGTTCCTTAAAACAAGCAGAGAGTTTAATAGAATCAGCAGAAGTCTTGTTAGCGATCGCAGCTACATCAGTCATGGCTTGGGTAATTGATTGCGACTGTTGGTTCTGTACCTGAGTTGTTTGAGTAATGCGTTCTACCAGTTCACTGATCTGAGTTGTTGCGCCAACAATCGCGTTTAATTGCTGTCTGACTTCTGTGACTAACTTTGTTCCTTCAACAACCTGCTGAATACCTGTATCCATTGCGGCAGCCACTTCAGCAGTACCTGCTTGAATTTCTTGTACCAGTTCCTCAATTTCAGCCGTTGCTTCTGCGGATTGTCCGGCTAGCGAACGAACTTCATCAGCGACTACTGCAAACCCCCGCCCGTGTTCCCCTGCTTTGGTCGCTTCAATCGCAGCATTCAGTGCCAGTATTTGTGTTTGGGTAGTAAAACTACTGATTAAACTGACAACGCGAGAAACTTTTTGACCGGATTCACTTAAACGCCTGATACGTTTGCTTGTTTCTGCCACTGTTTCTCGAATTGCGGTGATACCGTCTACGGTCTTATTCATGGCAGTTTCACCCTCTTTCACAGTTTGATTTGTCTTTTGAACTGCCTCTTCAACTTGTCTGGCGCTAGTTGCAACTGCTTCCGTGGAAGCCACCATTTCTTGAATTTGTGTAGCTGCTTGCGAAAGCGCTTGAAACTGTTGTTGTGCTTGATTGGCAAGCTCAACAATAGATGATTCGCTATTTTGTGAAGTACTTGCCACTGCTTGAGACGCTTGCTGTACTTGCATCACTAACTTTCGCAGGTTTTCTAAAGTGTTGTTGTAAGTATCAGCAATTTTGCCCACTTCATCACCTGCAACCGGAGCGCGAACAGTTAAATCGCCTTGAAGGGCTGGTTGTACCGCAGACAGCAATTGTGCTACTTCCTGTTGCAATGCTTCATTGGCTTGCTTCTCTCTTTGGGCGGCTTCACTCAGTTGTTGAGACTGAATTTCTAGTTGCTCTAAGTATTCTGACTGCTGTAGCACAATACCCAACTGTGTTGCTACCTGGATCAGTAAATTTACCTCACCTTCTTCCCAATGGCGAGGTGCATTATTTTGATAAGTTAACAGCAAACCCCAAAGCTGTTGTTCGCCTTTAAACAGTGGCGCTGCAATGTAAGCTTTTGCCCCCCATTGCTCTAACGTTTCCCTTCCAAAAGTCAGGTCGGCGGATAGATTGATATCGTCGATCGCGCTTGGCTCATTCTTCCGATAGCGACCACCAGAACTTTCTTGCAGAACGGGGTCAACAATGACCGCCATATCCGTTCCAGCTAACTTGAGGTACCCACTACCGACATCTTCAACAATAAATTCTCCACTCCAGTCAGGGTTAAAGTGGTAAATGGCGACGCGATCGACATTCAGGAGTTGACGCAATTCCTGAGTAATGGAACGGAAAAGCGAGTCAGGGTTGAAATTTTTTTGCTGCAAGCGTTCAACAATCCTTTGCCCGATTTTAAAGATAAATTGAACGAAATTAGTTTCCCGCTCTGCGAGTTTAGCAAGACGCTCGGACTGTTGCCGCACCTCTTCCAAGTATTTTACCTGCTTTAAGGCAATCCCGACTTGGATACCAACTTGAATCAAAGAACTCAATTCCCCTTTTTCCCACACCCTTGGTTTGTCGTTTTGATATGCACCAAGTAAGCCCCAGAGTAAATCTCCTGCAAAGACTGGCACAATCATGTATGCTCTAGCTTCCATCTGTTCCAAGAGTTCAACATGGCAAGAAGCGTGTCCTGTCGTATAAATATCATTGACGACAAGGGTATCATTATCTTTATACCGACCACCTTGAGTTTCTTGCAAAAAAGTATCTTCTATGATAGGGATAATTTCTAACAACCGATTCCAACCACTTGCAGTTGATTCCGCGACAAACCGCCCGCTCCAATTTGGATGAAACTGGTACAGTGCGACTCGGCTACAATTAAGCATTTGTCTGGTTTCTTGAGTCGCAATCTTAAAAATTGTTTCAATGCGCTCCCCCGCCAGATTTTCCCTCCCCTGTCCCGAAAGCCGGAAAATTGCTTCTAAATCCATTGTACGAGACAGACGGGTAGTGATACGAGCTAACGCTTGTTCGCGAGCTGCAGATTTTGCAATTTGTCGGGAGGATTCCTCAATTTTCAATTGAGCTTCCATCTGCTGTACGGCCATACTCAGAGGTAAACTCAGCTGCAGCATAAAATTAATTTCCCACTCTTGCCAAATACGAATATTTGAGTTCTGATATGCCGATAGCAATCCCCACAGTCTACCATCGACAAAGAGCGGTACAACTATATACGCACGGCATTGGTATTTCTCCAGCACCTCAAGATAACAAGGGGAATAGCCCATTGCGTAAATGTCATTGACTTGCGTAAATCGTTCTCCACGAGTATATTTACCCCCTTTGGTATCTCTTAAATAAGTATCTGGATTGGATGGTGTGACAGGTGAAAGACTTTTCACGTTGCAATGTGAGTACTCTGTCAATTTTCCTTTTAAGCGATTATCGCGGCTTTGCTCATCTACTATTGATATCCAACCTGCACCGACGGACTCGGCAATAAACTCTCCAGTCCAATCCTCATTGAAGCGATAAACACCTACGCGATCGCACTTCAAAAAGCTACGAATTTCTGCTGTACCGAGGCGTAAGAGATTATCAAGATTCAGTGACTGATTAATTTTCTGGGTAATGCGAGCAACAAGTTGTTCTTGTTCTTTTGCTTGTTCCAGTAATTTCTGAAATTGAGCGGGTTGAAAACAAATCAAAAACTTGTGTGCGAGTTGTTGTAACGTGATAATTTCTGTTTCTTTCCAAATTCGCGGTTCGGAGCATTGCTGTACGGCTAAGACTCCCCAGACTGTACCATTAAGTTGTAGTGGTAAATTTAAGCTGGCTTTGATCTGGAATTGTCCCCAAAGCTTCCGCTGATCTGGGGTCAACTGTGCGGTTTCAATGTTCTCAAAGCTAATAACTGATTGTTGTTCGTAGTCGCTGGTGCGATCGAATCCAAAGATGACTAATGGCATTGAGTCCCGCATTCCTGGTGTAAAGCCTCGTCCGACAGACTCTTTTACGACAAAGCCTTCTTCTGCGCTATCAAATTGGTAAATCACTACCCGATCGGCTGCTAGTATGGAACGTATGGACGTGACTGTAGTTTTGCACAAGTCATCTATATTAGATGCTTGCTCCATTTGTTGAGCGATCGCCATAACTTCCTGTCTTAAATGGCTCAGCGTGTTTTCTGAAATCGGCTCACTCATTTCTGTATATATGGAGTTATTGAAATCGGCTTTGCCTGTAGGAAAAGACGGTTGTTCTTTGTTTTCAATAGTAGTGGAAGGCATAGAAGCTTTCCGCGTTCTGTGATTTGTTCTACCATTGCCATTTTTAATTGAATTTAGTTCGGATGTCATAATTACTGTTCAATATTCAAAGTTGATAAATTCAGAAACTAGAAAAGGATAAATATAATTGTTGTATCCTTACAGAAAAAATTGAGCGATTGCTGTTTGGTTCAAAACTGTTGAACCATTAGGTAGATATCCAATAACAAAGGGAAGTAATTGCGGGGGAAGTGAGCCTGGTTTTGCAGCTAACAATTGGTTGATATCGTGTAGTTCAATTTCGTTCACCGATTTCACAACCAATCCAAAGTAATAACTATCAGCCTGAAGAACAATAGCGATTGGCTGTTTTGACAGTGGAACTTGCTCAAATAAAGATGTACCACCAATCAACTGCTCCAAGTCAACCAACCACAACATTTCGCCACGCCAGTTGTAAACTCCCAGAATGCTATCAGGCGTCTCTGGTACGCTTAAAACTTCATCTAAATTGATCCGTAAAATTTCTGTAATTTGTTCAAGAGGAATTAAACTTGTCCTATATGTGCCAATAGGAAAACTTAAAAAACGCTGTCGATTATCGTCAGCATTTACATGAAAAATGGATTTGCTTAAATTAGCTGTTGTTAAAACAGAATCTAGTGAAGGTAGCATTAGGCTAATTAGGATATAAAATACTAGATAAACAGTTCCTGTCTAAACAAAAAACTATCTACCTTATCTGCATAATTTTAGAATTCCCAGAAATTTGGTCTTAATAACAGAATTACAGAAAAGTTTGTAAAAATTTTGGGCTCGCTCAGAAAATGTTTGTAAGTCTTACAATATGGTGGGTATTACCCGCTGTAATAAATTTTTATACTGGTAGTTTAATAACGAACTCAGAACCCTGACCGATAGTAGAATTAACTTCAATAGAACCGCCATGTCTTTCGACGACAATTTGATGAGCGATTGCTAATCCCAATCCCGTTCCTTTACCAACAGGCTTTGTTGTGAAAGCATATTCAAAAAGCTTCTGCTGAATCTCTGGTGAAATACCGACTCCGTTATCCCTAATACGAACAACAACCTTTAGGCGATCGTCACTTAAGCTTGTTTGAATCCAAATTCGTGGATTTTCTAGATCGGGTAAGTCATGTTCCTGAGTTGGTTCTCTCAAAGCATCAATTGCATTTGCTAACAAATTCATAAAGACCTGATTTAATTGCCCTGGTAAGCAATCGATTGTCGGTAAATCTCCATAGTTCTTTATAACATCAATTTTGGGATACTTACTATAAGCTTGGAGCCGATGTTTGAGGATTAAAAGCGTACTTTCCAAGCCATCATGAATGTTAAAAGGAACCATGACTTCAGTATCATTTCGAGAAAAATTTCTCAAGGATTCACTGATATCTTTAATTCGGCTCGTACAACCTTGAATCGAAGTTAAAATATTAGGTAAATCTTCAACTATATATTCCAAATCAATCTCTTGAGCATGTTTTTGAATTTCAGTATCGGTAACTTTTTGTTGGTAAAGCCGGATATGTTGAACCAGTTCTCTAACATAAGTTGATGCATAAATAGTATTAGCACTAATAGAACCAATAGGATTATTAATTTCATGAGCAACACCTGCAATCAATTGTCCCAGCGTTGTCATTTTTTCTTTTTGTATTAATTGAAGTTGAGATTCTTGTAACTGTTGTAAAGTCAGTGTTAATTGTTTGGTTTTTTCTTCTAGTTGCTTGTGCAAATGTTTGAGTTTGATGTGAACGTTAACTCGCGCTAAGACCTCTTCCTTTTGTAAAGGTTTAGTAATATAATCTACTGCTCCTAAATTTAATCCCCTTACTTTATCTTCTACCTTCGACAGGGAAGTCATAAAAATAATCGGTATATCACGTGTTGCTTCCGATGCTTTCAAACGACAGCACAGTTCAAAACCATTCATTTTTGGTAGGACAACATCTAATAGTATTAGGCTCGGAGAGATATTGACCAATTGTTCTAAAGCACTTTCACCACTATTAGCAATCACAACTTTGAAACAAAACTGTTGCAATATGCCCAACAAAAATGCTGTATTTGTTGGGCTATCGTCAACAACTAAAATTATATTGTTCTGAGATAAGATCATGGCTTGCTTATTAGCAAAAGCATATTGTTTTAAGGAATTGTTAAAAATACCAATTTATGACTAGTAAAATGGTGATGGCAATGACAAAAGTAGGTACCTCTACTACTATCACACTTATAATTTCTTTCTTACCTAGATAGAAATTTATAGATATGTCAGAAATAGAATACTGTTTGGTTTATTATTAGAAGGAATTCTAAATTCTAGATTAGCTACATTTAAAATAGTAAGCATCAGTGAAATTACACAAAATAGGAAAAATACTTATTGCATAAAGTCTTCTCAGACGGGAGTTGGGTATTACCAATAGACGTGATGAAAATGTGAATTGAAGTCATAGCCAAAAAAAAGATCGGCCTAGATTTTAGTTAATTATTCCATATTTTTAGTTAGTTATTTATACTTCACTATCAAAAGCAGAAATATCAGCTAATAATCTTAAAAAACTTAAACTTATGACATAACTTATAGACTTCAATAATAGTAATAAGATTATACTTAATTTCTAAGCCTATTGTCAGAGCAAAAAGCAATAAAAAGTCGTTGAAAAAAGTTTAAGCAAAACAAATGAAGCGCTCAATAGCTGGAATTGCGGGAATTGTTGCGATCGCCACTCTCATTAGCAAACTCTTTGGGTTACTGCGATCCACTTGTGTTGCAGCAGTTTTTGGAGTTGGTCCGGTTGCTGATGCATACAATTATGCCTATATTATCCCCGGATTTTTGTTAGTCTTGCTTGGTGGTATCAATGGTCCTTTGCACAGTACTCTAGTGAGTATTTTAGCTAAGCGAGAAAAATCAACTGCTGCTCCTTTGGTAGAAACCATCACCACCCTCACAAGCTGCATCTTACTTTTAGTAACAGTTGGTTTGATTGTTTTTGCAGATTTTTTCACTAATTTAATAGCCCCTGGTTTGGAACCACAAGTTAGAAACCTCGCTGCACGTCAATTGCAGATCATGGCTCCCATTGCTCTTTTATCGGGGTTTATTGGCATTGGCTTTGGGACTCTGAATGCAGCCCAACATTACTGGCTTCCTTCCATTAGCCCAATGCTATCGAGTGTGACTGTCATTATTGGGTTGGGTTTTTTAGCCCTAAAACAAAGAACCCTTGCTAATACACCTGACTCTTTCCTGCTAGGAGGCTTGGTATTAGCAGGAGGAACCCTTGCAGGTGCTGTTTTGCAATGGCTCGTTCAATCGATCGTACAGTGGCGGGAGGGTATGGGGACTTTACGCCTGCGCTTTGACTTTTATTCTCCTGGGGTGAAAGAGGCGATCGCAGTTATGACCCCTGCCATCTTATCTTCCAGCATGACCCAAATTAACATTTATGTAGATTTATTCTTTGCTTCTTACATTCCTCATGCAGCTGCGGCGCTCAATTATGCTGGGCTACTTGCCCAAACTCCCAAAGGTATCCTGACTAGTGCCTTATTGATACCATTTATGACCGTATTTTCCCAATTAACAAAACCAGAAGATCGATCGGCGTTAAAGCTGCGGCTTCGGCAAAGCATTACAATCGCAGCCCTCACCATGTTACCTTTAGGAGCTTTGATGATAAGTTTAGCCGTACCAATTGTCAGAGTTGTGTACGAGCGCCAAGCATTTGACTCCAATGCATCCAAACTGGTTGCAACTCTTTTCATGGCTTATGGTTTGGGAGCTTTCACCAGTGTAG
Organism: Tolypothrix campylonemoides VB511288_2; assembly: GCF_045999855.1. Lineage (NCBI taxonomy): Bacteria > Bacillati > Cyanobacteriota > Cyanophyceae > Nostocales > Tolypothrichaceae > Tolypothrix > Tolypothrix campylonemoides. The sequence goes on from NZ_JBFPMW010000018.1 coordinate 7,340, forward strand.
TTGTCAGCGTACTCGTGCGAGTCTTTTATGCTTTGGAAGATGGGCAAACACCTTTTCGCATAACTTTAATAAATATTTTACTGAATATAGGACTCGATTACTTGCTAGTCAAAGCATTTGGAGCACCCGGTTTAGTTCTTGCATCCATGGCAGTGAATTTAACAGCAACAATAATGTTATTGTGGTGCTTGCGTCGCCAACTCAACGGTTTAGCTTTGCGAGAATGGAGTTTACCCATACTTGGTTTAATTGGTATGAGCGGAATCGCAGGGCTTACTTGTTGGCTTGTAAGTTGGGCTTTTGAAGTTTTTTGGAGTAGCGAAGGAATAGCGAGACAATTATTGCAATTAAGCCTTGCTAGCAGTATCGGATTAGGAGTGTTTGCAGCTTTAGTAAGTGTTATGAAACTGCCAGAAGTTGAGTTATTGGTGAATCGTTTGAGAAAGAAATAACTTGAATAGATTGGAACTAATGAGCCATCAAGATGGTCTCACGATAAGTCGCTACGCGTCTACTCATTGAGATGATCGACTTCAGAACCAACACAATTATAAGATTGAGGCTGACTCAGTTAAAAAGTGTAGCTGTAGCAATGTTAATGAGTGTTGCAGCTGTACTCCTCTTGTGGTTTGCTTCTCCCTTACCCAAAATGCTTGCCCAACCACAAGTAAAGATTTTTGAAAAAGTTTGGCAAACTGTAAACGAAAACTTTTACGACCCCAATTTTAATGGAGTGGACTGGAAGGCAATGCGGAAAAAGTATGAACCATCCGCAGCAAATACCAAGTCCAGCCAAGAACTGGCTGTAGTTATCAATCAAATGCTGTCTGAGTTGCAAACATCTCACACTCGTTTCTACATAAAAGATGAACCTGCTTACTATCAGCTTTTGGGTATTTTTCAAGCAGGGAATCCTGAGTTTCAAAAGCAGTTAAGAAAGTTTTTTCCAAAAGGTAAGATTGAATACAGTGGCATTGGTATAACTACCAAAGATATCAACGGCAAAACTTTTATCAGCACTATACTCGATAGTAGTCCTGCTGCTAAAGCTGGGTTAAAAGTGGGCGACCAATTGCTGAGTGTAGGCGATCGCCCTTACAAACCCATTGAGTCTTTTGCTGGTAAAGCGGATCAAAACGTCACGTTGTTAATTCAAAGAACCAGTAATGCGAACAGCCGCCAAAAAATTACCGTCATTCCCAAGCTGCTAGACGCAACCACCATGTTTAAGTCAGCACAGCAAGCAAGTACCCAAACGTTCGAGCGAGATAGCAAAAAAATTGGTTACGTTCACATCTGGTCAAATGCAGCAGATCCAGATCAAGAACAGCTACGGGAAGACCTTATCTACGGTCGTCTCCGAGAAGCAGATGGTTTAGTTTTAGATTTACGAGATGGCTGGGGTGGAGGAGACATTAGCTATCTCAACATATTTACAGCAAAAGCAGGACCAAGTGTTACCAATATTGCTCGTGACGGTAGAAAATATACATTTATTCCTCAATGGAAAAAACCTGTTGTCATGATAATTAATGAAGGAAGCAGAAGTAGTAAGGAAATTCTGGCATATGCTTTTCAGCAACATAAAATAGGATCTGTTGTTGGTTCTAAAACAACAGGCGCAGTTGTTGCTGGTCGTCTTTTTCTCATGGATGATGGTAGTTTCCTTTATTTAGCGGTTTCCAACGTATTTCTTGATGAAAACCAAAGGTTAGAAGGTAAAGGAGTCACACCAGATATTAGCGTTCCCTTCTCATTAGAGTATGCAGAGGGTAAAGATCCTCAAAAAGAGAGGGCTATAGAGGTTTTGCTGTCAACAATGAAGCAACGCAGCTAATTAACAACAACTCAGACTTCCCCTACCATTGTTTGCTTCCGGTCTTTTTTCTTTAGTTGTTCCCTATTATACAATTCTATTTCCTCTCATATAGAATTGGTCTTAAGCGGATTTATTCCTTGTTTAAGACGAAGTTATGAACCAAGAGCAGCAAGATCGAGTTAACTCTCAAAAGACAGCAAGGCAAGTATTTGCAATTATTTCATATTTACAATTTAGTATTCATTTGATAGCTTATTTTGCTAGTTTTATGAAGCTTATTATTATTGAAGGAGGTGGATACTATAATTTTAGAATTCTAGTTTTTATTGGAATAAGTATTATTTCTATTTTGCTTTTCTTGGCAAGCATTTTACTTATCAAGCGGAGTATTAGGCTTTCGATAAAAAGACTAGTCTGGGCTTATTTTTTTCATGCTATTGTCCTTGCCTGGAGTCTTTTTATAGTCAAAGTTAGTTATTTTATGTGATACCATTTTTGTATAAAGATACATCTGAATATCTCATGCTTTAATCTACCTGATGTCAGTCTATCTACACAGATTGGGATTCGCATTACTAACAACAAATCAATTCAAGAGTGTTTTTGCTCAAAAACCACCTTGATTCCAACACTTATGGGAGAGGGTGATTTAATTTTAGGACAAAATTTAGGTGGCGGTAGTCATGGGTGGGTTAGCCCTACTGAATCCGATTTTCATGCTTGTTGCACGGGCGAAAGCGTAACGTTTTTTGTTAACGCACACGTTGAGAGGCGAACGGATGGATTGTTGAACTTGCATGAAACAAACACGAGCAATTTTTGACTAAACCTTATTTTACAAGCTTTTTGGCTATAGAGATTTTGCTAGCAACAGTTAAACAACGCAGCTAGTGATATAATAGAAACCCCATTTGAATTTGGAGATAACTTGATTGTTCGCGTTAACTTTCAAAATCCTGTTTCATACAAGTTCCCTTTTCATGAGAATATGCTGAGGGTTAACTGCGTAAAATACCTAATGTGCAACAGTCGAACAGGTAAAACTATATGGACGTTTTGAAGATTAAAAAAACGATTATGAGTGACTTGCTAGAACTTAGCGGGTTATCTGAATTCAAAGGCAAAGAGGTAGAGATTACGATTTCTCTAGTCACCCAAGAAGCTACTCAAACTTCCCGTACAAGGAAAAATTTTATGAGATTTGCAGGAATTGCGGCTGACATGGCTGGTACTCTAGAAGACTTGGAGAAGGATGTTACTGCAAATAGACAACTCGATTTGCAGAGGCTCTCAGAACAGTGAAAAAAGCATTGTTAGACACCAATATTCTTTCGTATTTCCTTAGAGGGAAGATTGAGGTTGTCACTAAACTTAATGAATACAGTCAATTCTATGAATATCTTACGTTTTCAATTCTAAGTTACTACGAAATTAAAAGTGGCTTATTGTATAAGGACGCAAAAAATCTTCTGTCTAAATTTGAAGAGCTTGCTAATGAAAGCGAAATTCTTCCCTTGACAGTAAAGACCATGAATATTGCTAGTAAGATTTATGTAGAGTTGAGAACAAAAGGACTACTTATTCCTCCTATAGATATTTTGATTGCTGCTTCATCTATCGAATGCGGCTATCTTCTTGTTACAGCTAACACCAAGCATTTTGAGAATATTTCAGATTTGACGGTAGAAAACTGGGCTGAGTAGTTGACTGGGCTAGTGCAGTTAAGTGTCCACTATTAGCGAAACTCAACTGTTGTTATTCTCTCATACCAATTTGAAATAAAGAATGCGACGGTAGTTGGGCAAAATTTAGCCCTGGTAAAGCTTTCTCAATCCACGCATCCACCCATCTAAACTCCAAAATGGTATAACTTTGGAGAGGAAATTCCAGGACAAAAAATAAAGTGTCTTCAATCTCGTTCATTTCGGTATGCTTTTAGCCTTACCGTGTTATGAGTTAATGGATGAGTGGAGAAACACTCTCTTCTCCAAAAAACGCAGTCAATTCCTCAATTAAGGCTTGGGGTATTGGAATACCAGTTAACAATCGCTCTTGGCGTGTCATGGCTTCTAGTTCTCCAGGATAGTAGATGGGTTGGTTGGGGTCAAGACGGGGTGTTTCTTTGAGAGAAGCGATCGCATTTTGCACCCGTTGCTCAAACTCATTGCGATCGGTCCACGCTTCCACATCAAGCACCCAGAATAAATGTCCGGTACCGTTCGCACCATCGTGGATTGCTTTATTTTTAAACATTGCTGCTACCGTACCTAACAAAGGACCGCAGAGTAAATCCGCCACAAATGCCAAACCAGAACCTTTGTATGATGCTGGTAAATTGACTGCTACCTGCTTGGGATTATCCGTTGGTTCTCCTGCTTCCGTAAGCCCCCAACCAAAAGGTATCGGTAAACCTTGGTAAGCAAAGTGCTTAACTTTACCACCGCTTACTGTCCCTGCTGCCATATCTAAAATAACGGGTTGCGATGTACCTGTAGGGATTCCCCAAGAAATGGGATTGTTACCCAGTTTTGCCTTTGTTCCTCCATAGGGAGCTAAGTCTACAGCACTCGTATCGCTAGTTGCAAAGCCAATTGTACCTGCTTCTGCTGCCATGCGAGTATAATAACCTGCCATCCCAAAGTGATTGCTATTACTGACTCCCACCACCGCTATCCCATACTGACGCGCAACTTCAATCGCTTTTTCCATTGCGACTTTACCTGCGTACTGTCCGGGAGCGCGATCGCCATCAATCCGGATCGTTGTTGGACGTACTGAATTGACAGACAAATTTGGTTTTGGGTTAATTCGCCCGCTTTGCAAACTTTTCACATAACCAAAAATTTGCTGCAAACCGTGGGAATCCATTCCACAAAGATTTGCCTCCACCAAATGCGTTTTCAATGCTTCTGCAACTTCCGGTAACAATTCGTAGGGAGAGAGAACTGCATCAAAAAAATTATGCAGGGATTTGACTGAAATCTTGTTGTAGCTTGACATGAGGCTGATACACATCTAATGTGCGGTAATTAACTTGCCATCCTGTAGTTGGCTCTTCCAATTGGCACGCGTAACGGAGCGTTTCTACCCGCCAACCAGGCATTCCATTCGTCTGAGGTGCGGGGAGCGTTTCCAAAACTTGAGAAGAAACCTTTACTTCTACTGGCTTTGGCTCAGTTCCCCAAACACTTGCTACAACCAAAGCCTTTTCACTTAACACCTGCAATTGCAAACGTAAAGAAACTTGGTTGTTGTTCCTGACAATTAAGTTTTTATAACCATAAGCTACAGTTGCATCTTGACCCAAAGTAAAAAAACGAGTGTCTCCATGAGCATCAATTGAGTGATTGTGACGTTCTAGAATTTCACAGTTTGCCCATAGTAAAGCCTGAAATAAAGTCGTAGAAATTTGACACAACCCACCTCCAACATCAGTCATCAATCGATTACCCACTAAAGTTGGACCTTCACGGAAACCATTGGCAAGAGTTGGACGCGGTACGCGGTTCCAAAAGTCAAAAATTTGCTCTGGATTCAGAGTCAATCCATCAATACCCTTTGCCGCCAGTTGCATATTCCAAAAACGGTTTTCATTGACTTGGGGAGAACCAGAACGTTGTTTAATTGCAGTACTAATCTCACTCCATTGATAGCAATAATCAGAAGATGGCTCTGAGTCTTGTTTGCGAGGGTAGTAAAACACATAACCCCGCCATAACGATTGAGCATCTTTAATTTTTTGACGAATCAACGCTTTCAAACTTGGGGTTAGAAGCTGTAACATATTAAAAGCTCAGAAATCATCAACATTCATTGATGACAGAATTTCCTTTGACACTCTCCGCCCTATAAGGGCGAAGATTCTTCAATCACAGACCCAACTTGCTGATACAGGATTTCTCCAGTATGAGTAGAGGTCGAATCTCCTGAAGCGTTCGGATAGTAGATCCAAGTTCCCGTATGCCCTACGGTACTCAAGGCTAATTTCAGAATATTGATAGCGGCATTCGAGTCTCTATCTATGACAAAGCCGCATTCGCAAACATGGGTTCTTGTAGATAGAGATTTTTTGACTATTGCGCCACAACTGAAGCATTCTTGAGAAGTGTAGGCGGGGTTAACCGCAACAGTTATCCTGCCAAACTTCACCCCAAAATACTCCAACCATTTTCTGAATTTATACCAACCAGCATCATTAATAGATTTAGCGAGACAGTGATTTTTCACTAAATTTTTAATCCTCAAATCTTCATAGGATACCAGATCGTGAGATTGGATTACGCAACGCGCCAGTCTCTTGGCGTGTTCTTCACGTTGCCTACTTATTTTGAGGTGTACTCGCCCTAATTTATTAATAGCTTTCTTACGGTTGGCAGAGCCTTTCTTTTTACGAGAAACGCGCTTTTGTCTAAATTTTAGACGTTTCTCTCCTGTGCGATAAAACCTTGGGTTAGGTTCACTATGTCCATTGCTGTCGGTATAGAATTCTTTAAGTCCTACATCCAAACCAATGGTTTTCCCTGTGGGTTGTGTTTCTAATTTGTTGTCTACACTAATCAGAAATTGAACATAATACCCATCAGCACGACGAACTAATCTAACTCGTTTTACCTGTTCTAATTGGTAGAAGTTTAAATCCCATGTTCCTTTCAGCTTGAGCGTACCAATACCTTTTTTGTCGGTGAAGGTTATTTGTTTCCTAGTCTCGGAAAGTGACCACCCAGAGGTTTTATACTCCACTGAGCGAGAATTTTTCTTGAACTTTGGATATCCCTTTTTACCCGGAACAGACTTTTTGCAGTTGTCGTAAAAACGAGCAATAGAACTATAAGCCCGTTCAATAGAAGCTTGGCAAGCACTAGAATTCAAAGCTTTTACAAACGGGAATTCGCTTCTCAATGACTTACTAAGGCGATACATTTGTTTTTGTCCCACGCCTCGATTATCCATCCAAAAACGGATACTCTTATTGCGAACAAATTGAGCCGTCCTAATCGCCTCATCAATGGCAGTATATTGAGTCGTTTTCCCTTTGGCTTTGAATTCTAAAACAATCATTTTCCGTGGAAAACTTCTACGCAAAATATTATAACACAAATAAAGTCGCCCTAGAAGGGCGAGGCTTTAGACCCATTCTCTTGGTAACTTAGCAACTAGCGGCGGCAAATCGCGAGTCACAATATCCTAAATGATGTCAAGATTAACATCAAAGTAGGCATGGCTCAGCCGATCTCGAGTTCCAGCAATTTGTCGCCAAGGAATATCAGGTATGCTGTCTTTAGTTCCTTGAGAAACGTTTTTGGCTGCTTCACCCAAAATCTCAATCAGCCGGACAACCGCCAGTGCCAGCATAGTATCGGTATCCAAGTCAGCGCGATTACGTCCTTGTGTGAATGCAATTGCCTGATTTGCTGCATCCAGTATATGCCGCAAACGTACCTTATCAGTTTTTGACATACTGCACTTTGGCTTCTGCTAGTACTCGATCTCGGAAGTAACGGCTGATATCTTGGGGAGTGTTAAGATCAACTTTTCTCCCTAACAGCATAGAGAGTTCATCCTGAATATCGATGAAGGCAAAACCTGGGGTGTATCCGGGTTCAAACTCAACTAAGATGTCAATGTCACTATCAGGGCGGAAATCATCCCGCAGGATGGAACCGAATAGGGAAACTTTGCGGATGTGGTAACGCTGGCAGATTTCCGCAATTTGGTCATTAGGAATTTCAATAGGTAATTGGGTAGTTATTCCTGCCATGTTGATTGTGGCTTGTGAGGGGTTATTGGGGGTTAAACTCATTCTAAAGGTGAGAACAGCAGATTTTTCAAGTGACAATAGGTGCAACAAATAATTGGAATGATGCCTATTGTAATTATTTTTAGCTCTTGTGCCATGCCCAAATCATAAAAGTTACAGTTACACCAACAATTTCTGTTTCCGCAAACTTTGAATAGTCGAAATCGCATGTTGTGCCACTTTATCAATTTCTTCAGTCGTGTTGAATCTTCCTATCCCAAATCGCACTGAAGCATAAGCTAACTGTTCTGAATTCCCCAGTGCTGTGAGAACGTGGGAAGGCGCAGTCTTTGCTGAAGAACAAGCCGAACCAGAAGACACCGCCATGACAGATTGCAATCCCAATTGCAACGCAGCACCATCCACACCTTCAACACTGATGTTCAAGTTTCCTGCCAATCGCCGTGTAGGATGTCCGTTCAAATGAATTCCTTCTATCTGAGAAAGCTGTTCCCACAATCTTTGTCTGAGCTGGGTCAAACGTTCCGTTTCTGTCGCTTGTTCTTGTAAAGCTATTTCTACGGCTCTACCAAAACCTGCAATTTGCGGCGTGTATAAAGTACCAGAACGCATTCCCCGTTCGTGACCACCACCATGTTGTTGCGCTGCAAGTTGTACTCTGGGATTTTTTCGGCGAACGTATAAGGCACCAATACCCTTTGGACCGTATACTTTATGTGCTGTCAGTGACATCAGATCGATTTTCATTGCTTGCACATCCAAAGGAACTTTACCGATTGCTTGTGCTGCATCAGAATGGAAAAGGATACCGCGATCGCGACACATTGCACCAATTTCTGCTAGCGGCTGCAACACGCCAATTTCGTTATTAGCAGCCATCACTGATACAAGAATTGTATCAGTACGAAAAGCTTGTTCTAACTCCGTTAAATCAATCAGTCCATCCTTTTGTACGGGAAGAATTGTGATTTCAAAACCTAAGGTTTTCAAATACTTGCAAGGATCTAGGACAGCGCTATGCTCTGTTGCTAAAGTGATGATATGCTGTCCTTTTTGAAAATAAGCTTCTGCAACACCTTTGATAGCTAAGTTATTTGCTTCTGTTGCACCGCTAGTAAAGATAATTTCTTCTGGTGTGGCGTTGATGGTTGTCGCCAAAATTTCCCGTGCTTGTTTAACAGCCGCCTCTGCTTCCCATCCATAAACATGACCGATGCTAGAAGGGTTGCCAAAGTGTTCTGTAAAGTAAGGTATCATTGCTGCTAGCACCCGTTCATCAATCGGTGTGGTAGCGTGGCAATCTAAGTATATAGGACGGGTAGACATATCTGTTAAATATATATAAGATCGAAATTTTACAACGATACCGTAACACAAAGTCAGAAACCCCACGCATAAATGCGGGGGCTTGAAAAAGCTCTAATCTGACCAGTCGATTTTAGCTAACAGCACGGAGGCGGAGCCTCGCAAGAAAGGCATTCCCAGGCAAAGCCACAGGATCGAGGTAAGACAAAGGACAAAAGAGTCTGATACAGAAGGAAATAATCGGTGCGACTTACAACTTCATAAAACTTACGGTCTCGCTTCGCAAGCCTCTCATATACTCGCCGAGTGATTGCGCTCCCTTCTCAACTAACAATTTCACAGCTTGCGTACCAATAACTGCAATATCAACTCGCCCTTTTAAATATTCAATGTCTTCCTTGGTTTGAATTCCAAAACCAACCCCTATTGGTAAACTGGTTGCTTCTCGAACTCTTTGTATGTAACTGTCAAAATCTTCAGAGAAGTTAGTCCGATCGCCTGTCACTCCCGCACGCGCAACACAATAAACCATTCCGCTTGCCATTCCTGCAATTTGTTGAATTCTTGAATAACGGGTTTTAGGTGTTAATAGAAAAATAGCAGCTACATCATTGTTTTTACAAATTTCTACATATTCAGTGGCTTCTTCTGGAGGCAAATCTGGTACGATCGCTCCAGCAATACCAATTTTAGATGCTGACTTAATAAACTTCTTGACTCCATACTTAAACAGGATATTGTAGTAGGTAGTGATTAAGAACAGAGTCCGGGGATGTTTTTTTGTAATTTCTCTGGCAAACTGAAAACATTCGTGGACTGTTGCTCCATTTGCCACAGCTTCTTGATTTGCCTTAATCAAAATAGGTCCATCTGCTATGGGTTCGGAAAAAGGAAATTGCAGTTCAATCAGTTCAACACCTGCATTCACTAGTGAATTAATGGCAACTCTATTACTATCAAAAGAAGGATACCCAAGAACAACATGAGACATTAATAATATATCTTTTTGCTGACGAGTCTCCACAATACGTTTCTCTAAAGTTGTGGTGACATTAGTGGTAAGTGATAGTGTTTTCATGAGTTATTTCCTCTTTCAATCTATTAATTTCCAGCGATTAACTTAATTGATCGATTTTGTTGCTTAAGAATTCTTTCCAAGAGCGATCGCCAAAAGCATTTGCCAAGGTGAAAATATCTTTATCCCCACGCCCAGATAGGTTAATAACAATACAATCTTCCGGAGAAAGCCGTGGTGCGTCCTTAAATGCTTGGACGAAAGCATGAGTAGACTCCAAAGATGGGATAAGACCTTCTTTAGTGAGGCAAAGTTTCAGAGTATCTAAAACCTCTTGATCTGTTGCAGTACTAACTTGAATCCGACCGAGTTCTAACAGATGTGCTAGAACGGGCGATACACCAACGTAGTCTAAACCCGCAGCAATGGAATGGGTTTCTTGCATTTGTCCGTCATTGTTTTGTAGGAAATAAGTTTTATACCCCTGTGATATGCCAACTGTTGCATCTTTTGAAGCCAGACGTGCTGCGTGCTTGTGCGAATTCAAACCGCTACCACCTGCTTCTACACCAATTAACTGAACGCTCTTGTCATCAAGAAACCCACTGAAAATCCCAATAGCGTTAGAACCCCCACCAACACAAGCATAGACCGCAGAAGGCAATTTTCCAGTTTGTTGTACAATCTGTTGTCGTGTTTCCACCCCTATAACGGACTGAAACCAAGACACCATTTCCGGATAGGGATGAGGACCGCAAGCCGTACCAAATATGTAGTAGGTCGAATCCATAAAAGCAGACCAATCCCTTAGCGCCTCATTAATGGCATCTTTGTAAGTTTGACTTCCCGTAGACACTGGGACAACTTCAGCCCCAAGTCTTTGCATCCAGAAAACGTTAGGATATTGACGTTTAACATCTATAGCCCCCATGTATATTGTGCATTCCAATCCAAATTTTGCCGCCACAGTTGCCGTTGCTACCCCGTGTTGACCTGCACTTGTTTCGGCAATAACTCTTGTTTTTCCCATTCTTTTGGCAAGCAAGGCTTGTCCTAAAACATTGTTTAATTTATGTGCTCCTGTATGATTTAAATCTTCTCGTTTAATAAAAATTTTTGCTCCGGCAAAGTAGGTTGTTAAATTTTCTGCGTAAGTTAGGGGTGTAGGACGGCAAGAGTAATTAGATAACAAAAATGTAAATTCTTGCCAGAATTTAGGGTCTGCACGTGCAGCTTTATATACTTCAATTAGATCTTCAAAGGTTTCATGCAAAATTTCGGGAATGAACTTGCCTCCAAATTCCCCATAGTAACCATTATGGCTTAATAAATCGGGGGATGAGAATTCCGAGTGAAAATACATCATCTCTACACAAGGATTTTTATTTATAAATAGCAGAGAAGGTGGAACCCCTCTGTTACCTACGATATCTCTATACATAAAGTTCTACTTATAAACAGTAGAGAAGTTAAACCTCTTTGTTACTTACCATAAGAGAAAAAAAAGTATATGTCCAATATTTAATTAGTTGGCAGATTATATCTTATAAATATAATTAGGAGATGCTTTGCTCTCTATGGGGATCGGCGAGATCCGTTCACCAATCACCGTTTAGTGGTTTCGGTTATGGAACTTCGACACTTAAGATATTTCATTACTGTGGCAGAAGAACTGAATTTTACTCGCGCCGCCGATCGCCTTCACATTGCCCAACCACCCCTAAGTCAACAGATTGGCGACTTAGAAGCAGAATTGGGGGTTAAACTATTTGAGCGTAGCAAGCGTCCCTTGCGATTAACAAGTGCAGGACAAGAATTCTTAAAAGAAGCACGCTTGATTCTTTCTCATGTCGAACAAGCAACCCGACTCGCACAACGAGTCAGTCGGGGTGAAGTGGGACGTTTAATAGTGGGATTCAATAGTTCTGCCACACAGTGTGTTTTACCCGAAATCCTCACCCAATTTCGCGATCGCTTCCCCAATGTAGAACTTCTTTTACGCGAAATGGACTCTTACAATCAAATTCAAAGTCTTCTTGATAACCAAATCGACTGTGGTTTTCTACACTCACAAAATTTCGATTGCGACCGTCTAAACTATACATCCGTGTTAAAAGAGCCAGTTATTGTAGCTTTACCCGTCACCCATCCATTGGCAAAAGATCGTGTAATTCCGTTAAATAAACTAGCAGGAGAATCTTTTATTTTGCCAGTACATCACACCAGACAAGGTTTTTACAACCAGGTCATAAACTTGTGTCAGCTTGCTGGTTTTACGCCCAATATCGTCCAAGAAGCTGTGTGGTTGCAAACAGTCTTGGGCTTAGTCGCCGGTGGGGTAGGTGTTGCGATCGTTCCTGCTTCCATGCAGAACCTCCAGCGCAAAGGAGTCGTTTATAAAGTGTTAGAGGATGAGACATTTGAAATAGAAATGGTTGTGGCGTGGCGAAAAGACGATCTCTCTCCAGTACTGCACGAATTCCTGCACCTAGCCTCCCTCATACAAAATTCTTGCACTGTTCCATTGCCTGCTTAAAACAGCCATTGGTAGAGTTGATCTCACAAGGCTCAAAAAATTATTTTATACAAGATCTACCTACAGGCAGTCGAGGATTTTATCGGTATATGACAACACTAGTGTTGGACAACAACATACATTTACTTCCCTGTCATCATATCCTTTTGATGATTGGGAAGTTTCTTATCTTAAGTCATAAAGTCTACTACTAATTTATCTTACTTTAGATAGATGTCAAATTTTAAAATATTATATTTCTTATATTTTGGCACGACAGTCCACCACTGGCATAGTTACATTTTCTGAATATAAAGTAAAGTAAATTTTCTTTTCTTTTCTTAGGAGTCAAAAGTCTCGCAAGGGTAGATAGAAGACAGACAAGGACTGCCACCCCGCAAGTATAAATGCTTAACAACATTGTGCTTGTTGACCCAATACTCATAGAAAAAAGCCCTCTTGCCATTGACAAACAAGAGAGCCACGGTGTGGTGTGAGGAGCAAACTGAATGTTTGCTGTTATTAGTTTAGCAATTGACTATGAAGTTATGGTGATAGTTATCTAAAAAATATGCAAAAAGTCATGGATGATTCAGAAAACAGTGAATAGTAAAGAAGAGGAGAAAAATTAGGAAATTATAACTTGTGACAGAGATAGACTATCCTCCAGTCACCAGTCACGAGTAAGTGGTACTTAAAGCATCTTTTCCAAAAATTGCTTAGCCCGATCGCAGTGAGGATTCTGGAAAAATTCACTAGGAGTCGCATCTTCAGCCAAGTATCCCCGGTCAAGGAACAAAATTCGGTTAGCAACTTCTCTAGCAAAACCCATTTCATGAGTCACAATTGCCATAGTTATACCCGTTTGTGCCAAACCTTTCATCACGTCGAGTACGTCTTTCACCATTTCCGGGTCTAAAGCAGAAGTGGGTTCGTCAAACAGAATCATCTCCGGTTCCATCGCTAGGGCGCGGGCGATCGCAACGCGTTGTTTCTGTCCCCCTGAAAGTTTTGCAGGGTAAACATCTGCCTTTTCAGCCAAACCTACTTTAGTCAGTAATTCTAACCCCTTAGTTTTTGCCTCCTGTTTGTCAATCCCCTTAACCTTAATTGGGGCGTAGGTAACATTTTGCAGGACTGTCATGTGAGGAAAAAGATTAAAGTGTTGAAACACCATCACCAAGCGTTGGCGAATTTTAGAGATATTTGCCTTTGGCATGGTAATGTCATACTCATTGAAGTAAACTCTGCCTCTAGTAGGGCGTTCTAGCAAATTCAAGCAGCGTAAAAAAGTTGACTTACCCGAGCCAGAAGGACCTAAGATAGCAACTACTTCACCTTGATAAATTTCTGTGGAAATATCTTTGAGTACGTCGAGTTTACCAAAGGATTTACACAAAAATTCAGTACGAATAACAGCGTTACTCACTTCGTCTTAACCTCCTTTCAAGTGCCGATGCGCCAAAAGTTAAACCCATAACCAAAACATAGTAAATTAAGCCAGCAAAAAGCAGGGGTTCAAAATAGATATACTTATTAGCCCCGATAATTTGAGCACTGCGTAAGATTTCCACCACACCAATAGTTGACACCAAAGCAGAATCTTTCAACAATCCTATTGTTTCGTTCACCAACGCAGGGAGAATGTTTTTTAAAGCCTGAGGCAAAATAACATCCCACATCATCAGCCAATAAGGAACACCCATAGACATTGCTGCTTCACGCTGTCCCTTATCAACCGCTTGAATTCCACCGCGAATAGTTTCTGACATATAAGCCCCAGAGTTGAGGGTAAAAGTTAGCACTCCTGCTTGCAATGCCGGTATATCATAACCAGTCAGCTGGGGTGTTGCATAATAAACCAATGCTAACTGTAACAGCAGTGGAGTGCCTCTAAATATAGAGGTATAAGCGTTAGCAAACCAGCCTAGTGGTTCTATCCCAGAAATCTTAAACAAAGAGAGTACTGTTCCCCAAATCAAACCCAAGAATACAGATAATACAGTAAACAATAAAGTAATGGGTATCCCTTGTAAAATAAAGGGAATATCTGGAGCGATTCTACCAAAGTCTAGATTTAAACCCTGTGAAGTTGTGGGTGTTGATGAGGAAGCAACTTCTGTAGTTGTATTTAAGGAAAACCACTTTGTTGCCAATTTTTTCAATTCACCACTGTCCTTCATTTTTTGAAGAACTTTGTTAAAAGGTTCTACGAGGGGAGAACCTTTTGGGAAGGCAATAGCAGAACCTGTTTCCTCGGCGGCTGAAGGAATGACATGAAACTCTAAATCTGGATTAGATTGAGCAAATCCTTTGGCAACAGTATCTTCAACAATTGCTGCATCAATTCGTTTTGATTTAATTTCTTGAATGGCTTCAGGAACTTTGTTGAGTTGCTTTAATTTTATATTGAGAACTTTTTGAGAAATTTTCTTAGCATTTTGCTCTTGGATGGTTCCAAGTTGAACGCCTACTGTTTTATTAGATAAGTCTTCTGGTTTAGTTAAATTGCTCCCTTTAGGAGCAACAATGGTATCTTTTGCTTCGTAATAGATAATAGAAAAATCAACATTTTTTCGGCGTTCTGGGGTAGGTGTCATTCCAGCCATAACAAAGTCAGCCCGTTTTGCTTGAACGGCGGGAATTAAACCATTAAAGTCCGACTCCATTACCCGCAGCTTAAACCCAAGTTCTTTGGCAATTGTGTTAGCAACATCAATATCAAAGCCAACAATTTTCCTTTCACCACCCTTGGTATCGTAATACTCATAAGGTGGGTAGTCAGGGGAAGTAATCATTGTTAATGTTTCTTTGCCAACTGACGGGGCTGCATGCAGAAACTTGCTTTGACCGATTGTGGTGGTAACTGCGATCGCGACTGCAACTAACAGCGTCAATAGAAATATTTTACGTTTCTTCATTGAACTCACGTTTATTTAGGATTGGTACATCGTTCTAATGGTTGTCATTATCATCCATTCAGGTGAATCGGAACTCAATATTGCTCTGATATAACAAGTAAAAATTTAACTAAAACTAGTTTCGATATTTCCGTGCTAAAGAGCATTTATCTTCATCATGAACCTAATTCGTCTTTTACTAAAGACCTCGTGGCAAAATATTGTTTTTTCAGTGTTTGCCGGGTTACTCAGTGGTTTGAGTACTACAGGGTTGATTGCACTCATCAACTTGACTCTTCAAGGAACAAATCTCTCAAAGATTGCTCTTGCTATTAGCTTCCTAGGGCTTTGCGGCTTGCTTCTGATTGCAACAACAGTGTCTCAAATTTTTATCAGTCAATTAGTAGAACAGGTTATCTACGAGCTGCGATTACTTTTGACTCGTCGTATTTTGGCTTGTTCATTGCGTCAAGTAGAGGAGATTGGTATACCTCGGTTACTAGCAGCACTAACGCAGGATCTTCAGGCGATCGCAGAGGCTTCTGTTCCTATCTCTCTACTCTGCGTTCAATCCGCTTTGCTACTAGGTTGTTTTGCTTACTTGAGTTGGTTGTCATTACCATTGTTTTGCCTGACTCTGATTCTTATGCCAATAGGCATTATTTCCAATCAGTATCTCATTTATCAAGGCAGGCATTTCCTCAAATACGCTCGCAAAGAGCAGGATAATCTCTTTCAGCATTTCCGAACTGTAACGGAGGGAATCAAAGAACTCAAGTTGCACCAGCAAAGACGACAGGCGTTTCTGAATGAGGATTTACAAACAACAGCAGAACAGTTTCGGCGCTATAGAATCAGAGCGATGAATTTATTTGCTATTGGAGGAACTTGGGGGTTGGTAGCTCTCTTCATTTTGATTGGGTTGCTTCTCTTTATTGTGCCTCTTGTGTTTGCGATTCCAACTTCTGTTCGTTCGGGTTATGCTCTGACAATTGTTTTCATGCTGACACCAGTACGCGCCTTACTCAATATTTTGCCCGATTTACTCCGAGCTAATATTGCTCTGGAAAATATTAATTCTTTGGGGCTGTCGTTGGTTGCTCAAACAACAGAATCTGAAATAGCAATTTCATCAGTTCACGAACCTAAATGGAATTCGCTACAACTCATTGGCGTCTCCCATGGCTATCGAGGAGAACGAGAAGACAGTCACTTTACCCTAGGACCTATTGACTTGACTTTACACCCAGGAGAACTAGTGTTTGTTGTGGGAGGCAATGGGAGTGGTAAATCTACGTTAGTAAAATTACTGACAGGATTATACGCACCTGAAACAGGTAGCATTGATTTTGATGGTAAACCCATCACTGATGCTAACCGAGATTGGTATCGCCAGCAATTTTCAGTAATTTTCTCTGATTTTTACTTATTCGATCGCCTTTTAGGTCTAGATAATGGCAGTCGCGATCGGCAAACCCAAGAATATTTGGAAAAACTTCAACTTGACCATAAAGTGAAAGTCAACAATGGTGCCTTTTCGACGACTGCACTATCTCAAGGACAGCGGAAACGTCTTGCTCTGTTGACAGCTTATCTTGAAAATCGGGCAATTTACGTTTTTGATGAATGGGCTTCCGATCAAGACCCCTTGTTCAAAAAGATTTTTTACACCCAACTTTTGCCAGAATTAAAAAACCAAGGAAAAGCTGTAGTAGTTATCACTCATGACGACCGCTATTTTAACCTAGCCGATCGGATTGTTAAATTAGATTACGGTAAAGTTGAGTACGATCGGAAACTCCGTAACAATAATTAGCCCTTATCTCCTCACGCCAGCAAAGATCTCTTGTGCTCTATCAATTTGTTTGCGTACAGCTTGTGCGGAAGCGTGTAAAGCGCTGATTTCTTCATCAGTCAAGTGCAGCTCTACGATGCTTTCAAGCCCATTACGCCCCAAGCGACAGGGAACGCCAATAAAAATATCTTTTAAACTATATTCGCCCTCAAGATATGCCGCAGCTGGTAACAAGCGCGATTGATTGAGCAGTATTGATTCGATCATGATGCTGGTAGAAGAAGCTGGCGCAAAAAAAGCTCCACCTGTTTGCATGAGTTGGACAATTTCCGCACCACCGTTACGGGTTCGTTCTACCAACCGTCTAATTGTATCTGTATCTAACAATTCTGTAATAGGAATGCCGTTGACGGTAGAGTAACGGGGAAAAGGAACCATCAAGTCCCCATGACTCCCCAAAACCATTGCTTTGACATCTTGCTGACAAACACCTAACTCCATAGCAATGAAGGCTTGAAAGCGAGATGAATCTAAGATACCAGCCATACCCAAAATGCGATCGCGGGGCAATCCAGTTGCTTGCCATGCCAAATAAGCCATCACATCTAAGGGATTTGTCACAACTATGTATATTGCGTGGGGAGAGTACACAAGTGCTTTTTGAGCTGCTTCCACGACAATCTTCGCATTTGTTAGCAACAAGTCATCTCGAGTCATACCCGGTTTGCGGGGAAAACCTGCCGTGATAACAACAACATCAGACTCAGCAGTATCGGCATAGTCATTTGTGCCAATAATCTGTCGGTTGTGGAGTTCAATTCCCCTTGCCTCCATCAAATCTAGTGCTAATCCTTGAGGCATTCCTGAGACGATATCTAGCAAGACAACATCTGCCAGATTTTTTTCTGCAATACGTTGGGCTAGGGTACTCCCAACTTTACCTGCACCGATAACGGTGACGCGAGGCGAACAACATATCTTTGAGAAGGAAGGGGAATTGCTCATCATAGTTAAGGTATTTTTGCTAGTGGTTGATGCACAGCCACCAGCAACGAGCTAGCAGTGATGTACTGCTAGCTGATGCTGATAGCTTTACTTAAAGTCCTCAAGTTGATCCAGACGCAACCAAATGTTGGGTGTTGGCACTTTCCCAAATTTCACCAAGGCATAGTCACCTTTGAGATCGACGACTTCTCCCTTGGTTTCAAATAAGTAGGAAGGAAAGCGCGTGTCACTGGCTTGTGCTTCTAAACTGTTTTCCAATTTTTCGCGGACAGCACGAACCATGTCTCCTTTTTTGACAGCCATGAGGAATCCTCTTGAGTTTGTACACTGTTTTATTAAGGATTTTAACTCGTGCCTAGTTTTTATTCTGTAAAGATAAAATTTAAACTGCAAACTGTCGCAGATGTACGCAGATAAATTTCAAGAATTATCTGCAATCTTCGTCATTTATCGAGATTTTGAGATTTTTGGTTACATGGTATTGGTTGAGTGTACTTTTAATTTTTATACATTAAGTTGCTGGCAATTGGATTGCAATATCTGAAATTTTGAATTTTGAATAACTTATAGGGTTTTGGATTTTAGATTTCGGATCTTGGATTGAGAAAGCTGTGTTGGAGTTTTGATTTGAGATTTTGCATTGAGAAAACCTTGCTGTGGCTCAATTTCACCCAACGACCTGTCGCATTCTTGTTTCAAGTTGGAATTATTTTTGACAGTAGGAACAATAATGACTTGAACGACCAGCTAATCTTGTCCGTAGAATTGCAGTACCGCAAACCCGACAAGGCTCTCCAGTGCGGTTGTATACCCACGCAACACCACCGTAGTTACCGTTAATGCCTTTGACATTTAGGAAGTTACTAAAAGTTGTACCACCTGCTTCAATACTGGTTTCTAAGACTTGAATGATGCACAAGCGCAACTGTTCGATTTGCTCTCGCTGCAAATCCGTACATAAGGTGTCTGGAAGTATTCGACTGGAAAATAAAGCTTCATCTGCGTAGATGTTACCTAGCCCTGCGACGACTGATTGATCGAGGAGTGCTGTTTTGATGGGGCGGTGACGATTTTTGAGTTTGCCTGCTAGATAATCTACAGTAAAGTCAGGAGAAAAGGGGTCTATTGCTAGTTTTGCTAAACCAGTGATGATGCTTTCTGGTGCTTGACCTGGAGGTACCCACCACATTTGACCAAAGGTACGCTGGTCTACAAAACGCAGTTCGCGATCGCCCTGAAAAAACAATCTGACTCTTGCGTGCTTGTGCAATGGTTCATCTCGATGCAGCCACAATAGCTGACCGGTCATTCGTAAATGGACTCCCAGCCAGCCAGGAGAAGAGGTAGTAGAATTTTCTTCTTTGTCCCTTCTGGAGCAGGTGAGTTCCGCTAGTAAGTATTTCCCGCGACGATGCCAAGTTGCGATCGTACTGTCTTGAATTGCCGTTAAAAATTCTTCTGCTGAGAACGGGTAAGCAATTGTCTTATGAAGGAGCACATCTCCACCCGTTATTTTTTGGTTTAGAGTCAATTGATTTAAGCCCCGTCGGACTGTTTCAACTTCAGGCAATTCGGGCATCTGTTTGGTAAGCCTTAAGGAGAGCAGGGGGAAGGGGTAGAGGGAGAAAAGAGAGACAAGGGAGAGGGGGTAGACAAAGTAGAAATTTTCTCCTTGTCTTCCTTGTCCACCTTGTCCCCTTGTCCCCCTTTACCCCATCATAGCTGGCAAGTAGCTGTTACTTTTTCGCCTTAGCCTTAGGAGCTTCGACCTCAAGTAATTCTTCTTCAGCAAAGTTGTTAGTGTTGATGCCAGCGTAATTTACGTTGTTAAAACGGACGATGACCGGGTACTTGATACCGCTTTGGTCAACAGATGCCACGGTTCCTGTATCTTGATACCAGAAGGATTCGCGGCGGAGAATACGAACTTTAGAACCACGTTGAACCATGAGTTTCTTCCCTTTTAGTTATCAATCGCCAATCTAAATTAGGCTAATTGATTTCACTCTACAGGTTTAAGGTCGTTTGCAGGCGTTTTGTTAAGTTATTTGTCTATTGAGGATTGAGGATGAGCTATTCGCGATCCGTTCTTCTCCCCACTCCCCCATCTCCCCCATCTCCCCATCTGGCTAACAAAAAAAATTTTTATCCAGATTGGCAGACGTTGTGTGTGGATTTCTATAACGTAGTTGTGGACTGCTTGATAGGAAGTCGCAACGCCCAAGAAACTTTTTTGATTGGTTTTCGTCTACAGGGTTAGCTTAAAGCCATCTATCGTTTAAAGCATTTGGACAAAAACACTAGGGGCAATCACACCCAAGGAACGTCACGAAATGATTTCTCCTGATACTTAACGGTGGTAGCGGGATATAGGTAAAATCGCAACACCAGTTATGGAATTCAGAGGAACTTTCGGAAGTTGGGAACTCAGTTTGGGCGAGGAGCTTATGCTAACGGCGGAATCCGCCACTCTAAGTTTTCTCTACACAACGCTAACTTCACAACGCATTGCCGATCGCGCTCTACCATTTGTCCTATCACCGTAATTGTACCGACTAATCTCTGCGTCCCCAGGATGAAATGGGTGAGACCCTCCTTGACAACGTCTTCGGGATCGCGTATTTTCGATGGTCGCAAACACTTTATTTTTGGAAGTTCCTATGCTTTCACTAAAACAAATACACTACCCTCGTTGCCCCTGCCGATACGCAAATTGTTATCGAGATAGGTAATATCCAACCACCCTTGTTGTTCATTGCTATTGAGCACAACATCGATAGCGGTAAATTTTTTGCCAGCCTCTATCTGTTGGATGAAAGTTTCTGGGGAAGTGTAACCTAATAAACGTTGTAATCCAACAATCGATCGCTGAAATTTGACATTGATGCGCCTACCTGAAACAGGCTCAAATTTTGCAGCAACACTGACAATGCTTTCAAGTAATGGCAAGCCATAAACTTCAGCTATGTTGTAAACACTGTTAGTTTGTATGCGTATACACTGATAAATTTGACCGAGCTTGTATAAGGGTAAATTATCAATATTTAGTAAAGCTCTACTCGTGGTGTATACAAGTCGCCAGTTGCCATCCAGCAAATCGGGAGCTTCAACTGGACGGGGTGTGGGATTGAGCTCTTCTAATTTTGTAATTGCAATTAAAATGGCTTGTTTATCTTGCTCGTTTGCAATAAGACCGCGATTTTTACCAGCAATTGCTTCCAAGAGATCTGCTTTTCCTAGCATAATTAATTCCACCTCAAAAACATCAGTATTGAGAACATATTGATGAACAATGTATAGCATCACACTAAAAACAAATTTACTGTGACTCTTAACCCTTTCAAGAAATAATTTTGTCGGATTTCTAAAAAAGGGGTTGAATTAACAAGTAAATCGTGCATTATCAAGTGATAGACTCTAAGTGTCTAGTTATCATCTCCATATAGTGTTTTCGTAAATATGCTAAATTCACCACTACGTGAGGAACCCCGCAACAGACGAGCTCCTGTAATTCCATTAAAGCAAGAGTCCTCCTTGTTAGACTGGTTGCAAACAAACGGTCGTCTCATAGCGCGAGATGTTCACGAACCCGACTATTCGGACGAAGAAGAAGAGATATCAGAGTTTTTGAGTACTGACGACGGAATTAGCGATTTTGACTATGATGACGATGACGATGTCGTCCCAGATGAAGAATAGCTAATTCAAGCTTGAGACATATTGGCACAGCCAAATCCTTTGTTTAATTTTACAAGTGTGGAGTGAAGGGAAATATCCGTGGACGCTAAGTTATCTCCTAACCAAGGGTTAAGTATCATTAATGGCATAGGTTTAGTCTCCCTACTCGGTGTAGGACTGGGTGTATCAGCGCTAATTCTTGACGGCATAGCAAATAGAATGCCTTGGCAAGGTATGTCACTGACTTTACCTCTACTCTTCTGTGCTGTCGCTTCAGCCGCAGTTGGTTTCTGGGCAGTTCCATTGCTACAAGCGCTGAAAACCGGGCAAATCATCCGCGAGGACGGTCCTCAAGCTCATTTGAAAAAAGCAGGGACTCCCACCATGGGGGGCATATTCTTTGTTCCCGTGTCAGTGATTTCTGCTTGTATCTGGTCTAACTTTGCTACAGAAGTACTAGCTGTTGCTGCTTTGACACTCAGCTATGGGTTGATTGGCTGGATTGACGATTGGCAAATTCTCCGCCGCAAGTCAAACAAAGGCATCTCTCCCCGCATGAAACTGATTTTACAAGTGACATTTGCAGTTGCTTTCTGTGTGTGGCTTCTGATTTCTCATCCCGCTCATAATGTTACGAATATAGCTTTACCTTTTGGGTTTTACATACCTCTGGGACTTCTCTTCTGGCCTTTAGCAGGTTTTGTACTCGTAGCGGAAAGCAATGCTACCAACCTCACTGATGGCATTGATGGCTTGGCAGGAGGAACGGTAGCGATCGCATTATTAGCATTAGGTGCTTTAGTTGCACCAACTTCGCCCGGATTGATGGTTTTCTGTGCTTCTCTAAGTGGTGGTTGTTTGGGTTTTTTAGTCCACAACCGCAACCCAGCCCGAGTTTTTATGGGAGACACCGGTTCCTTGGCTTTAGGAGGTGCTTTAGCAGCCGTCGCTTTGTTGGCAAACAGCCTAGTAGGACTGTTTATTCTCAGTGGCATCTTCTTCGTAGAAACCCTTTCTGTAATGGCGCAAGTTAGCTACTACAAAGCTACGAAAGGTCCAGATGGTAAAGGCAAGCGTCTTTTAAAAATGGCTCCACTACACCATCACCTAGAACTTTCTGGTTGGTCGGAATTACAAGTTGTTGCTGTGTTTTACATCATCAGTGCAATTCTGGCGGTTATCGCTCTAACGATAGGTCAATTTTGATGTGCTGAACAACAACTTAGATACCAGTTAAATAACCTCCTCGACCTGGGGGGGTTATTTATTTATTGGCTAATGGCTAATGGTGAGACCAGCCCTGTAGGCGGGTTTCCCGCCGTAGGGGACTGGCGAACCCGAAGGGCTAATGGCTAATGGCTAATGGTGAGTCCAGCGCTGCAGGCGGTGAGTCCAGTGCTGTAGGCGGGTTTCCCACGCCCTGGCAACTGGCGAACAAGGGAGGGGTTTCCCGCGCTCTGAGGACTGGCGAACCCGTATAGCCCTTACGGGCATAGCCTGCGGCATCGCGGAGCGTGCGCTTTGCGCTTAGCGTGTGCCTTGCATATAGCGTCTTCGCTCCTGAGATAGGGCGAACAAGGGAGGGGTTTCCCGCGCCCTGGCGACTGGTGAGTCCAGCTTAGAAAAATTAGGGCATTACCCACCCTACACCTATGGGTCATCTTCTAGAGGCAAGGGAGTTGTAGAACTATTAGCAATTAGCTATTAGCTATTAGCTATTAGCTATTAGCTATTAGCTATTAGCAATTTGCTTTACTAAATGAACAAGTTCTGGTAATATCAACTTTTCCATAGCCAATCGCACAGCGTTACTGGAACCGGGTAAAGAGAAAATCAGTTTTTGTTGGTATGTACCTGCAACAGCCCGAGATGCGATCGCACGCGAACCAATTTCTTGATAACTTAAAAAACGAAATATTTCTCCAAATCCGGGCAAAGTTTTTTCAAGTAGCTTTTCGATAGCGTCATACGTGGTGTCTCTTGGGGCGATTCCCGTTCCACCATTAATCAGGAGAACATCTAAATTATGGCGTTGACCCAACAATTTTATTTGCTCTTGGATTTGTGCTGGTTCATCTTTGATAATTATGTAAGCATCTATATTATGGTTGGCGTTGCGAAGTAATTCCTGAATAAGTTGACCGCTTTTATCCGTTTCTGGGGTACGGGTATCGCTGACAGTAATAGCTGCACAAGTGACCCTCATATTTGAGGTATCTGGATGCGGAAGGTGAGTCATAAATAAAGTTGATTAATGGCTAATGGTTGGTGGTTGGTGGTTAGTGTTTATTAGAGCTACTAACCACTAACTACTAACCACTAACCCCTAACCCTTTATGATTGGCTAAATTCCAGACCGTGCTCTTTAGCATACCGCTCCATAAATCGCATAAAGCGATCCCATTGTTCTGAAGATTTCATCAGATACACTGCTTCTAATGCTTCTGGTTTACCGTTGACAAATTTACCCTTGACTTCACGCGTCACAAGTTCTCCTTCTTCGTCAATTAGGTACATACCAGTGATTTCTTCAGTGTTACCACTTTCTAAAGCTTTGGGATTTGTAAAAACAAACGTTGCCGTCCCACTACCCCCAGTGCGCGATCTTGTCAAGCGTATTTCTGGAATGACATCTTCGTTAATCCCTCGAGAAAACTGGATTTGAGCCATGATGAGTGTATTTAAAGTTTTGTTATGGTTAGTTTAATATTTTCTCATCATTTAGTACCTTACTGTCCAAGCATTTCCTTTGATTTCTCTTTTACATACAATTACTTACTTAGCCTCTTGTTCTAGTAACAAAGTTACAGGACCGTCGTTTTCAATTGAGACTTGCATCATTGTCCCAAATTTACCTGTTTCCACTCGCAACCCGCTTAAGCGCAACTTAGCGATAAAACGGTTATACAATTCTTCTGCAACTTGAGGGGTTGCTGAACGATCGAAGGAAGGGCGACGACCTTTGCGACAGTCTCCATAAAGCGTAAACTGACTCACCACTAGCAACTCGCCATTAATTTCTTGCACTGATTTTTGCCACCGCTCTCCTGCTTCGCCCTCATTGGGAAACAATCTCAATTCCAAACACTTTCGCACCATCCAATCTAGTTCGCGCTCGGTGTCGGTATCAGCAATCCCTACAAGCAGGTTTAGCCCACGCCCAATTTTGCCAATTATTTCACCGTTGATGGTAACCTGAGAAGATTTGACTCGTTGAACAATGACGCGCATAAATAACTCTGATTAAGGAATTAACAGTAAAAGTACAATACGACAAGCCAGATAAAGAATTATCCATTTTACTGATGATATTTCATAATGTATGACAATATTTGCAAGTTTCTCGTTGAGAGTTTTTCTACTGACTTTGCTACTTGGTTATTAGGAGAACCAATCGCTCTTACGGAATTAAGTCCACAAGAGCTGTCTGTTGAACCAATTCGTGCTGACGCTCTGATACTACTCCAATCCGATGAATGTATTCTGCATTTGGAATTTCAAACTCGACCAAAACTACGAGTTCCATTCCGGATGGCTGATTACCGACTGCGAGCTCATCGCCGCTTTCCTAAAAAGCAGATGAAACAAGTCGTAATTTACTTAAAAAGAACTAATTCAAGACGAGTGTATCAAACAACATTTACACTGGAAGAAACTTTTCATCGCTTTCAGGTAATTCGTCTTTGGGAGCAACCATCAAGCGTGTTTTTGCAATCTCCTGGGTTATTACCATTTGCAGTACTCTGTCAGAGTGAAGATCGCATTGAAACACTTAGGCAAGTTGCCATGGAAATAAATACTATAAGAGACTCACAAACACAGAATAATGTAACTGCTTCAACGGCAATTTTAGCTGGGTTAGTATTAGAAGAAAAGGTGATTCAGCAATTACTGCGGAGGGACTTAATGAAAGAATCAGTCATTTATCAATCAATCCAAGCTGAAAGTCGTGCTGAAGGTCGCGCTGAAGGTCGCGTTGAAGGTCGCGCTGAAGGTATTCAAGAGGGGATACAGCTAATGGCTATCAATATGCGAAAAGAAGGATTGTCAATTGAAGTCGTAGCCAGAATCACTGGATTATCAGTAGAACAAGTGCAACAGTTAGAACTTTAAAAAACCGAGAACTCACATAATTAGATCGCGGGGTGCTGTTTCAGTTTCAATTTTGGGAGGTACTAGAAGTGGGAAATGAAGATTAAAAATTTTTATTCTTCACGCCTCACTTCTAATTCCGCCAATTGCTGAGCTAAGCCCCAAAACCCTTACCACGAGAGGTAGAAGGCAAACACAAGCAGTTTTCTAGTTGTTTTAGCAAAGTCTCGCGATCGAGATTTTGACCGATTAACACCAACTGGGTTTTCTTCTCCCGCTTGGTCCACTCATCATCATCTAGAGTGAAGCGTTTGCCACACAAGTGAAAAATGTGACGTTTGGGGCTTTCATCAAACCACATAATCCCTTTTGCGCGGAAAACGTTTGTGGGAAGTTGATTATCTAAGAAATATTGGAATTTCCTAATCGAAAAAGGTTTATCGCTTTGGAATGATATAGAGGTGAAACCATCATTTTCTAAATGGTCGGAATGATGGTGGTGATGGTGGTCGTGGTCATGATGGTCGTGACCGCATTCAGAACATTCTGAGTGGTCATGTTCGTGGTCATGTGCGTGAGCATGATGGTGGTGATCGTGGTCGTGATGGTCATGACCGTGTTGTTTCGCCTCATTAAAATATTTGTCTGTTTCAAACAGACCAACACTTAGAATCAGAGGAAGCGGAACTTGCGCTTGCTTGGTGCGAATAATTCTTGCACCTTCTTTAACTTGGTTGATTTTTGCCTCTAGTGCTTTTACTTCTTCTTCAGACACTAAATCTGTCTTATTGATGAGAATAACGTCACCGTAAGCAATTTGACTGTAAGCAGCTTGAGAATTAAATAAATCCAAGCTATAATTTGCCGCGTCTACAACCGTGACAATTGAATCAAGACGCGTTAAGTCGCGCAAGTCAGTGCCAAGAAATGTAAGAGCGACTGGCAGAGGATCGGCGAGCCCTGTTGTTTCTACCACCAGATAATCTATCTTGTCTTGCCGTTCCATAACTTTGTAAACGGCTTCCACGAGATCGTTATTAATGGTGCAGCAGATACAACCGTTACTTAACTCCACCATATTGTTATTATCATCAGTGGAGATAATTAACTCGTTATCAATGCCAATTTCGCCAAACTCATTGACTAGTACGGCGGTTTTTAATCCTTGTTGATTGGTCAGGATATGATTGAGTAAAGTTGTCTTACCACTACCAAGGAATCCAGTAATAATCGTTACTGGTAACCCTTGTTTGGGTGCATCCATTGATTGTGACTCGGAAGTAACTGCTTGCATGGCGCTGCTTTCAGGAAGTCAAAATAGCTAATTGTAGCGCAAAATCTCAGGAAGAGACTAGCATAAGGATGCTGGTATTCATCCGGTGTTGCCTACTTCCATTATTACGTATTTCTATAAGTTGGATATGACCCTATCTGTTTACAATACCCTCACCCGTCGTCAAGAACCGTTTGAAACAGTAGAAGCTGGAAAAGTTAAGATGTATTACTGCGGCGTGACGGTGTACGACTACTGCCACTTGGGTCATGCCAGAGCTTGTATTGTGTGGGATGTAGTGCGTCGCTACCTACAATTTATCGGGTACGATGTCCGCTATGTACAAAATTTTACAGATATTGATGACAAAATTTTGAATCGAGCGCGACAAGAACAGTCATCGATGGAAGCTGTGGCGGAACGCTTTATCGAAGCATATTTTGAGGATATGAGGCGTCTTGGTATCAAGGATGCTGATGAATATCCCCGTGCAACTCACACGATGAATGGCATTCAGCGACTGATTCACGAATTGGAAAATAAGGGTTATGCTTACCCCTCTCATGGTGATGTTTACTATGCAGTCCGTCAGTTCTCTGAATATGGCAAACTCTCCGGTCGCAACCTGGAAGATATGCAAGCGGGAGCTAGCGAAAGAGTGAATCTGGAAGATCCAGAGTATCAGAAGAAGAAAGACCCCTTTGATTTTGCTTTATGGAAAGCAGCAAAACAAGGCGAACCAGCTTGGGACTCACCCTGGGGTAAAGGTCGTCCGGGTTGGCATATTGAATGTTCGGCTATGGTCCGCGATCGCTTGGGTGATACCATTGACATCCACACTGGAGGTGCCGATCTGATTTTTCCCCATCATGAAAATGAAATTGCTCAGTCAGAAGTTGTGACAAAAAAACCACTGGCGAAATACTGGTTGCACAATGGCATGGTCAAGGTAGATGGAGAAAAAATGTCAAAATCTTTGGGTAACTTTATCACAATTCGGGAGTTGTTAGATAAAGGAGTACACCCAATGGCGGTTCGCTTGTTTGTCTTGCAAGCCCACTACCGCAAACCAATTGATTTTACGGATGAAGCGATCGCTTCTGCAACAAAGGGCTACGAAACACTAAAAGAAGGTTTGCTTTTTGGTCATAAATACGGTAAACAATTGGGTTGGGAAATAGGGGCTAAGGACTTGGAACCTGGAACAGGGAAGAACTCCATCTCAAGCTCCCAATTATCAATCGCCAATCCCTATATCAATCGCTTCTTTGAAGCGATCGATGATGACTTTAATTTCTCTGGAGGATTGCCAGTCCTTTTTGAATTAGCCAAAGAACTACAGCGAGAAGGAAACATTCTGACTCATGAGGGAAAAACGGTAACAACAGCCGATGTATTACGCGCCCAATGGCAAACTCTTGTGACGTTGGCTGATGTTCTGGGTTTTGATGCCAAGGTAGAGGAGGAAACTTCTGTCAATGAGAGTTTAAGCGATGCAAAAATTGAGGAGTTGATTCAGGAAAGACAACAAGCGCGTCAAGCGAAAAATTTTGCACTGAGCGATCGCATTCGTGATGAACTACAAGCACAAGGTATTACCCTCATTGATAGTCGTGATGGAACTCGATGGCACCGCAGTTAATTATGAATTATGAATGATGAATTATGAAGGATAGAAAATTAATGCTTCATAATTCATCTTTTCTTCTGATACCAGTTTTAAAAAAGAAGACCACAGATAGTTGGGTGAGATTCAGTATAAGCAATCCCAATCTCCAATCCCTAATCTCCAATAGTATTAAGTTATGTTGTCAGAATTAAAAAAAGCAATTTCTCAAATAGATATTCCTGCTGATTGGTTGGGAATTAGAGTTGTAAAAGATACAACCTATACTCACCATATCCGTGATGGCATACCTCAAAGTAACGGTAAATCCTTTACTAAAGGGTCGATGCTAGAAGTGATGGTCAATGGTTGTATCGGTTATGCAGCGATTAATTCCTTACAAGTGCTTGATTTACAAGCAGCTGCTAAGAAAGCATATCATCAAGCACTTGCTGCAAGTGAGTGGTGGGTATATCCATTTAAAGCAGCAAGCGAGCGCCCTAAAGTAGTAGGTCAGTACACTTCGCCATTTCTCAAACCTCTTGATGCTTTAAGTGCAGGCGAAATCAACGACTTACTCATCCGCATCTGCCAAACACTTAAGGTTTGCGATCGCATAGTGCAAACCACCGCTATTGCCTCAACCAGCGAAAAAGAAACTTGGTTTGTAAGTAGCAATGGCTCCGAAGTGTATCAAAAATTTATGTTTTTTAGCACTCATTACGGAGCAACAGCCCAGGATGGAGCGATCGTTCAGCAACGTTCTCAAAATGGTTGGCAAGCAAACTGCTACCAAGGTGGATTGGAACATTTTCAAGAAACACATTTGTGGCATCAAGTTCAACAAATTGGCGAACAAGCAGTAGAACTTCTTACAGCAGAAGAATGTCCGACATCACGTACAAATCTGGTATTAGCGCCAGATCAAATGATGCTACAAATTCACGAGAGCGTTGGGCATCCCTTAGAAATTGACCGAATTTTAGGTGATGAAAGGAACTACGCGGGTGGTAGCTTCGTTGACAAAAAAGATTTCGGGAATTTGGTGTATGGCTCTCCCTTGATGAATATTACCTTTGACCCCACTGTACCCAATGAATTTGCTAGCTACGGATTTGATGACACTGGTACCGTAGCAACACGGGAGTACTTAATTAAAGAAGGCGTTCTTCTTCGGGGTTTGGGCAGTTTGGAAAGCCAAGCAAGAGCAGAAGTACCCGGAGTAGCCTGCGCCCGTGCTTGTTCTTGGAATCGACCAGCAATCGATCGCATGGCAAATTTGAATCTTGAACCTGGAGAAGCGTCTTTTGAGGATACGATCGCCTCAGTAGAACATGGTGTTTACATGGAATCAAATCGCTCTTGGTCAATAGACGATCGGCGATATAAATTTCAATTTGGTTGCGAGTACGCAAAGCTGATTGAAAATGGCAAACTGACAAAAACTCTTCGCAATCCAAACTACCGAGCCACAACTCCAGAATTTTGGCAAAGTTTAGTTAAAATAGGTAATTACTCCACTTGGCAGATGTACGGCACTCCTTTTTGTGGTAAGGGAGAACCAAACCAGGCTATTTGGGTAGGTCATGGTTCACCCGTTTGCGTATTTGCCAACGTTGAAGTGTTTGGTGGAGGAGCTTGAGGAGAAGGCGAGAAATCGCGGACAAGGGGACAAGGTAGAACGTAGCTCTCGATTGACTCCCCTACTTTTTCACAGCCCCCATTCTCCTCTCTCCCCACTCTCTCCCGATCCCTGATTCCTAATTCCTAATTCATGAAACACGAAAAATTGTCTGGCTTAGAAGTTAGCTTTAACCAATTAATAGACACTCTCCTTGTAAAAAAGGCAGAAAGCGAACAATTCACGATAAAACTCAGTAGCGAAAGCAGCCAATTTACACGTTTTAATCGTGCCAAAGTACGGCAAACAGGTTGTGTTGCTGATGGTTGGATAGAACTAACTTTGATGCAAGATGGGCGCAGTAGTTTTCGTCAGTTTCCCTTTACTGGGAATTGGGAAGTCGATTGGCAAGTGGCGTATAGAGCTTTACAAGAATTACGCGAAGAACTTCCCCAATTACCCGTAGACCCCTATTTAGTATTACCATCAGGTACTAATACCAGCCGAGAGGTTCATATTGGCAATTTATTAGCTGATGAATTAGTCGTCCCAACGGTATTGGAACCCGTTGCAGAATTTGATTTTGCTGGGATATATGCTGGGGGCTCGGTGATTAGGGCTTATGCTGATTCCAATAGTCAAAAACACTGGTTCAGTACTGATACTTTCACATTAGACTATTCTATATTTACCGATCGCGGACAAGCCGTGAAAGGAACTTTTGCCGGGAGTGATTGGAATCCCGAAGCTTATACTGCAAAAATTAGCGATGCAAAAACACAGTTAGAGTTACTTTCTCGTCCGGCAAAAGAATTACCTAGAGGACGATATAAGACATATTTTGCACCAGCAGCAGTCTCCGATTTATTGCACATGCTTTCTTGGGGAGGTGTGAGTGAAGCCGATTTACAACAGGGAGGAAGTGCGTTAGCTTTTCTTTGGCGAAACGAAAAGCAGTTATCTCCAGAATTTCATCTAAAAGAAAATTTTCAACGAGGTTTAGTACCGCGTTTCAATGAATGGGGAGAAATGTCCGCGCTGGAAGTGAAGATTATTGAAAAGGGAGTTTTAGTTAATACTTTAGTCAATTCTCGTACTGCTAAGGAATATGGAAAACTTGCTAATGGTGCCAATACTTATGAAGCTTTACGAGCCCCAGAAGTCATGCCAGGGAATTTAAAATTTGAAGAGATTATTCCTAGTTTGGATACAGGGTTATATGTCTCAAATTTGCATTACTTAAATTGGAGCGATCGCCCAACAGGAAGAATCACAGGAATGACCAGATATGCTTGTTTCTGGGTTGAAAAAGGCGAAATTGTTGCGCCTATTGAAAATTTGCGATTTGATGACAGTCTCTATCGTTTTTGGGGAGATAATCTAATCGATCTGACTAATTTTCAAGAATTTATTGCTGAAGTGGGAACTTACGAGGCTCGCCAACTCGGAGGCAATATGGTTCCAGGTATGTTGGTTGAGGATTTTACTTATACGTTGTGACGACAACATTTAATTTGCATAT
Source organism: Tolypothrix campylonemoides VB511288_2 (assembly GCF_045999855.1). Lineage (NCBI taxonomy): Bacteria > Bacillati > Cyanobacteriota > Cyanophyceae > Nostocales > Tolypothrichaceae > Tolypothrix > Tolypothrix campylonemoides. Next base: position 39,244 of record NZ_JBFPMW010000018.1, read on the forward strand.
TAGCAGATGGTACTAGAGAAAAATTCTCAAATTTGGGGCTTACCTGTTGACAGCAAGTATCAAATATGAAACGGGTATTATTAGGGATATAACATTTGATTTGTGAAGAAATGAGAAATATTATCGTATCTTGTAGGACACAAGGTATTACGCCTCTAAAAGTTTGAAACGACCGCTCCGTTTTTTTAACGGGGATAAAGGGGATAGAGGGTTTGCTGTCAAGTCTAAAAATACGATAGAATAAGATACTCACTCAATGTAGCTTAGCATGACTGCTTGTCACGCATGTGATGGCGAACATCGCCTGCATTCTCTCTTCGTTTGAGATGTCGTGCGTAGGGAGCTCGCCAGTCAAATGTTAAGTTGAGAGGTTACATAGAGATATTAAATCCATCCCCTCTGTAAAAATGTTGGCTTATGAAGTAAAGGATACATAAAAATTATACTCAGTTGCTACTTATGCTTGAAAAGGGGAACTGATTGAAACAACACACTAATAACTTGCCATATACTTCGGGAGATAAAACGCGAAGTTGTTAAGAACTACCAACCCTACTGACCTTTTAAGGTTCTATCTGTTTCAAGCAACCCGTGGTTGGTTATCGGCGTTTAGCAAACGATATGTGGGAAGCAATGGAAGTATCAAAAAAATCCAGGTTAAGCTAGAGAAGAGAGTTGGGGTTAGCTTTGCACCTCTCATTTGGGTAAGGAGCAAAACTCAAACTCAATGGCAAGAATTTTCTCAAGTTGGCAATGTCCTTACTCCATGCTGCGAATCATTACTCAGCAGGCAGATGTTAGAGCAGAACTACAACGGATCTGCGATCGCATCCAAGATGAACAGGTACTTCATAAAGAAGCAACAGTGCGGGAAGTGTTGCAAGCAGTGAAGCGCCAAGGCGATAAAGCTGTACTGCAATACACAGCCGAATTTGACGAGCAAACCCTGAAGCCAGAAGAACTGCGCGTGACAGGCTCAGAACTGGATGCAGCGTACCAACAGGTATCGCAAGAGTTACTTGAGGCAATTCAGTTGGCGTGTCGCAAAATTGAAGCGTTTCACCGCCAGCGAATACCAAAAAGTTGGGTTCACTTTGAGGATGATGATGTAGTGCTTGGCAAGCGCTACACACCTGTAGATAGGGCAGGGTTATACGTGCCCGGTGGTCGCACCCCCTATCCAAGTACGGTATTAATGAATGCTATTCCGGCAAAAGTGGCTGGCGTACCTCACATAGTTATGGTGACACCACCCGGTCCTTTAAAAGCGATTCACCCATCCGTGTTGGTCGCTGCTCAAGAAGCTGGAGTGCAAGAAATATACCGTGTTGGAGGCGCACAAGCGATCGCTGCTTTAACTTACGGTACAGAAACTATTCCCAAAGTCAATATCATTACAGGTATAGGTAATATATATGTCACGTTAGCGAAAAAACTAGTATACGGTACAGTTGGCATAGATTTCCTTGCAGGACCAGGGGAAGTCTTAATTATTGCTGATGAAACTGCAAATCCCGTTCGCGTTGCGGCTGATATGTTAGCCAAGGCAGAACAAGATCCAATGGCAGCAGCAGTTTTGTTGACCACAGATCCGGGTTTGGCAAAAAACGTACAAGTAGCAGTGGAAAGACAGCTGATAGATCATCCCAGACGAACGCTAACAGAGAAAGCTATTGCTCACTACGGCTTGATTGTGATTGTGGAATCACTCCGAGCAGCCGCAGAACTCTCAAATGAATTTGCACCCGAACACTTAGCAGTGGAAGTGCAAGAACCCTGGGAAATCTTATCACTTATTCACAATGCCGGTGCAATTTTCTTAGGGCATTTTACACCAGAAGCTGTGGGAAATTATTTAGGAGGTCCCAACCATACCTTACCCACTTCTGGCGCTGCCCGGTATGCTTCTCCATTAGGAGTAGAAACCTTTATGAAACACTCTAGTATTATTCAATACTCGCAAACTGCACTAGAGAAAGTGGCTCATGCAATTGACGTCCTAGCATCCTCGGAAGACTTGCCTTCGCACGTTAACTCGGTACAACGCCGAATTGATAAGGAAAAAGATGATATGAATTATTAATTTTTGCCTAGACTTTTTGCAAAAAAGAGTTTGCAATTGCCAAACTTAAAGTTTAAGGCTATGCAAACTCTGTCCAAAGTTTGGGCATGGTAAGTATAGCGTTAACTATAATTACTTATTATCTGTGTGTGAGGTCTACTGTTTTGGAGACAACAGCGGTGATAAAAACGATTTTAGTAGCTCTAGACGATTCAGAAGTTACCGACCAAATTATTCAAACGGTACAGCAATTTATGCTGCCGAAAGATAGCAAAGTCATTCTGTGTCACGTGTTTGCTACTTCAGAATCAAAGATGGAACTTCCTGCTGACCGCCCGCATCCAGAGTCTTCAACCTTTTCTTACGCACAAATTGAAAAACAACTCAAAGGGTATCAAACTCAACTAGCGGTTGAAAGTGATATAGAACTCGTTGCAGGCGACCCAGCCCAAGAGATTATTCGTCTTGCTAACATTTACAAAGCTGACTTAATTGTCACTGGCAGTCGTGGATTAACAGGCGTGAATCGAATTGTTCAGGGTTCCGTCAGCGGTCAAGTTGTAGAAGATGCCCCTTGTTCTGTAATGGTAGTAAAAGGTACATAAATAAAAAATTATAGCGATCTATACGTAGGATATTAGCTAATTTTGTCAAAATTTCTGGCAAGTAGAATTCACGACTATACAAACGAAATTCGGCTATACGGACTTATTGTAGTTTGTAGAGGCGGGCTTTGGTTGTATAGCCTCACTCTAGAAGAGTGAGGGCAATTTACACATTTGGAATACCCATCTTACAGTGCTGAAAATTTTTCACCAATCATTATCAGACATCCTTTCTGATGGGAAGAGAGTCATTGTCAATTTTGGTTGAGAAACTTGTTGTTGAACCTTTTTCTTTCTGAGGCTAAACTGCTAATTTTGGCTGAATGGCGTCCTCTTCATAAATCTCGTGCTCTCTGTTAATAAAGACTTTTGATAAGGCCTCATATGCTTCTGTCCATGCTGCGATGACTTCTTCCGTAGCTCCTTCTTCTCCCAACACATCCTTTATTGCTTGCAACAAACACTTTCCTACAATAGGGTATTCTTCTGCTAATACCTGAGCTTCTACATGACGATGGGCAATCCTCTCAACCATCGATCCTAAAGCAGCTAGATTGTCAATTTGAAGAGCATAACCATAAACTGCTTGTGCTAATTTTACTGGTTGAGAGCCATCTTCTTGCGCCGACATATTAAACTTTTCTCTCACTTCTGGATGCTTTTGAAACATGATTTGATACATCCTAGTTGTGATTTGCAAACCTTGCTTTTTAAGTATAGGGGCTGTCAATTTAACAATTTCTATTGTTTTTTGGCTGACCATAAATAACTCCTAAATTTTAAAGTGTTTCAGTCATTTCTTGTGTTGTTTTGACTGAATTATTTTTTGTTATTACCATCATAGAAAGCATTTTTTCTGACTTCTATGAGCTAGCTCATAATAGAAAGCATTGGTATTGCGTAAAAATCCCTAGTACATAAAGGCAGAAGTACGCTCGTCAGAGGGCAGAAGGCACAAAAGCTTTTATTTTAAGCTTTTTGTCTGTTACTAAGGGTTACCTTATTTACGCCATGTTGTACTAGCTTCTTTAAGGAGGTTGGGAATCTATAGCATTTATAAAATTTCAGTATCTAAAGCTGTTAAGAATTAGCAAACATCTACCACTTTGTCCAAAAAAAGAGTAAATTTAGATACCACTCATTTTGGGTAGGCTCATTAATCATGCTGAGTATATTTTTTACTTTATTTCCTGTATGTATCAAGCTGAAAGGGTGAGGAATGATAACACCAGCACTATTAAATAATCGTTATAAGGTACTGAGAGTATTAGGAAGTGGAGGATTTGGGGAAACGTTTTTAGCAGAGGACACCCAAATGCCCTCAAGTCGTCGCTGTGTGATTAAGCAACTTAAGCCTGTTGCTGATAACCTCCAAGTTTATCAACTCGTACAGCAACGATTTCAGCAAGAAGCAGCGATTTTAGAAGAACTCGGAGATCGAAGCGATCGCATTCCCCGATTGTATGCATATTTCTCTGAAAACGGGCAATTTTATTTAGTTCAAGAGTATATTGAAGGTCAAACCTTGACCCAAAAGGTGTATCAGCAAGGTGTGCTGAATGAAAGTGAAGTCAAGGATATATTAATCAATATTTTGCCGATTCTAGATTTTGTTCACAGCAAGCGCATCGTGCATCGAGATATCAAGCCAGATAATATTATTTTGCGCTTTTCAGACGGCAAACCAGTCTTAATTGATTTTGGTGCGGTGAAACTGACAATGCAAACAGAAATGGCTTCAGGAAACGCCAACCCATCAATTGTTATTGGAACTCCGGGATTTATGCCCACGGAACAATCTATAGGAAGACCGGTTTTTGCTAGTGATATTTATAGTTTGGGCTTAACGGCAATTTATTTGCTTACAGGTAGAATGCCACAACAGCTTGCATGCGATAACATCACAGGTGAAACTCTCTGGCGGGATTTTGCTCCTTATATTAGCCCTGGTTTTGCAGATGTGTTGGATAGAGCAATTAGAAGAACACCTAGCGAGCGTTATTCGAGTGTCCAACAAATGCTTGTGGCATTGCAAACTCCTGCTATTCCCGTTGCACCTACAGTACCAGTTTATGTCGCTCCTACAGTGCCCCTAAACTCTCCTCCAGTCACTCCATCCCCTCCATCAATACCAGCACCACAACCAACTATCCCAGTTGGACAACCTCCTGTTGTCTCTTACCAATCACCAGCAACAACTGCATCTGTGACAAGTCATAACGGTATAGCACCTTGGCAACAGGGTATTGCTATCGGTGTCTTAGTTGGGGCGTGTGTTGTAGGTGGTTTTTGGTTTTTGAAAGGACAAACACCCGCCCCCTTAGAGGGAACAACTGTCGTCCGGTCGGGTTCTACTTCAAAATCTAGTTCAAACTCTAATAGGGGACAAGAACCTAGCACGACACAATCAAATAATTCTTCGACACCACCAGACTCTGATTCTCAGCAATCGCAACAGGGTAATGCAACTTCTCCACCTGCTTTTGCAGAAAGTGAAGCAAGAGATTTGATTAATAAGTGGTTGCTAGCCAAACGAGTGATGTTTGCACCTCCTTACGATCCCCAACCTGCGGCTGAGCTAACAACAGGTAGCCAGTATGAGAGTACCGCAGGAGAGGAAGGTTCTATAAACTCCTTGAAGAAAGACGGTCATTCCTACAGGTACAGAGTACAAACTATAGATAGTGTAGATGAGTTTTCTGTGAATGGCGATCGCGCTATTATCCAGGTTAAAGTGACGGAAGACCGTACACTTTTAGATAGAAATGGTAACATTTTGCCAAAAGAAACTGATTATAAAACAAGAACAGTTCGTTATAATCTAGAATTTGCCGATGACCGTTGGAAGATAGCTTCAACTGAAATTATTAATAGCGATCGGTGACGGTTGACCGATAAATCTCTCTATTTTCAAATAGGGGGATTTATACTATTTCTTTAAACCCAATCTTTAGATAAAAAAGTCCGTAGTAGCGCTACCGCATACAATGCCAGCAATTACATTGATTGAATAAATGCCTTTTGTCTGAAGATTAAGTATCTAAATAAACTGCAAAGGTACAAAGGACACGAAGAATAAAAACAAGAAGATGAGTGGGCTTATAGTGCTCGAGGGAGTCATATAAAGAGTTAAGTAAAATTAAATCCAATAAAACCTTCGTCTATCCAAAATTCAAAAATATATGAATTTTTTAAAAAAAATACCCCATATTGCACGAATTTTAATTATTGCAATGACAGTTTCATTTGGTATTATTTTGAGTGCAGCATTGGCGCTAAAATTTTCTGCACCAAACCCAACGAATGTTGGAGGAAGACCCTCCTCTCCACCAAAGATTGTTTCCGTCGTCCCAACCTCCCATCCAACAGAAGCGTCTTCTGTTATTGTCTCTTCCCAACCAGTAGAAATTGCAGCCAATCCCGCTTCATTCCAGAAACAACCGGTAGAAAATCAAATAGCATATGGACATTTTTCTTATGCACAAGCCAATCCTAGCGAATTGATGATTGTCAGTAGTTACGCAACGGGTGATGACCAACGCTTTGAGTTGTTAAATATTGAAGCAGGACAAGCACTAATGCGAATGATGTATTCTGCAAGAGAAGAAGGTGTTTGGATAGTACCTGTTTCCGGTTTTCGTACCATAGAACAGCAACAAAAATTGTTTCAAGACCAAGTGAAGCGTCGCGGTTCCGTAGAAGCAGCAGCAAAAATCAGCGCACCTGCAGGATTTAGCGAACATCATACTGGTTTTGCTGTGGATTTAGCAGATGGTAGAGCCCCAAAGCAAGATGTCACCTTGGAATTTGAAAAGACAAATGCCTATCGTTGGTTGACTCGTCATGCTCGAGAGTTTGGATTTGAATTGTCTTTTAAGCGCAATAATTCCCAAGGTGTGAGTTTTGAGCCTTGGCATTGGCGATATGTTGGTTCACCAAATGCAATAGCAGCATTCGCTCATGCTAGAAAGTGAAGTTAACTCAGATCATTGCTTTTTGCCCAATAATTGGTCAATAACTACAGCTATTTCAGCAGGCTCAACTGGCTTGGGAACATGCATTTGAAAACCAGCTGCAAGGGCTTGTTGCCGATTGTTTTCTCCTACATACGCCGTAAGAGCGATCGCCGGAATTTGCCCTCCTTGCTCTTGCGACATCGATCTAATCTGACGCAGCAGAGTGTAACCATCTACTTTTGACATCCCAATATCGATTATCAATATATTTGGCTTTGATTGTGCCAATACTTCTAGCGCCTCAGTGGCAGATCCCACGGCGTTGACATTAGCTCCATACTGTTCAAGCGCGAAGGTGATAAATTCTCGCGTACCAGCATCATCCTCTACCACTAAAACTTTTATATTGCTCAAATCCAAAAATAGCGGAGGTTTTTTGGGGTTTGAGTGTGTCTGTTGGGGAGCTTTTATCAGTGGTAGCTTGATTGTAAAGGTTGTACCCTTTCCAACACCAAGACTTTCCACCACAATTGTTCCGCCATGAGCTTCTACTAATTGCCGGGAAATAGCCAGCCCCAAACCTAAACCTCCAAATTGACGAGTGATAGAACTATCTTCTTGGCGGAAACGGTCAAACACAAAGGGTAAGAAGTCGGGATGGATACCTTGTCCCGTGTCACTGACTGTAATATGAGCGTAGCGGTTCACTCGTTGTAGTTCTACAATAATAGAGCCGCCTTCTGAAGTAAATTTGATGGCATTTGAAAGCAAGTTCCAAAAAACTTGTTGCAATCTATCTGCATCACCCATAACTGGTTCTACAGTCGATTCAAGTACTGTTTTGATACGAATTGATTTTGCTTCAGCAGCCAGACGAACTGTTTCAAGAGCAGCAGCAAGCGGCACGATCAATGTCACTGAAGTTAAATTAAGTGTTAATTTGCCCCGCACAATTCGTGAAAGGTCAAGCAGATCGTCAATTAATTTTGCCTGACGTTTCGCGTGCTCCTCAATTGACGCCATTGCCTGTTGTAGTTTTGCTTCCGGTAACTTATTGGTTTGCAACAGCCTTGACCAACCCAGAATTGGCGTCAGAGGAGTTCTGAGTTCGTGGGAGAGCATAGCCAAAAACTCATCTTTAATTCGGTTTGCTGCTTCTGCTTCTGCGCGGTTTGCCTGCTCTCGGGAGAGCAGAGACTCGCGTTCTTCCTCCATGCGTTTGCGGGCAGTAATGTCACGTTGAATGGCAATGAAGTGTGTTATGGTTTGATTGACATTACAAATCGGGCTAATATTCCATTCCACATAATATTCCGTACCATCTTTGTGGTAGTTAATTGCCTCACCATGAAAAGGTATCGCCTCAGACAGATGTTTCCGCAAGTCATCCAGGACAGAGCGATCGGTTTTAGGACCTTGCAACAAACGTGGAGTTTTACCCAATACTTCTTCAATCTCGTAACCAGTCATTTGACTAAAAGCTGGATTGACAAAGACAATTTCAGGCCCTGGGGGGTCAAGTTTTGCTGTGGTAATAATAATAGAATCTTTAGATTGTTGTACTGCAGACAGTAAAAGCCGTATGGTCTCTTCTGCGACTTGCAAGTCCCTCATGGCATAGCTCAAGTTCTCAAGAGCTTTTGTCAATCGACTTTGTTGGTGTAAAGGTAATTTGCTGGCATTCTTTTGCAGTTCAGTCATGCGTTTCTGCACGTATTGAATCTGCTTGACAAACTCATCTTCGTTCACTTGTTCTCTTCCGAAGCACTCGCATCAAATTCCATTGTGAACGGCGATGTCCAGCACTTGCATTTATACTAGGAGAGATTTTAGATTGCGTTAACATATAGTTGATTTGTTAATCCACGCATCTAAAATCGTATCACTTCACCTGAAATGTCCCAACAACCTGCTGTAACTCTTCAGCAATCTGTAGAGTTTGGGCAAAAGAATTGGAAACCTGACGTGAAGAATCACTCGTGCGTTGAGAAGTTGCTGCAATTGCTTTCATCAATTGACTTACGACTTGTGATGTTTCCACCTGGGAGGCTGTGGCTTCAGAAATCGATCGCACTAACAAATCGATTTGCCGAGAAATTTCTAGAATTTGATTGAGATTTTGCTTGGCATCGTCCACAATGCGCGTACCGTCCATCACTTGAGTTGTTCCTAACTCCATTGCTTGAACAACTTCTGTTGTTTCTAGTTGAATACTCTCAACTATCTGTTCAATTTCTCGCGTGGCGACTACAGTTTGGGCTGCTAATTCTCCTACTTCCTCAGCGACGATCGCAAAACCCTGACCTTCTTCACCCGCACGCGATGCTTCTATACCAGCATTGATGGCAATCAAGTTTGTTTGGGTAGAAATCTGGTTGATCAAGGCGACGACACGGGAAATATGTTGTGTTGACTCTCCCAATCTCCTGACTTTTTTCGCAGTGTCGCTGACTGTCTCTCGCAAACGCAGGAAGTGTTGCACTGTCATATCCATCGCCCACCCGCTTTTTGTGGCTGTGTGAGCAGCATCATGGGCTACTGTAGCTGCTTGTTCGGCGCTTGCTGCTACTGCTTGAATTGATTGAGTCATGTTATCAACTGCATCAAGAGTGCTGTGAATTTCTGTTGCTTGAGCAAGGGCTTCTTCAGCTAGGTGGCGGACTGCTCCTTCGTTCGATCCGATCGCCTGATTCACTTGCAATGCTGATTCTTTGACTTTCGTCACAATATCTCGCAGGCTTTCAACAATGGAGTTGAAAAAGTCAGCAACAGTGCCAATTTCTCCAACTGTCACTTCAGCACGTACTGTTAAGTCTCCACGCGCTGCACTCTCTATATTATCTATAAGATCTGAGAGTTGAGCTTGTAGAGTGTCTTTGTTTTGCTGTTCTTCAGGGGAAGTTATGGCAACACCACGTTCTACTTGTTGGAGAAGTTGTGCTTGCTCCAAAGCATAACCTGCTTGAACTGCAACTTGTCTAAATAAGTCAATTTCTACAACTTGCCAGTTCCGGGGATTAGAACATTGATGAGCAACTAACAAGCCGTATAGTTGCTTGTTCGCATAGATAGGCGAGATGAGATATGCTTTGACAGCTAGCGCTGCTATTTGCTCTAAGCAAGACGGGCTGAGAGAAACTTCTTGAATGTTATCAACTGCTTTGACACGACCTATTTCATATTCTTTAAATTCTTCTTGAATTTGGTAAGGTTTAATAACAGTTGTTCCTATTACTGATGTTAAAATATTGCTCGAAGACTCGGCAACTATTTTTCCTTGTAAGTTCTCGTCTAAACGATAAAAAACCACTCTATCTGCTTGTATCGCTTCTTTCGTCGTTGATACTAATGTCTTCAAAACTGTTGCAGGATTTAAGGTTTCTCTAATGCGGGTCGTGATACTGTTGAGGTAAAATTCTAGTTTTGCTTGATTTTCTCGACGTTGGTTTTGTTCTGCAAGGCTGTCTGCCATTGAGTTAAAACTCATAGCTAATTGCCCGATTTCATCAGTGGTAAAAATTTGCGATCGCGTGGATGCTTGACCAACTGTAAATTTCTGTGCTGTTTGTTGCAAGTTTTTGATTGGTCTGATAATTGCCCGTTCCACAAGCAATGTCCAAAGAGAAATCAACAGCAATATAATAAAAATAGTCAGAGCTTGTCCTTGCCAACCATGCCTTAATAAATCACTCAAAGCCGTTTCTGGAGTGCCTCGAACCAAAATAGCCACAGGAGCGTCACCAGAAATTGTTTGATTGCCCTCCACTCCTTCAGTCATTTTATTAGGAATGGCTTTAGCTGCTATCACATAAGTTTTCTTATCTAAAACCAGGTGTTGAGTGACTGTTTTTCCTGGAGAATTCTTAGTAGCTATATTAAGTAAAGATAAAGCTTTTTTTGGTAAGGGAAAATTTTGTTTAGTGTCTTCTAAGTTATCTTGATATAAAGATGTTGCTAGTGCCAATTCTCCATTTATGTTGCGGAAATAAACAGCACTGTAGCCACCTCCAATAGTTTCCACAGTCTTTTTGGCGATTGTATCTTTCCCACTTAAAATTTTTCCGGCAACTAAAGCGCCAACAACTGTTTGTGTTTTTTCATCTTTAACGGGTACGATCGTATAACGGATGAGAGTGTCTTGCTGTTTAAAACCTTCTGGGAAAGCAGGTAACTCTTGGCTCAATTCCGACCATGTAATAACGCTATTGGATGTTATTGTTTGAGAATTTTCTATTGCCTCACTAACTTGATTGTTAGGATTAAAAATTTCTCCTTGACGGTCAGGGTTAAGATTGGCAATAATCTTAAAATCTCTACCTACTAGAGTTGCATACTCTATTTTGCTATTGCGAGCTTCCTCTTCTAAAATTTTTTTAGTGTTTTCTTGTAAACTTGGACTTAAAGAATTACTATTATGAGCGATCGCGGCATGAATTATTGTAGGATTGATTGCTTTTTGTCTCAATATTGAGTTGATTTGATTGACCTGTGAATTATAATTTTCATTCGTGACAGCCAATTCCAACTTAGCCTGTTCTAATAATTGACTTTGCAATCCTTGGTTAATAATTAATATGATGCCACCAGCTATACCTATAACAGATACCAATTCACAAGTAATTAAACCAATAAATTGTTTGCTACTAATAGGGAGGTTATTAAAACGTTGTAGTAAAAATGTTTTGTTGTTAGGTCGGTCTACTTTACCGATTTGAGATTGTTGGGTACGCAATCTAGATTGAGAACCTTGCAAGCTGGAAATATTAACTTTATTATTAAGCATAAACAACACACCCAGATTTGGTAAATGCAAGAAAAAATGTGTTTCCTTCACAGGATAAACCTTACCTAACCAAATACGAATTATGGCAATAAATCGTGAAGACTTTGTGAAGATAAAACAGTGTTTATTGTTGCCATCAATTTACAATATCTTTACAGTATTAAATTTAAATAACGCGATATTCGCCACGTTAAAATTACGGAAAAATTCACAGAAGGATTTTTGCTTAGATCCGGGTTTTTACGGAGCAATTATTCAATATTAATAATTATCAAGTAATTATTAATATTTTGTAAAAAATTTTTAGTACTGTAAGGTGGATATTACCCAATACGGTTCAGATAAGACGCGCTCCTCCTAGCCCCCCAACCGATTGGAGAGTTGGAGGGATCTTCAAGGATTATATATTGTTAACTGAACTCTATTGGGATATTACCTACCAATGTCCCTATATAGGTTTAGTTCAAAAATTAAATAAGAATTCTATATTGAGTTTGTAACTGTTCTTTAGAGCCTGTCACTATAATCTCAATTTATTCATTGCTTTCCACAAATTACTTTCATTCCTGAAAAAACAAGTTCTGTCAGCGCTATAAGGACGCCATCGCCGACAATACCAGAACAATTACCCTGCTCCTGTTTTGACATTTGCGATCGCACTCCTGTAGTTTTGTTGATTCTATCTATAACTTGCTTTGGGAAGTAGCAAGCACACTTTTAAATCTTAAGAAATGGGAGCAAATTTTAGGCTTCAGCAAACTCCGTATAATGGCGCATCTTTGGAGGATCGAATCCCAGTGTCAAAAATAGTTTGAGCTTGAATGCGATTATCCCAGATCGGTTTTGCGTGTTCAGTTAATAGGTGTTGGATGTATTGACGGTATTCATCGACGGTAGCCATCGCTCAATTACCTCCAGATCGATATTCTATATCAGTAGATAAAGTTGGTTTTGCTCTGGGGAGAAAGGGAGCACCTTGTGAAGAAATTACGTCGGTAATCTTACACCAGAAAGGGAGTAGCTTCGTCGAACTCGCGTTATTTAAGAAAAAAGCCTGCGTATGCAGGCTCTACAAAAGGGAGTTATTAAACTAAAACTTGGTATCAAAATCAAAAATATTTGACCTTATTGCTAACTTCTTTATCTACGAATAAAAAATCTCTACAATAATTCATTATCAGCTTCCGTCAGGTTTATTAGCGGTTTATAAATAAATTTGTAATTCTCATTTAGCAGCCCCTGCGAAAGGAAAAATAATATCATCCAAAGTCCTCAACAACTCTTGTTCATTGTAAGGTTTGGAAAAATAAGCCCGCGCACCCAACTGCATAGCTAACTGGCGATGTTTATCACTACTCCGAGAAGTCAGCATCGCAATCGGTATATCCTTAAAATCAGTATTTGATTTCACGCGGCCTAAAAATCCATAACCATCAATGCGAGGCATTTCAATATCGCAAATCACAGCCTGAACTTTCAAACCACTCTGGAGTTTTTCCAAAGCGTCTTGACCATCTTTAGCTTGTTCGACTTGATATCCTCCTTTCTCTAGAGTTAAAGCTAAAAAGCGCCGCACGTTAATCGAGTCATCTACTATTAAAATAGTGCCTTTACGATTTCCTGAAAGCGCTGCTTGTTTGTCATCAGATGGTGTTAAGAAAACTGTCTTTAATTTAGAAGATGGAAGCTGACTGGTTCTGGGTACGCGCTCATTAGTCGCAATCCAATAAAGCATCTCATTGGCATTAACCAACGGTACAACGCGACCATCACCCAAAATCGTACAGTTACTAAAACCACTTGGTAAAGCAATATTGCCTTCTACCCGACGGATAGCAACTTCTTGTTCGCCCCAACAACGATCCACTTGCACTGCAACTGGCTGATTTCCTTGGCTAACAATAATAACGCTGGAAGCATTAATTGCTGGGGGCGTCTCTAGGGTTGGATTGTCATAGCGGGGACAATTAAAGTCTAAGTGACGACTCAAACGAACTAACGGAAGCATGGTACCCTGCCAGTTGAGGACTTCGCCTGTCGCCATTGGTAAGACGTGCTCTTCGTTAAGTAGGAATATCTCGGAGACAACATCTGTGGGGAATGCCAGGAGCATGCGATTGCTTTCGACAAGCAGCACTCGTGCAACTGAGAGTGTAAATGGTACGGAGAGGGTGAATGTAGTTCCATTCCCTACTTTTGTATCAACTTTGACATCGCCCCGGATTTGCTTGAGGTTGTTACGCACGACATCCATACCAACACCACGACCAGATAGAGTTGTCACCTGTTCAGAAGTGCTAAAACCGGGCTCAAAAATTAACGACAGGAGTTCTTCTTCTGTTGCTTGTGCCAATAAAGCAGGTTCCAATCCCATCTCGATTGCGCGAGTCCGGATTTTCTCTAGCGAAATCCCGCGTCCATCATCTCGGAGCGAAATAATGGTACGATTTCCCTGATGGGTTGCTTTAATTTCTATCAACCCTTGTTCGTTCTTACCAGAAGCACGACGTGTGACCGGATCTTCAATTCCGTGGTCAAAAGCATTTCGGACTAAGTGCATCAAAGGCTCATTCAAAGACTCTAGGATGCTTCTTTCGATTAAAGTGTTAGCCCCTTCAATTTTTAACTGTACGTTTTTGCCGTATTCTACGCACAAGTCGCGCAAGGCTCTAGGAAAGCGATCCACAACATCAGATAGCGGGCGCATTCTGATTTGTGTGAGCTTTCTTTGCAGTTGCTTGGATGTTTTGGTAAGCTTGCGGGCAAATTGGTCTGTATCGTCAATGCTAAGTTGAATGTCAGTTGTGACTTCTTGCACTTGAACGATCGTTTCCATAACTTCCTGAGAAAGCAAGTTGAGTTCGTTGTAGCTATCCATTTCCAAGGAATCAAACTCACCTTCCACTCCATTTGCTCCATCATTCTTCTCTGAAACTGGCGCTGGAAGTTCTTCTGGTTGCTCGGCTGGTGCTAGTGCTCTTAATGCTTCTCCAGATGGCACTACACTTTGAGTGGCTATTTTATCATAAGCTGTCCTCAGTTGTTGGTTTTCTCGTTCCAAAACTTGGACTCGTTGGTTCAAATTACGAATGAGTTTGCGTAACCTTTCAAGTTGCAAATTCATCCCATTGCGTTGAATTATCAGTTCTCCAAAGAGATCGTTAATTTGCTCAAGTTGTCTGCTTGGAACTCGGACTGTATTTTCTGGAGTTTCGCTCTTATGACCACCTACAGTTTGCTCGGCTTTGCGATTGTAACTTGATGTAGGAATTTCTCTAGAAGATACTGTAGCTGGCTCTGGTTCTGGTTCTTCAACTTGAGCGTTGCTTTCTTCAGCAAAAGCTGCTTCCAAAGCTTCAAAGTCGGCTGCAATGATTTCTCGATCCAGCCAGGATTCTTCCGTCTCTTCTGGTTGCAGAACTCCTGCTTCTATAAATTCTGGTTCTACTTCAGGAACTGGGGCTGGTTCTACTTCTAGTAGTTCTGTTGGGGTGCTCTCTATTATTGCAGCCGCTACATCGTCAATTTGTAACTCTATTGGCAAGCTTTCCAGTTGATTTGTCAGTACTAAAGCTTGCGATCGCCGCCATGCTTCCAACGCCGACCGAGCAACTGTTTCCACCTGAGAAGGTTCCGCAGCTTCTATATAAGCTGCAATTGACATACATAACTGAGAAAAAGCTGACAGTTGGAGCATTTCACCCAATCCACCCAACTCAGCTGCCATAATAGCCACTTCTTCTTTCAGACAAGGCTGTTCGCCATCAGCCAGTACTGCTTCAAGACGCTGCAAACATCCTTCCACCTCTGTTTCAAACAGCAAAGGTACGATATCTTGTCCGTCTTCTGGAGACAGCATAGTTGCTGCATCTTCAGGAGTAGGATCGCCCAAACGTTGATGCAGTTCATCAAAAACTGGGTAACAAAAAGTACTCAACCACTGCTCCTCTACCTCCCCACCTTCCGATAGCAATTCCACTATCTGACGCAACCAATCCACCGCAGCAAGCAGTAAACTCTGTAACTCAGTATCTATTTCTAAAGAATTTTTCCTAGTTTTTAAAACTTTAAATGAATCTTCTAAACGGTGAGCCAGATCGCTCAGAGACCGAAATCCCATCATGCCAGCACCACCTTTTATAGAATGGGCGGCTCTTAGTGCGGCATTAATTTTTTCTGGAGAAATGCGATTGCTGGGGTTAATTTCCAGCAATACCCCTTCCAAGGTATTAAGATAATCATTCGCTTCCTCCAGAAATTGCATCTGGATTTCTAATTCTTTGTCTTGTGACATAGGGCTAATAGCTAGTGGCTAATGGTGAGTCCAGTCCTGTAGGAGGGTTTCCCACGCCCTGGCGACTGGCGAACAAGGGAGGGCTAATGGCTAATGGCTGATGGCTAATGGCTGATAACTAATGTTTAATTAATTGTCTGGCAATTAGCTATTAGCTATTAGCTATTAACATTAATCTACTTTGAAGGTACCAACAGTTGCTTGCAACTGTTGCGAAATCTCTACAGTTTGTTGCAGAGACTCCGAAACTTGACGTGAAGAATCACTGGTGCGTTGCGAGGAGGAGGCAATTTCTCTCATCAACTGACTGACTGTTTGTGATGTTTCCACTTGAGAGGCTGTTGCTTGAGAAATTGACTGCACCAACAAATCGATTTGCCGCGAAATATCTAAGATTTGAGTTAGACTTTGCTTGGCGTCTTCGACAATGCGCGTACCTTCTACAACCTGGGTTGTTCCCAGTTCCATCGCCTGCACCACTTCCGTTGTTTCGCGTTGAATGTTTTCAACAATTTGTTCTATTTCTTTTGTCGCCGCCGCACTTCGGGCTGCTAATTCTCCTACCTCCTCAGCTACAACCGCAAAACCCTGTCCTTCTTCTCCCGCCCGCGCCGCTTCAATACCGGCGTTGATGGCAAGTAAGTTGGTTTGCATGGAAATCTGATTGATCAAAGCTACCACACGGGATATCTGTTGGGTTGATTCTCCCAATCTCTTTACTTTCTTGGCAGTTTCGCCTACTGTTTCGCGTAGGTGCAAAATATTCTGCACTGTCATATCCATTGCTATCCCACTCTTTTTAGCCGTGTTGGCAGCTGTATTGGCAACAAAGGCTGCTTGCTGGGCGCTTGCTGCGACTGCTTGAATTGAGTGGGTCATGTTATCAACAGCATCAAGGGAGCGATTGATTTCTGAAGCTTGGGCGAGTGCTTCCTCTGCAAGGCGGCGAATCGAGCCTTCGTTTTGACCGATCGCTTGGTTAACTTGGATGGCTGCTTGTTTAACTTGGGTAACAATGTCCCGCAAGCTTTCCACAATGGAGTTAAAGAAGTCGGCAACTGTGCCAATTTCTCCAGCTGTGACTTCCGCACGTACTGTTAAATCCCCACTTGCTGCTCCTTCCACTTCACTTAAGAGTTCTAGGAGTTGCATTTGCAATGCTTCTTTTTGCCGACGCTCATCTTCTGACGATCTTTCGGCAATGGATCTTGCTTTTTCGACTTCTTGTAGAAGCAGTGCTTGTTCTAGGGCGTACCCTACTTGGGTGGCAATTTGTTTAAACAACTCTATTTCTGATTGCAGCCAAATACGGGGACTATCACAATGATGGGCAATCATTAAGGCAATAAGTTGTCCGTCACTAATAATTGGTGCGACTAAATTTGCTTTGACAGCAAATTTTTCTAACATCTTGATGTAGCATTGAGCGTTGCTTAGATTTGGGTCTTGATATATGTTAGATATTGCCCGAACCCTACCATCTTTGTATGTTTCTACATGGCGTTCTCTAAAACAGGGATCGTCAATTGGTACGCCTAGCATTCTTGGCAAGCCAGCAGTTACAGATTCAGCAACAACATCTCCATCAAAGGTTTCTTGATTGAAATGATAAATCAAAACTCTATCCGTTTTGATTGCCTGACGAACTTCTCTGACCGCTGTTTTGTAAATATCCTCCATGTTGAGGCTTCTGCGGGTTCGGAGAGTAATTTCTGCTAGTAATTTTGCTCTTTCTGTATCCAGTTCTTGTTGTTTAACCAATGTCTGTAACTGGGCTGCCATCTGGTTAATATTGGCGTTTAAAATACCCAATTCGTCTTCTGACTCTACTTCCAAACGGGTTCCTAAATCCCCTTGTCCGAGTTTTGCCACTGCATCTGTCGCTTTCACAATTGGTTCTGTAATTTTCTTCGCCAATAAGACTGCGATCGCAGCTACAACGATTGCTGCCAATCCCGTTCCTAAAATAATTGTCAGTCCCAATTGTCTTTGAGGTGCAAATGCAATTCCTGCATCTGTTGTCAGAATGGCTTGCCATTTTAGATCTGGCAATCCTTCTTGAATTCTAGATGTATAGCTGACAAGTTGTTCTTTTCCTTCAAGTTGATTAACTGTCGTAAAAGTATCTTCTTTTCTTTGTCCTTGACGTTGAGCTAAACCGGGAAAATCTGCTTGAATTTCTCTTCCTATATAAGTTTTGTCAACAGGCAAAAATAATTTTCCTAAATCGTCAGCTAAATAGTATTTATGCCCTGTTTCTGTATAGTTTTTCAAGATCTCATCTAGAGATTTTAGAGGCATACTGGCTCTGACGATAGATGAAACTTGTCCTGTAACTGAATCTTTAATTGGAGCAGCAATAATAATGTTGCCATTTCCCGTCTCTTGCGAAACTTGTGGCTGGCTGATGTAAGTGCTTCCTTTTTGCTTTGCTGCCTCAAAATATTTATTTTTCCCTTGATGGGTTATAGAAGCTCCTCGAGATTGTGCGATCGCATCCCCACTTAGGTTAAGGATTGCAATGCTGTCATAGACTTTATAACTCTCTATATATTTGTCTAATAAAACTTGTTTTTCTTTAGGAGTTAGAGAATCCCTAAATTTAGTATTTGTTAAAACTGGCAAAGTTGATAAGACTTGCATATCGGTATAGCGCTCTAACATAAAGCGGTTTACTTTATCTGCTATACCATTCACTTCTGCTTGTTGAATTTGGGAACTTTTACTGCCCGTTGCCATACTAGCTACATGATAAGCTAACGTGCCAATTGCTAACACGGGAATTGTGCCAATTGCGATCGCAAGTAATGCAGCTTTAGTTCCCAAACTCAACCGCTTCAACGGTGCTGATAACCTATTTAGGCTAGAATCAACAGTTAACTCAGTATTTCGCTCTCTCTCTATTTCTACAAAATTGCTATCTTTTCTTTTTGAAGAATTATCAGCTACTCCATTTTTTTCTGCATCCAAGCTATCTTTAGCATCATTAGTTTTATTAAACATAGGGAATTCTCCTGAGGTGATGAATAAACATACTTAAAACAGTTTTTCTTAGTAGTACACCCTAATCACTGCGGAGAATAGAAGATTGCACAATAGCCTGTGCATCTAACACCAGTAAAATTTCTTTTTGTTGAACAACACACCCGCGTAAATAGGGAATCAAACTAGATGCCACTTGTCCTACAGGAGAGCGTATATCATCCGGCATAAACTTAGTTGTACCTTGTATTTCTTGTACAACCAAGCCCAAAAGTAATGTATCCACCCGAATAATAATTACGTTATACTGTCGCAACCGATTGTCAAGATATTCCAAATTGAACATTCTTGGCAAATCAATAGCCCAAACTATCCGGCTCCGCCAATTCATTAACCCCAATACGCAACCGGGCATATTGGGCATTGATGTTATGGCTTCAATCGGCACGATAATTGCTTCTTGCGTGTGCCTCATCGGCAACACGGCGGACGTTTGTCTGTTTAACTGAAACTTGAGATAACCATCTCCCAAGTTATTTTGAGTAAGTTTTGTCGAAAGAGTAATTTTAGAACTGTTCATTAGAATTAAATCGCCACAGATTTAATAGCCCGGAGGAGCTGTTCGCGAGTGTAAGGTTTTGTTACATAAGCATCAGCTCCTTGTCGCATTGCCCATAATCGGTCAATTTCCTGGTTTTTAGAACTACATATCACGATTGGAACTTTTTGTGTGCTCGGATTTCTTTTCAAGGAACGACACAGTTCAAAACCACTCATTCCCGGCATAACAACATCTGTGACTATCACATCCGGGTTGTGTGATTGAGCTTTTTCTAAAGCTTCTTTTGCGCCAGCCGCTTTAATTACGTTGTAACCACTTTCTTTAAGATAATGGCTCATTAACTCCAATTCACTGGGAGAATCTTCAACAATCAAAATTGTGCCTAACAAAGTAATACTCACTCCTAACTCTCCTAATAAATGATGAAATTTTCCTGTTTGTTACTTAAGTGCCAATGTGCTTAAACACCATTTTTAGCAAATCTGACTGGGAAAACGGCTTTGTTAAATACCCCGATGCTCTGACCATTTTTGCTTTGGCTCGGTCTATAAATCCCGTTCTGCCAGTCACCATAATGATGGGAGTATTTTTAAAAGCCGAATGCCTTCGTAACAAAGAGCATAGCTCGTAACCATCCAGGTTAGGCATCTCAACATCTAGTAATATGATATCCGGCTTGCTACGTAGTATTTGCATGAGCGCTTTCACCGGATCGTTAATCGTCACTACTGAAAACGCGCTTTCGTCTAAAAAGTGTTTGATAGAATTTAGTACCGTTGGGCTGTCGTCAATACAAGCAACGGTGTAAGTGTTTTTACTACTTTGTTGTTGGTATTTACTACCATTGAAATGAGAATTTTCAAAATGGTTCGTATTCTGCAATTGTTCCCCTAGTTTCAGTTGAGATGATGGCTGAACTTGGGTCTGTGAAACAGGTGTTGAATAGTAAGCAGGAGCATGAGCTTGTGCGGTAACCGTCGCTTGAGGATTTTGTCGATTGCGAAGTTGCTTTTGGCAGTGTTCCACAAGCAATCGCAAATCCAATCGGCAAAATCTAGGCATTTGATTCAAGGGAGATTCTCCATTGAATTCGTAGTTCCCTTGTTTAATAGCAAGAAATGCCTCCAGTACTTCCTTAGCCATTTCATCAATCAATATGGCTGCTTGAGGAGGAGTTATATATTCCTCATTTACCAACCAGCAAATAGCTTGATAATCTGGTACAGGTATGGAGCCATCGTCGCCGTTTGCTTCAAATATCAGCCGTACCTGCATCATAATTGTACTGTTGAGCGTGGGCAATTGCTGACTTAGGCGAGAAGCATGATTCTCAAGTCGGTCAAACATTTTATCTGAGGACGCATAAATAAGTTTACCGTCTTCTAGATAGATTGACCAAGACACTGACTCTGTGAATACTTGTAAGCAGCCTGTAGCACGCCGACTAGTCAGTTGTGCTAATAGAGATAGCGGATGTAGTTTTTGAAAAAACTTGTAGCTACCTATAGGAGTTGTGCTCATGAGTGCTGTTTTTGGCTAAATTCAATTAGGTGTGAGCTTATCTGTTACAGAGTTTCCCTACAAGTCAATAGAATTTGCTAAAATCTTTGTTGCAAAGAATACAAAATTGTGACTTTGAGGCTTGCAGGAAACTCAGTGGTAGCACCCTTCTTTTAAGATGAAAAATCTCAGTTAACGCGTCAATAGCCATGAAATTTACTAATGATACTGAGATTAGCAGACATTTTTACACGGCAAGTAAAAAAAGTGTAAAGACTAGATGAAATCATCTACCTAAAGAGAACTTGTTTGACAGCAACCGAAGTAATACTGTAGATGAGTGACTTTGACTTGCAAGGGCGAACCTGCTATTTTAAGTACTTATCTTTCAGTATAGTACGGTTTCTCAGGACAAGATAATGTTTCAGGGGTTATTTACCCTATCATCAGTATTTTTACTTGCAAAATATGTAAACCAAACATAAAAATGCCCTCACCATAGAATAGTGCCACTGTCTGTTATATACCCTCTCAGGTACATTTGCCAGCTATGATATTAACTGTACGAATGAAAATCGTGTAGTTGAACTTTATACGAAACAAAATTTAACAGCATAATTGTCAAAAAACTTCCGGATAACTTTTAGTTAACCTTACAGGGTATCAAAAGGTTTTCAGAAAGCACTCTATCCTTGCACGTAGAAGACAGAAAAATTTGAGTTAAGAAAGGTAGAAGACAGAGGCTGCAATACTGAAGAAAATATGTTTATTTTATACGAAAAAAAACTTTACAGGCATAGCAAGATACACCAGTCCTTAAGGTTCTGGAAACCTTAACTGGTATCTCTCTTTAAATAGGTATTAAATAATTGCTATGCGGATGAAAGGACTTGAACCTTCACACCTTGCGGTACTAGAACCTAAATCTAGCGCGTCTGCCAATTCCGCCACATCCGCATTAGTAGTCTATACTATCACAAGAAATTAATTGTAGCAAGTAAGTTTTTGGTTGCTAATGGCTAATAGCTAATAGCTAATTGTTAATTAACCATCAGCCATTAGCCCTCCCTTGTTCGCCAGTCCCGGTGATCGCGGGAAACCCCTCCCTTGTTCGCCCTCCCTTGTTCGCCAGTCCCGGTGGTCGCGGGAGACCCGCCTACAGCACTGGTCTCACCGCCTGCTTTCTCTGGACTCACCATTAGCCATTAGCCATTAGCCATTAGCCATTAGCCATTAGCCATTAGCCATTCCCCAATGCTACACGCGGTAAGCGATGCTTAAAGCCACACAGAATTTCCCAAGAAATTGTATTTAGCTGATTTGCCCAATCTTCAGCAGAAATTTGTTCTTCTCCTTCTTTCCCCAGTAAAGTCACAACTTCGCCTTCTTGTATATCTGGTAATGCACTGATATCTAGCATCAACTGATCCATTGTAATTGCACCAATTTGCGGCACTCGCTGACCTCGAATCAACACTTGCATTTTATTGGAAAGATTGCGAGGTATGCCGTCAGCATAACCAATTCCCACTACGGCTAAGCGGAGTTCTTGCGGTGCTATAAAATGATGACCGTAGCTGACGCCCGTTCCGGGAGCAATAGTTTTTACTTGGGTAACTCGGGCTTTTACTTGCATGACTGGCTTGAGATCGATGCTAGATTCTAAATGAATAGCTGGGTAAAGACCGTAGAGTGCTAAACCCGCACGCACCATGTCGTAATGTAATGACTTATCGCTTAGAGTGGCTGCTGAGTTTGCTAGATGCAAACAAGGAGGTTCTATCCCCAAAGCTTTAATTTGAGCGATCGCATTTTCAAACCTCTGCTGTTGCTGTTTCATCACAGTAGTGTCCGGGCTATCGGCTGTTGCAAGGTGAGAATAAATGCTCTTAATAGCAAGATGTGGCAAACGCTGCACTAGCTGAACAAACTCACTAGCTTCTTGCCAATTTGTTCCCAACCTTGACATTCCCGTATCTAACTTAATATGTACGGGTAAGGGAGAATCACAGTTAATCTCTTCTAGAGTATTGGAAAATACTAAAGCTTGTTTGGGGCTTGTCAGTGTTGGTTGAAGTTTCCAATGTGCAATAGCTTGGATTTGTTCTGGCGTGTGGGTTGCTCCTAGAATCAAAATTGGACTTTTAATACCTGCTTCTCTTAATTGAATTCCCTCTGGGACTGTAGCAACTCCAAGCAAACTTGCACCTGCTTCTAAAGCTGTTTGAGCCACAACGATCGCTCCATGTCCGTAAGCATCAGCTTTCACGACCGCCATAAGTTGGGTACTTGGCGACAGTAACTTTATCAGTTGACGCACATTATGGGACAGTGCTTCTAAATCGATTTCTACCCAAGCACGTTGGGACATCCAGGCATAGCTATGATTCTGCCGATCGAAGGTAAGATGATTTTTCTCGTGGCTTAGCATTTTTGCTTATTCTCCTATCACACCACTTTTTAGTTGTAAGTATTATTCCCAATACTCGCAATCTTTCTCGATAATCGGAAAGTTTAACCTTCTTTGTAAAAATCTCACAACTTGAGTGAGGAGTAGAGACTGAGGGGAGGTAGGGAGTAGGAAGATGAAGGAGAAATGTCCTATGTGCAAAGCACACGCTATACGATGCGACGAAGCTATGCCCGCAAGGGCTATACGCTAGTCCCTAGGCAGCGGGAACCGCACCTACAGGACTAGACTCACCACCAACCACTAACCCTTGACTATTTCCTCAATTCCTGCTTTTGTAGGAAGTATAATTTATCCTCATCACCATAGGAGGATAGATTTGTGTTAATATATGTAAAATTAATAGCTTGAGCGCTTATCAATGGGGAAGGTTTTAGTTCTAAACGCCTCTTACGAACCGCTCAATATCACGAGCTGGCGGCGAGCCGTGGTCTTGTTGATAAAAGGCAAAGCTGAAAGGGTTGAAATCAATAACAAGCAACTCTATTCTGGCTTTCCACTTCCGACCGTTATTAGGTTACGACATTACGTTCGCGTTCCCTATAAGGAAATTCCTCTCACTCGACGGAATCTCCTGCATCGGGACGGTCATACGTGCCAATACTGCGGTTACACGGGAGATGACTTGACGCTAGACCATGTTGTACCGCGATCGCGTGGGGGCGGCGATACTTGGGAAAACATAGTGACAGCCTGCGTTCGCTGTAATGTCAAAAAGGGAAATCGTACACCGAGTGAAGCTCACATGATGTTACGCCATCATCCCCGAAGACCTTACAGCAGTCTCTATTTCGAGGTCAGCAAACATCTCAAGAGTGGATTGCACAAAGAATGGCAAAAATACGTTATCGGACTCTGACATACCTTGTTCCTATCTGAGAACGGCGGCGCATTGTCAGCCATCGCGTTGTTGCCCTAGCTTGGTGAAGCTTTGTCGATCTGTGACTTTAACCCAGACGCAAACGTCTGAAGTTGACAGATGAGGCTGCAAAATTTTTTGCATCCTTTCAAGCAACTTTGTTAATATAACATGGATTGGCGAAAAGGCAACCAGGGTACGCTAAGAATTTGCCAAGTTTGGGCGACACAACGTATTTTGCCAGAGTTCAGCAACCCAATAATATCAAGTTGAGTGAAAAAATACTTAAGATATAGACTGACAAATATAGTGCCAGTCTGGAATAATTCTGCGAAGATTGTAGATGTGTGGCTGAAGTAGCAAATTACAACCTGTAATATTTCTTAGCGAAGAACAGGAAGCCCCACACTCTTAAAGACCTTAGATATGCAAGTGAATTCTTCCCTAACCCAGTTTGAAAATTTTCCAGTACTAACAGATTCAACATCAGAGGATGGTGAGGTAGACGATAAAGACTCAATTGAAGTTCCGCTCAATCGACAATCAAGTACAACAACGTTGACTAATGAGTCAGGAAATTCTTTAAATCAGCGTAACGGTGGAGCAAGCGATCGCAAAGCGGAAGAACTGCGTGCTATGCTTCTAGCCCACCGACAGGAACGACATTTGATCGTCTTGCAAGATTTTCCCGATCCTGATGCTTTGTCTTCTGCTTGGACATACCAACTCATTGCACAGCAATACGACATCAAGTGTGATATTGTATACGCGGGAGCTTTGAGCCATCAAGAAAACATCGCTTTGGTAAAGCTCACGAATTTACCCGCCCAGCGTTGGACGTTGCAAACACTAAAAGGCAAAGATTTGCCCTCATCCTATCAAGGTTTTGTACTGATAGATAATCAAGGAACCACTTCTCAGCTTATGCCTGTGGTAGAGAATGCGGGTATTCCTTTGGTAGCAATTATTGACCATCACAGTTTGCAAAGCGATATCAAATCAGACTTTGTTGATATTCGACCTTCTGTCAGAGCAACAGCAACAATTTTTACTCAGTACTTGCAGGCAGGATTGCTATCGCTTGATAGTAGTATTAACCAACACGTAAAATGCGCGACAGCCTTGATGCATGGCTTGCGATCGGATACCAATAGACTGATGCAAGCACAGGAAGATGATTTTATGGCAGCAGCGTATCTGAGTAGATTTTATGACGCACAACTGCTAAATGCGGTACTGCAGGCGAATCGTTCTAAACGAGTGATGGATGTTATAGAGCGATCGCTAAAAAACCGCATTGTGCAAAATAATTTTTCCATTGCGGGTGTTGGTTACCTCCGCTACGATGACCGTGATGCCATTCCTCAAGCGGCTGATTTTCTAGTCACAGAAGAAAACGTTCATACTGCCGTAGTGTACGGCATAGTTCATGATGAAGATGAAGAATTAGAAGTTGTGATTGGTTCCCTCAGAACCACCAAGCTAACGCTCGACCCCGATGAATTTATCAAAGAAGCCTTTGGACAAGATAGTAGCGGGCGCTTTTTTGGTGGTGGGAGAACAAGCGCAGGTGGATTTGAGATTCCCATGGGTTTCTTATCGGGCAGCAATGAGAATTCTGCTTATGCGAAAATGAAATGGGAAGTTTTTGATGCTCAAATAAAGCAAAAGCTTTTGAGATTGGTAAACCCTAAAGATAATCCGATTCAGTCGGAATAGCGATTGGCTAATGGCTATTAGCCATTAGCTATTAGCTATTAGCAATAAAAAAATGGAACTATATTTAATCCGTCACGGCATAGCCGAAGAGAAACAACCAGAAATCAAAAAAGATGAAGAGCGAAGTCTTACAAAAGAGGGAAAGCAAAAAACAGAGAAAGTCGCCCATCGGCTCAAGCAAATGGGGTTCCATTTTGATTTAATTGCTACAAGTCCCTTGGTGAGAGCGCGTCAAACAGCAGAAATACTTATAGCAGAGGGACTGAGCTCTCAACTTGAAGAATGTACCTATCTTGCTCCTCAAGGGCAGATCTACAATTGGGTGACCCAATGGCTAGAACCGAGAAATTACGCGCCTGACACCCAACTCGCATTGGTGGGACACGAACCAAATTTAAGCGCTTGGGCAGAAATTCTGGTTTGGGGGCAAGACAAAGCATCCTTAGTCCTGAAAAAAGCAGGTATGATCGGGGTAAAACTACCAGAAAAGGGATCTCCTCTGGGTTGCAGTCAAATGTTTTGGTTGACGCCACCCAAGTACTTGCTTTAGCAGTAGTGCAACGTTTTTGAAAGAAATTCCAAGGAAACGGATACTGTTATGGTGATAAGAATTTCTGGGATGTTGCTTTCTTAGAAATATTTTACGAAACAGATGGTGTTGCCATGATGGTGTGCGAATTCAAGCCTGGGCTGGATGGCATTCCCGCCGCCCAATCCAGTATTAGCAGTGTTGATGGGCATTTGGGAATATTAGAATACCGTGGCATTCGGATTGAGGAACTAGCAGAAAAGAGTACATTTTTAGAAACTGCTTATCTCTTAATCTGGGGCGAATTGCCCACATCCGAAGAATTGGCAGCATTTGAGTCTGAGGTTCGCAATCACAGGCGGATCAAATATCGCATTAGCGACATGATGAAATGCTTTCCCGAAAGCGGTCACCCAATGGATGCTTTACAAGCCTCTGCGGCTGCATTGGGGTTATTTTATTCGCGTCGGGATTTGAACAATCCAATCTACATTCGTGATGCTGTTGTTCGCCTCATAGCCAAGATTCCCACAATGGTGGCGGCTTTCCAATTGATGCGAAACGGTAATGATGCGGTACGTCCTCGAGATGATTTGGATTATTCCGCTAATTTCTTGTATATGCTCAACGAGCAAGCACCCGATGCACTGGCGGCGCGAATATTTGATATTTGCTTGATACTTCACGCCGAACATACAATGAATGCTTCTACATTCAGTGCTAGAGTCACAGCCTCTACCCTAACAGATCCATATGCTGTCGTTGCTAGTGCCGTAGGAACCTTAGGGGGACCGCTACACGGAGGGGCAAATGAAGAAGTGATTCAGATGTTGGAGGCGATCGGTACTGTAGAAAATGTCCGTCCTTTTATTGAGGATTGCCTCGAACGCAAAGCCAAGATTATGGGGTTTGGTCATCGCGTGTACAAGGTAAAAGATCCGCGTGCCACCATTCTGCAGAATATGGCAGAGCAACTGTTTGATAAATTTGGTCCGGATAAATACTATGACATCGCTCAAGAAATGGAACGAGTCGTAGAGGAAAAATTGGGACATAAAGGTATTTATCCCAATGTTGACTTTTATTCCGGCTTGGTGTATAGAAAATTGGGAATCCCTACAGACTTGTTTACACCAATATTTGCGATCGCCCGTGTTGCCGGTTGGTTAGCCCATTGGAAAGAACAACTAGAAGAAAACCGGATTTATCGCCCCACCCAAGTTTATAACGGCAAGCATTCTATTTCTTACACTCCAATTGAGAAGAGGTAGGAGACTTGGGGATGGGGGATTGGCCAGAGCGTTTGTAAGTGCCTTTCCCCAGTCTCCCCATCCCCGCATCCCCCAACGCCATAAGTAAATCCTAATTCATACCATAGGTAGAATTTCTTGTCCGCTCAGTAAGGGACTCAAACACTCCAACGGTATACTAGGCATGGGAATTGCAAAAGATCTTAAATTTTGCATGATTTAGAAAGAAATAGTAAGAGGTGAATTTACAGTTATTAACATACAAGGGTAAAGGAAAGGATGAAGGATAAAGGGTAAAGGATGAAGGATAAAGGGTAAAATACCATACTTCATACCTGATACTTCACACTTCGTACTTCACACTTCATACTTCATAAACTTGGTAGAACATGAATTCAGGAATTGATCTGCAAGGAACATTTATTGAATCTCTCATGGAGTTAGGGCTGCCTGCCGATGCCGCTAAAGCCATTTGGATGCCACTACCGATGATACTAATGATAATTGGTGCCACGGTAGGAGTACTAGTCTGCGTTTGGCTGGAACGAAAGATTTCAGCAGCAGCACAGCAGAGAATTGGTCCTGAGTACATAGGTCCTTTTGGTTTGCTCGCACCTGTAGCAGATGGTCTTAAGCTGGTTTTTAAAGAAGATGTGGTGCCAGCCAAGTCCGATCGAATACTGTTTACCCTCGGCCCAATCATTGTGACAATTCCGGTGTTTTTGTCTTATTTGATTGTGCCTTTCGGACAGAACCTAGTCATTACAGATGTTTCGCTTGGGGTTTTCTTATGGATTGCCCTGTCTAGCGTTGCGCCTATTGGTTTGTTAATGGCTGGTTACTCATCCAATAACAAATACTCTCTGTTAGGGGGCTTGCGGGCAGCAGCACAATCAATTAGCTATGAAATTCCCTTAGCACTCTCGGTGCTAGCAATAGCTATGATGTCCAACAGCCTCAGCACCATTGACATTGTCAATCAGCAATCTGGTTATGGCATTCTTGGCTGGAACATCTGGCGGCAACCAGTTGGCTTCATCATCTTTTGGATCGCCGCCCTTGCTGAATGCGAACGCTTGCCCTTTGACTTACCTGAAGCAGAAGAAGAACTCGTAGCAGGTTATCAGACTGAGTACTCCGGGATGAAATTTGGTTTATTCTACCTGAGTTCTTACGTTAACCTAGTCCTTTCTGCCCTGCTGTTTGCAGTTTTGTACTTGGGTGGTTGGGATTTCCCCATTCCCCTAAATTTGTTAGCTAATGTATTTGGAGTCAGTGAAACAAATCCCATTTTACAGGTTGTAACTGCCTCATTGGGAATTACCATGACCGTACTTAAAGCATACTTCCTTGTCTTTCTAGCGGTATTAGTACGTTGGACGGTGCCTCGAGTTCGCATTGACCAATTGCTAGATTTAGGATGGAAGTTCCTGCTACCAGTAGGCTTGGTTAACTTGCTACTAACTGCAGCCCTGAAAATAGCTTTCCCCGTCGCTTTTGGCGGATAAACGAATTTTAGATTTGAGATTTTAGATTTTGGATTGGATCTGAAATCTAAAATCCAAAATCCAAAATCCAAAATTCTGAAGAGAGAGACACAAAAATGTTGAAATTCCTGAAACAAGTTGGTGATTACGCCAAAGAAACCGTGCAAGCAGGTCGCTATATCGGTCAGGGGTTAGCTGTAACTTTTGACCACATGCGGCGGCGTCCGGTAACTGTACAATACCCATACGAAAAACTGATTCCCAGCGAACGGTTTCGCGGTAGGATTCACTTTGAGTTTGATAAGTGCATTGCCTGCGAAGTCTGTGTTCGAGTGTGTCCCATCAACCTACCCGTGGTGGATTGGGAATTTGATAAAGGAAGCAAAAAGAAAAAGCTCAAACACTATAGCATTGACTTCGGAGTTTGTATCTTCTGCGGTAACTGTGTGGAATATTGTCCAACTAACTGCTTATCAATGACAGAAGATTACGAACTTTCCACCTACGACCGTCATGAATTGAATTATGACAGCGTGGCATTAGGTCGTTTGCCTTACAAAGTCACCCTTGACCCCATGGTGACACCTTTGCGCGAACTGGTTTACCTACCCAAAGGTGTCATGGACCCCCACGATCTACCCGCAGATGCACCTCGCCCTGGTGCTCGCCCAGAAGATATTGTGGAAAAAGAGGGCTAATCGCTAAGAGTTAATAGCTAATAGTCATGAAACAATTAGCTATTAGCTATTAGCAATTAGCTTTTTAGCAATTAGCAAAGGAATAAAAAAGTGAATCTAGCAGCAGGAGTACAGTTTGTTTCTTTTAGCCTATTAGCAGTGATGTTAATTGGGGCAGCATTGGGTGTTGTCCTGATCGAGAACATCGTTTACTCCGCCTTTTTACTTGGAGGTGTATTTGTCAGCATTGCTGGTCTGTACCTGTTGCTGAATGCTGATTTTGTAGCAGCAGCACAATTACTCATTTATGTTGGTGCAGTCAACGTGTTGATTTTGTTTGCCATTATGTTAGTAAACAAGCGGCAAGCTTTTGTACCCTTTCCTACGGCTTGGATACGTAAAGCACTAACAGCAGTCGTCAGCGTGGGATTGTTTGCGCTTTTAAGCACGATGATTTTGGCAACCCCTTGGTCATTGTCTAACGCTCAACCTGTGGCAAACTCTATTGTTCTCATTGGCGAGCATTTCTTCAGTGACTTTTTACTGCCTTTTGAACTAGCGTCTGTTTTGCTGTTAATGGCAATGGTAGGCGCAATTATTTTGGCGCGTCGCGAGTTTTTGCCAGAGCAAACTCTCTCTGAAGATCGGCAAACCGTTTTGACTTTGCCAGAACGTCCTAGAGAACTAGTATCGGTAGGCGAAGCAAGTCGGAATATACAGTAGTGCTGATGGCTAATGGCTAATAGCTAATGGTATTAGGGCAATTAGCAATTAGCTTTTTAGTAACTGGGAATTAGTAATTAGCCAATCGGGGTATTAAGATTCATGCAAATCCAGTACTTTTTGTTACTAGCAGCAGCTTTGTTTTGCATCGGTATTTACGGTTTGATTAATAGCCGTAATGCCGTGCGAGTCCTGATGTCTATTGAGCTGTTGCTCAATGCTGTTAATTTGAACTTAATGGCTTTTTCTAACTACCTAGACTCAACTGCAATTAAGGGTCAGGTATTCACTATCTTTGTGATCACCGTAGCGGCAGCAGAAGCAGCGGTAGGTTTGGCTATTGTACTTGCCATCTATCGCAACCGCGATACTGTCGATATGGAGCAGTTCAATCTCCTAAAGTGGTAAATTCGTGGATCTCAAGCAGGTAATTATTGCTTATAAAGCACGAGACCCCCAGAGCAAACGTTGGGCAGAAATTTGTGCCAAGCAACTAGAAAGTCGCCAATGCCAAGTTTTAATGGGACCAAGCGGACCAAAAGATAATCCTTATCCAGTATTTTTGGCTTCTGCCGGTCAGCCAATTGACATGGCTTTGATACTTGGTGGTGACGGTACTGTTTTAACTGGTGCGCGACATTTAGCCTCAGCTGGCATCCCAATATTAGCTGTTAATGTGGGAGGTCATCTGGGGTTTCTTACTGAATCACCAGAAGAGTTTAAAGACACTGAGAAAGTTTGGGAAAGATTGTTGGAAGATCGCTACGCTATCCAACGTCGGATGATGTTACAAGCCGCAGTGTTTGAGGGTAACAGTACTAATTCAGAACCAGTGAGCGATCGCTTTTTTGCTTTAAATGAGATGTGTGTCAAACCCGCTTCTGCCGATCGCATGATCACCTCAATTTTGGAAATGGAAATTGATGGTGAGGTTGTGGATCAGTATCAGGGCGATGGGTTAATAATCTCTACACCCACTGGTTCAACAGGTTACACTGTTTCTGCCAACGGTCCAATCGTGCATGATGGTATGGAAGCAATTACCATCACTCCTATTTGTCCGATGAGTCTTTCAAGTCGCCCCCTGATTTTACCCCCAGGTTCCGTTG
Organism: Tolypothrix campylonemoides VB511288_2; assembly: GCF_045999855.1. NCBI lineage: Bacteria > Bacillati > Cyanobacteriota > Cyanophyceae > Nostocales > Tolypothrichaceae > Tolypothrix > Tolypothrix campylonemoides. The sequence goes on from NZ_JBFPMW010000018.1 coordinate 70,811, forward strand.
TCAGCGTTTGGCCTTTAGGTGATTACGATCTCAGCACCAAACTATGGACTGATGGGGTTTTGGCGACTTCCATTTGGCCCGGACATCGTGTTGATATACGCATGGCAGATTCTCGGGCTAAGTTTATTATTCTACGAGAAAACAACTCGTACTATCAGACGTTACGAGAAAAATTGCTGTGGGCTGGTACAAGGATTCACTACAGCAGTAATAATCACGCAAATTGATCTGTTGCGACTTCATCAGCATCAAAAAGTTGCAACTTCATCGTGTAAAAACCTCATGTTAGGTGGGCAATACCCACCTTCTTGCTATCTTCTCGCCCCGGTGGCTTTGCCACTGGAAACTCCTTCACCCCTAACCCCCTCTCCCATAAGGGGAAAAGAGGGGCTTTTTCTTCCTTGCCCACCCTACTTTAACGTGAGTTCGTCGAACTCACGTTACTTATCTTTTCCAGGCTCCGCCTCAGATCTACCACAAACCTTTCCCAAGGGGAGAAGGGGCTTTTTCACCCCATCATCGCTCGTGGTTAGCGATACGGGTTAATTAAGTTTTAATATTTTTTAAAAAGTAACAAAATATACTTTTTATCAGATAAATATAACACTAAGATTTCAATTCGATGAATAACAACATAGCAATCCTAACTCATTCATGAAAAATTTTAGTACTGTAGGGCTGGTATTACCCATTACATAAGGGTTTGATGCGCCAATGCCCAACCTATATGTACTTCATAAAGCCAACAGGATTGCTATATCAGCTGCATACATATTTAGCTGATTCATTTAAAACCAAATTATTTAGATATGACAAAACAATTTAATCGACGTAAGTTTTTAGTCTACGGTTCCGCTTCCTTTGGTGCAAGTCTTTTATTAAAAGGTTGTGCTAACAATGGCTCAAATAATAATATAGAAAGTTCAGTGCCTGCGGCTTCTTCTGTCAGTGCTTCTAATACTGGAAATACGATCAAAGTAGGAATTTTGCATTCCCTCAGTGGCACCATGGCAATTAGTGAAACAAGCGTTGTAGATGCTGAAAAATTAGCAATTAAAGAAATTAACGCCGATGGTGGTATTTTAGGCAAGCAAATTGAAGTTATTGTTGAAGATGGTGCTTCTAACTGGGACACTTTTAGGGAAAAAGCTACCAAATTAATCGACCAAGATAAAGTTAGCGTTGTTTTTGGTTGTTGGACTTCTGCAAGCCGTAAGAATGTTAAATCAGTATTTGAAAGCAAAGACCATATGCTCTGGTATCCAGTGCAGTATGAAGGTCAAGAATGTTCCCGAAATATCTTCTATACTGGTGCTGCTCCCAATCAGCAAATCGAACCATCAATTGATTGGTTGCTAAAAAATAAGGGCAAAGAATTCTTCTTAGTCGGCTCTGATTACGTTTTTCCCCGTACAGCCAACAAAATTATTAAATCTCAGCTAGAAGCACTTGGTGGTAAAACTGTTGGAGAAGATTACTTACCACTGGGTAACACAGAGGTAACACCTATTATTACTAAAATCAAGCAAGCGTTACCAAATGGTGGAGTGATTTACAATACGCTAAATGGTGATAGCAACGTCGCTTTTTTCAAACAATTAAAAGCAGCGGGATTAACAGCAGATAAATATCCTTCCATGTCTGTCAGTATTGCTGAAGAAGAAGTAAAAGCAATTGGCGTGCAGTATCTCAAAGGTCACTACGCAGCCTGGAACTATTTCCAAACAGTAGACACTCCTGCTAATAAGAAATTTGTTGAAGCTTTTAAGAAAGCATACGGTACAGAACGGGTGACAAACGATCCAATGGAAGCAGCTTACACGGGTGTTTATTTGTGGAAACAAGCAGTAGAAAAAGCTGGGACGACCGATATAGCCAAGGTACGTTTGGCAGCATACGGTCAAACTTTGGATGCTCCTTCAGGCAAAGTTAGCATGAATGCCAATCATCACCTATCAAAAATTGTGCGGATCGGTCAGGTGAGAGATGATGGTTTATTTGATATTGTCTATGCGACTCCTGCTCCTGTTGAACCAATTCCTTGGAATCAATTTGTGAAAGAGACCAAAGCATTTTCTTGCGATTGGTCAGATCCAGCGAAGGGCGGTAAGTATAAGAAGGTGTAAATTGTTGGTTGTTAGTAGTTAGTTGTTCTAATAACTACTAACTACTAACCACTAGGGAGGAGAACGTGTTCGCAGAGTTTTTGGAAGCAGTATTTAATGGCATTAGTATTGGTGCTGTATTATTGATGGCAGCGCTAGGATTAGCTATTGTCTTTGGACTTATGGGCGTTATCAACATGGCGCATGGCGAGTTGATGATGCTGGGAGCATACGCAACATTTGTCGTGCAAAATGCTTGCAAACAACTAGGCGGAGTATGGTTTGAAATTTATATCTTTTTTGCCCTGATTGTCGCTTTTGCGATATCGGCGGCTGTAGGATGGCTGCTAGAACGGGGCGTGATTCGATATCTCTACGGGCGTCCCTTAGAAACTCTGCTGGCTACTTGGGGCGTGAGTTTGATTTTGCAGCAGTTTGTTCGGAGTGTAAATTCGGTGCTTGTCATTGGAATTGCCCTGTTTTGCCTGTTGTTTTTGGGCGGTTTGTGGATTTTAAAAAGGCGCACGGATTTTGGCAGAGTTCAGAACTGGATTGTAGCAGCGATTTTGTTCCTGTCAGTAGGAGTGGCAATCTCAACAGGTAAATTTTTGAGCGAAACTTATAAGTTAGCAATGACTCAACCTTGGTTTGGCGCTCAAAATTTGGATGTCACTGCTCCTAGTTGGTTGCAAGATGGCATATCTTTAGCAGGTGTCCAATTGCCTTACCCCAGATTATTTATTATTGCTTTAACAATTCTATGCGTAACGGGCATTTACCTATTTTTGCAACGCTCTCATTGGGGATTAAGAATTCGCGCTGTCACGCAAAATCGAAACATGAGTGCTTGTTTGGGCATCCCGACTCAAAAAGTTGATGCAATCACTTTTGCACTGGGTTCGGGATTGGCTGGCGTAGCTGGTTGTGCGATCGCTTTACTCGGTTCGGTGGGACCAAATACAGGGCAAAACTACATTATCGATACTTTTATGGTTGTTGTTGTAGGTGGTGTGGGTAATCTGGTGGGAACTATTGTGGCTGCATTGGGAATTGGTACGGCGAATTACTTGATTGGTTCTGCAACTTTGGCTTCGTTGTTGACTCCTGTTAAACCCCTGGCTGATTTATTCGCGTTCTTTGCAACAACGAGTATGGCAAAAGCAACGGTGTTTGCGCTGATTATCGTGTTTTTACAGGTAAAGCCTGGAGGAATTTTTCCTCAAAAAGGTCGTAGTGTTGATGTGTAATAGGGAGACAAGGGAGAGGGGGGAGACAACGGAGACAAGGGGGAAAGTACAATGTATGAACGCAACTTGATGAGGTGGAAGGGAAGAAGGTTAATTTTAATTGAGGTGGGGGTGGTAGTGGCGATCGCTCTCATCCTCATCTCGATCGTACCAGTCCTGCTTTCAGGGTTTCGGCTGAATTTGTTGGGGCGGTTTTTGTCCCTAGCTATTGTTGCTTTGGGGATTGATTTGATTTGGGGTTACACCGGGTTACTCAGTTTGGGACACGGAATTTTCTTTGGTTTGGGTGGCTATGCAATTGCCATGCATCTGAAATTGCAAGTTCCTCCAGGGGAGTTACCTGATTTCATGGAGCTTTATGGTGTTACGGAACTCCCCTGGTTTTGGACTCCTTTCTACTCATTCCCTTTTGCAGTTATAGCTGTTGCGATGGTTCCCGCAATACTTGCAGGATTACTCGGATACTTGGTATTTCGCAATCGAATTCGCGGAGTGTATTTTTCTATATTGACTCAAGCCGCAACAATTATATTTTTTAACTTCTTTAACGGTCAGCAAGGGCTATTTAACGGTACAAATGGGTTGATCGATTTTACAACTTTATTTGGAGCAACCGTTAGCGATACAAACACCCAATTTGTTTTCTACAGCCTCACGGTATTGTTTCTTGCAGCTAGCTATGCACTCTGTCGTTGGTTGACAAGCGGACGCTTTGGAAGATTATTAATAGCAATTCGTGATGATGAAAGTCGAGTGCGTTTTTCTGGTTACAATCCAATAGATTTTAAAGTTTTAGTATTTGCAGTTTCGGGAGCGATCGCGGGTATAGCTGGAGCATTGTACGCTTTGCAAAGCGGTTCTGTCTCACCGAGAGCAATGGACATTGCCTTTTCCATTGAAATGGTGATTTGGGTAGCAGTAGGAGGACGTGCTACTTTAATCGGAGCCATTTTAGGAGCTTTGTTAGTCAACTATGCTCGTGCTTTTTTAAGCGAACAATTTGCCGAAATTTGGTTGCTTTTCCAAGGGGCGTTATTTTTGATAGTTGTCACTGTTCTTCCTGATGGGGTAGTAGGGTGGTTTCGCACTCAAGGAATTCAGCTTTTCCAACGCCGTCAGCAAATTGCCACTTATCCCAGCATAGAAGAAAATTCTGAGGTGCAGCATGAACGCCAAAATTTTAGAAACTAAAAACCTCACAGTTAGTTTTGACGGCTTTAAGGCACTCAATCAGCTAAACTTTAGCATGGAGGCGGGTGAATTACGGGTCGTTATTGGTCCCAACGGCGCTGGAAAAACGACATTTCTTGATGTTATTACAGGTAAAGTGAAACCAACCGAGGGAAGAGTTTTTTTCAAAGGCAAAAGTTTGTATTCTTTATCAGAACATCAAATATCTAGACGGGGAATCGGACGTAAATTCCAAACTCCTCGCATCTATCTCAACCTAACACCTTACGAGAACTTGGAACTGAGCAGTAACCGCAATAAAAATGTGTTTTCTACTTTGTTCGAGTATCCCACTACTGCTGAAAGGAAGACCATTATAGGGTTATTGGAAACCATAGGTTTAGCTGATAAAGCAGACAGACGAGCGAGTTCTCTGTCTCACGGAGAAAAGCAACGCTTAGAAATTGGGATGTTAGTCGCACAATCTCCGGATCTCTTACTTGTTGACGAACCTGTCGCTGGTTTAACAGACGAAGAAACATATAATATAGGAGAACTTCTTTTAGCACTATCACAAAGTCATTCAATTTTAGTCATTGAACATGACATGGAATTTGTACGTCAAATTGCTCGGAAAGTAACGGTCTTGCACGAAGGGTCAGTGTTATGTGAAGGTACTATCGAAGAAGTACAAAATGACAAGCGTGTTATTGAAGTTTATTTAGGACAGGTTATCCTAAATTGACATAAATTTTATTAACAAACACAATACACAAATCTTTTTAATGTTACAAATCTCTAATCTTGATGTTTATTACGGTGAAAGCCACATTCTACGTAATGTAGATTTAAGCGTACCAATGGGGCAAATGGTTTGCTTAATTGGACGTAACGGTGTAGGTAAAACAACCCTCCTGAAAACAATTATAGGGTTACTCAAACCCCGCAATGGTACAGTCACTTTTGCAGGAGAATTAATAAATTCAAAATCTCCAGATCGAAGAGCAAAGCTCGGAATTGGTTACGTTCCCCAAGGACGAGAAATTATTCCCCGTCTGACAGTCAAAGAAAATCTCTTGCTGGGATTAGAAGCGAGACCCGCCAGGAGAAAAAATCAAGAAATTCCTGAAGAAATTTTTAGCCTATTTCCCGTGTTGAAATCAATGCTTTCACGAATGGGCGGTGACTTGAGTGGCGGACAGCAACAACAACTAGCTATTGCTCGTGCTTTAATGGGTCAACCCCAATTACTTTTATTAGATGAACCTACTGAAGGTATTCAACCTTCAATTATCTTGGAAATTGAAGCAGCAGTTCGTGGTATAGTTGCTACCACTGGTATTTCTGTTTTGTTAGTAGAGCAACACTTACATTTTGTCCGCCAAGCCGATTACTATTACGCAATGCAAAAAGGCGGTATCGTTGCTTCGGGTTTTACTAATGAATTGAGTCAGGATGTGATTCAAAGGTTTTTAGCTGTTTGATGGAACAATGCCTTACCTTAAGAAAGTGTTGTCTGTCAAATCAGTATGTTAATAGAAATATTCTGTATTAACATATTTTGGGCTATTTTTATCAAATTTTTCCGAACGACATTTCTGCTGGGAGCATATTCTCAAATATTCAGAAATAGATTTTTATCTATTTCCTTAAGAGATCGTGAAAGTTAGCTCCATCAACATTTCAGTGAAATATCTATTCACCTCTAGTTGTAAATTCGCAAACACGTTCTAAAAAGTCTTGAATCGCAAGTATTCTTTCCCTATCTTCGGCTTCAACAAAAATTCTTAGCAAAAAAAGACTTTCATTGATATTTCGTGAATGAGAACCCTTGGGATAAATTTCTTTTTTGCGTTCTCTTACTTTAGTTTTGAGAGAAAAAATTTCACCTCCTACTTCACAATTAATCCAAACTTCTTCACCAATTTGTAATCCTGGATCGAAACTGTACTGACCTACCAAAAAATAAATTGTTTCTCCATCCTCTTCTATAAGGGAAAGAAGCTCTACTTGACATTCAAACATATAAAATTATTTCAAGAAAACTTAAATTTTCGGGAATCTTAACATCTAAATTTTCTAATATTTCAGTTAAATCTTGCCAAAGTTAACGAATTTTAATTCTAATCTTGTCATAGTTATGCAGGTTTAATGTTCTGTTACCAGATCGGGGAAGTGTAATATACCATGAATGAATTTTGAAGGCATCTGTATTTTAAACTTATCTAGTGTTGCATTAAGCTTTGATTCCAGCCAAAATCAAATCAATGGCTTCTTGAGTCTTTCGCTCAATCATCTCCGAACTTAAAAGTTACCGTGTCGGATCGAGGTATTTCAGATTTTTATGAGCGTTGAAGTAAAAGGTGCAAACCCCTAAAAGCTCATGCAAAGCTTAAGTCTAAAGATTGAGTTAGGATTTTTACAAAACTTTGCAAAAATCTTTATAAAGATAATAGTGAAACAACTATCGTCAAATTACCATATCTACATATTTTAAAAGTAGTATTGGCGATACGACTGTCTTCCGTTAAGCTTTGTCGATCGCTTCGGCGCAAGCTGTACCTAGCTTATGACAATTGCAATTTACTCGGATTTTTCACTCTCATCACATTACGCAAATTCATCAAGAAGCTGTTTATGCGGCAAATCAAACTTGCTCCTTATTGGTTGCGGTTTCTAATTATTACAGTGTTTGCGCTTGGTGTATTCTTTCGTTTCTATAATCTTGATACCAAGGTTTACTCTCAGGATGAAACCCATACGTCATTACGTATTTCTGGATACACATCTCTAGAAGTTCAACGACAAATTTTTAACAGTCGTACCCTCAAAAAGGAAGCTTTTGATAAGTTTCAAAGCCTCAATTATGAAAAAGGCTTGGGGGATACACTTATGTCTTTAGCAATCGAAGACCCTCAACGCCCGCCCTTGTATTACTTACTCATACGAATATGGGTTCAACTTTTTGGCACTTCGGTAACAGCAATCCGAAGTTTTTCTGCGATCGTGAGTTTACTAGTCTTTCCCAGTCTTTATTGGCTTTGCCGGGAATTATTTATTGTACCGCTATCGGTTCCCTACGTTGCGATCGCACTCACAACCATTTCCCCAATTCATCTTGTGTACGCTCAAGAAGCACAAGAATATATTTTATGGCTGGTCACAATTGTAATATCTAGTGGAGCGCTACTGAGAGCTTTGCGACTGGAAACTACAGGAGAACACAAGGAAGATCGCATTTATGTCTGGGGAATCTATACAGTCACCTTAACACTTAGCTTTTATACATCTTTGTTAAGTGGATTTCTTGCAGTTGCTCATGGAATTTATGTCACTGCAACAGCAGATTTTCGTTGGAATAAAACAGTCAAAGCCTACACCCTTGCATCGCTAGCAGGATTTTGCAGCTTTATTCCTTGGATATTAATTATACTTACAAATTTCTTTCAATTTCATCAAACAACAAATGGGACATCATCTAAATTACCTCTGTTTGCTCTCTTCCAAGCTTGGCTCATTCAATTGAGTCGGATTTTTTTTGATTTAGGTTTTGAAATCGAAAATCCATTCACTTATTTGAGCGCTTTAATATTTTTAATAGGAACAGGATACTCAATTTATCTTCTTTGTCTGACAACCCATCCAAAAATCTGGTTATTTATTGTACTGTTAATTGCTGTACCAGCAATACCCCTCATACTTCCAGACTTAATGTTTGGAGGAATACGGTCAACTGGGGAACAATATTTCATGCCTTCTTACTTGGGTATAGAGCTAGCTGTTGCATATGCGTTGGCTACTCAACTTTACAATGGCAATATTTTACGCCGGAAAATATGGGAAATGATTTTGATTGTAGTTATTTTGAGTGGTGCGATCTCCTGTGCGGTCATTTCTCAAAAAGAAACTTTATGGAGTAAAAGTGTAAGTTATGGTAATCTACAAATTGCTAAAATTATTAATCAATCTTATCGTCCGCTGTTAATCAGCCATGCTTCTAGCAGTCATTCCGGAAATACCTTTTCTCTGAGCTATCTCGTTCAACCAAAAGTCCGCTTTCTGTTGGTAAGAGGTAAAGCTCTTCCCAAACAGCCTAAAGGATTTACTGATATTTTTTTGCTCAATCCTTCAACAAGCTTACGTAAGGCAATAGAAAAAAAGTATAATACCAAAACTCGTAAATTATATAGCTATAAATCTTACACATTTTGGAAATTATCGAAATTTAACGACAGATGAGAAGTATGCAAAACGGAGAAATCCGGAGTAAATCGGAGTAATTCGATCTATTGACTTCACCAGACAAGAGCGTAGAACTGTTTATTCTACGTTACTCGCAAGAGTTTAAGTCCGCTTTTAAATCATGACGTGCGGGAGATTAGCCAGTCTCAAGCGTCGAGGGAGGAACATGGCTGCTTTGCACCAGTGCAACACCGAACCTTTTTGAGAAGTTTAAAAGCAGTGTCGAGGCAAACCATACCCCAATCGGGAGATTCATCAAATGATGATTACCAACTCAGTATTTGTTTTAAATAAGAATGGCTTAATCCTAAAACCAACAACACCAGCTAGAGCGAGGATTTTACAGTCTGTTGGCAAAGCTAAAAAACTCAAGTTATTCCCATTTACTTTAATTCTGGATAAGGACGTTGACGAAAATATAGAACCGTATTTAGAAATGAGAATTGACCCCGGAAGCCGCTATACAGGGATTTGTCTAGTGGATTTAAATAAGAATGAAGCCGTCTGGGCAATGGAATTAGAGCATCGGGGATTAGCAATTAAGATGGAGATGATTACTAGAGCAAGTGTTCGACGCGCTAGGAGATCCAGAAGACTTCGTTACCGAAAAAAGAGATTTGACCGCAAAAAGCCAGATGGTTGGTTAGCACCTAGTTTACGCCATCGTCTGTTAACTACTGAAAGCTGGATCAAACGATTGCTGAAAATAGCACCAATTAAATCAATTGCAATTGAATCGGTGAAATTTGACTTGCAAAAGATGGAGACACCTGATATCGAAGGTATTGAATATCAGCAAGGTACGTTATTCGGCTATACTCTACGTGAAGCACTCTTAGAACACTGGGGAAGAGAGTGTGTGTATTGCGGTCAAACGGATGTCCCCTTACAGATTGAGCACATTAATGCACGTAGCAAGGGAGGTAGTGACCGATTCTCAAATCTCACTTTATCTTGTGAAAAATGCAATCAGAAAAAAGGGAATAAGCCAGTAGAGCAATTTCTCAAAAACAAAGGCGAAATTCTCCAAAAAATTAAAGCACACCAAAAGGAATCATTAAGTGATGCAGCTGCTGTTAACTCTACCCGGAAAGCTATATTTCAAATGGCACAACACTTCGGATTAAGAGTAATCAGTGGAAACGGTGCATCTACTAAAATGATTCGTATTCAAAGCGGATTGCCAAAAGCACACTGGATTGATAGTGCTTGTGTAGGAACAGACCAAATTGTTAAATTGCGTATCTGTCAACCATTGCGTGTTACCTGTAAGGGACACGGGACAAGACAAGTCCAAAGAGTTAATGCCAGTGGCTTTCCTGCAATCGCTAGCATCAAAAAGAATCCCGTAACTGGTAAAAAAGAAGTTAAGTTAGTAGCCAAAAATCAAAAATATACTCACCTCAGGGCTGGTGATTATGTGATTTGTAATCTGCTCAAAGATCGCAAACATACTTTAGCGGGAATTTATCGTGCTAGAGTCAAAACGCCTACAAATAGAGGAGTAGAGGTACTAATTAGCGGGCATCGGATTGCAATTGACCAACAACATATTAAACTTATTCATCGCTCCGATGGTTATGAATACAGTTTTACTACGATTGACCAAGATTTACTACGTTTAAAGCCTATCTAATGGTATGACAAATCATACAACTCCAAAATGGTTGAAGTTTTTTGCGATCGCCATGTTGGTGGTGGGTGTTTTCTTCCACTTTTTTAATCTTCATAAGAAAGTTTACTGGCATGATGAAGTTTATACGTCCATGAGGGCTGCTGGCTTCACTCGTGATGAAATTGACAAAGAACTTTTTCAAAATCGCATACTTCGGGCTGTAGACTTGCAGAAGTATCAACGCCCTAAATTAGAAAGTACCGCAGAAGACACAATTAAATCTCTAGCAATTGAAGACCCGCAGCATCCCCCCTTATACTTTTTGATAGCCCGGTTTTGGATGCAAATTTTTGGTAGTTCCTTAACAGCTTCGCGTGTTTTACCAGTGCTATTTAGCTTGATAGGATTACCTTTGATGTATGCTTTAGGTCTAGAACTTTTTGCCTCACCAATAGTGGCAATACTAGCAACAGTACTGTTGGCTCTATCCCCTTTTGATGTACTGTTTGCTCAAACAGCCAGACAATACAGTTTGCTAACAACTCTTGTTATTGGTAGTAGTTTTACACTTCTACAAGCTTTGCGCTTACCAACACGAGTCAATTGGGGTCTGTACGCTTTATCTAGTGCGCTGGGCTTTTACACTCATCCCTTTTTTGGGTTAACAACTGTTGCTCACGCAGTTTATGTATTGTTACTAAAAGTATCGTTTCAGAAATCACCTCAGAGTTCTTCATCAGAAGAAAGGAAGTTCTATCGTGTAGACTACAAAAGTATTAGACAATTTTTCCTTGCGATCGCCTGCTCTCTAGTGTTATTTAGTCCTTGGATAGTCGTGTTGCTCTCTAATTACCAACGTGCGGCTGCTACGACAGATTGGACTAAAGCTCAAGTAGAGTTTCTCTACCTAGTTAAACTTTGGATTCTTAGTTTTAGTTCGTTATTGCTAGACTTAGACTTTGGATTTGATAATGTTTGGACTTACATAACTAGAGCGATCGTTATTGCCATTACTGGTGTAGGAATTTATCAAGTTTGCTGTCGGACTCCCAAAGCAACTTGGTTATTTATCATCACTACAATTTTTGTACCTTTCTTGCTATTGGTTCTACCAGATTTACTATTAGGCGGAAAACGTTCTGCTGTTAGCCGCTACCTCATTTCTTGCTACCCTGGAATACAACTCGCGGTTGCATACTTATTGGGGACTCAGATTTTACAAGGACACAAGCTGTGGCGGGGTATTCTGGTACTTCTGAGTGCGGGTGCGATCGCATCCTGTACGGTCAGTTCTTATTCTGATACATGGTGGAACAAAGACTTAAGCTACCATAACGCTGAAGTTGCGCGATATGTTAACGCTTCGTCTTCTCCAAAAGTTATCAGCGAGATTGGCGATGATTTCACAAATACAGGTGACTTAATTTCTTTAAGCTATTTATTGAAAGAAGATGTATCGCTGGTGCTATTGAGTCAACCCCCGCAATTGGAAAATGTCAAATCTCTACTATCGGGAAACACAGAACCTTTTGTGTTTCGACCCTCCGGTCAATTTATCAAAACCCTCAAGCCAGAGCAAAGTCAGTTAGTAGAAGCCTTGAAACCAGGAAGACTGTGGAAGCTAAAGAACCAGTGACCGATAGGTAAGAAGCAAATGCATCCGGTCACTAGTTGAATTGAAATTATTGGGCGCATATGGAACAATTTACTGTTTTAAGATACCTAAGAAAAACTAGGTACTTCGGAACTTGTTCCATTTGCAGCTGCATTAGCTGGAGTGGATGCAGTGGATTTAGTTTTCTTTACAAGAATTACAGACACTAGCTTCGGAAAAACAAGACAAGCGATTGTATTCACAAGAGTTAGAAGCAAACCATCTATTAAGCTCATAGGGAATGTTCCTTTTTATTATGAGACCATAAAATACTATTGTGAAGCAAAATTTCTCTTATGACTTAAAATAAGAATTTAAATTTCTTTTTACATACATAAGATAAATTAAATATAGAAGTTTCTGACTCTTGCTATAGAAAGAATGATTGATTTGAAATTTCTAACTTCTTGAAGAATACAACCTATCTATGGTATTAACACCTTTCATTTTCCCATCTTTCGTCTCTTGTTCCAAGCTTTTGACTGGGAACGACGTGAAAGTCAAACCCATAATTCGCCAACAGCATCTTTAAAGAAATCGAAATCCAATCTATTTAGATTTATTCACACTACTTAATAATAACAATAAATTAATGTAAATACTGAGAACTTCTCAAGCTGTGCTTGGATCGAATATGAAAAAACAAGACAATTAATTGAGTGTTCAAATCCCCTACATTGAAGTACAGAGATTCATCGGTCACTGTATATTCTGTAGTTAAGTACAATGGATTTTTTATGGATGAGGTGCTATGTCAAAAAAATACGAGAACTCTTCTTACCTATTTAATATTACCGAGCGAGAGCGTCAGGCATTAAATTCCATCGTTAATTATTCCAATATAGAGTCAATACCAGAAATTTGGCCGTTGGCAGCAAAGGAATTTGGTAGTACTGTTGCCCTGCATAACCCACACTCGCAACCAGAAGAAGTTATCACTTATACTCAACTATCACAACAGATTCAACAATTTGCTGCGGGTTTGCAAGCATTGGGTGTGAAAGAAGGCGATCGCGTCTCGCTGATTGCAGATAATTGTCCCCGGTGGTTAATTGCAGACCAAGGGATTATGACCGCTGGGGCTGCTAATGCAGTGCGTAGTTCCCAAGCAGAACGGGAAGAAGTTTTATACATAATAGCAAATAGCGGCAGCACGGCTCTAGTGGTTGAAGATCTAAAGACACTCAATAAGCTGCAAGCACGTCTTTTGGAGTTACCAATTCAACTCATTGTTTTGCTGACAGAGGAAACACCACCAGCCAACAACAACTTGAAGGTCTTGAACTTTTCCCAATTGATGGAAATTGGAGCAAAGCATACGCTCACACCCATAAAACGAACGAGGGAAACTCTAGCAACTTTAATTTACACCTCTGGAACCACAGGTAAACCGAAAGGGGTAATGCTAACTCACGGTAATTTACTACATCAAGTTTTAGTGCTGAGGTCAGTGGTGCAACCACAACCGGAGGACACTGTACTGAGTATTTTGCCTACCTGGCACAGTTACGAACGCAGTGGCGAATACTTTTTACTTTCTCAGGGCTGTACGCAAGTTTATACCAACCTCCGGTCGATCAAACGGGATTTAAAAAAATTCCAACCCCGATTTACAATCGGCGTACCCCGGTTGTGGGAATCGATTTATGAAGCAGTGCAGAAACAGTTTCGCGAACAACCAGAGAACAAGCAACGTCTGATTAATTTCTTTCTTGAAATCAGCGAAAAATTTATTAAAGCAAGGCGAATTGCTCAAGGGTTAGATTTGGAAAATTTAAAACCTTCAAGATTTGAGCAACTAGCAGCCAGCGCCCAAGCTTCAGCTTTGTATCCCCTTCATGCTCTAGGAGAACGAATCGTTTATTCCAAGGTAAGGGAAGCAACAGGAGGTAAAATCAAGCAAATGATTAGCGGTGGTGGTGCGCTACCCAAGCATATCGACGACTTTTTTGAGATTATCGGTGTGGAAATTTTGGTAGGTTACGGGTTAACAGAAACTGCACCCGTAACCCATGCGCGACGTCCTTGGCGTAATTTACGGGGTTCAGCAGGTCAAGCAATACCCGGAACAGAAACAAAAATAGTCGATCCAGAAACTCGCAAGCCATTACCTACGGGGGAAAGAGGATTGGTGTTGCTGCGGGGACCGCAAGTGATGGAAGGTTACTATCAAAATCCTGAAGCCACAGCCAAAGCAATAGATACTGAAGGTTGGTTTGATAGTGGGGATTTGGGTTGGCTAACACCACAAAATGATTTGGTACTCACCGGACGAGCCAAAGATACTATCGTATTAACAAATGGAGAAAATATCGAGCCGCAACCGATAGAAGATGCTTGTTTGCGATCGCCCTACATAGATCAAATTATGCTTGTAGGACAAGACCAACGCAGTATCGGTGCTTTGATTGTTCCCAATCTAGAAACCTTGCAGAAATGGGCACATTCTCAAAATCTCCTTCTGTCTCTACCGGGAGAAGCCACCGCCGAAACCCTCAGTAATACAGTGGCTGCGGAAGTAGATCTAGAGAGTAAAATGGTTCAGGATTTATTTCGGCAAGAATTGAATCGGGAAGTGCAAAACCGTCCTGGCTACCGAGCTGATGACCGTATTGGTCCATTCAAGCTGATTCTAGAACCGTTTTCAACAGAAAACGGAATGATGACGCAAACACTAAAAACGAAACGACACGTCGTGATGGAACACTATCGCGATATTATTGACGGGATGTTTGCCTGATAATTCCCAGTAAAAATGACTAGAGTGAACGTGAAACATTTATGGATGTCTCCAAACCTCAATTGCTTCTAAAACGCGTTATCAACGTCAAAGCCATTGTGACCCCCCTTTGGAAAGACGAAGTTCAGCAGCAACTGCAAACCCAAATCAATCAAATTGACCAGCAGTTGCAACAGTTGGACGTTCAAGGACAAAGAGCGGTCGCCGAAATTCAAAAGCAGAGTCTACAACCTCCCGGTCCTCAGACACTGCAACAAATCGATAATATTCAGGGTCAGATTAACCAAAAGAAGAGCGAGCTCTTAGAACAGAAAAATCAGAGTTTACAAAACCTCCAACAGGTCCAGTTTTTAGAATTAGATCAGGAAGTCAACCAATTTCAAATGGAAGGTTTTTTCCGCGTGGAACCAGGGGATAACCTGATTAGCAAGTTGCAAGTTGAAGTCGTCTTGCGTGACGGAGTTGTCGAAGAAATTCGCGGTGATATTTAATTGCTAAAAAGCTAATTGCTAATTGTTAATCGCTAAAAAGCTAATTGTTATTTCCATTAGCTATTAGCCATTAGCTATTAGCCATTAGCTATGGCAGTTCTTCTGAGAACTGTTAGCAAAACATTCTTGCGAACCAGCCCAAACAATTTGCCACATCTGAGGTGAACTGACAAAAAGCGATCGGCCAAAAGTAGTCAGTTCAACTCGGTATTTGGCAGTTTTGGCTGAATTGTTTTCCTGCTTGGTTTGTGTAATTGTGACCAGTACCCGATTCGGTTGCGGGTAAGAGACCTCTATCTTTTTGGCTCCTTTGCGTAATGCAAGGTCTCGCTCGAAGGCATTGAGAGCAAGATCGGTAGGGTCACTCCCTTTGAGGGATGAGTTGAGACTTTCTAAAGGAATTTCTTGATAATTAGCCCGTTCGGGGTGCCCTACTATCCCCTGTTGGCTAGTGGTAACGAAACGCTGTGGTTGCTCGTTGCTCGTTTTAGAAACTGCTGCTGATGGCTGGCGTTGGGTAATGTAGATGCCAGTAGCAGCAGTGGCAAAGATACTGAAAACCACAATGAGTAACAATTTTAACTTTGCCGACATAAAATTTAAAGTGAATTAAACTCAAGTTAGTCGTCAATTCTGAATTTTAAATTGAGGTGTCACTATTCCTCTTCTAGCTTTTGAGTAGAGATTGGGATTTTTCCCAGCCGTGATGAGAAATACAAATTAATAGACATATTGGGCTTAATATAGTTCCTCACGTCCGAGGTCAAGTTACAATTCGATCTGGCACAAGCTAGTTTAAACTCGCCAAACCTCACCTATGAGCATTCACGAAGTATTCATGCCGGCGCTTAGTTCCACCATGACCGAGGGAAAGATCGTCTCTTGGGTAAAATCACCAGGTGACAAAGTGGAAAAAGGCGAAACAGTGGTGGTTGTCGAGTCAGATAAGGCTGATATGGATGTGGAATCCTTTTACGAAGGGTATCTGGCTCATATCATAGTGCAAGCTGGTGACGCCGCTCCCGTAGGAGCAGCGATTGCCCTGTTAGCAGAAACCGAAGCTGAAATCGAAACTGCCATTGCTCAAGCCCAATCTTCCGGTACTCAAAGCAAAGAAGTTGTAGCTGCTACCTTATCCAGCAAACAACTTGCAGAGGCAACGAGTGTTGCCGAAAGAGCAACCGAATCACAAAATGGCAGCCCTGCTCGCCAGAATGGACGGACTGTTGCATCTCCTCGCGCCCGGAAGTTAGCGAAGGAACTCAAAGTTGATTTAAGTGGTATTTCTGGTAGTGGTCCCTACGGTCGTATTGTCGCTGAAGATGTTGAAGCAGCGGTGGGAAGATCTAGTACTCCACCGACAAAAGTTACCCCCGTTACACAAATTCCATCAGTACCAACACCGACTGTAGCAGCACCCACACCAGCAAGACCCACTGCGCCTGTACCCGCGCCAGTTGTTGCAGCCGTTCCCGGTCAAATCACACCTTTGACAACGTTGCAAAAAGCTGTGGTGCGGAATATGGAAGCCAGCCTTGCGGTACCCGTATTCCATGTTGGTTACACAATTACCACTGATGCCCTCGACAAATTATACAAACAAATTAAGTCTAAAGGCGTAACAATGACAGCCCTGCTTGCAAAAGCCGTGGCTGTAACATTAAAAAAACATCCGCTACTGAATGCCAGCTACTCGGAACAGGGTATTGTGTACCATTCCAGCATTAACATTGCTGTTGCAGTCGCAATGGATGATGGAGGATTGATTACACCAGTCTTACAAAATGCCGACTCTGTGGATATTTATTCTCTGTCACGCAATTGGAAATCTTTGGTGGATCGTGCTAGAGCAAAACAATTGCAACCAGAAGAGTATAACAGTGGAACTTTCACAGTATCCAACTTGGGAATGTTTGGTGTCGATAAATTTGACGCGATTTTGCCTCCCGGACAGGGTTCGATTTTGGCAATTGGCGCATCCCGCCCGCAAGTCGTTGCAACAAAAGACGGTTTGTTTGGTATCAAACAACAAATGCAGGTGAATATTACTTCCGACCATCGGATTATTTACGGTGCTCATGCTGCAGCATTCTTGCAAGAATTGGCACAGTTAATCGAAACTAAGGCTGATTCCTTGGTGCTGTAAAAACTCTAGTTTCTCTTGACTGCTCGTTCTCAAGCAGAGCTTGGGAACGAGGTTTAATTATTATCATCAGATTATCATTTGAGCTATCAAGTAAATGCGAGTAGTCGATAATTGGTGAAACGGTTACATTGGTTGGTAATGTCGCAAGCATGAAACCGATTTAGGGGATTTCCAAGAAATCAATTATCCATCTTGTGGGATGGGTGTCCTCGCCCGTTCTTTGGCGTGATTTGGCTATGAGTGGAACCTTAAGCAATCAACAACGGCTTTGTGGGAAGCATTCTAGGTTCTGGTAGTGGTTTATCTTCTTCAGTCAGCATCTCAACGAAAGCCTCAATCACTTCCTGACCATTTTTGGCTGCTTCTTCATAAGTTCTACCATGTGTATGAAACTGCTGCCAGGGAAACTCAGGCAAGTGAACTAAGAAAAGTCGATCTTCTTGAGACCATTGAATCACCATGCTGTAGTGGTAGCTCATTCTTCGCCTTCCTTGTTTTCCAGTTTTTCTAGTTCTTCTAACTTTTTCAGCACTCGTTGAATATTTCTTTCTAAATATAACGGAGAATCATCTCCATCTTTTCCTGGGATAGTTAGCGGTTCTTCAGGTAGCAAAGGATGTTTCTAATAACTATGACTGCCTTTCCCTCGACCTGGTTGAAGAACATATCCTACTTTTGCTACCATTGCCTTCAGTTCTCTGATTTTCTTTGGCATTACCTCTTACCGCTAACTTAAGTGTTATTCTCTCAGACTAGTAAACGCTTCATTTGCTTATATACTTCGTCATCATTACGCTTTCCCACCAAAATTACCTCAACCAAATCCGCATTAGGCTGTAACCTTTGAGAAAATCAAGAACCGTCTCAAGACCATCAAGTTTTGCCATACAATCAGCTGTTATCATCAAGCGTTACCAACCGCTTGAGTTCTGCTGTAAAAGTTTCTGTACCAACCATCCGCGACTTGGAGAGTGCAGCTTCTGCTTGTTGACCTACGATCGAATCTTCCAATCGAGTTAGTCGATTCATCAATTGCTCGTAGTTTTCAATTGACATAATGACATAGTTAGGTTGTGATTCCTCTGTCAGCAAAACAGGCTCGACAGAGGCTTGGTTTAAAACCTCAGTATGAGTATTTTGGATCTCTGTAACAGAAAAACGCTGCATTGTTTCAACTTTTCCAATGACTTTTAACTACATTTTACTATTATGCGATCGCCATCCTGTAACATACATTCAGACTAAGTAAATTCACTGGCAGTAAAGGTTTTTCACCATGTGGGAAAATTTGCTAGTAAGTCTTACACGGGGGAAGCAAGCTGCTAGCTGGTTATGAAATTAGCTTGAGTTAAGTTCAGCACAAATACTCACCCAGTTAATAGAAACTTTCGTATGAAGTATAATTATTTTTTGACTTTGAAACAAAACTACGGAATAATACTGTTAAGTATATAAGTATAAAAAAACAAACGATCGCTAAGCGTTTACAAACTGCCACACTCCCAAAGGCAGTAGCGATTCATTAAAATCGTTGGCATTGACTGTTGTGTATTGCGTAATATGGAAGTCTTGTATCGCCTCCAAGGAAATGAATCATTACTGCTGAATGACCCAGAAAAGGTATGGATTATTAAATCTGGTGCCATGTCATTGTTTGTAACAGAAGTCAGAGATGAGGATGATTTAAGCGAGCGAGCGAGACAAGCCGCTTTGCGCGTAGAGGTAGGGCAAGATTTTGCCAAACATCATCGCTATCTGTTCAATACAAGATCTGGTGAAGCGTTGTTTGGTGCAGCAATCGATAATCCAAAATCCTTTTTAGCGGTAGCAATTGAGCCAACAGAATTATTTCAAATTACAATAACGGATTTAGCAGCACAAATAGCTTTAGGAAAAGCTAGTACAATAGCCTTGGTAGAAAATTGGGTAAATCATCTCGATCGCATATTCACTAACGCCAATAGAACGACAAATAAAGAGCGCTACAAATTATTGACCGAGCAAGAATTAGCAACCAAACTGCCAAATATTCTAGCTGATTTACATACTGATTTCTTCCATTCTTTGAATTTGTTAATAAAGGAAACAGAAGCAGCGAGCCGCTCTTTTATGGAACGAGAGCAACTCAATCATCAGGTAGTTAGCTCTGCACTTTCTAAGTTAGCTGCTGTAGTGCAACCGCAGCAAGAAACTGCATTTTTTCATCAGCCAGGAACGCCGTTGCTGGTAGCAGCGGGAGCAGTTGCACGAGCAATGGGTATAACGATTAGTCCGCCGACGCAGTCAGAGGATCTCAGTCGAGTTCAAGAGCCGATAGAAGCTCTAGCACGCTCCTCCCAAATTCGCACCCGTTGCGTAGTGCTTGAGGATAACTGGTGGCTTCACGAGCATGGTCCGTTATTAGCTTACACCCAAGAAGAAAACCTTCCAGTAGCTTTGTTACCAGCGGGCAACCGTTATATTTTGTTTGACCCCACAACGCAGACTCGCACTGTTGTAAATCAAAGAGTAGCGGCAACACTTGCAACACAGGCTCACCAATTTTACCGACCATTACCCAACGTCGTCAACAATGCAATACAATTGTTTCAGTTTGGCGTCAAGGGTTATCAAAAAGACATAATTTTAGTTTTGGCAACTGGGGTTGTTGCCTCGGCGCTAGGAATGGTTGTGCCACAGGCAACAGCGCTGTTGCTCGATAATGCCATTCCAGATAGCGATCGCGGCTTGTTAGGGCAAATAGGGCTAGCGTTGTTTGCACTTCTTATGGGAAGAACAGTATTTGCTATGTCCCAAGGCATAATTTCGCTGCGAATCGAAAACGCTGCTGATAGCGCATTGCAGCCTGCAATTTGGGATCGACTGCTGAGATTAAGTCCGGCATTTTTTCGCAACTATTCCTCTGGTGACTTGGTAAACCGCGTTTTATCGGTGAACCAAATTCGTCAGAAATTGTCAGGAGGAACGCAACGCACTCTTTTAAGCGCACTGTTTGCTCTACTAAACTTGGTACTGATGTTTGTTTACAGTTGGCAACTCGCTCTAGTGGGTGTAGGTATAGCCCTTCTAACAACTGTTGTCACTACTGTTGCTAGCTTGGTATTAATACGCAAATTGCGCCGCCAGCAACAACTGATTGGCGAGATTAATGGACTGACAGTACAACTCATTAACGGGGTAGCTAAGCTGCGGGTGGCGATGGCGGAAGATCGCGCATTTGCTGCTTGGGCGGAGCAGTACAGCCAGCAAATGATGCTCAAGGCTAGTTTCCAACGAATTGTAGATCGGGTTTCTGTGTTTAACGAGGTTCTACCGCTTGTGACTTCAGCGCTGTTATATTGGTTTGCGATTTCATCGATACAGATGGCTCAGACAACAGGCGACGGGCTGACTGCTGGTAAGTTTTTGGCTTTTAATGCTGCGTTGGGGATTTTTATTGGAGGTGTAACTAGCCTGAGCAACACACTGACTGATATTTTGGCAATTGTGCCTTTGTGGGAGAGGGCAAAACCAATTTTGCAAGCACAGCCGGAGTACGATCCTACCAAGGCAAACCCAGGCGACTTGATGGGTCGCGTAGCTTTAGACAACGTTACCTTTCGCTACCGTGACGATGGGTTGCCGATTCTCGACCGGGTGAGTCTCCATGCAGAACCTGGGGAATTTGTAGCGATAGTGGGACCTTCCGGCAGTGGGAAATCAACCATATTGAGGTTGTTGTTGGGGTTTGAAACTCCACAATCGGGAACGGTGTTCTACGATCGCTTTGACTTAGCAGAACTCAATCTTGAAGCGGTGCGGAGGCAATTGGGAGTAGTGCTACAGAATGGTCGCATTGGCACGGGTTCAATTTTTCAGAATATCGCTGCCGGAGGATTAATTTCCCAAGCTCAAGCTCAAGAAGCGGCGCAAATGGCAGGTTTGGCTGATGATATCGCACAAATGCCTATGGGATTGCATACAATTGTCAGTGAAGGCGGTACTAATCTTTCAGGGGGACAACGCCAGAGATTGTTAATTGCAAGAGCGCTTGTGAATCAGCCAAAAATTATCTTGATGGATGAGGCTACCAGTTCTTTGGATAACCGTACCCAAGCGATCGTTTCTCAGAGTTTAGAAAAGTTGAATGCGACTCGGATAGTTATTGCTCATCGACTGAGCACAATTCGCAATGCTGACCGAATTTATGCCATCGAAGCGGGTCGCGTGGTGCAAGTAGGTACATTTGAGAAACTGGTTAATACTGAGGGGTTATTTGCTCAACTAGTAGCCCGACAAATGGAATCAAATTAATAAAAAGAGACAAACTCATAATATTTTTAGGTGGGGACTGGGCGAAACTTTTTTGTTCAAAAACGAGCAATTTTAAAGTATAATATGATATAAGTGTCAAGCCTGGAAACGCAACAGTATATGTCTGGCACGGCATTCTGTCTGAGTGTAGAGTAAATTCAAAAGAAAAATATACAAGATGCCCAATAACGCGAAAAAACTCTTCCGTGAAGAAGCGCTCTTACGCTTAAACTCTCCAGAGCAACTTGACAAACTGATGCTCTTAACAAGCCGCCAAGCTTGGCTACCCTTAGTTTCTATGGGCTTTTTGGTCTTCGTTGCTGGTACTTGGAGTATAGTTGGGCGAATTCCACTCACAGTTACGGGTTCTGGCGTGTTGATCCGACCCCGTCATGTGGTACAAATTCAGTCACTTGGTGGCGGTCAATTGTTAGCCTTGAACATCAAGCCAGGAGATGTCGTTAGGCAGAATCAAATACTCGCGATCGTAGATCAATCTAATATTAAGCAACAACTACAGCAAGAAAACGCGAAATTTATCCAGTTGCAAGAGCAAAACCGGGACACTGAGAGACTGCAAAAACAACAGATCGCCTTGTCACAAAGAACATTGGAGCAGCAGCAAAAAGACCTTGAAGAAAGCCTGCGTCGAGAATCAGTAGCACCAACGCTACACTCTGAAACTTTAAAAGCGTTAGAGCAAAAACGACAAAGCTTGGAGCAAAGCCTGTTAAGACAACAAGTCGTACCCACACTGTACAACCAAACTCTTACCGCAATAGCAGAAAAACGTAAAAGTCTTTTAGAGAGAAAGCAAAAAATTAGCTCATTATTGCAAACTTTACAACAACGAGTTGAAGCTCGTCGGAGTTTATTTCAGGAAAAAGTTATTAGCCAGGATGTAGTGCTTCAAGCCCAGCAGGACTTGTTGAACCAACAGACGCAACTTGACGATATTCAAACACAACTTAAAGACCTTGATGTTCAAAAAACGTCGAGCGAACGGGAATACCTACAAAACCTGAGCAGAATTGATGATATCAAAAATAATATTCAAGAAATTCAAGTTCAAAAAACTAATGCAAACCGGGATTACCTGCAAAATCTGAATAAACTTGACGACATTAAAACTAAAATTAAAGATATTGAAGCTCAAAAAACCAAACTCATTCAACAAGATTTGGAAAAGTCAGTCAACAAATTAAATCAAATTCAGGAAGTACGACGCAAAATTTCCTCGTTAAAACTGCAATTAAATCAGTCGAGCCAAATTGTTAGCAAATTTGATGGTCGCGTCTTGTCAGTTGGTACACTCCCCGGTCAAGTTGTTAGCTCCGGTACCCGGATTGCAACGATTGAAGTTGAAGACCCTAACACAAAACTGTCAAGTCTTGTTTACTTTGCTGATAAGGATGGTAAACAGATAAAACCAGGCATGACAGTACAAGTAACACCCAGCGTTGTCAAGCGCGATCGCTTTGGTGGAATTATTGGAGTAGTAACGAACGTTTCTCCCTTTCCCGTGACGACCCAGGATATTATAGCGCAAGTTGGTAACGAAGACTTAGCTCGTAGCCTTGCCAATAGTAACGCAGCTCGCGTGCAAGTTCAGATCCAACTGGAAAAAGATCCTTCCACTATCAGTGGTTACAAATGGTCTTCTTCCAAAGGTCCAGAATTACAAATTTCATCCGGTACGACTGCGGAGGTCCGGGTCAAAATAGGAGAAGTAGCACCTATCTCCTACGTTATTCCTCTATTCCGCTCTTTGACTGGTATTTATTAATTTGGTGGTTAAGGCTATTGCACGTATAACCATCCACACAGATACTTTAGTCATATCAAGTGCAGGCGATCGTGCAACAGTTCCTTCTTATACCTAAAATTGACCTTATTTAGTTCCCGATTGTATTTGTATTATTAGTATTTGTATTGTTGACTGAAGTATACGCAGTTTGGGTATTAGAGGTTGTATTATAACCTCCATTCTGGCTTCCAATTCCACTCAGTATATTAATCTCTCCAATACTAAATAAAGGTCCGTTCAACAAAAACCCTCCACGAATTGCTTCTAAATCAGCATCGTCTAGTTCGTCTGACAATTCCCAATCCCCAAAATTTGTATTGTTTAATTTTTGTTCTTTGGATACTGAGATGTTGACTGCTGTTTTAGGTACGTTTGTTTGATGTGCTTCCATTTTTCACTACCCTAATTTTTCGTGTTTTCACTGTTTGAAGCGATGCTCACAGTATCTCCTAAGATGCACATTTTATAACCCTTATATAGCAAGGCTTTCAGAAAATGAAAAAAATGTGCGTCTTTCATATATTACTAGCGGCGATTTTCACGGCTAGTCGGAGGCTGACATCTTGCGCCTTCAAGTAGAGGGGTAAGGTGGGCGCTGCCCACCCCAGCAAATAATCAGATTTCCGAGCTTTTATTTTTGCAGTACGGCAATGGTGCAAAACAGGAGGAGTACAACTTGCTAGCTGCACAAAAAGCTATGGTAAATTAAGCAATGCGTGAATACTTATTGCATTCCTTGATACTTAGCTAAGTATTTTTAGTTCTCTTTTATCTCTTTTGTTGGAGTATAATCTACCACTATTACCACTATGAACTTTCACAACAAAGAGAGTCAAATAATAATGAAGGGGATAAAAGCGCTTAAAGCTTGATTATGTCTATTATTCAAAAGAGGTTATAGCGTTTTCCTCTTTCCAAATCGATTGAAGAGAGTTAAGTATCGGAGTGCCTAAAGTACCAGAGATGGTACAAAAATTCACCAAAATTCAGTGATATTGTGAGTGCAATTAAAGCACAAGTTTATTCACCTGTTCGCAGAAACCTGTAACTTGAAAACCTACATTGCCTAGCAATACCTCTACAGAGGAAGATTTTCAGCAATATACCCGCCTGCAGCCGCTACTGCTCCCCCTACAACCCCTACTGTACCACCGACAACTTGTACTACGCCCCCAACGAGTTGTCCTACAGGTCCACCACCAGATATAGCTGCTAAATCAGCATCATCCAGTTCTCCTTCCCATTCCTTTACTTCTTGAGTAACTTTGGTTACAGCTTCATTATTAATCATTTCGCTTTTCTCTTTCTATTGAGTGATTACACTTATTTTTATAAAAGGTTTACAAATTTTTGTATATATATCTTTAGATACACGTGTTCGATGTTGCAAATAAGCTAGCAATCATCCATATAAAAAAAAATTATCAAGCAATTTACCAATTCTTCATCTCTCGTAATTGGCTTTTAGCAAGGGTTTTGAGATATTCTCGTATTTTTATTTCACATAGAATAAGATTGATAAGAGAAGTTAAGATACTAAAATTACTTTAAGTATTTTCTTTTTTTTTGAAAAGTTTGATTAATTTTTTAGTCTTTTTACTGCTTCTATGCAATTAGACGTATGTCTGTAGTATAGTATATTTGTTTATCTTATATTTAAAATTTTCCTTATAAGCTTGTAAGAAAAATAATTAAATATTGTACGTATACGTAGCTAAGAGGGTATTTTAACAGTGGTGACTGAGGTATTTATAACTTTAACTCCCTCCAAATCTCCGTAAAAAAGATGGCGTTAAGAGTATTTCGCCCCTTTTAGCTACTGCTTGTACACATAGGTTAGATTTGCCCCCTTAGTCTCCTCTTAGCCTCTCCTTAGAAAGGGGAGAAATATGAAAATCTATAGTTTTATCACTCCTCACTCTGTGATAACTATTTTGTGGAAAGAGTATTAAGATACTCACGTATCTTTGTTTGAGAAAGACTTAAATCAATGAGAAGTAACATATCAAAATACTCCACGTCATTCCGATATTTGGGAATTTTTGATGTTTTTTTCGGTATCTATTTTCATCTCTGCATCATTAGAGGTATATAAATAGTTAGATATATTTGTTTATCTAATACTTAAAAAGCATATTTTGTTACAAGAAGCAAGAACTCTATATGGTTTTTGCATTCTGAATACCAGTGCTGCTCCTCGCAATCTTTGACTTGTTAAGGTAGATTTAATGTTTTTTAAGGTTAAGCCACTTACTTTTATTAGAAGTATTCTACAGCCAGCACACACGACTCGTGTCAGAACCCCCACACTGCTGCAAATTGAAGCAACCGAATGCGGCGCTGCTGCCCTCGGAATTATTCTCGGCTATTACTCGCGCATTGTCCCGTTAGCAGAACTGCGGCGCGAGTGCGGTGTTTCCCGAGATGGGAGCAGCGCTTTTAATATCGTTAAAGCAGCCCGGAACTATGGCTTAAACGCCAAAGGTTTGAAGAGGTTGTTGGAAAACCTCAACACTTTGAGTCCTCCCTACATTGTCTTTTGGAATTTCAACCATTTTTTAGTGGTGGAGGGGTTCGGCAAAAACCGCGTCTACCTCAACGATCCCGCTACAGGACGCCGGACAGTTTCCCTAGAAGAGTTTAATCGTGCTTATACAGGCGTCGTCTTGGTGATGGAACCAGGACCGGAATTTCAAACTAGTGGTCAAAAAAGTAACATTTTTACTGCTTTAGCCTCGCGTTTGCAACACTCACGCAATACCATTTTGTTCTGCTTTTTTGCAGGACTATTACTGACAATTGCTCGGTTAGCAGTGCCCGGTTTTACTCAAATATTTGTTGATGAAATTCTCATTACCGATCGGCAAGAGTGGATACGACCGTTGGTATTAGGAATGGCTATAACTAGTGTACTGCGAGCACTAGTTGCCAGACTGCGGCTTACCTACCTGCGCTTGCTGATGCTGAAGTTGTCAGTTACGATGTCAGGGCAGTTTCTTTGGCATATTCTCCGGTTGCCAATTGGATTTTATGCCCAACGCTTTGCAGGTGAAATCAGCAGTCGGATGTTACTTAACGATAAAGTAGCAGAGATACTCTCAGGTCGCCTTGCAACCACCGTTATCGACACAGTGATGATGGTCTTTTACTTTTTAATTATGGTTCAATACGACCTTGTACTGAGTGCGATCGCTATTAGTTTTGCCGCGCTCAACTTTTTTGCCCTCCAGTTTCTATCGCAGACTCGTGTTGATGCCAATATGAAGCTGGCGATCGAATCTGGTAAGGTCAATGGAGTGGCGATCGCAGGCATTCAAACTATAGAAACAATCAAAGCGAACGGGCTTGAGTCTGATTCATTTGCTAAATTCGCTGGGTATTATGCCAAAGCGCTCAACGCCCAGCAGGAGCTAGCTTTACAAACTCAAATTCTCACAATATTACCCACCCTTTTAACAGCACTCACTACAACTGCTATTTTAATTATCGGCAGTTTTCGGGTAATGAATGGTAGCCTTAGTATTGGGATGCTGGTTGCGTATCAGAGTTTAACAGCCAGTTTCTTAGAACCGATCGGCAGTCTAGTCAATTTCGGTAGTACGCTGCAAGATTTAGAAGCTGACTTCAACCGTTTAGATGACGTATTACAGAATTCTGTGGATGCAGAAGCACAGAGGAGCATGGAGCTTGAGAAAATAGCCAATGCTCCATACCCTATGCCCCATACCCAATTCTCAATTCCCGTCCAACTACAGGGCTACGTTGAGTTACGAAATATCACTTTTGGCTACAGCCGAGTGGAAAATCCCTTAATTGAGAACTTTAACCTGTGTCTCAAGCCGGGACAACGAGTAGCAATAGTAGGAGGGAGTGGTTCTGGTAAGTCTACAATTGCGAAACTAGTTTGCGGTTTATACAAACCTTGGCAAGGGGAAATTTGCTTTGATGGTGTACCCAGAACTCAGATTCCTCGCACTGTTTTGGCAAACTTTTTGGCAATGGTAGAACAGGATATTTTTCTATTTGCTGGGACAGTTCGGGAAAATGTTACTTTATGGGATTCGACAGTACCACAAACCGACTTAGTGCAGGCTTGCTCTGACGCCGACATTCATAATTTGATTGTTTCTATGCCTGGGGGATATGATGCCAAGTTGATTGAAGGGGGAATGAACATGAGTGGCGGACAGCGCCAACGATTAGAAATTGCCCGTGCTTTAGTCAGGAATCCCTCAGTATTAGTTATGGATGAAGCGACTTCTGCGTTGGATGCTCAAACAGAATTGATTATTGATAGGAATTTGCGGCGACGCGGTTGCTCTTGTATTATTATTGCTCACCGACTCAGTACGATTCGCGATTGTGATGAAATTATTGTACTGGAGCAAGGGAAAGTGGTGCAGAGGGGTACGCATGAGGAGTTGTGGCTCTCAGGGGGTAAATATACTACCTTACTCCGCACGGAAAGTTAATAATTTTTTGAGTTCTGAATACGAGTCTGCGCTTAATTGACTAACTCTCTCTTTAAATTGCTAATTGCTAATTGCTAATTGCTAATTGCTAATTGCTAATTGTGTTTTGACTATGAGCCATTAGCCCTCCCTTGTATCTCAGGAGCACAGATGCTATGTGTAAGGCACACGCTCCGCGATGCCTTTGGGCTATGCCCGCCAGGGCTGGCTATACGCCAGTTGCCAGGGTGTGGGAAACCCGCCTACAGCACTGGTCTCACCGCGTGCTTTCTCTGGACTCACCAGTCTTCCATTAGCCATTAGCTATTAGCCATTAGCTATTAGCTATTAGCTATTATTAAGCTATCCCAACAGAGCGTAGCATCTACTATATTTGATGTGTGTAAGCTATGACTGATCCGATTAATCAACAAATCTTACTTAAAAGCCGTCCGGTTGGAGAACCAAAAGAGCGCGATTTTGTCTTTGTTGAAACTCCAATCCCAGAACCAGGGGAAGGCGAAATCCTCAACCGCACGATCTACCTGTCCCTCGACCCCTATATGCGCGGTCGCATGAGCGATCGCGAGTCTTATGCTGCTCCGGTGGAGTTAGGGTCTGTGATGGTAGGTGGTACAGTTAGCCAAGTCATAAAATCTAACCATCCCCAATTCTCAACCGGAGATTTTGTACTCGGTTATGATGGTTGGCAAACTTATGGCATATCAAAAGGCGAAACGTTGCGTAAGCTTGACCCCAAGCAAGCTCCTATCTCCTATGCGTTGGGCGTAACGGGAATGCCCGGTATGACTGCGTATTTTGCTTTGCTTGATATTGGTCAACCTAAGGCAGGCGAAACGGTTGTTGTTTCTGCTGCTTCTGGTGCGGTCGGTTCTGTAGCAGGTCAAATTGCTAAAATCAAAGGCTGTCGGGTGGTGGGAGTTGCAGGGAGCGATAGCAAATGCGATTACGTGGTGAAAGAATTAGGGTTTGATGCTTGTATTAACCGTAAAACTCAAGACCTGAGTTCGGACCTAAAAGCTGCTTGTCCTGACGGAATTGATGTTTACTTTGACAATACGGCAGGTCCAATTTTAGAAGCCGTGTTGCAGCAGATTAATCTTGGGGCAAGAATACCATTGGTTGGTTTAATCTCGCAATATAATGCAGAAAATGCCCCTCCCGGTCCTAATTTAATGCCACTGTTGGTTAAACGCGCTCTCATTCAGGGTTTTCTTGTTGGAGATTACCAGCATCGTCAGGCAGAATTCGTCAAAGATGTTTCTGAGTGGTTGCGAGAAGGTAAACTCAAGTATAAGGAAGATGTTGTAGAGAGATTGGATCGAGCCCCGCATGCCTTTATAGGTTTACTACAAGGGAAAAACTTCGGCAAGCTGATTGTTAAAGTCAGTGACGATCCAACACGATAAGTCTGCTTTACAAACAAGTTGCCCGAAGACAGGCAAGAGACTGACAATTAGAATCAGCAATGATAGATGCGATCGCTTTTAATACCCGTACAATGCTGCAACCTTATAAAAGGTATTATTACTGTGGAACTGAACCGCAAGACTTGAAAAGTAAATTACTCTTCCTTGGTATTGGTCGGGAAGAACCGCAATGAATAGTTCCCTTGTGTTATTTGCAGATCGCTTTATGAGTTCTCAGGCGAAAGAGCGATCGCAAGAGTTTTCTTAAATTGCAGATTCAAGGAATTAGTAAATAAAAATACTTATTTCTCTAAAAGTTATATATGTCTCCTTACCCTTCTTCCACACCAATATAGTTTGCGATCGCATTTCTAAGCTTCACAAACAGAGCAACTTGGAAGAGGCTGCCGTTCAACTTTTAAAACACTTAGGAGAGGTGAAGCTAGTTTCTTTCTCCTGAAAGCGCCATCAATCTTTAAAAAGGCTTGGTGATTTTTGAGTTTATTGATACTCATAAAATTTGAGAATTAAGATGTGGTTATTGGTGATTTGAAGCGCTATCAAGATTTTGAGTTTAGCAACGCAAACTCTTCTCAACTCTAGAGCCGAGCAAGGCAAATTAATGATTTTGAGAGTCAAAACAGTTTACCGTTCTTGCAGAGTCATGGCTGGTCGATAAACATCATGGTAGCCTGGAGGTACAATCTCAATTAGGTCAAGGCAGTGAGTTTTTTATCCGCCTGCCAATGAATGAGTAAATACATGAATGCCTATTTCAATTGTAGCAACTAAAAAATAGGCAAAAGCGATTTACTCATTATAAACTCTCTTTCCATCACCTGGTAGTATCAACAACGACCTAGGATTAATAAGTTCTCCAACAGTCACTTCCACCTCTCCATCCCAAATTTCTACTGAAAGCACTTTGTTATTTGAACCTTGATAGTCAAAATATTGACAACGGGAAGCTACAGGTTTTCTAATTGTACCTTTGCGAGTCATTCTAGCTGTACCGGAGTCAACACATCGAAAAGTTTCGCCCGCAAAGTTTAACTGCTTTGGCGGTTCGTCGCTAATATCTAATTGATTTGTAGGTTCTAACAAGGCAACCTCCACGCGATCGTCTTCCTCCACAGACAACCAATGAATGCGATCGCCATCCTGCAACATATATTCAGACCAAGTAAATTCACCAACAGTGTAAATTAGGTGACCTTCAACAACCCAGTCAATACCCATATGTTGCACGATATCGCCAATTTGTAAATTAAATACCGTGCGGTGTAGCGATGGTAGTTCCTTGCGATTGCTACCAATTAAAATTTTTCCTTGCTGTTGAAGTACGAACAAAACAACAGCAGCAGTTCCAACAACAAAAATTCCCAGCCAAATGAATGTCATAACAAACCTCTTGAAATTGCTAATAGCTAATGGCTAATGGCTAATTGCACTATTAGCCATTAGCCATTAGCTATTAGCCATTATTAATATGAAACCCAGCGAGAATCCAATTGGTAACGAACAATTACGGGATCGGATAAGCGGTTCACCTTAGTATTTCCTAGTAGCACATCTTTAGGTAATTCAAATAAATGATGCAGAATATTTGGAGTCAGAAAGCGTGTTGATACGGGAAGCTCAAGTTTATCTGATTCAATAGCAGCCCGCGAAGCCATTACAAAACCCCACGGACCAAAACTGGGAACATCGACTACGTAAGGATGTACTTTTAGCCCAGTGTGGGCAATAGTTTCAGTAATACAACTCAGCACTTTGGGGGCAAAAAATGGACTGGATGCTTGGGTCACTAACACCCCACTGTCTGCAAGTCGTCCCATCAAACGTCGGTAAAAACCATCTGAGTACAGTTTGGCAAGGATTTCTTGATCTGGATCGGGAAAGTCCGCGATAATAACATCAAAGGTTTCTTTCAGACCTGGGGCTGTGGTAAAAGCATCAGCGTTGATGACTTCAACGCGGGGGTCTGTTAAAGCTTTATTGTTAACTTGCACGAGTTGCGGATGACGAGTAGCTAACTTAACAACTGCTGGGTCGAGTTCAATCAGTACGACTTTCTCAACCTCTCGCCACTTCAACACTTCCCGCACCGCCATACCATCTCCAGCTCCCAACACGAGGACTCGTTTTCTGTTAGGAGTTGCACTCATTGCTGGATGCACGAGTGCTTCGTGATAGCGATATTCATCTATTGTAGAAAATTGTAGATCGCCATTCAGGAACAGCCGCACGTCTTGCCCTTGTCTTGTCAGGACAATACGTTGATAGGGTGTTTGAATACGCTGAATAACAGGTGCTTTATATAAGTTATTCTCTAGATTATTGCTAATAGGTAGAGAAATTGGTGCCAAGGTACAGAGCAGCACGCCTACCATTAACCCTAAATAAGCCCAGCGTCGCAGTTGGGGAAAAGATTTTCCAATCGCGAAGACCATAAAAGCGGGAAATGCACCCAATATGAAAGCTGTGGGAAACATGCCCAACCAGGGTAACAGGAGTACTGGAAACAGGAGTGAACCAATAAGTGCGCCTAGATAGTCCAGTGCTAAAACTCCTGCTAGGGCTTCTCTAACTCCTTCTGATGATTCTACAAGTCGTGTTAAGAGTGGGACTTCTAAACCTGCTAGCAATCCCAGCAAAAGAGTGACGAGAACTAATCCCAACCAAATGGAACCATCAAGCACAAATAGGGCAAATAATCCTAAAGGTAACAGGGCTGTGAGTGGTGCGATCGCCAACTCCACCTGTACAAAAGCAAGTAGTAACTGATTTTGAAGAAAGCGCCCTTTTGTTTTTGCTGCAACAAATCTGCTCAAGTAAGAACCAGCACCCATTGCTGCTAAAAAGCCCCCCACCGCAATACCGTAGGACAGGGCTTGGTTCCCAACTAAGTAACTTGCAAGGGTTCCAAGTAAAAGTTCTACAGCTAATCCGCATGCAGAAGAGATTGCTGCTGCTGCTAGCAAGAGTTTGCGCTGCTTGCTGCTTAAGAAATTGCCATTATGTTCAGTATTTTCCGCATCTAGTGAATCTAGAGATGTTCCTATTTCTTGTTCCATTTATTGTTAACCATTGATTGTTCAGCCTTAAGTGTGGAAATATTTTTACTTTCCACTACCAGGACCTCCACCTTGAAAGTCACTGTAGTAACTTCGGGTTGTAGAGGTATATATCCAAACTCCC
This sequence comes from Tolypothrix campylonemoides VB511288_2, assembly GCF_045999855.1. Lineage (NCBI taxonomy): Bacteria > Bacillati > Cyanobacteriota > Cyanophyceae > Nostocales > Tolypothrichaceae > Tolypothrix > Tolypothrix campylonemoides. Next base: position 103,403 of record NZ_JBFPMW010000018.1, read on the forward strand.
CGATTGTCGTAGGAACCCGATAATTGAGTTTCATATCGGGGAGAATAGTTTTCTTGTTTTTCTTCTCTCAGCACAAAAGCTGACTTTTGACTGTAGCTATCAAGTATGGAAATGAGAGCAAGTAAGACTGCTATTCCGGTAAAAATTTTTGCAAACATAAGCCTCTAGGATTTTGGATTTTGAACTTTAGATTTAGAGTGCTCAACTATCCATACCAAGTTCGGATAATCAGCGAATTCTTTACAACAGTCAGTTTTTTAGTACCAGTTCAATCTCATGAAATGGTAATTTTTTTACTTGTCGCTGGTCGCCGTGTTAGCGCTGATGTGTATCACCTCTACTGGTTTTAAGGTACGAGCACCATCTCGAACAATCAGTGATGTCCGATCGACTGGTTCATCGGGAAAAACTTCTACATGAAAACCGTAAGAAGCACGCTCGTTCAGTATAAAAAATTTCTGTAACTTTCCTGTCACCTTTGTAATTTTCCCTTTCTCTTTTGTAAAGGAGAGTTTTACGGGAAAAGAGCCTGCATAAACTTGTTCGCCATAGGCATCATTAATAGACAGGTTGACTTCTAGTTCTGGGGGAGATGTTTCATCAGATTGGATATCTACATTAACGCGCACGAGACGATTAGCTCCACCAACTGTTTCGCGACCATTTGGATCGCTGTCGAGAATTTTTGCGGTAATTGCTTTTTTACCAATGCGGCGTGTGGCAAATAATGCCATGACAGAGAAAAAAGTAGACCAAATTAAACCAGGCCAAAGATGGCGTGTATCAATGACTCCATTTTCGACAGTCATTGTAAAAGGAACAGCTTCAGCTAGTTCTTTTCCACTGGTTTCTCCATAGCCCAACACTGCTAAGGCAAGAGTGACTTCTTCGTTTTTCTTTGCCCGAACATCTAAACCAGCTGTCAAGTCTTCTTCAGACCACGTCCCCGTTTCTCCGTCTTCAGACCAAAAACCTGATTCCTTCCAAGCTTCTTTAATTCCGGACGCCAAAACCTTGCCTTGTTTGTCCAAAAGCTGAATTTCGTAGGTCACCCAACGATTATCGGGTACGATCGCATTGACATCAACGCGCAATGCACCTATTAGCTGAGGTGCCAATTGGAGTGATTTGATTTTGAAAGGCTCCTCTTGTTTAACTTGTACATCTTTACGAACAAGGGTTTGCTTAAAAAATGGAGCGGTTATTAACGATAAAAATACGAGTGCAGAAGCACCAAGAGCAACGTAAGGCCACCAATGGACAAAACGCCCTGTACGTTGAGTATCAACAGTCACTGGCATAAGTGTTTTTGGAGTAACTTTTACAACTGTATGATTGATATATTAACCTCACTCGAATATTTGACAAGGAGAGCTATACTGATTTTCAATAAATTGCAATACATCTACGGCTATAAGATTGAGAATTATTTTAATTCTGCTGTCTACCTTGCCATTAACTTTGCACATAACCTTTCTGTTAAGCGAGTTAATTGAAACGACTTAAGTAAAATCACTATCCTACAAACTGATTCCAGAAAAGGTTTTGTTAAGTATTTGTTAGTCTTTCCCTCTTTAGAACTGAAACAGCAAAACGTTTCTTTAGGAAGAAGTTGTAACAAACAAAGGCTTTTATCGTATATGGATATTTTTACAAAAAAAACATACGGTAAAAATGACTATCAAAGAGTTTTTAAACAAGATTTCTGATACAGTGTGGGAAATACCCGTGTCCTACAAAGAAGGGATGCGGGTTCCTGCTCGAATATATGCAACAGAGAAGTTAATTCGGGAATTAGATGAAGCCGTTTACGACCAGGTCACTAATGTAGCAACACTTCCTGGGGTAAGTAAATATGCTTTATGTATGCCTGACGGACACTTTGGCTATGGTTTTCCCATTGGTGGCGTAGCGGCGATGGATGTAGAGGAAGGGGGTGTGATTTCTCCTGGTGGTATCGGTTTTGATATCAATTGCGGGATGCGCTTGATGGTTACAAACCTGACCTACGATGAAGTAAAATACGATATCAAAAAGCTAGTAGATAAGCTTTATCAAAAAGTTCCTGCAGGAGTGGGAAGTACTGGCTTTGTCAAACTCTCACGCAGTGAATTTCGTGAAGTTGTCGAGCAAGGCGCACGGTGGTGCGTTCGCAATGGTTACGGATGGGAAGAAGACTTGGAACTTATGGAAGAGCAAGGGTGTATGAAAGGCGCTGACTCTTCCAAAATCAGTGACAAAGCAATTGACCGAGGTTTTAATCAAATTGGCACTTTAGGTTCTGGTAACCATTATTTAGAAATTCAAGTGGTTCGACCGGAAAATATTTTCGATAAGGAGCTAGCTGCACGTATGGGAATTACCATTCCCAATCAAGTGGTAGTCATGTTCCATTGTGGCAGTCGCGGATTCGGTCATCAAGTTGCTACTGACTACCTGCAAGTCTTTCTTAAAGTCATGGAGAGCAAGTACGGTATCAAAATTTTAGACAGAGAATTAGCCTGTGCGCCTTTTCATTCTCCTGAAGGTCAGGCTTATTTTTCAGCAATGAAATGCGGTATTAATATGTCTTTTGCCAACCGTCAAGTTATCCTGCACCGCATTCGAGAGGTATTTTCGGAAGTTCTTGGGAACTCGCCAGAAGAAATGGGTATGCACGTGGTTTATGATGTTGCCCACAATACTGCTAAATTAGAAAGCCATATAGTTGATGGAAAAGAGCGATCGCTCCTCGTGCATCGTAAGGGAGCCACTCGTGCTTTTGGTCCGCAGATGCAAGATGTTCCTGAAAAATATAAAGATATCGGTCAGCCAGTGATTATTGGTGGCAGTATGGAAACTGGCTCTTATTTATTAGTAGGAGTACCCACTGGCGACCAAACTTTCTTCAGTACCGCTCATGGCAGCGGACGCACGATGAGTCGGGCAAAAGCCAGAAAAATTTATCGTGGAGAACAACTACAAAAAGATATGCAAAAGCGGGGTATTTATGTGAGAAGTACCTCTTACTCAGGGTTAGCTGAAGAAGCAGGTGCGGCTTATAAAGATATTGATGATGTGATTGAAGCTGCTGAATTAGCTGGGATTAGCAAACGGGTAGTACGTTTAACTCCCATTGGGAATATTAAAGGATAATTGATATGAAAATCCGGCTTCATTCTTAAGATAGACGCATAGCTTTGTTTGCAACTGTTGTATTTAAATCATAAAGTAGCTATTGTCACTCAAAAATTTGAGCGCACAAAATAATATGCAAATCCGCACACCGCTTACGGTTATCACGGGACCTCTTGGAAGTGGCAAAACAACTCTGTTGCGTCATATTCTTGAAACAGTGCCTAAAAAAATTGCGATTCTCATGAATGAGTTTGGAGAAATAGCGATTGATGCCAAAATCATTCAAGGCAAAAATGTTCAAATAGCAGATTTGGGTGGCGGTTGCGTATGTTGTTCCTTGCTTGGTGAGTTTGAAGCAGCCGTTGATGAAATCATCGCTTCTGTTGACCCCGAACATCTTATAGTGGAAACAACAGGAGTTGCAGAACCAGATGCACTGGTTTTTGATATTCAAGAAAGTTTACCAAAAGTGCGATTGGATGGGGTTGTTACTGTTATTGATGCCGATTCATTGGTGAAATATCCTTCTGTTGGTCACACAACCCGAATCCAAATAGAAGCAGCAGATATTATTCTTCTTAACAAGATTGATTTGATTTCAGAAAAAGAGTTAGAGGTTGTAGAGGACAAGTTACACTCCATCAATGAAATTGCCTCGATTTTACGTAGCCATCGGGGAAAGGTAGATTTAGATCTGCTTTTTGGTATCGGTCGAGAGCGCGTACAACCGCCCCCACATCACGTTCATCAACCGGAATTTGAATCGTTTAGTTACAACACTTCTGCTACTATCAATCGTCCGTGTTTTGAGGAATTTGTCAATAGTTTGGAACCAAATGTTTACAGAGCTAAAGGATTTGTCCGGTTTTCAGACGGGATTTATTTATTTAATTTTGTAGCTGGGAGATGGGATTTAGAACGCTTTGAACAAGAAGCAACGGAGTTAGTTTTTATTGGCAAACAGGTAAAAGAACAAAAATTAGAAATTATCGAACTTTTGAAAAAATGCGAGCAGTAAATGTTATGTTTCATTACAATTTAAATAAAACAATAACAACAGAAGAAGAGTACCAGAAAGCCTTGACAACAGTTAAAGGATGATGTCTTGCGAATTAACGGAGACTGAAAATACACTTGAACTGGAGATATATTTATCCTATGCCTTATGAATTTCTTGAGGATATTGCTACGGCTGATATTGCCTTTCGTGCTTGGGGAAAAGATTTACAGGAGGTATTTAAAGCAGCCGGTGATGCAACAATCAATACTATGATTGAAGATTTAGATTCCATAGAACGTAAGGAAACAAGAACCTTTCATTTAGAAGATGACGCATTAGACCTTTTACTATTTAATTTTCTTCAAGAATTTGTTTACTACAAAGATAGCGAGCTACTGCTGTTGCGAGCGCAGCAAATTGACTTTGAAGAGAAAGATGATAAATATCAGTTAACTGCAGTCACTCAAGGAGAAACACTAGATCGCGATCGCCACGAACAGCGAGTGGATGTTAAAGCAGTCACATTACATCGGTTTCAATTGGAAAAAACCAATGATGGCTGGACTGCTATGGTCATTTTGGATATTTAATGAGACGTAAAGAACTGTCTATCTACTCTATGTGAAGTGCATGAGAGCGGCGCGGATTGCGATGAACCACACCGCGAGTGTGGCAAATAGGTAAAGGTAGAACCGAAGAATAATGAGATTGAATGTGCAATGGACAATACTATGCAATACGCGAAACACAACGAAGATCCACGCGGCGTTCACATACACTGTATCCACCTGCTTTGTAACGAAGAGGTATAGGACAAGCGCATAAAAAAGTACCGGAATCTCGAACAGGTTCTTTAAGTTATCCGATGGATTGGATACATTTGGTGGGGAGATTTGCGCCAGTGTGTTAGGTGTAGCAAGCTCCTTCTGACTGAGCTTGTTACTGGTGATAAAATTGATACGACGGATGTACATATACACCCAGACGAAGAGTGTCAGAAACACTGTTGCAAAGAATGGACTGAAAATTGCATCTTGCGTCATTTTTACAAATCAAACTGAATTAGATTTTTGAACTTGTTGTCGAGTCAAGTAGACATCTCCAAAATAGTTATATTCTGTGATATAAGAACATTAGAGAGCTTTTCTGACACAGAAATATGAGCAATATACTGAACCATATTGAAGAGAATCCTAAAGAAACAAAGCGGTTAATTGGTCTAGAGTACGAACAGTTACAACAATTAATTCAAAATGCCGAAAGATTACACCACGAAAAACAAGAGTTATTAGAATCTACAAAAGTGAGAATTATTGCTAGTGGTGGAGGTCGTAAACCCAAACTATCCATGAAAGAAGAAATAATTTTAACCTTGGTCTATCTCAGGCATCTGACAACCTTTCAACTTTTGGGCATCCAGTTTGGAGTGAGTGAGTCTACAGCAAATGATACATTTAATTATTGGTTGCCAATACTTAGGGAATTGTTGCCATCCAGTTTAATTGAACAAGTAAAAAAAAACGAATCTGATTTGATGGTAGTTCAAGAAATTCTCACAGATTACGAATTAATTGTAGACAGCTATGAACAAGTGAGGGAAAGACCTAAAGACAATAAGGAGCAAGAAAAATATTACTCTGGCAAGGCAAGTAAACATACATTTAAAAGTCAGATGATTATTTTGCCAGATGCAAGGGATATCGTTGATGTTGTAGCTGGCGAACCTGGACCGAAAAGTGATATAACTTTGTTTCGAGAAAATCGTGATAACTTTGACCAAAAACAAAAATTTAAGGGAGATTTAGGATATCAAGGAGAAGATTTAATTGACACACCTATTAAAACACCGAGAAATGGAAAGTTAACTATTTCTCAGAAAAAAGAAAACCAGGAGTTTTCCTCCAAAAGAATATTTGTTGAACACAGAATTCGTTCGGTAAAAATATTCCGAGTTGTCCAAGAAAGATTTCGGTTAAATCCTAAAAAGTATGAGCAAGTAATTTTGACAATTTGTGGACTAGTAAGATTCCGAATTGGGGCCCTCGTATTACCAACAGAAATATATGCGATCGCCTGATTTAAAAATGAATGCACCTAACTACGTTTTTTGGTTTGATTATTAACAACAAATATCTCAAAACCTTATTCTATCGTATAAACTAGCTGGCTTGCGAAACTGGAGATCGCACCCTATAAGTTAGTCATAGAGATACTTGGGCAGTTTTTGGAGATGTCTAGTTGTTTGTGAGGTAAAAGATAATGTAAACTAGACATTTCCATGCTTGTAGACCTCGAACGGGTACACTTGGACGGATCAATCTATGAGAAGTTTCTTAAAGCTTCTTTTTAAAGCTATCAACGAAACTCATAGCGAACACGATATGCGATCGCAACAGACCTAAACGAGCAATCCCTCGTTGACTGCCATTGAAAATATAAAAGGAGAATTGGTATTATAGGAACTATAGATGATTTGTAAAAAATTTTCACGACTGTATGGGAAGTAACCCTCGCGAGCAGCTTCCCCTGCAATTGTATGGCGTGGCGTTAAGCATTGCCAGTCAAAAGTCTTATATGGCGGTCAATGCCTACTCTATGTGTATTTCAAAAACCAAATAAGAATCTTATAATAATGTGTGATACCAATTCTATATGAGGTTGCGCTTGAAATTCCCTCACATTGGAAATGTGGGACTATAAAAACGCTGGGCAAGGACTAATTAGATGCATCTTTATACAGAAATGGTATAAGCTTTGAAATTTATTTAGGTTTGATTATCAATGAGTCAATTTATTCAACCAATAAACTTGCAAATATCACCTAGTTCGTTAAATCAAGGCGAACAAGCTATTCGCCAGGAATTAGCTTTACAACTGTACGTACAGAATATCTTTACCTTCAGTCAAGCACGTCAGTTAGCTAACTTGTCTGTATGGGAATTTCAGAAACTTTTGGGCCAAAACAAAATTGAACGTCATTACAATGAAGCAGATTTAGCTCAAGATCTTGAGATAAAAGTAAAACTCGCGTCACGTTCAGTCTAAGCACAGCTTTCTCAAGCCAAAATAGTATAATAAGGGACGGGCAAGATACCCGTCCCACAAAAGAAATTAGTACTTTTCATAAGTGAAAAGTATAAACTTAGCCTATCAATGACTTGACCTTACTGATAATGCCATCGGGGTCAATTCCTTGATGGGGGAACTGTTCCCAAAGACCACCGCAACCCTCATGATGAGTTCCGAGGTGAGCGAACTTGGGTGTAAATCCACGCTCAAGCAACCAAGTTCCAAAGCGGATACCCAACCCGTTGCGACGGCTCATGGATTCTACAACCAGTACAAAAGGTGCTGCACCGATTTTTGCCAGGGTTTCTTCATCTACAACATTGAGTGTGGGTTTGTTGATTAAACCAACATCAATTCCTTGCTGCTTGAGACGTTCCACTGCATCAAGAGAGCGATACAATCCATCGCCATAGCTGACGATATAACCTGCAGTTCCTTCCCGTACAACTTCATCTTTGCCAGGAACAAAGGTGTAACCTTCGCCAAACAACTCTTTGCCATTAGCATCAAGAATGTGGGGAACTTTGGAACGGGTGGAGAAGATAAACCGCAAACCCGGATCGAAAAAGACTGCATTAACACACGCCGTCATTTGAGCAGCATCTGCAGGGAAGTAAAGTCGTGTTTCGTAACCATCATCCAATCCATTATCGGCAAACATATTGTTTAAGCCGAAGTGACAGGTATTATCTGCCATGTCATCGATTCCGGAGTGGGAGAAGTGACACAAAACATTGGAATAGTTCAACCGCGCCATTGTGATTTCGGAAATACACATTTCTAAAAAGGCGCTGAAGGTACCGAAGATACCTTGCTTTCCTTTTGCCATCCCAAATCCGGCGGCGGCGGAGAAGTTTCCTCTTTCCATAATTCCAGAACTGACGAAGATTTCTGGGTATGTATCGTGAATCTTCTTCAAGCCGCAGGAACCTTCAAGGTCGCTATCGATACACAATACCTTTTCCTTACGTTCAGTTTCACTCAAGCGGCTGAGAACGGAAACGACTGCTTCACCAAATACGTTCCGGTTGGAACCCCATTTGTCGCTGACTCCAAGGAATGTGTAGCTTTGCTTGGGCTTGGGTATGCTCTTGAGGTAGTTGACTGCTTCAGTTAATCCACGCTTTTCTAAGTACGCGATCGCTTTATCTACAGGAATCACATCATGACCGTGGGTTGAGCCTTCGATACCTTCAATTCCCACTGCCATCTTCCGCTTGTTGACTAAAGCAACAGGTCCCGACTGTGTTACTGCTGCACAAAGGCGGCGGTACAGATCGTCTAAGTCTTCCCCATCACCCTCATTGACACTCAAGCCGTGACCTTCAAGTGTTTTAGCAACGCTAAAACCAGGTAGATAATCTGAAGGATGTCCGGCAATGGTGACATCATTATCATCAATAATGAGTTTGACGTTCAGATTTTGAGCTACTGCCAAACGTGCTGCTTCTGCATCATTGCCTTCCTGCTGCGAACCATCTGAACCCAAGCAGACGACAACTTTGTTGGGATTAGCTAATGCCACACCATTAATGTAAGGCCAAACGTGTCCCAAACGTCCGGAACTAAATTTAACACCAGGTGTTAAGCCAAGTTCGGGGTGTCCGGGCAATTTTGAATGAGCTTCGCGATAATGAACGAGGCTTTCCGCATCCAACTCGCCGTGCAAAACCGCCATCAGATATTGGGTAGCAACGCGGTGTCCTGCTTCATCAAAGAAGATAGGGACAAATTTATCAGGTGCGCCTCGGAAGAAGGCATCAAGAATGACTACTTCTGGTACTGTATCGTAAGCACCACCTGTGTGTCCGCCTACACCTCTAGCAGCACCTGTAGCAGTGAAGAAAACAATTGCATCGCGACAAAGCTGAATGTTAGCTTTGAGTGTTTCTCGTTGCTCGCCAGTCAGGGTAGGATTGCTTGGGTCTAGTGCTATTTTTTTGTACGCGCTAAGATTAACGGGAAAGCTAGCAGCTACAGCAGTAGTCATGGTTAATATTCCTGAATTTTAGTGACTCACACAAGCAACCGTTATCGATCGCAGTTCGCCGCGAAAGAGAACAGTACGTTTATGATGGATTTTGGTAAAATTTTATTCGCGATTGCTCTCAAAGAAACCTATTTGAGTGTACCGCGAATACACTCTCGGAATTCGCTCCTCACATTGATATTTTGCAACAGAACTTCAGCCATTGTTAGCAATCTTAAGACTGCTTTAAATAGCATTAAGCACTGCAAAGCTTTTTCTATGGAATGGCAACGATTTATAAATAAGTATAAATGCTTATTTGTATTATAGGCAAGAGCTATGGCAAAAAAAATTTAAATTTGTGTTCTTCAACACAGCAATTGCCTGTAACTTGTGTAGAGCGAATGCTATTGTACCTCAATCTTGTGCTCTAGGGAATAGCTGTGACAAAAAAGATAGAAGCATCACACCAAGTACCTTGTTCTGTCGTCGGTAATGCCTGAACTTCCGCAATATATTCCGCCTTGCACCGATTTAACTCATCTGCTGAAAGTTCAAAAACTTGATAGCCAAAAACATTCTTGGAATTAATTTGCCATAATTCTTCAGCCGCGTTAGAGTCAGGGGTGAAGTACCAACCAAACTGCTCTTGTATCACTTCAATATTTTGAAATCCCGCTTTATGTAGGAAATAATAGCACTTTTTTAGCGTTCCAAGAGGTTCGTTAGGGTTGGCAATTTTTATACCATATCTTTTGGCGACTTCTCTAAACAAAACTGATGGGGGAAAAGCTTTTTCAGCCCAAACATTCAATGCTAAAGTTCCATTGAGTTTAAGCCAACTGTGCCATTTTTCTAAAGCAGCAGAAATGTCAGTTAAATAACAAATTGCTAAAGAACAAAATATAACATCAAAACAGCGATCGCTAAATTCTACAATTTCTACATCTGCTTCCAGAAATTCTACATTTTGTAAACCCAAATTAATTTGCTTTTGTCTTGCTTGCTCTAGCATTCCAGTGGAAATATCCACACCAATGACTTTCCCTTCAATACCTACTTTTTTAGCAGCAGCCAGTGCAACTAAACCAGTTCCCGTGGCTACATCCAAGACAGTTTGTCCCGATTGAACTCGGGCAAATTCAATCAAGCGATCGGCAACAGGAGCATAGAACCTACCTCGGTCATAATCAGTTCGAGAATTGAAGTCAGCAACCAATTGCTGCTTGTATTTATTTAACTGTGTATTATCAAGCATTGGCAAAATTCTCCAAATTGCCTGTAAATTTTCAGCTAAATTTTAAATTTACCCTACCTCATCTGGGTCAATACCCATTGCTCGTAACCGTTCTGCAAGTTGTGCTGCTCTTCGCTCTGCAGCAAGAGATCTTTGTCTTTCTTGCTCAGCCCTCTGTCTTTCTTGCTCAGCCCTCTGTCTTTCTTGCTCAGTCCTCTGCCTTTCTTGCTCAGCAGCTTCATTACCAATTAGCAACAGGTTACCATTTGTCTCCCACCAGCGCAACCAGAATTGCTCTGGATTATTCAGGTAAACTCCCCGCCATAACCCCAGTTCCACCCCCAAAGGTTGAATTAAGTATCTTCCTTGCTCGTTAGGTTGCAGCTTTTGGTATGAAAAATCTACCAAGTGATAAACCTCCAGCTTGGCATTATTGATTTCATAAATAGCGTAGTAAGGAATTCTGATAATTTGTTGATATACCCAGAATTTACCCGGCTTTGTACCTTCTTGACGAGCGAGGAGTAGAGGAGTTGTATCTCGTTCCTCATCGCCATTGCCACTCGCTAGTTCTATCGCAATAAGTGGGGGGATGTATTCTCTCCATAAAACGTAGGAACGACGAATTATGCCATCAAGCATTGGCGGTACACCGGGTACGTAAAACCAATCTGGTGCTTCTGCTCCTTTTTCGGGTGGTTCAGTCTCTCGCCAATATATACCACAGTCTTGACCAATGCAGTACTGTCCATCTGGGTGCAGTTGTTGCAGAACAGGAGCTATGGAGTCAGTCAAAATCAGACATTGAGGATGTTCTTGGAAATTTTTCACAAACGTACCATCCGACTCCGGTAATTGAGTATGATCGGGAAACTGAGGTGGTATATCAATTTCAGTAAATATTTCACTCATATTCTTAATGTATATCCTGCATTATATTTTAAGGATTCAACCATCGAACTTAGAAGGTACTTCCTCCAAGATAAAGCGGAAACTGTAAAACAGTTGCAAGCTACTATGCAATAGCTTTGTCTAATTTCAACCATCCGAACAGATTTCCCACTGTTAAGTGGACATCTTTCATTAAATCTGGAACAGGTAAAACATCCTCTGGTTGCTCTAAGAGTTCCGGTTGCTGTCCTGGGGGATAAACTAGCACTGACTTTTCAACAGGATCGACCAGCCAACCTAATTTGCTGCCATATTTTAAGCAGTGTAATATCTTTCCAGTCACTTTAGTTTGGCTTTGCTCTGGTGAGAGAATCTCAATCACCCAGTCTGGTGCAGCTGCGAATACATTAGCAATATCCCCATTTTCATCAAGGGGAATTCTTTCCCAAGCAAATACCACTACATCTGGAACGATCGCTCGCCCACCAAAGGTACATCTTAATTCTGGTAAGGCAAGCGCAATTTTCTGCTCCTCTACTATGTTATTAATGGTAGTGACTAGTTTACTTTGTAACTTGCTGTGCTTGCCTTGGGGCATAGGTTTTTGAAGAATTTCACCATCAATGTACTCACTTGCAGGTTTTGTTTCTGGCAGTTTCAAAAACTCTTCCAAGGTTAGTTTTTGCGTTGGTACTTGTACCATATGGGCTACCTGTGAATCAAGCGATCGTATTTACAAATCATAGCTTCTCCTGAGAATCTATGTTTTTTAACTTGTTCCACAACTCAAGTGCAGGAATGTGACAGGTTCCTGAAAATTGAGCATCGCCTACCTCTACGACTACCCACTCTTTATTTTCTAATTGTCCGATATCAATTGCGATATAAGGAACATTAAGGCGCTGAGATGCTAAAGTTGCTAAACTTAAGACTTCTTTTTCTTCTTGTTGTGAGAGTCGGCTTAAATCATCCTTGCCATCCCAATAGTACCCGTATTCTAAAACTTGCCCGTTATACATAAAAACTCTATACTCTCTTCCCATGGGAAAGCCATTTGGAGCTAGGCGATGATAGCGTAAATTAATAAATTTTCTGACAATAACTTTACCACGCGATCCATATTTAAGTTTCAACAACCATTCTGTAAGCGTTATTAATTCTTCTAAATTATTCGCTACACAGGACTTCCATCCCTGTTTTTTTCTGGATTGAACTGCACCTTTAACAAAAACAGGAAATCCTAATAATTCACCAGTACCAGCGCATTCCTCAACGGATCTAATGACAAGACTTTCAGGAGTTAAACCTTTTAAATACGGGTAAAATAAATCAAATTCTGTTACTGTCTGATGTTGTAATGTTGAATTCACCAGTTTTATCCCTTTATATAAAGCTGCATTGTAAATAGCTTGATAGCGTTCAAGTTCTGGGATGTATCCTACCCAAATACCAGTCATTTCTTGAGTGTATTGAGGAATATGCCATAAAGCATTTTCCGCCGTGCTACAACGCTCAAAGTCTGGTGGTATACTATAGACCGTACATCCCACTATTTGAGCAGCCTCAGTCAATACTTTAATATTGCTGACACTTGCAGATGGTTCTAATTGTTCTGGTGATTCACTTAAAACAATCATTTCTATAATTTTTAACTCTGGATAATAAGTATTGAAAACTATTCCGTATTTATTCTAATCACAATTCAATTGTTATCTGGTTACAATGTATCCAATATGATTTGATTGTGATAAAACTAAAATGTTGAATTTTCCCTTGGTTCTAATAGTGTTACCCATCTATGCTAGTTTGTCCTACTTGCAAGAGCCAACAATAAATTTATCTTATAATGATAACGATCGAACAAGTATAGTTCAAGCATCTAAACAAGATAAAACTAATGAGATACATTTAGTCCAAGTACCTTCTACTACAGAAACTCAAATCCCAACTTCTATTTTCAATTGGCATATCAATCTTGCTTCACGAGAACTCAAATCACTTAAATTTTTTGGCAAAGACTGGAAAGCTGATTATAATGCAGCAATGGATTCATGGACTTTAACTCAAATAAATTTACCCGATAGCGTTTCTTACAATGATACTTTTGCTGAGCTTTTCGTCTCAACATTCCCTGATGATGCGCCCACTAATGTTAATGCATTTGCTGAAAAACTAAAATCTTCTAAATTTTTAGATTGGGGCTTTGTTTGGACAGAAGTTAGAATTATTGAATCAGATAGTAACGGCTTTTTAATTCGTGGTATTCAAATGGATACACAAGATAAAGCAAAAAAACCTGTTTTTGTAATGCTCAGAACCATTGCAGGTAAAAAAATTCTTTTTCAATCATCTTTTTCTCCTGCTCCTGATGACCTAAAAATTCTTGATAAAATGATTGAATTAGCTAAAACTGCTAAATTTTAAATTCACTATATCTCATCAGGATCGATGCCCATTGCCCGATTGAACTTCCACCAAAGGTACACCTCAACTCAGGTAACGCGATCGCAATTTTTTGCTGCCGTAAATCCGACAGCAATTACTTCACAGTCTTCGTAAAAAGATGCTCTAAACGAGGCAGAGCCTCTAGGAATGCATTCCCAGGCGCAGCCTGGGAACGAGAGAGAACGAGAGAGAATCAAGAGAATCTTGGATAAGAGGCAATACCTCCCATTGACTATCTATATTCCTAAAGATGCTAGCTAGAGATTTATCAAGCTAACCTTTTACACAAACAACTTGTTTGAGAGTTGCCACAACTTCCACCAAATCGTCTTGATTCTTCATCACCTCATCTATAGGCTTGTAAGCACCTGGAATTTCATCCAAAACACCTTCATCTTTACGACACTCTACACCTTTGGTTTGCTCAATGAGATCGTCAAGAGTGTAGACATTCTTGGCCTTATTTCGAGATAGCAAACGCCCTGCACCATGAGAGCAAGAACAAAAACTATTGGCACAACCTTTGCCTTTAACAATGTAGGATTTTGCTCCCATTGAACCGGGTATAATGCCATAGTCGTCTTTCTCTGCACGCACTGCACCTTTACGAGTGACGTATACATCCTCGCCAAAATGCACTTCTTTTTCAGCATAATTGTGATGGCAATTGACTTCTAATAAAGGTTTAATGGATTTACCACCTGCTAAATGTTTTTCAATAATGTGCTTGAAACGTGCCATCATTACCTCACGATTGACACGTGCATAGTCCTGCGCCCATTGCAAATCGTGCCAGTATGCTTGGAATTCTGGTGTATTAGCTACAAAATAGGCTAAATCTGGATCTGGCAATGTATTGTTTGCCATTTTTGCTAGGTTTTTGGCAGTGTTAATGTGGCACTGAGCCAGATTATTGCCAATGTGGCGCGAACCAGAATGTAACATCAACCAAACTTGGTTCTCTGTATCGAGGCAAACTTCTATAAAATGATTTCCACCCCCAAGAGAACCCATTTGTTTCATCGCTTTACTTTGTAAATCTTGCACTCCTGGATGCAAGTCTTTAAAGTCGCGCCAGCTTTGCCAGTTGGTAACAGTTTTTTCAACCTCTTTATTTTCGTTAAAACCAGTTGGAATAGCTGCTTCAAGATCCAAGCGAATTTTTTTTAGTTTTCCTTCTAGTTTGTCACCATTGAATGGTGTTTTTATCGCCATCATACCACAATTGTGAACAAAGACACCTGCTTTTAAAGCAAAATTATGATATTCAGGTACTGTAAGGCAATAAACATTTTGTGTGTAGTCTAAAGATAGAACTGCTAAAACTTTGCGATCGCATTGATGTTCTTTTTTTCTATGATTGTGTAAACCAATTGGAGTCTTGATTTGTGCATTACAAATGTCGCAGGTATAGTATCGATTGGCGATTTCCTGAGATTTCTTTCTTCCCTTGTCACTTTGGTTGTATTGCACTAAATAATGCTGACCGCGCTTGCCATTACCAGCAACTGCTTGCTGAAAGTGTTCTGACTTTTGCTGCATATAATTCAGGATATTTCGAGTTCCTCTAGCAGCGTAATACTCGTATCCTGCTTGTGTTGCTGCTTTTCCGGCAAGTGCTGCCAATCGTTTTTGTTCAAACTCTGGAGATTGCCAGTGCTGGTTACGTTCAACTAAGCTACGATGATAGGCGCAATGGTCGCGATCGCCCATAAACTTCAAATTCTCAGGTCGGTTATCTGATTCATTAAAATTTTGATGATGAATAACTGTTCTTTGTTCTTCAAATCTAGGGACTTTTCCTAGCAAACCCGATCTAGCAATAATCCAATGTGCTTTTTGCCATCTACCGGAGTACGGTTGAGAGACTAAGGTATAACCATCTTTGTCAGTTTTTGAGTAGAACGGCATCAAGGATGTTCCAGATTGAAGATGCTGTGCTTCCTCATAGTTTCCATCTCTAAGCATAAATTGGTGATCTGGGGTGCAGATAATTTCTTCACCATTGTCCAAAATCACTTTTACAAGAGGAGCATTACGTCTTGTTAACCTTGCTTTTGCCTTAGCTGCTACGACTTTTCCAGTAGAGGTACATGAGTAAACTATAAACTCTTCATTACGTTCAGCTAAATCTTTTATAGAATACAATTTACCATCGACCAGAGGAATAAGAGTCTCACCTACAAAGCAGCCAATATCCACCCCGACAGCAGCTGGGATAATTGCTTCTTTTGTGGCAAGGACTGAACCCACTAAGGCTCCTTTACCTAAATGAACGTCTGGCATCAATGCTACGTGTTTAAATACAAATGGCAGTGATGCTACATTTTTTGCCATCTTGGTTTCTTCTGTCCCTAATGGGTGGTTTGCCCAAGACAGGACAGGTGATGGCGTGGAAAGTTCTAGTTCTTCGTAGGGCATAAAATTTTGGATGCGTAGATTTTGGATTTTGGATTAATTGGATTGGACTTTTTTACACGAGACGATCGCACAAATTTCCCCTTGGCATAATGTGTCAGAAGAAGGCGAAGCCAAAAGACTTCTAACCTTAACTATTTATACTTGTATTACAATTGTAGTATTCTAAAATGAGTGATGCAAGCTCCGAATGCCTGGTTGCGATCGAGCGCTAAGAACTCCTAATTGCCTGAGCTATAACCCCTATCCTCAAGATAGAGGTAAATAATGTAACATTAGTTAAGATAGTTAAATAAAACTCAACAAACTTCTATGGCAGTTCGTCAAGACACTATTTGGGAACGCTTTTTATCCCCTGTGGTACGTCTCCTAATTGATGAACAGGGGTTGCAGCGATATGCGGAAAGTGTTGATTGGGAAAAAGAAAGCGATCGCTACCGACGTGCTGATGTGGCAATTCCCCCATACTACAGCAGTCAAAACTTTCACGGAGTTAAGCGCGGATATCTGAACCCAAGCGCTGCTGTTTCTTACGACCCCATCACCCAATACGTTTTAGTACCCGGTGAAACCGTTGTCCGTCAGGCATTAATTGATGCAATTCAGGTACAACCGCGAAGAATTTTAGATTTGGGTTGCGGGACGGGTTCTACAACATTAATGTTAAAGCAGGCATTCCCTCAAGCAGAAGTTTTAGGTTTGGATTTATCACCTTATATGCTTGTGAGGGCTTCACACAAAGCCCAAAACGCTGGTTTGGAAATTACCTGGCGACATGGCAATGCTGAGAAAACTAGTTTTCCAGATGCTTCCTTTGACTTGGTAACAGCTTCTTTGTTATTCCACGAAACACCAACAGCAGTCTCTCAGACAATTTTACAGGAAGCTTTCCGGTTACTAGTCTCTGGGGGACAAGTACTGATTTTGGATGGTAATCAAAAAACTATCCGCCAGTTGGACTGGCTGAACAATGTTTTTGAGGAACCGTACATTCAGGAATATGCAGCCGCAAGCATTGATGCTTGGATGGGTGCTGCTGGATTTGGCTCTGTACAAACTCAGGATGTCTGGTGGATCAATCAAGTGACAAGCGGAGTCAAGCCGATTCTGTCTGGCGATCGCACTGTCCAAAGAAATGCCACGCGTTACACTCCTACACAAGGGGACACCACAGTAGATAATGGAGAGTTGCAAGGATTTCCATCACCAGCTTTTTAAACACTTCCATGAGTCTAAAGGCGATTCTGTTTGACTTTAATGGTGTCATCATTAATGATGAATCCATTCACGAGCAACTCATAGAGCAACTTTTGATTGAAGAAAACCTGACGATCAAACCAGGTGAGTACCGCAAAATTTGTTTGGGGCGTAGCGATCGCTCTTGCGTAAAAGAATTGCTCGCCAAACGAGGGCGTGTAGTGAGTGACACCTATCTCACTCAGTTGCTTAATCGTAAAGCAGAAAGTTATGTTCGAGAGATAGAAAAAATTGAAAAGCTACCTCTCTATCCTGGTTTAGACGACTTACTCTTTCAAGGGCGATCGCGTAACTTAAAAATAGGAATCGTCAGTGGCGCTATTCGTAAAGAAATAGACCTAATACTGAATCGTACCAAGCTAGCCCAACATTTTCATGCGATCGTTGCAGGTGATGACGTTACCACCAGCAAACCAGATCCACAAGGTTATTTGCTTGCAGTAAAACGCCTCAACCAAGTGTATCTCGATTTAAACCTTATGCCAGAAGAATGTTTGGCAATAGAAGATACCTTTGCTGGCATACAAGCGGCAAAACAAGCGGGGATGCAAGTCGTTGGAGTAGCACATACTTATCCCTTCCACATGCTACAGCGTCAAGCTAACTGGACTGTAGATTACCTTAGCGATTTAGAACTTGAACGGGTTCAAGAAGTTTACGCGCAGAAAGCGAGTTAATACCAACAATGTCCTAATAATGTTTTCGATACCACTCAATAACATCTTGCAATGTTTCTTCCATTGGTCGAAAACTTGCTCCTAATTCTTCTATTGCCTTTGCAGATGAAACTTGGCTTTTCAAATACATAATGCGAATCCCATCAAGAGGAAGTACTGATTTGCTATGAGTCAATCGAGCATACATATCAGAAAACCTGGCAAGAATCAAGGTTAAACTGTAGGGTAGCTGGCGTTTGGGAGAGGGAACATGGCTCACTTTTTCTAGAGTGTGAAACAGAGCTTTGAAATCATAATATTGTCCGCCTACTATGTAACGCTCGCCACCCTTACCGCTCTCTACCGCATGAATCATTGCTTGTGCTACATCCCGTGCGTCTACCATACAGGTTCCACCGTCTATAATACCGGGGATTTTTCGATTGAGATAATCTAGCACGAGTTGACCGCCTGCTGTTGGAGCCGCATCTCCCGGTCCAAACATCCATCCTGGTAAGATGAAAACAACTGGTAAAGAATGCTGTTTGAGAAATTCATAAATTGCATTCTCTGCTAACACCTTGCTCTTAAAGTAAAGATTTTTAAATGCTTCCGGAGCGGGTGGGGTAGACTCGTCACCCGGTTCACCACTCTCTTTCATTCCTAAAGGACCTGCTGAACTCACATAAATGACTTTTTTAATACCTTGCTTTTCTGCCTCAGTTAGCAATTTAATTGTGCCATTGACATTAAGATCTTTTAGCGTTTGCCAGTGATTGCCAGGTTGATAATATTCTCGAAAATAAGCAGCTGTATGGAACAAAACATCACATCCAGATAATTCATTGGCAAAGCTATCAATATCCAGCAGATCGCCCTTCACTAGAGTAACATTTAATCCAGAAAGTACTTGAGATGCTTTTGCTGAAGAACGAACTAAGGCTTTTACAGAATAGCCTTGTTGTAATAGTAAGCGCACTAAATTGTTACCAAGTAACCCAGTACTACCAGTGACAAATGCTTTCATAATTCTTGGTTAATGAGTTTTATATTTACGTCAATTTTCCAGCCCAAACTTTGCGATCGCTCGTTCGGGATTCCCCTTACAGTCTTGCAAAATCACATCAACAGAAGATTAATATTGATGAATGCCCTGAGAACACAGCTCGGGACATTGATCAATATCCTTAACTTGAATTTTTCAAGAGTAAACTTGGAACTTTGTCTGCAACTTATATCTTAAAGATATATATCAAATAACTATATGTCAAGAGAGAACAAAAGTAAGTACGCTATTTTGGGACTGCTCAGTTTTGGTCCTAAGTCCGGTTACGATATCAAAAAGAAGATAGAAACGATTACTGGAAGCTTTTGGACGGAAAGTTACGGGCAAATTTATCCCATCTTGAAACGACTAGTCACTGAAGGACTGGCAATTCAGTCAGTTGAGGAGCAAGTCGGTAAGCCCAACCGACATATCTACACGCTGACAGACAAAGGGCTTGAGGAGTTGCAACACTGGTTGGTAGAACCTGTTGAACCGCAGGTAGAGCGCATCGAGATTTTATTAAAGCTGTTCTGTGGAAAGCAGGTGAGCGTTGCTGACAATATTCGTCACGTGCAACAATTCAGAGAAATGCAACAACAACTCCTACAGAAGTACCGGGCGATTGAAGAAGATATGAAGGTGAAGGAGGCTGAAAATCTCAATTTTCCCTACTGGATGATAACTGTTAGCTACAAATTCCATGCTACAAAGGCTTTGATTGCTTGGTGTGATGAGACGTTGGCTAGATTAAACCAGATGACACAGGAAGCATTGGAAAACAGTAGTGAGTAACGATTGGGCTTATAAGCTATGGGCAAAATACCAATACATAGCTTATAAGCCCAAATTTGAAGGATATGGAACGCAGAAAGTATTGATTATCTTAGCGATTAAGAGGTTTGAATTGGTACAGGAAGTTTAAGAACTTCTAAATAAAAAACTTCCCAAAATTTCTTGTGGTGTTAGCTTCTAGCCCTCTACTTATACAAGAATAGTGAAGATTATGCTTAAGATAGTATATGGAAGCTTGCTCTATACGTTCGCATAGGGCAAGCATAAACCAAATGACCTATACCATTTCTGTATGAAGATGCATCTAATTAGTTCGCAGAGGCGGGTATGAATTGAGACTTTACAAGCATCTTCTTAAAAAAGTAGCTTTCTTGAGATGTAATGCGATCGCTTAAGACAAATCAATATTTCAATCGTTAAGGTGAAATATGACTGCAAAAATTCTTATTCAGCCCGAAGAGATTATTCATTTATCAGGTATTAGTTGGCAAACCTATGAAAGTTTACTTGATGAATTGAGCAAAAATCGTCGTCTTCGGCTAACTTACAACCGTGGCAATTTAGAAATCATAGCTCCTTCTCCAGAATACGAACGTTACAAGACTTTAATGGGACGCTTTGTTGAAACCATAGCTGAAGAATTAGAAATCAGAATTGAACCATTTGGTTCTACTACTTATAAGTATCCACAGTTGAGTGGAGCAGAACCAGATGAAAGTTTTTATTTGAAAAATATTGATATTATTCGTGGCAAAAAGAGGATAGACTTACAACAAGATCCCCCACCAGATTTAGTAGTTGAAATTGATATCACTAGCAGTTCTGAAAATCGCTTACAAATCTATTCAGATATAGGAATAGCAGAAGTTTGGTGTTACAATGGTGAAGATTTGAGTATTTATATACTTCAAAATCAAGAATATATTAAAACAGAAAAAAGTTTAGCCTTCCCAAATTTACCAATTTTAGAACTTGTTAAGTTTTTAGAACAAGTTGGAGAAAAAGATTATTTAGAGTTGGTGAAAGAATTTCGTCACTGGTTGCAGAATTGCAATAAATAATCATTACTACGCCCAGAAAACGGGTTAAAAACTATGATTGTTTGGTATGATGAGACATTGGCTAAATTAAACCAGATGACATTAATGAGTAACGATTGGGCTTCTAAAAATTCAGCGAGAAGAACTTGATTGCAAGAGGTTGGATAACTTTGCGATCGTTATTGTTTTGCGATCGAACCCAACACCAACCAGAGTTGTACCATCAGAACTCAACACAGTGTTATGATTGAGCCCATAAATATCTGAAACATATTTGTTCTTCATCCATTGCCACCAACGAGCTTGACAGCAATCATTAAAAACGATCGTTTTCCCATCAGGGCTGATACTTATCGACTCTAGCGAACTAGAATAAATTTGCAATGTTTTTAGCAGTGTGAAACTTTGAGCATCCCAAATTTTGACCGTGGAAACATCTCTAAAACTTTTGTTTTCAGTAAATTGGCGATCGATACCCCCAGAAACAAGCAATTTACCATCTGCGCTCATAGCAATAACTTCCACTTCACGAGAATGAGCAGCCAAATGTTGTACTAGTGCGTGATGCTCTAAATCCCAAATCTTGATAGCACCTAGCGTTCCAATATATAAAGTTTGACCATCAGGACTTTCTGCTACAGAAAGCACTTCAACGCCAGTATTGATTGTATGTTGGATCTGCCCGCGATTCAAATCCCAAACTTTAACAGATGCGTCTTTCCAACTGCTACTGACTAACGTTTGACCATTACGACTGATTTTTAAAGTTTGAATTTCTCCAAGATGAGTAGGAGAGAGTATTTCCTGTAAAATACCAAGTTTATAATTCCAAAGTTGAATTGTACCTATTGATGTGCCAACAATTAAGGTTTGATTGTCTGGACTCAAGGCAAGGGATTGAATCTTGCTAGAAGAAACGTTCAAAGTTTGTTGCAGGCTTTTGCTCTTGAGATCCCAAATTTGAATCTTACCATCTTCGTTACCACGAGCAACTGTCTGATTATCGGATGCGATCGCCAAAGCTCGAATACTTTCTTTTCCTTCCAAGCGTTGCACGATGCGATCGCTTTTAAGCTCTTCTGTTGGAATTTGTTGTTTGAGTTCGGAGGAAATTTGAGGAATTTTGAAAAGAGGAGCGATCGTATATACTCCAAGTAAAAGGGCTGCAACAGTCATCCAAATCCATCTTTTTCTCTTCAGTTGTTGAGCTTGTAAGTGAGTCTGACTGCGTAAGGGTATGCTTTCTCGATCGCAAATAGGTTCTACAGATTGAACAAGTTGTTCCAGTAAATCTGTCATTGCCAAATTTGTAAGTTTAAGAGGTACATAACCAGTCAATTGAAAAAACTGAAACTCAAATGGCAGTTCTCTGCGATCGGCGAGTGAGAAGCCTAGCCCAGTGTAGAACTGTCTATCCGCACGCGGGCAATTAAAATAGAGAGGTCGTGATATTTGATGGTTGAGACGCGCTAATAACAACTTGCTAAGATTTTGTTGGTTATACTGGGGTTCAATGTGTAAGTTGTATAAAATTGAACAGTTCCCTCTATGAGAAAAGTGAATGTAACCAATGAGACTACCGTCCCGTTCAACAATCCACTCTTGACACTTAGCAAAGAACCATAACAGACTTATTGAGAACAAGAACACCCATAAGGTAATAGTTATTCCTGAGAATTGGATGCCAAGTACAGAAAAGTTCAAGTGAGCGAACTCTGTAAATCCAAAGATTGCTTCGAGACTCCAGACAATTCCACTTAGCGCAACAAAAGGACGGCTTGATACCAAAACAACTAAAGTCAAGACGTCGAGTCGAGATTTCCGAAATCGCTTCCTGCGCCAAAAGGTTTTGTAAATGTGCCATTGCTCCTCAATCTCTTGGAAGGGACGAATTGAGAGTTTAGGTAGCAGAGGTGGAGTCATTGATGACTGGTTTGTTATTAGTGTTGGTTCGTGCAACAATCTCATCCCAAGTAGTTTGGAGAACTGCAGTTCTTTAGGCATATCCTGTTTGGAAAGAGAAACAAACCCAATACGTGCATAGAATCCTTGAAGGTGAGGATAACAGATGAGATAAACAGGTTTTCTCACATTCTTCAAACACCGCCAGAGCAAGTGTGAGCCAACGCCCTGCAAGCGATGTTTGGGGTCGATGTAAATAGTAGAAAGCACGGTATAGTTTGTTTGCATCAAAAGCGATGCCCATCCAACAATTTGCTGTTTATGCTCAACAACCCATACGGCGTAATTGGAAGATTTCCGTGATAGTAACAATATAGTAATGAAATAAGTTCCAACTCCAGTTCCAATTGCCAGTCCAACTCCCAGTCCAATTCTCAGTCCCAATTCCGCAAAAACAGGTAGTTCGATTGAGCTTAGTAACGAAAAAATTTGTTGCCAATCGTCTAGAAAATTTCTTGGCAGCTTTCCCATCTCATATAAATATGCTTGATGATAGGTGTATAATCTCTCCATAGCTGTTTCCAGTAATGCTCGGATAGCGAGCGCTGCAAACAAGACAAATAGAACAAGAAATATACAAAAAAAGGTTTTAAAGTGTTGCCATAGTATTTCTCTCAACGTGCCTTGTCGGAATGAATATCCTGAGGGCGAATTATAGAATTCAAAAAGTTGTTTTCCAGATGAGGACATCAACAATATACCTGTGACGAACAGCACTTGACTCTAAGCTTTTCACGAGGTTCAAATTACAGAGAACCGCAATTACACCGAAAACTCAAAATAAGAAATTGGGATCTGGACGCACTGAAATTAATGTACTACAATGGGTAGTAATGTAGTAATACATCAGCAAAGCTATGGTTCGGGTTCTGTATACCCGACTGGTGCGCCAACCTTTGGATTGAGCGTATACCGCTCTTGTTATGCGTCACTACGTTACTGTTTGATTAGCTCAGTTAGTTAGAGCAACCGAAGCCATCGGTCGGACGTAGGTTAAAATCCTACATCAAACTCCCCTCTTTGAAAGTTAGCTCACTGGATAGAGCGATCGACTCATAATCGATTGGTTGCAGGTTCGATTCCTGCACTTTCCACCAACCCCGTCCGGGTCAAAAGACACTACCCTGTCACGGTAGCCAAGTTACTTATATGGTATGGGAGAAATCCCAAGACGGTTCGATTCCGTTATTGTACAAACTCTGCAATGTCGGTGTTCGCGGCCGGTCGTGAATTTGCGATCGCGCCGTTACAGTCAGGAAGCCAGCGCAATTGTTTTCTTCTTAATTTGAGTTTGTCATGGGCGTTTTCCACATCTGGTTTCTCCAAGAGAATTCGAGAATCGGCAAACGGAACGGCAAATCTGAGTGCTGTTTTTTCCGCTCGCGGGAATGACAGCAATATGGCAGTCACTGCAACTGGTAACAACCACAAGCTAGTGCTGCCTTCTCAATCAGAATTTTGGAGACACAATTTGCCCGCAACTGTACTGTAAACACCCACATTTGCAGAGTTTCAATTTGTTAAGTAATTCCCACGTGTTTTCTCAGATTTCCTTGGGTTACATTAAGTCGTAAGGTGGGAATATATTGTGCAAAGCAGTAGTGCGGGTTCTGCATACCCGGCTGGTGCGCCAACCATTGGATTGAGCGTATACCGCCCCTTGCTATATGTGACTACCGAAAGAAAGTGAACTTTACTCAGTAAAGCCATCGGTGGATCGTCGATGGGACACAGGTTGTACTCCTGTACTTTCAGCCACAACATCCTCGCCCTGATTTGGGCACCTTGTTAGGGACAAGGCAGTTTCGCAGTTACAGAAACAGGAAAAAGCCAAAACGGAAAAAATCTGTTTTGGTTTTGTAAACTCTGCGATGTTGGTGTTCTGTTACCGATTACCATTGGTAATACTTGGTACTTACAGTAAAGAAGCCAGTGCAATTGTTTTCTCCCTAACTTGAGTTTGTCACAAGCATTTGCCATATCTAGTCTCTCTAATAAGAATTCTAGAATGGCAAATGGAATGGCAAATCTGAGTGCTGTTTTTTCCGCTTGCGGGAATGGCAGCAATATGGCAGTCACTCAAACTGGTGGTAACCAGAGCCGACTCTACCTCCTTAATCCAGTTTTGAAGATGCAATTTGCCCGCAACTGAACTGTTAACACTCACATTTGCAGAGTTTAAAAATATTTTGTAGTATATATATTACAGGTAGTTATATTGGAGCTTTATAAGCTTCCGGTTATTTGGGACATTTGGTGTATTACAAAACCCATACAGCCAGTCATTCCTCCGAACTTGGTTTACAGCTGGAATTGCTCCTCGTACACAATTTCTCTCCACCTGTCTCTTAGGTTGAGATAGGCAATGTAGGTGAGGCTAAACGGGAGTTAACAATGTTTCTATCACACCTTCTGCGTTGGGTAAAAATGCCCAAGTTAGCCATAAAAATTTCTATGTGGAAAACGTTTTATATCAAACCTAACGAAATTGGAATCTTATATCACCGCAGTGATTTTAAGAAAATTTTGCAGCCTGGTACTTACAGGTATTTTGGGCGTCACTGGCAAGTCACAACTTATGACCTCAACCAACCGGAAGCGAAGATTGATAACCTCGAACTTTTGCTGCGCGATAGCAGTTCCGAGCTACAACAGCATCTTCTAGTTGTGCGAACAGCTTACAACCAAGCAGCTCTAGTACGGTTGGGTCAAAATTGGGTGAGCGTTCCACCCAACCAACTACGGGCTTTTT
Source organism: Tolypothrix campylonemoides VB511288_2 (assembly GCF_045999855.1). Lineage (NCBI taxonomy): Bacteria > Bacillati > Cyanobacteriota > Cyanophyceae > Nostocales > Tolypothrichaceae > Tolypothrix > Tolypothrix campylonemoides. The sequence goes on from NZ_JBFPMW010000018.1 coordinate 129,056, forward strand.
GGCGCGGTTTTATAGATGTAGAACCCCATATCTTTAACTTAGAAGAAAGCTTGGAATTACCTGCCGAATTCGTCCCGCAAGTACGTGGAATCCCCTTGAGTGGACTGAAAAAATTCCAAATTTCGGAGTCGGAAATTGGTTTGCTGTACGTGCAAAATAACTTTGTCCGACCACTAGAACCGGGCGAGTATGCTTTTTGGTCATACGACAAAGATGTTTCGCTCCGAACTCTCAGCCGTATTGTACCTAATCCTAGTTTTCCCCTTGAAGATGTATTGATTGAAAAGCATCCCGATTTTGTTGCAGCTTACTGTGACATAGTACAATTGCTGACTTCGGAAGTAGCCATTGTACGATATCAAGGGAAAGTGATTTCCATCCTACCACCGTGCAGTCGCAAGCTGTTTTGGCAAGGTGTTGAGGTAGAGGTTATTGACATTAGTACTGATGCTAAGTTACCACCTCGCTTGGTTGCTGAGTTAGTAACAGGTTTGCCAGAAACTCTAGCCTTAAGCCGCAATTCTTTGCATATTCGCGAAGTTCCAGCACAACATCTGGGACTACTCTACATCAATCAAGAGTATCAAACACAACTCCAAGCAGGAATGCATGCATGGTGGCTGTTTGGGCGTTCTTTGCAAACAGAAATCTTTGACCTTCGCTACTCAACACTGGAAGTCTCCGGTCAAGACATTCTTTCTAAAGATAAAGTCCCTTTGCGCTTAAACTTAACTGCTGGTTATCGCATTCTCGACCCACTGAGAGCCAAGAACGGTTTATCGGATATTAACACTTACTTGTACAAAGAACTACAGTTTGCTTTACGTGGTGCTGTTGGGGAAAGAACTCTAGATGCTCTATTGGAGGATAAAGGCGCAATTGATAGAAGTGTCTCTGAATATGTCCGCCAGAAAACCGCAGACTATGGAATTGAAGTCGATTCTGTTGGGGTGAAAGATATTATTCTCCCTGGCGAGATTAAGACAATTTTGAGTAAGGTTGTGGAAGCAGAAAAAGCAGCCCAAGCGAACGGAGTCCGCCGTCGTGAAGAAACTGCTGCCACTCGCAGTATGTTGAATACTGCTAAGGTGATGGAGGATAACCCCGTAGCGTTGCGTCTGAAGGAATTGGAAGTACTCGAACGAATTGCCGAGAAGATTGAGAAAATCCAAGTCAATGGTAGTTTGGATAGCATCTTGACAGATTTGATTCGGATTAATCGGCAGTAATCCGTATATTGAGTAGTCCAAAATGGCAAATTTCAGGGAGTAGGGTGGGCAGCATACCGTTCGTTGTTGGTAGGCACTGCTCACCCTACATCTTTAGGTAATTTTTTAGTGAGAAGGGAGTAATTTAAGGAAAATTAGGTGTCCAGAGCAGGCGCAATTACGATCAATTCACTTTTAGAATAGGTGTAACGGCAAACAATTAGGAACGCTATAATCATTAATGTAATGCACGTTATTAGCCGTAAAAAGTTACAAGAATTTTGCCAACGACACGGAGATTGCTACGAAGCACTAGATGACTGGTATAAAATTGCAAGTAAAGCTCATTGGGGAAACTTAGTAGAAGTTCAAACCACTTATCCTCAAGCGGAAGCGGTTAGTAACTTTACAGTTTTTAATATCAAAGGGAATAAATATAGATTGATTGTTAGTATTAATTACGAGAAACAAGTTATCTATATTAAATATGTCTTAACTCATGCAGAATATGACAAAGAGCACTGGAAAAATGACCCTTACTATTAACTCAGATGTATACAGCCAATTACTTTCTAAATATCAACCTCGAATTATTAAAACAGAAGCTGAAAATGAGGAATTTTTAGAGGTGGTAGAGGAATTGCTGGCTCGCCAAAAGCTTACTCCTGAAGAAAGTACAATTTTAGAGCTATTGGTAAAGTTAATTGAAGACTTTGAAAATAAACATTATCAGTTAAACCATTCTACACCGCGTTCTCGAATGATTCATCTGATGGAAGCACAGAATATTAAGAAGGATAATTTAGTAAAAGTTTTTGGTTCATCTGATATTGTTGATAAAGTCCTGAATGGTGAATTAGAAATAGATTCACAACAGGCTTTAGCGTTAGGAAAATTATTATATGTTGATTCTAGTTTATTTTTCTCTGAATAGAATTGTCGGACTAGTGGCGATCTCTCACACCATATCCTTACTTTGACTGTGCTAGCTTACTTCGTTTCAACACATTAACATCAAGATTAATTGGGGCTTAGAGGAGCGTATTTTTTATGTATAAATATATTAGCAGTGTTTTCTTCATTATCTTACTAACATTAAACTTAATGTTTCCTCCTTCGGCGTTAGCAGAAAGTGAACTTCAAAAACGCTCGCTTGCTCAAATACAAACCCCAGAACAATCAATGTCCCCCAAAGCAGCTTTAGAAAGATTATTTATTAGCAAACAAATACAACCTGAGTGGTTTTCACCGGAATTTTTAGCTCAAGTTTCAATTATACAGATACGCCAAGTGCTCTCAGGGTTAAAAAATCAATTGGGAACTTATCAAGGTATACAAAGTAACGCTCGAGATTTCTTGGTTCTCTTTAGTCAAGCTTCAGTACCAACTCAAATAGTGCTAAATAGCAAAGGACAGATTTCGGGGTTGCTGTTTCAACCACCGCAAGCTAAAGTCATGAGTTTAGAAGAAGCGATCGCTCAATTTAAAGCTTTACCCGGTCAAGTGAGTTTCCTAGTTCGGGAAGGCAAAACGACAAAGGCTGCATTAAATACCACAACACCCCTAGCTGTCGGCTCAGCTTTCAAGCTAGCAGTACTCCAAGCACTGAAATCACAAATTGCTTCAGGCAAACGCACGTGGAAAGATGTCGTGCAATTGCAACCAAGTGAGAAAAGTTTACCATCTGGAATGTTACACACATGGCCAGACGGATCGTACTTGACAGTGCAAACACTTGCGAGTTTGATGATTTCTCTCAGTGATAATACGGCAACAGATATCTTAATTAATTTGCTTGGACGAGAGGAAATTGAGCCCGTGTCACCCCGTAACCGTCCCTTCCTGACTACCCGCGAATTATTTGTTTTAAAAGGTTCTGGAAATCGCGACTTGTTGAAACGCTATCAAACAAGCAACGAATCTCAACGCCGCACGATCCTGAGAGAGATTGCAAAAAAACCACTTCCCGATGTGAATGAATTTGTGGGAACTAACCCAGTTGCCCTAGATGTAGAATGGTTTTTTACAGCAGAAGAACTCTGCCAACTTATAGAACAAGTTGCCGATTTGCCACTGATGAGTATTAATCCTGGTGTTGCCAATACCGAAAATTGGCAACGGGTAGCGTATAAAGGGGGATCTGAGCCTGGTGTTTTCAATATGACAACTTGGTTACAGGCAAAGAACGGTAAAAATTACTGTGTAGTAGCTATTTGGAATAATAGCAATGCATCTTTAGAAGAGTCGAAATTTATGGCATTGTATAGTGGGGTGCTTGCCAAACTAGCAGCTAATAATTAGTTTGCTGACAAATATATCAAAGTAGCAAATTAAATTCTAGGAGTCTAATATATTTTGAGCACAATCGATTCCTGGGGTGAGTGACATCCCAAAATCGCGATCGCCGTCATCTAGAATAGCGATCGCAACTTGGTAGTTAAAGAACAAGTGTTGGCCGCGATACTTTTGCTTGCTCGAGGACAAATCTAGCCTCAGTATTTTTACAATCCATTTGCACCACACAATTTCTCCCTTGTGCTTTTGCCTGGTAGAGTCCCTGGTCAGCAGCAGCCACTAAAGTCGAGCTCGATGATTGGCTGTGAGGAATTATAGTTGCCACGCCAATACTGAGTGTAATGAATTGATCGATTTGAGAATTCGGATGAGGCAGCTGTAATGCACTAACATTTGTTTGAATTTCTCTTGCAACCGTAATAGCTTCTTCGATACCAGTATTCGGCAAAATGACTGCAAACTCTTCTCCACCATAGCGAGCAACTAAATCGGCAGGGCGTTTAACTGTCTGAGAGATTGCCTTGGCAACGTGTCTGAGCACATCATCTCCTGCGAGATGTCCATAAGTATCGTTGTAAAGCTTAAAGCAATCGACATCACACAAAATCAAAGATAGCGATGCCTGCTCTCGTGCTAACCTTTGCCACTCTGCGTTGAGTATATCATCAAAGCAGCGCCGATTTGCCACTTGAGTCAGACCATCCGAAGAAGCAAGGCGCTGTAATTCCTGATTTGCTTGCTGTAGTTGATGGTAGAGTTCCGATTGCTGAATGGCGATCGCCGCTTGAGCTGCGAGTTGGTTAAACAAGTTAATCTCCGATTGCTGCCATTGTCTGGTACTGCGGCATTGATGAGCGATTAATAGTCCCCACAAACGCTCTTGCTGCAAGATAGGCACGATGAGATTTGCCCGGACGCATAAGCTCCGAAGGAGGTTAACATGACACGGAGCTAATCCCTCAGTTTCAATATCTTCAATTGCTCTGGTATTGCCTTGTTGGTAGAAAACTGCATGGGTAGATTGAAAGCACGTGTCCATAACGTGAAATCCAAGAATAGATTTGCACTCATCCGCTAGGGATTCTACAGCAACAAACCCGCTCCAGTCCGGCTCGAACTGATAGATTACCACTCGATCTACCTCAAACAGTTGCCGTACCTCATCAGCTGTATTTTGTAAGATATCGTCTAACTCTAACGATTGTCGGATGCGCTGTGTTACAGCTGCGACAATTCTCTCGGACTCGCTTTGGTGTTGGACGCGCTGCTCAACCTGCTTGTTAGATGTTGATGCTGCACTTAAAGCAATCGTATCAAAGTTAGGAGTTGAAGTAACAGGAACTTCACTGGGTTTGGCAATTAAATAACCTTGAGCAAACGTTGCTCCCCGCTCTCGCAGCCAGTTTAGTTCTTCAATGCACTCGATCCCTTCAGCGACAGTCTGAATGTTTAACTTTTGAGTAATTTCTAGAAGCTTTTCGGTAATTGAGGCTTTGTACAGGTCTTTATGCACGTCTCGAATTAAGCCCATGTCCAACTTAATAAAGTCTGGTCGTAACTGATGGATCAAATTCAAGCTAGAATAACCAGAACCGAGGTCATCAAGAGCTACTAAAAAACCAGCATCTCGATAGTACTGAAGTACTGATTGAAGGTGGGCTAAATCTTGAGGATTGTCTGACTCGACGACTTCAAAGACAACCCGTTTGTGGGAAATACCTGCTCGATCGATTGCTTCTACCGTAGTTCGCAGGCAAAAAACGGGGTCATAAAGAGCTGTTGGCGAACAATTGATGAAGATGTGTCCGTTTACTTGATGGCGGCTGAATTGGGCGATCGCGCTCAAGCGAGCAACTCGGTCGAGTTGTGGCAAAAGACCGGATTCGGTTGCTAACTCTAAGATTGGTCCTGGGGGTACTAAATTGCTGTGTTCGTCTAGTCCCCGCAACAGAGACTCATATCCATAAATTTGGGATGTATCTTGAATAGAAACGATCGGTTGAAAGTGACTGGTAAATCGTTCTGTTGCCAGCATATCAACCAGCCAGTCCGACTGGCTAAACTTAATAAAGCGTTGTAGTGAGGCGATGTCACTAAAGTCCTGAAGTTGAGGTTGGATAGCGCCTCGAATAAAAAGGACTTGTGTTTCTATTAATTCTCGCGGTGCAAGTAGTTGAGCTAGGTTACGAGCAATTTCTTGGGTCTGTCCGGCTCTACAGTCCAAAATCAGTCCGGGTCGCTCGTGCATAAGTTCGTACTTAAGCTTAAATTGCTGTAGGTAAGAGGTGACTTTTTTTAGAGTATGTGGAATGGGGAACCAGAAAAAGAGCTTACCTGCTTCTTTAGCCTGGCAGCGTGTAACATGTTGACAACGACAAGTCTTGGAGATAGGAGATGTTGGCTCCATATATAAATTACCTTGCTCAACCCAATTTCCTCTAGTATTCCCCCTAGCCTCCCTGTAATAAATAAACTACTCTTTAAGTAAATAAAGATTTCATGAGTTCGGGAAACTAAACTTACCAACATATGTCCAGTTTTCAGGCTTGGACTCGTTCCAATCGCTCCCTATCAAGGAGATCGGGCTTTGTACAGTTCCCTTTGGAAGTAATAGACATCTAACGACTGACTAAAGGTGAAAAGCGGAACTAGAAGCGGATGGTAACGGTAGCTTCGGCTTGGAGAGGAGCCAGCACATTCAGCAATTGATGCCAGCATAAAAAGGAGTAGACCGTATCGAATCTTGGGGTTCGAGCAGAAAATGCGGTCGGAGTCACAAGGGACGCTATTGAGCAACTTTTGAATTAGTATTTAATATAATGTATTAGTATTGCGATCGCTTCAGCGCAAGCCATACCCGGCTCGCAGTTCTTCATTCACACAACCGATGTTGCCAGTAACCAAATAGCTACACTCAGACCAGCAACAGCTATAGTTGTAAAAACTGGATACTTTGAGACTTTCACGTATATGCTACCCGATCTAATCCATCCTTGATGCGTTCCTCTCTCGTGCATACCATAACCAGCTTGATAGAGGGCGTTATCCTCTCTGTCTCGCGAGGGGCGATCCGATTGTTGAGAAGGAAACATCCATATCTCCATTAACTTATCCATCAGGCGTGGAGATATGCCACCTAGTACGGCGAAGAACTTAGCTTGGAAACCAACAAACATATCCCGCTTCGGATGCTCTGCTGAATACAAAATGGCTTCAGCGACTGCCTCCGGTGGGTAGATCATACCGCGATGGGCAGGCTGTTTGGGCATATAACTGCGGGCGTGCTCGTTATATGGAGTATCTATTCGTCCGGGATGGATTAACGTGACTGAGATTGGAGCCTTTTCTGCCTCTAACTCCATCCGAAGAGCATCTGTCCAGCCATGAAGTGCGTGTTTTGAAGCTGAATAGGTGGACTGAACGGGTGTTGCCCGATCGCCAAAAAAGCTACCGATATTTATCAGTGCTCCGTTGCTCCCCCGCTCCTTAAAGTGTTTGACCGCAGCACGCGAGCCATAAACGGTTCCCCAAAAGTTGGTATCGAACATGCGCTTCATATCTGGTATTGACACCTCTGTACAGAGACCGAAAATAGACACACCAGCATTATTAACCCAGGTATCGAACCCAGAGAACTCTGCGAGCGCCCGATCGGCTATGCGATTAACGTCTTCTTCTTTTCCTACATCAGCAACAACATAAATTGCCTGACCTCCCTTGCTGCAAATTTCGTCGGTAAGTTGACGGAGCGCATCCTCATTACGAGCCGCAAGAACGAGTTTTGCACCTTTTTGTGCTGCCATTCTAGCAGTCACTAAGCCAATTCCACTGGAAGCACCAGTAATGACAATAACTTGGTTGCGGAGGGGTTTGAGTGAAATAGTCATAGTTTTTTACTTTCAACGAAATCTTTATATAGTATTCCTATACTTGCTCCTAAACTAACTTCTAACTCTTTAACCAACCTCTTATTAAAGAAGTAGATAGATGTAAAATAAATTTGTATTTACAAATACAAATTAGTAGCAATCGATCGCTATTTTCTGTATATCTATTTAACCTATAACATTCGTCTAATTGCTATTTTTGATGATTTCTTGACAAATTTAGCAAATATATTAAAAGTCTAATGTGCAAGCTTAATTTTTATGATTTAGCCTCAATACTAAGATAGATTTTATAGCTAAATATATATTTTCAGAGCTTGAGAACACCATAATGAGGAATTCAAAAGTCTAAAATAGTAAATTATAGAGCTAGTGTATCTTTAGAAAGATAATTGAAATATTTCTTTGTGTTTGAATTAACTAATAGCTATATGTATTTAATCAGTAGCTAGTATATCAGAAAGTGGAATCAGCAAAGATGTCAGAAAGTACGTCAAACTCAGAAATGCTTTATCGTGTTCTCGGTAGCACGGGAGAAAAGGTTTCTGCGATCGGACTGGGTGGTTGGCACATTGGATTGAAGTACGTTGATGAGGAATTGGGTATACGTATAGTTCGCACAGCTATCGATCGCGGTATCACCTTTATGGATAACTCCTGGGATTATAACGGGGGTGTTAGCGAGATTCGCATGGGGAAAGCGCTGCGTGATGGCTATCGAGACAAAGTGTTCCTGATGACGAAAATTGATGGTCGCTCGAAGAAAGAAGCTGCAAAACAAATAGACGAATCGCTTCGACGCCTTCAAGTTGATTGCATCGATCTCGTACAGCACCACGAAATTATCAGGTATGAAGACCCGCATCGAGTGTTTGATGAAGAAGGAGCAAATGCCGCTTTTATTGAGGCGCGTAAAGCTGGTAAGCTCAGATACATAGGCTTTACGGGACATAAAGATCCTCACATTCATCTGCATATGCTTGAAGTTGCAGCCAGTTCCGGTTTTAAATTTGATGCCGTTCAAATGCCGCTGAATGTAATGGATGCACACTACCGAAGCTTTGCAAAGTTAGTTGTGCCAGAACTAGTCAAAAACAACATCGGCGTTCTTGGCATGAAAAGTATGGCTAATGGTATTCTTTTACGGTCAAAGACTGTAACGCCAATTGAGTGTCTGCATTATGCTCTAAATTTGCCCACATCGGTAGTAATCGCTGGAATTGACAGCATGGATATTCTGGAGCAAGCTTTTGAAGCCGTGCGTACATTCCAGACAATGAACGAGCATGAGGTAGAATCGTTGTTAGCAAAAACGGCAGAGGCAGCAGCACGAGGGGAGTTTGAGCCATTCAAAACCTCATCCATTTTCGACAGCACCGCTCAGCATCCGGCTTGGCTTGGAGAGGAACCACAGCGCCTTCAGCAATTGATGCCAACATAAAAAGCACCTCGAAAGATGGGAACGACATCCCCGATCGCACGAATTCTGAATTATAGGAGCAGTCAGAATTATCACACAGTGAGGCTTAGCTTCTATCACGCCAAAATATAGGTGTTTGCTTCGAGCGATCGCTTCTTACGCTGGTTTTGTACAAATGTCACTCAGCAGTTGGGTTTGGAATCTAGATTAAATGACTACTGGGAAGAGGATATGGGAGCTTTGATTAACAGCACGATTTATTTTCAGGGCTATCTCCTGAAGGAACTCTCTCACCCTATGGTTCTAGCACTTGATGATATCGACCAATTATTTGAGTACCCAGAAGTCTCTAGTGATTTTTTTGTTCTGTTGCGTTCCTGGTATGAGGAAACAAAAGACATTTCAGTTTGGCAGAAGTTACGAATTGGGATCGCTCATGCCATTTTAGAAGAGTTTTTACAACGGGAGCAGGCGGCGGAGTGGTTGCAGGAGTGGTGGGAGCGATCGCAAAGACGGTGGCATATAGCCTCCCTTCCACACCCCAACTGTCACATACAAACAAAACAGAAAGAAAGTAGTACATAAAAATTTTATCTTTTCTCCTAATTTTATTGTTAATATCTTCCCAAGTTCAGATTATCGATGTTTTTTAATACTGTTTATATTTTTGTACACTTATCAGCGAGCACTTGCTAAGATTATCAACGGTATTGTAACAATCTAAGCCAATTAACTGGCTTAGATTTTCCCTACTAAGCTCTTGCAAATAATTTGTTTTTGCCAAATTGGGATGTTCTCCCAGAGCGTAGCAAGTTATCCCAATCTAGCACGATAATCTTGATAGGAAAACTGTCTCCATAAAACGAAACTACCATCTTTCTCAATCGTGCCAATGGAAGGATGTAGCACCCCATTAAACATGGAAGTTTTGACCATTGTATAATGCATCATGTCTTCAAAAATTAAGCGATCGCCGATAGATAAATCTTCAGCAAAAGCATAATCTCCGATAAAATCTCCTGCTAAACAACTCGCTCCCCCCATGCGATATACTTTTTCGCCGTCTTGAGGCTCGTGCGCTCCCCGAATTACGGGTTTATAGGGCATTTCTAAACAATCTGGTGTATGAGCAGTAAAAGAGATGTCTAACATAGCATTAATCAGTGCAGGAGTAGGAATTAAATCTTGCACTGTACTGAGTAAAAACCCAGTTTCCCAAGCGATCGCCGAACCTGGTTCAATAATTAACTGAATATGGGGGTAGCGATCGTGAAAAGCCTTAATCACCTCAATCGCGTGTTCCACATTGTAATCTTTACGAGTCATCAAATGACCGCCGCCAAGATTTAGCCATTTTAATTGAGGTAGAAAACGCCCAAATAACAGTTCTATTTGTAATAAGGTTTTCTCCAACGCATAAGAATCACTTTCACATAAATTGTGAGACAGAAAACCCTCAATTCCTTTTGGTAGAGTATCTCCAAGCTGATTTTGTGATATCCCAAGACGTGTATTAGGCATACAAGGATTATACAGCGCGGTTTTGACTGGGGAATATTCAGGGTTAATCCGCAAGCCTATCGACAGATGAGACGATGATGTTGCAATAATATGTGCAAATCTTTCCCACTGCGTCATCGAATTAAAGGTTATATGAGAAGCTAGGGGTAAAATCTGAGGTAAATCTTCATTTCGATAAGCAGGGGAATAGACATGAACTTCCTTGCCAAATTCCTCCGCCCCCAATTGCGCCTCCCATAGTGAACTTGCTGATACACCCTGAAGCGTTTTACGAATCATGGGAAAAGTATGAAACAGAGAAAACCCCTTTAATGCCAGCAATACATTGATAGGGGCTTCTCGTTGCAATCTTTCAAAAATAGCTAGATTTCGTTCTAAAAGTGCCTCTTCCAATACAAAACAGGGCGAAGGGATATTTTTGAATAAATCGCTAGTTTGGGTCATTATAAACTACGCCTCAAAGGGTGAGTCTCCATTGATGACTTCATGCCAGGGTAAACCAAGTTTTGCTACCAATTCCATAAAGGGATCTGGATCGAACTCTTCTACATTAAATACTCCAGGCTTTTTCCATAGTCCTTGTACTAACATTAATGCACCAACTACTGCCGGAACACCTGTAGTATAGGAAATTGCCTGAGAACCTACTTCTTTATATGATGCCGCATGATCGCAATTGTTATAGATGTAATATTGAAGTTCTTTTCCATCTTTTAATCCGCGAATATGACAACCAATAGAAGTTTGTCCTGTATAATTCTCGGCGAGAGAAGAAGGTTCCGGTAAAACTGCTTTTAGGAATTTGAGGGGAATGACTTGTGTCCCTTCATAATTAACAGGATCGATTCGTGTCATCCCTACAGCCTCTAAAACTCGCAAATGGGTAATATAGTTTTCTGAAAATGTCATCCAGAAACGCGCCCTTTTAATTGTAGGAAAATTTTTTACTAAAGATTCTAGCTCTTCATGGTACAAGAGATAAGATTCTCGAAACCCTATTTCTGGGTAATCAATTGGGCGATGAACGGAAAGAGCAGGTACTTCTACCCATTGCCCGTTTTCATAATAGCGACCATTTTGTGTAATTTCACGAATATTAATTTCTGGATTAAAATTGGTGGCAAAAGCTTGTCCGTGACTGCCTGCATTACAATCAATAATATCTAAATAGTGGATTTCATCAAAATAGTGTTTGAAGGCATAGGCGGTATAAATTCCTGTCATTCCAGGATCGAACCCACAACCAAGAATTGCTGTAATTCCAGCATTTTTGAACCGTTCTTGATACGCCCATTGCCAACTATATTCAAATTTGGCGACATCAGGAGGTTCATAGTTAGCCGTATCGAGATAATTGACTTTTGTTTCAAGACAAGCATCCATCAAGGCTAAATCTTGATAAGGAAGCGCTACATTAATCAGAATTTCGGGGCGAAATTCTTGAATGAGTTTAACCGTATTACTTACAACATCTGCATCTAAGGCAGCAGTGGTTATTTTCGGGGAATTGATATCTTTAGCAATTTGATTGCACTTTGCCAGCGTGCGGCTTGCTAACAGAATATCAGAAAATTCTGGTTGTGCGGCACATTTGTGAGCAACGACCCTACCGACACCACCGGCTCCCACTATCATGACTCTTGCCATATTCTCTCCTTGCACTACATTTGGCTAATAACGGACCTATAGCAGATTTTAAGTCAATGAAGTAAAAAGCGCTCATCAATATAAATGTTGTAAGATGGTCTCTATTCCCAATGATGGAATGACACTTTCTGAAACTTATGATACTTGCGTGAAATACATCGAAAAGATGCGTTTACCGCTAGCGGTTGAAGTTGAGCATTTCGACACAGAGACAATTACCCTAGTACAAGACGGCATAAATAAAAACCCCATTGTAAATCGTGAGAAAGCCGACAGTGTATCAGCCTTCATGTACTAGCTTTTCTTGCGATGTACTTTGACACGTTTAGCAGGATCTTGTTTGCCAACCCAAGAAAGAAATTTTTGCATTTGCGGTTCTTGCTTCAGTTTCTCTAGTGAGTTTAACTGTTGCGCTAAGCACGTGTTGTCATACAACGTATGAATTTGTCGATGACACGCAGAACAAATGTTGATTTTTGGACCGTGATGGCCTTTTTTCTGTCTGGGAACGAGATGGTGAACTGTTAACTTGTCCACTTCTCTGTCACATAACTCGCAAGTCATGCTTCCGATTAATCCTTCAATTTACTGCGATTGAGCTATTTGTATTATTACGTATTACTTATGATTTTGCCACCTCCTCCTTGTCTCTGTTGTCTCCCTTGTCTCCCTTGTCTGGATTTCAAATAGGATTGCCATATCAGAAAATAATGTAAAGTAGCCATTGCTACATTTGTTTTACTTTGTAGGAGTTGGCTCAAAGATTAGATATGTCCCTCCCAATCCTTCTACAATCGTCCGCGTATTGGCAACCATCATTTTTTGATAAGTATCTGCTTCAGTTCCAGGTTCACTCAAGCTATCAACAAATAATTGCCTTTCTGATATTTTTACATTTGCTTGTTCGGCAACTGTTGCTACCGCATTGCTATTATTCGTTGTTTCTGTAAAAATTGTTGGTATCTGATTTTTTCTAATATATTTAGCTAGGGCTTTTGTCCGCTTAGGAGTTGGCATTCCATCAGGATTTGAACCTCTTAACACAACTGCATAAGCCATATCATATGCTTTAGCATAGTAAGCCATAGCATTACGAGTGGCGATCAATTTACGGTGGTCTTCAGGAATACTTTCAATTCTTTCAGAAATCCAAGTATTTAACTGATTTAACTCTTGTTTTAGTTTCTGTGCGTTGTCCTTATACAAGGATGCATTTTCAGGAACTGTTTTACCTAAATTACGGCTGATAACATCAACCATACCGATAGCATTTTTGGCATTATGCCAAACGTAAGGGTTAGCTAGCGTTGTTTTCTCTACCTTAACTTTTATTGGCTTGGAAACAGCTCGTTGAGCAACTGCTACTCTCAGCCCTGAATTATTACGGGTTCTAATAAGTTGAACCAAATTTGGCTCTAGATCGTATCCATTGTATAAAATGAGTTGAGCTTGCTCGATCGCATCGCCGTCTTCTGGTTTTGGTTCATAAACCAGAGGGTTGGAATTTGAGGGTATCAAGCAAGTCAACTTTACTGTGTCTCGTGCAATTTGTTTGGTTAAATCGCACAAAATACTCGTCGTTGCTACAACTTTGGGGAGCTTGTTGGTGAGTTCGTCAGATGCAGGAGTGTTAGCCGATGAAATGTTTGTCAGTTGACTTGGATTATTACACCCAAAGAATCCTATAGTAAGAGCAATAAGGAAAGTTCGTAGGGGTTGGGTTAATAGTAATTTTTTTGTCATAACAACTTCTTATTTTCACTCATATCATGTTCGGATAAACACTTATATTCCGTTTGTAGTTGTGCTGTCTTGCCTGTGTTGTGCAAAAGCGGCGAACGCGCCTAGATCGACTACAAACCAATTAACTTATAAGTCGTTAGCAGAAAATGATATACTATAACAGCCGTGCATATTTAGTACAGAAGTTATTTTCCAAAGCTATCTTTTATAAGGTTTGCTGTTGTGGAATCACAATAACAAATTCTGTTCCTTGAGTGGGACTAGAAAAGCACTCAAGTTTGCCTTGATGCTTTTCAACAACGATATGATAACTGATAGATAGCCCCAACCCTGTGCCTTTACCAACAGTTTTAGTTGTAAAAAAGGGATCGAATAAACGATTTTTGATAGATTCGTCGATTCCCGGACCGTTATCTACAATAGTAATTTTAACATAATTATCAACAAGTTTAGTAGAAATACGGATTTTGGGAATTGAAAACAGAGAATTTTGCTCCTGTGTGATGTCCCTTGCGCTATATTTCTCCTCAAGAGCATCAATAGCATTGACCAAAATATTCATAAACACTTGATTGAGTTGTCCTGCATAGCACTCTACTAAAGGTAAATTCTCATATTCTTTAATCACTTCAATAGGATATCTATTTGATTTACCTTTCAATCGATGTTGTAAAATTAATAAAGTACTATCAATCCCTTCATGAATGTCAACAGGTTTAATTTCTGCTTGGTCGTGTCTGGAAAAATTTCGTAAAGATAAAACAATTTGCCGAATGCGATCCGTGCCTATCTTCATGGAAGATAGGGTTTTTGGTAAATCTTGAGCAATAAAATCCAAATCTATGTCTTCTGCTATCTCGCGAATTTTTAAATCTGAATTGGGAAATTGGTTTTGATAGAGTTCCAGTAATCTCAGCAGATCGTACACATATTCTTCAATATGAATAAAATTGCCATAAATAAAATTCACGGGATTGTTAATTTCATGCGCCACTCCTGCAACAAGTTGTCCCAGACTAGCCATTTTCTCGCGTTGGACAAGTTGGGTTTGTGTGGCTTGTAACTTATGAATTGCTTGAGCTAATTGTTCGGCTGTTTGTTGTAGTTTAGCCGTGCGTTCTTGAACTTGTTGTTCTAAATTGCTATTGAGCCTTTCAAGTGAATGGCACATTTCATATTGCTGAATAGCAGTCGCAAAGTGAGTTGCTAGTGTTTGCGCGAGTTCAATCTCAACGGTTCTCCACTGTTGAATTTGCAGTCTGTCGGATTGTCTCCAAACAGCAAATGATTGGCGGGGGTAAAGTTGCCTCTCATCAGGATCGAACTGTCCTGCCCATAGAATATCAGTTTCAAATTCGTTGCGGAAAATGCTGAGATACCCAACTTCTTGTTGGCGGTATGAAAGCGGTACTATTAACAGACTGCGAATTTTCGTTGATTCAAATAAGGGCTGTAGATTGCGTAAGCTAGAAATAAGATGAAGGTCTGAAATTGCCCAAACCCGATTGTGATTGGATTTAAAATATTCTTGCCAGACGTGGTACTCCTCTAACATCTGATATTTGGTAACTTTGTGTGTCACAGGTTGCTCTCCACAGGTGTAGAGTCGGATAGCATCTCTTTTTGTTGCTAGTGACTCTGCAAAGCTTTTGGCAGAATTCTTCTCAAGTTCTAAGGCTTCCGCTCTAAAGCACAACCGACCACCAGATCCTCCAAATGCGTCAACAGTTTCTTCTAATGCGGCTTGTAATTCTATAGCGGACTGAGAGTGGAGTAGCATGGCAACACGATTGATAACAGCTTCACGTCGAGCTTTGTCTTGAGCCTCTGTAAGTAAAATAGATTGAGCGATCGCAATACAAAGCTGATCTGTCACTAATTGAACCACCATCAGTTCGTATTCTGAAAACATACGCGATTCAGCATGGTGAGATACCAGCAATCCCCAAAGTTGCTCCTGATGCAGGATAGGTAAAACTAAGGAACTTTTGACTCCCATTGCTGTTAAATACTCAGCATGGCAAGGATCGACAGGGCGAAAGCGCAATTCCTCATACACAAACTCTCCTGTTTCTGGATCTCTCAAGATGCTTTGACCGATCTGACAAGCATCAACATCTACCACCACTCGCACTTGAGCTTTAATAAACAGTTCTCGAGAAGATAAAGGGACATCATCAGCAGGAAAATTTAACCCATGAAGAGATGGTAAACCTTGCTCGCGTATATATTCAGCTATCACCTGTCCGCTACCATCCGGATGAAATTTATAAATCTTTATTCTATGAGTCTTTAAAAAAGAAGCGAGTTCTGCTACTGTAATGTTGAGAATCTCTTGAAGATTGAGCGATCGACGAATTCTATAGGTAATGCGGCGCAGTAAGCTTTCTCTATCTACAATAAAAGAGTTGTCTTGTACTGATGGAACGGTCATAATTTACTGCTTGCCGAATGTAAAGGGTTTCGCTATTAGCAGTATTCCCACACCAGAAGCGTGAATAACATCTTTCAACTATTCTTAATTTTGTTCCCTTACACGCGCTTGCACTCTGGTTTCCAGGCACAGCCTGAAAACCAGAAGAATTAACGAACGGAAGGTAACTTGCCTTGAAGGAATTCCTGTCTGGTTTGGGTGCAACTGGAACATTTGCAACCGAGCCCATCTAAAATAGGATTCGACTCTTGAGTAGTATTATATACTACCACCTCAGAATCAGATTGATTAAGTGCAGATGGCACAATTGCTGCTTCTGCTTGATTTGCCACTAAAAACATAGAAGAAACAAACATGGGAGAGGCTAGCAAAATTAACTTGGCTGCTTTCATAAATTGCTGTTCTGGGGTATGCTCTTTAGATACAGTATAAGCAAGTTATAATTGATAGTCATTCTCTAGGTTAGCCGCGCCCAAATCCTAAACAGGAGAGGCTTTTGACCAAACAAGCAATTCACCGTACTTACTACCTGCAGCTAATTGCTTACCTAGCGGATGCCATCCCAAACAAGAAAACTCAGATGATGCACCCGTAAGAATGTCTGAAAGTTGCTTGGCGTTTTTCCACAGACAAATCCATCCATCAGCACCAGCTGAAGCCAGTAAAAAGCTGTTGGGTGCAAAGGCAATTGCCTGCACAATATCGACATGATTGGTTAAAACCCTTGCTTCCCATCCTTCAGAATCATCAGCTTGCTTTTCCCAAACAACTATACCGTCAACGCTCGAGCATGCCAGCAGAGGTGCAACTGGGGTGTCGATCTCCGACCATGCAAGTTGGCGGATTTTCCCAGGAAAACCCCTCATAATCCAAGGTTCGGGGTTGTTACCTGATATTAATAGCTGAGATTCTACAACAGTAATGGTGCGATCCATATTACCAGAGGCAAGGAATTTGCCATCAGGCGACCACGCCATAGCCAAGCTAGCAGATGGAATTTCTAGAATGTGGGGTTCGTTATCCCAGTTTTGACAATTCCAGACTTTGATACCGCGATCGCCACTAGTGGCAAGATAGTTGCCATCACAGCGCCAATCGATACCCAACACAGAAGAATTCTCAAAATTGAGTGTAACGACTACCTCGCGAGTGTCAGCGTCCCACACTTGCACGTAACGTCCCAAGCTGAAAGCTAAGAGATGGTTGGTAGGATTCCAAGCAAGTCTATCTACCCAAGCGGGGGCGTTTTCTAAAGTGGCGATGAGTTCTTTGTCTCGCCAAATCCTAACATTACCATCTTGTCCCCCGACCGCTAAAAATTGTCCATCTTTAGAAAAGGCAAGACAATCGACTGATTCACCTCGTTGAGTTTGCAAGGTTGTTAAGTCCCCATCTTGCCAAAGGACAACTTCCCCTGCTGCTGAAGTGGCGGCAAAAACAGTCCCTTGGGGAGACCAAGCGATCGCCGTAACGTAATCTGCAAGTGTCCCAGAATATTGTTCTTCAAAATCCTTGGATTGTAAGGACGAGCTGTTCATGATTTTACTAACCCCAGTCTACGCTTTACAAGCAAGAAAGTCTTGCTTGAGTTGGGCTTCATTAAGGTTGCGCCCAATAAAGACGAGTTCGTTTTTTCGAGTTTCGCCCGGTTTCCAAGGGCGGTCTGGTTTGCCTTCAAATAGCATATGCACTCCCTGGAACACAAAGCGGTTATCTTCACCAGCAATGTTTAAAATGCCTTTCATTCTGAAGATATCTGGTCCTTGGGTACGCAGTAACTCTCCCAACCAATTATTTAACTTCTCGCCATCAAGTGCGCCTTGTTCTACCAAAGCAATAGAGTATACGCTCTCATCGTGCTGGTGGGCATCTTCACCTAAGAAATTTGGGTCAATTTCTAAAGCGCGATCGAGATCGAAGGCTTGTACGCCTAACAAAGCGTCCATGGATACCTCTGAATTTTGGGTTCGGTAGATTTTTGCCATAACATTCATCCCCCGAATCCGCTTTTCTAATTCCTCAAGCTGTTCTGGTGATACCAGATCGACTTTATTTAATAAAATCACGTCAGCAAAGGCTATTTGCTCTTGTGCTTCATCAGCATCCCAGTGTTGCCAAATGTGTTTGGCATCTACCACCGTTACCACAGCATCTAAATTTAGCTTGTCCCGCATATCCTCATCGACAAAGAATGTCTGAATGACTGGTGCGGGATCGGCAAGCCCGGTGGTTTCAATAACCAAATGGTCGAATTGATTGCGACGTTTCATCAAGTTACCAATGATGCGAATCAAATCGCCACGCACCGTACAACAGATGCAACCGTTGTTCATTTCAAAAATTTCTTCATCTGCGTCAATAACCAGTTGGTTATCAATACCCACTTCTCCGAATTCATTCACGATCACGGCGACTTTCTTACCGTGTTCGTAAGTTAGAATGCGATTGAGAAGTGTTGTTTTACCCGCTCCTAAATAGCCAGTCAGAACTGTAACGGGAACTGAATCTGTTAATGCGTCAGCTACCATGCCTTTAGCGCCTCTTAATGTACGATTAAGATAATCATTTTAATTATTTTAATCTTTTTTCCTTTATAGTTTACCTAGCTCTGCCAAGATTTCCGAACAGTTTTAGAAGCGAAAGAACATACATGGGTGGGAGATAGGCGTTGGAAGTAGCAAAAGTTCGCGTTCTGGGCAAAAATGGCAAAATTTATCTGGGCTAGGTATTGTAACAATTTCAATTAAATGAAACCCGTTTGCGGGATTGAAACCTGAGCGCCGATTTGAGAAAACATTATATCTCTAGTTTCAAATATAATGAAACCCGTTTGCGGGAGCGAAACAGGAATTATAGACTTGATTTTTCATAAAACTACACCATTAATTATAAATAAGCCCACGGTACATACATCAGTCAACAACTATACCAACAAGCTTTGGCTCCTGTGGGAGAGTAAACTGTTCGACAGAGTGGTTGGTGCATAAGTAAGCTTTGGCTTCACCTAGTAAGTTATGTAGAAGAGTTAGCTCAAATAAAATAGGCTCATTATCAGAGTGTATTTTATTTGTCAAGACAAAATTATTGTCTTTCAACTATCTCCTTCTATTATCCTCGCTTAAGACTGCATCTACTTTGTTTTAGGTGACATTAATGAAACAAAACAGACGAAGCCGAGGTGTTATTCTCACCCTTAAAGGCTGGGATAAGCTTCAAGGTGCCAAAGCTAAAGCCGAGTTGATCGAGTATGCTCAAGAAGGCTTTACCTTAGAAGAACTGAGTTCGCGCATGGGTTTGTCACTGCATACTGTCTCTAGAATACAAGGACGTTTGGAACCAGTAGATAAAAGTTCGTTGCAATCTGCTTTTGCTGCTTTTGGGTTGGAGTTGTGTAAGGAGGATTATACTAAACCAAGCTCTCCTAATGAGTTGGAAGTGCGACGAGCTTGTCCGCAGTATGACTGGGAACAAGCTCCAAATGTCTCTGTGTTTTATGGTCGTTCTGCTGAACTGGTGCAACTCCGGGAATGGATATTAGAACAACAGTGTCGTTTAGTAGCGTTGTTAGGAATCGGTGGTATTGGCAAAAGTAGTTTAGCAGTTAAGTTAGGGCTACAAATGCAAACAGAATTTGAGGTGGTAGTGTGGCGAAGCCTGCAAAATGCGCCACCAGTAGAGGAGATTTTAACGAGCATACTGCAATTTTTGCTGTGGGGGTTGCGACTCGATACAGCGATCGCTCAAAGTTTTAATAGTAAAGTATCCAAGCTGATGGAATGTTTGATGAATCACCGTTGTCTGTTGATTTTAGACAATGTAGAGACAATTTTATGTAGTGGTGGTCAGGTGGGGCAATGTCGTCCTGGGTACGAAGGATACACTCAATTACTCAAATGCCTTGGGGAAACACCTCATAGGAGCTGTGTTTTGGTGACTTCTAGAGAAAAACCAAGAGCGATCGCACCATTAGTTGGAGAGCGAACAGGGGTGAAATGTCTGCGATTGGGGGGATTAAGTTCTACCGAAGGACAACAGTTATTCCAGCAGAAAGGACAATTCACGGGGACAGAACAAGAGTGGCAAAAGCTGATCGAGCATTATGGAGGTAATCCCTTAGCACTGAAGATGGTAGCTGCTGGAACTCAAGAGCTTTTTAACGGTAAGATTGCCTCGGTTTTGGAGTACGTGGAACAGAGAGTATCGATTTTTGAGGATATTAGTGAGTTGTTAGAATGTCAAATCAACCGTTTGTCGGTGGTGGAAGAGGAAGTGATGTATTGGCTGGCAATTCATCGCAAGCCAGTCTCTCTCGCCGAGTTAACTTCTGATATAGTGACATCTTCTTTAAAACGTCTCGTACCTTCAGCAATCAAATCCCTATTGCAACGCTCATTAGTTGAAAAAAGCGACGAGCATTTCTTCCTGCAACCAGTAGTGATGGAACATATCACACAGCGATTTGTTGAACGGGTTAGTCAAGAAAGGAAGGACTCACTCATGCAGAACATTCAAACCCCTACTCCCCACTCCCCTCTTCCAAACCCATGTTTTGATAAAAGCAATAGCCAAAGACTACATTCGGAAAACTCAAAAGCAACTCCTACAGCAACCGTTGCTTGAGCAATTCCTAAGTAAGTCAGCACAATTAAAGTTAACTAGTCAGGAGCGTCGTTGGTCAAAAGTCATTGGTTATTTGTAAGGGTGTTAGCCGTGTTTACCCACCTTTACATAGTTTTGTTTTTTCCCGCTTACCTACCGCTCTCTTATCACTTTGGGAAGAAAATAATTGAGACGAATAGAATTCGCCGCTATACAAACAAAGTCCACCTGGTTAATCATCATCCTCTGCGAATAAAGACTCTAAATCTCTATAACCGCTTACTACACGTAAAATTTCAATTCCATTATCTGTAACTCGGTAAAGAATAATGTAACCATTTAAAGGCACACCCCGCAAATAATCCTTAATGTTAGCATAACTGCGTCCCATGTTGGGGAAGTTTGCAAGATTCTTACATTTTTTATTAAACTCATCAATAAAATGCTCCCCAGTATCAATATTACGGCTCGTAAAATAATCAATAATTTCTTCCAAATCTTGATTGGCTGCTGGAGAGATAATGTGTTGTTTCATCCTTGATTTTCTCTCGCTTTACGCAATTTCTCCCGCAGTCGCTCAACTACAACTTCCCCGTCAATACCTTCACCTCTCTCTAACTGTTCTGCAGCGACTTCTACTTTTTGACGGGTTTCTTCAATCCAATTTTGATAGCCTTTTTCCCACTCCCTCAATAGTTTGAGTGCTTTACTAATAACTGCTTCTGGATTGTCGTATTTACCTCCAGCAATTTGTGTTTGAATAAATTGCTCTTCTTCGGGCTTAAGTTGGATGTTCATAATTTTTAATTATTGTAGATTGGCTCTGTTTTTTGACGTTCTAACACCGTCGCATTACGGTAAACTTCAACAACCTCAGACGGAACTTTGATAGTAATATTTTCTTTGCTAATCCTGGGGTTGTTTTTTTCTCAACAAAACCGTCAGTAGTTTTTGGCTATTATATATTATATAACCCCATTTTTTGTAAGGCTGCTTAATACGCTTCAGTAGCTGTGTATCTCAAAGCCAAACTTACCCAAAAGCTCTATTAAGATGCATCTACTCCGTTCTAGGTGACGTTTATGAAACAGAACAGACGAAGCCGAGGTTTTATCCTCACCCTCAAAGGCTGGGATAAACTTCAAGCATCCATTACTAAAGCCGATTTGACTGATAATGCTCAATTAGGCTTTTCTTTAGAGGAACTGAGTTCGCGCATGGGTTTAGCGTTGCACACTGTCTCCAGGATACAGGGGCGCAGTGAACCGATAGATAAAAGTTCGTTGCAATCTGCTTTTGCTGCTTTTGGATTGGAGTTGTGTGAAGAAGACTATACCCGACCAAACCCTCCCAATGAATTGGAAGTGCGAGGCGCTTATCCACAGTATGATTGGGGAGAAGCACCGAGTGTCTCTGTATTTTATGGTCGTTCTGTGGAACTGGTGCAACTACGGGAATGGGTGTTAGAAGAACAGTGTCGTTTAGTGGCGTTGTTAGGAATTGGTGGTATTGGCAAAAGTACTTTAGCAGTTAAGTTAGGGCTAGAAATTCAAACGGAATTTGAGGTAGTGGTGTGGCGAAGCCGACGAAGCCTGCAAAATGCCCCACCAGTAGAGGAGATTTTAACGAGCATACTGCAATTCTTGCTGTGGGCGTTGCGAAAAGAAATAGCGATCGCTCAAAGTTTTGATGGCAAAGTATCAAAGCTGATGGAATGTTTGATGAACCATCGTTGTCTGTTGATTTTAGACAATGTGGAGACGATTTTATTAAGTGGCGATCGCGCAGGGCAATGCCGTCCTGGGTACGAAGGGTACGATCGCTTACTCAAATGCCTTAGGGAAGTTCCTCATAGGAGTTGTGTCCTGCTGACTTCTAGAGAAAAACCAAGAGAAATGATACCGTTAGAAGGAGAGAAAACAGGAGTGAGATCGCTCCAACTGAAGGGATTAAATCCTACTGAGGGACGGCAGTTATTCGAGCAAAAAGGACAATTTGCGGGTACAGAACGAGATTGGCAGGTACTTATCGAGCATTATGGGGGCAATCCTCTAGCACTGAAGATGGTGGCATCTGGAACCCAAGAGCTTTTTAACGGTAAGATTGCTTCGGTTTTGGACTATGTGCAACAGGGGATATGGATTTTTGAGGACATCGGCGATTTGTTGGAATCCCAGTTCAACCGTTTGTCGATGGTGCAAGAGGAAGTCATGTATTGGCTGGCAATTCATCGAGAGCCAGTCTCTCTCGCTGAGTTAGCTGAGGATATAGTGACATCTGCTTCTAAGCGTCAATTACCGCAAGCAATCAAATCCCTGTTACGACGCTCATTGGTTGAAAAAAGCGAAGAGTATTTCTTCCTACAACCAGTGGTGATGGAATATACCACACAGCGATTGCTCGATCGTGTCAAGAAATTAGGGAATGGGGTATTGGGCATCGGGCATCGGGCGTAGGGTTAGAAAACCAATGCCCTACTCCTCTATTCCAGAGCCATGCTTTGATGAAGGCAACAGCTAAAGATTACATTCGGGAGACACAAAAGCAACTCATTATACAACCCTTGCTCGAGCAATTGCTCATGGAATTAGGCAGTCAACAATTACTTATACAAAAGTTGCAGGGTGTACTAGAGCAGCAAAGACATCAAGCCGCAATACTAGCAGGATATGTGGGGGGTAATCTTGTTAATTTGCTAGCACATATGCAAGTAGATTTACGGGGGTATAACTTCTCAAATTTAGCAATTTGGCAAGCAGACTTACGGCGTGTAAATCTGGCTGGAGCTAATTTCCATTCTTCCGCTTTCGAACGCTGTGTATTTACAGAAAAGCTAACTAGTGTGAGGTCAGTAGCATTTA
Organism: Tolypothrix campylonemoides VB511288_2; assembly: GCF_045999855.1. Lineage (NCBI taxonomy): Bacteria > Bacillati > Cyanobacteriota > Cyanophyceae > Nostocales > Tolypothrichaceae > Tolypothrix > Tolypothrix campylonemoides. The sequence continues at coordinate 152,671 of NZ_JBFPMW010000018.1, forward strand.
GTCCAAATGGCAAATTGTTAGCCATAAGTGACATTGATGGATACATTTACTTACGCCGCACGTCGGATTATCAAAACCTTTTAACACTTCAAGGGCATCGGCATCATAGTTTGACATCAACTGTTACTTTTAGTCCCGATGGCAATATCTTGGCAAGTAATAGTGATGATAATGCTGTTCAATTGTGGGATACTCAAACAGGTAACAGCTTAAAAGTTTTACAAGAGCACACTGCACCGATTTGGTCGATCGCTTGGAGTCCAGATGGTCGTCAGATTGCAACTGGGGACGATTCTGAGTTTTCTGTTCGATTGTGGGATGTACAACTTGGTGAGTGTCTCAAAATTTTGCAGGGACACACAGGTGCAATTTATTCGATGGCTTGGAGTTCAGATGGTAAGACAATTGCCAGTGGTAGCCACGACTCTAGCGTGCGATTTTGGGATGAAAAATTGGGTAAATGTTTTAAAGTATTACAGGGGCAATGTCATTCCGTGCGATCGGTAGCTTGGAGTTCAGATGGTAAAACGATTGCTAGTGGTAGTGATGATTCTAATGTGAGATTGTGGAATGTCGATAATGGTAAGTTAATGACTAAGTTTCAGGGGCACAAGCGTGGAATCGTGGGACTTTCCTATGCACCCACAAGCTATGCTAGCGATCGAGACTCACAACTTTTAGTCAGTGGCGGTTCGGATGGTACAGTTCGATTGTGGGATATCCAGACAGGTGAAGCTTTAAGAGTGTTGCGCGGTCATACCAATCGAGTTTGGGATGTATCTAGGAGTCCAAATGCTCGCCTGATCGCAAGTGGCAGTCATGATTGTACAGTGAGAGTGTGGGATGTTGCGACGGGTGAAACTTTAAAAGTATTGCAAGGTCATGCTTCTTGGGTCAGTGGAGTCAGTTATGCACCCAGAACAGATTTAAGTCATAATCCAGAGGTTACGCTTTTAGCAAGTTGCAGTTTTGACGGTTCCATTCGCCTGTGGGATTCCCAAACTGGTACCTGCCTCAAGGTGTTAAAGTATGATACAAATCACGCATTGTTGACACTCAGTTTTGCTCCAAATAATCGAACTTTGGCAAGTGGCAGCGATGACGGTTCAATTTATTTATGGGATGTGCAGCAAGATGAGTGCTGCCTGGTGTTGCGCGGTCACACCCATCGCGTGTGGTCAGTATGTTGGAGTCATGATAGTAGCATTTTAGCAAGTGGCTCTCAGGATGGTACTGTAAGGTTATGGGATGTGCAGCAAGGTACGTGCTTAAGATATTGCAAGGACATACTAATGAGGTTTGGTCTGTTGCTTGGAGTCCGGATGGATGTACCTTATTAAGTGGTAGTACGGATGAGACGATGAGGCTTTGGGATGTAGATACTGGGGAATGTACAAAAGTATTGAGAAGCGATCGTCTTTATGAGGGTATGAATATTGCGGGTGTAACTGGGTTAACAGCAGCACAGAGAGCAGCACTCTTAGCTTTGGGGGCTGTGGAGGGTGTAAGGTAGGTTGTATTGTTGACCTCTAAGAGCGTTTATCGGGAATGTCATTACAAAGCTTGCGATCGCCATTTTTAACATTGGGATTATTCTCAAGATAGCTACGCACCCAATTGCAACCCCTTACCATCAACTCATCTAATCCTTCAACCTGCCACATCTTAGCTTGCCACGACCCTCTTGTAGTATCTTGTCCTACAGCAGCTAGTTGCTTACCATCCGGGCTAAAACTAATGCTTGTAACCCAGTAATCACGATTACTTTGATCTATCTGGTATTCTGCTAACTGCTGACCATTCAAGTTCCACAAACGAACCGTACCATCTCTTCCAGCAGTTGCTACTAAATTATTCTTCGAGTTAAAAATTACCTGATTAATCCCGTAGATATGTCCTTTTAATTCTAAAAACTTGTAATTTACTAAATCTAGCCATAAGCGGGCGATGCCATCGTTTCCGGCGGTAGCCAGCATACTTCCATCATGACTAAAAATCACGCTGTTCACCCCATCTCTATGTTCTTTAAATTTCGTTGGCAGTTTCTGCTTATTTTTCCAGTCCCAAAAACTTATCTCGCCGTGTGAGTCACCAGTAACTAGCAAGCTACTATTAGGATTAAAACTGACGCTACGGATTTTGTTGACATCATACTCTGGCAAATTTCGAGAGAGTATGGTCGGATTTTGTGGAGTTTGCCCATTCCACGGGTAGACAATAGCATTATTAGAAGTATGAGAGTCAACAGTAGCTAGCAAGTTGTTATCTTTGTTAAAGCCAAAAGTCCATAATGGATCTCGAGCAAAACTAGCAGAACCTACGCTAAGTGCTGGTCCGGTAAATCGAGCTAACGGTTGCTGGTTGTTCGACTTCCTCAAATCCCATAAGCTGATAGTACCATCTTCTTTACCAGTAGCCAGTAAATTACCATCAGAACTAAAAATCAAACCCCAAATTTGGCCTGAATTTTGAAGTGGGAATTCGCGGATTGGTTTTTGTTGCAGCTTCCAATTCCACAAACGGACAGTGCCTTCTTCTTCACCAGTAGCTATTAGCTTGTTATCAGGGCTAAGGCTAACGCTAGTAACCGTATTTTGTCCTTTGACTGCTACTAGGGGTTGACCTTCCCAACCTTCCCATAAGCGAATAGTGCCATCTCTTCCAATAGTAGCTAATTGTTTGCTATCAGGGCTAAAACTGACACTGTTGATTAGACCTTGATTGCCCCTAAATTTAATTAACTGCTTGCTCTTTAAATTCCACAAGCAAATGATGCCGTTTCCATTTTCAAATGCAGCAGTAGCAAGAAGCTTGCCATCGGGACTAATACTAACATTTGTCATTGGTGTGCTGTCTTGAACTAAAATTCTACATCCCCCGATGTCGTCTAGTTTTTTGCCCTTTGAATCCCATAAGCTGACAGTGCCGCTATTGGAAATAGTAGCTTGTAATTCGCCGTTAAGGCTAAAAGCCGCATAATATTCGCTACCAGGAGCGTTTGGCTTATTGAATTTAGCTAACAAATTTCCTTGCTTAAAGTCAAACAAACGGACGATGGAATTCTCTTCTTGAACCGACACAAGCAGCCTATTATTGGAATCAATCATTACATTTGCTGAAGAAAGCCCTTTTTCTACCACACTCTTAAATATAGGTGATTTGGTGTTAAATAATGTATGCGATTGACTCTTCTGATTGCTTTCCAAATCCCACCAGCTAATAGTATTGTCAGTGCTAATGGCAACCAGTTGTTGGCTATTGGAACTAAAACTGACGTCTAACAACTTAGGTATCTTGAATGATTTTTGAAGATGTTTACCTGAACGGCTCCACAAGTCAACCGTACTATCCAGAACAGTGTTACCATCTTCCGAATAAGGCTTTTTAACAATAGCTAGTAATTCCTCGTCAGAGCTGAAAATCACTTTTATATCATTTTTATCTATTTCGTCTGGCGACAATACTAAAATATTGCGTTCTTTAACTCGCTCAACTGCTTTTTGCAATGTTAAATTTAATGTGTTTTGTAGTTGTGTATCTGGCTGAAAAAATTGCAACAAGCGTGACTGTTTGAGTTTCTTTCCAGCTTGTAGGCTGCTTATTAAAGCATTCAACTCTCGATTTACGCTCAAGTCCGTATTCGCGGACGCTGTTAAAGCACGGATTTGCTCTATTTCTTTATTTCGCCCAAAGATCCCAGCAAGGGTAATTAACCCAATTACACCAATTACAACGACCCTTCGTAAGTTTGTATTCAAGTGTTTTTGCCGGATGCTAGACTTAACAAACTCAGTTTCCAACTGATTTAACCAGTTGTGAGTTTCATCGTTCAGTACCTCTTTTTTTAAAACCTCTAAATAAGGACTACCATTCCAAAGAAGCTGTGATTTTCTTTGTTTTTCCTTCCAATCAAAAGCAGCATCAGTTAAACGCCTTTGAATAGCCAAATGTTCTTTTTTCTCCTGGTTCAGCCATTGCTGCAATTGAGACCATCCCCTCACTAACTCATCATGAGCAGGTTCTACACATTCTTTGTTGTTGGCATCTAGTCCAGTGATTAACAACCGAGCATTAACAAATTCATTAATTACTAAATCAACATATTTATTAACTGATTTTGGATATATTAATTCCTCTTTTCTTACCCGTCTGCGAGCTAATTCGTTTCCTTCTACTGATACCATTCGCAGCATTATATAACGAATCATGTTTTCGTTAATTTCTTCACCCTTTTCTTTTTTTTCACACAAATTATTATAAACTTCTGTAGCTTTCTTGGTTATTGAACTCCTAACACTGCCAAGGCTGTTGTAATCATCTTTAGTGAGAGTTCTGTCTTCTCTTGCACTTTCTAAATATTTATGGTAAATCTCGCTTAAGGTAAAGGAAAGTAAAGGCAAAGCTCCAGGCGTATCTGCCACTTCATTAATTAACTTGTCTATTAACTCAGGAGACTCAAAAAATACCACTTTTTGTGCTGCTGGTTCTTCAATTGCTTCTCGCAATTGCTGACGATCCATGGGTGTAACCCAAAATTGTGAATTTTCACTCCAATAATCCTTCAATCCTTCTTTTTCTTTAAACTGCGGTTCAAAGTCTGAACGTAATGTCAGTACCACACGTAAGTATTCTGAATAGTCTTTGTTTCCGATAATTTTACTAAGTTGACTGATAAATTTATCTTGTTCTGTCTCGTCTTTTTTCTTTTTCTCTTCCTTTTTGCTGAAAGTTATTAATTCTTCAAACTGGTCTATAACTAAGATCATCTTAGAATTATGGTCTTGCTGACTTTTAGCCTTAAGCCTATCCTTTAAAACATTAAACGCTTCTAATGCTCTATGCATAGAAGGAGGTTGAGAAGAGTGAACATTTGCTGAGTTGTTCTGTTTCAGATTCAGTCCAATTAGTAGATTTTCAAAAAACTGAACAAATTTATTCTGAGTTTCCGCCTGTTGTGTAGTGGAGGTGGAAGATTGCGGGTCTAGTATTTTGTACAAAGCCTGAAAAGGAGAATCTCCAGGACGCATTGAACCAAGGTAAATCCAATTGTGATTGTTACTACTTAAATTTGGAGTTTCTCCAATTTCTTGAGGACATAATTTAGGAATTAATCCTGCTTGCACTAGGCTAGATTTTCCCGATCCAGAATCACCTAATACAATTGTAAAAGTTTGCTTTTCAACAATATCAGCTAATTGATTGATTAGTTCTGTTCTCCCAAAGAATCTTTTAGTATCTTCTTTTTTTACTTCAAATGAACGTAACCCTTTGTAAGGATTAGTATGCTCATTTAATTCTATAGCGTCTGGTAACTTTTGAGGTGTAAATCCTTTAATAACAAAGAGGTATTCACCTTTATCATGCTTGTTCATCTCAAACAAACCAGGTGTTTGCTGATGTTTAGGTATATGCATTCGTTCAAGAATATATGTATGTAACTCCCTTGCAAGAAGTACACCGCTTTTTGAAGAATCTGCCTTAGCTCTATCGTTATCAATTGTTAATCCTTCAATTAATCGATAAGCAAAAGGAGAATGAGAGCCTATTTTCTGATTTTTATCTTCCCCACGATTTCCAAGACTGATTACATCTGCTGCCTCTTCATTATGAGCAGTTGAAGTAATTACTTGTTGAGCAAAACTATTAAGAAAACGCTGATAAAGTTCGTGATACATTTTATAAGAACTTTTTTGATACCAAGGTCTTTTAGATGCCCACTTGAAAGAACCAGAAAAGCAGCAGTCAAGGATGACTAGCACATGACGACATGGTAAATTTTCCAAAGCATCATGCAAATCTTTCATTGATAAAAATTTTTGATTATCTGTATCTAAAAGATTGGCATCTTGAGGTATGAGAAAACCTTCTGGACGCATCTCTCCTTCTGGCGCATTATTAGCCTTACCATGTCCAGCAAAATAAAATAAAAAACGATCGTCAGACTGAATTTTTGTTGTAGTACCAGGGAATTGTTGTTGTTTAAGTTCTGAAAGTAGATTTTGCAGTCTTGCCAAATTCGCGTCTTTATCTAAAATCTCTTTAACTTCATAGCCGTAGTCTTCTTGTAAGATAGACGCAATTTTTTTTACATCATTAACCGCAGTTTTTAAAGGACGTTCACGGTAATCATTAATACCAATAATGACTGCATATTGTTTCATCATCTTTTTACCTTGTTATTAACGTTGTGTCTGTATAGTAGAGAAGTGCTTTGATTTGGATTAATACCTTGAAATTATTGTGGACGTACAATCTTCAAAGTGACTTGTTTTGTCATCCAATCGTCAAGTTTACCCTTACTTTTTGACTCCCATTTGCGAGAATAAACTTGCGCCATTAATTTATCGAGAGTTCCTCCAGTTAATGGCACACTGCGGTATGTAGGTGGTGGAACATCAAGTTCATCTTGCTCTAATAAACTGGCATTAAACTCTGACGTACTGACAATTAATTTCAAAATTTCTTTGTATTCAGCAATTCCTTGTTTTAAATAATCTTCGGGAATTTTCATCTCGCCTTCATCAGTTGTTCTTTCTGAATTAGGTTCTAAGCGAATGCTACTCTTTTCTGGAGTAAAGAATTCAGCATATACAGCGAAATTACCAGATAGGTCTAAGATATTACAATAGATAGTTTTGTGGCTGTTATTTTTCAGCCTGATTTTGAGTTCTGGTGGTTGCCATTCTCCATTTTTATTAAAATACTCTAGATGGAAGTACGACTCTTGTTTATAGAGATTATTTTCATAGGTTGAAGATGGTTTATCTCCTGACACAACAATAATCTCCATCTCTACGTCTTCAGCTTTAATGGTGCTGTTTGCTGGGCTGTCTAGTTCTAAAATGTTTATCCAACGAGCGATATGTTCTAAGCGTTGAATAGTTTGACGGGCGCGTTTTGCTGTGTAACCTTGAATATCAGATTTTTCGGGAATGGGAGCAACTATAGGACGGTCAGTCGTCTGTTCAATAATCCAGTATTGCCCTTGGCGGGCTAATAAACGATAATCCGCATCTTTTGCTTCATCAACTTTCTCAACAAATAACGAAGGATTTTCCTCAGCCGCAGCTTTATTTAGTGCTTGTAGTGCCAGTTCTACACCTATTTCATCACCTTGTTCGCCTTCAATATAAACCTTCAAACGCTTTAGAGGTAAATGGGTAACAACAGCCCAATAACTTTCATTTTTATCTAGCTTTTCGTTCCCTTCTGTAATTATCACTTTGCTCTGCTGGGCGACTACTTCAGTAACTTGAACTGTACCTAAAGCATTAGAAATTTCGCGCATTTCTTCAGGGTTACTTCCTACTGGAAAAATTGCTAATAAAGTATCTCCATTTTGAGAGTTACTGGGAATGCCATTCAACGTACCGCCATCTATTACCCAACTGTGTTTAGTCTTATTTTTATCGCTATAGCTCAAGGTAAAGTAAATAGGTATTTCTTTAATTGCACCCCCTAAGAATATCTTTTTAAAATCTTCTTTGCATATTGCTTCTAATTGTGGTGATTGCTCTAATATTTTTCCACTAACTAAAGCATTAACATTTCTCAACAAGTCGCTGTAAGTTAAATTACCATTACTTTTCTCTAATGTTTGCAATAAGAAATAAGAAAAAGCACCTCTGTTTTTGTAGTCTTCAGTTTTATATTCCTTCGCTGTTTCGTGGGAACGGCAGGCAGCTATTGCAACGTGTTTTCCTTGAACTAAAGTTGAAACTTTCCCATCGTTGAATGGTTGAATAAGTGCGTTTTTATCTGTTGCAAAAATCAAACTTTCGTAAGGGCGATCGCGCAAGTCTTCATATGTTTGACGCACTTTAACTTCTGGGTTTCTTGTACCAGTTCCAGAATGACAGCAATCCATAATAACTAAGATTTCAGAATTTTTTTGTGCCACTTTGTAAATTAAGTAACGTAGTTCTTTGTCGGCTAAATCCCAACCATTCTCGGTGCGGCTATCATAGCAAACTATACTTTGAAGTAAGCCGTTCGGGTCTAAATGTTTTAATTGTTCTGGTGTTCTTGCCTGGGCACCATGACCTGCATAGTAAAATAGCGCCACATCACCGCTTGTTGCTTGGCAGAGATAATTGTCAAAGGCGTTAATAATATTTTGCCGAGTCGCTTCTTCGTTTTTCAGTATTTTTGCTTTAACATTCCATTTTTTATCAATGCGTCCTTTTAAATATGCTTCTACCGCTTCAATATCGTTAACACAGCCATCTAAGGAAGAAACTTCAGATTGAGGATGATAAGTATTAATACCAACTAGCAAAGCGTAAATATGGTTGGACATGGTAGTTTTACCTCATAAGGTTGGCTCCAAGGAGGTTAGCTCCCCTTATCTAAAAAGTTTTCCAGAATCCTTAAGCGCTGTTCATTTGAGCAAGTGTACACAATCGGTCAGAATCAAGAACTGAATTTGCTTTTCAAGGAACGGGCGTCGTAGGTGAGTTTTCTTGCCAGTGCTTGCGATTGCGGTATACTCCGGATTCTGTTGGCGAATTGCGTTGGCACAGCCCGCCGCAGGCATCGCTATGCTCAAACCTTTGAAATGCCATAGCCCCTACGCCAGAAATTGCGGTTTACATGAATTCGCAAACAAAGTCAGCGAGGCTGATATCAGCCGCCATGTGACGGCTGATATCCTTGCTAAGAGCATGAACTCCTTACAATCCCTGATTCAGCACGCTAACTAGTGCTTGTGTACGACCCCTCATATTTAATTTGCCGAAAATATTATTAGCATCAAAGCTTGACGGTACTCTCAGCGATATTGAGGACAGTGCTAATTTGCTGGTTCTTATTGCCTTTTGCGATAGAGCGCAGCACCTCTAAGTTGCGTAGAAGCGGAGTGGCTGGTTGTTAGACATAGCTCAATTCCTAGCTGCTTATCCGCAGTACAATAGATTATGCACATAAAGATTTATTTTTAAAGTGCCATGTAGTTGTTACATAATTATTGTTTGCGTACTTTCCCGTACTTACACAAGGCAACTTTAGCAAGTTATTTTCAACTTAAGGCTTTCGTAAACAAACGAGAGCGATTTATCTTCCAAGCTTGATGAGAGTATCATGTTGACGGCAATTTTAATTGCCATTCCCCCTACATCTTTGCTCGCCCATAAATAGAGTTTTGGGCTTTTCGTCAAGCCTCATAACTGTACCTTCGCTCATTTTTGAAGGGTGAGAGGAATTAATGCCTGACATGGAAGCATTGATTGGTCAAAAGTTACTGCTGTTTGTATTGTTTTCATTGGAAATGACCATGATTGAGACAATCCGAACATTCACTCCCGATTGGGTATCTCCTCCCGGTGATACCATTGCCGATCTATTTAGAGGAGCGCGATTGGACGCAAGCACAATTAGCAGAGCGTTTGGGCTACACCACGAAACATATCAGTTTGCTTATCAATGGCAAAGCAGCGATTAATGAAGAAACAGCCCTGAAGCTAGAACGAGTTTTGGGTAGTACACCAGCATTCTGGCTCAGATATGAAGCCCAATATCGCGCTGCTTTGGCAAAGAAGGAAGAAGAAAACCGCTTCAAGGGATGGACATCTTAGTTAGATCGGTTACCAGTCAAAGAATTGATGAACCTTGGTGTAATTTCCAAATGCCATTTAATCGCCAAGAATAAACCAGCTTTGGTAAAAAAGTTACTACAATTTTTCGGTGTTGTCGAGCCAGAAGATTGGCAGAAATACTATGCAGGCATGGAAATTGCTTTTCGTCGCACCCGCTTTGAACAAAGTGATGTTGGTGCGATTACTGCTTGGTTGCGTTTGGGTGAAATAGAGGCAGAAAAACTGGACTGTCCTAAGTACAGCAAATCAAAGTTTGAAAAAGCGGTACGCTCAATTCGCACGTTGACGGTGTTACCACCAGAGGAATTTGAACCACAGATGCAACAGTTGTGCCGGGAAGCGGGGGTTGTGCTTGCTTTTATACCATCAATTAAGCGATGCGGAAGCCGCCACTATGTGAACGCATATCAGTGGTGTAGCGCGGTGGTTAAATCCCCATAAGGCACTGATTCAACTTTCACTTGACAGTAAAACCAATACCGCTTCTAGTTTCATTTTTTCCATGAAGCAGCACATATTGTGCGATCGCGAACTTACTTGAAATACGGTTGACAATCGAGAAATAGTATTGGTGTCATAATCAAGCCGATACTGGGAATCTAGAGAGATGAAGTTGTTATTTTGGGTTAAATTTCTTCATCTAACTCGCTAAGTACATCTGCTAAATCTCTTGCTCCATGAAATACCCGTAAAATCTCAACGGTAGTATCTTGAATACGATAGAAAATTAAATAATCCTTAAAATCTTTAATACGCCATTGTCTAATTTCGCCCAATCTCGACACCACCAATTGGGTCACTTTTCCGATTTTAGGAGTTTGTAGCAACTGTTCAAAAGTCACTTCCGCAGCATTTAAAAATTTAACAGCTACATCCGCATTGCCATTGAGCAATATATAATTTGCCAACTGTCACAAATCTTGCGTTGCCTTATTTTTGACAACTAACCGATAGCTCATGCTTCGTTCGAGTTCTCCATATTATTCTCACCCAAAACCATAGAACGCAAAGAGTGCCAATATTCTGGTGTGACTTCCTGTCCTGGAGAATCAATACCTTCGAGTAAAAGAGCTTCCAACTTTTCTTGTGCTTTGCGTTTTTGGTCTTGCTGTACTAAATCTAAAAAATATTCGCTAATGCTATTGTAAGCACCAGCTATTACTTGTGCCTCAACGTAAACGCGCACCTTATCAGGTATATCGATGTTGATATTCATTAGGATTCAAGCATAAAGATCGCTTACTATTTTAACTTACAATTTCACATCAACCCCAATTCCCCAAGGTCTATGCCAATTTTTAGAGCTTGATTTTAATCGAATTTACGTTGTCCTATAGCAATCTTAAATGAATTGTTAGAAAATTCACTTCCCTGCTAACATCGTCCCCCCGATGCCTTGGCTACGGTGTACACACAAGTCTTCTAAAGTGTATTCTTGCGGTTTCGATCCCCCCTAAACCCCCTTAAAAAAGGCTTAAAAAAAGGGGGAACTTAATTCCAATTCTCCTTTTTTAGGATGTTTCATGTCTTTTCTAGAGAACTGTGTACACCGTATGATGCCTTGGAGGAACTACAGGGGGTCACAATAATTTCAAATTCGCACGAATGATTTAGGACTGCTATAGTTCTTTAATGGTTTGGAACTTAATAAGTAGGTGAGTAGAAATCAATAGAACTATATTACAAAATGTAAAAACTTTGGAAATCCTAACCAAGGGAATAATGTTGAACGAACCTCTAGAACTTGTACTGACTGATTTATCGCAAGGCTTACCTGCTATCACCCCTTCATTTGGAGCCGCATTGGCTGAAGCCTGTGCTGTATGCTTAGAACAACAAGGTCATGCTCAAGGTGCTTAGGTGCCAGTTAGCGGAGATTTTACTGCTACATTTAAGCTGCGATGGTAATCGTCAAAAATCGCATCGATCTGCTATGGATAACAACTATATGCTAACGATTCTTGCTGCTTGTTTATCTCATCATTGATAATTTACCTAATTAACATAACGTAATATTATTTAAAATAATTAAACTACAACTAGAACCCTGATTTCTTAGAGAAGTCAGGGTTCTACACTCACACAGACATAAAAATAACTAAAGTCAATCTTCAGGAAGATAAATTACAGAGAAATATTTTCTAGCCTACAAATAGGGAGCAAAGCTGAGATTTGATTTTTGGGAGATCGTTAACAAACACATTAAAACTGGAACTGTAGAGAGATTGGGTTCCAGTTCAAGAGAAAGTACTTTAGGTACGTAATGACTGAGTACAGCAGTATCTAATCAAACTAAATTGAGGACAATATCTATGTTTGCAAGTGCATTCATTGCATTTAAATCCTGCTATCTACAAGGATTGGCACAAATTCCCGTAGTTGACGAAGTATTAACTCCAGAAGAAGTATCAGTTGCTTTTTCTGGCCCTAAATTTTTGGTAGCATTGCTTGCAGGCGTATTTATGGCATTTGCTTTCCAACTTCTGTTAACTAACTTTTCAGTAGCGGTGGGAATTTCATCTTTGGGAACTGATTCTTATACCGATGATGAGTCAGGAACCTCAGGTAGTACAATTCGTAAAATTGAAACATCTGTTGGTCTTTGGGCGATCGCAACCGCAACTATCGCATTATTTAGCGCCTGTTTTTTAGCAGTGAAACTCAGCCTAATTGAAAGTGCGTCCTTGGGAGCGATTATTGGTGTCGTCATCTGGTCTGCTTATTTCTCACTCATTATGTGGCTTGGTTCAAAAGCAGTAGGTTCTTTAATTGGCTCTGTTGCGAGCACTGTCACATCTGGCTTACAAGGAATAATGGGTACAGCCACTGCTGCTTTAGGTGCAAATGCTGCTAAAAATCAAATAGTTTCCACTGCAGAAGAAATTAGTGCTGTTGTTCGTCGCGAGCTTGTATCGGGACTTAACACCGATACTATTAGAAATACATTGCAAAATTCTTTAACTTCTATACAACCGTCAAAACTAGATGTTAAAGAAATTCGATCGCAATTTGACAAGCTACTAAAGGATGCAGATTTGCGATCGCTTGCTGATAGCGACCTACTGAAAAATATAAATCGTCAAACATTCGTCGATTTAATTAGCAGTCGTACAGACTTTTCCAAAGAAGATGTTAATCGTATCGCCGACCAATTACAAAATGCTTGGAACCAAGTTTTGGCTAGGCAAAATCCTACAGAACAAGTCATTCGTTTAATTCAACAAGCAACACCGGAAGAACTACAATCCGAACGTTTAGGAGAGAAAGTTCAGCAATTGGCAACAGTTGGAGGTGGAAATGGCAAACAAAGCAATGGAATAGTCAAACAAGCTCTAGAAGTTGGCTTAGGTGTCACTTTACCTGCTGTGTTAAAACAAGTAGACTTGTCTCAATTGGATGTAGAACAAGTCAGTCAACAACTACAACAGATGAGAGAAAAAGTTCGGGATGTAGATGTAGAGAAAATCACACAACAGTTGCAACAACTTAAAGACCAAGCGACTCACCAAGCTGAAAAACTTGGCGGTGCTGTAGCTGAAAGATTACCTGCATCTGTAAATAATACAATTAAAGCAGATGTAGAAGAATACATACTGAATTCCTTTCCCTGGCATTTCAATCGCATTACCATTCAAGATGAATTCAAAGAAGTTATCTACGATCGCGATGCAAATCCTTCAAGTGTAAGACGACAATTGGAAGAACTCAACCAAGAGTATCTCACCAACTTATTGCAACAGCGGGGAGATTTGAGCGAAGTAAGGATTAAGGAAATTAGTGAATTACTTCAAAGCACCAAAAACGAGGTTTTAGAAACTGTCAAGCAGGCGGAAGCACGAGAACAACCGCAAAATGTCCGCACCCGTTTAGAAGATTATTTGCGATCGACTAACAAAGAAGAACTCAAACCAGAACGAATTGGGCAAAACTTAACAAAGCTACTAGAAGATCCGAAAGGTAGTTTTGAGGATGTGAAAGAGCAATTTTCACAAATCGATCGCGATACCTTAGTAAGTTTCTTAGCAGTACGCTCCGATTTGAACGAAGAAGAAGCGAATAATATTGTCAGTCAATTTGAACAGACTCGCGATAATCTTTTAAATCGCGCTGGCGAACTGCAAGAGCAAGCGAAGGCTAAAGCCGACGAATTCAGACAAAGAGTAGAAGATTATTTGCGAAATACTCACAAAGAAGAACTCAACCCTGAAGGCATCAAACGCGACTTGAAAACATTGCTAGACAATCCGGAAGTAGGTATCTCTGCTCTTAGGGCAAGATTATCACAATTCGATCGCGATACTTTAGTGAAGTTACTCAGTCAGCGTCAAGATTTGACTGAAGAACAAATTAATCATGCTATTGACTCAGTACAACAAGGCATTGACAACATTGTTAAAGCACCTAGACGCTTGACAAACCGTGCAACACAAGGAGTTGTAGAGTTTGAAGCAAATTTAGAGAACTATTTGCGTAACACTAATAAAGAAGAACTGAATCCAGAAGCTATCAAACGAGATTTGCAACTGTTGCTATCTTCTCCTCGTGCGGGAGTCTCTTCTTTAGGAGAACGCATTTCTAAATTCGATCGCTCTACACTTGTCAGCTTACTGTCCCAACGCGAGGATATCTCCCCTGAAGAAGCGAACAAAATCGTCGATCGCATAGAATCCGTTCGTGACTCGATTGTCGAACAGTATCAGCAAGTCCAGAAAAGAGTGCAATCGATCGTTGATGGAGTTTTTGAGAAAGTTCGCAACTATCTCAATTCACTGAACTGTCCCGAACTGAATTATGACAGCATACAACAAGACTTTGCCAAATTATTCGACTCTCCACAAGAAGGGTTTGAGGCTATACGCGATCGCCTTTCACAATTTGATCGCGATACTTTAGTTGCTCTCATTAGTTCTCGCGAAGATATTTCAGAAGAACAAGCCAACCAGATTGTTAACCGCATCGAAGCCGCACGGGATAGCGTATTAAATCAAGCCGAACGCATTCAACAAGAAACTCAAAAACGGTTAGACGCAATCAAAGAGCAAGCTAAAAAGCAAGCAGTGGAAACCAAAAAAGTTGTTGCAGGTGCAGCTTGGTGGTTGTTTAACACAGCTAGCATCTCTCTAGCGGCTTCAGCAGTGGCTGGTGCTTTAGCTGTATCGGGATTTAATCTATTTGGTTGAAGATTTGACGAGTTGATAACTCTAAAGTGTGGGATGGGTGTTCTCGCCCGTCCTATACTAATTGCAGGCTTCTAGCCTGCACTAACTATAAGAGAAAATTGGACATTTTTTGATTTGGAAGTCCCTTAACTAAAACCGACATTCATCCCACATCTGACCGAAGGCAGTGTGGGATGAATGTCGGGGTGATGACGAATTGACCCACAACCAATTCAATCCGCTATTCCTTGACAGGGCAGGGGGTCAATGAGGAATCACCAGTTTTGGGGCTTGGCAACTTATCGATCCAATCCTCTATTATTTGTGTCACTGTTTTATCCTTATCTGCTGCATACTGCCTCAGCTTGTTTAATCTACGTTTTGACATCCTGACACTTAATCTAGAATCTTTCATAATGGGTAAACAACGTATACACTTTTATGATAAAGTCTATCTGGTGTTGAGAATTAAAAAATGAGGTCTGCATACCAGTACAAACTACGTCCAACAAAAGTCCAAGTTGTAGAGATAGATAGATGGCTATCTATGTTATGCGCTCAGTATAACTATTTGTTGGCAGATAGATTTCATTGGTATGAACAAAACCGTAGTCCTGTTAATGCTTGCCCACTAGTTTGTCACCTACCTGAATTAAGAGATAATCCTGACTATTACTCTCAAAAGAAAACATTGCCTGAGCTTAAGAAAACTCATCCCCACTACGGTGATATTTATTCACAAGTGTTACAAGATGTAGTTAAACGAGTTAAGGTAACTTTTGACCGTTTTCTTAAAGGCGATAGCAATGGTAAAAAAAGTGGTAAACCAAGGTTTAAATCTAGAAGTAGATACAAAACCTTTACTTATCCTCAGATGAAAGAAGACTGCTTGCAGGATGACTTGATTAATCTCCCAAAATTGGGGTTAATAAAAGTTGTTTTGCATCGTCAACTGCCTACTGGTTTCAAAATTAAAACTGCCTCTGTCACCAAAAAAGCAGATGGATACTACATCACTTTAAGTCTAGAAGACCCTACAGTTCCTACTGTTAAACCTGACATTAATCCCGAATCGATTACTGGCATTGACCTGGGATTGAAGGAGTTTTTGACAACCTCTGAAGGTGAAGCTGTTGCTATTCCAAAACATTATAGGAAAGCACAAAAACGATTAAGAGTAGTCACCAAGCGAGTATCTAGACGTAAAAAGGGCAGTAAAGGGAGACAAAAAGCAGTTAAGCAACTAGGTAAGCAACATAAAAAAGTTGCTGATAAACGTCGGGATTTTCATTTCAAAACTGCTAATCATTTACTCAAAAAGTATGATGTCATAGTCCATGAAGATTTAAATATCAAAGGACTTTCAAAGTCCAGTCTAGCAAAGTCAGTTCATGATGCTGGGTGGTCAAGCTTTTTATCAATTCTTGCAAATAAAGCCGAAAATGCTGGTTTGCTTGTGATAGCTGTTAACCCAAAAAACACATCTCAAGATTGTTCTAATTGTGGGGCTAAAGTTCCTAAAAAACTGCATGAGAGATGGCATAGTTGTCCTCATTGCTCATGCAGCTTGGATAGGGATCGTAATGCTGCGATTAATATAAAGAAAAGGGCGGATGGGCATACCGTTCTTAAAGCCAAGAGTCTCCTAAGCAATAGCCGGATTGTCTTGGAAGCCTACACTTACTGCTTCTCAGTAAGTGTAGGAGATGTCACTGAAAATCAATCACAGGTTGAAGAAGCAAGGTTATGGCTCCCACAACTACGAACGATAGCGTTACCCACAATAGAACAAGATTAGGTTTCATCGTATTTTTCCTTTACCAACTAACTGAAGTATATGCACAAGTTTGTAATAACTTATCTACTTAACGAGATACGATCTCTTCTCGTACCTCCCAACGAACAAGTCTAGGTAGTTGTGACAAATCGAGAGCGTAGTTTCCAGTCCATAAGACAATCTCTATGAATAGCAGATTCCGAATCCATGCCAAATCACTCACGGGGTTGAGAAGCATCAATCCCTGATATAACTGCCAGACACGGTAAGGCAAGTACAGGTAGGGTATCATGACAAATACGAATGAATGAAACCATCTCAGTGATAGGCTTTCAGAAAGGATTTGCAACCCTAGCATGAAAAAGTAAGAGATTAGTACGATCGCTGCACTAAAATAGCCTTGCCAAATAACCCACACAAGCCCAACTAGTGGCAGGATTATACCTCCAATTTGCATTGTCAAAAACCAAATCCTAAACCAATTTGGCAATGGTTTTGGTAAATCATAGGGTTTTGTATTTCTCCACGCCCAGCCTGTTACTAGAAAAAATGACGTTGCGATCGCGAAGAATAAGAAGTTTTCTAGAAAGATGTTGAGAAAATCGATTTCACTGGTTATAACAGCCACTGATTTACTTTAAGGATGTATGAAAATACAAAAATATATATGTTGAGCTTACCGTGGGAAAACTCAACATATATATATACGTTGGGTTTCGTTCCTCAACCCAACCTACAAAAATTCTTATCTGAGACTAATAAGATCTATCTATGGCTTCCTTTTTTTCGTCTTTGATGTTTTCTACAGTATGCTCAACTGCAGCTTCTCTCTGTTTTGCCTGACCTTCTGCTTTATCTTTAGGATTGCCAGTTACTTCACCAACTGCTTCTTGGATTTTGCCTTCGATGTTTTTAGCGGTTGCTTCCACTCTATTTTCAGTACTCATTGCTGAACTCCTTTATACAACTATTTATCCACAACTTTTTGAAAGTTGCAAAAAAATAAAAATAAGGTTTCACAATACTAAAATATCAATTCTGTCGAATCATCTGCCTCTACCGCAAGCCTGATTGATATTTCAATTGCAACCTAAATAGGACTGCTATATTAGAGATGTAACCAATGTTGCGGGATATAGCTAATTAGCAAGGATAAATGCTAACCATAGTGGCAGCATTGATAAAAGAGGTTCAAATTATGAACGATACAACACGGCAACTAATGGAACCCATCGATCGCCAACAAGCCGATACAGACTTTGCTAATGTCGAACGGGTGATGCACAAGCCCCAAATCGTAGCAGGAACATCTAAGGGTTTGCTATTTCTTGATTCCGAGCAGCATATTGAACTTGAAGGGAATTCCATCACAGATCTTGCTTTAAGCCAAGATGGATTGTGGACAATCGCGAATCACAACTCAGTCTGGCATCGCAATTCTAACAGCCAGTGGCATCAAGTCGCCTCAGTTAACGATCTACAACTGAACTGTATTCTGCCGCTTGAAGGTGAAGTTTTGGTTGGAACATCTGGAGCCTGTCTCATCCGCATTACAGATGGAAATATGCATCGCTTCAATTGCTTTCAAGATGTTGAGGGACGCTCAGAGTGGTATACGCCGTGGGGCGATCCTCCTGATGTGCGGTCTTTTGCAGTGAGTCAATCTGGAGAAATCTATGTCAACGTACACGTTGGCGGTATTTTGCGCTCTCGTGATGGAGGAAAGTCTTGGCAACCTACCATCGACTTTCATGCTGATGTTCACGAAGTCCGAACTGTTCCAAATCGTCCAGAACTAGTACTGGCAGCCACAGCTGAGGGATTAGCAGTCAGTCAAGATCGAGGAGATACTTGGAGCTTCGATCGCGCAAATCTGCATGCTGTGTATTCGCGAGCCATAGCAGTTTGCAAGGATACCATCTTGATGACTGCTTCCACAGGTCCCCGTACTAATAAAGCAGCCATCTATCGCCGTCCGCTCGATCGCTCGGGAGCCTTTGAGAAATGCGATCGCGGTCTGCCAGAGTGGTTTTCAAGTAACATTAACACGGGAACTGTTGCCACTTTAGAAAATTTCGCTGCATTTGGAACGAGTGATGGTCAGATTTTCTTCTCAAACGATGCAGGTTTGACATGGAAGAAGATAGCCACAGATTTGGCTTCAATAAACTGTTTGTCTCTCGCATAATATAGATCTGACATTTCTTCCAAACCTAACTTGTATTATGAATGTAATCATTGTTGGTGCGGGACCGACTGGTTTATTTTTAGCACATAGATTGCTAGCCCGAAATCCAAGCTACAAAGTAAAAATTTACGAATCTAACAAAAATCCCATTGATTTAGAGTACTGCGATAGCAAAGAATTTGGTTTAGGATTGGGTGCAAGAATCCAAAATTGGTTCAAAAGTATTGATGGTTTGGAGGAACAATTAGTCTCTCAAGGCATAAACTTTCCTAGTGGATTGATCTTGATTCCGCGTCGTCAGTTGTGTGCGTTACTATTGCGATCGCTACTGACTCTTTATGGCGAGCGCGAGTCCAATGAAAACTCACGGCTATGGATAAACTTTAACACTCCAGTAGTAAATGTCGATCTTACACATCGCGAGATTATCATTGACGGAGACACTGGTTCTGAAAAAGTGCCATACGATCTCTTAATCGGGGCGGATGGAATTTACTCAACCATCAGAAGTGCCATGATGGTTTCAAAACCAGACAAAAATAATTTTCAACAGCAGCAACGACCGCACGTCTGGAAAGTGCTGCAAATACCCGTACAACCAGAACTACAACAACATCCGTCCCGCATCATTCGACTTCAAAAGCACAGCCCTCAGTTTGGTCTAATTTTTGGTGCTTTGTTACCGCAAAAAGAAAGTAGTTTCAATGCACTAATATTCTGGCAACCAGTAGGTAGTAGCGACACCAACAATCCATGTGGAGTGTCAACAGTAGAAGAATTGCAGCAGTTATTACAACAAATGTCTCCAAAGAACTTGCCTGCATTCAAACTCGATAGCAATGAAGCTGAGACATTCTTGGCAGCCCAGCCAGGAAATGAATACTGGAGTCAGTGTTCCTGCTATCACGATCTAGAAGGTAGCGCAGTCCTAATTGGAGATGCTGCACATGGAATGTTTAGTATTTTAGGACAAGGTTGTACTGCGGCTGTTGCAGATGCAGTTGCACTTGACTCGTTACTTCAGCAGCACAGCGATCGATTGTCCATCGTCTTACCAGAATTTTCCCGTCAGCAAGTTAAAGAAGGTCATGCTGCTTCTGACCTCAACCTAATTGCACTTATAGTTTACCACCGATGGTTAGGTCTTCTCTACAAAGTTATTACTTTAATATGGGTAATTGTATTAAGACAGCCGAGCATCTTTGCTAGAGTCAATCAAGTAGATACTAATTACGTGCAGGTACTACATGAAAATAGATTGTGGGTATGGCTTGCTAAAAAACTACTTCTAAGCAATCCTACTTAATTATCTACTACAATTAATTGTGATTTAGCACCACCTGTAACATGACCAAAGCCAGGATTCTCGATCCATCCGAGAGCTATACTTTTAGCAAATATGCTGAATTAGCCTATGATAGTGCTGACATTCTCACTGAATTTAGTGTTCGCTTGAATAATACGGATCTTCAACTGCCACAACAATTACCAATCGATTTAGAACCATTGAGAGTAGAACTGCAAGAAAATTTGACCTTAGTAGATCCTACTTCAGAAATGGATCGACGCGAAGCGTTAATCTTTCCAATTCTCAAGACTGTTTGTAAGTTTATTCAAGCACCACTCAAAATTGAATATTTCATTTGGGTAAGCAATTGGCTCAAAGGTAGCTTTGATTATTTTATTCCTACTGGGCAAAATTTATTAGTCATCGAAGCTAAAAATGCTGATTTAGCTAGGGGTTTTACCCAGCTAGCAGTGGAATTAATTGCTCTGGATCGATGGACTGACTCGACAGTTCCAATGCTTTATGGAACTGTCACAACAGGAGATACTTGGAAGTTTGGAATTTTCCAACGCCAAGAAAAAATAGTTTATAAAGATATAAATACATATGCCGTTCCCGGCGATCTTAAGCAAGTACTTTCTGCTCTCTTTGGTATTACTTTAATAACTAATAACCAGTAACTAACCCTGTACGGG
Organism: Tolypothrix campylonemoides VB511288_2; assembly: GCF_045999855.1. Taxonomy (NCBI): domain Bacteria; kingdom Bacillati; phylum Cyanobacteriota; class Cyanophyceae; order Nostocales; family Tolypothrichaceae; genus Tolypothrix; species Tolypothrix campylonemoides. Next base: position 173,371 of record NZ_JBFPMW010000018.1, read on the forward strand.
TACGAGACATTGTGTCCCTGCGTTAACTCCCGCACAATGTAGTGGAATTTCAATGACAAACTCTGTTCTTTGCCGGGGTACCGAATAATAAGTTAGCTTACCTTGGTGCTGTTGCACAATAATTTGATAGCTAATTGCTAAGCCCAAACCCATCCCTTTACCTACTGCCTTGCTAGTAAAAAATGGATCGAACAAACGAGACTTTACTGCATCGGAAATTCCACAACCATTATCCACAATGCGAATCTTGACAGTGTGAGTCTCTGTAATTTCCGTGTAAATACAAATTTTGGGCAGAAAATCTTCTTTGTTGCTTCGTTCGTCTAGAGCATCTATGGCGTTGTTTAACAAATGCATAAAGACTTGATTGAGCAGGCTGGGATAGCAGGTTACAAACGGCAATTGCCCGTACTTTGCTAGGACTGTTATTTCAGGGCGAAATGTTGTTGCTCTAAGACGATGTTGCAACAGTAATAAAGTGCTATCGATACCTTCATGAATATTGACAGGTTTAATTTTTGATTCATCTAGTCTGGAAAAATTGCGGAGAGAAAGAACGAGTTGCCAAATTCGTTGAACGCCTCTTTGCATGGAAATCATGCTGCTTTCTAGGTCTTGGCTGACTAAATCTAAGTCTAATTCTTTAAAAATTTCATTGAATTTATATATAGAATGAGGATACTCTTGATGATAAAGTCGAATCAAATGAAGCAAGTCTTGTAAGTATTGATTGGTATATTCAAGATTGCCGAAAATAAATCCTATAGGATTGTTAATTTCATGAGCAATACCTGCAACTAGTTGTCCTAGTGCTACCATCTTTTCATTCTGAATCAATTGAGCTTCTGCTTGTTTGAGATTGCTTAACGCTTTTTCTAGTTCTTGCTTTTGTTGCTTGAGTAAAGCTTCCGCTTGCAATCTTTCTTGAATTTCTTGTTGCAATATTATGGACTGATTCTTTGTCTGTTCTAAAAGTTCGGAATGCTCTAGAGCCACTCCTAGCTGATTGCTAATTTGTGCAACAATATTGATTTCTACATCTTTCCACTGACGCGGTTGGAAATTTTGATAAGTCGCTAACAATCCCCAAAGTTTCCGATTGGAAAAAATTGGTACAATAATATATGCTTTAGCTTGAAGTTGTTCTAAAAAATTAATATAACAATCATTAAACCCAGCATTATAAATATTATCTACAACCCGATAGGTCGTTCCTCCCTCAAAACCACCACCTTGAGTCTGTTGTAGATAAGTGTCTTTTATAACAAAAGAACTTTCAAAGAAACTGTCTGGTTCGCCGACCACATTCTTGAGAATACAACGTTTATCTAAAAGAGCATTATCTTGCAGTTTGGAATTGTTAATTTGTTCCTTTGATAGAGACCTCCATCCATCACCAACAGATTCAGCAACAAATTCTCCACTCCAGTCAGAATGAAAGCGATATATAACCACGCGATCGCAATTTATAACCTCTCTTAATTCTGATGTTGTTGTGTTAAAGATAGACTGAATATCTAATGTTTGTCGCATTCTCAGAATGGCTTTCGTTAAGGCTTTTTCCCGTTCAGCACTTTCTTGTAAAGCTTTTTGCCAAACGAGTTGAGCAGCATACCGACTGTCAAAGAATGAAGTCAGTAAAGCAGTCATCAGAATCAGAAAAGATCCAATACCGATTTGAATTGCTAACCCAACATTGGACGATGGCTCGGGGATCGCTAGCAATAATTCCGGTACCTGGATAAAATGAGTTGCCCACATCCCAGTGTAGTGCATACTGCTAATAGCAATCCCCATAACCAGCGCACTACTGAATTTCAACCGATTCAAACCAGTTTTGCTTGGGTTGCGGAAGCGAAAAGCCAGCCATAGTGAAGCACCTGACGCAGCGATCGCAATTCCTACTGATAAAGCAACAAGCCATGGGTTGTAATGCATTGTTGCTCCTGAAACTTTCATCCCTACCATTCCCAAGTAGTGCATGGACGCAATGGCTAATCCCATAACGGTACTACCGCCAAGCAGTATCCGCAGGCTAAGTTGCGATTGACTCAATAAAAGCATTGCTATCTCGGAAGCCATAATCGCATCTATCCAAGATATTATTGTCATTTTGATGTCATAAGAGATGGGAAGGGGTAGGTGGAAGGCTAACATAGCAATGAAATGCATTGACCAAATACCCGTTCCCATTGCTATAGCACCACCAATGCTCCAAATCCATCGAGATTTCGATGGTGAAGAAGGAGTCACTCGACAGGCTAACTCTAGCGCTGTATAGGAAGCGATCGCAGCCATCACAAATGACAGCGTTACCAAGGGTAGTTCGTAATTTCCAGAAATCATCTCAAGCATAGAGAAAATTAGCGGGGTGTTTGCAACCACTTCTTGATGTCATCATGAAAGGGGTAAATTTCTCGAAAAAATTTAAGTGTTATTGCTTAATATTTTCCCTTTACTTTCATATAAGAACACTTATGGTTTCTACTCCAGCATATGACTTTATATCAGTGACCGGAAGTAAAGACAGTAGCTTGATTTTTAGATTGGACGTCTCTTTCGAGTTCTACTCCGTATCAAAAAAGTTATTTTTCTTTCCAAAATTTTTCAAATCCAAGAAAAAAATTGTATACTTTTAGACTAAAAATGTATTGTTCTTATCTTGAATATAACTAACACAACTGCTAAAACTTAATTATAATCGGAGCTTCACGTAAAAGTGATTCTGTCAAGTACCTAAATTAACCTCTTTTGGGAGAAAACGACTCGCGCAAATAAAAAAAGTTACTTTTGTGATAACAGCCATGACAACTCCCATTGAATACGATTCTCAAAATAAGGTAAAAATAGAGCTACACAAATGAATGTGGATGAACTCGTAGACCTACTCAAAGTCAGTCTTCCCGACAGTTTAACACCATTACAAGAATTGGTATTGCGTTATTCGTGGGAAGGGAAAACTTATGCCAGCATGGCAGAGGAAACGAATTACGTCAAAGAATACCTCGGTCGCACGGCTTCCGACTTGTGGTCTGTCTTGAGCGATTACTGGAAAGAACCGATAAATAAAAATAACTTACGGTTGTTATTTGAGTCGCGCCAACTCACGAAAACCCAACAACAATTTATCGGACAACACCGCAGTCAAAGTACTCCTCCTTTACTGGAATTTCCAGGTGCTCCCGTTAGTGCGGACTCTCCGTTTTATGTGGTACGTCCTCCCATTGAGGAACTTGCTTGTGAGGAAGTGACGAAACCAGGCAGTATTATTTGTATTAAAGCTCCTTGGAAAATGGGAAAAACATCTTTAATGTTGAAGATTTTTTCTTATAGTGAATTGCAGGAATACCGTACCGTCAATATTGACTTTCAGCAAGCGGATAAATCTGTGCTAGCCAACTCAGATAAATTTTTTCGTTGGTTTAGCATGAATGTTAGCAGACAATTAATGCTAGACCCCCAACTGGATGATTATTGGGATGAAGATATGGGCAGTAAAGTAAGCTGTACTATTTATTTTCAAGGACACCTCTTAAAACAAATGCAGACGCCTCTCGTTTTAGGATTAAATGAAGTCAATATACTCTTTGAATACCCCGATATCGCAGAAGATTTTTTATCATTGCTACGCTCTTGGTACGAGCAAGCTAAGGTTATAAAAATTTGGCAAAAACTTCGTTTAGTTCTTGCTTATTCTACAGAAATTTATATTCCACTTCATCTCAATCAATCTCCGTTTAATGTAGGTTTACCGCTTAAATTACCACAATTTACATCCGAGCAAGTGTCTGCATTAGCGCAACGTCACCAACTCAGTTGGAGTAGTACCCAAACCAAACAACTGATGGAGCTTGTAGGAGGTCATCCTTACTTATTACGACTTGCTTTCTATTACCTTTGTCGCGGTGATTTGACACTGAAACAAGTTTTACGAGAAGCCCCGACAGAATCAGGTATTTATAGCAGTCATTTACGCAGGCTGCTATCTGTATTAAAATTTGATTCCGTATTAGAACAAGCTTTTCAACAGGTGATTGCAGTAGAAGAATCTGTTAAATTAACTTCCTTGATAACTTATAAACTAGATAGTCTTGGGTTAGTCAATATCAATGGTGATTCAGTGACACCTAGTTGTGAACTATATCGGCTATATTTTAAGAATCAATTATTACAAAATTAATCAAAACAAATTCTCCATGCTAAGCCAATACCAAGTCGGTGGGAGCTTGTACAATGATGCTCCAAGTTATGTTGTACGTGATGCAGATGAAAAACTTTATACAGCATTAAAAGCAGGAGAATTTTGTTATGTCTTTAATACCCGTCAAATGGGTAAATCATCGTTGCTTGTGAGAGCAAAACACAATCTAGAAGAAGAAGGATATCGCTGTACAACTATTGATATGAACCGTATTGGTAGCGAACAAATAACTCCTTTGCAGTGGTACAAAGGTATCATTGGAGATTTGTGGCGGGGATTTGGTTGTATGGAAAAACTAAATTTAAAAACTTGGTGGCAAGAACAGGATGATATTCCTTTGTTACAAAAATTGAGCGATTTTATCGAAGAATTATTATTGAAGCAATTTCCTAAGGAAAAATTATGTATTTTTATTGATGAAATTGATAGCGTTCTCAGTTTAAGTTTCCCAATTGATGATTTTTTTGCCTTGATTCGCTACTGCTACAATCAAAGAGCGATTGATTCAGAATATAACCGCATTACATTTGCACTCTTTGGAGTGGCAACTCCCTCTGACTTAATTCGCGATCGCAATAGAACTCCTTTTAACATTGGTAGAGCTATTGAGTTATATGGTTTTACTTTAGAAGAAGCAATTCCTTTGACACAAGGATTAACAGAACGAGTTGAACATCCCACTCTAGTTCTTCAAGAAATACTAAATTGGACTTCAGGACAACCATTTCTAACTCAAAAAGTTTGCCAATTAGTAGCTGAAACATCGCAAGGAAAACTTGTTCAAAAAGAAAAAGCAGCCATAGATGAAGCATCTTGGGTAGAAAATATTGTTCGTTCTCGCATCATTAATAAGTGGGAATCTCAAGACGAACCAGAGCATTTACGGACGCTCCGCGATCGCATTCTTAGGAACGAACGTTCTGCTGGCAAGTTGCTGAGCATTTATCAGCAAGTTTTACAAGGAATAAAAATTCCTGCAGATGACAGTCGCGAACAAATTGAACTCCTGTTAAGCGGGTTAATTATCAAAAGTCAAGGTATATTGCAAGTCAAAAATCGGATTTATGAGGAAATTTTTAACCTCCAGTGGGTAGAAAAACAGCTTGGCGAGCTACGTCCCTACTCTCAGATGTTCGATGCTTGGATTGCCTCAAAGCAAGCAGATTCTTCGCGGCTGTTACGCGGACAAGCATTGATTGATGCTCAAGTTTGGGTACAGGGCAAAAGTTTGCAAGAACTTGATTATCAGTTCATCACTGCTTCTGTGGAATATGAGAGAAAAGAAATACAACGAGCATTAGAAACAGAACGACTGCAAGAAGTAGAAGCCAGACTGGCTGCACAGAAAAAAAGTGCCAGACTGCAAAGATTTTTTTTGATTGCTGTGGGGAGTGGATTAATTGTTTCTAGCGCGTTGGGGCTGGGAATATTTTTTCAATACCGCAAAGCAACTGTGAGCGAACGTCAAGCAAGACTGAGCGAAATTCAAGCCTTAATCTCTTCATCGGAAGGGCTTTTTGCTTCTTATCGCAGGTTAGATGCACTTGTAGACGCAATCAAAGCCAAACGAAGACTTCAAAAACTGGGGAAAGTAGATGCAAATATAGAGCAGGACGTCAATGCTATTTTGCAGCAAGCTGTTTATGGAGAAGAAGAGCATAACAACTTATCAGGGCATACAGCCGCTGTTTTAGCAGTGGAAATTAGTCCTGATAGTTCTCAAATTGCCTCAGCAAGTGTCGATAAAACAGTTAAACTTTGGCAGCGGGATGGTAAAGAAGTTGCAACTCTTAGAGGTCATAAAGCTCCTATAAGGAGTATAGATTTTAGCTCTGATGGAACAACAATTGCTTCTGCAAGCGACGATCAAACAATAAAACTTTGGCACAGAGATGGGACTTTGATCAAAACGTTTCAAGCTCATAATGCTGGAGTGTGGGGAATTGCCTTTAGTCCGGACGGTCAAACTCTTGCATCAGGTGGTATGGATAGAACAGTAAAACTATGGAAGCGAGACGGTACTTTACTCAAAACTTTCCGGGGTCATACTGCAGGAGTGTGGAGAGTCGCATTTAGCCCAGACGGCCAAACTCTTGCCTCTACAAGTTTCGACATGACAGTGAAGTTATGGAAAACAGATGGAACCTTATTCAAAACGCTCCAAGGTCATCGTGCTGTCGTAGAATCTGTGGCTTTTAGCTCCGACGGTCAAACAATCGCTTCTGCAAGTGGCGACCAAACAATTAGGCTTTGGAGACGAGATGGTACCCCCATCAGAACTCTCAAAGGTCATAATGCTGCGGTACAGGATATTGCGTTTAGTCCAGATGGTCGGCGATTGGCTTCCTCAAGTATTGACAAAACATTAAAAATATGGAGTATTGACGGCACAGAGCTAAACACTCTTAGAGGACACACGGCCTCAGTCTGGGGCGTCAGCTGGAGCAAAGATGGTAGTTTTCTGGCTTCTGCAGGGTCAGAAAACACTGTCAAACTTTGGCAGAGCCAGAACCCATTCCAAACAACTGTCGTTGCTGACAGAACGGCAATTTGGGCAGTAGACATTAGTTCTGACAGCAAAATCATTGCGACTGGGAGTCTCGATCACACGGCTAAGTTCTGGAATCGTCGTGGTGAATTGCTCAACAAGTTCTTAAAATCAAAACAAACTTCTGGGATTTTTTCACTTGCTTTCAATCCAGATCGCAAGTCAATTGTATTTGCCAATGGCGACAAGAACTTGCAACTTTGGAGACAAGACGGAACTCTGCTAAAGACTTTCCCCGGTCATGATGCATTGATATTGACAGTTGCCTTTAGTCCTGATGGTCGAACTTTAGCTTCAGGAAGTCAAGATAATACCGTTAAGCTCTGGAACCCTAATGGGAGTTTGCTAAACACTTTAACAGGGAATGAAGGTGGTGTTTGGCAAGTTGCGTTTAGCCCAGATAGTCGGATGGTTGCTTCTGCTGGTGGTGACGGTAAGGTGAGACTGTGGAATCTTGATGGTAAGTTACTCACAACTCTTCAAAGTCATGATGATACTTCTGTATGGAGAGTAGCATTTAGCCCCGACGGTCAAACGATCGCATCTGGCGGTGGAGACAACACAATTAAGCTCTGGAAAATTGATGGCACTTTGCTGCGAACTTTTAAGGGTCATCATGGTGCAGTTTGGGGAGTTGCTTTTAGTCCCAACGGTCAGATCGTTGCTTCTGCAAGTGTAGACAGCACTGTTAAACTTTGGCAGCTTAACGGTCGGGAAGTAACGACCCTTAAAGGACATAGTTCAACAGTGAGGGGAATTGCGCTCAGTCGTGACGGTACTTTGCTGGCTTCAGTCGGCGAAGACAACACGCTGATTTTATGGCATCTATCAAAGATTCTCAATCTAGATGCACTGGCTTACGGTTGCGATCGCATACGAGATTATTTACAGACGAATTCGGAAATAAAAGAAGGCGATCGCAACCTGTGCGATAGTCGTCAATAACACATTAGTTGTAATTCAACAATAAAAAATCCCGAATTGCTTCTACAATCGCAGACGGATATTCCTCATGCATACCCAAAGAACCCGGTAAAACAGTCGATTGCACTCCCGGTAACTCAGCCAAAGCATTCATCTCAGCACGGGATTTGGATGGGCTAGATTCTCCAATAACAACCATCAAGGGAACAGACAGATTCTTCGCCAGCGTCAAAAAATCATCTTGGTTATTCACTGCGTCGAGATTACCAGTCACAAACGCAGCTGGTGCAAATCTTGCTCCCGGTCGTTGAGTATTGTTCCATTTGTACTGAATGAAGCTTGGTGTAAGTTTTGCTTCATCCACATAGACATGGCGACGGTACATCAAACTCAAGAAAGATGGAACAGTGTTGAGCTTATAAAGAAGTTGTCCGATGATGGGCGATCGCACCATTCCTCGAAAGATTCCAGCCACTTGGCTGTTGACACCCATGGTAGGTAAGGGACCGCGCCAAGTTGGAGCTACCAAGACAATCCGTGAGAATGCTGTCGGTATTTTGTTTGCAACTTGAAGAACATAAGCTGTACTGTGACCGGCTGCAATAATTGTGACTGGCTTATTAAATACAGAAGTCACGAAATCGTATAAAAACTGCTGATATAAAGCGGGTTGGTAATCAACTGGAAGTCGTGAAGATTGACCAAAACCGGGCCAATCGACAGCAGTCACTTGAAAATAGGGAGACAGCAGTTTACCGATTTCCCCCATTTCCGAGCGCATAGAAACAGTGCTAAAAGCTGGAAGCAGTAGGAGTGGAGAACCTGTACCCAAACTTTCATAAACCACACGAATTTGTTGATTTTCCCACTGCCAAGTAAATTCTCGAACAACTCCACCGATTTCACTATTAGTAGACGCAGATAACACATTGGTTGACATAATTTTACCTTTGTTAATTGCTAATTGCTAATTGCTAATTGCTAATTGCTAATTGCTAATTGCTAATTG
>NZ_JBFPMW010000019.1:0-138729 GCF_045999855.1 Tolypothrix campylonemoides VB511288_2
CAGGGGAGTCAGTTATCAGGGTGCATCTACCACTACATTGTTCTTAGATTAACCAGGGCATCCGGATAAGTAGTAAAAAATCAAGGTGTTATTTATCTCACTAAAAAAAAAGACCCCTACTAGCTAAAAGCTAGCCAGGGGAGTCAGTTATCAGGGTGCATCTACCACTACATTGTTCTATTGGTAACTACCCTATCCGGAATTTTTTTCCCGAAACAGGTAAAAATTGTTGATTGAGTAGAAATGAAACTTTACCAACCCTTCTCTCAAATTTCATTTGAGTCATCTATTACCAATACGGTATTTTCATGTACCGTTAAAGAACAGCCTTAAAAAGTGTTGCAGGTCACTACCACTTTTGTAAAACAGCAGTCACTTCCATGGACGGCGTCAACTGTATCTATAACTTTGGAGAATAATATGATATGCAAAGCACAGCAAAACCCGTAAAGGGTGTAGGTTTGAGTCAGGGGAGTTAATTATTAGGGCAAATTAATTGTTAGGATGTCTCCGGATTGTTTTCCGTAGATTATAGCCTTGCCTTCATCACATCTATTTCGTTGCATCAACCATCGCATCAACCACTAAACTTTTTAGGCAAGGTAGAGGGCAAAGGGCAGAAGGGAAGAAAAAGTTTAAGGTATTCCCTTTTGCTTTGCCTGAAAGGCATTTTTAATTGGATAGGGTCTGAAGCGCCATCCAAGTGCTTTCGGACTCCTGTTTTCTTCAAGAAAACACAGAAAAACTCCCAAAAGGCTTTGATTAGCTTCATGGGAGCTCGCGATCAAGGTGCATCTACCACTATGAATGTTCTGGGCGGAACTTATAAAATCCGGATAAAGTTAAAAAAGGAGGTAGAATTCACAAACTTAAGAGCCAAAACTACTTCACTTGTAGAAATGTAGTCTTGGTCTCAAGGGAGGAATTTTCTCTCCTTTTTACCTCAGATAACATTGCACCTACTGCAAACCCATTTCTTAGTTGCATGGAATACAGTATGAATTCTGCTCTATGAAATATGAGTTTTCATGGGTTAGATTATGTTAAGCGGAACAACCTGAATCAGAAACATTCAGTGGCGGGATGCATCTAAGGTATCAGAAAGAGCGAAACATCGACTTGAAACTTTCGCGTTCCAAACCAGATTTAGGAGGCAAGCAGGAGAAGTTGTGACCCAGGAATTTCACATTTCCGTAACCCCAGTAGGGCAAAATGACTACTTGGTGCGGACGGAACAAGTCGCGCCTGGGGTGCCATTGGCAGAGGAACTGGTGACTTGGCCTGTAGCTGATTGGTTGACGGCTGCAGGTCATTTGATGAACGACCCATTAAAATTAGTGCTCCAAGGAGATGCGATCGCAAGAAACTCCATTAACTTGGTAGCGTTGGGTCAACAACTGTATAACGCACTGTTTCAAGGCACTCTCAGAGATAGCTGGATTACCGCCCAAGGAATTGCTCAGAACCACCAACAGGTACTGCGCTTGCGCTTGGGATTAAAAGATACCAGGTTAGCTCGCCTGCCATGGGAAGTCATGCATGCAGGCGATCGCCCCATAGCTACTGGTTTATACATAGCATTTTCTCGGTACCAAAATGCGTCTGGTGGTACTTCTCGTTTGCCGACAACAAGTATGCCAGTACCACCCTATGAGGAGAGTGGTATCAAAGTGTTGATGGTGATTGCTTCACCTACAGACTTAGCTCGCCTGGATTTACTCAAGCAAGAAGCTATTAGACTGCAAGCAGAATTGCATCGCAGTGTCAATGGAGACATTCCACGCATCCGATTAACCTTGCTAGAGCAACCGGGGCGAGAGGAACTGACACAAGCCTTAGAACAAGGAAGATACCACGTTCTACACTACTCCGGTCATAGCAACCCAGGTCCAAATGGTGGAGAAATTTACTTAGTCAGTGGTAGAACTGGGTTAAAAGAAACCCTAAGTGGCGATGACCTAGCAGGTTTACTCGTTAACAATCACATACAAATGGCAGTGTTTAACTCCTGTCTGGGAGCATACGCCGCCACCACCGATCCTTCAGGAGATACGGGCGAACGAAATCTAACAGAAAGCTTAGTCAAACGGGGTATAAAAAGTGTTTTGGCAATGTCAGAACGCATACCCGACGATGTAGCGCTTACACTAACACAATTGTTCTACCGCAATCTCTTGCTGGGGTATCCCGTAGATTTATGTGTCAGTCGAATGCGTCAAGGGCTCATTGCAGCTTACAGTTCCCATCAAATGTATTGGGCATTACCGATTCTGTATCTTCAGCCACAATTTAACGGCTATCTCAGTCCGGGAATGCACCCAATTCACAACGATGAGTTAATTGACGAGTTTAATTCCACTGCTTTAACGACGACAACAAGCCCAATTTATCCAGATACGGCAAATGATCCCGATATGCCGTTACCAATTGAGGAGATAATGCCTCCTCTAGCCAGGGAACCCTCAGAATTGGACTGGCTTGACGATCTTGCTGATGAAATTGAGTATGACGAGCCAACCTATGAAGAAGACTCTGCCATAGTTTCCGACTTATTCCGCCAAATCGATCGCCAACGGGCTGAGTCCGAAAACTCGATGACCGCCGAACTCGTGCAAGACTTCGGTGAAGACCGTTTTGATGAGAATGAAGTGTCAGGAGAGATAGCATCCCTAGAGAGCGATCTTGGGATGTGGGAAGAAGTAAGAGCCGCCGCCGCATATGGCAGACAACAAGGTACGGGGCGTCGCGAATTACCCTCCTCTAATGCTGGGTCCTCAGAAACACCTCTAAGATTGGAAGGGAATTGGGATCGCTTACAACTTCCCCCATCAACTGAAACAACTGTTTCATCACAACAAACTGAGCTAAAACAGCAGAAAAAACATAACCCCTTGGGTATAGTTGGTATCGCTGCTACGAGTGCTCTTGTAGCGGTTTTGGGTTTTAATTTGTTGTCAAAAACTCCGTTACCTGGCTTAATGGTTCCTTCCCCATCTCCACCAGGCTTCGATATTACAAAGGCAGAAGTCGATGATTTGACCGCCCATGCAAATGATAGGTTGAGCAAAAGTGATTTAGATGCAGGGTTGAAAGCAGTGGAAGAACTGCTCAATCGCGGCGCACTTCCCGATGCTGAAAAAATCCTCGGTCTCATTCCTCAAGATCGAGCCGATAATTCATTTGTTAACTTCCTTAAAGGGAGATTGGCATGGCAGTCTCTACGACGGGGAGACAAGAAGTACAGTTTAAATGATGCTCGGCGTTTTTGGGAAAGTGCCGTGAAAGAAGCCCCTCAGTCACCCACTTATAAAAACGCTTTAGGATTTGCCTACTATGCACAAGGAAATTTGATTCAAGCTAATGACGCTTGGTTTAGGGCGTTAGACGTAGCGGTTAAAGAGCAAAAAATGTCTGCGACTCCTCTTGCAGACAATGATAAGAACGAAAAACCTATCCCAAAAGACGCTTTAACAGCTTATGCTGGATTAGCCCTTGGATTGTATAAAACAGCTTACCAACAACCTCCTGCAAAACGGCAGCAGTATCTTAGTGAAGCCATTAAACTGCGGCAAACAGTTGTAAGAGAGGATTCAGTGCATTTCCAACCTGAAAAATTGCGTCAAGATTGGATGTGGACAGATAAAGCCATTCAAGATTGGCAAGCTTTGCTTCGGCTGAAACTGAAGGGTCCCGTTAGAAGAAGTAGTTAACAACGACTCACAAAAATGATTTATTCATTGCAATTGCTTCAAGGTTTTTACCTTGAAGCAAATTGGTTTTTGTATTTAGAATACTAGAGCCTACAGCATTTTATCGTTTGTGAAGGTGCCCCAATACTGTGTGGGTTCGCATATGAACCCACAAAACCCTAATCTCAACTTGCGTTCGACTTATCTTAGTGCCATTCTGCTAACGGAAACCCAGTATCAGGCAATTAAAATTTGCGCTACTAAGAAAGGGATGAGCATCAAAGAACTAATGATTTCTTTTATTGAACAGGAGTTGGAGAATTAATGTAATAATTAACATTATTACATTTGTAAATTTTAATAAAATTACAGACTTATATTTTTACAAAAGTAATCAAGATGGTAACAGTGTTATGCCTATAAACAGTCAAGTTTCGGAAATTCTTCGTCATTTTGAGGAAGCTCACAAAGAAGACATCGAGGTAATCACCCAGGTTCTGGCGAGAATAACAACTCTTAGTCCTGAGCAAATTAAGCCATACCTTGATACGATGCTTGAGCGGTTAGTGAAACCACAAACGGAGCGTCCTTTGTATGAGACTGCTACTCCTTTTGAATTGTCGCAAGCTTTTCGGGAGTGGGCAGATAGCCACGATCGCAATACACCACTTTTATCCGACTATGCTGTCAGCCGCGAAAATATGTACTCAGACGAGGAGTGAAGCGTGGCCTTTCTTGTAGACACAAACCTACTTCTGCGTAGCGTTGAACCATCTCACCCCATGTATGGGGATGCAAGTAATGCCATCGCCACTCTACTATTGCAAGGCGAGCAGCTGTGCATTGTCCCACAAAACTTAATAGAGTTTTGGAATGTTTACACTCGGCCTGTAGAGAGGAACGGCTTGGGACATAGCGCAGCTGAAGCTGAAGTTGAAATTAAACGCTTAAAGGCATTTTTCCCTCTACTACTAGATACCGAAGTAATTTACCAAGAATGGGAAAAGCTTGTAGTAGCTTATGCTGTCAAAGGCATAAATGTGCATGATGCCAGACTTGTTGCGGCGATACTCGTGCATGGCTTAACCCATATACTCACATTTAACACCGAAGACTTTACCCGTTACTCCGAAATTATAACTGTTCATCCCACAGCTACAATATCTTGACTTTAGCTAAACGGGAGTAAAGTCATGGCACGTCGAATCACTTTTACCTTTCATTTTCCTTAACCAAGCAGTATTGGAAGATGTCCTCTCCCGCCCTCTTAACAAAGTGTACGGGCGAGGACGCGAATAGCACGCTCAAAGTGCGACGCGGAGACAGAAGGAAGCAAAGACGCGGAGAAATTAGATAGATTACTCCCTTTTCGCCCGAAGATTACCTATTTAAATGAACCGAACTCGACGCAAAGAGCAAGGAAGTAATAGGAAAAGTAGTTCGGTAATTTTCTAGCGGCAAAGGAGTAGAAAGAAGAAAAAGTGTTTGGGTGGTGAAATACTATAACGGCTAGGATTGGAGTAATTCTTCACCACGGCGATAAAGTTCGCGAGCATAATCAGTCCAAGTGCCTTGTCCCCAGTAACGAAAACAACTTGTCTGCAACAATAAGTTATACAGCAATGCTTTTTGATACTCAGAAGTTTGTGTCAATGAAGGATTTTGCTGTACGAGTGGATCGTATTTTTCATGAAATAAAACACTCAATTTCTTCATGGGATCTAAAACATTTTCGTAACCTTGAATCCAACTTAAATGATTCGTCCAAGAAGCACCATCCATATGAAATTGTTGGTCTGTTTCTCGAGCGAGTGCGATCGCCTTTTCCACTGCTTCTGGCGTAACATTATCTGGATTGACATGCTGCCAAATTTTGTGTTGCTGTACAGCTTGACAAGCTGGATAATCGTCTGGATTAGCACCTGCTGCTTCAATCAACTCTAAATATTCAGTTCCATTGAGTGCAACTGTTCCTGAGTCATTTCCTCCCGAATCGCGAATTTCGCGATACACCCTAAAGACATCACGGGGATATTCATTCATCATAACGCCCCCATTTTCCCCATCAGCAATTTGAGTCACTAAAGAGGGAAACGTTCTATTTCCAATTGACTGCTGATTTCTACCTTTTGCCTCAAAATAGGGCTGCATCTGCGCCACTAATTTTGTATCCGAACCTTTGGTTTTAATTAATGCAGTGATACCAATCGTTTCCCCGTAAGAATTACGAGCAACCAAACGATTGGGAATATATTTATCATCATGTTTCAGCCCCGAACCATCCAAACGCTCTACGGAATGCTCTTGAACCATTAACCAACGATATCCACACTCTTTCAACGCTTTAATATACTCAAACAGCGTATCTGGATGATTTGGCAAGTGCATTTCTGGAGGAGAGAAACCTTTCACTCGCGCTAGGGCATTATAGCCAAAAATAGCTGCAAAGTGATGTTGCCACGCTTGAATGTGAAGTTTAAGATCGGGAATAGGGGTAGAAGGAACAACGGCATGGCTCCACATTGTTCCGAGCCACTCCACGTAAGGCTGGTATTGAGGATCGCAGGTGATACGCTTGAGATTGTTAAGAACATCATCTCTTCCCATTTGTCGCAATCCCCATAACAAATTACCCGAGTAGTCGAGCATAATTCGAGGATTGCAGCCTTCAGCAATCATTTGAGGAATAAAATCTCCCATGCGCTTGTAGCACCAAGCAAAAGGTTCTGCGTTATGGTTATCTCCTTCATGGGGGTGTTCAAACATATACTGGAGATTGCTAATAAGTTCGCCATTGACACCTGCTGGGATAGTAGGTTGGTGCATGTGAAGGGCGCAAGCAAATCCAGATGCGATATTTTCCAATCGGATATTTGTAGTGTTTAAAAATACAGGTTCATCCTTTTGAACGACTGAGCTAATTTCCGACTCCCAACCACAAATATTTGGTAATCCCGAGCGTAATTCTTCCAAAATTGGCAAATTCGCCGATGGTGCTGTTATTGGCATGAGACTTTCCCGTATACTGTGGTTTTTACGATACTTTCTATTCTGGCTTAAAACAAAAAAGTTCGCGATTAACTGAAAAAAAATTTAATCATGTTACGCTTATGAGCTTGTTAGTAGTTAGTGGTTAATTGTTAGTAGTTAGTTGTTAGGTTTCCAAGAAACACTAATCACTAACCATTAACCACTAACCAATAACTACTAACCTATTAGGAGATAAATGTGATTCAAGATTACTCAACAAAATGGTGGGCAGCATTTACATGTATTGCTTTTCTTGAAGCAGTCTTGCTCATGATGTTACTTTCCGGACAAGCTTCTATACAACTGCTCATAGCGATTGTTATTATCGCAATTTTACTATTTTTAATTCCTCGTCTTGATGAGGTTATTTCACTAACTTTCGATCGAGGCAAGATAGATGCAAAACTCAGTACGCTTGGCAAAAAAATTACAACTGCTAAGTCAAGAACTGATAAATTTCTTTTGCTATCAATGCCTAAATCAATGTATGAAACTCTTAAGAAGATTGATGCTGGTAAATTTGGTCAGTATAAAATGACCGAGCGTTTGGAAAGAGAACTTTATCACTTGCGGGATATCGGTTATGTAGAGGCAGAAAGAATACGCGATATTCCCTATGAAGGTAACAATCTTTCAGAATTTGTGATGATTACAGATTCTGGCAAACAATTTCTCGATCTGCGTGAAAGCATTGAGAAAGATGGGAATAGTTAATGGAACGTAAGTTCAACTGATATCTCATTAGACTCCACTCTAACCCTCCCCTTGTAGAGGGCTACGGTGATGTACACAGGTCTTCTAAAGTGCATTTTTGCAGTTTCGTTCCCCCCTAGCCCATAAATGGGGAGGAAAGTCAATTCCAATTCTCTCTTTTGACGATGTTTTATATCTTTTCTAGAGATCTGTATACACCGTAGCCTTATAGAAAATAAAGCAGGGCGGGACTTTCCCACCCTGCACCTATAGGTAATTAAATGACATTGAAGAAAATATTATACAGATTATGCTGTTGTTGAGCTAGCGTCTAATGTTTTGCTTTCACCAGAAGAAGGTAGTTCTCCCAGGTTAATCTTAACAACGCGATTGCAGACTGCTTCAACTTTGGGCAAGGTAAGAGTTAGAATACCATCGCGATAGTCAGCTTGCACTTTGTCATTTTGCACGGGAAATGGCAAGTTAATAACTCTTTGGAATTTGCCATATCGGAATTCAGAGTGCAAAGGGTTGACATTATTTCCATTTTGGAAAACCTTGCGTTCTCCACCGAGAGAAGTAGCGTCACGTGTTACGTGTACATCTATGTCTTGAGGGGCAATACCGGAAAGTTGTGCTCTAAAAATCAGATTATCACCTGCATCAATCAACTCAACAGCCGGACTCCAAGAAGAAGTGGAGGAGGTATCGCCAGCTTGTGAGCTTAACTCGTCAAAATTATCTTAGTGCAACGTGCTTTGTCCAAAGCGTGTTACCAATTCCTCACGGGAAGAGGTGAGCAAAAGGTTGGCGACTTCATCATCCGGCAGTTGGGTTAGTGGCTCAACGACAGATGAAAGCTCTTCGTCAAGAACACCAAATCGGCTCTTGAGCAAGCTCTGAATTAAATTTTTGGCTTTTTCGTGTTGTCCTTCAAGTCGTCCTTCAAGTCGTCCAATGCGCTCAATGCTGCTAATGTAGGGCATTTGATTTTCCTCCTCAAATTGTCTTAGTTCGTCCCGCAAGGTAACTTCCAACGGTTCCGGCAGGCGCATCATGCTATCCAGCACCAGGAATATATTGATGATATCTTGTCGGCTATACCCGCGTCTGTAAAGACCTTTAATCAGGCGCAGTTTCCATTGAAATCGCTCTGAGGCAGCTTGGGTCGTAGCCTGGGTTTTGCGATGCGCCATCACTACCACAGCGAACGGGTTATTGCTCGATTCCAGCGTTTCCCAGGTATAGTCTAACAATTTGATGACGGGAAACCGCAGTTGCATAGAGCAGCCCCATCGCCCGTAACCATATTCCTGGGGTCGCCAGTTGGGTTGAGAGTCTCCCAGCACGGCTAGACTTACCACTTCTCGACCATAGCGGTCAAAAATTTTATAGTTATAGGTAAAGATTCGTTTTGCAAAACCGCTGTCCGTTTGGCTTTGGATTTCGATATGCAACAGCAGCCACGCTTCCTCGCCGTCTCTGAGCCACACCTTAAGCAGCTTATCAACGAAGCGCGTGCCAATTTCAGCATCCCGGATAATCTGGGTAAACTCTTTGTCAAGGAATTCGTATCCCCGCTCCCAGGCGATCTCCCGATGTGCTTCTGGGAAGAAGAAGGCAACGAATGGCTCAAAATACTGTTCAATCGCCACTTTCCACGATTCGTCGTAATTTGCAGGAACGTTGGTTTCTGGTTCCGTCATGCCGTTAGAGTCAATACAGTCCTAAATGTTACTAGGACGTTTTACCACAAGACTTCGCCACCTTCAACAAATCCACGCTATGTTCCGTAAGGAACGTGGCAGAAATAGACCTCATCGAATGTAATTTTTGAAAAAAAGAAAATGAAGCGATCGCAAGTTTTGGAAATTATTGCCGCACACCGAGAGCAGTTGCAGGCAATGGGTGTAAAATCGTTGGATTTATTTGGCTCAGTAGCGCGAGATGAAGCTAAGGCTGGCAGCGATATTGATTTTTTGATTGAATTTAATCGTCCTGTAGGATTATTTGAGTTTATTGAAGTGCGACTTTATTTAGAAGATTTATTAGGGTACCCTGTAGATATGGGTACATTAGATGCTCTGCGAGAAAACTTTAGAGAACCTGTTCTTGAGGATATAATCCGTGCCTTCTAGACAATGGCAATTTCGGATTCGAGATATTGTGGAAGCGATCGCAGCTATTTAGAAGCGTTCGTGTCGGTGAGACATCTTTTAAAGATTTTCGAGAGACAGTGATAGAGTCTGAACGGACTGAAGAATAGGAATGTGAACTTTGAGATTGCTGAGTGCGATCGCACACGAAGGGCTTAACTGCCATTGTGAAGTAGAGACTTGCAAATCTTTAATTAACCCGCTACCGATATCTAAGACCCAACCATGAACCAACGGTGCTTTTTGTTCGTGAAGTGCTTTACGCATGATGGAAGTTTGGTACAGATTTTTCACTTGTGCCATTACATTGAGTTCTGCTAGGTAATTCAAACGATCTTCTGTTATTGGTAAAGCATCAATTTCGTCTTGTTTTTGCAAATAGAGTTCTCGTATTGGATTCACCCAATTATCAATAATTCCTATTGTTCTTCCTTCTAACGCCGCTTTGATTCCACCACAGCCGTAATGACCGCAAACAATAATGTGTTCGATTTCAAGATGGTTTATTGCGTACTCAAGAACAGCTAAGAAGTTAATATCTGTGAGAGAGACTTGATTGGCAATATTACGGTGAACAAATAATTCTCCAGGTTCTGTACGTGTAAAATTAGTTAAAGGCAAACGACTGTCAGAACAACCAATGTAGAGATAGGGTGGTTTTTGTCCCCGTGCTAACTCTTCAAAATAAGTAGAGTTTAGAGCTAGCTTTTCAGCAACCCAAGCTTGGTTGTTTTTAAGAAGTTCATCAATGCTGTGATACTTCATTAATGTCTGATGCAAGAGGTGAACTTACTACATAGTTTGAAATAGAAAAAAGGGTTGCAGGCATCTTCATTCATAAAACTTCGTATTATCTAAAAAATAGATAACAAAGTTCATTAATCTCTACATTTTCATAATGAGAAATTAATCCCTATAGTGCTATGTAAACACCAGTCTTCTTTTCTTTTTTCTAGCCTCCAGCAACTCCTGTGAAGCCCGTGTTCTTTGCGTCTTAGAGGTTCATTTTACAAATAATAAATGATATTAAACTAACATTCCAGCAATACAAGCAGTCATAAAACCTGCAAGCAATCCCCCAATCATCGATCTAACACCCATGCGAGCTAGATCGTGTTGGCGATTTGGTGCCATTCCGGTAATTCCACCAATAGTAATGCCGATAGATCCAACATTAGCAAAATTGCATAACGCGTAAGTAGCAATCACGATCGCACGTTGAGAAATTTGACCTTTCTCGATTAAAGTCTTTAAATCTAAGTAAGCAATGAATTCATTAAGAATAGTCTTTTTACCTAACAACGCTCCCACTTGAGCGCAATCAGCCAAAGGCACACCCATCAACCAAGCCACAGGAGCCATAATAAAAGATAAAATCCATTCTAGTGAAAGTTGCGGCAATCCAATCCGTGTCCCCAACCATCCAAGTAATGCGTTGACTACAGCTAACAAACCCAAGAAAGCAATAATCATCACTCCCACATTAACCGCTAACCTGACGCCTTCAAGCGCCCCTGAAGTCGCAGCATCAATGACGTTAACAAAATTTGTTTTGACTTCTACCCTCACTTGTCCCGCAGTGTCGGATACTTCTGTTTCTGGGTAAAGTAATTTCGCAACAACCAAAGATGTCGGAGCTGTCATAAAAAAAGCAGCTATAAGATGTTCTGTTGGTAAACCGAATGATAAGTATGCTCCCAATGTCCCACCAGCCACCGTAGCAAAACCACCCGTCATCACCGCAAACAGTTCTGATTGTGTCATTGTTGAGACATAAGGCTTAACTATCAAAGGTGATTCAGTTGGTCCCAAAAAAACGTTACCCGCACAAGACAAAGACTCAGAACCAGAAGTTTTCATGGTCTTCATCATCACCCAAGCCATACCAGTCACTACCCACTGTAGAATCCCGTAATGATACAGGACGCTAATGAAAGCAGAAAAAAAGATGATTGTGGGCAGAATTTGAAATGCGAACAAGTGATCTTTATAACTCTCGCCAAAAACAAACTTTGCTCCCACGTCTGAAAATGCTAAAAAACTGCTGACCACATCACCTAAAGACTTAAATGCTGCCAAACCACTAGGAGTTTTCAAAATCAAGAGTGCAAATACAAACTCCAATCCCAGTCCCCATGCTACTGTTCGCCAACGGACAGCACGACGATTGACAGAAAAAGCGTAGGATATCCCAATAAAAACAAGTAGTCCCAAGGCAGAAATTGCGCGTTCCATCATTTCTCCCAATATTTCTCCCAAAAAGGAAAGGCACCGCTCTTAACCTTGGTCACAGAGTATACACAAAATAGACGTCAGAGAAATGCCAGAAATTAATAAAAATTATGTAATGAATGAAAATCAGCAACCAGCAATTTGGTTTAAAAAAGCTTTTGGCTGTCTCTTTAATACGGAAAAGTCTCAATCGCGTACATTGATTTGTTATATCAAGTGCCTGACCTAATGCATCTGTATACTCTGCACTTACAAATTGTTACATAGATGTTGTATCAAGTTAAGTAAACGCTGATTTATCCTGAAGAACTGTTCCTACTAAAGTAAATCTGTAACAGAAATTACGGAAAAAAGGCTCAAATGTAACAAATTATGCTTGACGTGGGATAATACTGTTTCAATTTATGGATAAAAAGATATTTTTATGAACAATTTTTAACAGCGGAAGCACATTATAAACATTTTATAAATTTTTCTGTTATATAATATTGAAAAAAAAACTTATAGATCCCAAGGATATTAAAACTGTGCTTGATGATTTAGTAGGATTAGAGATTAGTCGGAAAGAATTACAGAAATTAACTAACTTGCCCGTAAATGATGAACTAATAATTATTAGCCATCGTTTTCAAGGAATATTCAGGAGATTTATAGAAAAAGTTAAAGGTTCTGAAGGAGCGACTGTAGTTTTTATAGGATTGAGTGTATTAGTGGGTAGTTATGTTGCCATTGACCTTCTTATTCGATTTTTTGCAACTTGGGTAGCAATACCATCCTGGTTATTATTAATTATCTTGAGCTTTTTAACTGGTTCTAGCACACAAGGTTTCTTGTATTTTTTTTGGAAGCAAAGGCTGAAGCTGGTTGATAAAAATATGACTCCTTCCTTAAAAATTCTCTTGAATGATGTCGAAAGATATAACTCTGTTATTAAAGCGATAGATATTAACGACCAAATAGAAGAAGCTGGAAATCCGGGAGTCAGTTTAAAAGAAAGACAAAAAGTTCTTGAAGCACTTGAGCTAACAAGAAGCGATCTTGTGCGTGCTTTAAAGACGGAAAGAATCTTAAGAGAGAATAAAAAATTTATTATCAGTAGATCGGAGTTATTTGCCAATAATTTAGCAACATTAACAGCAATGCAAGTCAGCGAACAAGCGAGCGAGCACGGACGCTTGTTGAATGAAGCCTTGCAAATTGCTTTGGATGTCCAACATGAGATGAAAAGTTTACAAAGTCAGGGATAAATGATTGCTCCAATTCAATCCTTTTATCCAAACAGTGTGAATAATGGGTAATTTTAGGTAAGGGTTTGGTTGCAGTTACAAATCCACATAGGTGGGTTTTGCTCGTATAGCCTGCGAATGCTATTTGCTACAAACTCACCTAAATTTTTTCGTTTCTAACAATTACCAAACATTCGTTTGGAGACGAGGTCAGCATATCGTTGAAAGCAGGTGTATGGCGACCGTTTTCATCCACAACCCTACGAAGTGTATATTCCCCAACTCGTGAAAGTCCGCCAAACCAGACGTTCTTTCGTTGCCAAGTGTTTCTATCGTTAGAGTTTTTGTCCTGGATCATTGTGAGCGCTATAATCCACTTTGGAACTGGTAGCCCAAATGTAAAAGGTGTAATTTGCGCTTGCTGTAAGGTTTCATCTTCAAATTGAATTTTGTACGTCAATTGAATGACCTGGATGGCAATCAGTAATATCCATCCACGAACTGAGTTATGAAAAGTCCATTGTAATGGGGCAAAGACGGGTAGAACTAAGGAACGGGTTTGCATATCCCATTCTATATTGTAGAATGTGATGCACTCATCTGGAAGTGGATTGCCATCCATATGGAATACGCCCCTAAGAATATTAGGTAGGTTTGTTTGTGTGATGGGAATCATCCAAGTTGCTATGTTGTCGAGTCGCTTTTTTTCGATCGCTCCAATCATTCCCTGGTTCCTTTCTTACGCAAGTCATCTAAAAAATACTTTTCTGCATTGACTATCGATGAGTAAATCCTTGCAGCACTAAATCATTAGGAGTAACAGCAGTCACTTTTTCAAAATCCCACTTGACTTGTGTAAAGGAGTTCCATTGATATTTTTTAAACAGATACAGACAAAACATTTTCACTATCCCAATAGATAAGGATCTACCGGGACAAGCACGCTCATGTCCTGCTCCGTTCCAAGATACGATATCGGAAAAATCTCGCGTAACGTCAAAGTTATCTGGATTGCTGTATCTGTTGGCGTCACGATTTGCTGTGAAGATCGATCCGAGCAAACGAGTTCCTCTTTGGAAGGGACACCTGCGCCCTCCGATCTCAACCTCACCCCCCTCGGTAGTGAGTTGGCTGACAAATCGCACGGGTGGATACATGCGAGCTGTTTCCAGAATAACTTTATGGGTGAGTGTTAACTGTTCTAGAGCATCTCCACTAGGGGTGTCTGTACCATCCCACACAGCATTCACTTCAGACACGACATCATTTCTTAAGGTCTCATCCAGACACAGAACACCAATGACAGATCCCAAAAGAGCGCTGGTACCTGCAGTTCCAGCAATATGGATCATATCGAAAACAGTGTTAGCAACTTGGTGTGCGTTCAACTGATACTGGCTACCTGTTTCTAGGTAAGATTCCCATCTCGGAGATTGTTTGTATCGCTCGGTCAAACGCTTTCGATGTTGGATGTTAGGAAAAGTTCTAAATGCAAGCAAATACTGACTGATGAAATTTGGTAAGGACGCAAGTACTAGCCCGCTAATGTAATTACGGGATGCCGTAATTTCGGGCTCAGATAATGAAATCTCGAAAACAAGTTGATGCAAAATCTCAAGTAACATCTTTGGCAAATCATTGCCGATATGTACTTGTCCCTGTATGGCAGCCTTTGCTAGCGATCGATCTACTAAATACCCCAATACTTCTGCGTGTTCTGATGGTTCTGGTAAAGCTTGCAAAAATATGGCACGAGCTCCTGTATGCTCGTTACCGTTCATTCCCAAACTAAGTGGATTGTTTAGCAGGTAGCTAGGAGCTAACATTCTAATGATGCCTAAATCATTTCCCCTCACTTGAGGCTCAACGTGCATGAGTTCCCTCACCTTGGAGTGAGAGGTATGCATAATTGCCTGGTCTACTGCAAAAAATTTCTCGCCAATATTGTCCCTGCGGATGTAAAGAAAGTCTGTCCATGCACCGAGAATGATAAAAGCATCCATATAATAAGCCCACAAGCGGAGAAGCCTGCCAATGGGACTGTTGTAACCAACTCTGGCAAGAATACCTGAAAGCCAAATTTGGCGCTCGTGAGCTTGGAGGATTTGATCTTTGTTGGCCATAATGTTACCTTTGATACCTACTAACTATGCAGTAATATTTTCAAACTCCTGACTCCTAATATCATGTCCGGTTGCATACCCGTAGTTGGGACAGACCCGGAGACCCGGAGACACGGGGATGCAAAGAAAGTTTTATTATGGGCATTTAGCCGGACTTGATATAACCGCTATTTTCTAAATATTAATGCTCTGGGGAATTTTGGAAGGCAGCAAATAATTATAGATTGGGCGTTTCAAATTGCGCTGATTGATAGTTGCTTCAACCTGCTTGAGATTGCTCTGAAATTCCTGTAGTAAAGGTTGGACTTGTGGATTTGTAAAGTGTCCTTGCGGGTATTCACCGAGTTTGTTATAGTAAACAGCACTCAGCAAAGCCAGTAAATTATACTGCCTTTGTGCTTGATCTAGGGGTGCGAGCAATTTGAGATAGTCTTCTTCACTCACTTCCTTAGTGAGAGTTGAGGCTGGTGCGTAACCTGCTAGTGGTACGGCAGCTGCGTAACCCATGAGACTTTTCTGGGGAAAGTTAACCGCAGCATGTTGAGCGCTGGCTGTGAAAATAATCAGCGTAAGGGCATCTGCTAGATATTCTCGTGTCTTGATACCTCCATCTTCACCAAAATCAAACACGCGACCGCCATCGTAAGATCGGGCTTCAGCAACCCATGCTTGAAGGGCTGCGTCTTTTTGAATGTCCTCATTAGTGGAGTAGTAAAGGTTTACGTAACTCGAAACCCATTGATGAATGGCATTCCAAACCAAAAGTGCATCATCTCGGTAAGGATATACGGGCAATAGATTGGGATCTTCCACGCCTCGCTGCTTAAATTGCTTTGGTAGGATGGCATTATTGAAACTGTAACTTTGCAACCCGTACACCGCTAAAACCCGAGAGTTATCGATGGTTGCTGAAAGCAATCTATCAACTCCACCACCAGGAGCAATCAAAGCTCGTTGGGCTGCATCGTTAATTGCTAAGGTTCCCTCGAAATGAGGACGCAGAAGTACGCTTAAAGGATGGGTGCGGAGAAGTTGGCGATGGGTTGCAAGTACAAAAGCACCAACGAATAAGTGTGTTCTGGCTAGGTGAGTGACAGCTTCGTGGACATTGGCATCTGCTATCTGGACAACGGTTTTGGCAAACAGCCAAGCATACTTACCGGAGTTAGGGGTGACGATCGGATAATCTGGACCGGGAGTTTGACCGCATTGAATGGCTATCGGGCGCAGCAGACGGTTGGGGTCAGAGCCTTTGGGTAATGCAAAAAGTGCTAAGGGAGCGTAAAGGTATTTTTGATAGTACGGGAATGTCCCGCCGATCGTTCCTTCTAAAATTCCATAATCTGTTAAGTAGAGCCTTCCTTCTTCTCCGGCTGCTGCAAGGGAATCATCAGTTCCCATCACCACCTGGTAATGTTCTTCTGTGACTGGAAAACGATCGCCAGGACTGCTGACTCGCTCAATGATTACGGGATTGTACCCTGCAACTCGCATATAGGCAAACACTTCATCGTCTTGGAATGTTGTTGCGATCGCGGGGACTCCCAGCACTGGGAATAACTTTTCGTAATCATTCAAACTGGTAGGGCGTCCAGTTGGTTGTCCTTCGTACAAAAGCTCAATAACTTTGTTTAAAGAATCTTTAAGAATTGTGATGCCGCTGTCTTTGAGGATAGAAAATAACAGATCGTCGAGTTCTCGGTAATCTCGAGATATACCTTGAGCTAAAATCTGAGGGACAATTTGTAAAACTTTAACAATAATGTTGGTTTGGAAAGGTATTGCTCCTTTCAGCAATACTTCCAGGATAAACAATCTCACATCATCACGGATCGACTCGGAGCCGCGATTTCCTCGGTTAGTAATTAGAGTATTAACAAATAGTCCCCTAACTTGCTGAGCCAACAAAAAGTACCAGGCACTTGCAAAATCTTCTGCTGGAGGTAGCCGATCCACCATAGCCAGAGGTGGGATATGGGTGTAGCTATATTGGTATTCTTGCCTAGCTATGTCCAGATTATCTGCATTTGGGACATTTATCGAATTATCTTGTGATGAAGCAGTCATGGAGACTCCCTAAGTATAAATTTCAGAGAACTTTAGAACTCAATGAAAAACAGCCCTCCTTTACTTTTTTTTAATTAATTAAGTGGTCTAGAAACCTTCACCACTTCAAGATTTTTTAACTGACACACTATTCACAAAAATTTTCTGTATTCCGTGAGTTTTCACTCTGGATTTTATACATCACTGAGTTGTTAAACGCAATACTAGCCAGTGAGATTCCTTGTTTATTGTAAATAGGCAAGCGTAGATCGACAAACCCATGTAACAATATGTAAAAGATAAAAAAATAATATTCTGGCACAATGTAACTCTAAGTCAGAACATTAACGCAGATACTTACCGAGTAACATAGAGAAGTATTATAGAAGCTAAGCCAGCAGACAATCAGGCCATAAATAAATGACGAAGATGATTGTGGTGGTTCTCCCCCAATTTCACGAAAACCAAATCCCAAACCATCGGATCGTGGCTTATCCGAGCGATCGCCAATAGAACATCAACCACCCCATCATAGAGAAGTAGCATCAGATTGAGCCTTGAATTGAATAAACGTGATTTCCCGCAGTCCTTACCGTCTAGCAAGATACCTGACTTTCTGAAAGAAGCCAGGTATCCAACCAATGAGCTTTTTACCTAGTATGGTGGATAAGCAAAGTCATCTTCATCAGGATAGACGTAGGAGGAATTTGAAACTCCTGCCATTGCCATTTTAGATGTTTCTACTTTTGCCGTATCCTTGCCAAACTCTTTATATTCTTCAAAAGTTTTACAAATCACTCCAGATTCCTCAGCATCAGAAGCAATGAGATAATCTGTGAGTGTAGAAACTGTGGGATGTTTGTAATCCACTGTTGAAGCCACTAAAACTGTATTTGGTTCAATTCCTCTTTCTTCGCAGTTTATGATTGGGCAAAAAATCCCGTGAGCGTGAAAGAGAGGACCTTTAGGTGTTACGGGTAGACGACGATATCCAGCATAAGCTTTTTCTAATTCAGCGAGAAATCCGCTTGTTATCCTACCTTGTTGATACTCGCAGTAGCTTTTACTAAAACTTGCTCCTGCTGCACCATTAAGAGTTAATTGTAATGGCGTCTCGTGTAAAAACTTTTTATCTTCCCCTACTAAATAAATTAAATAGCGAGTAAATGTTTTAAATTTAAGTTTGTCTGCTAAAAAAGCATCGTAATTATCTTTGAGTGTTCCTAATTTGATTCCAGTCTCTCGGTCTTTGACAGATAAAGGTCCTCGCCTGACTATGACTACGCGTGGAGTTGTGGTCATAAAGACCGTTTCAACTCCAGAACTAAATTCATGCTCTATTTGCTGCCAGGAGCGATCGCTTTGAAAGCCAACTGCATGAGCATTATCTAGCTTAATCGCTAATCCATAGGGTTGTAAGCCCTCTGTGCCATACCGAGGATTGATCATCTGACACCAAGGAATGACTTGAGAAGCTCTTGCGCTATACTTCTCGTCCTCAAAGTCGAATTTTGCAGATGGTTTCATCATCTTACGGCAGTTCTCAGTGTTTTAAATATCAAGTTTACAAGAAAAAAGGCAGAGGACAGAGGAGCCAGCACTTTATGCGGACAATGCCCGACTTAAAGCGACTGGCGTGGAAGAAGGGAAAGAATCAAGGAAAAAGTAATACTTTTGTATCATTATATCGGGATGATAGACGCAACAACACAGCAGATCTTAACAATCTGCTGTTTAACCTTGGGTCAAGAAACCCGGTTTCTTGAAGAAACCGGGTTTCTATGCCCGCAGCTATATATCAATTTAAATCGCCATAAGGCACAATTTACGATAAGAGCTTCGGATAAAAATAGTGAAAAATACTGTGTGATAGTTAAGACAACTTTTGCTGGTAGAAGTCAACAATTGTTTCAATGACTTGAATCACACTCATACCGTCAGTCTTGATTTCAACAGCATCTGCCGCTTTCTTTAGGGGAGAAACTTTCCGATTGCTGTCTTTCCAGTCTCTTTCGGCAATATCGCGTTCTAATTGCTCTAAACTAACTTCAGGTTGACCGAGTCTTTTGTAATCTTCTTGACGCCGGCGAGCCCGCTCGCTGACAGAAGCAGTTAAGAAAATTTTTACCTCGGCATCAGGAAAAACTTGAGTTCCAATGTCCCTGCCTTCAGCAACTAAACCTCCTTTTTTCCCCCAACTTTGTTGTATCTTCACCAAAGCTTGACGTACAGAACTCTGTGCTGCTACTGTAGAAACTTTGGATGTCACCTCCATAGTACGAATAACCTGGGTAACATCAGTCCCGTTAATCCAAACCCGTACCGGAGCTTGTAAATCCTCGTTAGGGGTAAGTTCTATGAAACACTGGCTCGCGACTTCTGCAATGGAGCACTCATCGTCAAGGGGAATTCCCCTTTGCAGCACCAACCAAGTCACGGCTCGATACATAGCCCCTGAGTCTAAATAAACTAGACCCAGTTTTGCCGCTACCTGACGGGCGACAGTGGATTTTCCCGCCCCCGCAGGTCCGTCTATTGCGATAATGGGTTTGCGATCGCGCAGGACAATGTTGTCAATCAACCGTGTGGAACCAAGACGAGCTGCGATCGCCAGCATCCCTTCCTCCTCTATTGTCTCTATAGGCATCAAAGTATTTGGTTCAACCAATTCAATATATTCCACTAAAACAGAACTCGCCATTGCTATTTCTTGCTGGACTACTGATAAAAGAGTATGGCTCTTGCGAACACCCGTGTGAAACACTGCTTGAGCTTGTTGCAAGCTGCGATACAGCAGGGCTGCTTGCTGATGAAGTTCTGCATTCAAATATTGGTTGCGAGAACTCAAAGCAAGACCCGATGCTTCCCGTACAGTTGGACAAGCAACAATCTCTATCGGAAAATTCAAATCGGCAACTAGCCGTCTAATAATGGCAAGCTGCTGACCATCTTTTTGACCAAAATAGGCGCGGTCTGGCTGTACCAAGTTAAAAAGCTTGGTTACAATTGTCGCTACACCCTGAAAGTGACCCACTCGAGAACGACCACACAAGCCAGATATCATAGCAGATGGCGGGGTAACTTGTGTATCAATAGATTCTTGTATACTCTTCTCGATAACTCCCATTTCTTCCGGAGAAGGAGCAAAAATAGCATCTACCCCAAATTCTTCGCACAATTGCAAATCTTTATCTAAAGTGCGGGGATAGCGTTGATAATCTTCATTAGGACCAAATTGCAGTGGATTGACAAATATACTCACGATCGTCGTGGCATTTTCTTGTCGCGCACGTTCAATTAAACTCACATGACCCTGATGCAAAGCCCCCATAGTGGGAACCAAACCCACTGCTGTTTTAGACCTTGCAGTTATATCATACTGCAGCGGTTTTTCATTGGTTAAAGGTTGAATCTCAAAACGGCGTTTAGCCAAATAGCAGCGTAAAGCAGCAACAGTTGACAGCAATCGCACAAAAATACCCCTAGTTTTTCTAGCTTCTCTCCCCCGTTAGTTTATATCTGAACTGAGGAAGAGATCGGAAACTAGGGGATTGAATGAATTATGAATGCTGAGTGATGAATTATGAAATCAGGTATTGCTTCCCAATTCATAATTCATAATTCATAATTCCTTACCTTCCTAGGACTTCGATACGCACCGGAGCAATACCTGTGCTCATTACACCGAGAATTCTTGCTGCGCCAGCAGAAAGGTCAATAACTCGACCCCGAATAAATGGACCCCTGTCATTAATTCGCACTACAACAGAGCGACCATTGCGGGTGTTAGTGACACGGACTCTTGTTCCAAAAGGTAAGCTGCGATGGGCGGCGGTTAATCCTTCTGGATTGTACCTTTCACCAGTAGCAGTCCGATTGCCAGAACCGTCATAACCGTACCAAGATGCCATACCTTGAAGCGTACCGCGTACTCTGCTAGCAATTTGAGTCGGTAACTTTGGTAGTGAGATTTTTGGAATTTGCAGGGGCGATTGCACGGGTAAATTCGCGATTTCGTTCAGAGGAGCTGCATTACCAAGCAGTCTCCGCATGCGATTGGTTGCTTGCAGTGCGTCTTTTGCCGGGTCGTTGGTTGTATCTGCAAGTCGTGTATCGCCATTAATTTCCACGAGTTCTTTGCCATCAACCTTGATGAGATAGCGCCCTTTCTGTGTTGGCTGATTCTCCGACGTTGGCATTCCTTTAGCAGATTCCCAACTCACTGCAATCTTGTTGGGATCGACTTTATCTAAAACTAACTGATTGATTTTTGCTGCTACCACTGTTGCTCTTTGAACTGGGTCATTAGCTGCAGCTACAGGCTGATTTTTGATGTCCGCACTGTTTCCTATTGAGGAAACCTTTGCTTGGTTCAATCCATCAGTGCTGAAATCTCGTGTACCACCAACCTTGGCACTGGTATCACCAACGGAACCAACCTTAATTCCTGAGGTTGATACAGGCTGTTTACCTACAAAGGTAAGAACAGGAATCTTGCGAAGATAGAGCGTTGCTGCCTGATGCCCTGCTAAATTATGCGTGTGAATTTCCGCGATCGCAGATGCATTTTTAGCAAGGTTTTCTGTCTTTGGTTGATACTCCCCTACTTTCACTACATCTGATGAAGCTACAGTTTGCGAAGTTGAAGCCGTTTCCTTGATTGCTTGAGCGCGACCAATTGACGGTGTGCCAAAAACAGTAGTGAACAGAGCTACAACAGCCCACAAAAGTTTATAATTCATGCGTCCGATATTAAAGCGACTGAAGAACAGAAGTTTCGTTAAATTAGCGGGGTTTTTGATTGTAGAAACGTTACAAAAAGCGTTTCGACACATTCCCAAAATTCAAACTCGTTCCGCTTTCACTTTTTGCTTTTAACTGCATCACACTATCACGAAAAAACGGTGTTGGGGATCGGGGTTTTAGCGTAGGTGTTGGTAACCTTCTCAAATTTTTACTCTCCTTTTTCGCGCAAAACCTTACTCTCACGAGTCTTTTCGCCCTGTATCGCTTTTTTTCTTAAATAAAAAAATTTGTTGTTAAATCTTCACAACATTTATTAATCAAATTAATCAAGACGGTATATACGGTTGTATTTAGAGCTAGTTAATGGTAGCTTAACGAGACCGACAAGAAATTTTACGTGTTTACACGTAAAATTTTCGTCGTGCCACTGGTAAAAAATTTAAAGTTTGAGTCAACAGACCAAACTGTCAAAATCATGCTTTCTTCACAGAAAGAGCCACTAACTCGTGCATGACTTTTACCATCTCTAACATCTCAAATGGTTTTATTACAAGCAGTTTGAAAAAAAAGATTTTTGTAATAACCACGATTACTATTAATTTATTAATGCCAAAAAAAGTTATAATGTACAAAATTAACAAGTTAAAAATATAACTATGTTAAAGAAAATACTTGCAAATGAGCAAGTACATGGTATCTTATCTGCGGCATAAAAAGAAAGCATAAGTTTTGTTATTTAACTAACAGCCCTCATGGCAAAACAAGAAGAATTAAAAATAACTGCATCGTCTGTAGAACCTTTTTTGAGTGAACTGCATTCCCAGTACAAGTCCTTGCAGGATGGCGCGGTGGCTAACTATATTCCAGAACTTTCCAAAGTCAATCCTGAGTTATTCAGTATTTGCATCGCCACTGTGAATGGAGAAGTTTATCAAGTGGGAGACTACAACGAATTATTTACCATTCAATCGATTTCTAAAGTTTTTGTCTACGGACTTGCTCTCGAAGATCGCGGACGAGATTACCTTTTGACAAAAGTTGGTGTTGAACCAACAGGAGATGCATTTAACGCCATTGTTCTTGATGAGGTATCGAAACGCCCTTACAACCCAATGGTGAACGCAGGAGCAATTGCAACCACAAGCTTGATTAAGGGTACAGATGCAATCGAAAGACTCAATCGAATGCTAGATATGTTCCGTCGATATACGGGTCATAATGTATTTGTTGATATCTCGGTATTTACCTCAGAGCGCGTGACAGGACATCGCAACCGTGCAATGGCACACCTGATGTTAAATTTTGGCACGATCGACCAAAGCGTTGATGAAACACTAGATCTTTACTTCCAACAGTGTGCGGTCATGGTAAACTGTCGCGACTTAGCAGTTATGGCAGCAACCCTTGCTAACAAAGGTATTAACCCCATAACAAGAGAACAATCCATAGATAGCCGTTATATTAAAGACATTCTTAGTGTTATGTATACCTGTGGAATGTATAATTTCGCTGGTGAATGGGCTTATAAAATTGGGATTCCAGCAAAAAGCGGTATTTCTGGTGGAATTATTGCAGTTATTCCCAACCGTATGGGCATTGGAGTCTTTTCACCTCTGTTAGACTCGCGAGGTAATAGTATTCGTGGTGTGAAAGTATGCGAAGAACTTTCGCAGAAGTTTGGTTTGCATTTATTTAACTGTTCGCGCCAAGGATTACAGTTTTGTGAGTGATTTAATTGCAAGGGCTGCAAGAACCCTAGCTTCTTGAAGGAAACATCTGTTTAATGGGAGAGATCGACCCTTACTTGGCGCAAAGTCCCGTTTTTCTCTCGATCCGGATCGAGGTGAGAGGTGAGAGCTATTATTTGTCAACGGCATCCTTAACATTCTTAACAGTTCTCGGGGATTCGATCGCTAAGTGCTGACTTCGTTCCAAGCTAGAGATACCCGATCGAAAGCGAGCGCACTCAACAGTCATTGAGTAGCGATCGCTATAGGGATCTCAACGACAAAACAAGTCCCTTTTCCGGGTGTGGAATGACAGTATAGCCGTCCTCCGTGTTTTTCAACAACAATCTGATAACTAATTGATAACCCCAACCCCGTACCAGAACCTACAGGCTTAGTAGTAAAAAAGGGATCGAAAACTTTCTTTTGTATCTCACAATCGATACCACAACCGTTATCAGTAATGCAAATTTTTACAGTGTTTAATCCAGCCAATTCAGTAGAAATTTGAATTGTTGGGCACTCGGAGTTAAGAGTTAATTCTAAGTCTCCAGATCTATGCCTCTTTGCCTCTTCTAAAGCATCAATTGCATTACTCAAAAGATTCATAAATACCTGATTTAAGCTAGAAGCATAACAGTTAACTAAAGGTAATTTTCCGTACTCTTTAATAATGTTAATTTTGCTCCAGTTATCGCTTGCAAGTAAGCGATGTTGCAAAATCATTAACGTACTTTCAATCCCTTCATGAATATCCACCGGCTTCATGATGGCTTCATCCAGACGGGAAAAATTACGCAAGCCCAAAACAATTTTCTGAATCCGTGTTGTTCCCAATTTCATGGATTTGATAATATCGATCAAATCTTTTGTAATAAAATTTAAATCTATATTTGTTATTTTTTCGTCAATTAATGAAGTTTTTATTGGACATTCTTTCTGGTATATCTCAATCAACTCGAGCAAAGATTGTATGTAATCATGAGCATAATTTATATTGCCATGAATAAAATTGATAGGGTTGTTAATTTCATGAGCAATTCCCGCTATCAGTTGCCCTAAGCTAGACATTTTCTCTACTTGAATTAAGTGGCTTTGAGTGCGTTTAAGTTCTTCTAATGCTTGTTCTAAATCTACATTTTTTTGTTGTAACTCAGTTGTCCGTTGCGCGACACGAATCTCTAATTCTTTAAAGGAAGATTCTAATTGTATTGCCATATGATTAAAGGATTGACCTAAGGCTTCTATTTCTTCTATTCCTTTAAAATCAACAGTTTGCTCTATTTTTCCAGAGGCGATCGCCTGACTGGCTATCCTCAATTTCCGAATAGGATCTACAATCCAGTGAGAGGTAAAAATTCCCAATATTGCTGCTACACCTAAAGCACCAAAGGATAGTAATATAGTAGTTTGCGTATTGGCATGGATTTGCTCCATAAAACTGGTTTCTGGGACAACTACAACAACTAGCCAATCTAGCCCAAACTTATCGCGCCAGGGAGCAACTTGAATAAACTGGCGCTTTCCTTGAAGCATAAAGTCAAGATTTTGTTGGCTCTGAATCTTTCTAAAATCGCCATAATGTTTTTTTAGATAGGTAGCT
The DNA here is from genome assembly GCF_045999855.1 of Tolypothrix campylonemoides VB511288_2. Classification (NCBI taxonomy): domain Bacteria; kingdom Bacillati; phylum Cyanobacteriota; class Cyanophyceae; order Nostocales; family Tolypothrichaceae; genus Tolypothrix; species Tolypothrix campylonemoides. The sequence goes on from NZ_JBFPMW010000019.1 coordinate 25,272, forward strand.
GTAGATTGAATCAGAAAGTCTGTGCTGTTAATAACATTTAGACGTTGTGCTTTCCCATCAGACAAAGTATAAGGCTGTTCTTGACTGGAACTAGCAATAACTAAACCATCACGTTCAATAACAAATGCTTTACCTAAAGAACTAACTTTTAACTTGCGGAGAAAATCACTTATTTGTGCTAACCGCAAGTTAGTTACCAGTACCCCTACAAGTTTGTTTGTCTTGGTATATAGCGGATAACTTGCAGAAATTGAAATAATATTAGGAAAGTTATCCCATTGATAAACCTGGCTCCATACAGCTTTACCAGCTTTAACAGCATCAGTATAAGCTGCTTCTTCTTGAGGATGGTAGTTATCGTAGGATTTTATCAACTTAGTACGATTTCCCTGACTATCCGTAGCGTAAGTATTGGCTTTATGTTGAGTGTTAGTAGAGAGTTCGTCGATAGTAACTTTGTTTGGCTCTAAGAAGATACCAGCACCTGCATATTCTCCAGTGGATAGTACATAGTAAATATAACCAACGTCAAACACGGACATTTGTTTCCAAAAGTAATGTCCTACACCCTGAAAATCTCGCAAGTCTAGTTTTCCCAGTTCAACAGCATTGGCATTAAGCTGATTAATTTGGTGAGGTGTCGCTAAATATCGATCTAGATGCTGGTGAACTCGCGAACTGATTTCCTGCTCCAGTTGATTCGCAAGATCGTTGACAGCCCTTTCTCCATTTTTAAATGAAAAATATCCTATCAAACCTACGGCGCTAAAAATTTGAATCAGAAAAGGAATAATTAAGAATAGACGGAGTGATATTTTCCCAGACGCTATTTTATAAATAATATTTTTTAATAAAAAATTCATATTTCTTCACAAAGTAAGGCTCGTCATTAGTCATTGCTCATTAGTAAGGGTTTCAGGCAAGTTTAATTTTTTAATAACTTTTTGTTGATTTTTGCCCAGCTACTTACTGTAAGCTATTTTTCCCAAAAACTCCGTGTTTCTATCATGAAGCTTTAACAGTGAGTAGTGACCAATGACCCCTTGAATTTACTAGGTTCTAGGGAACTGGAAAGCTACCTTTAGGACTGGAGCCTTTGTTAAACAATTAATTTTCGAGAAAACTCAACTTACTTGTTTTTAAAATTTCATAAATTTTTCAGTAAGAATACTGCTTTAAATTTGTGAAGTTTTTACTTAATTTTTAACAAACATAAATAACTTTCTGCTATAAAAAAATACTTCGTTTCTGGAATCACTAAGTACGTTCGTGTAGTTAAAAAAAGTAACCCTCTCTCTTAAGACGCTTTCTATTCTTTGCGTTCAAGGTACTACATGCGTAAACATAAATTTTTATTAGATCGGGCTATTAACTTGTTTTCGAGAAAATCGCTATTTCAAAAAGCCTTTGCTGTTTCTTTGTGTGGTGTTCTTGGTGTCAACTTAACTGCTGGTTTATTGATAGGACAGAACCGTCGTGCGATCGCAACTGAAGCTGACAAAACCCTTGTAGCGCAAAGAAAGTACCAACCAGGCAAATTTCATATTGTTTATGGAGAAGTCAAAAGCCCGTTTTATCGTGAATTGCAAAAAGAATTGCGAAAATCTAAAGCCTTGGAACCCGTTGGAGAAGCACTCAACAGTCTTCAATTAGCTTTACCAACGGATGTAGCGATCGCCTTTACAGAATGTGGTGAGTTAAACGCTTATTACAATCCCGGTGACCAATCAATAAAAATTTGTTATGACTTGCTCACACATTATGCAGAATTGTTCTCTAAAGATTCTCCTAAAGGTTCAACAGATAAAGCCTTTGAAGAAGCTGCAAGTGTTTTGTTTTTCGTAGTTCTACATGAAACAGGACACGCTCTCGTTGATTTGTTAAAGATTCCGGTAACAGGAAGAGAAGAAGATGCTGTTGATTCACTAGCTGCTGTCATGTTATTAGAAGGCGAAGGGGAAAATGCAGCAGATGAAATAGTGATTAATACAGCACGCGCCTTTGCTTTACAAGGACAAGGACAACTCAAAGGTGAAACAATTCCCTTCGCAGACGAACATTCTTTAGATTTGCAAAGATTTGCTAATTTGGCTTGCTTGGTTTATGGCAAAAACCCTGAAAAATATACTGATATAGTTAAAAAAGGAATTTTGCCAAAAAGCAGGGCTGCGAAATGTCCCAGTGAATACACTCAAGCAAGAAATAGTTGGTTGCGTTTGCTGGAGCGCCACAGTTTATCATCCTAGCTAGTAGGTTCTGGGTTGCGTATTATATCGTTTGCTAAGATCCCTGACTTTTTTGTCAAGTCAGGGATCTTGTAGTTTTCAGTAAGATAAATACAACTATCCTCTACTTTGTTGTTTTCACGAATCGGCTAAATATGAAAAATTGTAAATTTTAGTGCTATCTTCGCTGTATTTCTTTAAGAAAGTTATCCTCAGTAGCTTTCTCTATCTTTGGAAAGTTGTGTAGTTCTTTAAAACAAGTTTTAATTATAGCCAATCATAGCATTTTTTGAATTTCCAAATAGATAGCTTCTTCTTTTATAGAAATCATAAATGATTTATGAAAAGTTTTAAGCACTGTAGGGGCGGCATTGCCTTCTACATTCAAATTGCTTTTTATCTTGCTTTTGAAAAGGTAGAATTTTCTGCATCTAAAGCAAATTTGTAAGCAAACAGCAAATCCTATTTGGAAGGTTAAATCTTTTATTTGCTAGCAGTTAACAATCGTATTCATTTATAATGTCGTACCGCAGAACACTGAATAAACTGGGAAATTTCTTACGAAAACAAGGTTTTTTACGTACAGGAGTTTTCCTGACACTGTTATTGAGCATCATATTGTACAGTTGGGTAGCATTCTCGCAACAACCAGTTGTCTTGAATATGTTGATTGCTGCGCCTGATGCTCCACCTTGGAAACAATTTTTAATAAAAAACTTTGAAGCCAAAAACCCAGGTATTCGCATCAACCTTGTTGAAGGACCAAATGCTACCAATTTGTTGGAAGATTTGTATACTTCTGCTTTTATCTTGGGTGAGTCTCCTTATGACTTAATTTATATGGATACGATCTGGGCTCCTAAGTTTGCAGCCGCTAACTGGTTGCAACCTTTAGACGATCGCATTTCCAAGCAAGAGTTAGCAGCATTTTCGCCCAAGGATGTGGAAGCGGGACGCTATCAAGACAAGCTCTACAGGATTCCCGTGCGTTCTGATGCGGGAATGCTCTACTACCGAGAAGACTTGCTCAAAGAAGCAGGATTCAAACCCCCTGAAACTTTCGAGGACTTAATGCGAATTTCCCAAGCCTTGCAAAAACAAGACAAGGTAAACTGGGGCTATGTTTGGCAAGGTCGCCAGTATGAAGGATTGGTGGCGATGTTTGTCGAAGTTCTCGAAGGTTCTGGTGGCTTCTGGATTAATTCTGATACGGGAGAGGTGGGATTGGATCGACCGCAAACGCTAAAAGCGATCGAGTTCTTGCGTAACACTGTAAGGGAAGGTATTTCCCCTCCTGGAGTTACGACTTATATCGAAGAAGACACCAGACGGATGTTCCAAAGCGGTCAAGTGGCATTTCTACGAAGTTGGCCTTATGTCTGGACTTTAGCCAATAAAGAAGGTTCGCCAATCCGGGGCAAAATTGGTATTAAGACGATGGTTCACGCACCAGGAAGCACTGGGGGTGCTTGTCTTGGGGGATGGGGTTTGGGAATTGCCAAATCTTCCAGACATCAACAACAAGCATGGAAAGCAATTCAATACTTTACAAGTGAAGAAGCACAACGCCAATTTGCTTTAAGTGAAAGCTACGTCCCAAGCCGCCGCGCACTCTTTACAGATCCAGAAATTGTAGCCAAATATTCTTACTTTCCCCAATTGCTAAAAGTTGTAGATAATGCTGTCTTACGCCCACCCGTTGCTCAATACGCTCAGGCTTCAGATATTTTACAACGCTACTTAAGTGCGACGCTCAGCGGTCGGATGACTCCGGAACGAGCAATGCAGGCTGCTGCTAGTGAAACGCGCCGACTGCTAAAAATTGGACAAAGCTAAAATAGTCAAGGTGATGAACTTGCAAACACTTAAAAGTCGGCAACAAAGGACAGCATGGATTTTACTAACACCAGCATTGCTACTGCTGTTGTTTGTATTTGCATATCCGATCGCACGAGCATTTTGGTTAAGTGTATTTACTAGGAATTTGGGAACGGAGTTGCAACCCGTATTTTCTGGTTTGGATAATTATGTACGGATGATAGGAGATGGTCGTTTTTGGCAGAGTCTTTGGACGACATCCGTATTTACAACAGCATCCGTTATTTCAGAATTATTATTGGGATTGGGAATAGCCTTAGTTCTCAATCAGGCATTTTTTGGACGGGGAGTTGTGCGTACCATCGCAATTTTACCTTGGGCTTTGCCCACGGCTCTGATTGGTTTAGCTTGGGCGTGGATTTTTAACGACCAGTTTGGAGTTGTAAATGATATTTTGCGGCGATTCGGATTGATACAGACTGGGATTAACTGGTTGGGAGATCCAACACTAGCGATGATAGCAGTTATATTTGCTGATATTTGGAAAACGACACCTTTTATTAGTATTCTGCTACTCGCTGGCTTGCAGTCAATTTCGCAAGATCTTTATGAAGCTCATTCCGTTGATGGCGCAACACCGTGGCAAAACTTCTACAAAATTACTTTGCCGTTGCTATTACCGCAAATTCTCATTGCAGTGTTGTTTCGGTTTGCTCAAGCTTTCGGGATTTTTGACTTAATTGCTGTGATGACTGGGGGCGGACCTGGTGGTGCAACAGAAGTGGTTTCGCTGTACATCTATTCTACTGTGATGCGCTACTTAGATTTTGGCTACGGGGCAGCTCTTGTGGTCGTAACATTTTTAATACTGGTTGCAGCAGTGGCGATCGCCAGTTTCTTGCTTAACAGATCCCGTGCTAGGACATAAGGAGTTATTTACCCATGACTGCACTTCCAGAAACAGTTCCATCAAACACTTCCAAACCACCCAAAAAAGCAATTCCTTGGAAAAAATTCTTGCTACCAATAGCAATTGCACTAGTGGCTTTGTTCAGCCTAGCACCAGCACTCTGGCAACTGCTGACCTCATTCAAGGTCAATGAAGACATTGCTGCGATTCCCACTGTCTATATTCCTACGCGATACACTCTCTCTCACTACATAGAGCTATTCGTCCGACGTCCATTTTGGCGCTATATCTTCAACAGTGCTTTCGTTTCCGTAACATCCACGGCTCTGTCCTTAGCGATTGGAGCACCCGCCGCTTATGCCCTTGCACGGTTGCGCCCTTGGGGCGAACGATTTATTCTTGCAAGTGTGCTCATTGTGACATTATTTCCAGGAATTCTTCTATTTATAGGATTGTTAGAAATTATCCAAGCACTCAGGTGGGGTAACAATTATTTGGCATTGATTGTACCTTACACCGCTATCAATTTACCTCTGACAATTTTAGTCTTGAGAAGTTTTTTCCAGCAATTGCCTAAAGACTTGGAAGATTCAGCCAGAGTCGATGGCTATAACACCTTTCAATTGCTGTGGCAAATTGTATTGCCTATGACCCTTCCCGCCTTGGTGACGACTGGAATTCTCACCTTTATTTTTGCCTGGAACGAGTTTATTTTTGCTCTCACGTTTATGACTCGCGAAGAATTAAAGACAATTCCTGTGGCTGCAGCACAGTTAGGAGGCGCTTCAGTTTATGAAATTCCTTACGGTCCAATTGCAGCAGCAACTGTTGTGGGAACTTTACCTTTAGTTTTACTCGTTTTGTTTTTCCAGCGCAGGATTGTTCAAGGTCTGACGGCTGGTGCTGTTAAAGGGTAAATTGATGTCAGAATTTTGATTTTCAACAATGTCATACAGAATAAACTTCTTTCAAAAGACACGACATCCTAAAAATTGTTAATCCAAAATCCAAAATCAAACAATGGCTAGACTTGTACTGAAAAACTTAAATAAAACCTACACTTCCAAAGTTGTTCCGGTAAAAGATGTTAGCTTAACCGTAAACGATGGAGAATTTCTGACTTTGTTAGGTCCTTCTGGCTGTGGAAAGTCTACCACACTGCGAATGATTGCAGGGTTAGAAGAACCAACTCGCGGTCAAATTACAATTGGAGACGTGGATGTCACCTACAAGCGACCAGCCGAGCGCAATATTGCAATGGTGTTTCAAAGTTATGCGCTTTATCCCCACATGACAGTGTATGACAACCTTGCTTCTGGTCTCAAACTGCACCGCACTCCACCCGTAGAAATTAAAAGCCGAATCGCAGACGTTGCTCATATTTTAGGATTGGAAGAATTATTGAACCGCAAGCCCGGTCAACTGTCTGGAGGACAGCGACAGCGAGTTGCAGTAGGGCGAGCGCTTGTCCGGCGTGCTAATGTATACTTGTTAGATGAACCCCTAAGTAACCTAGATGCATTGCTCCGCGAACGAGTGAGGGCAGATATCAAGCAACTATTCGCTGCTCAAAATGTTCCGGTTGTTTATGTTACTCACGATCAGACAGAAGCAATGACACTGTCTACTAAAGTGGCTTTGCTCAATGATGGTTATGTCCAACAACTTGACCCACCCGATCGCATCTACAACCATCCAGCCAATTTATTTGTTGCTGGATTTGTTGGCAGTCCCCAAATGAATTTACTGACTTTACCTTGTCAAGGGCGACACGCGATGCTGGGGAACTTCCAAATATCTCTCCCAGATTTACCAACTGTACCACCTGAAATCGTATTGGGAATTCGTCCGGAAAACGTTCGGATTCCAGAAGCCAATGATACACAAACTATTAAAGGGCGGGTGTATCTAGTGGAGAATTTAGGTATGCACTATTTGGTCAGCGTGAAGATTGAAGGGTCGCAGACGACAGTACGTGCGTTGCTACCAACAGATCGAAGTTGGAGTGGCGAGGATATTACCCTGGCATTGACTCCGCAAAACATTCACTGGTTTGATGTTCGCTCGGGGGATGCTCTTGTCAGGAAACAAATGTCGAGTGTTGGAGCATAGATATGGGATTGTATTGTTTGAGGTAATATCAAACCTGGCTCTGATTTGAGTAGAGACAAGACCATCGCCTTGGATCATATCCGTCCGCAGACTCCTGTCTCATTCAAACGGAAAGCTGCAAATTGACCTTGTGGGTGTTTTTGCAGCGCTTGTTGTAAAGCACTCATACTATTTGGTGCTACGAAGTAGTCTCCACTATCTGGCTCGATTAAAATAAACCAGTTGTAGTGGTCTTGAATGAGTTGAAGACGAATTTGCTCGAAAATGAGACGACCTCTCTGGTGAAAAGCGTTCGCCTCTGCTTGGCGTTTGGCTTTTTCTGTAGGTGAAATAGTGCGTTCTGGAAACAGTCTGCCTCTTTTGGGGCGATCGCTGTTGTGTAACTGTGTCATTTTTGTACTTTGCTGTATTTCGTTGACGTACTTCTGCGTTTTTACTGTACTCCGCTCTAGAACGTGTGTTGTTAGTTAGCCAACCAGCCAATTAACACTCTTTAGCCCACTGACAAATTTTGTTCGGGTACTATTAAGATTGCGATATCGAATTTTTTTGAAGGCTGAACGATGAACTACGGAGATTGAATATGGTAGTAGCAGCAGTACTCGCAGAAACTAGAACTGTACTTGAGAACATTAGCTGGCAGACATTTAAAGCTATGTTAGCTGACATGAGCAACCAACGCAACACTAGACTTGCTTATGACAATGGGATACTAGAAATCATGTCTCCAATGATGCCGCACGAGAACTCTAATCGCATAATCGAAGGTTTTATTGGGGTGTTGTGTGAAGAACTGGGGCTGGAAATTAAACGCGCTGGTTCGCTGACTTTAACACGGGATGACTTGGAACGAGGTGGTGAGCCGGATAGTAGCTACTACATTCAAAATGAGTCTTTGGTTAGACATAAAGAAAATATAGACTTAGCAACCGATCCACCACCAGATTTAGTACTGGAAGTCGAATATTCCAGACCAAAAATAGATAAGCTAAAACTATATGCTGCAATGGGTATCCCTGAATTCTGGGGATACAACGGAAACGTACTTCGATTCTACGTACTTAGCTCTGGAGACTACTCAGAAGTAGAGCTTAGTCCGACCTTTGCGCCTGTACCAGTGAACGAGATTCCTCGCTTTATCCGAGAAACCAGAACAAATGGGGAAATGTCAACAACTCGCGCTTTTCGTAATTGGGTGAAGCAGGCGATCTCTGCTATGTAAACGTCTCCCCTTACCAAGAGGGGGTTATAGAGTTTTCTTCAACCGAGCGATCGCTATTCTGGGACTGAATGACTGGGAGGAAGGTATTACTGCGTTAGAGTACGCACTTGAGCGCATAAAGTCTACAAGCGATATAGAGGTAGAAGATGGTGAGTTAATTTTCCGCAATTTATTTAACAGCACAAATGATGCGGCGGTGTGGAAAACTCGTATCAAAACCCTGATAGAACTCTATGACAGGTATGAACTTGCTTCAGTCTTGGCACAAGGACTTGTGCGACAACGGAGCATTCAGGCGCTGATGTCGGAGATAGTAAGCAACAAAGCAGCACAATCGTGGCTGGAGGTATGGCGGGAAGTGGTGGGAAGCCGCCCTGAGTTCCAAATTTCTCTTCGTCTTTTAAATGCTGCTGTCCGCTATCGGGAAACAAAGGGGGATAGGCGCGTGTTGCTAGAACTGCCTATTGAAGAACGTAAACTTTTACAAGAGGTACTGGGGATCGAGGAATCGTCAAGTCAGAACAATAAGCCAAATCCATAAAATACCCTAGCGAACTATCTAAACTAACCAGAGTAACGTTACGTGTGGACGAAGGTGCGGATTAGTCAACGGCTAAACTCTGCTTCTGGTAAATCGGCAAAAGCCTGACCAACTGTTACATATGGCAACAGACCAAATAATTCAGGTTCTGGCGTATGAGTTGGTAAAGGTAAGCTAATACTGCCAATTTCTTTTAAGCAACCAACAAAGAACAATCGCCGTCGTAATTGGGGAGTGCCAAAATCAGCAGCAAGAAGTATCCCAACTGAAACTTGATAGCCTAAATTCGCCATCTTCTGCAAAATCTCCTGATATAACTGACTTCCTGCAATTCCTTTAAGATTGGGTACATTTTCCATGACAAAAAAGGGAGGATGTAAATGTTCTACGAAGCGCAAAAATTCGTAAATCATTTTACCTCGGTCATCCTGCAACCCTTTTTGTTTACCGGCTTGACTGAATGCTTGACAAGGGGGACCACCAAATACAAGGTCAGGCTTATCAACTTCACCTGAGGCATTTTGCCAGAGATTTAATGGATCTTCTAGGGCGGAAATATCTTTTTCTAAAACGGAAACACCTTTACGAAAAAAACCACCTAGCGTTGCACAAGCATCTGACCAATTATCGAGTGTTACACAAATGTCTATGCAATTTGTAAGATGAGCACCAATATCCATACCTCCTGCACCACTAAATAAACTGAAGGCTTTTAAAGTACGATTATTAAATCCAAGCATATGCGCTTGGTGAGCTAAATGTTCAAACACAGCCTTTGCAAGTGGTACGGGAACGGCATTACCTACCTGAAGCTGAGTACTGGTTAGGGTTCCTTCAAATTTCATGCCATCGGGAAAACCTTGCAAACGTGCTGCCTCTCGTACAGTAATGAACCTGTTTTCATAAGGATGGACAAACTTGTTAAAAATATAACCTGTCACTGTTAAGGAAGGTTTATTCGGATCGAGTCTAATCATTCTCAGGTTTGGTCCACCCTGTCGATTTGGGTCATGCTTGACATAGTATTTAAAGCTATCATGCCAAAGCTCTTCGGGTAAATCCTGCATTTTTTGCCCTATTTTCAGGGCGTTAATACGTTTTTGAACATCGGAACCTACTCTTCTAGCAATATGATTTTCAATAATCTTATATGAACTGCTAGAATTGGAAATTTTGTTGAATCCATTCATCTCTTACATGGCTTTGTGTGAAAGTAATAATACCATCAAATAAGTTATATATTTCTCGGTCTAATGGCAAATCACCAACTTTTTTTGCTTGTCCTGTTGTATCTAAAGTCCACACAATATCCTGAAGCTCAAGCAAGTAATCTCTGTAATGACGTACAGCGTGAATGTTAGACAGTAATGCAGTTTTGAAAGCAAAATGACTGGCTTTGGGTTTACCAAAAGCCGCAATTTTTAAGACTTGATAAATACCTTTTTTTATATCATCGGTTCTATCCATTCCCACACTTGATTTACTATCAGAAATAGATTCGTATCCCTCACCCTTTCTTCTCACAGGCCAATTTTCGGGTCTGGGAATAGGTTGTCCGCAGGCATTTGTTAACCAATAAACAGGCTCTGGTAAAGTTCCTCTTCCTCTTACAGCTTTGTTATAGGCAGAGTAAGCAATATTCCAAAACTGGAAATATCTATAAAACAGTTCGTCTTCCTCGCCAAAAACTTTTCCAATTTGCTCGTATGCCCATTTTGTAGAACTACTACTTCCTCTTACACCCAAAGGTACAAGCTCATAATTCCAGCGATCGTCTTCCAACTTAGGAAGCATAATATTCATTTGAGATGACGTAAGAAACGAATTATCCGTAGCAGAGTGTAAACGAGGTATAGGTTCTCCGTTATCATCTACCTCAGTTTGCACCTCGACTTTTACTGCTAAGGGAAGTGTTGTCAGTGGTGCGGCTTTTACTTCCGCTAATAAAACTACATCTTGTGTTTCATCATGAATGATTACGTCAATAGGTTCTGTACCGTAATAAATTTTCAAATACCGTGAATTTATTGTGAATAAATGCTTGAGAAATACACAGAGCAAACGCCTTGTTGTTCCACCAATAGTTCCAGAAGAAGGTTTGTTGGCTTGATGAAAATAAAAATTTCCTTGCAAAACACATCTTGGACAGGTGTTAGTGTATGGATAAATTAAAAGAGGGGAATTTTTTACTGGACAATAAAGCCATCCCGTATTCGCTACTTTTGTATAGTACTCAGCAGCGACAATGAGGTCAAAAGCAGCCGCAAGTGAAATACCGGGTGCGGTAGCAGTTCTTTCAGCATTTTTCAGAGCTTGCTCAACAAGAACTCTGGCTAATGCTTCTTCATAAGTATTGGCTTCAAAAGCTTTAGCCTCAGAAAGAAGCTTTTCTATCCAATCAACCTCAACTTCCGACCTTTGACGACTGTCACTTGTACTCAAACCATCTCCTAAAAGGACTTTGTATCAATATGACCTAATAATACTGAGATTTCTCACTACTTACAGCTAAATTGAATAAGATACCTGTAAATTCAACATTATACGCCACCCTCTTATCTGTAAAGAGGATGGCGTATGAAAGAAAGTGATTGGACAATTTATTTTTCTTCCTGCTCTAACAGCTTGGAAAGCCTGTTTTTGATATCTTGCACTTGCCGATCGTTCTTTGGCAGTGTTAACAAACGAACTTCTATTTCTGCAATATTGTCAATTCGAGTGGTTTTCTCCCACATTCTCTTTTCTGTATCAGATTCGTGCTCGTAACGGAATGTTACAGTATCATGACAGACATCCATGATTTCTACGTTTTTTAGCCAGCCATTACTGCTTTTGACAAAAAGCCACACGTTAGGCAAGCCAATAAGCTCTTTAAGTTTACTCTCCATACCCATGATATTTAGAATCCTAATCTAAAGATAGTAACATACTGTGTCAATATAGCTTAAGACGTATTCTTGCACGCATTCTAAATATTGAGAAGGATATTTTTACGGACAGACAACACTTATGCGGTCACTCGGTAATTTTGTTCCTAATGAATAGGTAACTTACTTGCCAAGAGATACATCTTTTCTGTAATTATGGAAAACATAATATAAGGTAAAATTTTATTAAGCGAGGATAGACATGTACATCGTTCACCTTGCCTCAGAATGCGCTCCTGTGATTAAAGCTGGAGGCTTAGGCGATGTCGTTTATGGACTCAGCAGAGAATTGGAAATCCGGGGGCATTGCGTCGAAATTATCCTTCCGAAGTACGACTGTATGCGCTACGACCACATATGGGGGTTGCATGACGCTTACATGAACCTGTGGGTACCCTGGTATGGGGCGGCGATTCACTGTTCGGTCTACTGTGGGTGGGTACATGGGCGAGTGTGTTTCTTTATCGAACCTCACTCACAGGATAATTTCTTTAACCGGGGCTGCTATTACGGTTGCGATGATGACAATCTGCGGTTTGCGTTCTTCAGCAAAGCCGCTTTACAATTTTTGCAACAGAGCAACAAGCGACCTGATGTAATCCACTGCCATGACTGGCAAACGGGCTTAGTTCCGGTAATGCTCTATGAGATTTACCAATATCACGGGATGGGTCATCAACGGGTTTGTTACACCATCCACAACTTCAAGCATCAGGGCTTTGGTGGTGCTGAAATTCTACGAGCAACGGGTTTAAACCGACTAGAACATTACTTCCATTACGATCGCCTGCGAGACAACTTCAACCCCTTTGCCATCAACTTAATGAAAGGGGGGATTGTTTACTCCAATGCAGTCACAACAGTTTCACCCCATCATGCCTGGGAAGCCCGTTGTACTAACATTGGTTACGGGTTGGGTCACACCTTGCACCTGCACCAAGGTAAATTTACTGGAATTTTGAACGGTATTGATTACGATTTCTGGAATCCAGAAATAGACCGTTACATACCCCACCACTTTAGTCAAGATAATTTTGAAGAGAAAGCAAAGAACAAAAAAGCTTTACGAGAACGACTGTTGCTGCAAGATGTCGATAAACCACTGATTGCTTACATTGGTCGTTTGGATGAGCAAAAAGGTGTTCACCTTGTGCATCATGCAATGTACCATGCCATTCACAATGGAGCACAATTTGTGCTGTTAGGTTCGGCAACAGAGTCAGGGATTAATACTCACTTCCAGCACGAGAAACGCTTCTTAAACGACAACCCGGATATTCATCTAGAACTTGGTTTTAACGAAGAATTATCCCACTTGATTTACGCAGGAGCAGACATGATTGTTGTTCCCAGCAATTATGAACCTTGTGGGCTAACTCAGATGATTGGTTTGAAGTACGGTACAGTACCGATAGTTCGGGGAGTGGGTGGGCTAGTCAACACCGTGTTTGACCGAGATTATGACGAAAACAAGCCCCCAGAAGAACGGAATGGTTACGTGTTCTCCGACTCGGATTACCATGCTATTGAGTCAGCAATGGATCGCGCTCTGAAGTTGTGGTACAACGAGCCAGAGGAATTCCGCAAGCTTGCTCTCCAAGGGATGGAGTATGACTACTCTTGGAACCAGCCAGGAGAAGAATACGTGAAGATTTACGACCAGATTCGATATCAGTGGTAGTAGATTCGGTTCTTTGTACTTAAAGATTTTTCCCTTGCTCTCTCATAGGGGCGAGGGATTAATTTTTTTCCCGTGTTTTGCAATTCACAGACAATCCTCAAACTTAGCTAGGATGTACGTAGAGCTACAGGTTAATGACTTTAAAAAACTAATGGCACCTTACTCCTTAAATTTACCACTTCAACTACAACAAGAAGCAGAAAGATACGCTAGTAGCCAAGGGATTTCACTGGAGCAATTTATTATTTGGGCTGTAGCGGAGAAAGTCGGTGTTCTCAATCAACCAGTTGACGATCCCGCATACCCAGGAATTACATATCGCATTGGTGCTAGTGGTACAAGAGTTTCTGTACTGCGAGGGACTGGGCTGCGAGTTCAGACGTTAGTTATTGCTAGCCAACAATGGGGGTTGTCTGTTCCAGAGATTGCAAGTGAATATAACTTGAGTGAAACCCAAGTGCATGAAGCTTTAGCTTTCTACGCTGCACACAGTCAAGAGGTCGATAAAGCAATCGCATCCGAGCAAGCGTTGGAATTGCATCATGTCTAAACCTCTGCTGCATTTAGATGCGGATGCTTCAATGAGAGCACTACATACAGCTTTGGTAAATCGCGGTCATGATGTCACTCGAACACCTAATGATTGGATGCCTCTAGATGCCAGTGATGAAGCGCAGTTGTTAGGGGCAATAGCTCAAGGACGATGTATTTTTACTTTCAACATTCGCGATTTTTTAGTTCTATCATAACGGTATCCAAACCACTATGGCATTGTCTTAGCAGCCCAAAATAGTTGGTCTCTGTCTGGTTTAATTGCGGCTTTAGATAATATGCTGACAGAAACACAAGCCACGGATTTGATTGGACAAGTGCGTTGGCTCAACCAGTGGCAAACATAGGATTCTACAGACTTCAGCCATAAACTTTAGGATTGACACAATAAGGTAATTGCTCGCCTTTCAACCCAGCAATTAAGTTAGCGATCGCCATATTTGCCATTTTTTCCCTTGTTTGCCGACTGGCACTGCCAATGTGAGGCGCAATAATGAGATTATCAAGCGTGAGTAACGGGCTATCGATAGGAATTGGTTCTGGATCGGTAACATCTATGGCTGCACCTGCAATTTGACCTTGTAAAAGCGCTTGGTACAGATCGTCTTGGTTGACAACTCCTCCTCGTGCGGTGTTAACGAGAATGGCAGATTGCTTCATCAATTCAAACTGCCGATCGCTAAAGAGATGGTAAGTATCATCAGATAACGGAGTATGAATTGTTACAAAATCTGATTCTTGCAGCAAACTTTCAAAACTGACAAACTCTACACCCAAGGCTTGCTCTAGTTCTGGCTGACATCGGTGTTTGCTAGTATACAAGACCCGCATATCAAACCCCTTAGCACGACGAGCTACCGCCTGACCGATACGCCCCAATCCCACAATTCCCAAGGTAGCACCTGCAATATTTGGCCCCAGTAACAAGTCTGGTTCCCAGGTGCGCCACAAACCAGCACGAGTCAACTTATCTGCTTCCACAACTCGTCGTGCAGCAGCCATTAATAATGCCCACGCAAAATCAGCAGTTGCATCTGTTAATACGCCGGGAGTGTGACCGACTGGAATCTTTTGTGCGGTGGCTGTTGGGATGTCAATGTTGTCGTAGCCGACTGCCATTTGGCTGATGACTTTAAGACAAGTTCCGGCTTCTATGAGTTGTTTGTCTATTCGGTCACTCAGCAAGCAAAGCAAGCCATCTACTGTCTTCACCTTTTCCAGCAAAACTTCATAAGGAGGTGGTTGGCGTTCTTCCCAAACTTCGATAGCCGCAACTTGCTGCAGTCGAGCTAAATCGGTGGGAAGGCGGCGGGTGATAAAGACTTTGGCTTGGTGCATGGGTCAAGGTTTACAAGGTTTTCAGATTGAGGATGTGCGCGATCGCTCCGTATATCTCTGGAGGTTATGCTATCAGATCTACCAGATCTCCGACTGCTTGAACGTTGGGTATTTCTCCCACAAAGTAAATACACGATTCTTTCAATCTTTAATTTTTGATATAAATACTTGTACCTTTCTATAGTTTAAGAAAAATTTTAAAATCAAATCTGTAGAACTACGAATTTACAAACCCTAGAAAAAGAAATAGAAGAAATAAAAGAACAAAAAAAAGCCATTTTTTTATTTTTGTATAAGAACATAAAAATAAAAAAAAGCCATTTAACAAGTAGTTCTAGTTTTGAGTTTCTTACAAAACGCGATCGGGAAGCACACCATATGAAGTTCAGCATAAAATTCAGTTTTTCTTTTCTAACTTTATTAGGGATAACAACACTCTTAGGAGCACCCGTAACTGCTCAGACTGCTAGTGCAAGTGGAAGTTTCGTGTTAGTTAGACCATCAGGTGGTTCACAAAGTATCAGTGGAGAAATTAGTTTACCTGCTGGGTTTTATTTTCAGGGACCTCTAAATGTGAAACCGACAGTCACACCCGGAAAAAGTCCAGGCGGAAATGATGAAAATATTGGTAATTTACTGATCGATCCTGGTACAGTCACCGCAGTCACTAATTCAGTCAGTGCCAATCCCTTTCTCCAAGAAGCAGCTACAGCTTTAAAAGCTGCTACAACCGCCAATGATGTTGCTGCTCAATCAGCCATTATTAAATCGGGGGCTGGCGTGAATGGTTTAGGCGGTCTTGAATAAGAAGATTTTTACAGAGATGACTCTCTAATTTCTACAAGATTTGAGCAGACATAGGTAGGTCGGCAAGAAAAAACACAAATATATAACGAAATGTAAAATTTTCTATTCGGTTTGTAGTTGGACTATCTTCACGTTTGGTGCAACTACAAACCTGACTTACTAATTTTGTCTGGAATATCTCAAATTCTTTTTTTGTTTTTCATTAAATGAAAAATTTGATTTTAATTCAACATTTTATTATCTATTTAATTTCAATATTAGTTTCTAACTATTATGCCTTAAAATCGGTAAAAGCTATTGATGAAAATGGTTTAAAAATAGAAACAATAGATACATCTAACCTTCCTCAGCTAGAACCAATTTCTAAAAAATCAGAATTAGAAAAAGTAGAAGCCAAGAAAAAAGATCAAAATCAACAACAAATTATTCTAGATGCTTTAACAGTCAGTGCTAGCAAATATCCTTGGTTTGTTAATCCAACCGATAACTTAACGTTTTCTCCTCAAATTTTCAACCCTAATATAAACGATCGTTATTTTGATTTTGATATAAATTTTGCTAAAGAAAACCCCATTCTTCACAAGTTTACATTTGCTCTTTTCCCTAAAGAAGAGCAATTCTACTGGGTATTACCTAGTAATAGAATTGTTTTTGAGACTCAAGGATGGCAAGGGGGAATTGTTTATCAAGGCAGATCCAGTGACACCAAAATTATGCAAAGCATGACGTTAGAGCAAGCATTTGGAGGTATTCAAGCAGTTTCATTCATTCCCAGTAATTTTGAGAACCTAAGCGGAGATGTTGTAAGTCAGAACTTTTCTATCACGGCTATTGGAGGAAAAATAACAAATCCACCTGGTATTTCTGCCGATCGAGTTATTATTCACAGTGGAATTGATTACAGAAATTCTAATGTAACGATTTTGAAAAATACTGCTCCCAATCTTGGTAGTGCTTCGACTGATAGTGTAAACGGTGGTAGTTCTTTATTTCAATCCCTAAATGTTTCTAATTCTCCCCGAATTTTGCAAGGCTTTCCTACTGTAGATTTAAAACCTCTGCTTAATGATGGTAACTTGAGATTGGCAGAAGGAGAGATTATTCCCAAACAGGTTTTAGAAGCCACTGGAATTTTTTGGGGAGATCCAATCGCAGGAAAACCATCTCAGTTTACAGCACCAATAACTTCTTTGCCAGGAATTAAAGTTGCACAGTTAGGAAAGTTTGATAATACAGATTTACTCCATACCTTAGTCAATCCCTTACAAACAGATATCGAAAGAGATTTACACTATCTCAATTCCTTATTTTGGGTGTCCTATGGTCAAAGAAAACCCAAGTTTAACGTTAGTATACAACGTCAAACCGAGCGCGATTGGCACAGAGTGTATTTTAGTCATGTTCGTAACAGTAGTACGATCGAGTACAACTCCATGAATGCGAGTGCTTCTTATACTAATGTTTTTGCTAATCCCGGTATATCACTCACCCTCAATTTAGAAGATGGAAAGATAAATGATACTCAAAGCGTAAATTCTACTATAGGAATGGCACTTGGTCTCATTTTTAAAAATATTGATACTAATAATCTCAAGACTCATCTTGAAAATGCTAAAACCTATTTTTATGGTGAACAGAAGTTTGCCAGCTTGACAGCGAAAGCAACTGTTCTTCAAAGAAGACAAATCAATTACAGACTCGACAGGACATTATTTTATGCTAATTCAGTCAGTGGTTTAAAGCAGGTTTCTGGAAACATGACTTTTAAGAGCAAAATTACACCTGTCAGTTCCAATGTTGTTCAAGTGAGAACGGGGCTATACAGGCGGGGATTGCAGTTTTTTCATAAGAAGAGTAGTCCATTCATCGAAGGAAGTACTTTTTTTTCTAAACTAAGACTTTCCAATAAAGATTTTGGTATACTTAGCTTTATCGGTACGCAACTTCCTTCAAGGAAAACGGCTGTTACTCCCATAAACGAATCTGCATCTGCTGAGATTATCTTACAACATCCAAACGGGAAAAATTTTGTTCAACAATTTGATTTAGCAGAGGCTGAGGTAGTACCTATTGGGATTAAATCATCAGATTTAGCTTTCGATCGCATTGAGATTACCAAAACAGATCGTCAGAATATTCGCTTCAGAACTTTTAACGGCTATTTATATTTACCAGCAGTAGAAATTGCCTATAGTGGGTCTTCCGGTTATTTTCACTATAGTACTGCCACAGGTTTGTGGTTTAATACTAATTCTAATACGGCTCCTGGTGTATTTTACAACAACATGGGTTTATCAGAAGTTGCGTTAGGAATATACAGTAATATATTGTTGAGTTTTCAGAAAATAGATGTCCAAAGAGATGCTAGCAATAAACCAAAAGCAATTACAACTTATGCTTCATCCTTAAATGCAAATTGGAATAGTGCAAGTAATAAAAACAATCCCTTTT
This sequence comes from Tolypothrix campylonemoides VB511288_2, assembly GCF_045999855.1. Lineage (NCBI taxonomy): Bacteria > Bacillati > Cyanobacteriota > Cyanophyceae > Nostocales > Tolypothrichaceae > Tolypothrix > Tolypothrix campylonemoides. Next base: position 43,856 of record NZ_JBFPMW010000019.1, read on the forward strand.
CTGCTCTCCTCAGTTATTCCTACTCCTATCAAAATCAGAACTTTGGATTCTCAGTCACTCCAGGTATTGCTTTTGCTGAAAGTAGCGATCGCAGTGAATGGACAAAATTTATTGCTACACAATTTAGCCTGAAAACTGGCTTAGAATGTAAGACAACACTGGAACTCAGCAAAGAACTTTTTTTTGATGTCAATGCCTTACAAAAAATTAATCGAGACCTATCTATTGGAGCTTATCTCAAAAATTTTAGTGAAATTAACCTTGGTCTTGACAGTCGAGCTTCCAACCTAAACTACGGTATTATTCTAAAACATAAATATCTAGAAGCTCAAATTGGCACTGGAGAAAAGGGATTTGACGCTCGATTGCAAGGAGGAGTGCAATTTTAAGCATAAAAAATACACAAATATGATTTTCTTGTTTGTACTTCATAAATTTCTGATTTTAACTAACATCTTCCACCGCCCCCAAAGCCTTCAACGTTTCTTTTTGAGCTATAGTTAAACCTATCACCCCAGTAATATTCATCCCCTCGTAGGGTCTAAATGTTCGCAAAGTTTTAAAGCATTCACCTGTCAATACATTCCACAGCTTAATAGTCTCATCTTGACCGCCACTCACCAAAGTCAGACCATCAGGACTAAACGCAACCGACCTTACCCGATTAGTATGTCCGTGTAAAGTTTTCAGGCATTCACCCGTGCAAACATCCCATAACTTCACCACTAGGTCATCACTACCACTAGCTAAAATTTGACTATCCGGGCTGAAAGCAACTGACCTGATCCGATTTGTATGCCCTTGTAAAGTTCTCAAACATTCACCCGTTTGGACATCCCATAATTTCACTGTTTGGTCTTCACTACTACTAGCAATCTGACGACCATCAGGACTAAAAGCAACTGACCAAAGTCGATTGGTATGTCCGTGTAAAGTTCTCAGACAATCACCCGTTTGAACATCCCATAATTTCACTGTTTGGTCTTCACTACTACTAGCAATCTGGCAACCATTAGGGCTAAAAGCAACTGACCATATGCGACTGGTATGCCCTTGCAAAGTTTTCAAGCATTGACCTGTTTGGACGTCCCATAACTTCACTGTTCGATCTTCACTACTGGTAGCTAAAGTACAACCATTAGAACTGAAAGCGACTGACCATACGCGATCGGTATGCCCTTGCAAGGTTTTCAGACATTGACCGGTGCGAGTATCCCATAACTTCACTGTTTTGTCGTCGCTACTACTTGCGAGCTGGGAACCAAACCCTTGCAGGGACGCTTCGCAAACAGGGCTGAAGGTAACTGACCTTACCCAACTAGTATGCCCTTGTAAGGTTTTCAAGCATTGACCCGTTTGAACATCCCATAACTTCACTGTTTGGTCTTCACTGCTGCTAGCAATTTGACAACCATCAGGACTGAAAGCAACTGACCTCACCCAACTGCTACTTCCCTGCAAAGTTTTGAGGCATTGACCCGTGCGAACATTCCACAACTTCACTGTTTGGTCATCACTGCCACTTGCTAAGATGTAACTAAATCCCTGTAAGGAAGCTTCGCGAACGGGACTAAAGGCAACTGACCTTACCCAGCTGGTACTGACCTGCAAAGTTTTCAGACATTCACCCGTGCGAACATTCCATAATTTCACTGTTTGGTCGTCACTACTACTGGCTATCTGGCAACCATCAGGACTAAATATCACCGATCTGATGCGATTGGTATGTCCTTGCAGAGTTTTCAGGCATTCACCCGTGCGAACATTCCATAATTTTATTGTTTGGTCTTCACTTCCACTGGCTAAAGTGTCACCAAACCCCTGCAAGGAAGCTTCGCGAACGGGATGAAAGGCAACTGACCTGATATGACTGGTGTGTCCTTCCAAGGTTTTAAGGCATTTACCCGTGCGGACATCCCATAACTTGATTGTTTGGTCTTCACTTCCACTTGCTAGAGTGTCACCCATAGGACTGAAAGCAACTGACCAGACTCGGCTAGCTTTCTCCTGTAGGGTTTTGAGGCATTCACCCGTTTCGACATCCCATAACTTGATTGTTTGGTCTTCACTTCCACTGGCGATCAGACAGCCATCAGGGCTAAAGGCAACTGACCAGATTCGACTGGTATGCCCTTGCAAGGTTTTGAAGCTTTCACCCGTGCGAACATCCCAGAATTTTATTGTTTGGTCTTCACTTCCACTTGCTAAGATCTCCCCATCGGGGCTGAAGGTTACTGACCTGATCCAACCACTATGTTCTGCACAGGTGAAAAGTAACTTTCCTCCTTCAACTTGCCATAAATGAGTTTTCCCATCAGCATCACCTGTAGCCAAAAGTTTTCCGTTTGGGCTAAATACAACTGATGAAATACTAACTAATTTTTCAAAAAAAACAGACCTTGCTAGATCGCTATTGGCAAAATTTACATGATGTAAATTAACTCCTTGTAAATAGGCTTGCCAAACAGTTAGATTGGCAAAGTTATAGTCGCTTAAATTAGTTTGTAACTGACAAAGCATATTGAGAATATTGCCGCCTGCATATCCTGCTTCTAGGGGCGATCGAGCCTGTAGTTTTGCTAAAATTTGAGTCAGCTTTTTTTCCAGATTTTTAGGCGTTCTAAAAAGAGTTAACAACCTGTCTATAATTGGTTGAAGTATCAGTTGAGTTTGAGTATTCCTAATATAATCTTTTGTAGTCGCTTCAATAAGAGCATGGCTCATAAATAACGCGATTTCACCAGTCCTGATTTCTTGAAAAACTCGTTCAACTACTTTGTCGGTCATGTATTCTAGTACAACTGGTTGAAGCGTAAATAGTGCCAGACTTTTTTCAATTAAAGAACGTCGCCGTAACGATTCTAATGCTTCTAGTAATTCTCTTTTTGAAACGAGACGTATAATATCATCTAATAAGTCTTCTAAAGAAATTGTTTCTCGCTTAATTGCCAGCCAGTACATGATTTCTTTTTCTTGCTCTGACAAGCGATCGAACTGCTGATCTAATAAATTGCGCGTATCACCAAAAATTATCTCTCCTTGTTGCATAAAAACGGCGATGTCACCGCCAAATAACTCGCGAATTGGCTCAGCAACTAACTTTAACGCTAGCGGATTGCCAGAATATTTTTCAACCAGTTGTGTCCATTCTTGTTCGGAGCCAAATAAACCTTTATCTTGAAGAATTTTTTGCCCTTCTGTTTGTCCCAAGCCAGATAATGAGAGCGTTCTAACTGGTGATGTCTCTCCTTCAAGAGGTGCGAATTCTTTTGGTTTTTCTCGACTGGTTAATATCAAGCAACTTTGATGAGATTCTTCCCCTACCCTTTTCAGCAGTTCACCGTAACCTTCATATCCTTCTCTATAGTCGCCTGCGCGATCGCCCCCTTGCAAAACTGTCTCAGCGTTATCCAGTACTAAAAGACTTTGGTGCTTTCGTAAATAATGAATCAGCAGCGAGAGTCTTCCATCTACAGTGTCAGGTAAATCAGTTTCTTGCTCATCTGACAAAAATCGTATTAGGTTGGCTAAAAGTTCTTTGACTGGTGGTGCGTTGCGTAACGATCGCCAAATGAAGTACTCAAAATTATCTTTCACTTCATCTACTAATTTTACCGACAAAGCCGTTTTGCCAATTCCTCCCATTCCCAATAATGCAAGAAGTTGGCAATTATCCCTAACAATCCACTGCTTGAGCACAGACAGTTCTGCTGTCCGTCCGTAAAAGACACACAAACTCGGTGCTTCACCCCAATCCTGTCGCTTTTGGACAACAAATTCCTGAGTCTTAGTAGATGCTTGATACTCATATTGCAGAACTTGTTGTAACTTAACTATCTTCCCAGGTCCCCCACCACCGACATTAAACTTCTTATACACCTCACTTAATCTTTTACGCACTGCTTCGGCGCTGATACCCAGTTCCTTGGCAATTAAGGTTGGCGATTTTCCATCCACGGAAAGAAAAAAAACTTCTAGTTCGCTGCTAGACAACCCTCGTTTAGCAGCCAAAGCTTCCAGAAATTCAGCAGAAAGTACATTCATAACCTGCAGCAATCAAATTGATATCTGCCTACCGATGGATTGAAAGAAAGCACCGTGTTGGATTGGCACCCCTCGAAAGTTAGATAAATATTTTATTTCAGAAGAAGTAGATTCTTCTCCAACCCACACTCTTCAAAAATATCAAAATAATTGCTCTTTAGTAGATTCGGTACAGATGTAACCAAAGATGAGATGGTTGTTGCTTGACTTTGTAACTTAGTTACTTTAAAGTGAGAATTAAGACCATATCGGTCATTAAGCTATTTCGCTTTAAATTGCACGACAGGGCGGGCAAAGATACCCATCCTATAAGAATTAGGTTTACTAAAGCGGTGCAAGTTATAGAACGAGCGGCTTAACTTAGGTGGTAAGGAGTAACTACAAGAAACTTAGTGAGCTAAATTTAGTAACTAAGTATGATTTTGGATATCCAGATTTTGGATGGAGATGAAACAGCAGTTGCTGGAAGATGACTAAATGTCAAAGTTTTCATACAAAGTTGCGTTCATCGCAACTATTCATACTCCACGGACACCTTCTCCCGATTTGGGAGACAGGCTGTAACTCAGTACCAGTTTCTAGCCCTAGTTTTCAGCCTCAAATCTTAAATTTGGAAAATTCCAGCCTGGGTTCAAACCCCATGCATCAAAGCACGAACTCTAGCCTGTCAATAAAACGGCTCTCTTTTTCCTATTCCCTTTAGGTTGAAATTCCGTAGCACTCTCAATAGATTCAACTTCCAATTTAGGACAAGGCAATGAAAACTAATCTTACTGACGAGAATAGTTTACTTTTCAAATGGGCTTGTAAAATACTTAGGTATTTTTTACTGGTTATGCTTGGCTTTGCAATAGCCTACATTCTTTCTCACGTTTTTAGTGTTTCTTCAATTCTTGCGTTTTTGTTCTCAGCAAGTGTATGGCAATGGATAGGTCGTGCAACCGTTTTCGTCTTTTGCCTGTTTGCGATCGCAATGATTTACGAATCATCGCGTTAATAGCCTAAAAATATGACATCCAAGATTCCCCACTATCAAATTCACAGCTAATAGTTGAGTCAGTGTAAGATGATAATTTAAAATCTTATCATGCTGACCACTCACCCTCAACTATTACGACTGTCGCAAGGACAACTCAACGTGCTTGAACGTTGTCCCCGCCAATTTCAACATACTTACTTAGAACAACTTCATTCTCCCTCTAACCCAGAGCATGAGGAACGGCAAATTTTGGGTAGTCGCTTTCACTTGCTGATGCAACAGCGAGAAATGGGATTACCTGTTGACGCTCTCTTAAAAGAAGATGCTCAATTACAAAGCTGGATGACAGCTTTTGCTAATGCAGCACCAGAAATTTTGACGCCCTCCTCTCATACCCAATCCTTTCGTGAAAGCGAACATTACCGTACACTCCAAGTTCAAAATTATTTACTGACGGTTATCTACGATTTATTGATTGCAGATAAAGAGCAAGCACAAATCCATGACTGGAAAACTTATCCAAAACCCCCATTAAAAAGCAAATTAGAACAAAACTGGCAAACACGGCTCTATATGTACGTATTAGCTGAGACTAGCAATTATTTGCCAGAAAATATTTCCATGACATACTGGTTTGTTCCATCTGAAGATAAATTACAAAGTGTAAAATTTGTTTACAGCAACTTTCAACACCAGCAAACTGCCAACAGGCTGAATCAACTCCTAAACCGGTTAACATATTGGTTAGAACGTTATTACAAAGGAGAATCATTTCCCCAAGAATCTGACGGTAGCAAAGCCTGCAACTACTGTCAGTACACGACACGTTGCAATAGAACGCAAGCTATATTCGAGCAAACATCTGCGATTGCAACTCCTGCTCTAGCAGCTACAACCTTACTAAATATAGAGAGTATTCAAGAAGTTAGCTTGTAAACTGCGGATAATTTCTAAATTTATTATTTTATGCATTTTGATGATAGTGATGCGGTTTACGTCCGCGAATTAGGAATAGACGACATTGCCCCTGTGTACCACTTGGGCGAAGAGTTATTTACCAGCGATTTATATCCTTATCTATATCGTTGCTGGGATGAATGGGAGGTGATAGGACTTTACAACACCGATCCAGAATACTGCCTGGTTGCCGAAGCTGATGGGCATCTTGCAGGATTCATTTTGGGAACCATCATTACCAAAGCAAGTTGGACATACGGATACATTTTGTGGTTGGGAGTCAGCCCTAAGTTTCAACGTCGCGGCGTGGGAGATAAATTAGTTGATAAAGTTGTTTCACGCATGATAGAAGATGGGGCGCGATTCATGCTAGTAGACACAGATCCTGCCAATGTTCCTGCAGTGAAATTCTTTACCCGCAAAGGTTTTGGTAATGTGCGCCAACATATTTTCCTATCCATGAATCTTAGCAGGCACGAGTACTATGGCAGACTGATTGACTACGAACATCAAAAAGCTGAAAGAGCAGGTTATAAGCGTTCTCGTCCTGCTATGCGTCCCCGTAAAACTGATGGAGTCGCTGGTGAAATTGCCCTTAATACTTTGGTAGCTGACGCTCAAACGACTGAGGAACAAACTCCTGTTTAGGTCATGTCCGTACCACAACAGCAATGGATTCTTGCACAAACTGGACAACCGCCCGAATCTTTTATTCAGGCGGTGAAACAATATGCTCCCGCATCAGGAGGACACTTTGCAGCACAGTTGTTATGGCAAAGAGGAATACAAGATGAAGCAACATTAGCTGCTTTTGTCAGTCCTCAAGCTTATCAATCGGCAAGCCCCTTTGAGTTTGGGCAAGAAATGTATTTGGCTGTACAACGGTTAGAGCTCGCTTGGGAAAACAACGAACAAGTTGCTATTTGGGGTGACTTTGATGCAGACGGTATTACCTCCACTGCTGTTTTATGGGATGGGTTGGGACAATTTTTTACCCAAAACAAGCAATTAACTTACTACATTCCGAATCGTATTACTGAATCCCATGGATTGAACAGTAAAGGAATTGAAAACCTAGCTAGAAAAGGTTTTCAATTAATTGTAACTTGTGACACGGGCAGTACAAATATAGAAGAAATTACTTATGCGAAACAGTTAGGTATAGATATTATTGTTACCGACCACCACACTTTACCAGCAGAACGTCCAGCAGTAACAGCGATCGTCAACCCGCGATATTTACCAAACACTCACCCACTGTTTCATCTTTCTGGTGTAGCTGTAGCTTATAAGTTGGTGGAAGCTCTTTATCAAACTTTGCCAAGTGTTCCACAAAGGTCTTCACTAGAAGATTTACTGGATTTAGTAGCCGTTGGGCTAATTGCGGATTTAGTCCAGTTGCGTGGAGATTGTCGCCACTTAGCACAAATGGGAATTCAGCGACTGCAAGAAGATTTTAAGAAAACACCTGAAATGCGGCGGCGTCCTGGAGTGGGACGCTTGTTGGAATTGTGTCAAAAAAATGGCGATCGCCCCACAGATATTTCCTTTGGATTGGGTCCAAGAATCAACGCTGTCAGCCGCATTCAAGGGGATGCAAGTTTTTGCGTGGAATTACTGACAAGTCGAGACCATAAAAGAGTCAGCGAACTTGCGGAGATGACAGAACTAGCTAATGCCCGCCGTAAATCTTTACAAAAAGATGTAACCCAGCAAGTAGAGCAAAAGCTAGCCAGAATGGACTTATCAACTACTAGCGTTATTGTCCTGGAAGACCCTCAATGGGCTGTAGGTGTTTTGGGATTGGTTGCCGGACAAGTCGCACAAGAGACAGGGCGACCAACTATTTTGTTAAGCACAGAAGGAGTGGAGATGGGAGACCGGGAGAAACCTGCTACCATGTCTCCCCCCTCTCCCCCCCTCTCCCCCTCTTCCTCTCCTCTTCTCGCCCGTGGATCTGCTCGTTCAGCTAACTCAATCGATTTGTACCAACTCGTCAAAGAACAGGCACATCTTTTACACCGTTTTGGAGGACACCCCTATGCAGCGGGATTAAGTCTTCCAGTAGAGAATATTCCATTATTTACAGAAGCAATCAACCAACAGTTACGACGATCTTTGGCAGGTACAAACCTCATACCAACCCTAGAAGCAGACATAGCGGTGACAGTGGCAGATTTGGGAAAAGAATTATTTTTAGAACTGAAACTGCTAGAACCCTGCGGAATGGGTAATCCCGTACCAAAACTTTTGATTCAAAACTGCTGGTTTGAGAACGCTTGGCATCGAAATCAGCAAGATTCGCGAGGAAAAAAAGTACAGTACATTAAAGCCGAGTTTGACATTCGGGATGATTCCACAAAAAACCCTTTTCCTGGGGTGTGGTGGGGACATTATAAAGATGAATTACCTCTAGGAAGGTGTGAGTGCATAGTCGAACTCGATTACAACACCTTTAAAAAACGTTACGAAATCCGAATTGTAGCAGTACGTTCCTTACAGCAATCGGCTTTCAGCCAGCGATCGGCACGTATACTCGATTGGCGTAATACCTCCCCCTCTATCCCTCCATCCCCCAATCCCCCCTCCTCCGTTCCCCTCCTTATCGAAAAATGTCCGACTAGTTGGGACGATTTAAGAGCGTGGTTGAAACGTTCCCTTTACGAGGGACAACCACTTGCACTTGCTTGGAGCAAACCAAACCACAAACCGCCAGAACAAATTTGGTTAACTCTGGTAGGGCTTGCCAAATACCTCAGCCGTACACATCAACCAGTCACTCGCATTCAGTTATTAGAAAAACTTGGTATCGGCGATCACCCATTACTTTTGGGGTTAAGAGGTTTAAAATATTTAGGTTTTAGAATCACGCGCCAAGATCGTGCTTTCATTTTTGCTCAACACACAAATATTGAATCAACCCTTGCAGAGACAGCCATTGCCCAATTTTTAGTCGCTGTCCGAGAAGAACAATTTCAGCAACAGTATTTTGCGGATGTGCCTTTATCTACAGTAGAAGCGATCGCAAACAGTGGTTAGTGGTGAGTAGGAATCACAACCCACAACTAACGACGAAGTTTCCCCTGACGTTCGCATTTAAAACCTTGCCGTTGCCAAACATCCATCTTCACTTCTGCCAGTTGTGTGACAGAAGAACAGCGCGGTTGAATGATGGGGCTTAACCCCGCCCACAATAAACTGCGTGTGATGTCTAATCCTGTTTTCAACCAAGACTCTTGATTACCGGGGACACCTTGCTCTTGAACAATTTCTGTTTCTACCCAAATACCTTGAGCGCCAAAGAAAATCTGTGCCAACCATTTAGCTCGAGGTAAATGAGTAGGTGAGGTAATCATTTTTACTTTACGGACTTTCCACTGACGTAAAATTGGAATACCATAGTAAAAATTCCCAAAAGTAGAATCTGCACATTTTTCCAGCCAAACGTTCTGGATTTGGTCTGCTTCTTGCTGGAAAATCAACCAGATACACGGGTCTTGGGAACCTTGAGAAATCAGAACCGGAATTTGTGGATATTGTTTTGCCAATTTTGCAACATAAATTTCTCGTCTTATACTTCCACCAAGTACAAAAAAGGCATCTACAGGCTTGGAGGAGGCAGAAATTAGGGTTATAGTGTTAAAAACCAGCAAGGTGGCTAATACAATACACAGTCCAAGAACTAGTTTCTGTAAAAATTGCCACTTTTTACCGGACAGTATTGCCTTGAGGTTGAATCTACTGTTTGTTACTTGGCGTTTCATTAAGTGTTTAATACCACTCTATTTTAGGTGAATTCTGCTACACCGATCTAACTAGCTAAATGCTATCTTAATAGAGTAATAACGATCGCAGAATGGCACGCATCAAAGTGCCACAATATAGCATTAAGCTTGCGGAAAACGCGAGCTATGTTATAACAACTGGTTGAAAGGTGACCCAGTATTCTTAAAGAAACATCAAGGAAAGTTAATGAAGAAGGTTTACACAAACAAAAAAATCTATAGTCCTTAAAAAACCTGATTGCTACACTGTCAACAACACAATTATTCCAGCTAATATACATGAATCAATCTGCAAAACGCCACTCGCCGCTCCAAGTAGCCCTGATCGGTGGAGCTATAGCTTCAACGGCCTCTCTTTCTGTATTTGGTCCGGTCTGGTGTCATTCGGTGCGTGCTGCACTTCAAGATAGCCCGAAGGCGATAGTTGATGAAGTATGGCAACTTGTAAATCGTGAGTATGTCGATTCTTCGTTCAACAAACAGAACTGGTTAGCAATTCGCCAGAGTTTGCTAGGTAAAGATTATACCTCCCGCGATGAAGCTTATGTTGCTATTCGGGAAGCTTTAGAAAAATTGGGCGATCCTTACACTCGCTTTATGGACCCCAAACAGTACGAAGCTCTTACCAATCAAACATCTGGAGAAGTCTCTGGAATTGGTATCCGGATGGAATTTAATGAAAAAAACAAGCAGCTGACTGTTGTAGAAGCTATTGAAAATTCTCCTGCACTGAAAGCGGGTGTAAAAGCAGGAGACACGATCCTAGCAATTGATGGCAAACCCACTCAACAAATGAAAGTGGAAGACGCCTCTAAGCTCATTCGCGGCAAATCAGGCACTATGGTAACTTTGCGCTTGGGACGCGAAGGACAGCCATCCTTTGATGTGAAGCTAACACGAGCAACTATTGAAGTGCCAACAGTACGTTATACCCTCAAGCAAGAAGGTAAGCGGCGTATTGGCTATATTCGTTTGCGGGAGTTCAGCGCTCACGCTTCAAGTCAAATGCGACGCGCTATCCGCAATTTGAATGCTCAAAAAGTTGATGGCTATGTGTTGGATTTACGTAGCAATCCGGGTGGTTTGTTACAGGCTAGTATTGAAATTGCTCGAATGTGGCTCGACAACGGAGCAATTGTTAAAACTGTAGACCGTGAGGGCGGTAGCGAGGAAACTAAAGCAAATCACACTGCTATAACAAATAGCCCCCTAGTGGTCTTGGTCGATAACAATTCCGCAAGTGCTAGCGAGATTCTCACAGGAGCACTGAAAGACAATAACCGAGCAGTCGTTATTGGCAGTCAAACTTTTGGAAAAGCACTAGTACAGTCAGTTCACGAACTTACAGATGGTTCCGGTGTTGCTGTCACCATCGCTCACTATTATACTCCTAAAGGAACAGATATTAATCACAAAGGCATCGCCCCAGATATTAAATTAGACTTAACAGAAGCACAGCAGCGTCAGTTAGCAGCAAATCCCGATTTGCTGGGAACTCAGAATGACCCTCATTATGCGCGAGCACTCTCCATCCTATCCACCAACGGTCTTGCTCAGCCCGTATCACCAAAACAACCGTTACAGTCGTTGACCAACAGCGCTAACGATTTGAAATTGTAGCTAAATGGCTAATGGCTAATAGCTAATGGCTAATAGCTATTAGCCACTAGCTATTAGCCACTAGCCATAAACAATTTATGTTTTTGCCAAAAATATCGGTAATTATACCTATTTATAATGGAGAAGCAGATTTACCAGAACTCATATCTAACCTAGTAAATCAAACTTACCCCAAGGAGAAAGTAGAGTATTTATTGGTAGATAACAACAGTCGCGATCGCACGACCACTCTACTCCAATCTGCTGCTGAAAATAGTCCAATTACAATTCACCCTTTAAGCGAAACAAAAATTCAAAGTTCTTACGCTGCTCGTAACGTTGGTATTCGCACTGCCACTGGTGAGATACTGGCTTTTACTGATGCAGATTGTCGTCCGGAACCGGAATGGTTGAAGTCACTCATTGCGCCTTTTGAGAATCGAGATGTAGCGATCGTTGCGGGTGAAGTTGTGGCGTTGCACGGAACCACATTACTAGAACAACACGCAGACCGACAAGACACGTTATCTCAGAAACACACTCTTGCTCATCCCTTTTATCCCTACGGTCAAACTGCGAACTTGGCTGTTCGACGGGAAGCTTTTGAAAAAATAGGGTTATTTCGTCCTTACCTGACCACTGGTGGAGATGCAGATATTTGTTGGCGTATCTTACAGCAAAATATAGGACGTCTGGAATTTGCTCCTGAAGCCATCGTCAAACACCGTCACCGCGCAACATTGAAAGAACTGGAAAGTCAATGGCGGCGCTACGGGCGTTCAAATCGCTATTTACACGAACTGCATGGTGTGGAGTTAATGCGGGATATGAAGCGAGCAGAGTACTTCTACCGCTTTGGGCGTTGGGTATTTAAGGAACTGCCAAGAGATACGATAAAAGCTGTTCTCGGTAAAGCGAGCCTTGTGGATCTATTAGGTACTCCTATTGGGTTATTTACAGCTAAAGCACGCGCTCAAGGGCAAAGAGATGCTCAATTACCAGAAAATGCCAAAACTATTGAGTGGCTAAACAGCGATCGGTGACCGATAATCAGTTTGTTCGTTCTCAGGTGGAGCCTGGGAACGAAACCCACTACTGCGCGTTTGTTAAGTTCTTATAAAATTTCCTTTTATGCTGAGTTATTAATTTGACTTTGCTAAAGAGAAGTGCAGACATGGTAAATAAATATACATTATTTTCTTTTTATTAAAAAAATTTATTAACACACTCAAACTTAAAAGTCAAAACAATAGATCGCCTTTTATTTTCTTTATCTTCTCCTTATTGTCATTAAATTTCGCTAAATTGGAGAAAAGTAGTGGTAAGGATACCGTAGATGGCAGGACAATTGTTACTGGTAGATGATGAGCCGGGATTGCGTGAAGCAGTGAAAGATTATTTGCAAGAGAGCGGTTTCAGCGTTCAGGTTGCCAGTAACGCCCGAGAGGGCTGGGAGTTAGTGCAACAGAACCTACCAGATTTGGTCATCTCAGACATTATGATGCCTCAGGTGGATGGCTACCAATTCCTCAAGCAATTGCGAGATGACCCTCGTTTTCGCTCGCTCCCCGTGATATTTCTCACTGCAAAAGGAATGACAACCGACCGCATTCAAGGTTACCAGGCAGGTGTTGATGCTTATCTGCCAAAACCTTTCGATCCTGACGAGTTAGTAGCGATTGTGGAGAATTTATTAGAACGCCGTTCCTCTCGCACTCCTGCACCCACTGAAGATGGCGAAGCGCTCAATATTACAGAACTTGCCAATCAGATTGCTCAAATTAAAGCTTTGTTGACTCAGAAAAGTGCAATTGCTCAATCCCCAGCCCCTTTTGCTATTGACTTAACTCCTAGAGAACAAAGCGTTCTCAATCTAGTTGCTGAGGGGTTAATGAATAAAGAAATTGCTCGGCGCTTAGATACTAGTGTCCGAAATGTAGAAAAATACGTTAGCCGTTTGTTTAGTAAGACTGGAACTAACAGTCGCACAGAGTTGGTTCGTTTTGCTTTGGAACACGGTTTGGCAAAGTAACAGTGACCGTGGGTCACTGTTAATGGTAGAAATGATTACCCTGAAATTTAAATTATTAGAAACATAATCCCGCTTAAAGGTGCGGATAATTGCTATATCTAGTCTAGGTAGGCACCCATTGGTTCCCGTAACCTTACTAAGGATTAAGGTAAATACTAGCTCTAGTACTAAGGTGGGTAAGAGGAAATAAAATAAGCCGAGTCATTGAGAGAACAAGTAAGCTCAGTGGCAAACTTAAAAAAATTCACCTTTCTACACCCAAGAATCGGAGCGAGCCAAGACATGGGATGTCCTTGACTACTGAGTGACGTCAGTTGCATTGCGTAAACGCATCAGCTGGCGTCTCATTTGTGGAGAGGCTTTTAACTCGGAGACTTCTTGCGCCTTTACAGAAGCTTGTAACGTTTCTAAAAAGTCGTCAGAGCCTTCAGTTAAAGCATCTAGCAGTACTTGCAAAAGCTGATCGCGATCGCCTAAAAGACTTTTTTCCTCAATCAACCTAAATTTGAGATGTATTTCACACTCATAAACACCTACGTCGATGCTATTGACTTGGCGTGGTAATGCTTTGGAGTTCATAGATTTTAGGAGTCCTTCGCTAGATGGTTATTTGGTTGAAGAGTGCTTAAAAGCAAGCAAGTGTTCTTTATAATTTTTTCGACATCCAAAATGTTTGAATTAAGAGTTTTTGTGTTTCAACAAACTTGGTCTTGCATTTTTCTCTCCTGTGTATTTTCCGGCTTGACTTTTTTGTCTGGTTTTTTGGTTTCTGTCCTAGCTATGGTTCAAGGAGACCATAAACTATTATTCAGTTTTTATGATTCTATACAATAAAGTTTCTGTAAGAAGTAGTTCTATCTTTTTAAAGGTTTTTACATCAACTTTATCTAAACGTCAATAACAGTTTGAGTTTTTACTGAATCACTGGTGGTAATACGTAAGTAAATTCGCTGGTTATTTTCTATCTAAAGAAAGCCAGACATTGCTGTGACAGAATTCCGTAGAAATAACTAAACGTACATTTTTTCATTTGACAAAAACAAGAGACATAGAAGGAACAAAGCAGTTGGGGAAAAATTTTTTTCTAAGGAAAAATATTGACACAGATCGAATTATTCCAGTTAAATATTTAACCCCAGTTCTTTCCTAGCATATGGAGCAAGGTCATGCTTGGTAGCTAAACTTGAGAAAGTGACCAGTAAAAGAGTACTACTCCTTTTTATGAAATGACAACAAAACCGGAAAATTCTATTGGGCTGGGGGTTAGACGCTAGCGGATGCGAAAAGAATTATTCTCATATTGAGCGAGCGCAAATGTTTGCCGTGGAACTGCCTTCACCATAGCTAGCTGTCCTCTATTCTTCAAATGCCAGACCGCTACAACTCCTTTACGGTTCCAGTGGAGACGAAAACACTCAACCTTCAGAAGACAGCGTGGGAGCTAGTGTTGAGTTTTGCGTTCAGCAATTCTAGGTTCTCCTCAGATCCTAGTTTAAAATGAGTGAGAGCGAGATCACCCAATTCATCACTGAACAGATCCATGGACAATCCAATGTTAGTCAAGTCCACAACTCGGCATATCAGAATTTTTGCAGCTGAGATAGATCCGGATGGAGAACTGGTTCCTAGCAGTCAGGTTTTAACCCTAGATGTTGACCCAGACAATGAATTTAATTGGAATGAAGATGCTCTCCAAAGAGTGTATCGGAAATTTGATGAATTGGTGGAAACATATAGTGGTGCAGATCTGACAGATTATAACCTACGTCGCATTGGTTCGGATTTGGAACATTTTGTGCGAGGTCTCCTGCATAAAGGCGAAATCAGCTACAGTCTCACCGGACGTGTGGTTAACTACAGTATGGGGCTTCCTCAAGTCGCAGCAGACGACCAGAAAGAAGCATACGGGCTGTAGTCGCGCTCGGGGATTGGGGACTGGGGATTGGGGGTTATCGAAGAGACGAGGGGCGTAGAGACACAGGAAAGCCGAGAGTCTCTAGCCCTGCGTCCGGGGCGACAACCCCAAGGGGTCACGCTCACCCCGTCTTCTATAAGTCGCTCATCTTAGCTGGGGTTCAATCCCCATCTGAGATGTCCCCGCGTCCCACATTCTCCGCGTCTCTTCCTTGATTCTCCCTTGTCCCCCCTGTCTTCCCTGTCATCCTTATCCCCTCTCACCCGTCACCTGTCATCAGTTCCCAATCCCTATTCCAATGCTCAAATTTGTCAGTGTCCTGTTAGGATTGCAGCCTGCATGGATATTGGTTGTTTTGCTTAACTCCTCAGTGAATGCGGCTAAACTTATCGGACGTGCTATTTTAAATGCTGATACCTTTGCCCCAGGATTAACTACAGGTTTGTTTAAGAAAACCAATCGCACAACTCCTTTTGTCAATGCACAACCAGTACAGGGTTTTTCGGGTGCGATCGCTGCTTCTAGAAAAGGTACATATCTGGTCATTTCGGATAACGGTTTTGGAGCAAAAGCGAATTCCCCCGATTATGTGTTGCGGCTTTACGCAGTAGAACCCGATTTCACAACAGGTCGAGTTTTTCCTATAAATATACAAACTGGTGAAAGACTTCAAAGCTTTAATCGTCAGAGTTTTATAGAATTAAATGATAGAAACAGAAAAGTTAATTTCCCTATTGTTGCCGATTTAACTTTTTATCCAAATAGTACAAATTCAGTCAGCAAGGTTATTAAAGAGAATCGCTTGCTGACTGGGGGAGATTTTGATATTGAATCTTTCCGTCAAATCAACGATGGTACTTACTGGATGGGGGACGAATTCGGTCCGTTTTTGCTACATCTTGGAAAAGATGGGGAACTTTTAGATGCGCCAGTTCCTTTGCCCTTGTTCTTGAAAAATGATAAGTTAAATTTTATAAAATCTCCCGACCATCCCGATCTGGCTAATTTAGCAGATGATGAAGCACGAGTAACAGCTGCTATTCTTCCCGGTTCTAAAGGGTTTGAAGGGTTGGCACTCAATAGTAGCGGTACAAAACTTTATGCGATGCTAGAAGGGGCATTAGTGCAAGAGCCGCAAAAAAAGCGCCTGTTAATATATGAATTCGACTTAACTAGCAAACAGTATTCCGGAAAAACTTTTTCCTATCTTATGGAAGATTCCAGTCACGCCATAGGAGAACTGACAGCGATAAACGATCGAGAGTTTATTGTCATAGAACGGGATAACACCCAAGGAGATCCGAACAAACCAGCATTTAAAACCCCCGCTCAATTCAAACGCCTATACAAAATCAATATTACGAAGATGAACAAAGAAGGTTTTTTAGAAAAAGAATTATTGGTAGATTTATTAAAAATTCGAGACCCTAAAGGTATCGGAGGTCAAGACACTGTCAATGGTGTGTTTGCGTTTCCTTTTGTAACTATCGAGACTGTACTACCTGTAGATGACAGAACGTTACTAGTTGTGAACGACAATAATTACGCCGATACCAGAGGTCGGAATCCCAAACAGATTGATAATACAGAATTCATTTTAATCAAGCTTGACCGATGACTTGTTAATTTTTGATGAAGCTTGTTCAATCTGTATCATTTGCTGAAGAAAAGTTAGATAAACTTTCATTAAGATAACCTACCACAGAAATGCTAAGGTTTTAATAATCTGGTAACAATAGTTTAATATCTTTATGTTTTTCAACTTACAATCATTAATAGAGAGGTGTCGAAATTAACTTTATGCCTCAGACAATAGGGGTTATGCAAGTAAATTCAGTTCATATTGTTGCATACAGTCATGCAGACAGGGTACTTATTCCCTTAGTTGGGCAAATTTTTCAGAACACTTTGCACCCTAGTTTTGTCCGCAAGTTAAAATCGCGATCCAAAATTGGATATATCAAGAGTGGTAAAAAGTACCGCTAAGTATATGCTGTTGAGAAAATGCCAATAGAGCCGATCGGTGCGAAGACTATGGAAAATGACGCGGCAATGCTCTGCCCCAATGAATCCTGTCAGACTCCAAACTCCCTGACATCAAAGTTCTGCCAAAAATGCTGTACGCTACTGCCCAAGCGGTATCTTTGGGCAGTAGCAGATGGTATAAGCGTGGCTCAACCAAAAGAGTTATTAGCCGATCGCTATTTAGTCATCAGCAAATCTGTTCTTTTAGACACAAAACCTGGTTTACCGCCTCAAACACCAGATGTAGAAAGCGTACCAGCGGTTAGACCGTACTTAAGGTTATTTCCCTACCGATTGTATGTACCGCAAGTGTATGGAGTATTACAACTAGAAGGAACGACATCCAGAGAAATCTTACTGCTAGAAAAGCCACCGCTGTGTATCAAAGAGACAGCGGAGTTAGATGTGCAATTAGAAAGCGAGCTAACGACGGCTTGGCAAACAGCAACATCAATGCGCCAACTGAATTGGTTGTGGCAAATAGCTCATTTATGGCAGCCCTTAGCAGGTGAGGGGGTAGCTTCAAGTTTACTGACCCCAGAAGTCCTGAGGGCAGAAGGTCCGTTGGTACGCCTGCTAGAACTGCGTTATGACAAACAAACCCCCAATTTGGCAGAATTGGGGGAATTTTGGCAGCAGCAATTATGCCACAAGGTAAGACCAGCAATCGCGGAATTTGTCAAGGAAATATGCCGTTCTTTAATCAGCCAAGAGATGAGATCGGCAGAGCAACTCATAGCCGTTTTGGACAAAGGGCTAGCAGAAGTAGGCAAGTGGCAAAAACCCACAATCAAAATTTCTACGAAAAGCGACATTGGCCCCAATCGCCCGCGCAATGAAGATTCCTGCTACCCACCTAGTGGAACTGTGGTCAGCAAACCACCACACCAAACAGCAATAGCGATCGTTTGCGATGGAATTGGCGGACACGAGGGAGGAAGTGTAGCATCCAATTTGGCAATCGAGACCATCTACCAGCAGATGCACGATCTGGTAACCATTCCTCCCGACCATATCAGCCCTGCAAACCTGCTAGAAGATTTAGAACGAGCAGCTGCAGTTGCCAACGACAAAATTAGCCAACGTAACGACAGCGAACACCGACAGGGGCGTCAGCGCATGGGTACAACCCTAGTGATGGCATTGCCTGTTGCTCACGAAATGTACATCGCTCACGTTGGTGACAGCCGCGCTTATTGGATTACGCGAGCAGGTTGTTATCAGGTAACGCTAGACGATGATGTGGCTTCGCGAGAAGTGCGCCTGGGCTACGCTACATACCGAGATGCCGTGCAACAGGGAGCATCAGGCTCATTGGTACAAGCTTTAGGCATGAGTGCTAGCAGTTCGTTACACCCAACTTCCCAACGGTTTATCGTTGACGAAGATAGCGTTTTCTTATTATGTTCGGACGGGTTGAGTGATTTTGACCGTGTAGAACAGTACTGGGAAACAGAAATTTTACCAATTTTAGATAAGAATTTGGATATAGCCAGTGCTACGGATAAGTTGGTGGAAATTGCTAACAATCAAAACGGACATGATAATGTCACGATCGCTCTAGTCCACTGTCAAGTTCAATACTCAGAGCCGCAATCAGTCATCAAACCGCCGAGCGTAGATCTTTCCACCATAGCAGTCAACAGTCGCCCAACTGTATTGCCACAAGAGCACGCTCGCAATCAAAAAACTGAAGTCGTTACTGCCGAGCAGCATCCAACATTCAATATTTCACCACATCTGGTAGTTCTTCCAATCCTACTGTCAGTAGCTGCTTTATTGGGATTACTGGCATGGCAGCAAGATTGGTTTTCGCTTCTAGCGGGAAAAGTTAACATCCCCAATCTTGGTGGCGTTCCATCATCCCCTGATAATTCCAACAGCCCCATTGGTGAGGATGGAAGAATTATTGTGACCGATCGTCAAGAATCTTTTAAGACACATCCATCGCCAGAAAGTAATATTGATGTCCCAGCACGCAGTATTTTGCTAGAAATTCCACCGGCATCAGCAACAGCTAACAATCCCACAGATCGAGATTTGTCTTGGGTTTATTTTAAAGTTTGTTCTGTAGGCGGAATACAAAATCAGCCGACTTCTTTATCCACACCAGGAGATGGCGATTTAGTGTCGAATTCCCCCTCCCCACGTCCTAAAAGCCAACTTTTCAAAGGGCAAATAGTCAAAATTGCTCCTTCCCAACGCAAAAACTTAACCCTTAATCCAGCTACACAGACTCAAAGGAAACAATGTCAGTCTCACTCACGCCAACCAAATACCTCTAGTTCAGGAGATTTATCGGGTGAAACGGAACCTCCAGTACCTACGGCTTCCACTCAACCAAAACCAACTAAAGGTACTAAGAATTCATCAGAACAGTAGCGCTGAGTCAAAAAATCGATAAACTGGTAGAAGCCTGAAAAATAAGGGTAATAACTTTAGATAAAAAACTTGAAAGGCAAAGAAAGTTGCCATTTCAAATGGTTATTTGAAATTATTGGACTTGACCTGTTTAGATTAACGAAGATAAACGAATCCATGCCATCTTTAAACCTGGCGATCGCCCGCCTTAGTACCGGCACCGACAGTTTTGCCATTTGGGTGGTGAATGCTCCCAACCCCAGTGGCTATGTTTTGCGTGACTGTCTGTGGCCTCCTCTTCTCTCCCAAGCGTGGCAAGAGTGGCAGGCGATGTTTTCCGGTCATAGTCGCTTGGATATTTCCCCAGGAACAACACCTCCACCAAAAACTCCACTTCCCCTAGATGGAATGACACCATCTACCGGTCAAAGCACCAGTTACAGCAGTCGTTTGATGCAATTCTTGGGCATTAGCTTGTGGAGTTGGGTGTTTGATGGAGCTATTCTCAATAGCTTTGAACACAGCCGTGGTTTGGCAGCAGGTCAACATATGCGGTTGCACGTCCGGTTAGAAATTCGCGACCCGGATTTGATTGCCTTGCCTTGGGAAATTATGCAGCGCGAAGCAGGTCAATCAGCAATTTCACTTTCGCAACAGATACTCTTCAGTCGCACCACCAGTCAAGTTGAATCCCTACCATATTTACGCGCCGATCAAGCTCTAAACATACTTTTGGTATTAGGTCAAGATGAAAAGCTGGAATTGGAAAAAGAAGCAGCTATTCTAGAACAAACGCTTTCTAACGGTTCTCTTATAGGGAGTCATTACAGCGGCTACGCGCCTTGTATGGTGACAACACTCCTGCAACCCACTCCACAAGAGTTGATTCAACAACTAGAAACAAAAGCGTACAACATCTTGTTTTATGCAGGACACGGTTTACCCGGACCGGATGGGGGCTTGCTATTTTTACAACGACAACCAGATTTAACTCTTAATGGTATGGAGTTGGCACAGGTTCTCAACCGTACAGGTGTAAAATTAGCAGTATTTAATTCCTGCTGGGGAGCGCAACCCGCCCAAAGCAATCACCAAGCCATTCCTTACAGCAGTTTGTCAGAAGTCCTGATACGTCAAGGGGTACCTGCTGTATTGGCAATGCGCGATGAAATAGCAGATCGCGAAAGCCACACTTTTATTCAAGCCTTTGCCCACGCACTGCGATCGCGAAAACCCATTGATGAAGCAGTCGCAGAAGCAAGACAACAACTACTGACCATTTACAAATTCAATCAACCCGCTTGGACTTTGCCAGTCCTTTACTTGCATCCAGACTACAATGGCGAATTAATCAGAAGTTTTGACGAAAGTATTACAGAACTCCCAGAAACTTCTATCCCCGGTATAGCTTCCATGCTTCCCAATGCTTCGTTGCGATCGCTTTCTTCCGGAGGAAAAACTTGGTCGCTGCGACCGGGAGTCACTCGTATCGGTCGTACTACAGAAAATGATATTGTCATACCAGAACCTTCGGTTTCCAAACGGCATGCCGAAATTTTGTGTCGCAATACTTTTACAGGTGCTACCCCAGTGCGAAATTACTATCTGCAAGATTTATCCACTTACGGTACAACTTGGATTTTACGCGGTAACAGTTGGCAACAAATCCACCGTCAGGAAGTCCCTTTACAATCTGGAATGCAGTTAAAGTTTGGAAGTACAAAAAGTCAACCCTGGGAATTTACAATCGACAATACTTGAAAACTTGAAGTACGCATTCTCAGGCTGCATCTGTTGCTAGAAAAAAATTCATTTTTTCGGTAAATCTAATTTTTTTGCGGAAAACAGACTGAGGCAGCTGTAGCTCTCATTACCACAATAAAACAACAAGGAAGGCGACAAATGGTTAACAATATCAACGGTTCTAACACTTTTAAAACTTCTCAAGTAGAATTAGAACTCCTACATACACTCCTAGAAGACGAAGATGCTACATATCCTTGGAACCCCACGGAAGAACACTCTGATGACTACTATTTGCAAATAGAGCAGCAGTTCCAAATGGAGGATGTGCTTAATGAAGAACTCGCGATGCGTTCAAGCAGTTTCTACAACACATTAGACACACTCTGGTCTGGGTTATTTAATTCCGAACACTACAAGCATAATACAAAATCTGCTTTTCTGTCCGAGCTTCAACAAAATTTACAAGCAAGTTTTGCCAATCGCATACCTCAAGACTGGCTCAAGAGCATTGCTCAAAAAGCAACCGAGATGTTGAATTCCCAACAATCCGTCGGCGAACAACTCGTACAGTGCGTTCAAAGTGTATTACCCCAATGGGATGCAGATGACTTATTTGTGATGGCACGACCCCTAGCATTTGCTATGAGAAGCGGCGAAACTCAAACCGAAAATTCTGTAATTGATATGGTTGGGAACCGCGAATGGACAAATATTTCAGAAATTGAAAAAGCTAAAGTTAGTATGGCGATCGCTTATCACGCGCTCAAGCAACTTAAGAGCATTCAGGAGGAAGCTTAAAAAGTACAATTGTACTTTGGTCGGCGCTTTCTTTGACAGGGGGCAAGTTGCTCTATATTACAGGCGACACAAACAGGATTGTTCTTTCTCAACGCAGCAATTGCCTATTATCTGCAGACATAAAACCCCCTTTTAATTCAAAAACAGCGATCGGCGATGGGTAAATTAACAGAAGAGTATTACTTTCCGAGAAAACGTGTAGCAAAGTTTTGCGATCGAGTTGGTGAAAGTGCGCGAGCTTTAAGAATTGCTGCCATCAAGAATGCATAAGACAGCACCCCAACAACCACTAATAAAAAGCCATTAAGCACGCCCGTTGCGTTCCATAATGCGTGCAATCCAGATGCGGTCAAATAACCAACGAGTAGTATTTGCCAACTTTTAGAGGGTTTGAGAACTGCCAAACCAATAAAGTATCCAAAATAACCGCTATAAGCCATGTGTCCGGCGACAGAACCCAAGATTCGGGGAATCAGCAGTTGTAACCCTACGAGTTGACCTGCATCTTGTCCTGATTCTTCTAGGAAGGTTTGAGTAATTTGAGGCACGTATTGCCTGAGGGTTTCTGTCATTGTGAAACCGACGGCTGAAGCTGTTCCCAGTAAAATTCCATCAAGAGGTTCCGAAACACCTACACGTTCGCGCCATGGCGATGGTAAAAATTTGCCGATAAAATACGCTCCAAAAATAGGGATTGCTTTCAGCAATTCTTCCATCAAGCCAGCACCAAAAAACATTCGTACTAGCAATTCCGTAAAGGTGACAGATTCTTGTTCTGTTGGCAGATTACCGGGTAAAATATTGCGAAATACAAATATAAATAAATCTAATACGGGAGTTCCCAAACTCTTCAAGGGATACCCCAAAATTTGTGCGGTCGTTAATGCTGAAATCATCAGCACCCACCAAGGCTTTTGCTTACCACACAACTGGTAAATAAAGTAGTAGGCAACAAAAGCTATGTAAGTTGCCACAACTTTTTGGTTCATATTGTTTGGCTGACCTACAGTCGCAAACATCAATACCACAAATACCACCGTGATGATTCCCGGTATGAGGTAAGCTTTACGAGTGAGATCTTTACCAGTAGAAATAATGGGAAACAGTTGCGTGAAACTCAGATAATCTTGGCCCGGTGGGGGACCGGGATTGTAATGAGTTGTCGGTGATTGGTGCTGATTGGCAGGAGGAAGCGGGCTTGCACTTGTTTGAAAAACGACTGTAGTTTGGTAGTTAAGCTCGTACTCAAAAAAGAATTCTGGACCATCTGGACCCAGAGTGATGCGGTCTCCTGACATCAATTGCTGGCAACCTTGTAACCGTTGTCCGTTGAGATAAGTCCCATTAGCACTATTTAAATCACAGATTACCCAGCTAGATTCTGCGTCTGGCGATGAAGGGAGAGGACGAACAACTGCATGGCGACGAGATACCATGCGATACATCATGGCGTCTAGAACAAGCTGGCAACTTGGGTCTCGTCCAATGACTACTTCTTGGGTAGGAAGTAGCGCGTGTTGAACTTCTGACACAAAAGCAGCTCCTTTGCCAGTCACTTGCCGCAGAATTGCTTTCTGTCTTGCGTTTTTTCCTGTCATCGAGTTACAGGGTAGTTTAATCTATTATCTAAAATAATTTGGCAGTAATACGAAACCATAACCACCCGATAGCAAAATTTCTAAATAGAATTTGGCTTACTTCATACAAAGATACTTGCCATATTGTGCAAGCTTCATAATAGGGCCAGATCGATTGTGAATATAAAGTGGAAACCCTAATCGACAGATACCAGTTCTAGATGCTCTACTTTAGTGCCCAAAACCTTGAGAAATGCGGCTAACCAACGAGGATGAGCCGGCCAAGCTGGCGCTGTGACTAAATTACCATCAACAACCACTTCATCAACTGGAACATTTACATAAGTCCCACCAGCAAGACGTACATCCGGGCTACAAGCTGGGTAAGCAGTACAACTCTTACCTTGTAGAACATCAGCAGCAGCCAATAACTGCAGACCGTGACAGATGGCAGCAATCGGCTTATTTGCTTCAGCAAAGTGACGGGTGATGGCGATCGCTCTGGAATTCAGGCGAATATACTCTGGTGCTCGCCCTCCAGGAACGAGTAGGGCATCATAACTGTTGGGGTCTACTTCTGCAAAAGTGGCATTTAAGGTAAAGTTATGACCGGGCTTTTCACTGTATGTCTGGTCCCCTTCAAAATCGTGGACAGCTGTCCTGACTGTCTCACCAGCTTTTTTGTCAGGGCAAACCGCATGAACCGTATGTCCCACCATTTGCAACGCTTGGAAGGGAACCATTACCTCGTAGTCTTCTACATAGTCTCCCACTAGCATCAGAAGTTTTTTGGCTGCCATTGTCAGTTTCCCCTGTGTTATGTTATTTGACAATACTATGCTAAAGTCCATTTAAGTTGCAACTTGAGCAATTGCTCAATCTCTTATAGAGTGGGCATCCTGTCCGCTCAAATTCTGTGGTTTTAATTTTTCTGCTTGTTGCTAGAACGAATTATCAAATAACTGATAGATAAAGCTAGAACGGCAATTCCCAAACCTATAATATCGATACCCGTAACTTTTTCTAAATCGAGAATGATAATCTTACGAGAAACAGCAATTAAAGAAGTTACAATAACTAATTCAACCTGAAAAACGTGCTTCCGAAGATAAGCAGTGATATTTTCTAAGATTTCTAAAGCAATTAAAATATTTAAAAATAAACCAAATATTTTAAATAATGTAGTATTAAACTTTCCGTAAGGAGTATCAAATAGTTCTTTGACAAGAAAGACTACCAGGTCTCCAATTGCTACCAGAATAACTAACACCATCAAAAGAGATAGAACTTTGGAAACTAGCACTTCTATATCTTCAATGAAGTGCATAAAGCTCTCATCTCTTAAGGCTTCTTTGATTCGTTTAATCGCTCTCTTCATGTGCAGCACCTATTTCTACGTAGGGTGGGGGTTGCCAGCGGACCTTGTATGGACAGTATTGCCTACTCCACACTCAGGAAAATTTTTATGAAAAATTTAGGATTACTATAAGATTTTACGTTGCGTTTTGTCATCGCGATCGCAAGAATAATAACCAATAAGTAATGTTACTCATAGAAATCATTGATGGCAACACTGCCCTCGCACGTGAAATTTGCCCCTACACACATTGATTTTCAGAGGTTCCAAGATACCCGACTTCTCAAAGGCATTCCCAGACAGAGCAACCGGATTGAGGTGAGGGGTCAGACTTATGATTCGCCAGCAGCATCCCCAAGGAGGTTGGGGGATCTGAGCAAACTTACAAAACTATTTTTCGATCTGCTGTCGTAATTCTGGATTTGTTAAAGGAGCTAAATAATCAAAAATTTCTCGATCTCCAAAGTACGCGGCTATTGCCAAAGAGAAGTTTCCACCATCTCTGATTTCATTCACATCTGCACCCGCTTCTACCAGGAGTTTGACAGCGTCAAAATTTCGACTGCTAACAGCGCACATGAGTGGCGTCCAAGATTCAGGGTCTTTTAAGGGAATATTTACAACTGCACCTGCATTAAGAAGTAATTTAAGTATCTCCAAATTTCCTTGAGAAGCTGCTACGGCTAAAGGCGTCTCACAATCATAAATTACCCGATCTTCATCATTGACTTCAGCCCCTAACTCAATTAATAAGCGAACAATTTTTATATTATTCTCGCGGACAGCTTCACTTAAAAGTATTGTTCCGCTTGCTTCTTTGATGCTAGTTCTATCACTGGCTATGAGTTGACGTAATTTAGTGACATCACCGGATTTTATAGCTGCTACAAACTTACGCATAATTATGCCGACTCCGCCTTAATAATATCTATCCTATTCAGGACTCAAATTCCAGATTTTTGGAAGATTTGTATTGCAGACAGCACACAAGAATAGATTATTTTTGACTATATTTACCTGACGACATACAGGACAGCGGCGAAAAATGAACTCAGTACTAAAATGACCAGGATGAGGAATTGGAATTTGTTCCAGTGCTTTTTCAACTTGAGACCATGATTCTGGCTCCGGACAATATCCAGTAGATTGGTTTGTAATTTCAAGTACTTCAAAATTCTGCTTGTTGTAGGCAAAAAATATCTCTCCAGCTGATAGTACAGATTTGCCGCCTGCACAAGCTACATGCTCGGAGTGGCGGTCTGCAACACAAATGTAGCCTTCAGAGTCAACCATGAAAGTGGCTGCGATCGCTCCTCCAATGTTCGGCTTCTGCTGAGTTTGATTTATCCAACGTTTTAAATCATCTACTGATTTAATCCTGGTTCCAACAGGATAACCAGCAACAGAAAGTCTGATATTCTCGGGACCTCTATATTTATATAATTTTGCCATTTTCAGACATATCAAAATCTTTTAGTCATAAATACTGCGAAACTCTGTCTTCCAAGGCAAGTGATGGCAATGCGAGGGGATTTACTGTGTTTAGTGTAATTGCATTCATGCCACTTCCACAATGGAAACAACTTTATCATTGCCATTATCGGGTACATACTCCAACAGTTCTCCGGGCTGGCAGTTTAATACTCTACAAATTCCATTCAGCCTTTCAGGAGCCAATCTTGGCATTTCATCAACCTTACGCAATCTGTAAACAGAATTTTCAGTGATACCTAACGCTTCAGCTAAATCTTTGTTCCTGACACGCTTTCGCGCCATCACCTCATTTAATTTCCAACGAATCACTTTATTTGCGGACATACACTACATCCCCAGTTTAAAAGTTCTTAGGCGTAGATTTATCTACCTCTCAATATTATCATAAGAAGTTGTTTTATAATAATTAGAAATAGAATATACTACGTTTAATGTAGAATATTCATAGTGCGGATGAGATTAAAAAGACTAAAAAATCTGCCAAAAAACAAAGGCGATCGCTCTGACACCAGTCAAAATGCGCTCGCCCTCTAGAAAAACTAAATCAAACCCTATGATGCCACAACTTCAGGCTTTTACACCAAACGAACAAATTCTTGCTCAACGAGAATTCAATCAATACATCTTCGCCCAAGCCAATGCCATAGCACCAGAAACCCCTGGTGATTCCTTTGATACACTCGCTCAGGCAACCCAAAACATCCTGACTCACGCCATGATGCTTGCCCAACAAAAAGAGCATTTATCCAAAAGAGAGTATAAAAAGCGGCTTTTGCAATACGGTTGGAAAAATGAAGACCGTCCATACTTAAAAGTGGCTGAAGTATTTAAGCACTTCTCAAGTCAAGATTTAGCGCAAATCGAGCCAGCAACTCTCTTCCGCTTGGCAAATAATCCCAAAAAGTACCAAAGCGTTATTAACCAGCTGCTCTCTTCACCAGAAATTACCCAACAAACAGTTCGAGACCTCATTGCCCAGCAGCAACCACCCAAGGAATCAAAACAGGAATTACCCAGTATTTGGCGGCGGACGAAGAATGGACGGCGTTACTGCCAAATCCCACCGATTCATGAGAGTGACGAGCGAACTGGCACTACCTTGCAAAAGATGATAGATGAGGAAGGGTTAACGGCACAGCGCGTTGTGGCTGAGGCTATAGCATTGCGGCAGGCGTACATGGAAGGGCGGCTAGTGTTGGTGGAAAATTCTAAGCCATCTGGTGAAGAAGTTTGGGTTGAGGACTTTAACACGAATGCTAACACTGAGGTGTCTAAGGAAAACACGGTGGGTGAATGGACTTTCGAGCCAGAACTGGAAAAAGATAATTTTACGAAGGATTGTGATGCTATTGTTGAACTCCAACCAGATCGCTGCACCCAGTCTCCCGTTGAGTTGTTGATTGAGACGTTGCAGAATGCTAACACTTGGGAGCAAATAAGAGTTGCTGTGGCTGTTCTTAAGGATTACAAGCAAGAGGCATGGATGGCTCTGACACCCGTGGAGAAGAAGCGGGTGAGAGGGTTGATGCCAATTGAGGTGAAAAAATTGTCACGGGCGAAGAAAGCCGGCTTAATTGTTGACTTTCAAGAACTCAGAGAGGGTGTTTATCAGGTACGGCGAATGGGGAATGTATTGGCGGAAGTCGTGAGTTCCTCAAGGTTGGATACTTTTGTGGCACAGTTGAGAGGCAACGGGTAAAACTTTGCTTGAGGTGCCATTAGAAGTTTGCAGATTGACGCGATGGCTGCAGTTGATAATTAGCGACTGTTAGATCGACAGTTACAGGAACAATCTGTACTGCACAAGCTTTTAATTCTGGTTGTAAGGAGTCGGGACAGGATTCTGGGTGAGTTAGAGCATTGGCTTCAGCATTATCTGCCCACAAAGCCCCCCAGTGCATGGGAACAAACACTGTACCGGGTGCGATCGCACGAGTGACTTTGACTGGAAACTTCGCTTTGCCACGACGCGATCGCACTTCCACACATTGATTATCGTCCACGTTGAGAGTTGCTGCATCACGGGGATGGATTTCAATGAACGGTTCGGGATGCATTTGACGGGTTTTTTCAATCCGACCTGTACGCGTTTGGGTATGCCAGTGTCCGTAAAGCCTTCCAGTTGTCAGCACGAAAGGATAATTGGGATCTGGGGGTTCAGCCAATCCTCGCGAGTGGTATGCTGCAAATCGGGCACGTCCATCTGGGGTAGGAAAACGTAAATCGGTGTAGAGCCTTTTAGAGGGAGTA
The DNA here is from genome assembly GCF_045999855.1 of Tolypothrix campylonemoides VB511288_2. NCBI lineage: Bacteria > Bacillati > Cyanobacteriota > Cyanophyceae > Nostocales > Tolypothrichaceae > Tolypothrix > Tolypothrix campylonemoides. The sequence goes on from NZ_JBFPMW010000019.1 coordinate 72,775, forward strand.
GGGTTAGTACTGGTACATGGCCATTGAAGTGGACCCTGTGCTCGAAGCCGTTCGTGACTGATAGCTGTCATATCACAAGGGCGATTGCGAGTCAATTTGACAAACTCAGAGTAAACTTCACTTGAGTTAGCAAAAGCAAACTCTTTCACATAGCCCAGCCTGCGTCCAACTTCGGCAAAAATTTCCCAATCTGCTTTGGCTTCTCCCGGTGGCTGACGAAATGCCGGACATAAAGTGACTCTTCTTTCGGAATTGGTCATGACACCAGTTTTCTCGCTCCACTGAGCAGCTGGTAACAAGACATGAGCATAAGCTGCTGTTTCTGTTGGATAATAAGCGTCCTGGTAAACAGTAAAAGGCGATCGCAACAACGCCGCTTTAGTACGCTCTAAATCTGGCATACTCACAGCAGGATTGGTAGCAGCAATCCACAAAAGCCCTACAACACCATTTTCCAGTCCGGTTATCATATCCCAAGCCGTTAAACCAGGTGTGGGAGAAATTCGTCCTGATGGGAGTCCCCACAGTTCCTCGACTTCTGCTCGGTGCTGGGGATTTTTCACCAATCGGTAACCAGGTAATAAGTGCGCTAAACCTCCCGCCTCGCGCCCCCCCATTGCATTGGGTTGACCTGTCAGAGAAAATGGTCCCGCTCCAGGCTTACCAATTTGCCCGGTCATCAAGTGGAGGTTAATAATTGTTCTAACCTTAGCCGTTCCTTCAGAGGATTGGTTTACACCCATTGACCACAAAGACAGAACTCGCTGAGAGTCACCCCAGTAACGCGCTGCTGTTTCTAAATCTTCAACACTAATCCCGCATTGATGAGCAACGATTTCTGGGGAATAATGGCGAATCACTTCTGCATATAAAGGAAAGTTACTGGTACAATCCTCAATAAATCCAGGATCGATATAGCCCCAACGCATCAACAAATGAGCAATCCCGTTTAACAAGTCAATATCTGTTCCGGGGCGAATCGCTAAATGTAAGTCTGCAGCTTCTGCGGTTGGTGTACGGCGCGGATCGACCACAATCATTTTGACTTTGCGATTCTTTTTACGGTACTTCTCCAGTCTATTGAAAATAATGGGGTGGCATTCAGCTGTGTTGGTGCCAATTAAAAACGCACAGTCAGTTAATTCTAAATCTTCATAACAACAGGGAGGACCATCCGAACCAAAGCTTTGAATGTAGCCAGCTACTGCACTCGACATACACAAGCGAGAGTTAGCATCAAAATTATTGCTTCCCAAACATCCTTTCAAAAGTTTCTGGGCGATGTAGTAGTCCTCAGTTTGAAACTGACCGGAACCATACATGCAAATAGCTTCCGGTCCTTGAGTGTAGCGTACTGTTTGAATGCGTTTAACGATGATATCAAAAGCTTCATCCCAAGTAGCACGACGAAACTTTTGATCTAAAGAGTCTCGTACCATGGGATAGTGGAGTCTATTCTTATCCAAAGATTCTGCTATAGTGGCACCTTTGACACAAACCATTCCCTGGCTTGATGGGTGTGCTTTATCTCCTCGCACTCGCCAAGTAGGATTTCCCTGACTATCTCTGTGAGTTGCTTTCCCAAGTTGTGCTGGGGGTGATACTTCCAATCCACAGCCAACACCACAATAAGGACAAAGAGTTTTGGTAAATTCAGTCATGATAAAAATTTATGATTGCCGAAGAATTGTAGAGAAATAATTGTATTTCTTTATACCTATTTATCGATCGACTGATAAGGTAACGTGAGTTCGATAAACTTTACCCTTACTCCCTCCCCTCTTCTACAAAAGGGAGAGAGCAACTTTACGATGGGGGTTTGGGATGAAGTCTGCTTTGACTTCGTCAAACTCACGTTAAGGTACGAGAACCCTTGTTCGTGAAGGGATTTTATTCTTCTGCTAAAATTCCGGAATTACGGGCAATATTTTGAGTTTCTTGTGCTGGAGATTCTCCTTCATAAGCACCAGCAAAAGAGCCTTTTGGTTCTTTTAAGAAGAAAGCACACAGACAAGCACAAATCATAGCTGCTATACCCATTGTGGCAAATAGTGTTGTTGGGTTGGTCAAGCTGTAAATTGTGAGATAAACTACGCCACCAAAATTACCGTATGCTCCTACATTGCCTGCAATTTGTCCCGTGGCTTCTTTTTTAATCAAAGGTACAATACCGTAAGTTGCACCGCAGCCAGCTTGGGCAAAATATGCAGCAAACATAGTAGCTGCGATCGCAAGTGGTAAAGGCCAACTGCTGTTGATAGAGTGCGCCATCAAATATCCTATAGCAATCCCAACACTGATAACAGTCATCGTCCATTTGCGAGAGCCTAACTTATCAGAAATTAATCCTCCACTAGGACGAGAAATTAGGTTTAAGAAGGGATAGCTAGCAGCTATCATTCCAGCAATCACATGCTCTAAACCAAAGGTTTTCTCAAAAAATGCAGGGAGCATGGAGACAGCAGCAAGTTCCGAACCAAAGTTAGTGACGTAAGTAAATTCCAGTAAAGCGACTTGACCAAAATGATACCTTTCTGAAGGAGCGTAAGTTTTCTTACCAGCAAGCAGTTCTTTATTCACTTGCCAAGCTTTGTATGTTTGGTACGCAAACAAGCCACCTAACAGTACCCAAATTAAGTACATTTGGCTTGGATTGAAAAAGTGAATATTTTTTTGTGTCAAACGCCAAGCAAGTAAACCTAGGGCAAAAATTAAACCAAAATTCGAGAGAATCATCGCCCAGAAGCTTTTAACACTAGTTACTTCTAGAGCACCATTTTTCTTAGGAGTCTTATAGACTTTACCGGGAGGCGTATCTTGGACGCTGTTGTAGTAGATTGCGCCATAAATAGCAGCGACGATACCTGTTAGGGCGATCGCAAACCGCCAGTTAGAAGCTCCACCAGTCATAAAGCTAGCAGCAACAGCAATCAGAGGTAAGCTAAACTCCGCTCCAAAAGCCCCAAAGTTACCCCAACCACCATAAATACCTTGAGCAATTCCAATCTCTTTAGGAGGGAACCATTCCGATACCATCCGAATACCAACCACAAAGCCCGCACCGACAATACCCATCAGCAGGCGGCTGATAACGAGATGGTGAAAATTCTGTGACAGTGCTGTTGCAAGACAAGGAACAGCCGCAAACATTAGCAGCAATGTGTAGGTAATTTTAGGACCAAAACGATCCAGAAGCATACCAATAATAATGCGTGCTGGAATCGTCAGAGCAAGGTTGCAAATACCCAACGTTTTAATTTGCTCTGGTGCAAGATGAAGTTCCTTCCCAATAGTTGTAGCAAAGGGAGCAAAGTTAAACCAGCAAACAAAAGTTAGAAAGAACGCAAACCAAGTTTGATGCAGAATGCGGTAGCGACCTTGAAACGAAAATAATCCTTTTAGCATGATAAAAAAATTGTTGTTAGTGGTTGGTTGTTAGTGGTTGGTTGTAAATAACCGCTAACTATTAGACCGTTACTGCTTCTCGCAAGCGTGCGTCAAAGTGTTCGATAATGAGTTCGCGTAAAACTGGTAACAAGTCTTCGCAGGGAATTCCTTTGGCTACACACGAGCCCAGGTGAGCATCTTTGCCAACTTTGCCACCCATATATATGTCAACACCTTCCACTGCTTTACCATTTTTACGAGCTTTGGTTCCCATCAAACCAATATCTGCCACTTGAGGCTGTCCGCAGGAGTTAGGACAACCTGTCCAATGAATTCGCACCGGATGAGTCACTTCTAACTCCTTTTCGAGTTCTTTAATCATGGCTAATGCACGATTTTTAGTTTCGATGAGAGCAAAGTTACAAAACTGTGCGCCGGTGCAAGAGACCAATGCTCTTGTTAGAGGAGCTGGGTTAACACTAAACTTCTCTAGAAGGGGCTCCGTTAGTAGAGTTTCCAACCGCGAATCAGAAACGTCTGGGATAATGAAGTTCTCTTCCACAGTCAGGCGAATTTCCCCACTGCCATAAACTTCTGCCAAACGGGCCATTTCAAACAGATCTTCGGCATATAATCGACCCACAGGAACGTGCAAGCCTACATAATTTAATCCCGGTTGTTTCTGCTTGTAGACTCCAATGTGGTCGCGTTTTTCCCAGTCAATTTCATCTTTTGCTGCTGCACCAAGCAATGGTTTGCCTAACTTACTTTCAACTTCATTACGGAATTTTTCTATACCCCACTCATCAATTAACCACATCAAGCGGGATTTCAGACGATTTGCACGCGAGCCATTATCACGAAAAACTTCCAAAACGGCTCTACAAACAGCGACAACATCCTCAGGCGGAACCCAAGCATTTAGCGGAATTGCTGCTTCACAACGTTTGGCAGAGAAAAAGCCGCCAACGAGGATGTTAAAGCCAAATTGTCGGGATTGGGAACCGGAAGTTGGAGACTGAGCGGTCTGTTGCTCTCCTTCTCCCTTATCCCCACTTCCCTTCTCTTCCCAGAAAGCGGGGACAAAAGCCAAATCGTTGATTTCAGCGTGAACTGAGTTATCACGTCCACCCGTAATGGCAATATTAAACTTGCGTGGAAGGTTGGTAAATTCAGGGTTTCCTTCGCCCTTGTTGGTGACCATATCTTGAATTTGTTGCACCAACTCTCGTGTATCGAACAATTCCTCTGCATCTAGCCCTGCAACGGGATCGCCAGTGATATTGCGAACGTTGTCCATCCCTGACTGTATGCTGGTTAAGCCGACTGCATGGAATTTCTCGAATATGTCTGGAAGGTCTTCAATACGAATACCCCGCAGTTGAATATTCTGTCTGGTTGTAATATCTGCGCTACCGTCGTCGCCGTAACGCTGTATGACTTCCGCTAAGACACGCATTTGGTCGGTGGTGATAATACCGTTAGGCATTCGCAACCGCATCATAAACTTCCCAGGAGTGACAGGGCGAAAAAATACGCCCATCCACTTAAGTCTGTGGTCGCGGTCGGTTTCATCCATTGCTTCCCAACCTAGAGATGCAAATTTCTCTATTTCTGCCTTAACAGCAAGTCCGTCTTTTTCAGCTTTGAATTTTTCAAACTTATTTAAGCTGGCTGTGGAGGTAGATACTTTGTCAGTCATAGTCTCACTTTAGATTATGGTTTGTTGGTTTTGGCTGACTTTTTGTGTGTTCGCAAAGCGCAAGCCTCATCCGGCTTATCGCAGTTCTCTTCAAATGAGATACAATTTCAGTTTGGGAAAATGCCTACAATAAATATCTGCTCTGAATTATCAATTGCTTTTTTCTTCAAAAATTTTGCAGATTGTACTACTTTACGAGCGGTCATTAAATCATGACAAATTTGTCATTATACGCACCTTATAAATTTCCTTATTGACTTCAACTATTTCTTTCGTTAACCATTTATACCCCCTAATTTAAGCGCGTCCAATCATACAAATCGTATATTTTGTTACGGAATTAGAAAATAGATGAACAAAGTGTATCAGCATGATGCAATATTTACATCATGCAATATTTGCATAATTAAAGCAGTAAGGAACAAAAATTATGCATCCCTATTAAAGTCATCGTGAGAAACCCGGTAGTTGCAAAATACCGGGTTCCTTTATCCACCAATAATTTAGGAATGCTATAGAACTGATAAGTTTTTTCTATTACAAATTATTTTCCAATGCGAAATCTAAAATGTACTGTTCATTCGGCTGCATTATCGCGAGCAAATTTGTTATACAAAAAGTCCAGAGCGTAGTTTCTCAGTTCGTAGAATTTAGGATTTTCCATGATTCGGGTACGATTTCGGGGTCGAGCAAAGGGAATATCTAAAATTTCACCAATTCTCGCTGATGGACCGTTTGTCATCATTACCAGACGATCTGCCATAAATAAAGCTTCATCAATGTCATGAGTAATCATCAAAATAGTGACCCGATGGTCGCGCCAAATTTTCAGCAGTTCTTCTTGCAGTTCTTCCCTGGTAATAGCATCCAATGCACCAAAAGGTTCATCCAAAATCAAAACTTTAGGACGGATCGAGAGAGCACGAGCGATCGCCACCCTTTGTTTCATTCCGCCTGAGATTTGACCGGGTTTCTTTTGTGCAGCTTCTGAAAGTCCCACCATTGCCAAATGTTCTTTGACAATTGCTCTTTTTTCTGCATCAGTTTTTTTAGGATAAACTGAATCAACCGCTAGATAGACGTTATCAAAAACATTCAACCAAGGTAGAAGACAGTAATTTTGGAAAACCATCATCCGATCCGGTCCTGGTTCTGTAATGGGCTGATTTTGTAGTAACACGACTCCATCAGTAGGTTGATTAAAACCAGAAATCATATTCAGCAGTGTTGATTTACCACAACCAGAATGACCGATAATACAGATAAATTCCCCTTCATTGACAGTGAAGTCAATTCCATCTAATACAGTGTAAGGACCATTGGCGGTGGGGTAAATTTTAGTGACACCCTCAATAACCAGAAAAGGTTCTGGTTTTTGTGTTTTGAGTGTATGACTTTCAGTTTGAATTCTGTTTAGAGATTGCATATGGCTAATGGCTAATGGCTAATTGCTAATGGCTAATGGCTAATGGTGAGACCAGCCCTGTAGGCGGGTTTCCCGCCGTAGGGAACTGGCGAACCCGAAGGGCTAATTGCTAATGGCTAATGGCTAATGGCTAATGGCTAATGGCTAATGGCTAATGGCTAATGGCTGATGGATCGTGGCTGATGGTTAGTGGCTGATGACTGATTGCTAATGCAAGACTGACAACTAACTATTAGCTATTAGCCATTAGCTATTAGCTAAATAAACACTTCTTCAATACGCAGTTGTCGTTTGATGTCGAGACTGTCAAGATACTCTATTGGTTCTGAAGAGTTGAAAACCCTACCGTCAAATAGCTCGAGTGGAGTATCTCGACCGATATCGAGGAAACCAAGTTCGCGTGCTGCTATACCAAATACATCTGTACGACAAACTCTTTCAACAATCTGCACCCAATTTTTAGGAAATGGAATTAAGTTCCAACGCGCTAACTGGGTCATAATCCATAGCATCTCGCTGCGTTCGGGATAATTGCTTTTATTAAACTTGAATTGGTTGTAAGTTGTAAGTTGTTGGGGTTGTTGACCATCACCACGAATGTAAGGATCGATGAAACCAAGACGGGTATATGCAGGATCTGTACCCAAATATTCAGAACGACAAAGTAGTTTCAATATTTCTTCGCGGTTGCGGAAGTCGTCGCAATAATCGCATGCTTCTAGAAGAGCCTTGACAAGCGCTATATGTGTTTGTGGATGGTTGTTTGCCCAATCTTCCCTGACTCCCAAAACCTTTTCTGCATGTCCCGACCAGATTTCTAGATCGGTGGCTATGACATAGCCAAGACCTTCGCTCACAGCACAAGCATTCCAGGGTTCTCCAACACAGAAACCATCAATTGTTCCATTTTTTAGATTAGAAACCATTTCTAATGGTGGTACGATCGCTAAGCTAACATCTTTGTCTGGATCGATACCATCAGCCGCCAGCCAATAACGCAGGATTAGGTTCTGCATTGATACTGGATGCACGACTCCTAAAGTGTAAGCCCGGTCTAGGTTGGCGTTGAATGCAGTTTTTAAATCGGCTAGCGTTTTCACGCCTTGCTGGTAAAATTCTTTACTTAGAGTAATTGAGTTTCCATTGCGAGAGAGGGTGAGAGCAGTGACTACAGGAACTGGAGTTTTGCCACCAGCACCTAAAGTCAGCCCAAGTGGCATACCAGCAACCATTTGAGCCGCATCAAGCCTACCAGTACCTACACCCCTAGCAATTTCTGTCCAGTTGAATTCGCGATTGAGATGAACTTCTTCCAATCCGTATTTTTGGAAGAAGCCTTTTTCCTTTGCAACTATTAAGGGTGCAGCATCGGTTAAAGGAAGAAAACCTATTTCCAAATTAGTTTTTTCTAAACCATTGTAAGAAACAATTGCAGGTGCTTCAACTTTTCCTTGGCGCTTCTTAGCCAGTTTTTGTTGGTTGAGGAAGTAAATGATTTCGTTGCGGAGGTTGTAATATGTGGGGTGATTGACGACTTCAAGACGTTGGCGGGGACGAGGAATGGGTACTTCCAGAATTTGTCCGATATGTGCTTCAGGACCGTTAGTAAGCATGACAATGCGATCGCTCAACAAAAGCGCTTCATCCACATCGTGGGTTACCATCACACAGGTTAAATTGTGTTCGTTGCAAATTTTCATCAATTGTTCTTGCAAACTACCCCGTGTGAGAGCATCCAAAGCGCCAAAAGGTTCATCTAGCAGTAACAATTTAGGACGAATAGCCAAAGCCCTAGCGATAGAGACTCTTTGTTTCATCCCACCAGACAACTCGCTTGGACGTTTGTGTGCTGCATGGCGCAACCCCACCATATCGATATGATGTTCGACAATCGCTTTGCGATCGCCCTTAGGCTTGTCTTGATAAACTTCATCCACTGCGAGTGCAATGTTTTCCCGCACTGTTAGCCAAGGTAGCAGAGAGTAATTTTGGAACACAACCATGCGATCGGGACCCGGTTCTCGGACTTCTTTGCCTTCCAATATCACACCGCCAATACTAGCTCTATCTAAGCCGGCGATAATATTTAGTAAAGTTGATTTACCACACCCGGAATGTCCGATTAAGGAAATGAATTCGCCTTGCTGAATTTTCAGTTCAATATTTTTCAGGGCAATATATTGGTTACCATTTGGTAAATCGAATACACGTTCAACGTGGTCAATTTCTACAAAATTCATTGGTTAAATGTTAGTAGTTAGTAGGGTTACTAGTCCGCCGCATTCGTACATATTTAGTAGTTTTGATAACTATTTATTGCTAATTCTTTTGTTCTTCTGGAACAACTTTTCTAGCAACAAAAGCAACCAATTTATCTAGTATTAAACCGACTAAACCAACATAAATCAGTGCCAAGATAATCTCGCTGAGATTAGTTTCAGTTGTCGTGTTATATGCATCCCAAATAAATGAACCAATACCCACACCACCAACCAACATTTCTGCTGCTACAATTGCCAACCAGGACAAGCCAATACCAATTCTCAACCCAGTAAAGATATAGGGAACGGTTGCGGGAAACAAGATTTTGAAAAAATACTTACTCCCTCTTAATTTCAAGACTCTCGCAACATTCCTATAATCTTGAGGAAGTTGCTGAACTCCTACTGTAGTATTGATAAGAATAGGCCAAATTGAGGTGATAAAAATCACAAAAATTGCAGAAGGATTGGCTTGCTGAAAAGCAGCTAGAGAAATAGGCAACCAAGCTAAAGGTGGAACAGTTCGCAGGACTTGGAAAAGAGGATCGACAGCATTATAAAAAAATTGGTTAGATCCTATGAACATACCCAGAAAAATACCGAAAAAAGCTGATAGAGAAAATCCCAAGCCAACTCGTCCCAAACTATTAAGAAGTTGCCAGCCCAATCCTTTATCATTTCCTCCATTATCAAAGAATGGTTGAATAATAAAAGGGTCCCAAGTTTCTGAAAAAGTTTCTATTGGACCGGGTAAATTCGAGTTTAAGGTAGAACACAGTAATTGCCAAACAGCCAAAAAAAGTACAAGCGCTACGATTGGCGGAACAACTTTTTTAGATATCAATTGAGCGAGCTCTTTCTGAGCCTTTCTTTTCCGGGTACGATTCCCAAGGGTTGCAGTCATTATTTTTTATCTCCAAAATTTATTTTAATGCTAATGGCTAATAGCTAATAGCTAATTGCTAATTGCTAATTGCTAATTGCTATAGCAGTCCTAAATGATTTACAAACACATCTTGTCTCGCTTGTCTGGCTTGTCCCCCTTGTTTAGATCTCAAATTAGGATTGCTATATTAGTCATTAGCTCTTGGGGTATCTCCAAAGGAGATGGAGACCTCTCGTTGGTGGCGCGACATGTTAAGTGCTAAGCACATACCTTCGCAATGTCGCAGGCTATGACTGCAAGAGCAAGACGCCACTCACCAGAGCGCCGGAAACCTGTCACAGAACTGGTCTCACCATTAGCCATTAGCCATTAGCCATTAGCCATTAGCCCTTCGGGTTCGCCAGTCCCCTACGGCGGGAAACCCGCCTACAGGGCTGGTCTCACCATTAGCCATTAGCCATTAGCTATAAACTCTTAACCTTTAAACTTTGCAAATACTCTTCTGGCTTCTCTGGGTCAAATTTGACACCATCAAAGAAAGTTTCCACTCCACGAGAAGAGCTAGTGGGGATTTCTGAGTCAGGGACGCCCAAAGCTTTTGCTGCTTTCTTCCACAAATCTTCTTTATTCACTTGGTCTACAATTTCCTTAATTTTGGTCTCTTTTGGCAAATAGCCCCAGCGAATATTTTCTGTAAGGAACCATAGATCGTGGCTCTTGTATGGATAAGAGGCGTTATCTTTCCAGAACTTCATTCTCAGTGGAGAATCGCTGACTTTACGTCCATCACCGTAATCAATATTGCCTTTAGACCGCTCTAAAATATCTGCTACAGCGACGTTAAAATACTTGCGCCCAGAGCAAATTTTGCACATTTCTTCTTTATTTTCGGGTTTATCGCACCATTGCTGGGCTTCCATAATTGCCATTAACAGTGCTTGTGCTGCATTGGGATTTTTGTCAACCCAGTCTTTTCGCATGGCAAAAGCTTTTTCTGGATGGTTTTTCCACAACTCACCCGTGACAAGTGCTGTATAGCCTAATTTTTGGCTGACCAATTGGGCGTTCCAAGGTTCTCCTACACAGAATGCATCGACTGTTCCAACTTTCATGTTTGCCACCATTTGTGGTGGTGGTACTGGTTCGAGTACTAAATCCTGATTGGGTTCAAGACCACCTGCGGCTAACCAATAACGCATCCACAAATCGTGCGTTCCACCGGGGAAGGTCATCGCAACCTTCATAGATTTTTGCTCTGATTTGGCTTGACTAACAGCTTGTTTGAGGGCTTTACTCTCCAAACCAACCTTGAAATCTTTTAATTTGTTAGCAACAGAAATAGCCTGACCGTTAATATTTAATCGTGCCAAAAGATACATTGGCACTTTATCATTGATAGTGAGCAAATAGGGCATTGGGCTGAGAATATGTGCTCCATCAATACCATCACCAGCTGAGCCTATTTTTAAATTATCACGGGTTACAGGCCATGATTTTTGCTTGATGACTTCTACATCTGTCATGCCATATTTGGCAAAAAAGCCTTTCTCTTTGGCAATAATTAGAGGCGCTGCATCAGTCAAAGGAATAAATCCCAGCTTTGCCTTGGTTGTTTCTACTTTCGGTAAATTGGCTGCTGTAGTTACATTGGCAACAGTGTTTACCGCATTATTAGGAGCATCAGAGGTATCTGAAGTTACTTTATTAGAGGAACAACCGTGCGCCAAGATCGATCCAACTGTGGTCGCACTTGCAGTCAAAATAAATTGTCTTCTGGAAAACTTTGTCATTGTCTTTTTGAAAAGAGAGTTCAGAGATTAGGGGTTAGGGCTTAGAGACTAGTAGAACGATTAACTACTCATCTCTAAATGATGAGAACAAATTTTAAAGTTTTTACCCACGTCAAAGATCGCGAGCGCATTGCCTTAAAAAGAAGGGTCGATCGCAAACTTTTTTGAGAAAAGTTTAATATCTAGTACTTGACCGCATGAATTCTGATGGGCGGCTAGGTACCCGACTTCATGTGAGAAATCGGGTATTCAAATATCTACTGAATTGCAGATTGTGTAATTGCGTAACAGTCTATAAATTAAACTTGAAAAATCATTAAAATCGTATACTTAGTTACCAAATTTGTTATATTTTGCAAAAAAAGTATAAAATTAATGCGTTTTTTACATAACAGGAATTCAAAAGCCAGGTAAAACAATTAATTTAAACAAAGCACGTTTATATTGATAGAGTTTCCAATCCGCCCGATTTCCTATAAGAAATCGGGTTTTGTGATTCTCAATACAAATGATTAGAATGAATTTGTTAAGTGTGTTTGGAAAGTATGGCAATTGTGAAGAACATCCATCAACTCTTGTTACAAGCAGAGGAGGCGTATGAAGCAGCCAATTGGTCTTTACTAATTCAAAGTTTGCAACAGTTGACTCTGATAGAAAATTCAGAATATCCTAAAGAAGAGAAAAATCAAGAATATTTGTTGGAACTTGCACTTTCAGCCCTAGAAAGTGGGGATTTTCAGCAGCGTTGGGAAATTGCTAAAGTGTTTCCCCGCTTGGGAAAAATTGTTCTTCCCGAACTCATTGCTATTTTAGAAGATGAAGGCGCGGAGGAAGAATTGCGCTGGTATGCAGCAAGAATTTTAGGTGATTTGAAAAGCCGGGATGCGATCGCGCCTTTGATGCACTTGCTGAAAAGGAGTGAAAATGAGGAAATAAAGGAAGTCGCAGCGACAGCTCTGGGACAAATGGGTACGATTGCGATCGCTACCCTAACAGAATTTTTATTGCAAGAGGACATTGGCGAGCACAGTCGTTACAACAATTCCATTCATAGTGAAGAAACGCGTCTTTTAGCGGTGAAAGCACTTGCTTGTATTCGACACAGGGAAATTATCACACCTTTGTTAGGTGTAGCACGAGATCCACAGATGACAATACGAGTAGCAGCAATTGAAGCGCTTAGCAGCTTTCACGATCCTCGCGTCCCTCCAGTGCTTTTAAATGCTTTGGATGATATAGCCGCCCCAGTGAGAAAAGAGGCTGTGCTGGGTTTGGGTTTTCTTCGCGATTTGCTTTCAGAATTGGACTTGGTAGCTAAACTCCAACAAAAGCTTTACGATTTTGACTTAGACGTGTGTTGTGCGGCGGCGATCGCTCTTTCTAAAATAGGGAGTGACACTGCAACACAGCCCTTATTTCAGGTATTAGTCTCGCCTCATACACCAACCCGGTTGCAATTAGAAGCCATCCGAGCTTTAAGTTGGATCGGAACACTATCAGGTATAGAGTATTTGCAGCAAGCATTCTATCAGTTAGAAGTACCAACTGTGTGGCAAGAAATCGTTACTGTTTTGGGGAGAGTCAGCCATTTAGTACTTCAGAATAAAGCCACAGAAGTTTTACTAGAGATTGTTCAAAAAAACCATCCATCACTTGAAATTTCGAGTATTAAAAGTGCGATCGCCTTATCTTTAGGTCAATTAGGGAACAAGCAAGCAGTCAGCACGTTAACACAGATGGCAGTAGATCGAGACGTACAAGTAAGATTGCATGCAGTTGCTGCACTGAAAAATTTATCTCCCGAGCGTTATGGAGAAGGTAAGGGATAATACTAAGCTGTGCTGCCTTTAATTTTCTCATATTGACCGAGAGAGAGATTGGGGGAGGGTTTGACTCATTTTTATCAACTCAGAATGTTGCAAATTATATACACGATAGCTTAAGTGTCGCGTGTAAATGAGAGGCTTCCTGCGAAATTACCCAAAAATTCCTTGTTAAAGAATTCTTGTAACACAGTCTACCAATTTGTACCGGAAAGTACGTTAATTTAATGAGAGCCATAAGTGTAATTCAGGCTACATAAAAATGCGACTAGAGCAGTTGCAAGCCTTTTTGGCAATCGCAGAAACTGGCAGTTTCCAAGCAGCAGCACGAAAATGTGGTGTGACCCAATCGACAATCAGCCGTCAAATCCAGGCGCTTGAAGAAGATGTGGGATTGGAACTGTTCCACAGAACAAGTCAAGCAAAGTTGACACTCGCAGGTGAGTGCTTACTTCCCCGCGCTCGTAAAATTTGTCAGGAGTGGCAAAGTGCTACACAAGAGATAGGTGATTTGCTGGCTGGAAAACAGCCAGAACTTTGTATTGCAGCAATTCACTCCTTGTGTGCCTATTACCTACCACCAGTTTTGCAAAAATTCTGTCATGATTATCCAGAAGTGCAATTGCGGGTAACCTCGCTAGGTAGTGACCGAGCATTAAAAGTCCTGAAAGATGGATTGGTGGATTTAGCAATTGTAATGAACAATCGCTTTTTGACCGCCGGGAAAGAAATGGTGGTTGAAGTCCTTTATGATGAACCCATAGAAGTTTTAACAGCAACAAATCATCCCCTAGCACAATATGACAGCATACCCTGGTCGGAACTAGTTCGTTACCCGCAAGTCGTCTTTAAGGACGGTTATGGGATGCAACGTTTAGTACAAGATCGATTTGAGCGATTGGATGCTCGGCTACAAGCAGCTTTAGAAGTCAACACCCTCGATGCTTTTAGAGGAGTGGTGCGTCAAGGAGAACTTGTCGCTTTGCTTCCTTATTCAGCACTTGTAGAAGCTCGCAACGATCCAACTCTTGCTGTGCGGGCTCTAGCCTCTAATACCAATAGTTCTGCATCTGATGGTTCTAGTTTAACTCGCCAGGTGGTGATGGTAACAACTCACGATCGCCTGCAAATACCGCCAATCAAGCATTTTTGGCAATTAGTTAAAGAAAACATTCCGCCACAAGCAGAATCTGTCTTGCGTTCTGCTTCTTAAGTGTGAGTGGTTAGTTGTTAGTAGATAGTGGTTAGTAGATAGTAGTTAGTGGCATAACTAACTACTAACAACAAACAACAACAACCAACAACTAACAACCAACGACTAACTACTAACCCTCTTGACACATGAGTATAGTATTCAGGGAATTACTAAAAAAGGTAGGCAGTGGCGAACACACTTCTGAGAGTTTAACTCGTGCTGAAGCAGCCACAGCAACTAGGATGATGCTACTAGGAGAAGCAACTCCAGCCCAAATAGGAGCGTTCCTGATTGCTCACCGGATTAAACGTCCTACAGCAGAAGAGATAGCGGGTATGTTGGATACATACCATGAATTGGGACCAAAATTACAACCCATTAGCAGCGAACGCAAAGCGATTGTTTTGGGCATACCTTATGATGGTAGAACTCGCACTGCTCCTATTAGCCCTGTAACAGCTTTGCTGCTAGCAGTATCCGGACAGCCCGTAGTCATGCATGGCGGGAATCGCAAACCTACTAAGTATGGGTTACCGTTAATAGATATTTGGCAAGGATTGGGTGTCGATTGGACTGGGTTGTCATTAGAAAAAACCCAATACGTCTTTGAGCAAACGGGAATAGGATTTATTTATACTCCCCTGCATTTTCCCTTAACTGAACGTCTTTGGGAGTATCGCGATCAGCTGGGTAAGCGTCCGCCATTTGCAACAATGGAATTGATTTGGTGTCCTTATGCGGGGGATGCTCACATTATCACCGGATTCGTTCACCCACCTACAGAAGGTTTATTCCAAACGGCACTGGCACTACAAGGTGTCTCTTATTTTACAACAGTCAAGGGTTTGGAAGGGAGTTGTGACTTACCACGCGATCGCACAGCAATTATTGGTTTGGGAGGAGCAACACCCACCGAAGCGGGTATAGCACCCATAGAACGATTGCATCTAGCCGCTCGCGATTTTGGCTTTGCTACAAAAAATGTACCTTTAGGTTCTTTGGAAGAACTGATTGCGAGTATAAAGGGAGTCTTGGATGGACAATCTTCAGAACTTACGGACACGGCTTTATGGAACGGGGGATTTTACCTCTGGCGTGCTGGAATTTGTTCGGATATGCAAGACGGTATAGCCAAGGCCAAAAAATTAATTACGAATGGTACAGTTGCTGAAAAACTGCAAGAACTTTTAACAGTGACGGCTCACTGTTAAAACCAAGCCCTCACGGGCTAATACTGCTTTGGGAAAGACAGATTGAACCTCAGTTTGCACCTCATCAAGAAAATCATCACAGTCATCTGGATGATGGTGAGAAATAGCCAGCAATTTAGCATCGAGATGTTGAGCTAAATCAACTGATGTCTTCCAGTAAATTTCTGCGTGCTGGTGAATTCGTATAGATGGGGGGGTGTAGGTTGCATTGGCAATCAATAAATCTACACCTTTCGTTAGTTGTGCAATGTGTTCCTTATCTGTATCGCTTAAGCTTTGAGGTAAATCTGTAATGTAAGCAACACTGTACTCTTGCCAAGTGACTCGGTAGCCTACTGATTTTTGGTGGCGGTTGATCAATGCCGTTGCGATCGTAATATCATCTACCTTAAAGACCTTACCTGGGGCAAAATTATGAAAGTGCAGGTCTGATTGCATAATTTGTAATGGGTAGGGAAAGTGCGGTTGGAGCATTTGATCGCAAAGGCATTGTTTGATAGACGCTCCATTCAACGCTGCTGTCCCATAAATATGGAAACAATTTTCTGCAAGAAATGCAGGCGCAAAAAAGGGAAATCCCTGAATGCGGTTTGATTGGGAGTTGGTGAAGAATAAGTGAGCTTCTATCTTCTCTGAAAGCCAACTTCTCCCGAGCAAACGCAAACCAGTACCCCCATCAAAAATTAAGTGTTTTTTTCCAACCTGCATCTCTACACAAGCAGTATTACCACCATATCGACTGGTGTTGTTACCTGGGCTGGGAATCAAACCCCGCACGCCCCAAAATTGCACTAAAAAATCCGATGCTGGTTTTTCAACTTCAGTGAGTTGCTCTTGAGTTGAGTAGTTTTGGAAAGGCGACAGTTCAGAGTTTGGCATGTTTGTCAAAATTAAGTCCTACTGAGCAGATCGTCATAACGCCGCACTTCCATTAGTCGGTTGTTTTCATCCACAAGGACTACGGTGGGAGAGTGATTTTTTAACTCTTCCAAACTGAACTGCCCGTAAGACATTATAATCAAGCGATCGCCCATAATGCCTAGACGTGCTGCTGCTCCATTCAACTCAATTGCCCCTGAATTGGCTGGTGCTGGAATCGCATAAGTCGTAAAACGCTCGCCGTTGTTAATGTTCACTATATGCACGTACTCGTATGGTAAGATACCAGCTTTATCCATGAGAAGGCTATCGATACTAATACTTCCCACATAGTTAATGTTTGCTGCTGTGAGAGTGCAATTGTGAATTTTTGCTAAGAGGAGCGTGCGCTGCATTGCAAAACAGTTATGAGGTATCAGTTATAACTCTAGATTATAACCTAGGGATTGGGGATTGGGGGTTGGAGATTGGGAATGAGCTAACCCCCAACCTCCAACCCCTACTGAGCTTAAGACTCTGAATCCCGAGCTTTTTCGCTACCTGCTTTGACACACTTTTCTACCAATGGCGAGACTGTATCAACATCTTGCCATCCGAGGATTTCTGTAACCTTTTTTTCCAAATTTTTGTAAGTGCGGAAAAACTCTTCTATTTCAGCCAGTCTGTGTGGCGCAATGTCTTTTAAGGATTTGACATGAGCGTATCGGGGGTCTTTATCGGGAACGCAAAGAATTTTTTCATCGCGATCGCCACCATCTATCATCTCTAACATACCAATTGGTCTTGCGGCTATCAAACATCCTGGAAAAGTTGGCTCATCCATGATGACAATGCCATCAAGCGGATCGCCATCATCAGCTAGAGTGTTAGGTACAAAACCATAGTCATAGGGGTACCTTACCGACGAATAAAGAACTCTGTCCAGAGCAAAAGCCTGTAGGTCCTTATCATATTCGTATTTGTTTTTGCTTCCGCCTGCAATTTCAATTAAAACGTTGAGCAGACCTGGTTTGGGCTGAGCTGGAATCCGAGATAAGTCCACGACAACACTCCGTTTGCTTACTGTAAACTGTGAGAGCTATATGCATAGCTCCCAGTGTAAGATTCTATCCCTAGTCGGTCACAAGAAGAAAGGCGCAGGACCGAGGTCATAGGTTAGGAGGAATTGCACCACTCATCACTAACTAGTAACCACTACCTTTCCACTCTTATCATTACGGGTTGGGAGTAAGTCTGAATGTTGTTTGAAGAATAGTGAGCGATAATAAATAGAGGTAATGTCAAAGTCATTAAACCAATCCCGGTTCCCACTATATCTGCCAATCGATGGGAATATGTGTCGCTTTGGTTGACAGATTGAGAATTTGAATTCATAAAAGTTGAGGCTAGATACACCACTTGTAGTTTCCCTCTTATCTAGAGAGGTTTACTGTTATTTTAGCTATTTTTTTACATCAATCTCTGTACTAATAAAGAATATCAATGATGTTTCAAAATAGGCAGATACATTTTTTTGATACAGAAAATACTTGATGAGCAGCTAAAAACTAACATTTTCTTTTTGACCTTGTATTTAATAGCGCTAAGCAATAACGCGTTTTTATTGTAATCTTTGCTCTACGGGACGTCCAGTTCTTTAGCATTATAATTTACAACTTTTAATCCGACCTGTACTGGTATCGCGCCCGAGTCGAGCTATTTTGTGTTTAGCGATCGCAACTCAAACCTTTATTTATAAGTGTTTTCGCTTTTCTTCTCGGTTGTTTTTTGCCCGATCGGATTTCAAATGCTAGCTCATCTATTTGTATCTTTTAGTTTTTAAGTAAAAATGCTTATTATTATTTGGACACTTAAGACTCCCAGTCAGACTGGTAGGAACAATATAAGTTTTTTAACAATAAATGAATACCGAATAATTACAGAGAAAATAGAAGTATTGAGATTTTTTATCAGTAATTCCACTCATAAAAAATTTTTCAGGTTAAGTGAGAAAATCTAATGAATATGTCTTCTTACATAGTCCTTAAGGAAATGTAATAGATTAAACAAATCAACGACGGTTCCCTTCCCGTCAGAAGATTACCTATGCGCTTAGGTTGGCATTTTAGATCCCAAAGGGAGTAACATATCTTCTCCTCCCCGTGTTGCAATACGGGGAGGAGAAGACTTTATTCCCCCTAGCCCCCGAGCGATTGGGGGAATCTTCAAAGATTAGATATTGTTAACCGAACCGTATTGTTCCGTGTTGATTTAAGGGAAATAAGCATGGAAAAAAACCGCCACTAGATTAGGGCGGTCTGGTTAAGCAATCGGAGGGTACTTTCAGCTTACTCTGCCAATTTTTGAATTGTTGTAACAGAGTTTGCACTTATTATGGGCATAAGGCATGGGGTCATGCCTTATAAGCGCTCATGGGTTCTTTGATAAATTTAATGTAAAGATGTTTGAAGGTAGACTTGATAACGCGAGGCATACCAAAGTCAATGGGTACGAACTTATCGGGTAAACGCCAATCCTCTATCTTTAACAAACCGGGATGCAGATTGGGAAAGTACATCTCATCAAGTGTACCAACTAACCCCAACCGCTTGGACGCAGCAATAGTTGGTACTTGTTCTGGTTGAACGTTCAAAATTTCCACTATTGCTCTATCTAAAGCAAAAATATCTGATGATGCTCCTAAAATTCCCAACGCACGAGGTTCTCCTCCACTCGGACCGTTGCCTTCATGACCGATAATGCCGTCTACAATGGTTAAGTCGGGATTGATAACCCTAGCTGTTTCCACCAACATTTCAGCAAATCGGTTTGCATCTTTTCCTGCTTCCATATGCCACCAGGCTTTCATTTTACCCGGAACGCAGCCAAACAAGTTTTTGACTCCTAAGGTAAGTACCAACTGAACGTGTGACTTTACCTTGGGTAAGTTGATCGTAACATCTGCTTCCATTGCTTCTTTAGACAGCAGCAGGTGGTTAAACTCTTCGCTGACTGTTTGATAGCGATGTCCGTGAAATTCAACTACTGGCAATTTGAGTTCTTCTAAAACTGGCAGATATCCGCTTGCTACTGCTACTCCTCTAGCACTACCAAAAGCAGGGCTATCACCTAAAAAGGGTTTGCCACCAGCTTCTATCACCATTTGGGCTACGGCATAAACCAGTTCGGGACGAGTGGTACACTCTTTCCCAGGACGTGCGCCTGTCAGCAAGTTGGGTTTGAGTAAGACTCGGTTCCCCGGTTTCACAAACGCCGTTATTCCTCCCAAGGGTTCTAGCAGTGTTTCCAATGACTCTCGGAGCGTGTTGCGTTCGTATGAAGTGGCGCGAATTAAGCTAACGGATGGTGTTTGAGTTGGCATGGTTAGATAAAGAACAACAAGGAAAAAGTAAAGAAGGAAGACAACATAACTTTAATCTTCCTCCTTTCCTCATTATTCCGACTTGCCGTCCTGTATAGTTAGAGGCACAATCGCACTCATTTGTTCCAGGTTTAAAACTTTAGCTAATTCTTCTTCACTCATTAACCCCCGTTCTAAAACTATCTGGCGTAAAGACTGTCCTGTTTCTAAGGATTCTTTAGCCACAGCCGCCGCATTTAGGTAACCTATGTGGGTATTGAGTGCTGTGACTAAGGCTAAACTCCCTTCAGCATATGCCAAACAACGTTCTTGATAGGCGGTAATTCCTTTGATACAACGTTCGGTTAAAGCAGCAATGGTGTTGCCAAGAATTTCTATGCTGTGAATGAGGTTATAGGCGATAAGGGGCATCATAACGTTCAGTTCTAGTTGTCCTGCTTGTGCAGCTAGAGCGATCGCATGATCGTAACCCATGACCTGAAAGCAGACCATTGATGTCATTTCTGCCATGACAGGGTTGTACTTACCTGGCATGATTGAGGAACCTGGTTGAACTGGTGGTAACTGAATTTCTTTTAAACCAGTTTTTGGTCCGGAGTCCATCAACCGGAGGTCATGAGATATTTTGACTAAATCTTGAGCTAAATTGCGTAAAGCACCAGAAACATTGACAAATGGTGCCATACTTTGCATTGCTGCCATTAAGTGCGGTGCTGGTTCTAAGGGAAAGTTAATGATTTCCGCAATCGCTTGAACAACAGATGCTCGATATTGAGGGTGAGTATTTAACCCCGTACCTGCTGCACTGCCTCCCAAACCCAGTATCATTAAGTCTGAAGACGCTGTATATATTCGATTTTGATGTTCTGTAAGGATGTGCGCCCATGCACGGAAGTTTTCTCCCAAGCGCACGGGTACAGCATCTTGCATGTGGGTTCTGCCAGATCTGACAACGTTTTGGAATTCTTGGGCTTTTTCTTCAAGTGCTGCGATGGCGTTTTCTAATGCTGGGTGTAGTGTTTTTGACAATGCCAGCAAGCCACCAATCCGAATTGCCGTGGGAATCACATCATTGGTAGATTGCCCGTAATTTACATGATCGTTTGGGCTAACACGTTTGTAATTGCCCTTTTGTTCTCCAAGAATTTCTAGCGCTCGATTCGCTAAAACTTCGTTAACATTCATGTGATGGGAAGTCCCCGCACCTGCTTGGTAGACATCTACCACAAATTGGTCGCGCAATTTCCCTGCTAACACTTCATCTGCAGCTTGTACGATCGCCTGACCGATCTCTTGGGGAATACACCCTAGTTTGCCGTTGACAATAGCTGTCGCTTTTTTGATGATAATACACGCATCTACGTAAGTGGGTAAAGGCTTAATGCCACTTATAGGGAAGTTTTCTGTTGCCCGCAGTGTTTGAATACCGTAGTACGCGCTACATGGTATGGAGCGATCGCCCATTGAATCGCGTTCTATTCTTACATCTAAATCCATTGGTTGAGTCATAATGAAGTATCTGTGGCAAGATATTCAGTAGTCACATTCCAAATTTCCAATTTGCCTAAGAAAATTCGGGAACTGAAAGCAATGCTCTTGAAAACCGGATTTACCTACTGACCCGGTAAAGGCACTCATACTGTGTGGAGTCATCCAAACCTACCTTACAGTCTCACTCTTTCTGGTAAAGATGGAGATAATGCAGGGCGATATCAAGAAAAAGATGTGAGAAACGCACTGAGAGATTTGCAAGGGTTGGAGGAACCAGAGAACGAGGGAGAGTAAAAAAATGAAACTTCATTACAGCATTATTATTCAATGGTCAACAGAGGATTGTAAATACATTGTCAGCTTACCAGAGTTCGGTCCCTACGCACACACTCACGGCAATACCTATGCTGAAGCACTCAAAAATGGTGAAGAAGTTCTAGAACTTTTGATAGAAGAATACCAAGCACAAGGAAAAGCACTACCAGAACCATTGACTGCAAACACTGCTTTTCAGTTTGCTTGACATTTTAATCTTGAATATAGATCGAATTAAGATCTAAAATTTTATGACTTTACCAAACTGGATTACCTTCTCTCGCTTAATAGGGATACCATTTCTGCTGTATCTTTTGTACAGCCCAGAACCTAAATTGCAATGGATTTGTGTCGCAATTTTTCTGGTTGCTTCTCTAACAGATTGGTTGGATGGTTATTTAGCCCGAAAACTCAATCAAATTAGCGATTTGGGTAAGTTTCTCGATCCGTTGGTAGATAAGTTTTTGGTACTCGCACCTTTACTCGTGTTGATTGAGCTAGGAAGAGTTCCTGCTTGGGGTGTGTTTCTTATCTTGGCACGAGAGTTGGCGATCGCTGGTTGGCGCGTGAGTCAACCCAAAGTCACGGGAGCCAATATTTGGGGAAAACTCAAAACTGTCAGTCAAATTATAGCGATCGCACTTTTAATTGCTCCTTTACCTGAATGGCGTTTGATTGCTCTTGTCGCTTTTTGGATTTCCGTTACTCTGACGTTAATTTCTGGGATTATTTATCTTTTACCGACAAATAATAGTGACACGACAGACAGCCAGAAAACTGAGATTGAGAAAAATTGAGGTGTTTCTAACGGGAATATTACTTTTGACTGAGACAAGCGTCTTAAGAATGGAACATACTTTAAGTTATTCCTCCGCAGGCACGGAGTTCTTTCTTCTTCAAAATCGGGTGTATTCTCTGCTCAAACTTTGTCTGACCTTGTGTTCACTCGGGTGTATCTACCATTTTCATTAAATCGAAGATTGAAAATGATAGGAAGGCAACCCAACAATATCGGTTTGAACTTCAAACAAGTCACCAGAAGAAACACTCTTGTCGATTTCTGCTTGGCTGAGCCCGACGGAGGCAGTCGTGATGTAAAGTAATTTCAAATCCTCGCCAGCGAAGGTGCAGTTGGTTGGAGACTTGACAGGTAATCTTATCCGCAAAACTTCTTTCCCTGTAGAATCAAAGCGAATCACACATCCTCCTTCCCACATTGCCGACCAAATATTCCCTTCACTATCTACGGTCAATCCATCGGGAAAAAATGACTCGTGAGTTAGATCGACAAATATACGACGGTTGCTTATTTTACCAGATTGTGAATCGAAGTCGTAGGCAAAGATTTTTTGTTGGTCGGAATCTGTCAGGTAAAAGGTTTTTCCGTTGGAACTCCAGCCCATACCGTTAGTCACTGTCAATCCTGTTTCCATTAAATGCAGCGAGTTGTCGGGATCGTAGCGATATAGAGAAGCTTGAGATTTTTCCTGGCTCATGGAACCAAACCAAAAGCGACCTTGAGGATCGCATTTGCCATCATTAAAGCGGTTATTTGGCTTATCTGCCTCAACCTGAATGATGGGTGTGATGTCTCCTGTTTGAGTGTTAAGAAATGCTAAGCGATCGCGTTGGGCCATAATTAACCGATTTGCACCCGCAAGGCCAATACAACCAACAACATCTCCCACATCAAAAAAGGAGTTGTGTCCGGTGGCTCGGTTGAATTGATGGACTCGGTAGTTATAAATATCGACCCAGTAAAGTAGCTTTTGGGTTGCATCCCAAACAGGGCTTTCTCCCAAACGGGCGCGGGAGGCTAAAACGTTATTGAGTTGGTATTGAGGTTTATTCATAATTGCTAGGAAAAGCATCTCACGCAAAGACGCAAAATGACTCCGAGCGTCTTTGCGTAAATTTTATAAAGATTTTAAAATCTCTTCATCAACAGAAAAATCTATTTCCGAGCGATCGCGACCCGAAGCCAGATAATCATTGTGGTAAGAGTCTTTGAGCCCGGAAATCAGGTCATATTCGGGCTGCCAGTTCAATTGTGTTTTGGCTTTATCCACGGAAGCAAAAAAGTGCTGTACGCGCAGGGGAAAGGCTTTACGCTTGCCGAAATCAAATTTTTTGGGATCGTAATGTAGGATTTTGATGTCATCAGCAGATTTGCCAGCAGCCACAGCACAAGCGCGGGCTAAGCCATCAAATGTCACATAGCGATCGCCTGATACGTTGTAAATTTGTTTGACAGCGTTTGGATTGCCCAAAACTTTGGACATAGCTGTGGCAAGGTCTTTAACGTGTCCGAATTGGGTAATGTGTAAGCCATTACCGGGGATAGGGATGGGACGATTGCGAGCGATTCTGTCAAAAAACCAAGCTTCGAGATCGTTGTAATTTAGAGCACCGTAAATGTATGTGGGGCGAATGGAGGTAAAAGGTAAGCCAAGTTGTGTTAAATACGCTTCTGTTTCGTGCTTACCGAGATGGCGACTTTTTGGATCGACTGTATCCCCTTCTACATGAGGCATTTGGTCGGATTTCAGATACACCCCAGCAGAACTCATGTATACAAAATGTTGTATACGGTCTTGAAAAATCTCCGCAAGTGGTTGAGTATCAGAAAGTTCTCTTCCGTTATTGTCGAAAATGGCATCAAAATTTTCGTGGGATAATTTTTCCTTGAGTTGAGTAGCATCAGTGCGATCGCCCGTAATTTGTCCCACTCCTTCTACGGGGATCGGACGATTACCACGATTGAAAAGAACAACTTCATGCCCCTGTTCCACTAGTAGTTTAGTTAGGTAAACACCAATGAACCGAGTGCCACCCACAATAAGAATTCGCATAAATTGTTATTTCCTTCGTCAGTTAATTTATGGAGTGACCCAATTTGAGGGTATCAGGTTGTGGTGTGTCTCTGGAACCTCTATTGAGAGGATTACGTCTTTTGGTAACAACGGGAAATATGAAGGATAAAGGATGAAAGGGTTAAAGTGTAAAGGAACAAAGATGAAATACTTTATACTTCACTTCATACTTCATCCTTCATCCTTTAGGTGACTGACTGAAGCGTGTTCTCTACCAAATACTCATAGTTAGCTGTGTCTTTGAAGTATGCCTTGGTTCATGAATGGCTGACACCGAAAGCCACTGGTGGTTCGGAACTTGTTGTGCAAGAGGTTCTCAACCACGTTGATGCTGATTTATACGCTCTAATCGACTTTGAATCCATCAATCCCAAAAGCTATTTATACAAGCGGAAAATTGGCACAACATTTCTTCAGCATCTTCCATTTGCCCGAAAAGGCGTACAAAAATACTTACCTTTGTTGCCACTAGCCATAGAACAGCTAGATTTGCGGGAATATGACGTTATTCTGTCTTCATCTCATGCTGTTGCGAAAGGAGTCTTGACTACACCCGATCAAGTACACGTTTGTTATTGTCACAGTCCCATGCGTTATGCATGGGACCTCACCTTCGATTATCTAAATCACAGTAAGCTAGGTAGTGGTATCCCTGGTTGGTTAACACGCTATTTGCTGCATGGTTTACGCCAATGGGATGTATCGACAGCGAATCGCGTGGATTACTTCATCGCTAACTCCAAGCATACAGCTCGCCGCATCTGGCGCTGCTACCGACGAGAAGCGGAAGTTATTTACCCACCAGTTAATGTTGACAGTTGTCCATTTATCCCTCAGAAGGAGGATTTCTACCTAATTGTTTCCCGGTTGGTAACTTATAAACAAGTATCGTTAATAGTTAGGGCATTTAATAAACTGCAACTACCGTTAGTCATAATTGGAACAGGACCAGAGATGAAAACCATCCGCAGGATAGCAAATAGCAATATACAAGTGCTGGGCTGGCAACCCGATGACGTTGTAAAAAAGTATATGGCAAATGCCAAAGGATTTGTATATGCAGCCTGTGAAGATTTTGGGATTGCTTTAGTAGAGGCGCAAGCTTGCGGCACTCCAGTTATCGCCTACGGTGCAGGAGGAGCGCTCGAAACAGTGCGAGATTTTCGTGACTCAGGTGATACTGGAACTGGTATATTTTTCAAGGAGCAAACCGAAGCCGCACTAGTAGACGCAGTAGAAACCTTTGAAGCGTATCGAGGGAAATTCAACCCAGAGTATACCCGAGTTCACGCTACCCAGTTTTCCCCGCAAATCTTTGCCAAGCGCTACTTAGGCTTCTTAAATACCTGTACAGAAAAGAGACCATTACCCAATTGATGGTCTTGTTTTGCTAAGGATTGGCAAATTGCCAATCCTTAGGAACTCCTTTTAGCTTTAAGATTGGGACTATGTGTGGTGTGGATTGTTAAGGAGTATGATGACTGCCCAGAGCTCACTCCTCTCCGGGAAGCGCTCGCGTACCTTCTTTAAACGCGGTCAACCAAAAAAGACGCCTCGAATAAAACCCAAAGGTTTGTCTTTCCAGGCTTTAAACGGAGAGTTTGCCAAGCGACTATTCGACATTGTGTTTTCGCTATTGGTACTTATTTTGTTTTCCCCTGTGTATTTACTCTTGGGCTTGTTGATTGCTTTAAGCTCGAACGGTCCAATTTTTTATATTCAGGAACGGGTCGGTAAAAATTACAAACCTTTTAATTGTATTAAATTCCGAACAATGGTAACCAATGCCGATGAAGTTCTAGTTCAAATAATGGAAACATCGCCTCATTTGCGAGACGAGTTTGAGACCAACTTTAAGCTCAAACACGATCCGCGTATTACCAAGATTGGTCGTTTCTTGCGAATTACTAGCTTGGATGAATTTCCCCAGTTCTGGAATGTATTAAAAGGAGACATGAGTGTTGTAGGACCGCGACCTTTAGTAAAAGAAGAGTTACCGAAATACGGTTGTTACATCGACCAGATTCTCACAATTAGACCGGGAATTACTGGATTGTGGCAAGTTTCCGGACGTAATGATATTCCTTATCCGCGACGGATTCAAATAGATCTGCATTATGTCAAATTCCGTAACTTGTGGTTGGATTTGTGGATAATTGTTAAAACTATCGGCGTTGTCGTTATTCCTAAAAATAATGGAGCGTATTGATATTGCGTCGATCTAGCTAATATCCTAAATAAATTACAGAGTCAAAAGTCAAAACGGGATGAGAACCTTTTGTTGACTTTTGACTTTTTGCTTTGCAATTTTTTGCAGATCCCCGATCTTTAGAAGACGAGGGGAGACCATCATATCAAGTTCGATTAAAGACCGATCGTAAAAACAGCAGCTTTGCAGGGAGCAGGGAGAAAGAGGCTTTCAGACTTTTGCACAGATTTTCTTTTTTATAACTAATTAAGCGAACATAATATCACTCAAATTTTTATACAATCTTAACAGAAGACAATTATATATGAAATTTGGATAAAGATTCTAAAAAAATTACAAAAACAACAAAAATTTGCTCGTTAAGTTAGATACGCCTGACAGCAAGCATTCCATTCAGCAAATTTACTTATGTCAGCAAGCTGAGGCGATAGTGGGATTGGTAGGTTTCCCATTGGGCAATTAAACAAATACCTGTTAAGTTATACCAGGGTTTTCTGTAACCATTTCAGCAGTAAAAACAAGGAAAAATTAAGCATGACGCAACGGAAGCGAGCATTAATCACTGGTATTACCGGGCAAGATGGTTCCTACCTAAGTGAATTTTTGCTAGAGCAAGGTTACGAGGTTCACGGTATCATCCGTCGAACTTCAACTTTCAATACAGATCGTATCGATCACCTGTATGAAGACCCTCACAAAGAGGGTGTGAAGCTACTTCTCCACTACGGCGACTTAACAGACGGTACCACTCTGCGGCGGATTTTAGAAGAAGTTCAGCCACTCGAAATTTATAATTTAGGTGCTCAATCCCACGTTCGAGTCAGCTTTGATTCGCCAGAATACACGGTGGATTCAGTGGGAATGGGAACATTGCGTCTGTTAGAAGCAATTCGCGACTATCAGCACCGCACTGGCATTCAAGTGAGATTTTACCAAGCAGGTTCTTCGGAAATGTATGGTTTGGTACAAGAAATCCCACAGAAAGAGACTACACGGTTTTACCCCCGCAGCCCTTACGCCTGTGCTAAGGTTTACGCTCACTGGCAAACAGTAAATTACCGCGAATCATTCGGGATGTTTGCTTGTAACGGTATTTTGTTCAACCACGAATCTCCCAGAAGGGGAGAAACTTTTGTGACGCGCAAAATTACAATGGCAGTGGCCAGAATTTTCGCAGGTAAGCAGAAAAAGCTGTACATGGGGAATCTGGATGCCAAGCGTGACTGGGGATACGCCAAAGATTACGTCAGAGCCATGTGGCTGATGTTGCAGCAAGACCAGGCTGATGATTACGTGATTGCAACTGGCGAAACTCACTCAGTACGAGAGTTTTTAGAACTGGCATTTGGTTATGTCAATCTGAACTGGCAAGACTACGTGGAGTTTGATGAGCGCTATCTTCGTCCGGCGGAAGTGGATTTGTTGATTGGGGATTCTACAAAAGCGCGGCAAAAGTTAAACTGGACCCCATCGGTCACATTTGAGCAATTGGTCGCCATTATGGTGGAAGCCGACCTGCAAGCATTGGGTCTCAAGTCGCCTAACGGTAAAGTCTCAAAGGTGTTGCAAGACAATGCCATGATTCGGCAAGAACTGGGTGTGCTCCACTTCTAATAAGCGATGAGCGATGAGCTATCAGCTTTTTCTACTATGAGGACAAAAAATGAGCACCTTAGAACTTAAAAACAAACGTATTCTCGTAACTGGTGGAGCTGGTTTTTTGGGACGTCAAGTCATTGACCAACTCTGTAAGGCTGGCGCTGAGCAAAACAAAATTACAGTCACGCGATCGCGTGAGTGCGACCTGCGTCTGTGGGAAAATTGCCAAAGAGCAGTCGATCAACAAGACATTATCATTCACCTAGCAGCCCATGTCGGTGGAATTGGTCTGAACCGTGAAAAACCAGCTGAATTGTTCTACGACAACTTAATGATGGGTACGCAGTTGATTCATGCTGCTTATCAAGCTGGAGTAGAAAAGTTTATCTGTGTTGGGACTATCTGTGCCTATCCCAAATTTACTCCCGTCCCATTCAAAGAAGACGACCTGTGGAATGGCTACCCAGAGGAAACAAACGCCCCCTATGGAATCGCCAAAAAAGCCCTTCTCGTTCAACTGCAAGCCTACCGCCAACAGTACAATTTTAACGGCATTTACCTATTGCCAGTGAACTTATACGGCCCGGAAGACAATTTTGACCCCAGAAGCTCTCATGTCATTCCAGCGTTAATTCGTAAAGTTTATGAAGCGCAGCTTAAAGGAGAAAAGAAACTTCCGGTTTGGGGTGATGGTAGCCCAACTCGCGAGTTTTTATATTCAGAAGACGCTGCACGAGGTATCGTTATGGGTACCCAATACTACAACGATCCCGAACCTGTCAACTTGGGAACGGGTTATGAAATTTCTATTCGCGACTTAATTCATCTCATTTGTGAGTTAATGGAATTTGAAGGCGAAATTATTTGGGAAACAGATAAACCTAACGGACAACCTCGCCGTTGTTTAGATACAGAAAGAGCCAAGCAAGCTTTTGACTTTACTGCCCAAGTAGACTTTAAGCAAGGGCTGAAGAATACAATTGACTGGTGGCGTAAAAACGCTGCTTAATAATAAAGTTAGATCCCCAATCTCCCAATACGGTTCAGTTAACAATATTTAATCCTTGAAGATCCCCCAACTCCCCTGAAAAAGCTACGGTGGTGTACAGATCTCTAAAAAAGAGATGAAACAGCGTGAAAAGGGAGAATTGGAATTCAGTTCCCCCCTTTTTTAAGGGGGGTTAGGGGGGATCGAAACCGCTTTGAATGCACTATATAAGACTTGTGTACACCACCGTAGCCTTAAAAAGAGGGAGCTTTGTTCTCCCCCAATTCATCGGGGAGCTAAGGAGGATCGAGTCTTATCTAAACGATATTTGCCCGATCTCCCCGACTTTTTCAAGAAGTCGGGGTTCTGTAGTTGAGAATTTTGACAATAGTAAATTAAAATCAACTTTCGTTTCCACGCTCCGCCTGGGAATGATTTTCTTGTGAAGCTCCGCCTCTGTTATTCAGCTACAAGAGGTATCAAAAGATAAATCTACAGAAACGCCAAAGTGGTCGGTAACTGGATGACCATTACTTTTATAAGCTTGCCATTTGTTCGCATTTTGTACTCTTTTTGCCCATTCCAAACTCAGGCAAATATGGTCAATATTATAGCCAAGTTCACTATTAGCAGTCACGCAAACTAAGTTGCTTTGCTCCAACCCCTGATTGAGCATTTCTCGTCCTTTAGGAGTTCCATAACTAAAAGGCTGGCTCAAAGCTTCATTAAAGTCACCAGCTACGCACAAAGGCAAAAGTTTTTTCAATTTTTTCCAATCTCGGCTGTGACTTTGAATAGATTCATAGTGGCGTTCCCAAATTTTTGCCTCTTTATTTAGAACACCATCACGGGCATAAGTAATAATTGTTCCATAAACTAATAAGTTCTCTATAGGGGTGAAAATTTCTGCACAAACACCAATCCAAGGGTCATAGGTTTGCCAATGTCGCATAATAGGCAAACGAGACCAAATCGTTGTCCATTTAAAACCATTCCATTCTGGTTCGGAATAACTCGCAGCTTGAGAATATTGCTCTCCTGGATTAATAACGTCGTTAGTTTCAGTCAAAATCCAGATATCGGCATTAATTTCGTGTATTTTCTCAAGAATAGCTGGGTTTTTACTCCATCCATTGGGTTTGGGTTTTGCAAGATTCCAAGTAGCGATTCGTAGTGAAGTTAGCATAAATGAGTTGGTAACTGCGATACTTGGTGATAGGTTACCCACTTTGCTTAAAGATCTGCGATGTCATTGCAATTTTTATCAAATATTCTTATTTATTTGCAACTCGCACTGTTGAAAAACATAATTAACAGCAGCAAATAATTTATCTAACTCCTGAATTACATAGATATTTTTATTTCTAGTAAAAACATCAGCAGTTAACTTACCAAACTGCCATATTTTGCCATTAGAAACAATTCCAAAAATATTCATTTCAAAATCATTATTAATTCGCTGTACTGCTATCATTTCAGCTAAGCATTGACCCCAGCCTTCTTCAAATTTGTCTTGCTTGGCTTCAACAGTACGGCTATGAACTGTGGGGTTGTTTGATGAGGCTGAAGTTTCCGATTGTAAAACTGCTAGATTATGAAACACAATTGACAACAAGCGAACAAAATACTAACCCCTTTGCTGTGATAGTGATGGCACACTTACGAACTCAAACTACCATTCAAGATCCAGAAGGGCGATTGCGGTGGAAACTGAGTTTAATTAGGCAGTTGTATGAGTCGGGATACAATAAAGACAAAATTCTTCAGCTTTTTCGAGTGATTGACTGGATGATGGCTTTGCCGAAGGAGCAAGAGCGAATGTTTGATACTGAAATAAATTGTTACGAGGAGCAGAAGAAAATGCCATATATCACGAGTGTTGAGCGCGTAGGAATGTTAAAAGTACAGCGAGAGTGTGTCATTGATAACTTAGCAACCAGGTTTGGAGAAGTGCCACCAGAGATAATTGCAAAAATTGAGAATTTGTACGATATACCTGTTCTCAAGCAACTCCACAGGCAAGCAATTACTGTTGGTTCAATAGAGGAATTTCAGCACATCTTGGAACAAAATTGATAGGGCTGCTAGATCCCCGACTTTTTAAAGAAATTGGGGATGGAATTGTTGTGGTGTGAGATTTTGAATGAAAAAAACGGAATTAAGGCGATCGCTACTCAAAAAACGTCAGTCAATGTCTGTAGCACAGTGGAAACAAAAGAGCGATCGCATTTGCCAAAACCTTATACAGTCGTCTATTTTTGCTCGCTCAAAAACAATACTGGCTTATTTCAGCTTTCGCCAAGAACCAGATCTCAGCTTTCTATTCACAGACACATCTCGCTGTTGGGGATTCCCTCGGTGCATCGATAATAGACTTATCTGGCATTATTGGATGCCTGACGATCCTGTAAAAACTGGTAATTATGGAATTATCGAACCATCACCCAATGCTTCTACCATAAACCCCGTGGAAGTGGACTTAATTCTTGTACCCTGTGTCGCTTGTGACTACCAAGGTTACCGCTTGGGTTATGGCGGTGGATATTATGACCGATTGTTGAGTTCTGCTGAGTGGGAAAACAAACCAACTATAGGTATTGTATTTGAATTTGCTTACATCTTCCAATTACCAGTAGACCCTTGGGATAAACCTTTACAGGGAATTTGTACAGAAACTGAGATGAAGATGTTTTTGTAGAATTTAGATTGTCTTTGCATGCGGATGTTTTGCCAGATGAGGACTCATACCAACTCCGAGTTGTATACCCCCTTACTACTCATATCATTTCACTTTTTTGGTAATACAAATACTTTGGTAAGGGCGCGGCAACGTTGCGCCCCTACAATCAATCTACAGGTATCATATATTTCGTGAATTGGTATCAGTCCGCGCAGGCGGACTTTGTTTGTATAGCCACGATTACGAACATCGTTAGGGCGATTTAGTATTATACAAGCTCAACGGTATTTTGGTATTTCGTGAATTGGTATCAGTCCGCGCAGGCGGACTTTGTTTGTATAGCCACGATTTCTAATCGTTAGGGCGATTTAGTATCATACTTGCCCTGGTGTAAAAATTCAAACTAATTTTATGAGTGTTGAAATGAGCTGTTCTGGTTCTATAGGTTTGGAAAGATGGTGTTGAAATCCGGCGGCTAAGGCGAATTGATGATTTATTTCTCCAGCATAAGCACTCAGAGCGATCGCCGGGATTTCTCCCCCTTGTTCGGATGACATCGCTCGCACCTTCCGGATCAACCCATAACCATCCATTTCTGGCATTCCAATATCACTCAGCAAAATATCTGGAGTGAATTGCACCAGTATTTGCAGTGCTCGATCTGCTGATTCAGCCGAAATCACATTCGCCCCAGCTTGCTCCAACACAAAGCTGATATAGTCGCGAGTATCTACCTCATCATCCACAACTAATATTTGCAGCCCTGCAAGCGGTGAAGTTGCAAACTCTTGGGTTGTACAATTGGCACTCGGTTCGTTTTCTAATTCGGCACCTTTCTTTATCAGTGGTAGCCTGAGTGTGAAAGTGGCTCCTTTCCCTTCTCCCAAACTGTGTGCTGTCACCACGCCCCCGTGTAATTCTGTCAGATGGCGGACAATTGCCAGCCCCAGTCCCAATCCACCAAATTTTCGGGTTGTGGCACTATCTGCCTGACGGAAAGAGTCAAAGACATAAGGTAAAAAGTCAGGACTGATACCCTTACCTGTATCGCTGACGGTGATTTGGGTTTGAGTTCCAACACGCTCTAAGCGAATCTCTACCCGTCCTCCCTCGGGCGTGAACTTGACTGAATTTGCTAACAAATTCCAGATAATTTGCTGAATCCGACCGGAATCTCCTGCAACTTTTCCTATGGTAATGTTAATTGCTGTTTCAATTTGAATTGACTTGGCTTCTGCAGCTAGGCGCACTGTTTCCATGGCGGCTTTAATGGTATCAGCTAAATCAACCGGAGCAATGTTAAGGCTGAGTTTACCCCGCAGAATGCGCGAGACATCTAGCAAATCCCCAATCAGTTGCGTTTGCAATTGAGCATTGCGCTCGATAGTGGCTAGGGCGTGTTTTGTCTTTTGCTCGTCGAGGGTACGGGATTGTAACAGTTTCGCCCAACCTAAAATCGGATTGAGAGGCGATCGCAACTCGTGGGACAATACTGCTAAAAACTCATCTTTGATGCGGTTTGCTGCTTCTGCTTGCTCGCGGGCAGCTTGCTCCCGCACCAGCAGTTGTTCGCGTTCGGCTTCAGCCCGGTGTCGCTCGTCAATTTCTTGTTGTAATTGCTGGTTCACCTTCACCAGTTCAGCAGTTCGTATCCGTACACGCTGCTCGAGTTCGTCTTGAAGTCGTCTGAGTTGATTCTCAACTAGCAAGCGTTCCTGAATTTGTGCGTGTAATGCCTCGTTTGCCTGTGCTAATTGAATCGGGCTGGGTAGCGCTAAAGCTTGAGGAACCAGTGGTACAAGTTCTACCGCTGTAAAAAATGAAATGACGGCAGTTCCAGCTTTGAGGATGCCAGATAGCCAATAGGTAGGATGCCAAAGTGTCCAGATTTCGGCAATGTGGGTTGTGCCACAGGAAATAATAAAAGCTGCAAATAACAAAAATATCCAGGAGAAAGGTAAGTCTTGTCGCTTGCGAACAAAGTAAAATAAGGTCAGGGGAATAGAGTAGTAAGCC
Organism: Tolypothrix campylonemoides VB511288_2; assembly: GCF_045999855.1. Classification (NCBI taxonomy): domain Bacteria; kingdom Bacillati; phylum Cyanobacteriota; class Cyanophyceae; order Nostocales; family Tolypothrichaceae; genus Tolypothrix; species Tolypothrix campylonemoides. Next base: position 106,867 of record NZ_JBFPMW010000019.1, read on the forward strand.
AGTGCAATGATGGCATCAGAAATTAAATGCAACCAAACTAACCCTGGTTTCCACAGGTAGCAGTGACCGTGAGGAATAAATAAGCCCGAGCTAAACAAATTAACTAAAACGTCATGCATTGCACAAAAGTAGGCTGAGAGGAAAAGACAAAACTTTGAGAACAGTACGGGGTTAGCCAGTGAGTTCTGAGATTGCATTGACTAACGCTTCTGGTTCAACAGGCTTGGGAAGATGTTTCTGGAAGCCGACTTTGAGGGCTTGGCGTTGGTCGTATTCTCCTGCATAGGCAGTTAGCGCAATCGCACGAATCAGCCCGCCCTGCTGTGGCGATCGCCTGCGAATTTGCTCCATCAGCATATAGCCATCCATATCTGGCATTCCAATGTCACTAATTAAAAGATCGGGCGGTTGGCGATCGAACAGCATCAGCACCTCAGCAGCCGTTGCGGCAACCGTAACTTGCGCTCCCTGTTGTTCTAGAATAACCTGTACTACATCCCGCATATCCTCATCGTCATCCACCACCAAAATCCGCAATTGACTTAAGTCAACCGATGGAGCCGCCGTTGAAATTTCTGGCTCTGACTCTTCCTCATGAGCCATCAAGGGCAGCCTGACGGTGAATGTGGCTCCAAGCCCTTCCCCAGAGCTAGCTGCATGAACTGTTCCTCCATGCAGTTCGGTCAAATGACGAACGATCGCTAAACCTAAGCCCAGCCCGCCAAACTTGCGGATAGTTGTGCTATTCTCTTGTCGAAAGTAGTCAAAGACATAGGGTAGAAAATCAGGGCTGATACCAATACCTGTATCCCTAACCTGAATTTGGGCATAGGTGTCGATTTGGTCTAAACAAATTTCTACCTTTCCGCCATCCGGTGTGAACTTAATCGCATTGGATAGCAAATTCCAAACAATTTGTTGCAGTCGTGCCGAATCCCCGGAAACTCGCCCGTTATCAAGGGTGACAACAGTTTGAATTTGAATGTGTTTCGCCTCTGCTGCCAAGCGCACTGTCTCCATGGCAGATTCAATAATTGTAACCAAATTGATGGGGCAAATGGTCAATGCCATCTTACCGCGTAAAATTCGGGAGACATCGAGCAGATCCTCAATAAGTTGGGTCTGCAGCTTGGCATTGCGTTCGATTGTCTCTAGAGCGCGTTGGCTTGCCCGTGCATCTAACTTACCTGTCTGAAGTAGTTTCGTCCAACCTAAAATCGGATTGAGGGGGGAGCGCAACTCATGGGACAGCACTGCCAAAAACTCATCTTTAATGCGGTTTGCTGCTTCTGCTTGCTCGCGGGCAGCTTGTTCGCGTGCTAACAGTTGTTCCCGTTCAGCTTCAGCAAGTTTGCGTGCGGTGATGTCAACTAACAAGCCATCCCAAGCCTCTCCGTATTCGGTTTGCTCCGGACGGGAACGCCCCTGAATCCATTTAAGTTGTCCCGATAGTGTCATCAATCGTCCTTCCCATTGCCATGGGAGTGATTTCTCAAAGGCAATTGCGACGGAATCTTGAAAAGATGAGAAATCGTCGGGATGAATCAAACTTAAAAAGGAATTTGCATCCTGGAGAATCGTCTCCGGTTCCAATTCAACCAGTTCGCGGGAACCAGAACTGACATAGGTAAAGGTATCTGCACCATCGGCACGGGGACTATAGCGATAGACCATTCCTGGCATATTGCTGACTAGCACTTGGTACCTACTTTCACTTTGGCGAAGGGCAACTTCTGCTTGCTTGCGAGCGTGTATGTCCGTATCCATGCCAATCCACTCCCGCACGGAACCGTCTGCATTTAATAAAGGAACTGCACGGGATATAATGTGACGATACTGACCGCTCGGAGCGTGCCAAAGTCTCCCTTCTGCTTCATAAAATGACCGCTCTGCCAGGGCATATTCCCACCGTGCTTTTAATTGCTCGCGGTCTTCTGGATGAAACATCTCTACCCAACCCCATCCCGCGTATTCTTCCCAACACTGTCCCGTGTAATCCTCCCAGGAAGGCTGAGCGCAAATAAAGCGACCATCCGCGTTTGTTGTCCACACAACTGCCGTCGTTGTTGCCACTAGTAAACGATACCGTTCCTCACTGATTCGCAGTGCTGCTTCTGCTTGCTTGCGTTGGGTAATATCCAAGGCAATACCGAGACAACCGGGATTTCCTTCCGCATCGTAAGTTAAATTAGCCCAAATCTCCAAATCGACCATTTGCCCATCTTTACACTGATGCTGGGCTTCAAATCCAGAGAGCGATCGCCCACTCAATACCGTTTGAATGCTTGCAAGAAATTCTTGACGGCGATGGGGAACCGTTGGCATAAACTGCCCAAGAACTTCCCCTGCACTCCACCCAAATACCGCTTCTGCTGAGCGATTCCACAACCTTACAATCCCTTGTGGATCGAAGAAAGCAATGGCAACCGGACAGGCATCAATTAGAGTTTGTAACGTTTGATTGGTCCGCCGAAGAGTCTCCTCTGCCCGTTTGCGAGCGGTGATTTCGGTAACAAGGACAGATACTCCCGTTTCTGAGGGATAGATGTGATTCTCAAACCACCGATGCCAGGGTAAGTAGAAGTACTCGAAATGAATAATTCTCTGTTCTGCGACTGCACGATGCACTTCAACGTAGAATTGAGAGCCGACTGTGTCTGGAAAAACCTCCCAAATGCACTTACCTAAGAGGTTTTCTCTGGATATGCCCGCGATTTCCTCAACACGAGGGTTAGCGTAAATGTAGCGCCACTCGCGATCGAGGACTAAAAACTGGTCGTTGATACTTGCTAAGACGGTTTCTAGTTGTTCTTTTGCTGCTTGCACCTTAGAGTGTAACTCTCGCTCTCGACGGGCTGCTTCTTGCTGTGCGCCTTCCGAGCGTTTGCGATCGCTCAAATCCAGCACAAAACCAATAACCGTTGTGTCTCCTGTCATGGCAGCACCATGTAGAACCGGAACACGAGAACCATCCTTACGAATGTACTCCTTCTCAAAAGGGTTACAGGCTCCAGTCGTTTTAAGTTCTTGTACCGCTCGCTCGCTTACCTCAAGGGATTCTGGTGTTGTTATCTCGCGCCAATGCACTCGCCCGGAGCGTAACTCCTCCTGCGTGTAGCCAAGCATTTGCAAAAAAATATCGTTCGCTTCCAGGATCGGACCACTCAAATCCGCCACAATTATCCCAATAATATTAGACTCTACCAAACAACCAAACCGCGCTTCACTTTCGCGGAGGGACTGGAGGTTTGCTTCGGCTCTTCGTTGCGCGATTCGTTGTGCTTCGTTGAGCGAATTTATCAGGATGGCTGCCATCACGAACACGCTCAGTCGGGCCAAGTTTGCCAGATTGGGACTACTGAGCGAGTGAATTGGCTCTACCAAGAAGTAGTCAATTGCCAGTACTGACAAGGCAGTTGCCAGCAACCCCGAAGTTAAACCTCCATACCAGGAACTCACCATAACTGCAGCGAAAAATAGTGGAGTCCGTGTTGAGTCAAGATAGGGGCTGCACAGGAGGTTGAACCCTAGCGCTAAGGCAACTGATAACAACGCAACGCCATACTTTAACACTTCTGTTCGCAAAATTTTCCACCTGCCTTGACCACCCATACGAAATTCTGAATTTGCCTTCGTCATCGAACAGTTGACTCCGTTTCTGGGAAGTACTGTTCTAGCAGTGTCTGGCTCAACTCCTGATGGGTGACTTCAGGAGAATTTTTCAACTCCTTGAGCATGGTTCTGATTTGCTTGAGTGCCAATGCAGAAGGCTGGATGTGACCGTTTTCCCAGCGATTCACCGTGCAGTAAGCAACCCCCAATGTTGCAGCAAATCGCGCCTGACTGAGTGCCGTTAACTGCCGGAGCTGACGAACAAGATGGCTAACTTCTGGTTGCTTAAGCACAATTGCCCCTTTCAGTACAAGAGTTCGAGTAAGAACTGCACAAATTCCGTTAACTATAACAGATGCTATGTCTGATTATCTGTCAGTCAGAGGATGTCTCTATCTATCTTGGGATAGAGGCTAAAAACTGCTAGAGTTTATACTTTTTCATCAATGGCACAGCCATTCTATTAACCAATACTCCCAAAAATCGCCACACCAATTGTCGCCACCAAGGCAAATGCTGATAAAAAACAGCACTGTACTCAATATTGCTAATAAATCCTCTAAATCTTTTAAAAGAAGCAGCACCAGAACTTTGATGCAATATAATGCCTTTTTCTATGGCTTCTACTGTTAATTGAGCCGATAACATTCGATATAGCCCAACTTCTTGGGGTAAGGTGGTGTCATATCCTAAAATTGGTGTAGTCATCACACCATTGAGTTCGTAGAATCCAATGACTCCATCAATTTTTCCTGCTTTTCTTAAGGCTTTAATCTGTAAAGCTTTATTCTCAAGAGCCAGTGCTAAAAAGCGCTCGTTAAACTGAGGGTTGTGATAAGAGTATTTTTCTAAATACAAAGCATTATACAATTCTACTAATCGGGGAATATCTTTTGAAGAAAGTTGACTGCTATCGATCGCTTCATAACCTTGCTGCTGAATGAGGTTTAAATCTTGCTTCAATCGCCACCTCATTTTTGTCCGCATTGCCGATTGGTCTTTAGGATTAAAAAGGTAGATTTGCCTGCTACCTATCATGTGATAGCCGTTATTTTTAAAGGTAGTGAACAACTCATCACTGACAAAAGTATTAATCGAACGAAATATTATAGTATAATTGGGTAAATGAGTTTTTAAATATTTGGTAATTTCAGTCACTTGTTCTGAAGATAGATTGGGATATAAATTTGTTGAAAGTAGGAAATTATGCACGATCGCAACTTGATTGATTTGACCCCAATTTAAAAACAAACCAAATATGTTGATGATAATTTCTAAGATTTTTTCTAAAAAAGCATTTTCTAACGTTTTCAGTTCTTCCTTAGAATAAGTGACATAATGATTGTAAGGAGAACACACATAGCAATTTTCTAATTCTTTGGAATTCACGGTAACTGGTAAAACTAGGTCATCGATCGCTAGTGCGAAAAGCTGGCTGTTGACATTGTTGATAAAGTAGGATGAACCACCTTTCATCATAGGTAACCAGTAGTTCTTTACCAGAATAGCTACCTCTGATTTTGGCTCGGGTAAGTTATCTATTGTATCTTTATCATAAAGATGAATTTCAGCATTCATATTTTGGTATCTATAGAAAATTCTCGTTGAACGCGCCTTAGTTTCTTATAATGTACTGTTCTTGTTTCGTATTCTTTATAGCAAATTTCTGGGATTTGACACTGTTGTTGTTCAAATAACTCTAGTAAATTTTTATAAACTATGGCTTGGCTCTCTTCGAGAAATGCTGAAGCCACTTTTAAAGAAATTTCTATAAGATTGGGTCTTTTCTGAACGACTGCGTATTCTTGAATTTTTTCTGAAGAGAGAATAATTGCCCTGCGAATAAAATCTGGAAAGAGTGGCACTAATTTTTCTTCATTTTTATGAGGTAAATAAAAAATATCATCCCGACGTCCATCAACACTATGGATAGCTGTTAAAACCGAACCACAAGGGCAAGGTTTTTGACATTCAGTTAAGATATCATCAAGTCGATAGCGAATAATGGGTTGAGTTTTGCGGTTAAAGTCAGTAATAATTGGCATGAATTTACCCGCATTGCGATCGATATATTCTTTTTGAATCGCTAAAATATCTTCATTAAGATGTAAAGTGCCATATTCGCAAGTTCTCCCTAAAAACCCTTCAGTGCATTGGTAGAGTTGATGAACTGTTTGCTGAAAACAACGACGAATATAAGCTTCATCTAAAGGATCTAAAACTTCTGCAACCGAGACAATTCTCAAGGGCGCTATCTTTAAATCTCCTTGAGTTTGAGCATCGGCTAATAAACGTAGCATAGATGGTGGCGCTACTAGAATACTTGATGCATACTGATTTAAGCGTTCAATATGACTTTCTACAGAATTGAATAAATCAAAATACTCAAACTGGATGTGTTTTCGGTTAACAGTTTCATAAAGATTGCTATTTGCTCGGAGAAAAAAAGCAATCCGTTGGGGAGTCAAAATTGATTGGGGTAGTGCTTTTGCTAAAATCGTACCAGCCCAAGCTTGCTGTTCTTTTTGGCTGACTATAAATAAGCCGCGATTGCCACTCGTTCCGGAAGAAAGACCAACAGTGAAGCCTCGCAGTGTTGAGTTAAAGTTTCTTGTTTTTTCTGCTTCTAATGCTAGTGTTAGAGCTTCTGATTTTTTGACACCGACTGTATTCAATTGGTCAAAATTAGCCATCATGATTGATTTATCAATGATGGGGAATTCTTGCCAGTTCTCAATGTCTAGCTTTTGGTAGAGATTGCGGTAAAAGGGCGATTTTGTCAAGATTTCTTGGAGGAATTTCTGGACTTTTTTGTTTTGCCATGCTGTTAGTGATTCGCGATCGCGGAAGGGTTGTCTGTATTTTGTTTGTAGGTAGTACCAAAGAATTCTAAGAAGACCATTCATTGTATTTGAATTGTGAAAATTTTATTGAACCGCAAAGACAAGCCAGTGCATTGCTCAGAGCAGCGCCGTGCGGTGAATCCAGCCCTGGAGGCGGGTTTCCCACGCCCTGGGGACTGGCGAACAAGGGAGGGGGGTTTCCCCCGTTGAGGCGACTGCTCTGGGTTCCCCCCGTTGAAGCATCTGGCGTCGCAAAGAGCACAAAGAGAAGAAAAGGAGTTTTAAGATTACCTGTCTTCTTTTCCTCTTTCTTCGCGAGCTTCGCGTCTTTGCGGTTCATTCAAATAAATACTCTTGGGAGGTGAAAGGAGTAACATCAGCCAAGTATCAGAACAATGGGTAGGAATAATCTTGAGAGTTGGATTTAATTGATGCAATTGATGAATCCTTCGCAATGTATCTGCATACTGGCGCTTATTAGAAAAAATAAGATTAGCAATAGGATGGGGTTGAACAAACTCTTGATAAGCACGGCTTAACCAACAAGCATCAGCAATGAGAAAATAATCTTGACGGTCAAGATCGGTAAAAAACAATCCAAGTTGACCGATCGCATGTCCGGGTAATTCAACGCCTGCGAGGCTACCATCTCCGAATAAATCAAAACCAGTGTTGAAACTGCCATACTCGCTGGGTAATGATATTGTTGTTTTATCCTCGACAAATAAGACTCGTTGCTCAAAATCAGGAGGGAGCAACCCAGGTAGAAAACCTGCTTTGAGGGCTGCTGTATTGCGGAGAGATTTGACAGCTTCATAAGCCGATCTAAAACAGATAAATTGAGCGTTTGGAAAGTCTTGCAAGCCGCCGATATGATCTGGGTGAAAGTGAGAGATAATGATATACCGAACAGTTTCTGGAGAAACGCCATATTTGGTAAGTTGATGAACGGCGCTATCTTCTGACTGTAAATAGACTGGTGTTATTAGGGGGTAAAGACTAAAGGGAAAAGAGCGAGTTTCTTGAAAGAAGCGGTCTGAGTAGCCAGTATCAAACAAAATAGCACCAAATTTTGGGTGTGATATGAGGGCAAATATTGATGGAAAATTGGCAGTTTTCCAACGTCCATTCCTAATAACAACGGCTTCAGGATGGGTACAATATCCTGCTTGAAAAAACTTAACTTTAATAGACATTGTCTGAATTATGAATTATGAATTATGAATTATGAATTTTTATCTTTTGTCCCCTTCCACCATTGGGCAAAAATCTTTAACCCCTCCTCAAGACTGACTCTTGGTTGATAGCCTAACTCGGTTCTTGCTGCTGTAATATCTAAAGTTTGGCTAAAAGCTAAGACTCCAACTTTATAGCGAGTGAGTACGGGTTCTTTCCCAAATAAAATGCTTTTTGAGAAAAATTCCATTGCTGTAGCCGCTAGGTTAGCAATTTTATAGGGGTAGGGTGTGAATTTCAGGGGATAACCAAGTTGCTGAGATAGCATTTCTAGTAAATTTCTCAACTCTATTGGTTGTCCGTTGGTAATGTTAAATTTTTTACCTAATGATGTGTCTGGCGCATTTTGACAAAGCAACAAAGCATCAACCACATTGTCAACATAGGTCACATCAATGCAAGCTTTACCTTGATTAATGAGAGGAATACCGATACGCGAACTTGCTTGAAGTAATCTTGGAAAAATTGCTGTATCGCCGGGACCAACAATGCTGCGAGGTCGGATGGTGATGACGGGGAAACCTTGCTGGTGTGCGCGGTCAATTTCCTGTTCTGCTAAAAGTTTTGTTTCAGCATAGGCGTTAGCGGGTATCTTTGGTAATGGATCGTTTTCGCGAATGTTAAAGCGATGGCAAAAATTAAAATAAATACTGGGAGTTGAAACGTGAATCAGTCTTTTGACTCCCCACTCCTGACAGCCTTGGATGATATGTCGAGTTGCTACAACATTAGAATCATAAAAATCCCGGTATTTTCCCCAGGGAGAAGATAGGGCTGCACAATGGAACACGGAATCCTGTCCCTGACACGCTGTCACTGTTGCTTCTTTATCTCGCAAATCAATTGGTAGAAATTTGAATCCTTCTGCTTCCAATTGTTTCCCAATTTTTTGGTTGCGCCCCAATACACTGACATGATGACCGAGGGATTGCAGCCTCAACGCCAAATGCTGTCCTAAAAAGCCAGTACCACCAGTTACAAGAATGTTCATATCAGTTTTCCATAATCTAGCTTGAGAACCCTATCAGCCAGGTGAAAATAGCGGTCATCATGAGCGATCGCCAGTACTGTTTTACCTCTACTTTTCAGTTCTGGTAGCAACTGAGTGTAAAAGATTTCTTTAAATACAGGGTCTTGATCTGACGCCCATTCATCAAACACATAAAAAGGACGGTCTTCTAAGTAAGCACTCAGCAAAGCAAGTCGCTTGCGCTGTCCCTGGGACAAAGCAGTGGTTGAAAACTTTCCTTCCTTGACCTTGACCTTGCTATCAAGGTGGAGTTTAACAAGGTAATCCTGTATCTGGTTATCTAATTTGGCACACTCCAAGCCTAGCAATTTATCAAAAAGATAAAAGTCGGAAAAAACTGCGGAAAAGTGTTGGCGATACCAGTCTCTATTTCGATCGTCAATGGGCTGACCATCAACCAAGATTTTTCCTGTCTCTGGAATGTATAGCCCTGTCAGCAGTTTAGCAAAAGTGGATTTACCGCTACCATTGCCTCCCACCAAAAATACTACTTCTTGAGGGAAAAAAGTTAGATCAATTGAACCAAGAGTAAAATGGTTCTCTTCGCCTTCTCCCCAGTAAGCATGGGAAATTCCTTCAAGTTTTAACTGCTCAAATTCAATAGGGGGGGTTGTCTCGAATGTTTTGCGTGAATGGAATTCACTATTATACAAATTTAACCCGCGCAGGCGGGTTTTGCTTGTATAGCCACGAATTCTATTCGTTGGGGCTGGTACGCAATCAGATTTCTCTGACATTTCCTCTAAATTTAACCCATGCATGGGGGTTGTACTTGTATAGCCACGAATTTTGTTTGTTAAATCTGGTGAGCAATCAAATTTCTCAGAAATTTCCTCAGAACGGCTTGCCAATTTCAGGTTCATAGCGTCAATCTTTTGTAAAGCAATACTGGCTTTGCTTACACGAGGAAGTATGGTTGTAATGGCATCTAAAGGAACGACTAAAAAAATGATAGTTAAAGCATAGCCAGATAAAATACTGGGGTCAATTTGCATCACTCTTGGTAAGCCAAAATCAACCAATCCAATAACAAAAAACAACAAAAGTTGACTCCATGTTAAACCAATCGTAAAGGAAGTCATTCCATCAATATTATAGCGACGGGAGCGATCGATAGTAAATTCCAGTTCTTCAGTAAAGAACGCTTCTCGTCTTCTTTGATTTAGCTTGAGTTCTTTTGTTCCTTCGGTTATAGCGCGAAAATGACTAAAAAGTTTATCTTGTTCCGCACGTGCAAGTTCTAAAGATTGTTTGGCTTTTTGAGTGATTATCCCATAGCTCAATATTGCTATAACTAAAAAAGTAACAAACCCTAAAAAGACTATCCAAGAAAGATATATCAGATAAAATAAACAACCGATGACAACAGCACCAGCAATACAGAGGCTGGGAATAAAAGCGACAGCATCAGAGATTGCTTGTACGTCATCTGTTAAAGTCGCAAGCAAACGCGAAGTCCCTAACTCTTCCAAGCAGCGCAAAGGAGATGCCAAAATTCTATGACACAAAAGCAATCGGGTGTCAAATATAACTTTCTGCGAAAGGCGAATTAAACATAATTCGGAAATAAATCGGCTTGTGACTGCAATCAATACAAGCGCAAGAAAACTCCAGATGATAGCAAATGAAAAAGTTGTACTGCTGTTAATAGCACTATTAATTAAAGCAATGATTCTGGCACTACAAGTACCACTGACTAAACCGGCAAATACTGCGATCGCTACAACTATTTTAGACGATCTTAAAAGAAGATAAATAACATTCATTGTCAAGGAGATAAATTTATAAGCTCGCGTAAAGGCTTTGGCTAGGCACCTCTTATCCTAAAAACTATAAATTAATGAATCAATTATTTGATCCATTATTTAAATTCTCATCGTAATTGTCTTCTCAAATAATGACGATCCATTTCGCTCGCATCCTTGTTTTAATAAATATAAAATATGGGGTCTAATAACATCTAGTTCCGTTAACACAAAGCTTTCTCCTTGAAAGCGATTGATATTCCAATTCTGTAATTGTAAAATTTCCTTATCTTGTCTTGCTGCTCGAGCAAAAAGAGGTTGGGCAATAATTCTTCCCAAACAGCTGGGTAACCAAGAGCGAAAAGTAACAATACTATATGCTTTCGTTAAATTTTCTTTGATAGGAGTTAAGAAAAGAGAGATAAATAATCTATTGCGATCGCTATCTGTACGATATTCTAATTGGGCAATACTGGGCAAAATAAAGCGACCAATAGGAATAACTTTGTGACATCCCGGCGCTAATAATTTGTAAATTAACCCAGAAATATTTTCTTCATTGAGGTAAATGGCTTCTACCATGTTCTCAGAGCGAGTTATTTGAACAGTAATTTCTTTGCGCTGATTATCTGTCCTAATTAAACCAGAGTGAACAAAGTGAGTATGGGTTGCATCCAAAAAATTTTCGGCTGCATTTTCCAAAGTGGTTTCACATTCCATTTGGCTGCTAAATGTAGAAAACTCTTTTTGTCGCAAACAAGGAAATTCATAAGGCTGAGATTGGGGTCGTTCATCCGCTTGACAATAAACCCAAATAAAACCATCTTGCTCGATCGCGGGATAAGCAACAGCATTTCTGTATCGAACCTCATTTCGATCGCAAAGCCCCGGTACTTCCCGACAAACACCTTGCTCATCAAAGCACCAACCGTGATATTTACAAATCAGATAGTTATTTTTCACCCAGCCTTTTGAAAGAGGAACATTGCGATGCGGACATTTATCCAACAAAGCAGAAGGCTTACCATCAAGCCCTCGAAAAATAGCTAAAGGAATACCCAATACAGTTCTTCCTATGGGCTTTTGACCTAACTCACGAGATGTACAAACTATATACCAATTTTTAAACAAAAAATTCTCCATCACCTTTCCCTTTCCTCCCTCTGCGCCCAGTCAGGTTGAACCAATCTCCTCACCATCCCACTCAATATCCTGAGTAGATGCTTGCTGAAGAGTTAACCCACTCCTGCGACTCATATGTATAAACTGAAAAAGCACTATCCACAGATGGAAAAACGGTAAAGGATCGGATAACCGAAAAACAACATCTTTAGTCCTCATAAAAATTTCCAACCAACGCCCAAGGCTTCCCGAACGAATAGCCGAAGGCAAACCATAGACAATCATCGCCATAGCGATCGCAGATCTTTGTCCAACTTTAGGTTGAATAATAATATTTGTATTATTGAAAAAAGCTCTCTCCAATCCGTCCGATGCTTCAAATAAATGAATAGCACTAATAGCCCTGGGATTGCATTCCAACGGATACAAAGTTCCATCATCTGCTTCTATAAAATCAAAAGCAATTTGTCCCGTGAATTCTTCAGCTTCAACAAAAGTTTTTACCCATTCCAAAAGTCTACCATGCTCTATAGACTCAAAATAGATACAAGAACCTTTACCAGCAGTAAATAGAGTAGGATAAACGGCGTGAGCCACTACCTTACCCTGATGGGCAATACTATAAGTACAATAATGCTTCCCGGAAATAAATTCTTGAGCAACCCAAGCTTTATTTGAATTGATTTCTAAAGAGGGTATCTTACTAACAGGTTTCGATAGTATATGAACGTGACTGGCAAATCGAGAATAAACAGGCTTTAAGACTATGTTGTTTGGAATGGGCAAATCTAAAATATCTAGTAAGTCTTTATGAGAGTTGACTATCCAAGTTTGTGGTGCTGTTAAGCCTAACTGTTGTACGCGATTGATAAACTGCCATTTGTTATGCAATCTATTCAGTTTTTCTAATTGTTCAGAAAAAACCTGACAATAGGGAGTCAGTTGAGAAATCTGATTGGAAATGTAAAAAATCTCTTCACAAGTAGGTATCAGAAAGCCGATTTTTTCTTGTTGGATAATCTTTAGTAAAGCATCAATGTAACCTTTTGGGTCGAGCCTAGGAGGCGGAACCAAAAAATTTTTAATGACAGCACGGGAAGCAGTACAAAGATGATGCTTTATGCTATCAGCAACAAAAACTTTGTAACCTGCTACTGATAGGAGTCTGGCTAAATCTAATGTTACTGGAGCACGTCCCCCGGTCAGTAAGATATTAGTACTCAAGGATTATTCCTCCTATAGAAAATCCTGCTGATGTTCCTAAAAGCATAATGCGATCGCCACGCTGAATTTTCCCTTGAACAATAGATTCGTGCAGCGCCATCGGAACAGATGCTGCTATAGTATTGCCATGATTGTGAGCAATTACCATAACTTTTTCTTCAGGAATATCGAGTTGCTTACGCATAAGACGCATTGCCATTAAACTCGCTTGATGGGGAATCACCATTTTTATATCCGACATCTTTAACCCCGCATCCTGAAGCAAACGCCGGATAAAATCAGGTGTGATTTCAGAAGCAAGCCGATAAACAGCTTTGCCATCCATTTTAAAAAGGAAATATTCTGGGTTTCCCGCAAAATCTTTAGGATGGTGCTTGTTACCCCCGCCTTTGCATTCTGTGAAGTGTGCGCCTCGGCTGTAAGTTTCTATTCGAGCAGATAATATTTTGCAATTCTCTTGTTCGTTAGACTTCGCAATTATCGCCGCCGCCGCACCATCACCAAATAGGGTACAACTTTCTTTATCTTGCCAATTTAAACCTGTTGCAACTTCTGTAGCTACAATCAAGACTCTTTGATATCTTCCTGCTTGAATCAGATAAGATATCGTGTCTAAGCCAACAATAAAACTCAGACAGGTAGAGTTAATATCAAAAGCAGGAATTCCAGAATTAAGCGCACCTAGCTGTTCTTGAACCAGAGCAGCCGTACAGGGGATCGCTTGTTCCGGGCTACCATTCGTACAAATCAAACAATCAATATCGCTAAAAGATAAACCTGCTTCTTCTAAGGCATTTTTAGCAGCATAAGCCCCCATCACTGATGCTGTTTCATCTTCAACAAAATGGCGGACAAGCACACCCGATTTTTTCTCAATCCATCCCTCCTCTAAACCAAGTCTGAATTCCAGTTCTTTCGCCGTCACTTGCTTTTTAGGCAAATATTTTCCTGTAGAAAGAATTTTAATTTTTCTTACATTCATACTGATAATTATTCCATATTGGTTTAGATCCCTAAATTCTCTAACAATTTGGAGATCTACAAGTCAACAGACTCAAACTATAATTCTTTAAAGCTGTGGAGGTTTTAATATAACCTAAATAACTTCAGAAAAATGAGACGCAAAATAAGTCGTTAATAATTTGTTGGTATATTTTTGTTACATAATAATACTAAATATCTTCACCTATTGCCGCAATTCCTCTCGACACCTACACAGTTAAGTTTCAACCCAGTTAAGATAGTTCGGGAAGTTTTGACCCTTCCAAAGCGCTATGACTTGTTCGGGAATCTGAAAAAGAGTTATAGAAAAAGAAGTTGTGAAGCACTTTTAGTTCCGTCGCAACGACTGCTGAGAATCCCCCTTCTTCAGATCTACGGTGGTGTACACAAGTCTTATATAGTGCATTCATTGTGGTTTCGATCCCCCCTAACCCCCCGATAAATTGGGGGGAACTTCATTCCAGTTCTCCCTTTTCACGATATTTCATCTCTTTTCTAGAGAGCTGTACACTACCGTAGCTTAAAAAAGGGGGAACTTAATTCCAGTTCTCCCTTTTGACGATGTTTCATCTCTTTTCTAGAGATCTGTACACCACTGTAGCTTCTTCAGACAGGGGAGAGGTCGATGATAGTGTAGATTCAAAGCCACCCGTTTCTTGCGGTATTTGAAAATGATAAAGTCTAAGCTCCAAAATCAGTTAGGGACATATGGGCTATTGGGAGTCATAGCACTAGCAACGTTGTTCCCTTTATTTTGGCTAATCAGTACGGCGTTAAAATCCCCAACGGAAAATATCTTTCAGTCTCCACCGCAGTTACTGCCAAGTCAACCTACTCTCAATAACTTTGTGACGGTTTGGCAAACAAACCCTTTTGGACAGTACTTGTTTAACAGTACTTTAGTCGCAGTGCTGACTGTCAGTCTAAATTTAGTTTTTTGCGCTTTAGCTGCTTATCCACTCGCAAGATTGTCATTTCCTGGAAGAGATTGGATTTTTATTGCGATCGTCTCCACTATTATGATTCCCTTCCAAATCGTAATGATTCCCCTTTATATCCTGACAGTCCAGTTGGGTTTAAGAAATTCTTATTTGGGAATTATTTTTCCTAGCTTAGCTTCTGCTTTTGGAATTTTTCTGTTGCGACAAGCGTTTATGAGCGTTCCTAAAGAAATGGAAGAAGCCGCACGCATGGACGGTTGTTCCGAATTGGGGATATGGTGGCATATTATGCTTCCTGCCATTCGTCCTGCTTTAGTGACTTTGGCAATTTTCGTCTTTATTGGTTCTTGGAGTGATTTTCTTTGGCCTTTAATTGTCATTCAAGACGAAAGTCTCTATACTCTTCCTTTAGGTGTAGCAAAGTTGGCAGGTACATTTTCCCTAGATTGGCGGTTAGTAGCTGCTGGATCGGTTATTTCCATTGCTCCAGTACTGGTCTTGTTTCTGTTTTTACAACGTTATATTGTTCCAACAGAAACTGGTAGTGGCGTTAAGGGTTAATCCGCCTGCGCGGACTGAATAGAAGCCTGTATAAAAATAAAGATAGCACGCACCCTGAATAAGTTAAAATGTTGTCGCTTAGATGGGCAATATTGCCCTTCCGGATGATGTAGCTGAAATGCGATCGCCTTCAACAGGCACCTTTCTTGTTCACGACTGCTCCAATTGTTTTCACAATCAGATACAGATCGTACATCACCGACCACTTGCGCTGGTAGGCAAGATCCATGCTGACTATAGTCTCAAAGTCGGTAATACAGGAACGACCATTGGCTTGCCATTCTCCTGTAATCCCTGGTTTCACTTGCAATCTTTGCCAGTGGTGGACATCATAGTTGACAACTTCATCGGGAGTCGGTGGACGAGTCCCTACTAAGCTCATCTCTCCTTTGAGGACGTTCCAAAATTGAGGTAATTCGTCTAAGCTTGTGCGTCTTAAAAATTTGCCTACTTTTGTAATTCTAGGATCTTCAGTTGATTTAAATATGTGACCCTTGGCTTCGTTTTTTACCAAGTGCTTAAGCCGATCTGCATCCACTATCATGGAACGGAACTTCCAAATACGGAATTTACGTCCATTAATACCACAACGTATTTGACTGTAGAAGAGGGGACCTGGATCGTCTAACTGGGTAGCTATGACTACGGGGATTGCTACTATAGCTGTAATCAACAACCCCACAATAGCTCCTAAAATATCAATTAACCGCTTGATGATACTTGTAGCGGAGGGGTGTACGGGTTGGTGTGGAAACTCAACTGAATTATATTGACTGAAAACGCCTACATCAATAGATTGGCTTTCTGTTTTATCGGATGTACAAGTAGACACGGGAGGAGTAGTTTTTATCTACGGAGATTTATATAGTATTAATATAGACCAGTAATGCTTTTAAGTGAAAGGTCACAACTGAAATTTTATATAATCTTTCAGATAGGGAGGAGTATTTAAACTTTCTGTATTTTTAGGGTTTAGACATTGGGAATTGCAGAGAAAGGAGAGGAAGTAGACAAGATAGATAAGGAAGAAACTTCGATCTTGTCCTCCTTGTCTCCCTTGTCCTCCTTGTCCCCTCTTACTGAAGGACGCCTATAGCAAAATTAACAGTGTAGGGTTCATCGAGTGATTGGCGGGTACTGGCTTTGATGGCATCAAGATAACGAGCGATCGCTTGCAGTTGCTGAGTATTGGGACGATAGGTGAGACTTCCTTGCTTTTCAAACAGTGGTGCAGCCGAGAAGGCTTGATAATCGGGATTCTCAGATGAACCCGGAACAAGCCAGGTCGCTTCAGTGCTTGTTGGTACTAAACCCGGTGGAAGTTCGCCTTCTAGAAAAGCAAGCAAGCGTTGCTGACAGTTGCGCGTGTTGATACCGCGATTCTCAAACAACTGAATGATTTCTCCAAAAGATACCGGTCGAGTTGGCAAGATTCGCAGCAATTCCGTGAAGAGGAAGTAATCAGTGTACTGTTGTCTGGAAACTTCTAAGACTTGAGGATGCAGGGGAAGCACGGCTAAACCGTATGCAACCCGGCTGCAAGTGGGTGAACCGTTTTCACCGAGGTACAAATCTTGGATAATCCTGGCATTTGGTAATTTTTGACGCAGCCACCGACTGACAGCTCCTAAGGAAGCAACCCCTCCCGTTAAGATGGCTTGATTGATTGCTTCTGTGGGTAAGCCTTTAGCAACTAACAATCTGTTGAGTTCTCGATTAATACGGCGTACAAAGGGGACAAACACCTGGCTCTCTAAGTCTCGCCGCTGCAATACCCATTTTTGATCGGCTAATTCTAAGGTGAAGGATTCTTGGTGTTGTAGGATTAACTTGAGAGCAACAGCTGCATCCACAACTGCTTTTCCTAACAACGAACTTTCCAGACGTTGCTGCAAACGCACTCGTTCTACCAAATCGGGTTCTCCCGGTCTTGGCAAAGTTAATTCTTCTAAACCCAAGCTAGAAAAACTCATTCGATCTAAGCCAGGAACGGCGGGTTGCCAATGCCAGGGGTTGCTGCTCACCGGTTTGCTCTCGCTTTGATTGTCAGTACGCGGTTGTCGCCATTTTGGTGGAAGTAGCAATTGGCAAATAATATCTTGCTCGATTCCCGAACCCGCATAGGTAAAACCGTGGAGCATGAAATCGTTATGGGTTAAGTCTTCTAAATTGTCTGGCAAATCAACCAGCGCCATTTCTGTTGCGTCGGCTCCAATATTAATGACAAGAGTGCTACCGTTTAAAGGACGATCGCTGGTTTTTGCCAAACGAGTCCCTTGGCGACCCTTGATTTTGACAATCTCCCCATTAGCACCATCTAGTTCGCACAGCAAACAGGCGATCGCTTCTTCTACAAAGAAGACTTGTTGTGAGTGCTTTACCAGTTTGCTTGTGAGTATCGCTTCTCTAATATTAAAGCGATACTGTTCCGACCAATTCGACGGGCAATTACAAATGACGCCCGTCACGCGACTCATAATGATCCGGAAAATGTCTTGCTCTATACCAACAGCAGCAGCCGTTAAACCTAAAGTTGTGCTGCTGCGGTCTGCCATTAAGGTTAACAGCAGTTTTGAAAGCGATCGCACAACCCAAACCAAAGGAACTGTAGAAAAGTCATTTAACTGCAAAATCGGTTCCCATTTTTGTTGTTCGTTTTTGTAAGGAAGGGCGATTTGCAAATACGGTTTTAACTGCGCTGAAAATAGGTTGTGCGATTGAGTTGCACCCCCTTGGGAACTTCCACCTTCACTCTCAGATAACTTTTCTTCACCCACAGCCGCAGCTGGCGTTTGCTCGTGGGAGTGAGAATTCTCTGTTTCATTAGCATTTACAGAAGCCGTTGGTAAATAAACTTCTGCAGGTAAACGAAAAGACCGCGCACTTGTCTCTGGTTGATTTTCTGCTATCCAGTAGAGAGGATAAACCTCGGTTGTAGAGCGATTTAACAGTGCAGCAGAAATTCCAGTTGTCCCCAAATCAATTCCTAAATACCAAACTGAGTTAGCAGCTTCAAGTGTTACCTCTTTATCATCTGTGGAACGAGAAATGGAAACTAAAGAACCCACAAGTTGTTCTTCTGTCGCTTCATTTTTTTTTTCAGTTGCAGCCACCAATTCTTTTTCTGCGATCGCTCCCGACTCAGTCCCTGTCGGTTGTGGAACTTCTGGCGGGATAAGCCGACTTTGTGCATTTTCTCGATTTTCTAAATCCTGAAGAGGTTCGAGCAGAGAATTGAGTTCTCCATCAAAACTCGCCAAATCCTGCTCCAATTGCTGCAACTGGGCTTCTTCCAATGAAATATCAGCAACTTCCGCAGATTGATTTTCCTCCTGCAGTAGCAAACTTTCTTGTGGAGAAGCGGGAATATAACTTTCTTGAGAAGAATCAGCATCACGATTATCGATGATGGTCACTGAAGGTTGAGCTTCGGAAGTGGCAATTTCTGTATTTTTTGGTATAATAGGAGACTCTTCCAAAACCTGTTCGCCATCACTCGTATCATTTAGTAAGTCAGTTAAGGCTGTAATGATATCAGCACTGGGCGGTTCATCAACCATAAAAGTTGCTTCATCGCTCACTACGCTATCCACCCCTGTAATTTCCACAGGAATCTCTTGTCTTTCCTGAGTGTCGGCATGAGTAAGATTCAAAAGTTTTTTATCCGAACCTTCCACCCAAGGATCTGGTATCGAAGTGGTAGAACCAGCAGGGACTTCTTGATTTGTGGGCTCGGCTGGTTGGATTGTGTCGTCTGTAATTGACTCTTCTTTGAAATCCGTTACGTTACCCTCTACCAAATCCATCGCATTCGGTGCTTCAAAAACCATCTCGTGTAAGAAAGTTTCTGAATCGAGTTGTTCTCCATCTGTTGTTGAGGGTGGAGTTTCCGTGAATAAGTCATCTATAAAATTTGTTGAGTTTTGAACCTCAGGAATCCTCTCCTGTGGTGCTACCGTTGGGATTGGATTTGTGGTTGCGGGTGGAATTTGCGTAGATGAGGATGGCGTCACATCTGTAAATAACTCATCTACAAAATGTGTAAACTGATTGATATGAGGAGTAATTTCTGGTGGAACTACCTTTGCAATTGGATTAACTTTTGGAGAAGAAGTTTTTGTGGGTGGGGAGGATGAAATACCCATAAACAACTCATCTATAAAATTTGTTGCCTTTTTAACATCTTTAACCTCCACAGGAACTTTCCGTGATGGGACTTCTGGTTGCACTTGAGCAATCACAGGTGTAATGGGAGAATCAGCAGACTCGTCCGTTACATCTACTTGACTCAGTGATACGTTTGTTACTACATTTGTTTCCCTAGGGGTGATATCTTTTGCCTCATTTGTTGCGACATTTGTTTCCTTAGGGGTGATATCTTTTGCCTCATTTGTTGCGACATTTGTTTCTCGATCGCGTACCTCATTTTCAAACAGACTGGCATACAGGCGATCGACTTCATCCGGTTCTGTTTGAGAAATATCCAGTTCTCCGCTATCAGCAGTACTATAACTAACTAAGTTTTTTTGCGTGTCTCGCTCGAGAGGAGATTGGACTGCACTTATAGTTTCTGAGGTATCAGCGTCCTCATATACCTCAAAGTCTGTCTGGGTCGCAATAGCAGTATTTGTGGGTGAGGATAAAGTTTCAACTGGCTTGGCTTCTAATAACTCAGGTATTAACTGTTGAGATAGGGTGGGCTTTAAGATTTCCTCGTTTACATCATTATTAGATGGTTCGCTCTCATAAGTGTACTGCTGTAAATGTTGTGTTAAATTACCAATCAAACCCGTCAGTAACTGCTCTCCCTGGACTCCTTTGCTGTGCATTCTTGCAAGAGCTTGTGATAAAGACTCATGATAAGTGTGGATGTTGCGCTGTAGAGAGTCAAAAACAACGTTCACAGTTCCATCAAGTGCTAGTAACTTTTGATCGAGTTCTCGGGCGAGTCTTGCTACCTCCTCAACTCGATCTGCTGAGTGCAGTGAAAGTGCTGGAGTAGAAGTTGTGATGGGCTGGACATAACTTCTGGGACTAAGCGTAGCAGAAGCATTGTCAGTACTGGGAATGGATATTTTTTGAGAATTAGTCTCATTTACAGGAGACGTTGAACCAGTGACCAGGCGATTCTTAAGCACCTGCAAGAATTCTGAAATCATGTGCTCTTGATTCGCCACTTGTTGTGCTAAGGAGTAGTTATGCAACCGCCTTTGTTCTAATTGCCTGATTTCCTCCACAATATTTGCCCGTTCTTGCAGCAGGGTTTGCAATTCTGCTTGCAAAGGTGCCAGAAAAGCTGAAAATTCTCCTTTCACAGTAGAAGTATCGGCGGTTTCCTGTTGTTGAAGTTCGTACTGCTCCACAGGAGATGTTTGGGCAGTTTCGTCTTGTCCTGCATATCTTGCAAGCAAGCGAGATTGTTGTATTTGTTGCTCGCGTTCCTGTTCGTCGCTTTCAGCCAACCTGACTAAAAAATTTCGAGTTTGTTCTAAAATCTGTCGGGGTTCTGACGCTTGACTCGAGAGAAACCGAGACAGTCGCTTGTTAGTCAGTAAGCGGTCAATATCTGCAATTAAGGTTTGAGTTTCTGTTAACCGGGAAGTCACGTTAAGTTACCTTATATAGAACTGTAAGTTGGGTGATATTAGGAAGTGCTGTACAACTGTTGCAATTTATGTTATTCGTGAATAGCGGCGTCTATCAATATGATGTGTCAAAAATTCGCCTACTTTGAGAGAATAGCTTAACAGCTCGCTGCGGTTTCGGCACACAAAAAGTGTTCTTAATCGGCAAGTTGACCAAATCTCGCTCTGTACGCTGTTATTTTTCTCTCATCTTTATATTTTTGTTGCGGCTCGCTGTTAGAAATCTTAGGTTACCAAAAATAAACGATCTTGAGTATCATGAGTGTAGTTTATCTACAATGTAATGCGAGAGCGCTTGTATCATTGGTGACCGTTGAGAAAGGCGCGTTTGCTGCATAAGATTGTTGGAAAAACTTTACTCTAATTTAATAGTTGGGTAAACATTTTTTATAAGAGTCATTCCGACTGCTATATCGTGTAACATAGTTTAGCTTTATATTGAGTGGCTTGTGCTTTAATAGCATATGCTTACAGAGGAACTGTTATATTTTGCTGCTTAACAGTACAGTAAAGATTTTGTGATGGAAGAAAGGTATAGCTTACAAGCACCTGGCAATTCCTGGATGAACTTGGCTCCCTTTTTTCAGGGGCTGCCAGAAACGGTCGTAGAACCTGCGCTCACCCATCTTGTGACCCGCACTCACCCAGCAAACCAAGTTATTCTATTGGAAAATGATTGGGGCGGTTCTGTGTATTTTATTATGGAGGGCTGGGTAAAAATTCGTACCTACAATTTAGAGGGTAAAGAAGTGACGCTAAATATCCTTGGAAAAGGAGAATTATTTGGCGAAATGGCAGCCCTTGACGAAGTACCTCGTTCCACCGATGTAATTACACTGACTCCTACAGTAATTGGCAGTATGCCATCCCAGGATTTTCTCAAATTGCTTTATACAGAACCTCTGGCTGGAGTCCGATTGGCACAACTGATGGCGCGGCGATTGCGCCAAGTCAATCGGCGGCTGCGATTGCGGGAATCTGACAGTCAATCACGAGTGGCAGACACATTGCTGTTTTTGGCTGAAGGACAGGGCAAAAAGGCACAAGCGGGAACAGAAATTCCTAATTTACCTCACCGAGAATTGAGCAGTTTAAGTGGATTAGCGAGGGAAACTGTCACGCGGGTCTTAACAAGGTTAGAAAAAAAAGGTCTGATTAGACGAGAGCAAGATGTTATCTGTATTCCCGATATATCAGCTTTGGAACGAATGATTGTTTAAAGTGATGGGTGACCGGCGACTGGTGAAGAACTGGTTGCTGATAGCTAAAAATGGATGTTTGATGAATTGATGGTAAAGAAAAACGATTTAAATCAAAATTCTATGAAATTGGAAGCACCACTAAGAGTGGTGGAAACAGCATTTTTGGCTAGCACTGCGAGCTTAATTTGGTTTATTAATTTTTACTTTCCTCTAGGACCTGTTTTGCGGATATTTTTCCCCGTACCTATCGCCTTAGTCTACCTTCGCTGGGGTAGCAGGGCGGCGTGGATGGCAGCTCTGACTTCTGGTTTGTTGCTTTCAGTCCTCATGGGACCAGTCCGCAGTCTTCTCTTTGTAATGCCCTTTGCGTTTATGGGTGTTCTTTTGGGCGCAACTTGGACTCGCCGCGTTCCTTGGATCGTTTCCATTAGTTTGGGTACGCTACTGGGAACTTTGGGGGTATTTTTCCGAGTGTGGTTGCTGTCTGTACTATCTAATGAAGACCTCTGGATTTACGTAATCAATCAAGTGACGGATTTCATCGAGTGGATATTTCTCAAATTAGGTATTTTGTCCAGCCCCAGCGTATTCTTGATTCAAGTCGGCGCGATCGCTCTGATTGTCTTGAACAATTTTATCTATCTATTTGTAGTACATTTGGGCGCATGGCTGCTCTTGGATCGCTTGGGAAACCCAATTCCCCGCCCTCCACGTTGGGTACAAGTTATTTTAGATTACGAATAATTGTTGGTTGTTAGTTGTTGGTTGTTCTACTAACCACGAACCACTAACCAAACCATATGATTCAATACGGTTCAGATAAGACTCGATCCCCTCTAGCCTCCGAGCGCTCAACTGCGGTGGTGTACACAAGTCTTCTATGGTGCATTAAAAGCGGTTTCGATCCCCCCTTAAAAAAGGGGGGAACTTCATTCCAATTCTCCCTTTTCACGATGTTTCATCTCTTTTTTAGAGATCCGTACACTACCGTAGCTGGGGTTGGGGGGAGATGGGGGCTCTTCAAGGATGAGTATTGTTAACTGAACCGTACTGCCATATGATTCGCATTTATACTCAAATTGAGCAAGCTAAGGAATGGATGACTAAGTATCGAGGTTGTCTACCCGTGTTTGCTTGCATTCTAGGATATACTGACACTTGTTTGATCCCAGGTATTTCTGCGGCTGGTTCAACGCCAGAGGATAGAAAATACACTGCTTGTGCAGACGCTGAGTTTTTATACTACGGTACTGGTGTAAAACCCAAGTATCCCTTACCTCCACTCATAGCTGGAGTGTCTCCCGTCTTCATTACCCGTGCTGTGGTTGAAACACTAAAAATACCAGTATATATATTTAATGCTGGTTTGCCCCAGTCCCCTCCTGTTCCTGTAATAGATTTGGGCGGTTCTCCAGCCAAGTGTTTGAGCCAAGGTAAGGCTATGGATATTGCAACAGTCCATCACCTATTGAAGCAAGGGATGGAATGGGGCGAACGCTTAGCAAATCATGACCGAAAAGACTATTACATTTTAAGCGAGTGCGTTGTTGGAGGAACGACAACTGCTCTAGCAATATTGACTGGCTTGGGTGTACAAGCCGTTGGAAAAGTTAACAGCAGTCACCCTGTTTGCAATCACGCTCAAAAGTGGGCGCTTGTGCAAGCTGGTTTGAAGAAGATGGAGAGAGCAAAAGAGGGAGGGAGCGAGAAAAACTTCCCTCACTCTCTCACTCCCTCACTCCTTCACTCCCCAATTGATCCCCTAGAACTTGTCGCTGCAGTGGGAGATCCCATGCAAGTCGCAGTTGCTGGAATGACTCTTGCTTTAAGTCGCAGCTGTGGTGTTTTGCTTGCAGGTGGAACACAAATGCTGGCAGTCTATGCTTTGATTTGTGCGATCGCACAAGTGTATGGCTTACCTTGGCAAGTTGAAGAAGTCATTGTGGGAACAACCCGTTGGGTAGCAGAGGACTCAACAGGGGGAACTATTGAATTAGCTGAACTTATTGGTAGGGGTAGCAATACTCCTTATGAATTATTCACTCCGCCTTTACTGGCCACTGAATTAAGCTTTGCTGAATCTTGTTACGAGCAACTGAGAGCTTACGAAAAGGGTTTTGTAAAAGAAGGTGTAGGTGCTGGTGGTTCTTGCATTGCGGCTTATCTCTACCAAGAATGGCAACAACACCAACTTTTGCAAGAGATTGAAAAACAAATAAAGTCCGCCTACGGGGACTAGTAGTACGCCACGGAAAATTTGACAGATTGGGTCGATCGAGATTCGCGACTTCTTAAAGAAGTCGCGGCTCTTGTTGCTCTCAAAATCAATATGGTTAAGTACTCGTGTAACCCCGTTTTTTGAAACTATCTGGGCGGGCTTTACTTACATGCGACGACTAAAAGTCTTTGAGCTTTAATTTGTGAAAAAAACCTGTTTTCTGAATTTAAACCTCGGGGATCGTTGCTAATAGACGAATTGACTCAAATGGGGAAATTTAGAAGATTCAGTTAAAACTCAAAAGTAAAAAGTTAATTTGGTTTTCATTAAGAGCTTATTCTTTTAAGAAGTAATTGTTCTTCTAAAGCTGCTATGCGGTTGTACGCTGCTGTTAATTGTGCTGTCAGACGTTGAATTTGAATTTCTGGTGTTATTTGTTTATCCCCAGCTTGAAGGTTGCTATCTGAATAAATGCCATCGGCTATGACATCCTTATGTTCGAGTTCTGAATTGAAAATGGAATGTCCTTTGAACTGGTGACGGCGATCGCTACTGTTTTCCAGGAAATTATCCCTTGACTCTTCTTTTGCCAAGCTGCAATCTGATAAAGCTTGAGAAACCTTACCATCAAGCTGCTCAATGACCTGGTAGAGGGCATCCAATTTTTGACTCAATGTCAGGACTTGCTTTTGTAATGGCTCCATGTAATACCCTCGTCCGCTTATTTCTCTCTATGTTATAAAATCTCCTGGCAATATTAACTATATTTATGATTTTTTTAACTTTTAATATTTTCTGTTGAAATGCATTATTTAAATCTTTAATTTGAAATATTTCTACATAATTTCTTAAAGTGTTACTGACCCTTTTTATGTAGAAAAATGAATGTCTACAATTGAAGACATTATTGTCCCAGACACTTACGGGCATTTGCCCTAACTGGTCACCGCTCGCCAGTCACTGTTAAACTTACACTGGAAGTTGCAGCAAAGCGGTAACTGATGGCAGTTTTAACTGAAAGTTCGGGCATCTCAAATATAAAATCAATGGAGCGAAGGTCTTTTTTACTGAGTACAAGTGCGCTAGCACTGTCACAACTGCTGATTGGATGCAGTGAACATAATCAAGCAACACTCAACGTACAGTTGTTAAAAGGTTCTATTCCCGGTCAAGTGGTCAGTCAATTTAGCCGGGGATTGAAGGCACAATTAAAGTTTGCTCCGGTAGAGCAATTAGAAGACTTAATTGAGAAATTGAAAGATTGGCAGAAGAAAACAAATACCAAGGAACCAGAATGGGGAATTTCCTTACCTTTCATGAAATCTAATCAGAAATCAGCTATATCTGACTTAGTGACGATGGGAGATTTTTGGCTAACTCAGGCCATTCAAGACAAACTCATTAAACCATTAGAAGTGGCAAAAATAAAGCATTGGTCTGCTTTACCCAAACGGTGGCAAAACTTAGTAACGCGCAATGACAAAGGTCAGATTGATTCTAAAGGGAAGGTTTGGGCGGTCCCTTATCGTTGGGGGAGTACGGTGATTGTTTATCGGCGTGACAAGTTCCAAGAATTGGGATGGACACCAACAGATTGGAGCGATTTGTGGCGAAATGACCTACAAGGACGTATTTCGGTGTTGGAACAGCCAAGAGAAGCAATTGGTTTGGTTTTAAAAAAACTGGGGCAATCTTACAATCAGGAAAATCTTGATAAAGTTACGAATTTAGAAAAAGAACTAGTCTCACTAGATCGACAGGTAAAATTTTACGGTTCAACAAAGTATTTAGAACCCCTAATTACTGGGGACACCTGGCTGGCTGTGGGTTGGTCAAATGATGTTGTCCAAACACTTGGGCGTTATCCCCAACTGGCTGTAGTTGTTCCCAAATCTGGAACCGCAATCTGGGCTGACCTCTGGGTAAGCCCCGCAGGTAAGGAAAATGAAGATCTACTATACCAGTGGGTTGATTTTTGTTTAACTCCTCAAGTTGCTCAAGAAATATCTTTGCTTACCAAAACGAATTCTCCGGCGATCGCAAATTTACCATCATCCGATATGCAAGAGTCATTACGTAATCTATTACAGATGAATACTGACGTTTTTGATAAAAGTGATTTTTTACTTCCTCTATCACCAACAGCCACGGCTCAGTATCAAGCCTTATTTGCTCGCATTCAAGGGTAGGGGAATAAGTCGGAATTCGTAATTGTACTTTTCATTACGAATTCCGAATTGCGAATTCTGACTTATTTTAACCCCAGCTTGCTTTGAAGATTCATGTCTATTCTGCACATAGCTGGACTCGCACTAAAATTACACGTATAGGTTGCCAGTCGTTCTTGTTGATAGTTAAACACGCGCATATTGTAACCATAATTGCGTGCGACTGTACCCAAACGATTTACGAAATCATATCGTTCTAGATAATCTAGCAAAGTCCAAATTTGTTGATTAACGATCAAGTCAATTCTGGCGGGTTCTGCACCAGAAACTGGATATGCTATCCAGTTATCTAGGAGTTTGTTTTCCGAATTTTCCTTTGCCAACCACAAACTAGGAACTGTCAAATTCTCTTGCTCGATGGTGTTAGCCGTAACAACAGAACCTGTGGGACTGGCCAATAGATTTAATTCCAACGGTTTGTCAGAAGCTAGTGGAATGGGTGCATTTTCTGCAAATGCCGGTTGATTTGGCAGTGAAACTGCAGTTACCCAGATACTTAAAAGTAGTGCAAGCTGGCGCATTGTTGAATAAAAAAGTAGAATTCACGGGGAGGTCTTAGTAGTTATACTCACAGTTTTTGACAAAGCACAACTTGGTGCTTTTGAAATGAGTTTCCTCCCTCAGTATAAGACAGAACTTATCCAATTAAGTTTCGTTTTTTCTGTTGGTTTTGAAATAATAAATCCGTGCTATATAATGCAATAATTGTGCAAGCTACAGAGATTTTAGAGAGCAATTAAATTGCGTAAAAATACTGAAGATAGTAAAAATTCAAGTTTTATTTATAGCAGGTGAGATGGCATCACAAGTAATACCTGCGCTTCCCACAGTAGTATTAGTGTTGTAGAGTGGACGATGATGAGCATTGTGAGCTTTTTGGCAGTCATTGTCTTGGTCACTCCTTACTGGGGTCCGCCACATTAATTCTGATAGGTGAAACGATTTTTCCTCTCTCGTTCCGGTGAATCTAGCACAGAATGCAAACTGCGAGGCTGAGCTTCCCTTAAGGTATTCCCAGGCGGAGCTACCAAAACGAGGTGATGCCAAGTTTTGAGAGCCCTCAAAATCAATGTGGTGAACTACTTGTTATTGGTAATTCAATAACAAAAGTCGTTCCTAAATGGGTCTCTGAATGACACCAAAGTTTTCCTTTATGTTGGTTCACTACAATTTGATAGCTGATAGATAATCCTAAACCTGTTCCTTTACCAGGAGATTTGGTTGTAAAAAATGGATCGAAGACTTTCTGTTGGATGCTTGGCTTGATTCCACAACCATTATCAGCGATATTAATGACAGCATAGTCTTGTTCTTCCATATTTTGACTCTTTTCATTATATTTTTTTATACAAGTAGAAATTTCTATTATTGGTTGTATAACCTTAATCGCTCCATCCAACTCTATTTCTTTAGTGTGGATTTCAGCTAAAGCATCAATAGCATTGTTAAGAATGTTCATAAACACTTGATTCAGTTGACTGGGATAACATTCTATAAGGGGCAGATCGCCGTAGTTTGTGATAACTTGAATTTCTCTAGTTTCGTGTTGTTGTAAACGATGGTGCAAGATCAACAGCGCACTATCTATACCTTCATGAATATTAACTTTTTTGAGCGTATCTTCACCGAGACGGGAAAAATTCCGTAAGGAAAACACAATTTGGCTAATGCGTCTCGCACCTGCTGTCATGGAAATTAATAATCTGGAAAAATCTTCTGCAATAAAATCTAATTCAATGCCGTCTCTTTTTTGTTGAATTTCTGCTACAGGGTTGGGGTAATATTGCTGGTAGAGTTTTATAAGCTCTAACAAACTTTGAGCATAGATCTGAGCGTGTGCGACATTGCCATAGATAAAGCTAACGGGATTGTTAATTTCGTGAGCAACTCCTGCAACTAATTGCCCCAAACCTACCATTTTTTCATTATGAATTAACACACTTTGAGTGCGAGTGAGTTCTTCTAAGGTGATTTCTAGCTGGGTTGCTTTTTCTCGTTCTTGTTGCGAAACTATTCGTAAAGCTTCTTCTATCTTCTTTCGCTCATTAATTTCTTGTTCTAGTTCTAAGTTGATTTTTTTTAAAGACTCTGGGCTCGGAAGAGCAAGTGCTAAAGGAACTAACGGTACTAGAGTGATTGCAGTATATAGCGAAATAATAGCAGTTAGGGCTTTCAACAATCCACTCACCCAGTAAATTGGATGCCAAAGTGTCCAGATCTCCATAACATGGGTAGTACCACAAGCAACAATGAATGTTCCAAACAGCAAAAAAATTCCAGGAAACGGTAAATCTTGACGCTTGCGGACAAAATAGCAGAGTACTAATGGAATTGAGTAATAGGCGATCGCAATACAGCTGTCTGATAAGATATTTAGCCAAACTAATCCAGGATTCCAAAGATAGCAATGACCGTGAGGAATAAAAGCTATAGGCATAAACAATTTGTAAAACATCCAGTATTAAGTCAAGAATGCAATTGTGTTTTATCTAAGTACCTGTTTTTCTCTGCTTCCTCCTAGCGAGCCTAAGGGTATAAAGAATTTACTGCAACTGCATATCTAGCCATAAAATTAAAAGAAGTTAAGCGACCAAAAGGTTTCTATCTAAAAATGTCTATCGTAAGATATATAGCAGTCCTCAATGAAATATAAAAATAAGAGTGAAGACTGCTAATGGCTAATAGCTAATGGTCAAAAAGCAATTAGCTATTAGCAATTCAAATTTTTTTCAAATGATTGAGGATTGCTATAGCAATATTATATAGTTGCTGAAAATTATGAAAGTAAAAAAATTCTGATCTTTTTAGAGACTGATTCTCTTACTCTCAGGAATGTTACAATAAATAGCGTTTTCTCATGTTTAAGTACAACCGTTAAATTACTGATGATTTTTGAACTTAACTCTCTTTTGTTAGAAGAGATAGCAGAATTCCTAAATGACTCTTTGGATATTGATAAATATTCCCAGGAAGAGCAAGGGGGTGTGTATGTCCCTTCAATACGTCCTATCAAGCGTTTGGGTTTAGTGCTAGAACCTTGGACGGAGTTGCAAGAATGGGTGGACGCAGAAAATTTAGATGCTCTGTTCTTACATCGACCTTGGAAACTTCAAGCAAAACAACTTGCACCAGATATCGGTGTTATCTCTTATCATTTGGCATTTGATGAACGTTTAACACTCTCATTTAACCCAAAATTGGCGAAAATACTGAAAATGTCTGAATTGGAAGTTTTGGGTGAGAAACAAAACAGACCTATTGGAATGATTGGAGAAATTCCAACGCAAAGCTTTGCTGAGTTGTGCGATCGCATCAGTCAAATTTTTGGTGGATACGAGCACATACGTGGAGTTGATAACCATCACAAAGTCCGAAAAATTGCTGTTGTCGGTGCAATGACAGACGAACTGGTACGAACAGCAACAAATCGCGGTGCAACAGCCTACGTTACCGGACAGTTACGCAAAGGGGCTGATGTTGCATTGCAAGAAACGAAAATGAATGCGATCGCTGTCGGTCATCGCCGTAGCGAAATATCGGGTTTGTGGGCGCTTGCTAGATTGCTGCACGAACGCTGGTCTAGTCTTGAAATTGTCTGTGCTTCGTGAAGAAGGCAGAAGTCCGAAAGCAGAGAAGCAAAGGTAAGAAGAGCATATGGATTCAACCGCTTCTAAAAATTTTGACAAAGTTACCTACAAGCAGACAAAGTTGTACAAAGTGAGGTTAGCGGTTTATCTCACTAATTGTTTGAAAATTAGGACAACAGACCATTTACAAATTTTTATAAATAATTTTAAATACATTAAAAAAATATTTTTTTAATAAAAAAGTATTGTATTTAACAGTCTTTAATTAATAGAAGAATTGCCAAAATGGCAACTTAGACATGAATAAGCTCTATACATTAAAGACAGTTAAAGATGGTAAACGACTTCAAGGGTGTTATTATCAGGGTGTATCACATATTCAATTATTTGTGATACACTTTTCGCCAATAAAGAAGGTAGACGGAGTCAGAACAGCTAGACGAAGAAATGTATAAATGGCTGAAATCCCTACCAATAATCAAGCTTCAGTAGTAAAAAAAGAGGGGGAACAAGAAAGGGACTAATATGCTTGCTCCCACTTTTTTGTCTTATAAATTCTTTTTGTTAATTGATAACAGTTTAAAGACCAATACTTGTCGGTTAAGCCTAAAAATGCGAAAACACGTAGTAGCGCATCTAGGTTAATTTGTTGGGTAGAAATTAATCGGTTAATGAGTCTGTGATTCTTTCCCCCCAGCTCCCGTGCCCCCTGCCCCAGAGCAGCCTCAACCTAACATTTTCAGGTGGATGCGGTAGTAGGTTGGGGAGTCACTCGCGTGCCCAGAGCAGTGCGGTCTTAGGGAGACAGTGCGTTGCGGTGAATCCAGAGAAAGTAGGGGGGTTTCCCGAGACCACCGGGACTGGTGTGAACCCGGAGGGAGGTTTCCTCCGTTGTTCGCGCAGCGTCTTTGCAGGAGATAGCACCTGTCGTTTTTGCCCAAGAGGAGCAACTGCTCTGGGTTTCCCCCCAACCCCACTTCGTGGGGACCCCTAAGCCCCCCGTTGAGCGATGTGGCCTTTGAGGAACGAAACCTAACATTACAGGCATTTGTTGGTTTTGTCCAACCTACAAAAATTCGAGAGCCCTTGCAGTATTGGTTTAAAGACTGTTAAAGAAAACTGACATATGAGGGGTATTGCCCTGCATTCTTAGCAATAAACATAATGATATATTTCAACATAGTTAATTCATTTCATCTCATGAAAGAAGTTGAAAGAAGTAGTTACATATATTCTCATCTGATTTTGTAGTGTATTTAACGTTTTTTAGACTTCTAAGAAACGTGCCAGAGTGGCACCCAAGAAAAAAGTTAATGCAATAAATTAAAAACCATAAATGACATCAGATGGTTCTTTTAAAACTAAAAAAGATATCCAATAACCTCAATAAAACCTACTGAAAAAGCGCACTCAGAAACGCAACACATATCTAAAATTGATATAGGAAGCCTAAATCATTTATGAAAATTTTTAAGTGCTGTAGGGTGAGTAATGCCTACCACATGAGACTTTTGGTGGGCATTACCTATCTTACATAACAGTTCAAAAATCAATTAGGAATTTTATAGACATCCCGTGTCTGAAATAGAAAATCTTCTTCAAAGAAACAAGTGTGCATTTGTCGCAACAGGACTGGTAGAGACATTGTTAATTACAGAAAGCCCCCT
>NZ_JBFPMW010000020.1:0-134577 GCF_045999855.1 Tolypothrix campylonemoides VB511288_2
CCCGCCGTAGGGGACTGGCGAACCCGAAGGGCTAATGGCTAATGGCTAATGGCTACTAACAACTAATAACTAATATGAACCCTGTCATCTCTATCAAAAATCTCAACCATTATTTTGGTCGCGGTCAACTTCGCAAACAAGTCTTATTTGATATCAACTTAGAAATTAACCCTGGTGAAATTGTTATTATGACAGGTCCTTCTGGATCTGGAAAAACAACTCTTCTGACTCTTGTTGGAGGACTGCGTTCCGCTCAGGTTGGTAGCATGCGTGTTTTAGATCGAGAATTATGCGGTGCAAGTGCGAGAGAATTGACATTAGCAAGGCGCAATAACGGTTATATTTTTCAGGCACACAATCTCCACGGCAGTCTTACGGCATTGCAGAATGTTAAAATGGGTTTGGAACTGCATCAGGGCATAACTTCCGAACAAATGGTTGCTCGTGCGATCGCAATGCTAGAACAGGTGGGATTGGGTCAGCGAATCAATTACTATCCCGATGATCTTTCCGGAGGGCAAAAACAAAGAGTTGCGATTGCACGCGCCCTAGTCGCAGAACCTAAAATTGTTCTAGCTGACGAACCAACAGCCGCTCTCGATAAAAAATCCGGTCGCGATGTTGTAGAACTCATGCAACATCTTGCTAAGGAAAAGAATTGCACCATTTTGTTAGTTACTCACGACAATCGTATTCTTGAT
Organism: Tolypothrix campylonemoides VB511288_2; assembly: GCF_045999855.1. Lineage (NCBI taxonomy): Bacteria > Bacillati > Cyanobacteriota > Cyanophyceae > Nostocales > Tolypothrichaceae > Tolypothrix > Tolypothrix campylonemoides. The sequence goes on from NZ_JBFPMW010000020.1 coordinate 702, forward strand.
ATAGCCGATCGCACTGTCTATATGGAAGACGGTCGTTTAGCTAATAAAGAATTAATGAGCAGCAATATTCAGTAAATCGAAAAATTTTTCTCGCGAGGGCGATTGCATCCGTCAACTATGCAAAAGATTCAATTGATTATCAAAATTCAGAATGTTATATTGACAATTAGCGATTATTCTTAGGTATAGGATTAGCTTTCCCACAGAAAATCGCTCGCGTAGAAACAACCAAGATAGAGTAGCATTCCTCTTCCTTTATCTGCCGCTATTCTGTAGTATTCTGTTATTAACTTCAATACTTCCCAAAAATATTCCCATTCATCATTTTCCCAAATAACTGCGTATGCGTTAGGGTTGAATATACAAGCTTCTTTATATCTTTCTCTAAAATCTGATAGTGAAATTTTAAGCAAGGCTTTAGAAATTGTATGAGTTTCGTCAGAATTTAGGTATTTTACAGGGCCATAATCCTTAAAATCGCCTTTGGTTCCATCAATAGGCGTTTTGCCCATAACTGCATTGATTAATAGACGGTTTTTTTCTTCCTTTATGGCAACAATAAAGGGAAATTTACTCTCTTCCCACAAGGATATGTCTTCAGTCAGCAAATAGTGAATCGCATGCCAATATACATCAATATCTAGTCTACCAATTCTCCATTCCTCCTCATCTAGAAGAACATCCCAGTTTTCATGAACGTAAATCTTTTTGGATTCCAAATATTTAGGCAGAGTTAGCAATGCATCTGTTTCTAAAGCTTTTTTAGCATGAAGATACAGATCGAGCAAATACAGATCTTTAGTCACTAAGTTTAAGAGAGGTGAAGATATTTGTTTAAAGTTTCCTTCTATACCCATATGCTGCTTTATTGCCTGACTGTAAGATGAGCATGCCAAAGAGTACCAATTGCCTTCAGAATAGAAGTCTGAGGCTATACAAACAAAGTCCCTTCGGGTATCTTAGGAGCGGAGACGCTATGTGCAAGGCACACGCTCTCGTCGCTATCGCGACACGCTTCGCGATGCTAAGCTATGCCCGTAAGGGCTATACGCGATGCCGCAGGCTATGCCCGCAGGGCTATACCCCAGTTCCCACGGTGCAGGAAACTCGCCTGCTTTCCCTGGACGCACCGCCTAAGCGGACTTCTTATTAAGTTCACGTAGGTGGACTTAGCTTGTATAGCGGCGATTTCAATCGCAAACGTGTTTTTTCCAAATTGGGATGCTTCTAACTGTAAAATTATGCGGATCTCCTAAACTTTGACTATTTTATCTTAGACGTTGATTAAGTTGAAGAACGAATAAAGCTAATTTTGTTATACCAGAAGGGTACAAAGCTCTATCTCTCGCGAGCGCTCAGCACGGGAGGCGGTAGCCTATTGGAAAAACTAGGGAAAATACTATAACAGTTTTGGTAGATACAGTGCCTAAAATAGTTGGTGCCGTTTCGTTGAATATGTTAGTCAATTGTGTTCCAGACACCAATATGATTTCAGTGAAGTAGGTCTGCATTTTTCTCGATTCAATTCTTATTAGGTAATACCAATGAAACTGAGGATTTTTTCAACTGCTGTATGCTTTTTAATAGTGGGTTTAATGACTACTTCTGCTCTTAAAGCACAAACACCACCCGCCAGCACATACACCCCAGGTGACTGGCAACCTGTGGCACGAGTTGCTAGCCCCAAAGCCCCTGTCGAACTTCAATTAGTCAATAAAACGGGATTAATGTTGGAATATGGTTTAACAGACCTAGGTTTTACTGGGAAATTACCTCCCGGAAGCAACACTGTACGTAAAGGTGTTATTCTTCCTGATTTCCTTCTAATTAATGCTATGGAACCACTGGTGAGATTAAACTATGACGTTACAGTTAATGGCAATGTTGTAACTGTAGCAATTCGACAAGCAGGTTCGGGTGCGGGAGATACAACAATTAACTTCCAGCAAACGGGCGGAATTTACGTTTACTAAATATTAATTATGGGGATGAGAGATTGGGGATTTTTAGTTGTTAGTCTTTGAAACTGCAACACCCTAATATGTCATCCCTTAGGTAGAAGTAACTATTGAGTTGTAGTGTTTGGGTTGAAGGGTAATGAACTGTAACTTAATTCCTACTCACCTCTATGCATCGCCAGTTGTTTTTGAGTAGGGTTTTAATAAGTGGTCGTTTTTAGTAGGGTTAATACGACTTTTTTGGGTCAGTATTAGGTAAGATAGACCCATGAACTCAAAAATACGAATGCTCTAAAAGCACGCCACAGCAAGCACTAATGGCTTTGGGTGAGGCATGGAAACGATGTTTTAAAAAAACTGCTGGTGTGCCAAAATTCAAAAAGAAAGGCAAGCAAGGATAACAAAAGACAATGATGCAGAATTCATTGACATGGAAGTACGTATTTTTGAGTAAAACTGTTATCAATTGGGTCGAATCTATGGCGTTACTGTTGACTGACCAAGCGATTCGCGAGTGGTCTCATTGATTTTACCTACACAGTTTTGTTTGGTTGGTTCCTCTATTCGTATCAAAGAGCGATCGCGGCTTCTGAAGTAGCTATATAATTTCAATTGATTCATAACAGTTATGCTGTAGTTCAATTCCCTGTAAATCTACGGGTATATATAGTAAATAATGATGTATTTACTTCCGATGGAAGGCAACTTTTAAAACCAAGTGTTATGCTTTGGGTTATCCATCCTTAACCCCACCCGTTGGTTCGTTTAATACAGTGTCTAGCTCAAAGTTAGTAAAAATTCCGCAACAATTGGCAGAGGAACAAATGCAACAAGAGCGAATGCATGATGTTCTTCTGCTACTCAATCATTTAGCTAAAAATGAGGAAGCCACCGTAAAGCTTATTTTGGATGCTCTATACGATGTCGCTTCAGTAAACTTAATTAACAAAAAGCTTCAGAATCGCTCTCTCAATGCTGTGGCAAAATCAATTGCGAGAATGTCCAAACCAGTCTTTAAAATCTTTGCACTGCGTTGGTTTCAAAAGAATTGTCCTCAATTGATTGCTGACTGGCTCTACTTACAAGCGACTTTCACTGTTGTACAACCACAACCTGTTCCTACTCCCATACTTCCAGAAGCCCAGTTAGACTCTTTATCAAGAATAGATAATACAAGTCAAGACGAGATTAGGCGTCTTCGTTCTGAGGTGAGATGTCTTGCGGGTATCTCATTGGGAGCGCTTGTTGCTCTTGGGACTACTGTTATATGGGGTAACCCCCAAGTAAAGACAATCTATTCTCAATCTACTTCTGCGCTCGGTATATGTATGCCAGCCGATGTTGAGAACGTTGATAGTCCCACAAGATAATCAAAAAGCAATAGAATGCAGTTGGTCTCAAGATAGAGAAGTCTTAGAGTCAACATGATTATATACGACATTAAAAATGTAGTTAAAACTTATCCCGGTCAAACCCAACCTGCTAACAAGAACATCTCCCTCCAAATTTCTGAAGCTGAAATTTTTGGGATTTTAGGTGATAATGGCGCTGGTAAAAGTACTCTAGTGCGCCAGATGGTCAATTTACTGGCAAGCGATTCTGGCTCGATTTCTCTTCTTGGGAAAAATATTGTTGAGGCTCCCTATTTAGTCCAAATGAACGTAGGGTATATGCCTCAAGAAAGCGGCGCACTCAATAATTTAACTGTAGGAGAAGCTTTATACTTTACTTCTCACCTTCGAGGATTGAGTCGCGCTGACGCACAAAAAGAGTGTAATTACTTATTGGATTTGTGGCAAATTCGCGAACTACGCCACAAACCAAGTTCGCGTCTGTCTGGCGGGCAAAGGCGACTGTTGCGTTTAGCAGTCGCAATGGCAGGTTTGCCACCCGTACTTATTCTCGATGAACCAACGAACGATCTCGATCCCCAACGTCGCAAACTTGTTTGGGATAATCTACGTCAAATTAATCAGGAACAAGGTACGACGATTATTTTGATTACTCATGATGCGATCGAAGCAGAAAAAGCAATTCAAAGAGTTGGGATTATGCGTGCAGGAGAATTGGTAGCAGTAGGACGCCCCAGCGAACTCAAGCAACAAGTAGATCGAATATTGCGTTTGGAATTATTTTTTTCACCAGACTCTCCGCCAGAGTTACCACCTAGTTTAACTTACATTCCACTAGAACCCGGTCATTGGCAGGTGTTATTGGAATGGGCTCAAGTCACGTCAACTCTTAATAGCCTTAATTTAGATAAGATAGACGACTTTCGACTTTACTCAGCAACTCTAGAAGATTTATACCTGCACTATGCCACCCAAGCATAACCCTTCGATATTTGTACAAATTTTGGACTTATTTCTGATGGAACTAACTAACTGGCGTTGGTCTTGGCAGACAATAATCCTTAATAGCACAATCACTCCCATACTGGGAATTGTTGCTCTTGGTAGCTTTGCCCGAGGTACGGGAGAGGAAGCACAGGTGTATATTTTGATAGGTAATCTCGTTATGTCCCTCATGTTTGGTAATTTGGGCAACGTATCGTCTCGATTTACCTACATGAGATTTGCGGGAACTTTAGACTATTACGCAACGTTACCCATTCGCCGCGAAGCTCTAATTTTAGCAACTGTTGTGTCCTTCTTCCTGCTATCGCTACCATCGTTATTAGTAAGTCTTGGATTTGGTGTTTTTTACCTCCAACTTCCTCTGAGGTTCAACCCGCTCATTCTGCTTGTGATTCCCCTGTGCGTTTTACCTTTATCAGGTGTTGGTGCAATTATAGGAACATATGTCCGCACTCCGGAAGAAAGCGGCTCTTTAAGTTTGCTGTTCACAATGGTTATGTTATTTATTGGTCCGGTATTAATTCCAGCCAGTCGTTTACCAGAAATAGCAATTCTTTTAGGGCATTTAAGTCCTGCAACTTACGCTGCTGATGCTTTGAGACAAACTCTTCTTCCAACAGGTATAACTCAAAAATTAATCATAGATATAGTTGTTTTGATTGGCTTTTCGCTCTTCACCTTTTACTTGGTGGGACGTAAGGTAGATTGGCGACAGCAGTAGAATTACGTTTGTATCTTGCATCTATCTTTTAAAAGATTCTCTTATAATTTCTACAAAATTATTAAAAATAATATGACTCACTTTAATACTTTAGTCATAATTCCCTCAGATACAAACGATGTTGAAGCAAAAGTTAAGGAACTTATGTATCCTTACTACTCCTATTTAGAAGTAGAACCTTACAAAGAATATCTCAGTCAAAACGAACTACAACAAGAAGTAGAATACTTGAAAAATCTTCCCCAAGATGAGATAGAAAAAATGGCTTCAGATTGGGGAGTAAAGAATGATGATTTAGAAAATTTAGCTAAAATGACATTAGAATGGTTTGATGAAGTTATAGATGGTGTAGACGAAAAGGGTGAATATAAAATATATACCCACAATCCTCAAGGCAAATGGGATTGGTACAAATTTATCGAGCAAGAAAGCGCTGAGTCATCAGAACCTATCTTTTACCCGTGTCGCGTAAGCGAAATTCCTTCAGTAGTACCTTACGCAATTATCACTCCAGAGGGTCAATGGTATGAGTTAGGTTTTTATGCAGGCTTAGAAAGCTTTGTCAAAAATTTGAAGGGAGAAACAGCAATGAATCCAGACCAGATAAATTGGGAACAGAAAGTTCAAGAAATAAAATTCCGTTACTCAAATTATCTGGCTGTTGCTTTACATTGCCACGATTAGTTCTTTTCCGTCACGGCTAGCTGTTTCCGTCGATACTTGAACATTGCTGCTGCACCCAAAGCCCCAAACGTTAACAAACCAAAGGTTGTCGAAGATTCGGGTACGGACTTAGCTCTAATTGCGGCTAGCGCTGCTTCTGCAACTAACTTGTGAGCGTTTGTAGTAGGATGAACTTCATCAAAGAAAAGAAAATCGTTGGGATTATCACAGGTTTTCAAGACTTGATTTATTGTAATTTTATATATTACGCAAGAGGTAGTCACATCTTTAAAACCAAATTCTCCTGGATTAGCGATCGCCTGATTAAATAACGAATTAATATCAACAGGGATGATATTAACTCCAGGAATATTATTGCTTAATTGAGCTATAGATGTTGCTAATACCGCATTATGAGCGTTGGTTGCAGCGGTTAAAATGGGGGAATTTGCAGATCCCAATACAATTGGAGTTTTGCCTAGATCGGGTAAATTAAATACCAAAATATTTTGGGCACCTGCTTGGGCAAGTAACTCTACTGAATTTGATATATTCTTTACTATTTGAACAACGTCAGGATTTTGACCGAATAAGTAATCGTTTCCTCCTCCCCACACAGCATAGAGCCCATTCGCATCTACCGTTTGGTTATTTGCTAGAAACCCGGTGACTTGCGCCAGCACTCCTGGTGCGCCAGGAACAAAAGCATTGCCTTGACCCGAGGTAGACCCCCCAAAAGCAAAGTTGATACCTTGGGTTGGAATCGTAGTACTGAGATTGGTGGATAAAGTGGGTGTTAATCCTAGAGCTTGTCCGAGGTAGTCCACCCAAACTTTATCGTTGGAAAAACGTCCTTGAAAGTACGGCGGGCTTGGAGGAATCGCACCTGAAGGCAGTTGCTGAGTAATGTTAAATATATTACCAGTGTCAGACAGGCTATCACCAAATACGTTAAATTGGCTAAAGGCTGCAGAAGCTTTTAGCGGCACACTTAAAGAAACGAAGACCAATCCTGCTGTCAAAAGTTCTTTTTTCATATCTACGCTGTTCTTTGTATTTTTTGTACTTTATTAAACTTAGTAAACAGAGATAGCACTGGTTTAGCCTAAATCCTTACTGCTCTCTAAAAAAGGAACTTTTTCTAGAAACCCAACAGGTAATTCTACGTACCAGGATACAGAGCAATTATTTAAACAAGCTATCACAGACGATCGCTGTTAGTAAGTATCTTCACTAGTTTTTTATTATTAACAGGATTTAGCATGTCCGGAATTTACAGTAGTAAAATTGTTGATAACATTAATCACAATATATAGAGAGGACAAACGATGACTGTCTTTGTAGCCGTTAATGACACTTTGGCTTTTTCAACATATTCCACACAAGGTACAGAGAGTATCGTTCTTTCCTCGATCGCGCAGGAATGAAGCGTGCAATTCCTCTGTGAACCTTGTGCAAAAAAATTGCATGCACCGAGGAAATACAAATGAATTTGAACTGTTTGGGCTGGAGTGATTTTTTTGCTTCTAGCTTTGAACCATTACGCAAAGAAGGATTGACTGTCGCTAGGGTAGCTATTGAACACAAAAATACTTATGTTCTTTATAGCGATCGCGGAGAACTGTCAGCAGAGGTCACGGGTAAACTGAGATACCAAGCGACTGAAGCAAAAGATTTTCCTGCTGTGGGAGATTGGGTTGTTATTCGGGTGAGGGATTCTGAAAAGCGAGCAACTATCCAGGCAATTTTACCCAGAAAAAGCAAATTTTCTCGTAAGGCTGTAGGCGCTAAAACGGAAGAACAAATCGTTGCTACTAACATTGATACAGTGTTTTTAGTCTCGGGATTGGATGGAGACTTTAACCCCAGAAGAATCGAGCGCTATCTGATGACAGCTTGGGATAGTGGAGCGACGCCTGTTATTTTGCTTAATAAAGCAGACTTATGCGAGCGCGTAGAACAATGCGTGGCTGAAGTGGAAGCAATTGCCTTTGGTGTACCTATTATAGTTTTAAGTGCTGGCACTTCTCAAGGCTTGGATGCCTTAAAACCCTACCTCCAATCCGGACAAACCGTGGCTTTACTGGGATCGTCTGGTGTTGGTAAATCCACTATCAGCAATCAATTGATAGGAACAGAAGTTCAAACTGTTCGAGCGGTAAGAAAAGGAGACGATCGCGGGAAGCACACAACTACCCATCGAGAGTTAATTTTACTGCCAACAGGTGCTTTGATTGTCGATACACCAGGTATGCGGGAACTCCAAATTTGGTCGGGGGACGAGGGGTTGCAGGAAACATTTGCAGATATTGAAATGTTGGTACAACAGTGTCGTTTCCGAAATTGCCAGCACGAGCGCGAACCAGGTTGTGCAGTGCAACAAGCATTGGATGGAGGAACGCTCGACTATCGCAGGTTTCTAAACTATCAAAAATTGCAAAAAGAACTGAATTATCTTGCTCGCAAGCAAGACCAAAGGTTGAATTTATTGGAGAAAGAACGATGGAAAAAAATTCATAAAGAAATCCGAAATTACAAAAAGCGTTGATTGGGGAGAGGGTTAGGGTGTGTTTTCAATGTGTTAGATTCCCCCTAGCCCTTTAATCGGAAGGGCTAGGACATCCGTGACAGGTTAAGAAAAAGTGCATTTTGTCAATCAGCTAAAATACTCAAATGAGTTATTTATTGTCATTAATGCCACAACTTTTTTAAGACTTATTGCTCCAATCACCGTAACTTTTGCTCCCCGGTAAAATGGCTTCATTTCATATACTCTTGTTCCCTTTTGTGAACGTGCATGCGTTCTTGCTAAACCCAGTATTACCCCTGTTTCATCTAAAAATACCAAGTTTTCTGGCTCTATCTCCTTGACTTTTTCCCAATATTCTACTCTGAGTTTTTGAACTCTTGGAGTTGCTGCTTGGCTACTCCGCAATGTTTTTTTTTGCGATTTAATCCTAATTTTTGTAAAGAACGACACATTGCCGTCTGACTCACCCAATTACCTGTCTTTGCCGCAAATAATTCACAGAATTCCACTATTGTTGCATCCGGATTCTCTGACACTAGTTCTCTTAACTCTAATTCCGCATTTGTCAGATGACTAAATCGTGGCTTACCCGGTTTTAATGGTTGTAAATTACCATGACTTTTTTGTTGCTTTACTAGCTTTTGTACTAAACTTTTGCTCACTGCAAATCTGAGTGCTACTTGACGAATCGAGATTTTTTCCTCAATATGCGCTGCCACTATTTTTTCTCGAATATCTACTGAATATGCTTTCATGACAGTATTATCTTTTGATTTTATTAATACTAACTGTACCTCATAACATCGGAAACTGCTGTAAATCATTTTGTCAGATTGAAAATATGTTGACAACCATGTAGTAACAATCGGAAACCAAATTTTTTCAATTGTTAAGAATAGTAAGGATAAAAATCTTTGTAATTTTTTTCGTCTGCTTTCAAATAAAATAGGGATTGGGAGATTTGTTGCTAATGCTTCTAAACTAACTTTTTTAATTGACTGTAAAACATTAATTAAAATTGTTAGCAGTAAGTATTCAGTTGGGCTAAATTGACTTTTTAAGTGTGTTTGGTAAAATAAAGGTATCATTGTCATTAGATAGGTCTTGTTGACAAAGGTAGACCTATCTTTTTTTACCACAACTTGCTGCACACTTGAACTCATAAGCTTTTCAGGCTATTTTGTCGCCCCTTCAGGTGATATTGCCAAAGCTGCTTTAAATAAGTCAGCACCAACGGGCAAATGTTAATATTTTTAACAAAAACTGACTTGTAGCCACACATTTTCATACTATTCTTAAAAATATTTGTAAAAACTTAGTTTTTAAGTTTTATAAAAGTCGTGCAACAACCGTCCTAAAAACGTTTTCTTTTCTTATGAATATGACCACAACTCTAAGTACAACCGTAGTTCTTAACGCCGACCAAATCAGGAAGACTCAGGAAGCCATTGATGCATATATTCACAGCATTAAGACCAGCCCAAATCATCGAGCTGGTGCTGTCCCCTACTATCGTTTTCATGATGCAGGACAACCAATTCGTGGGACGGTACTGCTGTTCCACGGCTTAAGTGCTAGTCCTCACCAAATGTGGCGATTGGCAGATTACCTATTTTCCAAATGAGGATGCTGCGGATATCGATACAAACAAAGACTTGTTTAAAAAGATTGGTGGTGAGCAAAAAGGGCATTACTTGTATACATATCCTACTACTGATCTAGTGCCACACCCAATGGTAGACCCCACAGAAGTCAGCCAAAATATGAGTAATCGCTTTTGGCAAAGCCTTTACCAAGAGACTTTCCGCTTCCTCACCACTGGCAAAGTTAATCCTAATAATCTGAGTAACACTGAACAAGAATCAGATGTGCCTGCTGTTGCTCCTGTTGCATAAAAGTTTGGTTTGCCGAAAAGTACCAACCTAGAAAGCCTGTACCGCTCCCACAGCAATCTGTATTGATGAAGCAATTAGCGTGAGTATTCAGGAGATTTTGATAACGGAGGAGAGAATTTACAATGAGCAGTCAAACTCAAACCCAAGTTGCCACATCTGATGTCATCAAATTTGGCGACACCGTTTACTTAGAACATATGAGCGGGCGGTACATCACCGCATGCGATCGCGGCAAAGCCCATCGCTATAATTGGCCTCGGCTCGATGGGACTGACAAAGTGAAGTTTGAGATTGTGGGTCAGTCAGAGGGCGAACTCACGGATGGCAGCATCATCAAACTGAAATCGACTGAATCGGAGTTGGGCGATTGCAATCTTCTAGGAGCCTTTCAAGACAGTCACGATTGCTACTATTGGAGCGACTGCAAGCAAACCAAGAAATTCTGGGAAGTTACTTTCTATGAAACCAAACAAAATTGGCGGATCACCAAGAAAGATCGCAACTCAGACAACAAGATTCGCTATGGCGATCAGGTATATCTGACCAACCTCCACTACAAAAACCAGCGATTATCCCGTGACTCCTGGTATAAGGGATACATAACAACAGTGCCCAATGCGAATGAATGGTGGACGCTTAAAGCCGAAGGCACGCAAGATAATGTCGGCATTAGCTCTGAAGCAGCGCTGCTGCGACGGTTATTTGAGCCGAAGGTCAAAGGCTATAGTGCTGCCAACATGGCTTATATGGCTTACTGTGCAGAAGCGGCTTATGGTAGTCCCGAAGTTAGTAAAGCCAAGATGGAACAACTGGGTTTCACCATCAACGGCACTGAACATTTCATCGACCTCCCTGGCTCTGATACCCAATGTCTGGTCGTGGGTGATGCAGAAAAAATAATCATCGCCTTTCGGGGTACTGAGAATTTGAAGGATTGGAGAACCGACCTGGAATTGCTTAAAACCGCTTGGAAGATTGGTGCTGGTGCAGTACATAAGGGCTTTTATGAAGCGATGGAATCTGTATTGTCTCAGGTTGTCGATCGCGTCAAGCAACTGCGGACAAACAATCAACCGATTTGGTTCACCGGACATAGTTTAGGTGGTGCATTGGCTGCCCTCGCCTGTGCCACCTTCTGTCAAGATAAAGATCGAGAGTTAACGACCTATGAGGTTGCTGGGATTTATACCTTTGGTCAACCTCGCATTGGCGATCGGATTTTTATGAAAGCCTTTGATGCCGAAGCCAGAGCCCGTTACTTCCGGGTAGTCAACAATAATGACATTGTTCCTCGCATCCCTAGCATGGGGTACCAGCATGGCGGAAATCTGGTATACTTTGATGCGTTTGGGAATTTCTATAATAATGCAATCATAGCCTTGTGGAACCCCATGTCTTGGTGGCGACGGCTTCAGGGTTACTATGCGAGCCTTTTCAACCTTGATTCCGATGATATTGGCGATCACCGCATGGGTGACTATCGCATCTTGACGATGCGCCGACTTGAAGGGATGTAGCAGAATGGCACTCGAACTGAGCCACTAATATAGAGCGATCGCTTATCTCGCGATTGCTCTCAAACCTCCAAAACCTGAAATAACCTTACAAAAAGCACAGGCTGACAGTTTTCCAAATTAATGAAAGTGAAAACAGTCGAGTTAAAACAGCATCCAATAGCAAGTTTGCCGGATGAGACGTTAGAAACCAAGTTACATAGCCTCAGCGAAGCGCACAGGTATGAATTTAGTAACAAAAATATAGAGTCTGCTGGTCATAAAAAATTTCCTAACAGATTAAGTTAATCATTGCATCCTTTCCTGAAAAACAGCGAGGCACTGACCAATTTTTCTTCCAAGCTTCTTCTAAAAGCCCCTTGACAACTGCCTTGCAGCCTTAACTTGTGACAAATGGGGCTAGGATGCTTTTAAAGTCCCCTTTTTCAGGGGTGAAGCGGGGGCTTTAAAATTTAGGGGGCTAAAAAAGTAGTGTGACACACCCTTGAAGAAGTTGGAGAGATGAATACTGGATAAACGATTTATTGGAGTACGGTAATCTGTATACGAAAGCTCCTCAATCCCATTTAAAATTAAAACTATAAAAGAGAATTGAGGAGCTTCCAGGATGCAAGTTACATACGATTCTGATAAGCGCAAATTGCTGTCATCTCTGTCTCACGGTGCAATATTCTTCAGCACAGCGCTGTTTTCGATTGGTATTCCAATAGTAATTAACTTAATTTCGGATGACCCAGTTGTTAAAAGTAACGCCAAAGAATCTATTAATTTTCACTTTAATGTTTGGTTTTGGGCGACTGTCATTGGAGTCCCCTTAGGTATTTTATCTTGGCTTACCTTTGGGCTTGGTGGAATTTTGTTCTTTCCAGTTGTTGCGTTTGGCTTTTTACTACACTGGGGACTGACAATTTGGGCATTGTTACATTGTTTTAGCAATCCTGACGAACCGTTCCGTTATCCGTTCATTTTTCGACTGTTTTAATTACAAAAAAATGCAGGGGTTAGGGAGAATTTACAATAACGCATTCCTTCTAACTCCTACTTTCTGCTTTTATGCTTGTAAATCATTCATTAATTAACTGCGATTGGAGGTTGTTACTGACTACCATTTCATAATGTTCTACTGTTGGAAATGGCTCGTAAAAATGATGCAACAATTGACGCCATTGTTCGTACTCTGAGGATTGACGAAAACCAACTGTATGGTCTTCTAATTTTTCCCATTGCACTAGTAAAATATACTTATTATCTGCCTCCAAACATCGTTGTAGCTCGTGACTCACATAGCCATTCATTGAAGAAATAATTGATGAAGCTAGCTTGAAAGCTTTCTCAAATTCTGGTGATTTTCCGGGTTTTATCTGGAGAATTGCAACTTCTAAAATCATATTTCTTTCAAGAAAAATATTTATTTATATCCTTTGCAATATATCGTATTTTGTAATTTAAGATTCAAGACTTGTCAGTTAAGCCTAAAAATACGAAAACACGTAGGTCGGGTTGAGGAACGAAACCCAACATTTACTTTATATCGGTAAATAGATAGAAAGCATTATCAATCATAAAAAACATAATAGTAGATAGCAGAATATACAGGAGAAATTCCATGATTCCTGGGAACAGTGCATTCAAACATCTCAGCCACAATGTTGTATCGCAGTATAATTTATTTCTTACTGCTCGCAGACTGGGCGATCGCACAAAAGTTTTCAAATTTCTTATAACAGGTGTAGCAGTCTTGGGTTCTTTAACACCTCAACTAGCGTGGGCGCAAAGGGATCTTAATTCCTATGGTTCGCAAGGTACAGGTAACTATTTAAGGTATCCTTTTGGAACGCGCATTGCGCCCAATGGTAGAATTACTACACCAAATAACGGTACTCTTTACCCTTCCAATACAATTGATAATGGTAATGGCACAAAAACTTTCTATTACCGCAATGGAACTCGTGTCATTCTTAGAAAAGATAAGATGAAACCAGGTGGAGTGTATCTCAGTCCAAACAGCACCAATGGAGGATTGCGAACAACTCCCAATCGAGCACTTCCCCCATTTAAAGATCTCAGAAATCAGTAATTACTTTAATAAGCAGTATCAAGAGTCAGTGCAAAGACAGACTGAGTGGCGAGCATTTTCTTAACCACTTCTGCATCAACGCCTAAAAATCTTAAAGAGCTTAACTCGTTTATTACATTTAACAGACTATACTCCACCACGCGAAAACCTTGTTCGGAAGCGAATTGTCGCGCTTGCTCGGGAGTTGTAAAATTACGATCGACTAAAGATCTACCTGTAAAGTCGGTTCCCGTTTGTATGAGCTTTTGTAATTCTGGGTCATTTTCTAGCGATCGCGAAAGGCTCACTGTATCAATGAAATCAGGGGTAATCCAAACTCCACCATAAGCGTGAAGCACTTCTCGGACATTGCTACAGACTTTTTGCTTTTCTGACAGTGTAAGATGGGTCAGCAACCCCTCACACAAAATCATGACTGGCTGTTCTGCTTTAAAATGAAAGGTACTTTTTAAAAAATCGCTGCGACTGCTAGTAGCATCTAATTCTACAAAGTGCAAATTGGGACGTTCCCCAATAAGTTGCTGAACCAGTTGCTGCTTGCAACAAATCATTGCAGGCAGATCGGTTTCAATAAAAGTGATGTTAGGGTCACAAGATAAGTTAAGACCACGCGGTAGCAAACCAGATGCTAGCTCAAGAATTTGTGTTATTTGATATTGAGCCATGACTTGGTTAATTGCTTTGTAGCGAGCTTCCACGCGTGCTGTCAGCAAAACGCTCTTGTCTTGCTTTTGCGGTAAAGATATCTCTATGAATCTTTGCGCTTCTACCAATTGTGCCAGATCTTGAGCATGGGGAATATCTGTAAACTGTCTGGCTAAACTTACCATGAAAGCAGTGAGGCTAATTTTATCGAAGTCATTGACTTGGTATGCGTTCATGGGTTTTTCTTGGTTAAGCTTTTCTATTTGCTTTTTCTCTAACTGGGAAACTCGCGACTTTAACAGTAACAACGCACGTCTTCCCCACACTCATCAGCAAGGTAGCAAAGGGCGCGAAACCTCAAACTGGAAACTTGCTCGTAAAAGGGATTGAGCTTGCAAAGAGGCGGAATATGGGCTACTTTTTGCCCAAAAAGATAGATATCGCGCTCAAAAGGACATTGAACTGGAATCGATCTGCAGAGAAAATGGGCTATTTTGGGGCTGGTGATTTCGATGCGATCGAGCCAATGACGAATCGGTTGCAGGAGATCCAGGCTGTTCAATTGGAAGTTAATGCAGTCGTTCTGATAAGGATTGTTTCTGATGAAGTTAAGCATTGTTGTGTCTCTGTAAACTACTAATTAGCAGTTTAAAGATAATTCTGAGAAATGACACTACTTGAAAAATATAAGTTTATTTTATGACTTATAACTCTAACTTAACTGTTTTGAATCAGTTTGCAAAGTTTAACAACAGTGACTAGTTAAACATTAGACTTGTGTATAGTCCTTACACTGTGGTGGAGATATAACAGTAGAATTCCATCATAGAGCAAGTACTATGCAAAGAATTGAAGCAAACGCACTTAAAAATAACCTGGGCTAGTTGCTAGAGCGTATTAGGCAGCCAATAGAGGAATACTCCCAACAAACTCAACTTTCCCCAGAGTGAGTGATTGAGTTAGCGATCGCTCAGTTCATAGATATGGACTCTGTGACTTTTGATGATTGTCAGATTGATTCACCAGGAGTACTTAGGGAACAAAATAAAATCCTAAAAATTCAGCTAGAAGCTGCACAAACAAAGCTAGGGTTGGTGTGATTATCATTGGTGGTAATCTGAATTTGGTGAAAGTCCGTCAACTATATTTCGCGCAACTATGCTTAAAAGCCAGATTCAACTGATTGACAGCACGACGCAAGAAATTTTCCCGGCTGCTCCTGATGGAACTGTGTTACTCTCAAGTATGAATGCGGGCTGGCGCGGAATTACGGTAGAACTTCACCAAATCGCACCGCTTGAACTCCCCGAACACTACATTGAAGGACACCGTCTCATTGTCCATACTGGCAAACCAATCCATTATGAATGGAAAGATAGTAGTCGTTGGCGACAGAAGCTTCTCAAACCTGGTGACTTTTGCCTTCAAACACATGGAGATATGAATGCACCCCGTTGGAGAGAAAAATTTGAGTTTGTCGCAATATCTCTGGAACCAGAATTTGTCAGCCAAGTTTTTCAAGATACTGTTGCAACTGAAAATGTCGCTTTTCAAGAACGACGTTGCGAATATGACCCGATTGTAACTCACTTTGCGTCGCGTTTCAAAACAGAGTTGAAATCCAGAAATTATGCTGGAGGATTGTACGGTGAATCTCTGGGATTGGCATTTGCACTACATTTATTGGCACATCATGGGGTTAGCAGTAAAAAACCTCTTGAACCAAAAGGAAAGCTATCGGGATTGCAATTGAGACAAGCTATTGAGTATATCCACGATCATCTAAGCGAGGATTTGAGTCTTATTGCTTTAGCAGACCAAGTCAATCTCAGCCCCTATCACTTTGCTCGTTTGTTTAAGCGATCGCTTAGACGCTCTCCCCATCAGTACGTGCTGCAAAATCGAGTAGAGCGAGCTAAGCAATTAATTTCAATCTCTCCATATGCGAATTTAACAGATATTGGTCTACAAGTTGGTTTCTACGACCAAGCACATTTCACCAAAGCTTTTAAGCAGATTGTTGGTGTTTTACCAAAAAACTTCTCAAAACTACAAGCGCACCCATTGATTCCTCTCGCTTCTTAATTCCAAAACAAGAGCAAGAATTTACAATTTTGCTAAGTGGCTCTCATCTTAAATTTTGTATCAGGTAAGGATTTCAACGGTAAATTTATCTGAGGGTAAAATCATGAAGAGCAAAAAAGTTAATCAAACCCGTCGCAATTTAATTAAAAATGCAGCATTGGCGGTTGCAGGAGTGGGAGTCGGTGCGGGATTATCGCCTAAAAAAGCAGAAGCACAACCACAAAAACCAGGAACCGCAAAATCACCCGCACCATCCTCCCTCCCACTTTCAGGTAAGGTAGCTTTAGTGACAGGTGCAGCAAGAGGAATTGGTCTTGCAACAGCCGTTGAGTTAGCACGGCAAGGTGCAGATATCGCATTGCTTGATATCGCGCAACCACAAGGTGTGAGGAATATTCACAGCTATCGTTTGGCAAATCGTACAGAATTAGAAAAAGCCGTGCGGCTTGTTCAAGCTGAAGGTCGCAGAGCATTGCCAATTGTGGCGGATGTTCGGGATCTAGCAGCTATGAAGCAGGCTGCTGAAACGACTTTGAGAGAACTCGGTGGGCTTGATATTCTTGTCGCTAATGCTGGCATTGCCATCTGGAGTCCTTTTGATGAAATGACTTCTCAACAGTGGAGCGATGTTATTGATGTTAACTTAACAGGCGTTGCTAATTCCATGTGGGCAGTTATTCCACATATGCAAAAGCAAAAGCGTGGCAGAATTATTGCCGTATCATCAATTGGCGGGCGCATGGGTGTTGCAGGAGTGGCTAACTACTCGGCTACAAAGTGGGGCGTTATTGGTTTAGTTAAATCTGTAGCGCTGGAACTGGGGCAAGATAATATTACAGTCAATGCCGTTGCACCAGGTGCTGTTAACACACCGCTTTATCGGAGTGAAGGACAACGTCGCTCAACTTCCGCCAACACAGCCCAAGACCAAGATAAGGTAGCACTCGCTTATCATGCCTTGCCAATACCAGCACTTGAACCCACTGATGTTGCCACAGCGATCGCTTTCCTGACAAAAGATGATGCTCAGTATATTTCTGGTGCAGTTCTTGACGTTGCTGCTGGTGGCAATGCAAGATACACAGCTTAATTTAGATAAATGTTAAATGAACACAAGTAGTCCTCAATCGACCTTTTGCAAAAGTTAGCTTTGACCAAAAGAATGGGATACAAGCCCCGTCCTTCTAGGACGGCTTTTCTTGATTCCTGATGTACTGCTTTAGAACTTCAATTGGCGCACCCCCTACAGACACAGCAAAATAACTAGGACTCCATAAGGCATCTTTATTAGGTTTCGGGTATCGAGCTTGTCCATAGCGGCGACTTGAAACACCTTTTAAAGCATTAACTATTTGAGAGATAGATAATTTAGGAGGGTATTCAATAAGTGCGTGAACATGATTATCCTCGCCGCTAAATTCAATTACTTGAAAGTCCATCTTTTTAGCTACTTCTCTAAACGTCTTATCAATTAATTCAAGGCTTTCTTTTGTAAATACAGACCTACGATACTTAGTAACGCAGACCAAGTGAATTTTTAAGTCTGTAACAGAGTGTCTTTCCCTGCGAAACTGGCTTGTCATTCTCTGTAGACCAATGTATAATTATTTTGTAGACCAATTATAGCACTGTCTATGAAAGCCAGGTATCAATTCCGTTTCTACCCAACAGACCAACAGCAACAGAGTTTAGCTCAGTTGTTTGGCTGTGTGCGCGTAGTTTGGAATGATGCGTTGGCTATCTGTAAGCAGTCTGAAAAGTTGCCCAGTAACAACGACTTGCAAAAGTTGGTGATTACGCAAGCTAAAAAGACTGATGAAAGATCGTGGTTGTCTAATGTTTCTAACATTCCATTACAGCAGTCTGTTGCTGATTTAGGTGTTGCCTACAAGAACTTTTTTGATTCACTCAAAGGTAAAAGAAAAGGTACGGCAGTCGCTACAACGCTTGGAACCCCCGCAACGCGCTGCCTCAAAAAAGTAGGTACTCCCAAGTTTAAAAAGAAAACAGGGAGACAATCAGCACGGTTTAGAATTGGTGGATTTTCTATCAAAGGAGATGAAGTGTACTTGGCAAAGATTGGCAATGTTAAGCCAGTTTGGTCAAGACAACTACCCTCCGGGTTCGCAAGTTTCGACTCGACGGAAACCGCCAAGACTCGAACTTGCTCACCATCTGCACCAAGCAGCGTAACAGTCATCAAAGATTGTGCTAATCGTTATTTCCTCAGTTTCGTTGTAGAGATAGCTCCTATTCAAGTCAACGCTAAAAACCAAAGCATTGGCATTGATTTAGGTCTTAAAACTTTTGCGGTCATGAGTAATGGCGAAGTAGCAACTAGCCCAAATTACTTAAAGAAAGACCGTAAAATTCGCCAACTACAACGCCAACTAGCAAGACAACAATCATGGTCTAAACGCCGTGAAGTTACTCGGTTAAAGATTGCTAAACGACACAATCAAATCGCTGATACCCGCAAAGATTTCCTGCATAAGTTATCAACCAAAGTAGTTAGCGAGAACCAAACTATTGTTTTGGAAGATTTAAACGTATCAGGAATGGTTAAAAACCGCAAACTTGCAAGAGCAATCAGCTTGCAGGGATGGCGAGAATTCCGGGTATTGTGCGAGGCTAAATCTGAAAAGCTTAACCGGGAATTCAGGGTGATTAGCAGATGGGAACCTACTAGTCAAACTTGCTCTTGCTGTGGGTATCGTTGGGGCAAAATTGATCTCTCTGTGCGTTCAGTATTGTGTCTAAATTGCGGTACTGAACACGACAGAGATGAGAATGCCTGTAGAAATATAGAAATGGTCGGCATGGGGCATCGGCACGACCTTAAACGGACACAGAGACAGAGTCAGACGACAACGGTCGCATCAGTCGATGAAGTGTCAAGAATCACCGCACCTTTAGGTCGGTGAGTATGTCAAATTGTTATGTTTATATTCTGAGAAAATTAATACTAACGAGGTCGATTCTCTCGCCCGTGATAGACGCGTAAAATTACAATATCATCCTCAAGAATAACGTAGTGAATTATAAAACCGTACTTACCAAAAGAAACTACAAGTTTCCGCAATCCTGCTATTTCATCTACAATTGTGCCTCGACGAGGATTTTACTGCAAACTTTCGCCTGAAGAGACAATTGTTTGTACTGCTCGTGCTGCTGCATCAGTATTATTAAGTTTTATAAAATCGCAATGACGATTTAAGTCGTTAATTGCAGTTTCACTCCAAACTATGTGGGAGATGGGAGTTCAGTATCAGTTCCTAAACTGTTTGCCCATTCTCGCACGCGATCGTGCATCACTCCTGAACCTGTGCGACGGTAGGTTTCGAGAGCAGATTGGCTTTGCTGAACCATTTGAGCTTCAGTAAGAGGTTGAAAATTTAATGCTGTGTCTATCTCACCGTACTCAATTGATTCTTCTGTTGTTTGAGTAGATTGATTTGTCAGTAAGTGCTCAAAATCTTCTAAATTCCCGGATGAACTAGTTAGCCATGTTAACAGGAGAGTTTTTACCTGTTCTCCGGGTAATGTTTTAATACGCTCTAAAATTTGTTGCCTAATATTGTTTGCTGTCATAAACTTTTTAGTTTTGTAGGAACTTAATGTAAATACCAACGATTTTTACTAATACCAATTTTCTATGAAGATGCATACAATTAGCCTGCGAAGGCAGGCTTTGTTTGTATAGCCCCACATTTCCAATGTGAGGGCAATAATGTGCAACTTCACATAGAATTGGTATAACATATGTAATTTTAACAAAAACGTCGAAATTTTCAAAGTATAATAATTCTTAATTTAAACGGTTGGCAAACCACGTTTTATGCATCAAAATTTCATATTTTACGATCTCCTATAGCGCTCGGTTGGTATCAACTTATTGTTGCTCGATATTTTTATTCTGTTGAGTTATAAAGTAGGATTGAGCAACTATAGCGTGTCTTGTACGCGATTTCCAAGAAATAAATTGTCCCTTTTTTAGGATGGGCTTGGATGCCCATCCTGTATGACTGCGCGAACCCACTGCCATCAAAACTCAAACTCGTGATGCAACAAGCTTGATATCAGCGTACTTCCAAGCTCTCTCAAATCGCTTTTGCATGGAACGAGCTTCTTTTGTCTTGCCTTGTGCGTCTAAGCTTTTTGTCAGCCCCAAAAGCGACCAACCATTTTCAGGATAACGTTCTAAATCTTCCCTGTATACAGTTTCAGCTTCTTGTACGCGTTTAGCTTCCAGCAAAACGGCTCCCAATGATTGCCGAACAGGAGAGTACCAAGTTGCAGGTTCATCGTATCTGAGATTATCTTCTAATGAAACAGCAGTTTTCAAGTGAGCGATCGCTTGTGTATAGTCCTTTTGCTTTGCTGCGAGTTCACCAGCCAAAACTTCAGAAGCAATTTTCATCAAACTGACAGTGGAATTAATATCCCAAACTGTCACCTTCTCTAATGCAGGGTCAGCAGCAATAGCTCTTAACTTTTCCAATTCTTCTGTGGCTTGCTTCAGTTCACCTTTTGCAGTTAACGCCATTCCCCTTGCATAGTGCCAAACTCCATTGGGATACTTCAGGTCTGCGTCTGGTGCTGGCTCTTTGAGAATCTCATCCCACTTCCCAAATTTTGTTAAAGTATACAGTGGTAATGCATAATAATGCTGTAAAGTTCCAAATCCGGGTTGACGCATCACTTTTCGATCTGCAATTGCCGATGTCTCGCGGGCGGTTTGAATTGCTAATGTCCCTTCTCCTCCCATCACAGCCCCTGCTAAAAGGAAGTGATAGTTATGGGGTACGTAACCCAGTTCGTAAATTCCTTTGGTGTGACATGGAGTTAAGGACATAGATTGCTTGTCAGCATCAATGGCTTTTTGGTTGGCGACGACAGCATCATGGTAGCGTCCAACACGAATATAAATATGACCTGGCATATGTACTAAATGTCCAGCGGCTGGAACTAAATTGCGAAGACGATCTGCGCTCGTGACCCCAGTTTCTGGATGGGAAGATGCTTCAACAGCATGAATGTGTAAGTGGAGAGCACCAGGATGATTGGGATTGCGTTTTAAAATAGACTCCAAAGTGGCAAGAAGTTCGGTGGTTCCTGGGTTGGGTTTTCCATCCCTTGTCCAATAATTCCAAGGCATTGTGTCCATTAAAGCTTCAGCAAACAGAGTTGCAGCATCCAAATCATCTGGATAGCGTTTTTGTACCTCTCGCATTGCATTGGTATAAGCAATATCCAAAGGCTTGCGGTCTTCAATGGGTTGTGAAGAGTAACGCTTTGTTAGGGCATTAATATAAGCCTGCTCCTTCTCACTGGCATTTTTGCTCAAATCAACTGCTTTTTGCAATGCTTGAGAGGCTGATGGAATGGCTTCTGCAGCCATCGGTGCGTTAATATTTGGTCCTTGTACAAGTGCAAGTCCCCAATAACATATCGCACAATTAGGATCTAACTTTGTTGCTTCTTGAAAGGAACGTACTGCTAAAGCGTGATTGAATCCATAAGCAAGGACAAGCCCCTGGTCAAAATAGCGTTGGGCAAGTTTTGAGCGAGTTGATATGGGATGATGGTAGTTGCCAATATTCTTGAGCAGAGGTACTGAAGAATGAGTTTCTCGAGTAGAAATGCTACTTGGCTCGTTTGCCATGACTTGACCAAACAGCTTAGTAGGATATGTCAACAATCCAATTGCAATCAGTAAAGACAAAGTAAATAAAATGAATTTTTTGTTCATCAAAACCTCCTATTAAAATCTCTCCTTTCGGCTATGAAGGTGCTCTATCCAAGCTAATATTTCCGCCTCTGATGTATTGTGGATAGACTGATGTGTTATGGGATCGCAAGCACTCCACCAAATGTTGCCCCAGCGATCTCTTGTAGACCAAACACGCAATTCCTGCGGTTCGAGCAAACATATCACTAAATATTCCCAAATAGACTGTATCCTCTCTTTCAAAGTTGGTTTGCGAATGACCACTTCTGGTTCTTCAGAGGATATTAACTCTAGTTGTTTGTATTGTGACCAAGATATAGGATATTTCTTCATCTATTTTAAAAGTAGCAAGTAGGTAAGAGGAAGTAAGCAATGGGATAGTGTTAAAATTTCTTCAATTTATATTTCCCATTGCCTGTTTTTAGAATTAAGCTCTGAAATATAAAGAGCCACGAAACTGAAGAGTTGTACTTGATTGAAAACTAGAAGGTTGAACTGCACGCCGAATTTGATAAGTTTGTCCGAGAAAATGAGCAGAAATCTTAGAAGTTACAGTTTCAATATTTTGAGAAGTAGAAGTATAGGATGAACCGCGATAATTCAGACGCATGAGATAAGTCTCCCGTGTAATTTTGGTAAAAAACAATAAAATTGTGTAACAAACTTTAAAATTTTTAACTTTCGTTCGTGTGGCTCCGTCTGGCTTGTAGTAAGCAAGAACGGCGAACGCCCTGCATTGTAACTACGAGCTAATTGCCATCTCTAGATAGTTTCCCAGCGACAAACCATTGTGCCATTCTCTCTATACCATTTAGCAACGAGAGTAGGTCTCTTGCTCTTAGTATTGATGGAATTGGGATTTGAGGAGAAACCTGCATTGCAAGTAAAAATTTCTTCAATTTTTTCATTAACTTGAGGAGTAGTCTTGTAATATAAATCTTCATGAAATTTCACGTTTTTAATCTCCTTGTTAGATACATTTAATCTTGATGACTTCCAAATTTAGTTATCAATCTTTAATTTGCTGTATTTGGAATTTTCTTTTCCGATTTAACTCTATACCTAGATTCATCTAGCAGTAGAAGCTTTTCGCAAAGGTTAAGGTAAGATTGGCAAGGCTATGACCTTTTATGACATTTTCCGACAAAATTTACATTATTTAATAATTAGATGATGTAATTAGTTAGAATTAGCACTAACTAATAACAACGATAGGCTTCTGACCTGTTCCCTATCACGAAAAATTTTATAGACGCGCTCTTGCGCCTGTACCAACCACTAACCATCAAGCACTATGATTTCTTTACCAGCAGAATATGTTCTTCGTAAAGCAACATCTGAAGATATTTGGTCTATCCGGTTATTGGTACTAAGAGCAGCGCTCGATCCGACTCAAATAAAATGGGAGCAATTTTGGGTCATAGAACACAATGGGGAAATAGTCGCTTGCGGACAACTCCGCAACTTTTCTGGAGTACAAGAGCTTGGGAGTTTAGTCGTTTTACCTAGGTGGAGAGGACAAGGTTTGGGAACTGCTTTGACACAACATTTGATTAATCAAGCAACTTTACCACTTTATTTGGAATGCTTGGGTCAGCAATTAGCTCAGTTGTACAGTCGCTTTGGCTTTACCCAAGTTGCTTTTGAGAATTTACCGCCCTCCCTCAAACGTAAGTTTGGTATATCGCAGCTGGGAAAGAAGCTTATAAGAATTCCTGTTGTGTTTATGCAATACCAAAATAACAGCTAAAGAATGACAAATAGTTGATTCATGACTGTCATAAGAACTCAGTATGCAATTTAACCGTGTAATACCTGACTGTGGAGCAATACGGAGATGACGTTAGTCATACTAAAATTCCCACTAATGTAACGCATGGATTAGTTACATTTTTCCCTACTGATGAAAAGCTTCAATTTCTATCATTGATATTAAGTTGGATAAAAATTTTATCAACTGAACCGTATTGAATTCAACAAAGGAGATTTATTGATGAAACCTATTATTGCAGGTACGTTGCTTGCTCTACCATTCGCGATCGCTTCTATCCCAACACAACAAGCATCTGCATTGGAGGTTATTGTAAATCCTCGCGTTCATAGAGCCCCAGCCCCAGTGGTCATCAGTCGGCGAGTTGAAAGACAAAGACAACGGTGGATTCCCGGACATTGGGAGAGAAGACGCAACGGTCGGGTATGGATTCCCGGTCGCTATGTACGTTATTAAGAGCAAAGTTATCTTGGCTTTACTCTTTTTTCATTAACTTCAATCAAACCTATTTCTTGTCCAGTCAGGGGAGCATGAAGAGTGCAGATACCTAGTTAGAGATGATCCTTACATCAACTCTAACTAACATATTCATTGACTTTAACGAAAGAAGTTTAAAAAAGCAAGGAATACAGCAAGAACAACAAACGGACTTGCTCCATCCTTGATAATCCAAGTTGCGCCCGATTCATTAATAAAAACTTGGTAGCTTGCTCAAAGTCCGTTTCTATAGTATTGGAACAGACAAGACGATCTTTACAAGGGTTATAAGCAATGCATAATTAATTTCTGGATCTGTCGATCGGTCATTAACTAAGATAAAACTCCATCTTAAGACTCAAGCATTTAATTTGTAGAGACGTTAACACTATTAGCAGTAACCAGTTATTACCGATCGCCGGTCGCCCATCGCTGGTTGCTGTTTACTGATGTAGAGAGTAGGAAAATGACAGATTCACAAGACCGCAATCAAACAATTAAGAAGCTGCGCGAACTCGTCAAGGATATGGACATTGGAATGCTGACTACAATCGATGAAGATGGAACGCTGCACAGTCGCCCCATGTCAACTAACTCTGAAGTGGAATTTGATGGCGATCTCTGGTTTTTTACTTACGCCAGTTCGCACAAAATTCTAGAGATCGAACAACACCAGCAGGTTAATGTCAGCTTTTCAGACCCGAAAGCGCAAACCTATGTTTCCATGTCAGGTACAGCTCGGTTGGTACGCGATCGCAACAAAATTCAGCAGTTATGGAAACCACAATTAAAAGCTTGGTTTCCTAAAGAATTAGAAGAACCCGATATTGCTTTACTAAAAGTGAATGTCGAAAAAGCTGAATACTGGGATGCACCCTCAGGTTTTGTTGCTCACACGATTGGTTTGGTGAAAGCGATCGCCACAGGAGAGAAAGCCAAAGTTGGCGAAAATGAAAAAGTCAGCTTGAAGTAAGAAACCAAGAATGTAAAGACGCATCTTAGAGCGTCTTTACATGCAATATTTGTATTGGAATTCTAGTATAAATTTTCGGTTTTGTTGGTAAACAGCTTATATATCTGGGAACACTAAAGCTGCAGTCTAAGAATTCCGCAGTATGGTCACTCCCCAAATCAAGATTCCCGGATATGAAGTGAGCGAACAAATCTACAACGGTTCTAGAACCCTTGTTTATCGCGGGTATCGAGAATCTGATTCCATGGTCGTGGCGATAAAACTGCTAAAAAATCCCTATCCCACTTTTAGCGAACTCTTGCTGTTTCGCAATCAGTACATTATTGCCAAAAACCTAGAAATACCGAGCATCATCAGACCCTACAGTCTAGAACCTTACTACAACAGCTATGCCTTGGTCATGGAAGACTTTGGTGGTATTTCCCTCCAACAATTTACGCAAGGAAAACCACTGCCATTAGATAGATTTCTCTTGATTGCGATTCAACTCACACACACCTTACACCAGCTGCATCAACAGCGAGTCATTCACAAAGATATTAAACCTGCTAACATCTTGATTCATCCTGACACAAAGCAAATTAAGCTGATTGACTTTTCCATCTCAACATTGCTACCCAGAGAAATCCAGCAAATTCAAAGCCTCAATACCTTAGAAGGAACTTTAACATACCTCTCGCCAGAACAAAGCGGGCGTATGAACCGAGGGATTGACTACCGCAGCGACTTTTATTCTTTGGGCGTGACTTTCTTCGAGCTGCTGACAGGGAAATTGCCTTTTGAGTCGAACGAGCCGATGGAATTGGTATACTGTCACATTGCCAAGCAACCTCCTTTGATAGGGGAGAGGCGACAGGGGGTAGGTCAAGGTAAGACAATCTCTAGCGATCGGGGGCTATGGGAAACTCAAGATCCCGAAGAAATGCGGATCGGGAGTATAAAGATCGAGCAAATCCTTGAGAAGATTGTCAATAAATTGATGGCGAAGAATGCCGAAGATCGCTATCAAAGCGCCATCGGGCTCAAGTACGATTTAGAGCAATGCCTGATGCTACTGAACCAAACAGGAGCAATTCCCAACTTCCAACTCGGTCAAAGGGATATCAGCGATCGCTTCCTCATTCCCGAAAAGCTCTACGGGCGGGAAACGGAAGTCGCTAATTTGTTAGCAGCTTTTGAGCGTGTCAGTGGAGGAGTTGGGTTAGATTATTTGCCGCGTAGCGAACTCATGCTTGTTGCTGGCTTCTCTGGGATTGGCAAAACAGCAGTTGTCAGCGAAGTTCACAAACCCATCGTCCGCCAGCACGGCTACTTTATTAAAGGCAAGTACGATCAATTTCAACGGAATATTCCCTTTAGTGCTTTTGTACAGGCATTCCGGAATTTAATCGGACAATTGCTCAGTGAAACTGATGCTCAACTGCAACAATGGAAAACTAAAATTTTAGAGGCGTTGGGAGACAACGGACAAGCGATCGTTGAAGTCATTCCCGAACTCGAATCTATTATTGGCAAACAGCCTGCGGTGGTGAAATTATCAGGAACCGCCGCCCAAAATCGCTTCCATCTGCTGTTCCAAAAGTTTATTCAGGTGTTTGCGACAGTGGAACATACCCTAGTCATCTTTTTGGATGATTTGCAGTGGGCAGATTTAGCATCCCTGAATTTAATGAAACTGTTGATAAGTGAAACAGAAACAGGCTATCTGTTCATCATTGGTGCTTACCGGGATAATGAAGTCTTTCCTACTCATCCGTTGATGCTGACTTTGAACGAAATCCAAAAGACAAAGGCATCTGTCAACACCCTCACGCTGGCTCCCCTGACGTCCGCAGATGTAAATCATTTAATTGCAGACACATTGAGTTGTCCGCTAGCGCGTGCATTGCCGTTGAGTGAGTTAGTTTATCAAAAAGCTCGAGGAAATCCTTTTTTCACGACTCAATTTCTCAAAGCGCTCTATGAAGATCGACTGATTACCTTTGATATTGATGGGAGGTGTTGGCAGTGTGATGTTTCTCAGGTGCGATCGCTCGCCCTCACCGATGATGTTGTTGAGTTTATGGCATTGCAACTTCAAAAGCTGTCACCTCAAACTCAGACAGTTTTGAAGTTAGCAGCCTGTATTGGCAATCAGTTTGATTTAGGTACATTGGCGATTGTCAGCGAACAATCTCAGGTGGAGACTGCAGGGGATTTGTGGAATGCCTTGCAGTCAGGTTTAATTTTGCCACAAAGTAAGGTTTATAAGTTTTATCAAGATTCGTCATTCGTCAAATATCATTTCCCATTTGCAGATACCCGACAACGAATGACATTTAACCAAGGGCAAAGTTCAGTTACTTATAAGTTTTTGCACGATCGCATTCAACAAGCTGCCTATTCACTCATTCCAGAGTCTCAGAAAAAAGCTGTGCATCTCAAAATCGGACAATTGTTGCTACAAAATACGTCACCCGAGCTTCTTGAAATCCATATTTTTGATATTGTCAATCAACTCAATGAGGGAGTTAGCATTATTGCCCAACAAGCGGAAAAAGCTGAATTAGCAAAACTCAATTTGATGGCTGGCAGAAAAGCTAAAGCTTCTACGGCTTATAAAGCTGCTCTCAAATACTTTGACTTAGGCATGAAATTGTTGCCAGAAAATACCTGGCATACACATTATAATATAACATTTGGCTTTTATCGAGAACGGGCTGAGTGCGAGTATTTAATCGGTCATTTAGAGCAAGCAGAATATTTCTTCGATTTAGCATTATCCCATGCTCGCAATCAATTTGAGCAAGCAGATCTTTATGCCATACAAATGTATTTAAAAATGACTCAAGGTGAGAACATTCAAGCAGGTTGTGAAGCAGGCTTGAAAGGTTTGAGTATTATGGGACTGCAACTACCACCGACTGTTGAAGAGCAGCAAGCCGCAATCAAAACTAAATTAGAAGAGTTAAAAACTCAACTTGCAAGAGTGACTCCATCTGATTTATTCGAGTTACCTGAGATGACAGATCCAGCTAAGAAAATTTGTATGAGCCTTTTAGCTGATCTTTGGGCAGTGGCATATATGGCAGGTTATCAGCATCTTGCTCTTTTGAGTTCTCTACTGACGATCGATTTATCATTGAAATATGGTAATGCCGAAAGTTCTGGTTTTGCTTACTCTCTCTATGGGATGGCTTTGGCAAATCAAGGAGATTATCAAACAGCTTATGAGTTCGGACTATTAGCTTTAAAACTGGATCGCCATTTTAATTGTACTAAATTTATTTATAAAACAAATAATATTTTTGCACACACAATTAATCCCTACAATCAGCATTTAAATACAAATTTACCTCTGTCTCAGCAATCATTCCAAACCAGTCAAGAATCCGGAGATGTTGTGTTTGGTGTTTGGGCAGTTTCATTTCTGATTTGGGCAATGTTAATTAAAGGCGATCGTTTAGCTGATGTCTGTGTGGAAACTGAAAAATATCTCAGTTATGTCCAGCAAGTGAACGATGTAAATATGCTGTATGCGTTTACGTTACAGCGACAGTTTCTCTTGAAACTACAAGATCCATCTCAAAAAACTGACTTATTAGGCGAACGCCATGATTTGGAAATTCCATACATAGACATTTGGCGACAAAAGAAAAACTTTGAACATGGAATTAATTGGTACTGCTTTCTCAAACTACAACTTTCATACCTTTATGGTAAATATACAGATGCTGTTATAGCAGCAGAGGAAGCACAGAAAACACTGGTATCAAATGCTGGTTTTTTCCCAATTATTCAATACCATTTTTATTATCCACTCAGCGTGGCTGCCCTTTATGAGACTGCGACATCAGAAGAAAAAATGCAGTATTGGAAAGTGTTGCAAGAGCATCAGCAAATTACCAAACAATGGGCTTATTATTGCCCAGCTAACTTCTTGCATCGATACCTATTGCTATCTGCTGAAATGGCAAAAATTTCCGGTCGATGTATGGAAGCTAGCGATTTATACGATCGCGCGATCGCCGAAGCTAAAGCCAATAATTACATCCAAGAAGCAGCACTAGCCAACGAACTAGCGGCTAAATTTTATCTTAGATGGAACAAAGAACGTATAGCCCAGGAATATGTCATTGAAGCTTACTATGGGTACGCCCATTGGGGAGCAAAAGCCAAAATAGCCGATCTAGAAACCTGCTATCCCAAACTCCTCGCCCCCATCCTTCAACAAAGCGATTATCCTATCTCCGTAAAAGAAACTCTCTTCACATTGAGTCGTGTCTCTGTAAGCAGTTCTAGCAGCAGTATCTCAAATTCACTTGATTTAGCTACCATTCTCAAAGCTTCTCAAACTATTTCTAGTGAAATTGAACTAGAAAAACTACTCTCAGCGTTGTTACGTATCATTATTGAAAATTCCGGAGCCAATAAGTGCGTGTTGCTCCTGTCGCAGGAGGAAGACTTAATGGTTCAAGCCGTTTCTGGTGACGATTTTTCTTTATTGCTGCAGAAGCCACAGCCCCTCAAAGACAGCCAAGACGTACCGCTCGGTTTGATCGATACTGTCAAACGCAGCTTGCAACCTGCGGTAATTATTGATGCCACACAGCATCTGGAATTTATTCATGACTCTTATATTCAGCAACACCAACCCAAGAGTATCCTGTGCAGTCCGATTTTGCTTCAAGGTAAGTTGCTTGGCGTATTGTACCTAGAAAATAATCTCGTTACTGGAGCCTTTACTAGAGAGCGCGTCGAACTGCTCAATCTGCTGTGCGCTCAAGCAGCTATTGCTCTGGAAAATGCCCAACTTTACAAGCGTTCGCTAGAGTATTCCCAACAACTAGAGCAGTCACTCGAAGAGTTAAGTGCCACTAACTCTCGCTTCCAAAACCTCGTAAACAATGTTCCTGGTGTAGTTTATCAATTACGCATGACTGCTGATGGGTCTGTATTTCTCCCCTATATTAGTGCAGATTGTTATGACTTATACGAAATCACTGCCGAGCAAGCGATCGCTAACTTACAAATTCTCCTAGACAGAGTACATCCAGACGATGCCGCCACTTACGAGCAGTCTATGACAGACTCAATTCAAACTCTGACTCCTTGGCACTGGGAAGGCAGAATTGTTACACCGTCTGGAATGGTTAAGTGGATTCACGGTGCTGCTCGAATCCAACAACTTCTTGATGGGACTCTCGTCTGGGATGGATTGTTGTTGGATATTAGCGATGCCTATCTCCAAGCTATACAACGCCAAAAAGCGGAGGAACAACTGCGAGCATCTCAGCAACGCCTCCAGCTCTTGGTTGAGCAAACGCCACTCGCAGTTATAGAGTGGGATACTAATATTCAGGTGACTGACTGGAACCCAGCGGCAGAACGAATCTTCGGCTACACCAAACAGGAGGCATTGGGTCATCAATTCCAATTCCTCATTCCTGAAAGAATTCGAGCACAAATGGAACGAGTTAGCATCGAGATTTTATCGCAGCAGGGTGGCAATTACAGTATTAACGAAAATGTGACCAAAGATGGCAAAAGTATTATTTGTGCTTGGTACAATAATCCGCTTGTGAATGCAGATGGCGAGTTAATTGGAGTTGCTTCGCTAGCAGATGATATTACCGAGCAAAAAGTTGCCGAAGTTCAACTTCAACAAAAGGCAGAGGAGCTCGAAGCTGCTTTACAAAACCTGCAACAAGCACAAATACAAATCGTCCAAAGTGAAAAGATGTCTGCACTCGGTAACTTAGTGGCTGGTGTCGCTCATGAAATGAATAATCCCCTCGGTTTTATTGCTGCGAGTCTCAATCAAGCTAAACCCACTATTGCCGAGCTCATCGAACATTTGAAATTGTATCAAGAATGCTTATCATTACCAAGCCAAAAAATTCTTGACCATGCTGGGGAAATTGACTTAGATTATACCTTGGAAGATTTGCCCAAAATGATTGATTCCATGACAATGGCGTGCGACAGGCTGAGGAATATCAGTACCAGTCTCCGCACATTTTCCCGTTCCGATAAAAACCATCAAGTGCCATTTCAGATCCACGAGGGTATTGATAGTACAATTTTACTTCTCAAACATCGCCTGAAAGCGAACGAACAACGTCCAACCATTGAAGTGATAACTAACTACGGTCAATTACCTCAAATCTCGTGTTTTCCCGGACAATTAAATCAAGTCTTTATGAATATCTTGGCCAATGCTATTGATGCATTGGATGAGTCAAACACCGGGCGCAGTTTTGCAGAAATTCAAGCTTTACCCAACCAAATTAAAATCAAAACAGCGTTGGAAAATGAAGCTGTCAAGATTATTATTGCTGATAATGGAATAGGTATGAAAGAAGCAGTCAAAGAAAGGATTTTTGACCATTTATTTACAACGAAAGCTGTTGGAAAAGGAACTGGTTTTGGATTGGCGATCGCCCGTCAAATTGTGGAAGAAGTTCATCATGGTAAATTGAGATGTAACTCTGTTTTGGGTAAGGGGACAGAGTTTTTGATTGAAATACCGTTGTAGCTTTTATGGGAACAATAAGCCTTAAATCAGACACGATATCATTATTGCCCTAGTGATGGCAATACAGAATGGATGTAGAGCCCTTCGAGATATACAGCCTTTAGACGTGTCTAACTTGACAAACTTAAAATTCCTCAATCAACTTCCTTTGTTGGTAAAAAATTGTATAGATCTGGGAAAACTAAATATGGCAGTCTCAAAGATTTAGCAGTATGGTCACTCCCCAAATCACTATTCCCGGTTACCAAGTGAGCGAACAGATCTACAACGGTTCAAGAACCCTGGTTTATCGTGCTTGTCGAGAAACTGACTCCTTACCTGTAGTCATTAAACTGCTAAAAAACCCTTATCCGAGCTTCAGCGAACTGGTGCAGTTTCGCAATCAGTATACCATTGCCAAAAATTTCAATTCATCCCTAATCGTTCAAACTTATAGCTTGGAGCCGTACCAAAATGGCTATGCATTGATTGTCGAAGATTTTGGCGGAATTTCACTCAAGGAATGGGGAGTGGGAAGTAGGGAACGGGGGATGGGGGAAAACTTACAATGTCTTCAAGAGTTTTTAGCGATCGCGATCGCCACGAGCAAGATCTTAGATGTACTGTATCACGAGCGCATTATTCATAAAGACATTAAACCCAGCAATATTTTAATTCATCCGGAAACCAAACAAATCAAATTAATAGACTTTAGTATTGCATCGCTACTTCCAAGAGAAACGCAAACGCCGATCGACCCTAATGTTTTAGAAGGGACACTAGCGTATATTTCCCCAGAACAAACCGGAAGAATGAATCGGGGGATCGATTACCGAACTGACTTTTATTCTTTGGGCGTAACTTTTTACGAACTGCTGACAGGAAGATTACCCTTTGAGTCAAATGATGCAATGGAGTTAGTGTATTCTCATATTGCCAAGAAAGCATCTCCAGTTAATGAAATTCATCCTCAAATCCCATCTGTCATTGGGGAGATTGTCAGCAAATTGATGGCAAAAAATACGGAAGAGCGCTATCAAAGTGCATTAGGATTGAGATTTGATTTAGAAAATTGTTTGGCGCAATTAAAAGAAACGGGTGAGATTCAGAAATTTGAAATTGCCAGATGGGATGCGTGCGATCGCTTCATCATCCCCGACAAACTCTACGGACGAGAAAAGGAAGTAGAAACTCTACTCCAAGCATTTGAAAGAGTTGCAAGCCCTGGTGAATCTCCCCTTGAGAAGGAACCAAAGAGAGCAGAGATGATGCTGGTAGCGGGCTTTTCTGGTATTGGAAAAACTGCGGTTGTTAACGAAGTTCACAAACCTATAGTAAGACAGCGCGGTTATTTTATCAAAGGGAAATACGACCAATATCAGCGAAATATTCCCTTCAGCGCTTTTGTACAAGCGTTTCGGGATTTAATGGAACAATTGTTAACAGAAAGCAATGCTCAAATCCAGCAATGGAAAACCAAGATATTAAAAGCTGTTGGAGAAAATGGACGGGTTATTACTGAAGTGATTCCCGAATTAGAAAGAATTATTGGCATTCAACCATCGGTAGCAGAACTATCAGGAACTGCGGCTGAGAATAGATTTAATTTATTGTTCCAAAAGTTTACCCAAGTCTTTACTGCAGCCGAGCATCCCTTAGTGATATTTTTAGATGACTTGCAATGGGCTGATTCGGCCTCTTTGAAGTTATTGCAATTATTAATAGCTGATACAGGTTATCTTTTTATAATTGGTGCGTACCGAGATAACGAAGTCAATCCCGGACATCCATTCTTAGTTGCTTTAAAAGAAATCGAAAAAACACAAGCAAATATCCATACAATAACGTTAGAACCATTGAGTCAAGATAGAATCAATTGTTTGGTAGCTGATACACTAAAATGTACGGAAGATTTGGCACAATCGCTCTCTGTATTGGTCTTTCAAAAAACCAAAGGAAATCCGTTTTTTGCCACACAATTTCTCAAAGCATTGTATCAAGATAAAGTCATTCAATTTACTCCTCACTATTTAGAGCAGGAAACAGTGAATCGTGAGTCTCTCGACTATGAGAGGGGAGGGTGGCAATGCGACCTGACACAAGTCAATGTGCAAGCACTGACAGATGATGTCGTTGCATTTATGACCTTGCAAATACAAAAGCTACCTCAATCAACGCAAAAGATTTTACAGTTATCGGCATGTATTGGCAATCAATTTGATTTAGCCACTTTAGCAATTGTTTCGGAAAAATCAGAAATTGAAACAGCAACAGATTTGTGGAAAGCGCTGCAGGAAGGGTTAATTTTACCGACTAGCGAAGTCTATAAGTTCTATCAACAAGAGTCATTAGTCAACAGTCACGGATTATTAGAAACTAACGAACAAAAGACACTTAACAAAGGAGTAAGAACAATTGCGTACAAATTTTTACACGACCGCGTACAGCAAGCTGCCTATTCTCTAATTCCCGACGATCGAAGACAATCAACTCATCTCAAAATTGGACAGTTACTTCAGCAAAATTTATCATTAATAGAACAAGAAGAAAAAATCTTCGATCTTGTTGGGCATTTCAACCAAGGGCAAGAGTTAATAACTCAACCACAGGAAAGAGAAGCATTAGCTCAACTTAACTTAAAAGCTGGAATTAAAGCAAGAAATTCTACCGCCTATGCAGCAGCAAGAAGCTATTTGCAAATAGGAATTGATTTATTACAGCCAAACTCTTGGTTGCATCAATATGAATTAACGCTAAACCTCTATGTTGCGGCTGCCGAAGTTGCTTATTTGAATGCTGATTTTGATAGCATGGAGCAGATAGCAGCAGTGGTGTTGCTATCTGCCCAAACAATTTTAGACAAAATCAAAATTTACGAGATTCAAATTGTTGCTCAGGTAGCTCGAAGTAAAATGTTGGAAGCTATTGCAATAGGTCGAGAAGTCCTAGGGCAATTGGGTGTTGAACTGCCCGACGAAGCCGAGCGAGCCACTATCGACAAAGCACTACAAACCCTTAGCAGCCAACTCCAAGACAGACGGATTGAGGAACTGATTGATTTACCCGTGATGAGTGATGCGGCAAATCAAGCAGCCATGCAACTACTCGCAATATTATTTTCACCCATTATTCAAGGAATGCCGGGATTATTGCCATTATTGAGTGCGAAGATGGTCAGTTTATCACTCGAATTTGGGAATACACATGCATCAACTATGGGATATGCGGCTCATGCTGTCGTGTTATGTGGCTGTTTAGAAGATGTAGAAATGGGCTATAGCTTTGGTAAATTAGCGATTTCCTTACTAGATCGCTTCAATGCAAAGAAATTCAAGCCCATGATTATGGCTTTGTTTGGGTTTTGTATTCAGCATCATCGGGAAGCGATCGGAGCAATGATACCGACATTGAAAGAGGGCTATACCGCGAGCATGGAAATTGGTGATTTTCTCTACGCTGGCTACAACATTGTCCGTTACCTTGATGGCAAATTCTTTAGTGGAGTAGAACTGGACACTTGGATACCAGAAATTGCAACTTACACAGCTGTTTTGGCAAAGTTGAAACAACATTCTATTCGGACTTTTTTGGATATCAGGCAGCAGATAGTACATAACTTGAAGGAACCCGTGAGCCAACCGGATTGCTTAATTGGAACTGCTTACGATGAAATACTCATGATGCCCAAGCACCATCGGGATTGCGAACTTACTATCATTGCCGAAGTCTATATTTGTAAACTGATGCTTGCCTGCTTTTTCGGCAATTACACCAGTGCCTTAGATTATATCTCCCAAGCCGAGGAGTATTTGATAGCAGTATCGGGATTTCTTTTTATTCCCATTTTCCATTTTTATGCAGCTTTAACGTACTTGGCAATCTTCCCCAAGCAGTCACAACACAAGCAAGCTGAAATGATGGCCTTGGTAGAAACCCATCAAGCTGCTCTCTATCAATCGGCGCAAAACGCTCCCATGAATTATCTTCATAAATGGTATTTGGTTGAAGCCGAACGGTGTCGGGTTTTAGGTAACAAAGTCGATGCTCTAGAAATGTACGATCGCACCATCCAACTTGCTCAAGAAAACGGCTTCGTCCAAGACGAAGCGTTGAGTCATGAACTAGCTGCTAAATTCTATTTAGACTGGGGGAAAAAGCAATTTGCTCAACTTTACCTTACAAATGCTTACTACTGTTACGCACGCTGGGGCGCACTTGCCAAAGTCGAAGATTTAGAAAAAGGCTATCCTGAATTACTCGCAACTATACTCCAACAGCCACAAATGAGTCTGAATCGCGATAGCACTATTATCAATTTGGCTTCTAAAACTGTCTTTTCCAAAAAGACAACTCTTTCAGATAATCTGGACTTGACAACTGTTTTCAAAGCCTCACAAGCTCTCTCCAGTGAAATTCAACTGGAGCAATTACTCTCCACATTAATGCAAGTTATGATGGTCAATGCAGGTGCTGATAAATGTGTTTTGATGCTAGTTAAAGAGCGTCGTTTAACTATAGAAGCTACGGCTCGATCGCAAGAAAATCATACAAAAAGTCATTGCAGTTTACAGCCATCTCTCCCCGTAGAATTTAGTTCGGAGATTCCTAAGAGTGTGATTAACTATGTGTTTCATACTAGTGAAACTTTAGTCAGCGATGATGATTCAATCCCTCCAATCCCTCTAACCTCTGACCCTTATTTTCAGCGTGAAAAACCTCAGAGCCTTTTGTGTACTCCAATTCTCAAGCAAGGAAAATTAATTGGTATTCTTTATTTAGAAAATCACTTGACTACAGCGGTATTTACACGCGATCGCCTGCAAGTTCTCAAACTCCTTACGACTCAAGCCGCTATCTCCCTAGAAAATGCCCAACTTTATCGCCAATTAGAGGACTATTCTCATACCCTAGAGCAAAAAGTAGAAGAACGCACGCAAGAAATTACACGTTCTTACGCTCAGCTTGAATCTACATTAGAAAAACTTTACTCCACTCAATCCCAACTTATTCAAGCGGAAAAAATGTCGGGTTTGGGACAGTTAGTAGCGGGAATTGCTCATGAAATTAATAATCCGATTAATTTTATTTATGGAAACTTAGAACCAGCGAGTGCATACGTTTCCTCCTTGGTTGAGTTAAATAATTTATATCAGAAATACTATCCACATCCTTTGCCGGAGATAGAAGAGAAAATTGCAGATATAGAACTCGATTTTTTAGTGAATGATTTACAAAAATTACTGAAGTCGATGAAGGTAGGAGCGGAACGTATCCATCAGATTGTGCTTTCATTGCGAAACTTTTCTCGCTTGGATGAAGCAGAACTCAAACCAGTCAACATTCACTCCGGTATTGATAGTACTTTGTTAATTTTGCAGCATCGCCTGAAAAATAATAGCAAGCATCCCGAAATTAAACTGATTCAAGAGTACGGTCAATTGCCTTTGGTGAATTGTTATGCTTCTGCAATGAATCAGGTCTTCATGAATATCATTAATAACGCCATTGATGCTTTAGAAGAATCCGAGACAAATCGCGAACCTGTTATTTCTATTAAAACGGAATTCCTCGAACCACAAAAGGTACAGATCCGCATTGCAGATAACGGTATCGGGATGAGCAAGTCAGTTCAAAGTCAGATGTTTAATCCATTTTTTACGACCAAGCCAGTTGGTAGTGCTACAGGTTTGGGATTGTCAATTAGCTATTCGATTGTGGTCGAAAAACATGGGGGTCAGTTAAGCTGTATTTCCACACAAGGGGAGGGGACAGAGTTTTTCATTGAAATTCCTATATAACAGTCCCTATAGAAGTTACAAACACTTCTTCCGTGTCTCCCTTGTCCCCCTTGTCCCCCTTATTCAAAACTCAAATACGATCGCTGTATGAATTTTGATTCGTGTTGCTAAACCACCAGCCGCATTTGGGAAAACTAAATATGGCAGTCTCAAAAATTCAGCAGTATGGTCCCTCCCCAAATCACCATTCCCGGTTATCAAGTGAGCGAACAGATCTACAACGGTTCAAGAACCCTGGTTTATAGAGGCTATCGAGAAACCGATTTTTTACCTGTAGTCATTAAACTGCTGAAAAATCCCTATCCTAGTTTTAACGAACTATTGCAGTTTCGCAATCAGTACGCTATTGCCAAAAATCTCAACTCACCTTCTATTGTCCAAACCTACAGTCTGGAGGTGTATCAAAATGGCTATGCTTTGGTGATGGAAGATTTTGGTGGAATTTCCTTACACGAATGGAGTGAAAATGGGAAAACTCAACCCTCTCTGAAGGAGTTTTTACACATTGCGATCGCTTTGTGCAATGCCTTAGATACCCTTTATCACCAACGAATTATTCATAAAGACATCAAACCTAGCAATATTTTAATTAATCCCGAAACCAAACAAGTTAAATTAATTGACTTTAGTATTGCATCCTTACTGCCCAAAGAAAAGCAATCGTTCATCAGTCTTAACGTACTAGAAGGGACGCTTGCTTATATTTCCCCCGAGCAAACCGGACGGATGAATCGGGGTATTGACTACCGCAGCGATTTTTATTCTTTAGGTGTGACGTTTTATGAACTTTTAACAGGACAACTCCCCTTTACCACAACTGAACCAATGGAGTTGGTTTACTGTCATATTGCAGTGCAACCACCCGTCGCTCATAACTTTAATAGTGATATTCCACCTATTGTTTCTGAAATCATCGCTAAGTTAATGGCGAAAAATGCGGAGGATCGCTATCAGAGTGCTTTGGGGCTAAAATATGACCTAGAACTCTGTCGAGAACGATGCCAAGAAAAGGGGAATTGCGCTGGGTTTACTTTGGGAGAACGAGACATCTGCGATCGCTTCAATATTCCAGAGTGTCTTTACGGTAGAGACGTTGAAATCGCAGAGTTACTGAGCGCTTTTAATCGCGTCAGTGAAGGTAGATCGGAACTGATGCTGGTTGCTGGCTTTTCCGGTATTGGCAAAACAGCAGTTGTCAATGAAGTGCATAAACCAATTGTTCGGCAAAAAGGTTACTTCATTAAAGGCAAATACGACCAATTCAACCGCAATATTCCTCTATCCGCCTTTGTGCAAGCTTTGCGGGATTTAATAAGACAGTTGCTCTGTGAAGATGATGACCGACTGGTGGAGTGGCAAAGGAATATCAAAACAGCACTGGGAGAAAATGCTCAGATCGTTATTGAGGTGATTCCTGAGTTAGAGCAGATTGTCGGACGACAACCTCCTGTTCCAATACTATCAGGTAGCGCTGCACAAAACCGCTTCAATATGATTTTTCAAAAGTTCATTCAGGTGTTCGCCACACAAACACATCCTTTGGTCATATTTTTGGACGATTTGCAATGGGCAGATTTAGCTTCGTTAAATCTCATGCAGGTGTTGATGAGCCAGAATGAGGGCGGCTATCTGCTGTTGATTGGCGCGTATCGCAATAATGAAGTTTCTCCAGTTCACCCATTAATGTTAATCCTAGAAGAACTTAAGAAAGCTAACGTTACAGTAAATAATATAACGCTAGCTGCCTTGAATCTACAGAGTTTGAATGCGCTAGTTGCCGATACTTTGCTATGTGGAGGATCTGTTGCTCAACCTTTAAGCAAGTTGGTTTATCAAAAGACAAAAGGGAATCCTTTTTTCAGCAGGCAGTTTCTCAAGGCATTGTATGAAGATGGGTGGATTGGGTTCGATGCTCAACTTGGATATTGGCAGTGCGATCTTGCAAAAGTGAGATCCCTCTCACTGACTGATGACGTAGTAGAATTTATGGCAATGCAGTTGCAGAAGTTGCCACCTACTACCCAAAACCTTCTGAAACTTGCAGCTTGTATTGGCAATCAGTTTGATTTAGCAACTCTCGCAATTGTTTCCGAACAAACGGAACTCGACGTCGCAACAGTGTTATGGAAGGCACTACAGGAAGGCTTGGTGATTCCCCAAAATCAAGTGTATAAATTTTATCAAAATTTTTCAGGGGTTGTAGGTGAGTTGTCATTAGAAAACAACGAACAAAGGACTTTTGGCAAAGAACACTTCACACTTTCCTACAAATTTCTCCACGATCGCGTCCAACAAGCAGCGTATTCTTTGATTCCCAGCCATGAGAAACAACCCATTCACCTAAAAATTGGACAGTTGCTTCTCAACAAGATACCAGTTGCTAAGCGGGAGGAACGGGTTTTTGAAATTGTGGGTCAACTTAACATGGCAGTTGAGTTAATTACCCAATTGACAGAACGAGAAACCCTAGCACGATTTAATTGGATGGCAAGTTGCAAGGCAAAAGCTGCCACCGCCTATACAGCAGCACTTAAGTATGCTCGTACAGGTATCGATTTGCTAGATGAAAATTCTTGGCAAAATCAATATGAGTTAACCCTGGCGTTGCATCAAGTTGCTGTAGAAACTGCTTATCTCAGTGGCGATTTCGATCAAATGGAAACTTTTGCCAATGATGTTTTCAATTATGCAAAGACTCCTTTAGATCGAGTTAGTGTGATTGAGGTAAAAATTGATGCTCTCATTGCTCTTGGAAAATATGCAGATGCGATCGCAGTGGCACGCGATCTCTTGCACCAATTAGGAGTAGAAATTCCTACAGCAACTGAAGAAAATGTTGCAGTTGCTTTTGAATCTGTCTCCAATGCCATAGGCGAGCGGCTACCTTCCGAACTACTAGATCTACCAGAAAATACTGACAAAAATATTTTATCAGTTGCTC
Organism: Tolypothrix campylonemoides VB511288_2; assembly: GCF_045999855.1. NCBI lineage: Bacteria > Bacillati > Cyanobacteriota > Cyanophyceae > Nostocales > Tolypothrichaceae > Tolypothrix > Tolypothrix campylonemoides. The sequence goes on from NZ_JBFPMW010000020.1 coordinate 41,334, forward strand.
GCATTTTAACAAGAGTAGCATCCGCAGCTTACGTGTCCGAGCCACTATTATATACACTTATAGTCTTAAAAAAGGTTTATCTATCAGTTGTTTATGGTAATGAGCCAACCTCAACCTTTGGTTATGTCAGCTATGGCATATTAATGTGTGGTGCAATTAAAAATTTTGAATTGGGTTATGAATTTGGTCAGTTAGCCCTCACTCTGCTATCGCGCACGCAAAATTTAGAACTTAAAGCGAAAACATTATGCCTGGTTAATGCGTTCACGCAGCATTGGAAGGTGCATCTGCGGAAAACCTTACACCCCTTACAAATAGCTTATTCTAGCGGTTTAGATGTGGGAGATCTGACTTTTGCTGGCTACTCCATTTACGCCTACGGATTTTACTCCTATTTTGCTGGGAACAACTTAACCCAACTGGAGTTGGAAATTGCTAAATACTCTCAAACGCTCAAGCAAAGTGAAATGTATTGCCAGTTGCTGCGACAAATTCTGCTCAATCTCACAGGACGTGCAGATAACCCGGTCATATTCAAGGGTATAGCCTGTGACGAAGAGCAGCAATTGTCATTTTATCAAGCAGGAGGCGATTGCAGTGGATTTGCTTTTTTTTGGATTCATAAAATGGTCTTGTGCTATCTGTTTTCTGACTTTGAACAAGCTGTAAATCATGGAAAACAGGCAAGACGGTATTTGGATGCCATCATTGGTTCCATGCACCCACCTATATTTCACTTCTATGAATCTTTAACGTACCTGGCATTGTTACCGCAACGCCCAGCCCCAGAACAACAGCAAATGGAGGAATGCATAACTGCTAATCAGGAAAAACTTCATGAATGGGCGGCTCATGCACCAATGAATTTTCAACATAAATACGAGCTAGTGGAAGCAGAGCGCTATCGGGTTTTGGGTCAGCGAGTGGAGGCAATTGAATACTACGATCGCGCCATTACTGGAGCAAAAGAGCATGAATACCTTCAGGAAGAAGGTCTTGCCAACGAACTAGCAGCTAAATTTTACCTCGACTGGGGCAAAGAAAAAGTCGCCGCTTGCTATTTGCAAGAAGCTTATTATTGCTACGCCCGTTGGGGAGCTAAAGCTAAAATCGCAGATTTAGAAACCCATTATCCCCAACTACTTGCGCCCATTCTTCAGCAAACCCGTTCTGCCTTGTCGGTGAATACAACCATAACTGTCGTGAGTTCGAGTGGTATCGGTTCGACGACTTCCACTAGCACCATTGCGGATGCACTCGATTTCGCTGCTATTCTCAAAGCCGGACAAGCCCTTTCTAGGGAGATTGAATTAGATAAACTCTTCTCAACTCTGTTGCAAGTCGTTATTACAAATGCTGGAGCGGATAAATGCGTGCTGCTCCTTTCGGAAGAAGGTTGCTTGATAGTTCAAGCTGTCGCCAAATTTGATTTTTGCCCGATCCTGCTCAACCCACATCCTCTGGAAGAAAGTCAGGATGTACCAGTCAGTCTTATCAACGCTGTCAAACGCAGTTTACAACCAGTGGTGGTTGTGGATGCGACAGTAGATCTTCAGTTTATCCAAGACTCCTACATTCAGCAACAACAGCCTAAGAGCATCTTGTGCAGTCCCATTTTGCATCAAGGCAAGTTGCTGGGTATTTTGTATCTGGAAAACAACTTGGTAACCGGAGCATTTACCCTCGCTCGTGTTGAACTGCTCAACTTAATTTGTGCTCAAGCCGCCATTTCTTTGGAAAACGCTCGACTGTATCAGAAAACTCTAACGTATGCCCAACAGCTCGAACAATCTCTCGAGCAGTTAAACGCCAGTCAGTCTCGCTTTCACAACCTTGTAGACAATGTTCCTGGTGTGGTTTATCAAAGCCGCCTGACTCCTGATGGTGATATGGCGCTGACTTATATCAGCGCGGACTGTTATGACTTGTACGAAATCACACCTGAGGAAGCCCTTAGCGATTTACGGCGTCTCATGGGACTGGTGCATCCAGAAGATACCTTTAGTTACCAGCGCTCCCTTTTAGAGTCTATTAAAACTCTCACACCCTGGCACTGGGAAGGACGAATCATTACGCCATCTGGAGCCGTCAAGTGGATTTGTGGCGAAGCTCGATTGGAACAACAGCTTGATGGGTGTTTGGTTTGGGACGGCTTGATCTTGGAAATCAGCGATCGCAAACGCGTTGAAGCCGAGCGCCAACAAAAATCTCTCGAGCTAGAAATCGCTTTACAAGAACTCCAACACGCGCAACTCCAGATCGTTCAAAACGAAAAGATGTCAGCACTGGGCAGTTTAGTCGCAGGTGTGGCTCATGAAATCAATAATCCTGTTGGTTTCATTGCTGGAAATTTGCAACCTGCACTCGATTATATCGAAGATACTTTTGGATTGATCGATCTGTATCAGCAGGAATATCCCAATCCAAGTACGGTGATTCAAAATAAGATAGCAGCGATTGAGTTTGAGTATATTCGTGAGGATTTACCCAAATTAATTGGCTCTATGAAATTGGGCGTGCAACGCATTCGCGATATTAGCACCAGTTTGCGAATTTTCTCCAGAGCGGATCGAGATTATAAGGTTCCGTTTCATCTTCACTCCGGTATTAATAGTACAATCTTGATTCTCAAACATCGCCTGAAAGCAAATGATACTCGTCCCGCCATTGAAGTTGTTACAGATTATGGCAATATCCCAGAAATTGAATGTTTCCCCGGACAGATCAATCAAGTTTTCATGAATATTCTAGCAAATGCTATTGATGCAATAGAAGAGTCATTTATCAATGGTCATGGGTTACCTGCAAACAGTAAAATTCCTACGATTGCAATTTGCACCTATTTGACAAGGAGTTCTAATGTTATGCCAATGACTCATGATGAAGAACAATTGACTCACGATCGCGTTGTAATTCAGATTCAAGATAATGGTATAGGGATGACAGAGGAGGTAAAACAGAAGATGTTCGACCATCTGTTTACCACTAAAGGTGTGGGGAAAGGAACTGGATTGGGGTTAGCGATCGCTCGCCAAATTGTGATAGAAAAACATGGTGGAACGATCGAAGTTAACTCAACTTTAGGTGAAGGCACTCAATTTGTCATTACACTTCCAGTCAAAGAGAATTCTTAACCGGAATGACTTATTATACTAGTACAGTTCGGCGTAAATAAAGCAACCATTAGTGACAGAGAAAAAGCTTACAGTTAAAGCTTTTGCGCCTTCTGCCACGCCACTTGCTGTAGCCTGTGAAACCCGTCCACCGCAGTGGCTCCTCTGCCATCGTACTTCTGCTTTCGTGTACTAGAAACTTGTGACGAAAAGCTCGATCCAAAATTGCCAGGGTCGAACGTGGTAAGGGTATGAATGAAGAAATTTAACAAAAAACATTCGACTCTTTAAATCAATAGCAACTCATCAGCAAAGTGTTGCACCAGAAATGATATTATTGCTCTAACGCTCCCCATACTGAGTTGGTGTCAAAGCATTTGACAGCACCAACAAGCCCTCGAAAGCTACTTACTAATAAATTATACTTATTAACTTAATATGGCAGACGATATACCTCAAGCAGGACAAAAAGCGCCTGATTTTTCTGCACCAGACCAAGATGGTCATCAAGTGAGTTTGGGTGATTTGTCCGGTCAGTGGATCGTTCTTTACTTCTACCCAAAAGATGACACCCCCGGTTGTACGACAGAAGCTAAAGACTTCACCGAGTTAAGTCAAGACTTTAGCAAATTGAATGCAAAAATTTTAGGTGTCAGTGTAGATTCCGAAAAAACTCACTGTAAATTTATCAACAAGTATAATTTGTCAATTACATTATTAAGTGACCCAGAGCATCAAGTTGCTGATGCTTATGGTGCATGGCGATTGAAAAAATTTATGGGTAAAGAGTATATGGGTGTGGAACGCTCAACTTTTCTGATTGCACCCAACCAAACCATTGCATATACCTGGCCAAAAGTCAAAGCTAAGGGTCATGCAGTAGCGGTACTGGCGCAATTACAAAAATTGGTAGACACGTAAAAATGAGCAAACCCGACGCGTCTGTCGTCAGGTTTGAAATTGATATGTCAAGAAATGGATGAAGAAAAAGGATAAAGAATGAAATTTTTCGCTCCTTTATCCTTATGACTTCATACTTTTTGTTAATCCGTTTCCAAATGTGCTTGTGCTAAGAGCCTTTTGCCATGAATAACTGCCGCAATTGTTACAGTGTTACCTTGAATCTGATAAATAATTCGATAGGTGTAAGCAAACAGTTCTCTAATGCTACCGTCATTAAATTCCGGAACAATTGGTCCAGAAAGCGGGAGTTTGCTTAACTTACGAGAAGAATCAAGTATTCTCTGAACTACTGTGGCAGCATAGGAAGCGGAGTCACGAAATATGTATGCCGCGATCGCGTCTACATCGTCAAGCGCTTTGGGAGACCAAACTACTCGATAAGCCATTTACGTAAAAGCGCCTCGGCTTCCTCTTGAGAGATAGTGTCCTTACTGTCAGCTGCCAACAAACCCTGACGTACTTTTTCAAGTACGTATAGGTGATACTGAACATCCTCCACAGAACAATCGTCTGGTAGTTTGCTCAGCAGAGATTGGACTTTTTCCTTTGTAGTACTCATAGCATTTTTTTTAGTAAATTTATATGAATTATTTTTTAAGGGTAGGCAAAGAACCTACCCTTAATCTACATTCTGTTAAAAGTTTTCGTACTTCGCAATGGCATCCTTCATCTTGTCTAAGACCTCTGAGACAGGCATAGTACCTAATTCTCCAGAAGCCCTAGTACGGATACTGAGAGTATTACTTTCTACCTCTTTGGCTCCCACCACTGCCATGACGGGAATTTTTTCTTTCTCAGCATTGCGAATCAGTTTGCCAAGGCGATCGCCAGTGGTATCCACTTCTGCACGAATACCCAACATTCTCATTTTGGCTGCCACATCCTTTGCATAATCTAGCTGTCCTTCTCCTACTGGCAACAATCTTGCTTGTACTGGGGCTAACCACAAAGGAAAATCGCCTGCATACTCCTCAATTAAGATCCCAATCAACCGTTCTAAGGAACCGAAAGGAGCACGGTGAATCATAACTGGGCGTTTGCGGACTCCATCTTCTGCCACATATTCCAAATCAAACCTTTCTGGCAGATTGTAATCTACCTGTACCGTTCCCAACTGCCACTCTCGCTCCAACGCATCGCTAAAAATAAAGTCAAGCTTGGGACCGTAAAAAGCTGCTTCTCCAATTCCCAAGAAATGCTCCATCCCTAGCTGTTCGACCGCACGCTGAATAGCACCTTCTGCTTTTTCCCAAACATCATCCGAGCCAATATACTTATCGCTAGCCGGATCGCGAAAACTCAGTCTCGCTTTAAAGTTTTTGAGTTGCAGTTTGTTGAAAACAGATAAAATCAAATCCACAACATTGAGAAACTCACTATCTAACTGTTCTGGTGTGACAAATAAGTGAGAATCATCAACCGTGAAACCCCTTACCCTGGTCAAACCACCCAATTCCCCAGATTGCTCGTAACGGTAAACTGTCCCAAACTCTGCTAACCGCATGGGGAGTTCTCTATAGGAACGCAAATCGCTCTTATAGATTTGGATGTGAAACGGGCAATTCATTGGCTTGAGAACGAAACCTTGCTCTTGTTGTTCGGCTTCTTCATCCTCTGCCATCAAAGGAAACATATCTTCTTTATACTTCTGCCAGTGTCCGGAGGTTTTAAATAAGTCAACTCTGGCAATGTGAGGAGTCACGACTGGCAAATAGCCGCGTTTTAACTGTTCCTGTTTGAGGAAATCTTCTAGAAGACTCCTTAACAGAGTTCCTTTTGGAGTCCATAACGGTAATCCCGGTCCCACCAAGTCTGAAAAGATAAATAAGCCCAGTTCTTTACCCAGTCTTCGGTGATCTCGTCGCAGAGCTTCTTCCTTACGCCGTTTGTATTCGGCGAGTTGTTCTGGTGTTTCCCAAGCCGTTGCGTATATACGTTGTAACTGTGCTTTATTTTCATCTCCACGCCAATAAGCACCGGCTACGCTTTCCAATTCAATTGCTTTTGGGTTAAGCTCCTTTGTACTTTCCAAGTGAGGTCCGGCACACAAATCCCACCATTCATTTCCTAAATGGTAGATTGTAATTGGTTCCTCTTTAATATCTGCTAAGATTTCTAACTTATATGGTTCGTTAATTTCTTTAATACGGCGTTCGGCTTCTTCGCGGCTAACTTCTTCCCGAATGACTGGTAACTTTTTATTAATTAACTTAACCATTTCTTTGTAAATGGCTTTTAAATCCTGTTCTGAGAAGGGTTCGGGATTGTCAAAGTCATAGTAAAAGCCATTCTCAATCCAAGGACCGATGGTAACTTGCGCCTTGGGAAACAGCCTTTGTACAGCCATTGCCATAACGTGAGAAGCCGTGTGGCGAATTTTTTTTAGACTCTCTGACTCGCTAGTACGCGGCAAATATACTATTTTTTCTGGTGTTTCTAGTTGATTGGATGATTCTGGCGGCATCGGCTATAAAATAATTGGCGAAACGATTGAACTGTTAACTTATGAGTTAAATTTATAACAAATATTATTAATTATAATACACTTTTATTTTCATCTTGTCAGCTTTTATTTGTTGTCAGGGGGGAACCTTAGTATTTCAATATAACCATTTTTGAGTTCTTCCATTCATTGTTTAACAACTATTAAGTCATGCATATAATCCAACCCCATACAGTTGCTTTTCCCTCATAATTCTGATAATGGTGAAGTAAATGTTCCGGGCTGCCCAACATCAACACAGCCCCAACTAAGCTTACTCAAGTTAATAAGTATGCCGTGCATTATCTTGGATTGGTGAGCTTCCGAACTGAATATAACTAGTTAAATAGCTGTGGGTTGATTTTTACAAACCCAACTGCTTAATTTATTTCTAATAAAGACTTAGCATAATACTGTCAGTAATGACCCCGACTAATTTTAGATTTTCATAATATTTTACGCTCGCATTGCTCCTAGATGCATTCGTGTGGAATTTCGCAACTCATATCATCCCTCCTACCGTGTAGTAGCGGTTTACTGCTTGTGGTTCTAGTGAGTTTTGCGCGAGCTTACATAAGTTTAACTTAACTTATTGTTAACTAATAATTATAAGGTTACTTGTTGCCATATTTAGCGTTTTGGATTGATTTTCGGGGAGAAATGGCAGTTAGATGGTGAGTATTCCAATGAATGCACATTGCCCTCAGAATAAAATTCTAGGGTTATACGCCCTCCCTTGTTTACCAGTTCCCTGGGGGCGGGAAACCCGCCTACAGCAATGGTCTCACCACCTACTTTCCCTGGACTTACCATAAGGCAAGAACTTGATTGAAGCCTGCGTAGGCTGGCTTTGTTTGTGCAGCTGCGTTTCCAATCGTCGGCGTTTTTTCCCTCATTAGGATGCTCCCGCTAAATATGGCTGTTAGCTCCCCAAGTTCCTTAAAAAGCGGGGGAGCTAACTAACCCGTTACTCTAAGTTTTCTGAGAATTAGTATAATATTTTCAAAGTTTTCAAACCTTTAAAGAATCTATACTGTGTATTATTGAACATACGTATATGCGGCAATTGCTGGCAATCTCGCTTGGAGTATTGATGGTTTTTTTAAGATCCCTCTGCGGAATCTGTACAACCGCATTTAGGAATTTATATAATGGATAAAATGTAGCTAATGTTACAGATGCTGGAAAATTTCTGACTTATGAAAGAGATTTAAAAAATGTTAAGAATCTTAAATAGGGTTAATATTAGTATGAAAGTTAAGAATATGCTTCTCCTTTATGCAAGACTCTAATCTATCGGAATCAGAGTTGCTGAAAACGGTTTTGCAACCATTATTAGAAGATTTTCAGTATTGGTTTGCGAGATCGCGCAACTTTTTAGAAACAGAGCAGCTTTCATTTATGAGTCCAAACGAACAATCAGACTTACTAATGAGAGTCAAGCAAGCACAAGCGGAAGTAAACACGGCTAAGATGCTATTTACAGCAACAGACAGCAAGGTAGGAATTGATATGGCAACGCTAGTCCCTTGGCATCAATTAGTATCGCAATGCTGGAATGTAGCGATGCGCTTCCGTCAAATGCGAGATAATGAACAACAGAGAGACAGCATATAAGTCAAGATTCTTTAACATTTCCTAAGGGCAAGTGTATATTATGCTACCATTCTTTTTTCTGAGTTAAAAATTTTCATTTTATAAATACAGGCGCACCAACAGTGCGTTAAGCATTTGGTATCCTTTGGCATTCACTAACTGCATTTAAAAACTTTTCATTAAAATTAGCTACTTCTGGAGGAAAAACAATGTTGCACCTACTTTACATTTTTGCCTTTACTTTATTGGCTTTTATAGCAGTTGCAAATTTAATTCGCAATTTGATTTTATTTAGTTTTGATAGAGAGCGAGTGTATCCACCAAAATCTGTATCGTTAGGCGATCGCAACACTCACAAATCATTTACACCCCATCCAGAGTTACTGGATGCGTCTGGTAACTTAATTAGAGAACCATTGTTAGTTATGCGATCGATCAACGTTGAAGACGCCCGTCAAAAGCTCGATGCACTTTACGAAGCTTCTCCAGGACAAAAAATCGAGAAAGAAGAATAAATTATGAATTATGAAGTATGAATGATGAATTATAAATTTTTAAGAGTTTCATAATTCATCATTCATAAAGAATTATGAATTTTTAAGAGTTTCATAATTCATAATTTATCATTCATAATTCCTTAAGCTTCTATCACTACCCGAAGGTTACCGCGTTTTTTAGCAACGCGGCAAGCTGTTGTGCTTCCGGAACGCTCAAATTCTAGATCGAGAATTGTACCACCAACGCGCAAATTATGTAGGGACAGACGATTTATCGACTCCGGTAAGGCAGGGTCGATAATTCGCAAGCAATTGTTGGGAGCATCTGGCACTAGGTTAACTATCATTTGCAGCAGTTGGAAAATGCTGCCTGTAGCCCAAGCCTGAGGCGTACAAGCAACAGGATACTGCACGGGGGCATTATCGCCATTGCGTTCGTAGCCGCAGAATAATTCTGGAGGACGACCGTAGGGCTGCTGATTAGTCATGTCGAATAAGCCCTCAAAAAGTTCCAAGGCTTGGTCGATCAAACCGAGGGAACGCAAACCCATAGCAATGAGGGAATTATCGTGAGGCCAAACTGAACCAATGTGATATCCCATGGGATTGTAAGCAGGTGATAAACTGCTTAGGGTACGAATACCCCAACCGTTGAACATATCCGGTCCGCGCAATCGTTCGGCAACGCTGTAAGCTTTTTCTGGGGTAAATATTCCTAAATGCAGACAGTGACCGGGATTGGATGTAATGCTATCTACGCGATCGCCATCGCCATCCAAAGCCAAGGCGCAAAAATCTTGGTCTTCCATCCAAAAGTCTCTGTTGAAGCGAAGCTTCAAATTTCTGGCTTCTTCCGTCCATCGATCTGACAAATCAATGCGCTTCTTCATTCTAGCGATTTCTGCCAAGCGTAATTTGGCAGCATAAACGTAAGCTTGTACTTCACACAGGGCAATTGGTCCGTTAGCCAACTCTCCTTTGCGGTTAACAATACAATCTCCAGAATCTTTCCACCCTTGGTTGGCAAGCCCCTTTTTAGATTTACGGTAGTAGCTGAGGTAACCCGTGTTTTTCATACTGCGGTCAATCCATTCCATTGCCGCTAGTGCATTAGACCAGAGATGTTCTAAAGTCTCTCCATCATGAGTCCAGGCATAATACTCAGCATATAGCATCAGCCACAAGGGAGTGGCATCTACCGTACCGTAGTAAGGTGTATGAGGTATTTCCTGACAGCGTGCAAGTTCCCCAAACCGCAACTCGTGCAACATCTTACCCGGTTCTTCGTCTCGGCGATCGTTCTCTACTTTGCCTTGGTAATTCGCCAGTATGTATAGAGTTTCCTTGGCAATCTGAGGATTTAGCATCAAAGTTTGAGAAGCCGTAATGATGGAGTCTCTGCCAAATAGTGCCGAAAACCAAGGAACTCCTGCGGAAACAGTCTTGTATTTACCAAAAGATTGGCGCAATAAATACATATCCTGTTCGGCACGCTCAATAATTCGATTAAAATAGCTTTTATCCGAGCGAATTTGTGTAATTTGGTGTACCCAGTTTTGCTCTTCCATCAACTCAGAAGCTTTTGCTTGTCCTAAGGTGATAGCAGCACTGACTGTAGAGCTCGATTGGTTGTTGGTTAATAAATTCACTCGATAACCCAACTTTTGGGTTTCGTGGGAAGCCAATTCCAATCTCCAAATAGCCGTATATCCTTTAAAATAGTCTGGTTGCCGATACTGAAATTGAATGCGGGATTCCATCACCAAACCATCAAGACCTTGATAGGCAAGTGAAATTGATTGTTCCTTATGCGTTGGATTTTGAGTTTGTGCCAGAACTCCTTCAAGGGAGGACGTTTCCTCTGGCGCTTCCTCTACCTGCCGCAAAAGTTTACCCCGATTGTCCCGGCTATAGCCACGGACTTCAAATAGATCGGCAAAATCTGCTTCAAAACTGATGCTAAGTTCAAAAGAAATGGAAGTTGTGCTATAATTTGAGACTTCCAATTCTTCAAAGAGAGCACCATTCAGTACAAATTCCCGACGAATACCCAATGTATCTGGCCTCAGGCGTTCGTCTATTCTGGGGTTGGTACATAAAACCGATAGTGAAAATCCTTTGTCAGCCGTACTGCTTAGGAGTATGGGTGAATGCCCTTCAATTTGCAACTCCAAACGACTGAGGAATCGCGTATCACTGCAAAACAAGCCCAAACTCGGACCGTCATTTAACCCGCAACCAGAGACATTTCCGAGAGTGTCTGTTATAAAAAATAAATCATCGTCTTTAACCGTCAATGTTGGCTGCGGTTTTTCACTGATTACGCAGGGCCACTCTGAAATAGGTACTTGGTCAGCAGGAACAAAGGTTTTTCCGTCCAGAACAATTTTCTCCGGGGTCATGAGGGTATCCGGTGTCATCAGCTAATATCCGTGTGTACAGGTCTACTTGTTTTTCTCAATCGCATCAGCGTCAACAGGAAAAAAGACGCCAATCCAAAATGATTTGAGCCACTGAGCCAAAATAATAATCGCATACCGCTGGTTATAGGGTCTGGATCTAACTCACGACATCAAATTTTTATCTAAGAAAGGCAGATAGCAGATGGCAGAAGGAAAATTTTCAGGTTTTCATTCAGGATTGAGCCATCTATACACTCTGCACATTTGGGATTTTACAGTTCCAAAGTAAAGGGGGCGAGAAATCCCCCTTTAATTCCCTTGCGCCCGAGTAGCGAGCGTTTGGGGCTGCTTTCTTCAAAAGTCAGTCGGCACAATAAAACATAACTATGTTAACTTATGTTAAGAGCCTTAAAGCCCAGTAACTACTAACTAGTAACCACTAACAGACCCAACAGATAAATGGGAATATGCGTTAAAATAGACTCAAACATAACAATTTTATCCATATAAGCGTAGATTTGAACTTTTCTCTAACCTATTTCTAACAGATTAAATAGATTTTTTTGGAAAGTTTTAAAAAAGAATAAAGATATTTTTAAGCAACAAAATTGTTGGCTCAATTACATACTTTAATATTTGAAATACGCGTGGGGCGATCGCTACACACTGTATCTCAATAACACATTACCGTCGTTTAACCTCTTGCGACTACCTAAAGTCGATCTTGGTGAACTATATTAGATTATGCAAGTCAGCTATTATTAAAACTTCCCAACATTAGCCGATGGATAACGAAAACGTACCATGGCTGTGGTGTGTGTGTTCTTTAGACCTCGAAGACTCACTTCCCATGCCTCACTGCCAACTCCTCATTTTTTAGTGGAGAGGAGTTTCACAATTCTTTACATATTGCAACCATTTTATTAACTAAAGAGTACGTTGTAATTTGTACAATGCAGCTGTGACAAGGATTTTATCTGAGATTGTGGCTACCAAAAGACATTGATGAGCATTCCGACTTCCATGCTGAGTGAATTGCTACAGGCTCTACCCTACCTGCGGCCCCAGATATATTTTAAAGCTTCGTTAACAGCGCTCTCCCATGCGATGGAAGATCAAGTTTTGGCTGCGACTTTAGAGCAGCCTTTAGTGATCGCAAGCTTTCAGAGAGAGCGATTTTACCGCCAAGAAGCTCATCGGTATCAGAGGCTAGCTCAGCGGAGCAATCAAATATACGTACTATCAGCACCAGAAACGGACTTCACCAATAGTTCCGAGTACTATGAAAAAATTGCCTTTGAACCAGAAGATGCGTTGAGTCAAGAGTGGCATTTAGTAGTCATAGCTCAAAACTACGCGACTTGTTTGGTTTGTCGGGAAAGCGTTGGATCTATAACCAAAAACAACAAACTGCGAGAGACAAATCCTTCTCTGGACATGGATACAGCGCGGAGGTTTGAAGGAATTTGGACAGCAGAACGAGGTGTGAGTCTCAAAGCAGCTGGCTTGCTACTGAATAGAATTTTGGAATACAGACCGGAACTGTCTGACAAAATTGAACAAGCACGTCAAAGGTTTGGGTTGTCCGAGAACAACAGCGAAGTCACATCAGCATACAGTAATGAATATGCTTGTAACATCGATACTGACCCCTTTGTTCAACGCTTGGTGACTTATTTACAAGCAAGTCAGTATAAATTACACAAAGCTTATCGTTCCATTTCAGCCCAAGCACGAAAAGAGCGTTTGGTAAATTCTATTGGTACGGCTATCAGGCGATCGCTCAATCCTCAAGAAATTCTCAAAGTCGCAGCTCAAGAACTCGGACAGAATTTAGAAGCTTGCCGCTGTTTAATTTACCGCGCTCAAGCAACAGATGTCCAAGCCAAAATAGAACACGAGTTTTTAAGCCCTGGAGTCCCATCTCTTCTAGGAAAACCTTGGCCTTTAGAAAACAACCTCCTGTTTCGAGAAGTTGTATTGCAAAACGATGGTGTTTGTGTTATGGATACTCGAACGGATTCTTACATCAGTAGTTCCAAAGCACTGACAAAACTTGTTAAAAAGCACGGAATTCTGTCTTGGCTGATGGAACCGGTATTCTACCAGGGGCGGTTGTTAGGTATTGTTGAGCTGCATTATTGTAAAGAAAATATACACGATTGGCAAACTGGGGATTTTGATTTAGTAGAAGCGATCGCCACACAAGTAGGAGTTGCGCTCATCCAAGCAGAAGCATACGCGAACTTAGAAGAACTGAACCAGCAATTAGAAGCCCTCGATCGCACGCGCAGTAATTTGATCGCAATTACCGGTCACGAACTCCGGACTCCCCTCTCTACAATACAAGTGTGTTTGGAAAGCCTTGCTACTGAACCAGATATGCCCTTAGAGTTGCGACAGGTAATGCTCAACACAGCGCTTTCTGACTCAGAAAGAATGCGAAAACTGATACAAGATTTCCTAACGCTTTCAAATTTAGAAAGCGGAAGAGTAGAATGGCATCCCGAATCACTCACCTTACAGGAGTGCGTGGATTTATCCCTAAGCCGCATACAAAGTCGCTTTGACAAAGAAAATATCCCCACAATCAAAACTCAGATTGCACAAAACCTACCCCTAGTGAAAGCTGACGGTGATTGGCTAGTAGAAGTTTTAGCAAAACTCATAGACAATGCGTGTAAATTTACACCTGTAGACGGAACCATCACAGTCAAGGCGGAGCGCAACAATCAAAAAATGGTTGAGGTCACAGTAGCGGATACCGGGCGGGGAATTGAACCGAATCGCTTAGAAATCGTATTTGACCGCTTTTACCAAGAAGAAGGAGCACTGCGGCGTACCACAGGTGGAACCGGGCTTGGATTAGCAATTTGTCGTCAAATTGTCAATGGTTGGGGAGGAGAAATTTGGGCTGAATCCGGCGGCAAAAACAAAGGCAGTCAGTTTCACTTTACCATACCCATTATTGAGAACAGCCAAGAGCAAAAACCTTCAAAAGTCAAGAGTAAATAATTGAAGAGCCATTAGCCATTAGCCATTAGCAATTACCAAAAACTGTTACAGTCTATGACGTAATCGCAATATAAGGCTAGCTGCGGTGATAGTATGCCCTAAAAACGTTGAGAGAGAACTCTATGGCGGAAACACTTTCTGGACAAACTCCCGTTTTTGGTGGTCACACTGGCGGCTTGCTTAAAAAAGCAGAAACAGAGGAAAAGTATGCTATTACTTGGACTAGCCCCAAGCAACAGCCCTTTGAACTACCCACTGGTGGTACTGCTATCATGCGCCAAGGAGAAAACTTGCTATACTTGGCTCGCAAAGAGTATGGCGTCTATCTGGGCGGTCAAGTACTCCGGAAGTTGAAAATCACAGATTACAAAGTTTATCGGATCTTCCCCAACGGAGAAATTCAGTACATTCACCCAGCTGATGGTGTCTTTCCAGAAAAAGTCAACCAAGGTCGTGAAAAAGTTCGTTATAACGACCGTAGAATCGGTGAAAATCCAAGCCCCGCTCAAGTTAAATTTAGCGGTACGGCTACCTATGATGCTCCCAATTCATAGTTAATTGTTAGTGGTTAGTGGTTGGTCGTTAGTAGTTGGTCGTTGGTCGTTATTAGTAACAATCAATCGTTAACTACAGCCACCAGTTACTAACCACTAACCACTCACCACTCACCACCAACCCATCGTGATGATTTTCCCAGAATTCTCCGAGTTTTCTGAATTAGCTAAAGAGGGCAATTTTGTTCCAGTCTACCAAGAATGGGTCGCGGACCTCGATACACCCGTGTCTGCTTGGTACAAAGTCTGCGCGGGTCAACCTTTTAGCTTTTTACTAGAATCTGTTGAAGGTGGAGAAAAACTGGGACGGTATAGCTTTGTGGGTTGCGATCCGTTATGGGTTTTAGAAGCTAGAGGAGATTTCGTCACTCAAACACACCGCAATGGGTCTCAGCAAGTCTATGAAGGTGACCCCTTTACAACTTTGCAAGCTTGCTTGGAACCTTATAAACCAGTGAAATTACCTCAATTACCTCCAGGGATTGGGGGTTTATTCGGTTTTTGGGGCTATGAATTGATTCATTGGATAGAACCGCGAGTCCCAATTCATCCACAAGATGAACGAAATATTCCAGATGGATTGTGGATGCAAGTGGACAGCTTGTTAATTTTTGACCAAGTCAAGCGGAAAATTTGGGCGATCGCATATGTTGACTTGCGCGATGTAGAGACTCAGAAGGGGAAGCCATTAGAACAGGCTTATCAAAAAGCATGCGATCGCGTAACTCACATGGTAAGCAAGCTTTCTTTACCTCTATCCCCACAAAAAACTATTCTAGAATGGACGCCACCAGAAACAAACAAAGCGCGGAAAGGAAAGGGAATAGAGGACTACAAGAGTAACTTTACGCGATCGAGCTTTTGTGCCAGTGTTGAGAAAGCAAAAGAGTACATCAAAGCAGGAGATATCTTTCAGGTTGTTATTTCCCAACGATTGACAACGGAATATACGGGAGATCCCTTTTCTCTATACCGATCGCTCAGGCAAATCAATCCTTCGCCTTACATGACGTATTTTAACTTTCAGGATTGGCAAATTATCGGCTCTAGCCCGGAAGTCATGGTCAAAGCAGAACTGGATGCAGAAGGACAGGCGATCGCAACAGTACGTCCCATTGCAGGAACGCGTCCGCGAGGGAAAACTCCCCAAGAAGACGCCGCAAATGCTCTTGACTTACTCCAAGACCCCAAGGAAATTGCAGAACACGTCATGCTTGTCGATTTGGGACGAAATGATTTGGGGCGAGTTTGTCAAAGTGGAACTGTGAGAGTTGATGAACTGATGGTCGTTGAACGTTACTCTCATGTAATGCATATTGTGAGTAATGTTGTGGGTAAACTTGGAGCGGGAAAAACAGCATGGGATTTACTGAAAGCGTGCTTTCCTGCGGGAACAGTGAGTGGCGCACCCAAAATTCGAGCCATGGAAATTATTTATGAGTTGGAACCGAGCCGTCGCGGTGTTTACTCTGGTGTTTACGGGTACTATGATTTTGAAGGGCAATTGAATAGTGCGATCGCAATTCGGACAATGGTAGTTCGGAATAATATGGTAAGCGTGCAAGCAGGTGCGGGTTTGGTGGCTGATTCCGATCCGGAAAAAGAATATGAGGAAACATTGAATAAGTCTAGAGGTCTTTTAGAAGCCATTCGCTGTTTGCGATAATCCTAAGGATTTGGGAACTGCAAATGAAAGCCGATAAACGCTGATGAGTTGTACCTCATTCACTTTGTCATCTGTTATTTTATATTTTGCACCTCTCCGTACAAATGCAACTAAAACAAAAAGATGCGCGATTGAGCTACCTAATTTTTCTTAGCTTTTATCGCTAAATCATTAGTTTGAGTGGCTTATTCCGGTTAGTTATATATTAGATCGCGTTTGTCAACCAATTGTTTGAAACCCTGAAAATCTCATAGAACAGATTTTGGAGTCAAGAAATTAACAATATGCTTTTGAGAAATATTATTCAGAACATTTTTCTAGCCTGTCGAGTATCGATTCTAGTTCCTGTCATGTGTTTATTATTGTCAGGGTTTGCACTCTTAGTATACGGGGCTGCTCAAACTGTCATAACGATAAGTCTCGCGCTCCGAGTCGGTAATTTATCTGGCAAAGAAGCAAAGATCATGATTATATCGTTTATCGAAATCATTGATGTGTTTCTCCTTGCTACAGTTTTCTACATCGCAGCATTGGGACTTTATGAACTGTTTATTGACAACCGCGTCAAAGTTCCCACCTGGTTGGAGATTCGTAGCATTGATGACCTTAAAAATAAGCTCGCCAGTGTTGTGGTAGTAATTTTAGGTGTTGTGTTCCTCGGACAAGCAGTAAGGTGGGAGAGTGGAAGAGAAATATTGCCCTTTGGATTGAGTGTTGCCTTAGTAATTGCAACATTAACCTATTTTCTAGGCGAAAAAACTAAAAGCGAACAAATGAAAAAACTTCTTAGCAGTAAAGGAACAAAAAACTTAATTTACCCTAACTTAGAAAATCAAGTGGAGGGTGCCAATAACAAAGAGGAACACTAAACTCTGAAAAACAAATCATATCCAGAAATGTTGAATGCTGGTACAAAAATTTACATTTTAGGTAACACTAAGCTCAAAAGCTAAAATTAATCAACAAAACATAATCTCTTCAAACCAATGCACATAACTAAATTTCTGACACATACAAGATTGTAAATAGCGAAGTTTATCTAATAATGTATGACCCCATTATTGGGGAATAGATAAAATCTGTAAAATTAAATAAGCAATGAGACAGGCATAAATTTGTAGAGTGATACCATTGACATTTTTAGTAATTAACTTATCGAGTTTTAAGTGCATCTTTAAAACTTTCCATAAAAGTTCAACTCCCCAACGTAATCGATAAATCTCTCTAATTTCATCATCAGAAACAGCAGCCTCGCCCGACGCAGGTAAATTAGTGACTAAGCGAAACTCAGTTTTCGTTTCTAAATCACAAAAATTGACAACTCTATAGGTTTGTGCATTCTCAGATGTACCCGCTTTGACTAAGGAACTCAACTCATCAAATTCTAATTTCCAATTGTTTTTTCTTCTTAGCTTAATAAAATCCAATACGCTCTTTTTTTAACTTAATAATGAAAATTTTGTTTATATATCCTGTTAAGTAATTTGATTGTCTCGGGAGTTAAATCTTTAATAAATCGCATTTTTTTCACCTGATTCAAGTAATTGATGGCTAGCGACCTTTAGCTAAATCTGCATAGAGGACAATTTCCACACCCAGAAAGATTAAAAGCGTCATTTCTACCAAGACCAGAAGTACGATTGGCCAATTTGCTTGTGGTACTAGCCACCAAAAAGCTACTAAACAAGACAGTCCTGAAGCCACAAAAGTAATTTCGTCAATAATTAATTGTTCTATCTTGCGTCGGCTGCGCCGCTTATCGCTTCTATGGGCTATTTCCCAACCAAATATAGATTCTATGTCAGAATGACCTGTATGTTCTTTAATTTTCTCTACTAGTGTTAAGCGAATATATCTACCGATTGCTGTAATTTTCTCATCATTAACAAGATAAGTCCAACCAAGGATAAGACAAACCCAAGGGATAACGAGGAGAGCATAATAATTACTTTTTCCA
Organism: Tolypothrix campylonemoides VB511288_2; assembly: GCF_045999855.1. NCBI lineage: Bacteria > Bacillati > Cyanobacteriota > Cyanophyceae > Nostocales > Tolypothrichaceae > Tolypothrix > Tolypothrix campylonemoides. The sequence goes on from NZ_JBFPMW010000020.1 coordinate 59,579, forward strand.
GATAGTGCGAAGGAGAGAATAGCACCAAAAACTCCTAACGTCACATAGAGCATATTATCGCGAAAACCAATTCGCTGAGCTTGCTCTTCTTTCAACTTTTCGTATTCATGAAGATAAACTTCAAGCATTTGTTTTTGCTCATCACGCATAAGGCATTTCCAATAAAGATGCTTCCTACATTTGCTGGCATTAGCAGTCTCACTTCTGTCAGCATCATCTCTTGACTAACTAAATTTTATCAATGAATCAAGTTTAACTGCTTAGGATAGTTAACTATCTATTGATTAAGTTCTTTAATCAAATCATTACGTCCTATTACCTCTAAAGCAGTTTTCAATTCAGAAAGTTTATTTCGCTGCTCCAACCACTCCCAAACGCCTTGCGGTTCTCTTCCTCTATTAAAAACAGCGCGTTGATGAGGTGGAATATCAAAATAGTCTGCTAACTCCTGCCAATCATGGACTAGTCTTTGACAAATAATCATCTTAATCTGGCCAAGTGAGCGTTTGTTAACTTTCTCAACAGATTGAAGAGGTTTTTGGCTGTTTAAAGGCTCTAGTCTCAACTTACTTTCAAAAGGTGCTGATTTCAGTAACTCCATAACAAACGCTGCAGCAGCATCGGCAGCGTATTCCTGCCAAGCATCATTTTTTGAACCATCAGCCCAATCACACATTCCTTTAACAAGGAAAAATCCTGGTAAAAAATTACTTTCATAAGCAGCAAGAGCTACACCTGCCCCTTCCATTTCAATCCCGACAAGCTTTGACCAATCACTCTGTAGCTCATTAATTAATGAAGGATCGGTAATAACCTTTTCGCCAGATGCAACTACCCCAAAATGTACCTGAGGTATCACCCTTCCTGTAGTACCATCAGGTCGTGAAGTCTTTACAGACATAACCCAGTTCTGTATCGGCAAACTCTTGGCCGCCTCCAATAAAACCTTACCTGGACGATAGACTTCATACCGTCGCTTAATTTCAGAGCCACCTTGCTCGTGTTGAGTTTGTTTACCCAACTCATAATAAACAATCTGTTCGCCTACTATAATATCGCCAAGATATCGACTGCTCTGCTTTTGAACGCCTCCTGCGATTCCAGCTAAAATTATGTGAGATGGGTTAAATTGAGTGATAGCTCTTTGAGTGATAACAGCAGCTTGAAGGTTACCCATTGAAGGTAAGCACAAAATTACTAATTGATAAACAGTGTCTATCTTCTGAGTTTTAAGGGCAGCTCTATAGAATGTTTGAGATGATGTTTGTACTTTTCGAGGAGAGTCTAAGTAGCGTAAAACTGCATCTTGTTCTTTTTGTAGAGCAGTTAATATAAGAACATCAGTAATAGTCTCAGCAGAGGTGCTTGAGATATCAGAATCTGTTATAAAAATTGGAGAAAATTTCTTCTCTGGTAACTTGTCAATGAAACCAAATTGTACATTATGAGTATCAGTGTTAGATGAAACACCTTGAGTAGGAGAGTTATTTAATGCTTTGATATCCTCAATTTGTGAAGTAAATTCAAAGTTATAACTTGGAGTTGGTTGTTCTTTTGTAAAATAAAGCTTTGATTCTTGAAATAATTTATTCTGCGAAGTAGCCTTCAATCGATATTTTTGTAAAACTTTTTTTAGTATAGAAACAACATTTGCATAGAGTTCGAGGACATATTGCTTTCTTGATGCGGATGTTTCTAAGTCAACTTCAGTATAAAAGTAGGCTTGCAAGTGCCAAAGCGATCTAAAAATATTAGGGTTTTTAATAGATAAATTCAGAAGTTTAAGATGATTAATTTTTAGATTTGTATCTTGATAAATTTGAACATAAAGTTCTTCTTCATCTTGAACTCGAGCTTTTTTAGTAGCAACCTCAATCATAATTGCTTGCAATTGAGAAATCCGCTTTTGGGTCTCTTCTATTTGTGATATTGTAAAAGTACTAATATCATTGCTTGGTAATATCTCTAACTGCTGTCTAGATAAAAACTCTTCAATCTGTCCAAAAAGGTTGAGATATATTTCATAAATATATCTAATACGTTGGTGTCGCCATGCAGAGCCATTAAGATGAGATAAGCAGTATTCATACAACTTGGTTAGAGAACTAAAAGGGTTTGGATTAGAAATTACTAACCCATTCTCTTGCATAACTTCAATGCTTAGCTCAACTTCTTGGTATAATTCAGCGTAATGCTCTTCTTCATAGATGTTAGAATTTCTAGTTGCAACAGTAATCATAATTGATTGTAGCCGCTCTATTTTTATTAAAAATTCTTTCAATTCTTCAGAATGCATGGCTTGCCTTCAAATAGTTTGCTAACTTCCTTTTATAAGGATTCTATAAGAAACGATATCTATCGCTAAATATCAACAGACTTTAATCTGTTAACTAGCCGCTCTATTTCCACGTCCCTATTATCAAACCATTCTTTAGACCAAACTCTGTGAATTTGCCAGTTTAGTATGTCTTCTAAAACTTTTTTTCGCAGGCGATCTCGATCTCGGGCTGTAGGATATCTACAATAAGTTAATCCATCATACTCTATCCCTAATATATACTTTTTATCAGTTAGCTGTTTTTTAATTACTGCTAAATCAATAGGATATGCTGAACGCCCAACAGATGTTTCAACTTCATACCCTTGCTTTTGTAGAGCATCATAAATATCCTCCGTTAAAAGTGAATAGGAGTGTAAATTTTGTACACTACTATTTTCTGGTAACTTTTGTTCCTTAGAATCAATGTATTCTAAATATTCTTTAAAAAAGCGCACGCCTTCCCTTTTGCCTTCTGGTTGCAAATCATTTGCCCGAATAGATGCCACTAGAATGAGTTTATATTTGGCACGAGTTATTGCTACATTAAGTCGTCGCTCTCCACCAACTCTATTAAGAGGACCAAAATAGTGACTAAACTCTCCTTCATTATCTTTTCCATATCCAAAACTGAGAATAATAACATCTCGCTCATCACCTTGAACATTTTCAAGATTTTTTATAAAGAATTTTTCTGACTCATCTCTACAAAATTCTGCTAATTCTGGATTTTCATCGCTCAGTTTATCGATTTGTTCCTGAATTGCTTCTGCTTGATCTTTACTAAAGGCAATGATACCCAGGCTTTGCTCCTGGTTTTGTTGAATATGAAGCAGCGCAAGCTTACCAACTTCTTCAGCCTCACGAATGTTTTGCTTTTTCTTTCCACCACGATTGTATACAGCTTGTTCAACGTATTTGAAATAAACACCTCTACTATCATTTTTTACGGGATTTGGGAAAGTAATGAGTTCTGAGTTATAAAATTTCTTATTGGAGAAATAAATTAAGCTTTCATCTTTGCTCCGATAATGCCATTTCAATGTAAATTCTCTCATGAACCCACACTCAGCAAGTAAGCTTTCATACCTTTCTTCCTCATCATTGTCCTCATCTTCAGCGTCAGAAGTAATACTAGCAAAGAAAGAAGAAGGAGGCATCTGATGGTTATCACCAACAACAATTACCTGTTTTGAGCGCATGATTGAGGATACTGCATCTTCTGTACGAATTTGAGAGGCTTCGTCAAAAATCACAACGTCAAAATTAATTACTTGTGGAGCAATGTACTCACTTACTGCTTGCGGACTCATCAACCAACAGGGTTTAAGAGTAACAACAAGCTCAGCGGCTTCTTCAATAAATTCACGGATTGACTTATATTTTTTTTTATTTTGACTTTCTCTATAGAGCATATCTAAAGCTATTTTTGCATTTGGTTGCTGAGACCACTCTTGCCATTGACTAACATGGAGTTGCCGAAGGCGCTTTTTTGCAACTTCTTGCTGCTTAATGTCAAGCTGAGAAAACTTTTGTATTTTTTGCTCGTAAACATTGGCACTAAAGCGCCGCAAATTATAGCAATTATCATAAATGTATTGCAACCAGTTTTGGTAAAAACCTTTTTCAAAAATTCTTGACCACAATTCTGGAGCAATATCAGAATCTTGTAACTGTTGAAGAAATGCTCCGGCACCTACTGCTTGAATTTGCTTAACGTTGCGTTGGTAATCTAACCAATCCTGAAATAAGTCAATCTCGTTAGCTGCTACGTTAAGAAATGTTTCTATTTCATCTAAAGAAGTAATGTTTAAGGGAATACGAGAATTTGTAATTACATCTTCTGGATACGGGAAGTAGCGCTGCAAGAAATTGAAACCTTCTTCAATCAAACTTTGGGCTGATGTTAATTCCTCAAGAAGTTTTGCTAGTTGACGACGACTAGTTTGTGAAGAAATCACCATTACTACTGTACTATTTTGTATGTTGTATTGGTGTAGGGTTTCTAACCATCTAAGCGATTGCTCAATGGCTTCACAATCTGGAATCTCTGTTGTAAAAAAAATTTTAAAAGCATCATGAGGAGAATAGTTTGGGTCTCTTAAGTTGTGCCATAGAAATTGAAGTTCGGCTGCTCGCTTAAGGTCTGTTTTCAATTCCCAGTCAAAAACCCACTTTTTTACTTTACGGCAATCAAGAATTTGATTGCGAGCTTTCCAGTACGTACATCGGAAGAAGCAAAAAATACCCCACTTCTGCAAGTTTTTGGATAAATCTGATAAATTGAGATGAAGAAATTCTTTTTTGTACTTAGTATTTAGAGGGTTATTTTGGATAGCTTCTAGGTCATTTTCGAGTTGAAAAAATAATTGCCATAAAACTTGTAGATCTTTATCTTGCCAACCTTGTGGAAGTAATGGAACGGCAGCTATGTGAGCTACAGATGCATTGAAATTTGCTATCTCAGTTAATGTACTTGGAGTTTTTAAGTTGAGTAATTTTCCTAATTCGTTTCCTGCTTTCTTAGCACTTCTAATACCTTGCAGCAAGGTGTTTATTCCATTATTTATATCCTCACGCGTTTGAAAATCGAGTGATGGCTGCTGGCTTTTTGCCCATAGAGTTGTTAGTTCTTTGCGAAAGAAAAGTAAAAATTTTCCGTGATTTAGCTGTTCCAGATAATCCTTAGCTCGACTTAATTGGAGAGTAGACCAATTATTTATATTTCCTAGCGTAAAGTTAAGTGTGGGAATCTGCTCTCGCTGAAATTTTAAAATTTCTCCATAAATATCCAATACCGTTTTATCTAATGGCTCCCACTTATGGTTTAAACTTTCTGCGTGTTCATTCAGGCTTTGCCGACATTCACTCAACTCATAGAAGAAAGATTCTGACTCCTGTTCCTCTAGTCGTTGCTCAAGTTCTCTACGAGTTATTTGCAGAACTTTAGCAAAGTTCTTTTTACTAGCTACATCGTTATCGGCAAAGTTAAGATAAATAGCCTCTAGATTAGACTCTTTAAGTCGATCGCAAACAACTTCGAGTGCAATTGGCTTTTCAGCAACCACAAGTACTTTCTTTTTTTTACCAACTAATTCAGCTATTATATTGGCAATTGTCTGACTTTTACCTGTACCTGGTGGTCCCTTGACTGTGAAACTTAATCCTTCCTTAGCTGCCTCAATAACCCTTTGTTGGCTAGAATCAGCTTCAAGAACTTGGAACACTGTCTTGGGATCAACTCGCTTATCTAATTCATCGATTTCAAGAATTTCAGGAACACTTAACTCGTAGTCTGCTGTATCCTTTGCAAATCCTCTAAGAATGTGTTGCTTAGCAAGAATATCGGGGTTTTGTTCCAAATACTCTAGGTCTTTGAGCATTGAACCCTTTGCTCTTTGGAACAAACTAATATAAGCAGTTTCTTCAATTTCCCATTTACGGTTAGTCAAGTCCTTGTTCTGACGTAAGCTAGTTAGAAGTTCAACATAGCTACAATTAAATTCTGTCTCAGATTCAGGGAGAATAATACTATAGTCTATCTCCAACTTTTGCACTAAGATAGGATTCAAAAAAGCATTTTCATCTGTTGGACGAATTTCGTATTCATCTTTCTTCGGCAGCTTATATAATTCAACTGGTATAAGAATAATTGGAGAAATAACATCCTGTTTAGGTTGTTCTTTGGTATTCCATCGAAGAAAACCTAAAGCTACAAATAAACTATTTACTCCTTTCTCCCTCAGAATTAAAGTGGCATCTCTACGAAGCTTCTTCAAATTTTTTTTATTGATTTGAGCTTCTATTGCATCAGCATCTAGTTCAATAGCAGGAATTGCAACAGATTCTATTACCAGTTTGTCAAATAATTGCGAAGCTGGTATCTTAATTTCGATAGTAGGTTTTTTCTCTGAATAGAAGTATAGCAGACGGTTACTTTTAGTTAACTCTGCAAGATTGTTCTTCCATGTTTGAATCTTCTGCTTTAATTCTAAACTGACTGTTGTACTCATCAACACCCTCTCGTAATATGGTAGATGCAGTAATATGTAAATCCAATTATTTGTGCTCTATATATTGTGTCAAACAGTGATAATAATTAAAATAAATATATTATATACTTTTTTAGTACCCAGATTTTTTTTGAAAATCCTAACTTCTTAATCCATTATTGAAAATTCCCACTTATTGAGTATATTTTAAAGATTTTCTTTAAGTTTTTAACTAGAGCAATTGAAATAAACACAAAAAAAATGCATATAACTACTATTGATAGCTAGAAGATTTATATTTTTCAAAAATAGTTTACTTTTTGGCTCAAATAGTCTTTTTTATATTTGAGAAATTTTATAAAAAATAAATTTTCATAGAAAAATTATTTGTTTTACTAAAACATAAAAATTATTCCTAACTTTAAAATATGCTTTTAAAGTAACAGTGAAATTTATACTCAATACATTCTATTTCAAAATTCATAAAAATGATATAAATTTTTTATAAAATTTTAGTAAAGAGCTATAGACAAGACTAAAGTGTCTTAAATTGCCTTTTATCTGTATGTATTGACAATACTATTGTACAAGTTGGTACTTTCTTTTAAGTTGCTTAAAAAGTGTAAGTAGACCTTCAAAAAAGTCTTTCTTACCTCTTTCAAAGGATGTAACAAACCTAGAAAATTCTTCAAGTTTCTGAGTAACTTCTTCACTCTCTTTATCTGATATAAATTCACACTATTTCTTTTGAAATAATCAAATTGATAACATTCAACTCATTAGAACTTAACAGTCCCAATTTCAAAAAAATGCTAAGTGATGTTCGCGATCGCGGTTATACAAACTAAAATATGGCTGCGCGGATAAGGAATTTCTAAATCAAAAAATCTCCCAAAAAGCTTGTATTGCGGGGCTTCTAGCCTACCAATTATAAGGAATGGGCGAGGACGCCTGTCCCACCTTCCAAGGTCATTTATTTCTTGGAAATCCCCAATACAAAATCCAATATTTTGTTTAAAATTATACTTAATTATAATTGTATTTACGTAATACACATATTGCGTAACACAACTTTTCTTAGTTTATGGGACTTACGCAACCTCAAACTTTAAAAAGGGGGCTACCCATAAGTCCTAGTTTAAAGAGGTTGCAGAAGTAAATTATCGTAAATCGATATCGAAATAGTATATTAGAAATGGCAGACAATGTTGTATGATTTGAGCACGCATATAAAATACGATACTCCTATCTATTAACAGTATTAAACATGGCTAATGTCAAAAAAGTCAGCGATGAGCTTTATGCATCCGGACAACCAACTCCAGAAGATTTACAAGCCCATGCACAAGAGGGATTAAAATCTGTCGTTAATTTACGTTTTCCTGATGAAGCGGGTTTCCTGAATGATGAGCAGCAGCAGGCTGAAACCTCAGGACTAAATTACGTCCACGTTCCACTAAATTCAACAAAAACCGATCGAGACTTGACAAGTAAGGTTCTTAAGGAAATTGAAGATTTACCAACACCAATTTTGTTCCATTGTGGTGTGGGGGGAAGAGCTGGCGCACTTGCTCTCATTGCTCTTGCTACCAAGGAAGGATTAAACCGGGAGCAAGTGTTGAAAAAAGCTGAAGAATTAGGAATTAGCATCGACCAGCCACATCTCAAACAGTTTTTGGAATCTCAGGAGCCTTGAAGGAGCCAGTTCCTAACTTCTATCTTCAAATAATTCTCCGAACAGTTCTTTAACTTTTTGTTTGGAATCTTCTAAAACTTGTTTACCCAAGGGCGTAGCGCAATAAAGTCGGCGCGAATGTCTTCCAGAACGTTCAATCGTTGATTGAAGATAGCCCTTGCGTTCCATGTCATGAAGCATTGGATAAAGAGTCCCCGCACTCAGCTTGTAGCCGTGTCGCCCTAATTCTTCAATGATACTCAGACCGAAAATGGGCTCATGAACTGCATGATGAAGAATGTGAAGTCGAATGAGACCTGAGTAAAAATCTTTGTCATCCATCTTATTTTCTAAACTTGTGCTTGAAGGAGTAACACTCCCTCACCTTCTCTTAACTGCTCACTGATTACGGCTCACTGAATTGTACAACCCAACGGCGGAAGAGTTCCACGGTAATTCGGATGTATCATCTAAAGTTTCAATAACTTTATGTAAATAACGTTTAAAAATTTATGTTAGCTTGTGCATATCAGGTGTTTGTTCTTTAGTTGTAGAGATTCAACCTATGACACTTTTACAAGCTAAAAACCTAACAATAGGAGACGTTCATCGATTCTTTAATTTTCAAAGACAGTATAATAACTCCTTTACTTCATTATTATCTTTATACCCCTTAACCGAATTTGAACAACAAGAAATTTTACAAATTCAAACAGACTTTGATAACTATTTAATAGAAAGCAAAGTCTTAGAAGGGATGGTTAAAGCTTTAACCATATTTCCCTTAATGAGACTAGCTGGATTTTATCGCTCTCCTATAAAAATTAGTTTGGAAGAGAATCTTGCTGATTTAATTATTGAAGACGAAGATACTAGAATTACTGGAAGAATGGATATTTTAGCAGTCAATAAGATTAAATCGGCAAAGAACAAACCCTACTTTTGGGTATTAGCGATTGAAGCTAAAAACAGTGACATTGATGCATTAGCTGGTTTACCTCAATTACTAACTTATGTGTATGAAAAGTTAGAAGATCAAACACCTGTTTGGGGATTAACGACAAATGGAAGGATTTATCAATTTGTTTATATTCAACAGGGGAATCCACCTATTTATCAGTTAATGCCAATACTCAATTTAATGGAATTTGATGACGCAACACAGTTACTTCAAATTTTTAAAGCAATTTGTCAGCTATAGAAATGAATTCGAGCAGATGTTAGGTTTTGTTCCTCAACCCAACCTCCAATTTCATCTGCAGGCGTCTGCGTTCATCTGCAGTTAATTATTATAAATCGTAAATTCCAAGCCCTCTATCCTCACAGAAATTGCACGTTCAATATTTTCTTCACCTCAGTCAAAAATGCTAGAGAATTAAAATCTACCTGACCTCTCATATGGCTAAACAATGACAATAAACCGACTGAGTTCTCTCCAATCAGATTGTCGTAAGGGTCTAGTTTGAGATTGATATCTTTCGCTTTTTCATAACGAGAAAAGTGAAACAAGGTTAAATATTGCAAAATCTCATTTTTCAATTCCCCTTTAAAAATTAGACCTTGGTAGATGTCTTCATCATCAAGTATCCCTTCATAGATCTTTAAAAGGTCTTGTTATCGGTGGGGTTTCACGCAAATCTTACATTCAGATGATGGAACTTGCTTATGCGGTAATTGACGGTGTTCAAGCTAGAGGAGAAAGAGGCAACTACAGTACACAACGTGTAAAATTTAACTCCAATCGCTTCAGTTAACTTTTCGTTACATAGTTAGAAATTTTCCCGCCGACTTACTTAGTACAAATACGGTTATTTTTTAAAGTTAGTAAAAAGTTAAATAATCATTTTTAAATATCTGTATCTTAAATCCAAATGAGCAACTCATTTATTCGATAATTGCTATTTTATTTATTAAGGTTTTTAGAGCGAAAATACGTAAAACTTATTATAAGTAAAATTCCGCTAGCTTCAATAAAAACTTTAAGTTAAATTTTGCTAAGACTATTAAAAGCTAACCAAATGATTTCTAAAAAATTAGTACTAATTTCTATTGGCTCATTATTAATCTCGATCGCAACTATTAGTTTCATGGGGCAAAAGGCCGCAATCACCGTATCCAAAAATACTGTTCTAGCAGCTACTCCATTAATACTTGTGGGTGAATATGGACAAGAGGGCGTTTTCTTAGGACTACCGAGCAGAAAAGAACGGAACGAATTAAGTGATTTACTTGGGCAAAACCCTCAATTAACTGAAGAAAGAAATGTGCATCGTAAAGTCTACAAGGCAAAACTTATTAGTTTTGACAAGCTGCAAAAAAAGCAGTCAAGTAAAGCATTTAGCCAATATGAAGTGAAATTTAAAGATAAGGTCACTGCACAAGAACACACCCTAGACTTGCTTTCTTTTGAAAGTAAAGATGGTATTATTTTTGTTGCAGAGCCTGGATCGGAGACTCCGCATTTGATTCCAAAGCCGACGGATATTTCACAACAGTTGTTTCAACATGACCAAAACTTATATATCCTAGACACCAAGACGCTGCAAGTGAAAGCGATCGGAGATGAGCAGGCACAATATACAACTAAGCAAAAGATAAAAGATTTGCCTGATTTAGGTATTGAGCATGGGCGTATTCTTCACTGGATTCAGCAACCGAATTGGTCTCCAGATGGCAATACAATTGCTTTTTTATCAAACCGGAATCGCATTGAAAGTAATCACATTGAGGTATGGATTCATGATTTAATTACTAATCAAGAGTTAAAAGTATATCACAGAGAAAACACTACTCCTCATATCCTTGGTTGGACAGCAGATAATAAAATTCTAATTAACGAATCCAAGCATACAGGTGGAGGTGGTGTTTTAGTTGCCATTGATCCTAAAACAGGGCTAAGACAAGAATTTATTAGTGGTGATTTTGTTGGGCAAAGTGATGACCGTCAAACTGTACTTTATGTAAAACGAAATAGTAGGCATGGTGAATTGTATGCACTAAATCTGTCTAATGGAACATCTCAATTACTCTACAAAACACCTATTGAGGAAAGTTTAAGTATTGGTCAAATAGATTTTTCAAAAGATAGCACACGTTTTGCAATTGGTTTACTGAATAAGAAAACAGGTGTAGAGAGCTTTCTAGTTTATAATTTGCAAACTAAAAATACAAAACGTTTAGAATTGCCGCAAGGCAAAAGATTCTACGGTCGTATGACAGTGAAATGGCTTGGCGATGAGTTGGCTGTGCCTGTTGAAAGTCGAAATTTAAATCTGCAATATTCAGAAGCAGAAACGCTTCTGATGTCAACTTTTTAAGGAGGGAAATTAAATAATGAAGAAATTACTTAAGGCAACATCAACAATAGTAATAGGAAAGCTTGATTTCATCTCTTTATCAACTTGGGATAGTGGTAAAATAACGGCTTTCTATGTCTATGCCTATGATGATGAATACGGTTATGATGCGATTTATGATGGTAATGCTGTGGTTTTTCACCGGACATCGGGTACTAATGCCTGGGCAATGAAAACTGCTACTGCTAGTGGGGGTGTTAATAAATACTACGCTGACTTAAGTACTATATATCCCGTAGGTACGAAAGTTGATCGGATGGTACGAGTAGTTCGTTCAAATATTGTTGGTAAGCCAGGAGCAAATTACACTTGGGCATTTCATAGCCCTAAATTTGCTCAACCGGATTTTAATCCTAACTCAACCTCTAACCAATTTGATTATTTTACCAATACTAGGCAATAACAACTAATTGCGTAATGTATAAAGACCTAGTAAATGCTAGGTCTTTTTATTGGGCTTAAAAACTTTTACAATTAGTAGTGTTTAGCTATTCTTCAGCTAACCAACGTACATAAGGACGGGAGCCGCCTATTCCCTGATATGTGATTGTAGTACTCACCGTTGCTTGTTCCAAATTCAAACGAAAATAAACTTTTCCATTCTGGAATCGAAAATTATATACAGGAGGTGCTTCTGACTTAGCATTGCCAACACAGGAAGTATAGGAATTACGTAGCTTTGCTTCATACTCCACAAATTTCTTACCTGATGCTATTAATTTAGCACTCTGAATGTCAGCAACAGCAGTATGTTCTGCGCCACCTTCAACAGGAAGCAAGAAAGTCCAAATCCCAATGGTTTCAGGACATATCCCCGCTTGACGTTTGACATTAAGTATCATATTTGGTTTTTCTGGTATTAAACCGTTAGTAGTTCCTACCACTTTATTATCTTTAGTACAAGCAACTAATATCCCTAAACTAACGACTGGAATAATTAGGGATAAGGTCAAAAATTTTAGATTATTGGAGAACATTCTTCTAGTTCCGTTGATGATTTTTATTTGATTAACAGCAAGATTTAAGTATTAAAGCGCAATAAGCATCATCTTACTTTTAAGCAAGTATTTTTAATGACTTATTACACAGTAAAAAAGTTGCGTTTATTATCATTAGATTTAAAAAAAACATACATTATTAATGATTCGTCTATATTTGAACAATATTTACATTGTCTTTTTTAATAGCAAGGTAAGTAGTATTTCTCTAGATAGTTTATTTGGGCTTTTTTCTTCAGTTTACCCAGTGTTTCTGTATCTATAATTCGCTTGAGTCGATAAAAATCTAACTGCGGGTTGTCTTTATCTTTGTATAAATCGTCAAGAAGATACCCTAGTTCTTCTCTTTCTTCTTCATCGATAGAAGCAAACTGAACTTTTCTATACTGTTCTAACCCTTTTTTTAATTGCTCGTTAAACTCCCGTGTTTTTTGTACGGCGATTGTTATTTTGTGAAATCTTAAGACTGCTTTTTCTTTATGATTTTTGTCTGGAAAGGTTAATCTTTGTTTCTGTAAACCCTTATAAGAGCTAAACGGATAGGTAAAGTTTAAGCTAGGTATATCACCTTTAAAGCTTTGCAAATCTGTCACTAAACTCTCTACAAACTCTTTTACGCTAGAAACCCTACCTTCTCCTACCTCAGAGGCGATCGCATCTCCTAATATCTGTTTGACACAATCTGCAATCGCTTGAATTTTTCCTGGAAGTAATTCTTTACAACCCGGACTAAAATTGACGGTAGCGGCTTTTGCATTGTTTGCTGCAGCACCTAAAGGATTGCTAATCTGCAACCGAGCAACTTGGCTCGCAACAGCATCAACGTCAATACGCAGTCGCAAACCATCGGTTGATACTTCAAACAGGTTGTTAGATTGCTGATTTCGTAGGACTTGTAAAATCTTGTCCAGAATGTCGCTGTAGTCTACAAAAACGAGATCGTTGTTACCTGTTCGTATAGTACTCACTCTGCTTGCTCCTAGCCTTCCTCTATGGCTGCTCCAGTCAATACTGAGTATAATTCATTTCTTTAATACTGACATCGAAGCTTTCCACGAAATATCGTTTACCAAGCCATATAAGGTGGAGCCTTGGGATATGCATTCCCAGGCGGAGCCTGGGAACGGGAGATGACACTATACCAGTGCAGCAGCTTTCTCCAACAATCCCTGGAATAACTTCAGCCCATCGCTATTCCCTAACATGGGATCGGATGCTCTCTCTGGATGAGGCATCATTCCCAGCACGTTACCTTTAAGATTGCAAATTCCACCGATGTTGTTTAGCGAGCCATTGGGATTATCTCCCTCATAGCGAAACAGCACTTGAGCGTTATTTTCAATCTCTGATAGGGTATTCTCATCTGCATAGAATCGCCCTTCCCCGTGGGCAATAGGCAATGTGATGATTTCCCCTGTTTGATAATTTTGCGTCCAGGGGAGGTTTGTACGTTCAACTTTTACGGGAACGCGATCGCAAATAAAATGTAAGTCTTGATTTCGCGTCAATGCTCCCGGTAGCAGCCCCGCCTCAGTCAGTACTTGAAACCCATTGCATATACCGAGAACTGGTTTGCCCTTTTGAGCGTGTTCGATAACTTCCCGCATAACGGGAGAAAACTGCGCTATAGCACCACACCGGAGGTAATCCCCGTAACTAAAACCACCAGGGATAATAACGACATCGACATCGGAAAGGTCGGTGTCTTGATGCCAAACCATGCGAGTTGGTTGTCCCATCAAGTCTTTGGTAACATAGGCAACATCGCGATCGCAGTTAGAACCAGGAAAAACAACAACACCAAATTTCATAATTGTTCACGGCTAATAGCTAATAGCTAATAGCTAATGGTTAATGGTGCAATGAGCTATTAACCATTAGCCATTAGCAACTCTTGTTTCTGATTCGACTTCACTCAAATCAAAGCGATAATTTTCAATCACCGGGTTTGCGAGCATTTGGTCGCACATCCGATCCAGGTCCTGGCGGGCTGTGCTTTCATCTGGTGCGGAGAGGGTAACTTCAATGTATTTACCGATCCTTACCCGCTCGACATTGTGATATCCTAACTGTTTCAGTCCCGAGCTTACTGCTACACCAGCAGGGTCTAGGACTGAAGGACGGAGTGTCACATAAATTTTAGCTTGATACTTCCTTTGCACTGGCTTTAGCTAAAGACTGCGATCGTAATACTACATCCTTTTGCTGCAACTGGAAGCTATAAGATTTTGCTTATAAAAAGTTAAGCTAAAACTTAGCCAAGGTAACAATTTAAAAAATCTTGTTGCTAAGGGACTATGAGATTCCCATTATTAGGGGTTAAGCTAGAAAATAGTCATGGTGACAGTATAAAAAATACTGGTTAAATAAGAGAGATCTCAATCGTATGTTGTTGTCTATGAGAGCCGTTCGCACACGCAGTCAAGATCGCATTCTAAATCTGCTGAAAACTGTCAAGCAGGGTATATCCGCGCAGGATATTTATGTGGAATTACGCAACCGCAACCAAAGCATGGGCTTGGCAACCGTTTATCGTTCTTTGGAAGCCTTAAAACTTGAAGGCATGGTACAAGTCAGGACATTAGGTAACGGAGAAGCCCTTTACAGCTTAGCGCAGCAAGACAAGCATCACCTAACCTGCCTCCAGTGTGGTGCATCCATTCCAATTAACCAATGCCCGGTCCACGATTTAGAAACTCAGTTGCAAGATACTCACAAGTTCAGAATTTTCTATCACACCCTAGAATTTTTCGGCTTGTGCAGTCAATGTCAGGTGGCACAAGCATCTGGGGAATAGAGATAAGGGGGAGTAGGAACTGGGGACTCGAGAGAAGGAATTATATTAACCTCTTGTCCCCCTTGTCCCCTATTCTCCTATCCCTTATTTCCTGGGGGCATTTGCAAGCCCAGTAAGGGATTTGAGTCCGTATGACCATCTGCAACAATTGAGCGGATACCTTCTAAGGTTGCAGGGATAGTACGTGGGTCCATAAACATGACCTTACTGCTATCACTCTTGCCAATTGTTGCACCCATATCCAAGTAACCCAAAGCAAACAGAACCTCTAAAGCCTGATGAACGGTAGAGTCTGTTTTAATTTTTTGAGCAATAATGTCTGCTGATTCAGCAATAGCTTGAGCCTTGAGCACCTGCTGTTGTCGTTCTGCTTGCGCCCTAAGAACGATCGCCTTTTGTTCGGCTTCAGCTTGCAAAATCACCGCTTTTTGGCGGGCTTCTGCATCCAAAACTTGGGCATCAGCTTTACCTCTAGCAGAGTTGACAGCGGAATCTCTGTCTCCCTCAGAAGTTAAAATAGCTGCTCGTTTGCGGCGTTCTGCTGCCATTTGCAGTTCCATCGATTCCCGGACTGCTTGAGAAGGAATAATATCCCGCAGTTCTACCCGCGTGACTTTTACACCCCAAGGATCGGTTGCAACGTCCAAGTCATGTAACAGAATTTCATTAATTTGAGCGCGGGCGGTAAAAGTTTCATCTAGCTCCAATTTACCCATCTCCGCACGAATTTGAGTCAGTACTAAATTCTCCATTGCCATGCGGAGGTTTTCCACTTTGTAGTAAGATTTCTCCATATCGACAATGCGCCAGTAAACCACCGCATCAACAGTAATTGACACGTTGTCCCGAGTAATACACTGTTGTGGGGGAATATCTATCACTTTTTCCCGGATAGTTTCGCGAAAAACCAGTCTGTCTGCAACGGGAATGATAAAGTTAAGCCCCGGTTCTAGCTTTTTGTTATAGCTACCCAAACGTTCCACTAAGGCTTCATTACCCTGATTGATGACTTTTACAGAACCTGCTAAGGCAGAACCGCCTAAAGCTAAAAATACAAGTAAAAAAAACTGTTCCATATGTTAAGTTTCCTATTTATTCAGCGCCTTATGAGTGCAATATATTCTCAGGCATCACGTAGAGAGTCGTACCTTCGCGCCTTGTAACATAAACTCTTTGATTGGCTGCTACGCTGAGTTTTTCATCGTCACATCGCGCCCGCCAAGAATTGCCTTCATACAGAACTCGTCCAGTTTTCCCCGCAGGAATCTCAGTTAAAGTTTCAGCTACGATCGCTTGCTGAATTTTTGACTTGCGTCGTGACGGTGTTACAAATCGACGGCTAAGTAAGACGAAAGATGTGGAAAGCAACAGCCAAACCACTGCTTGCAGCCATAACTTGTGCAAAATCACTTGAGACAACAGCGCCACCACAAAAGCGCTTATGCCCATTAAAAAGGCAACAAAAGCTGTTGGCACAAACAGTTCCGTTAAACACAGAAGCGCACCTGCTAACAGCCAAATAAGGGTAGTACTTGGCATAAAGCCATCCTAAAAAATATATTTAGCCATCAACGCATTTCTTATGGTTTAAATACATTCATGCGTTAACTGTTTCCAGAAAAGACTGAGTTGTTTATCATTTGACCTTAGTAAAAGTTTTTAGTATATTTACATTTTGTAATATACTTTTGTTTATTTATACCTACCTACTGAAGTATTAAGTGTACAATTCAACTTTATTCTAACGTTCTAGGTTGAGAAGTGCTGAACAATCGTCAGTAGTTACCAGCAACCACTAACTATAGCAATCTTATTTGAGATCCGCACAAAGGAGACAAGGGAGACAAGGAAGAGGTGTTTGCAACTCCTACACGGGCTGCTATAGCAACTACCATCCACCAACTACCAAACACTAACCACTAACCATTTTCATGCTTTCTACTCAACGAATAATTTATTGCACAAATCCAGACTGTAGCAACCCTATTAATTCTGTGGGAGATAGTATTTGTTCGAGTTGCCAAACACCTATAGTTCATCGCTATCTTTGGGCAACCGGGCTATCAGCAACCGAATTTAAAATAGGAGAAAAGGTAGAAGATAGATATGAGGTGATTACGCCTCAAATCTGGTTGGATACTTTACCAGGACGAGCGCCAGACATACCAGAAGACGTACCAGAAGAAATTATTCCATATCTACGTTTATACCATCACCGATTGCATTTGCCTCAAGTTCATGGATTAGTTTATTTACCCATAGGACATGGAAATCCTATTTTCTTATTAGAAAATGCACCTATAGATGAAACGGGAAATCTCTACCCAACACTAGAAGATGCTTGGGAACAAGCAAAAGGTGTCAGACAAGTTTATTGGCTGTGGCAAATTCTTCAATTATGGACACCGCTATCAGAACTGAGAGTTGCTGGAAGTTTGCTTGTTCCTTATAACTTGCGAGTACAAGGTTGGTGCGTGCGATTGGTACAACTTGTAGAAACTAGAGGCGCTGCGTCCCTACACACTCAGCCTTTACAACAACTAGCAGAATGCTGGGAACCTTGGGTAGCGACTGCAAAAACTCAAGTCGCAAAAGAATTAAAAAATATTGTACAGCAGATGCGTAGTGGGGAAGCTAATTTAGAAACTATCACTTCTCAACTGAATGCTTTACTGCTCTCATCAGCAGCAGAATTGCCGCTCATGGTACGAGTATCGGGAAATACAAATATTGGTTCTACAGTCTTGTTTCAGAATGAAGATGCTTGCTACCCCACTGATTCTGTAGATCCAGATGACCCCTTATTGCCTCATGTATCAATTGTTTGCGATGGTATTGGCGGACATGAAGGTGGCGAAGTCGCAAGCCAATTAGCGGTGCAATCCTTAAAGCTACAAATCCGCGCCTTGCTAGCTGAGGTTGCGGAACAAACAGAACTCGCCACACCAGATTTATTGCAAAAACAACTCGAAGCCATTTTGCGGATTGTAAATAATCTGATTTGCAATTGCAATAACGAACAAAACCGCGAAGGAACCCAACGAATGGGTACGACTGTTGTGATGGCGGTACAACCGCCACAGGTCGTTCAAACTCCCGCAGGATGGGAGTCTCACAATGCTCACGAACTTTACTTAGCAAGTGTCGGCGATAGCCGTGCTTACTGGATGACCCATCACTATTGTCAATTGCTGACGGTAGATGATGATGTTGCAGGGCGGGAAGTCCGTTACGGGCGGAGTTTTTATCGCAAAGCCCTAGAACGTCCAGATGCTACAGCCCTTACCCAAGCCTTGGGAACAAAAGATGGTGAGTTTTTGCGTCCCTCAATTCAACGATTTATTTTGGAAGAAGACGGCATACTCTTGCTGTGCTCTGATGGCTTAAGTGACAATGACTGGGTAGAACACTCCTGGCAAGAATTTGCTTTACCAGTGTTAAGAGGCGAACTATCCCCAGAGGATGCTGTTGCTGCATGGATTGATTTGGCAAATCAAAAAAATGCTCACGACAACGTGTCTGTTGTTCTGACACTTTGCCGTGTCTCCCCAGATTATTTGGTACCCATGACGCGATCGCTACTCCCGGTAGAAATCGAACAAGAGGAAGAACAGGAGCTGACAGCGAGCGCTCAAGCGCTTTTGGATTTAGATACAGAAGCCCCACCTGCTGTAGGGAAGAAAGCTCAAGCCCCCGGAAAAACTCAGCGCCACCGTTTTCGTTGGATATGGATTTTGGGATTGTTTGCCGTGCTTGCAGCCGGTACAGGTGGCGGATTGTTTGCTTGGTGGAAATTGAGCCCTCAAACATTCCAGCAAACTTGTCAGAAACTTCCTCCAAACGTGCGGGGATTGTGTAAGAGATAAGGGGATCGGGGGATAAGAGGTTGACCTATGGAGCACAGTAGAGTGAAGATAAGAAGGATTAGACCTCTTGCTAAGGCACCCAGGGATTAAAATATTTCCCGAAACTCTTCTCCTTCAACTCTCTTTGGAGAAAAAAGGTAATGTTGCGGGATAATCTATAACATTAAAGCCTGCACGGGCAGGCTTTGTTTGTCTGATAACGTCACAAGCACCGAACAGCCTGTCCGTGCAGACTAAGTCCGAAGGTCAGATTTTGCAAGCAGTCTATTTTTCAAAAAAAGCAATTTTCAGTGAGGAATAGCTGTGGAGACACTGGTGGAAATACAGAAGCAAGGTGTAAAAGAAGATATGAAAATTGGCGATCGCGTCCGTGTTAAAGAATCTGTCATCGTTTACCACAATCCCGAATCTCGGGGAAAAGCTTTTGACCTCAAAGGTTCAGAAGGTGTAGTTGAGCGTGTAATCAACCAATGGCAAGGCAGACCTGTCAGCGCTAACTTGCCCATCTACGTTCAATTTAGTAAAAAATTTAGAGCCCATTTACGAGAAAATGAATTAGAGCTTATATAACCAAGTTTACTTGCGGCGACAGAACCATCGCATTATATTTAGTTCGCCGCGCATTCTTTCTAATTCTTGGCGGTTTTGCTCTGCTGTCATGTGATACCACTCGCAGTGGCGTTTAAACTCAGAACGAGCTTGAACTTCCTGATAGAACTGGTAAGTTGTCTGGTATGAAGCAAAGGTTTCCTCAACTTCCGGTTGAGGAGCAGGAATAATATGTGGTAAGTGTTGAGACATTTGATTTTAGATTTTAGATTTTGGATTGAGAACATTCCTCAAAGCCATCCACGCAAGCCGTAAGCAACAATCCCAACATATTCTTTTATAGCAGCCGTTAACATCTCTAAGTTATCCACACTAGGCAGCAAATTTAAGATGGCTGATTTGGGGCTGCTAGTTAGTTCTTGTAATTCGCCTTCACTTACAAGAAAGTCGGTAGGTGCGGGAAACGCATCAATTCCTTGACGCTTAAAAATCAGCAGCGATCGCGGCATATGCATCGCGGAAGTTACCAATAATACACGACGAATCCCACGGGACTGGAGAATTTTTTTCACATTGACTGCATTTTGATAGGTATTTAAGGAATCAGGCTCTTGCACGAGTGCCTCTGCTGGTATACCAATGGAAGATAGGATTGACGCCATATCTCCCGACTCAGATGGACCCCTACCCCGCCAATCAATCCGACCACCACTGAGGACGATCGCGGGTGCTTTTTTTTGCAAATAGAGTTGAGCCGCATAAAGAACGCGATCGCCCGCTTCATTTAAATCTACAGTTGGGCGGGGAGGAAAAGCTGATTTCGTTGCGCCACCTAAAACCACAATAGCTTCTGCATTTGGAATTCCACCTGGAATATTTTGCCATTCCAGAGAACGCACAAGACTTCGAGCCACCCAGCTGTTACTACTGACTAACAACACCACGAGCGACAGCACAATAAAAAAAGCGGCTGTGCGGGGTCGCTTCCACAACATAATGAAAGCTATCAGCATACACACACAAGCTAGCCCCAGTGGGTAGAAAAATAGCGGTAATAATTTGGACAGATATAGGAACATGGATTGCTAATTGTTAACTGCTAATAGCTAATGGTGAGACCAGAGAAAGCAGGCGGTGAGACCAGTGCTGTAGGCGGGTCTCCCGCGCCCTGGCTACTGGTGAGTCCAGCCCTGTAGGCGGGTTTCCCGCGCCCTGGGGACTGGCGAACCCAGAGGGCGAACCCGAAGAGCTAATGGTAGTTAACTATTAGTCATTAGCCATTAGTCATTAGCCATTAGCCATTAGCCATTAGCCATTAGCCATTAGCTATTAGCCAAGTTTACCTTTCCCAAAACCGGAGGTTAATGCCTCCACTGGAACGGCGACGGAATTTACGGGTGGTTTTTCTAACTTGTCGCCTGACTGGTTTGTCATCGGGAAGAGTAGCTTCTGCTTCTTCCATATCACCTGTCGGTAGCTGAGTTCTGGTATCTTCTTTAGTTTCCCACCAAGCAATAATCCAACCGCCACCTATACCAGCAATTGCACCTAGCAAGATACCCATAGGAGGATTGTAGCCTGCAAAGACAAAGCCAAGTAAGAAAAACAACCAGTATTTTAGCCCCGCATCAATGCCTTCAGAAACACCTATATCAGGTTGTTTCGGACCCGTTTTCTGTGCTGACGTCATCCATCCTATGGCAATACCACCAAGTACGCCTAAGAAAATACTTAAGGATGGTTGATACCCTGTGCTTAAAAATACTAGTGTTAAAAATAACCCAAATAGAGTTTGAGTAATAAAGTTTCCAGAGAAGCTTAACTTTGGTGGTGCCATAAGGGGATCGATCGGCGAATGATCTCTTTTAATTGTGCCTCTAGTGGTTGGATTGTGTCCAAAATCTTTACAAGAGGTTTCTCTTTTTCAGTAAAAGGCTCGGTCTGTTGCAGTTGTGATTCTAACAGATCGACAGTTGCATCGGTAATATCACCTGTACGTTCTGAAAGCCGCTTTTGCAAAACCTCCTTTGATGCGGTACATTGAACAATTTGTATCGGAATTTGATGCATTTGGGCGAGGGAGATCGCGTCCTCTCGTAACTGCTGTCGGTCGTACTTAGCGTCTAATATCACCGTATAACCTTGTTTTGCCAGCAAAATTCCCAATTCTAACAGCCGCGTGTAAGTTTTCTGAGTCATTTCGGCTGTATAAATCTCATCTCCACCCCGTTCAAACAATGGAATACCAGCTAAATGCTTTCGTACCGCATCCGAACGAACGTGAATTGCACCCAGGTGACGAGCTAAATACCTTGCGGTAGTGGATTTACCAGAACCCGATACGCCTGACATGAGAATCAGTTGTCCTTGACGGGGTTTTGTATACTCACTTGCCAGTTTATAGTAAGTGGCTGCTGTTTTTGTCGCCTCCTCCTTAACGGAAGCAGGGACGCTCGGATCGTCTAACAAAAAGGAAGTCACCTTAGCGCGGACATAAGATTGACGGCTTAAGTATATAGGCAAAACTTGCAAGCCTTCCCAATCTCCTGTCACCTCAAGATAAGTATTGAGATACGCATTACTCAAATCCAAACGTTGCTGAGCATCTAAATCCATTACGCCATAAGCAACGTCGTACATCACATCGACAAAGCGAAAGGGTTCGTTAAACTCAATGCAGTCAAACAACCACAATTTATTTTGCCACAAACAAATATTACCTAAGTGCAAGTCCCCGTGACATTCGCGAATGCGATCGCTTTTAATTCTATTCTTAAAAACTTCGCCATATTCTGAGAAAAAAGTATCTGTAGACCTCTTTGTTTCCTCAAACTGTTCCCGTGTTTGAGGACCACCGATATATTTCTCACTTTGCTGGTAATTCTCATCAAATGCCACACGAACTTGCTCGACTTCACCAAAGGAGCGAATATAATCATTGGTTACGGTTTTATTGGCGTGATACGCAGCTACAACCCGTCCCAACTCTTCCACAAGTTCCTCATTTAACTGACCCTGTTTAAACAGCTTGCTCAGCAAAGCATCCTCAGGGAACTGCAGCATTTTCAAAACGTATTCCACAGGTTCTCCCGTATCACCCAAACGGTATTTCCCATCTACCAAAGCAATGGGAAACACCTCCAAATATAATTCTGCAGCCCCTCTTTGATTCAGACGCAACTCTTCATAAGAAAAATGTCGCCGATTCTCCAAAGTTGAAAAATCTAAAAAACCATAATTGACTGGTTTCTTTACCTTATAAGCGTATTTACCTGTTAACAATACGTAAGAAATATGGGTTTGAATCAATTGAATAGGTTCGCTCACCTCATGGGGATAAAACCCAGGCTCCAACATCTGTTGAATTAAAGGGGGAATAGAAACCTCTGCCATCTCTTCTCTGGTGCGCCCTTAGCGCCTAGTAAGGTTTAGTACCAAAAAACCAGAGGTTTTACCCCTGGTTTCCACGGATACTATAGCAAACTTTAACTCACCAGGTCTCTTAACCCTAGGATTCTGTTTCCGATTCAGAACTTCTCTGGGGAGGCAAAATGGTTAAAACAGATTGACCTGGCTCACCCATATACTTTGCACCCCCAGGTAAAGGAATTTGGTCTACCTGCAAACTATCACCAACTTCCAAGTTAGAAATATCAATATCAATTGCTTCAGGAATACTCTCTGGAGAGCAACGCAGTGCCAAATTAGTGATGTGTACGTCTAATACGCCACCATCTCTCTTTACCCCAACGGGTTCTCCTACAAGGTGCAAGCGGACTTCTATATCAGTATCGCCGTGACCTGCAACAGCAAAAAAGCTCAGATGATAAAGCGTACCTTTGGCTGGATGAGATTGAACTTCCCGCAGCAAAGTTTTCCCACGCCAAGGAATATCGGTAACGTTTAGGTCAACTATGGAGTTGTTAATAGAAGCCTTATTGAGAAGGCGTTCGGCAACTTTAGCGTCAAGAACAAGTGCGACTGACTCAGTCCCTTGATGACCGTACAAGTTGGCTGGTATTTTACCAGAACGGCGCAAAGCATTGGGTTTGCTTCCATCTGGTCTCTTTTGACATTCAATTGTAAGTTCCATAAAAATTGCTAATTGCTAATGGCTAATGGCTAATTGCTAATTGCTAATTGCTAATGGCTAATTGTTATTAATCATTAGCTCTACTAACAAATTACGCACTCAGTAATGAGGGTGGAGTACCTTCATGGTTCAATAAAGCACGTTTTGGTCCGTGGATGGGGTCTTCCACAATAATGGTTTGGTCTCGGCTGGCTCCCAAAGAGACAATCGCGATCGGAACTTCCATCAACTCTGCCAAGAATTTTAAATAATCTCGTGCTTCTTTTGGCAAGTCTTCTAACGAACGACAGTGAGTTGTTGGGGTACGCCATCCCGGCATAGTTTTGTAAATAGGACAACATCTGGCAAACTTACGGGAACTCGTGGGGAAGTGTTCGCTGCGTTCTCCATCTATCTCGTAAGCAACACAAACTTTGATTTCCTCGACTTCATCAAGGACATCTAGTTTGGTAATTGCCAAACAGTCCATACCATTAATTCGCACTGCATAGCGACCGATCACGGCATCAAACCAACCACACCGTCTCTTGCGTCCGGTTGTTGTACCAAATTCAGCACCGCGATCGCACAACAATTCTCCCATTTCCCCGTGTATTTCTGTAGGGAATGGTCCTTCTCCCACTCGCGTGGTGTACGCTTTAGCCACTCCAATCACTCGGTCGATCATTGTTGGTCCTAGCCCCGTTCCAACACAAGCGCCGCCTGCGACTGGATTGGAGGACGTGACATAAGGATAAGTTCCGTGATCCAGGTCAAGAAGTGTACCTTGCGCTCCTTCAAACAGAATATTGCGTCGCCGTTGAATTGCGTCGTATATTTTTAAGGAAGTATCAACAACATGAGGGCGCAAACGTTCCGCATACCCGAGATATTCCTCAATGACTTCTTTGGGGTCTAAAGGCGGGAGGTTGTACAGTTTTTCTAGAATGACGTTCTTGTAATTAATCGTCCATTCTAGCTGCTCGCGCAGCCCTTCCGAGTCCATTAAATCCAAGACTCTAATGCCTGTCCGTTCGGATTTATCCGCATAAGTCGGACCTATACCGCGACCGGTTGTGCCAATTTTATGGCTTCCCCTGCGTTCTTCCGATGCCCGCTCGATTGCGCGATGGTAGGGCATTGTCACATGGGCTGTCTCAGAAATTAGCAGATTTTGAGTAGAAACACCAACTTTGGCAAGTTGGTCAAGTTCTTTTATCAAAACCTGTGGATCTATGACTGTTCCACAGCCGATCATGCACTCGGTATCTGGATACAAAATACCAGAGGGAATCAAGTGCAGTTTGAAGGTTTGATCCTTCACTACAATCGTGTGTCCAGCATTGACACCCCCTTGGTAACGTATAACAACATCTGCGGAGCGGCTGAGTAAGTCGGTTATTTTTCCTTTTCCTTCATCGCCCCACTGGGCACCTATAACAATGACGTTAGCCAAGTGATTATTTTAGAGAGCTAAAGTTTCCACAAATAACTATTATTACCAGATTCTTTTAATTCTGTCAACTAAATAAACAGTAACCGGGCATTGCTCAATTTGTATTAGGGTATAATAAATTACATTTCATCCTTTATACTTCATACTTCATCCTTGAGTTTATTTGTTACTGTTAATAATAATTAAAATTTTTAGGGAAAAGACTACCATGGCTCTATATGCTGAGTTACACAGGCATTTGGGCGGTTCGGTTGTACCGCGTGTATTGTGGCGCTACTTTGAGCGTCATTCCTCAGAGTTAATTTCTCGCTTTTCTCATTACTCTGAGTTTGAAGAATTTTACACTCGCCCTCGCAATACTCTAGATGAATATCTAGAGTTGCACACTCTTGTAGAAAGCGTACAAACAGTAGAAACTTTACCTTACTTTATTTATCGTCTGCTTCGAGGCGCGTATATCTTTGAAAATCTTGCTTATCTAGAACTGCGTTATACGCCTTATTTGAGAACGCCAGAGCATCTGAGCCAAGCTGAAAGAATTGACAAGATGGCAGAAATCGTGGAAGTTGTGGGCAAAGCCAGCCAACTTTCAGAATATCCCATTATTAACAGCCAAATTCTTTGCATGCACTCGCGCTTGCCTTTTGAAGTCAACAAAGCAATTGTCGAGCTAGCAGCACAAAATCCACAATACGTCTGTGGTATAGATGTGGCTGGGGGAGACAGTCACTATGCCGAGCGTTTGGATGAATGGGTGAGGCTTTATGAGTATGCGCGATCGCTAAATCTCAATACCACAGGTCACCTTTACGAAACCACAGCTGGTTGTTATCCCCAACTTTTGCCTTATTTAATGCGGATCGGTCATGGAATTCAAATTCCTTTGCTCTATCCAGAATTACTTAAAGATGTCGCAAGGCGAGGTCAGTGTTTGGAAATTTGTCCCACAACTTACGTAAAAACAGGGACTTTACAAGATATACGCGAACTCAAGCGGGTGTTTGACCTTTGTTTTGAGGCGGGGGTAGACATTGCGATTTGTACTGACAATGCTGGATTGCACAACGTGCGCCTACCTTTTGAGTATGAAAATCTGTTAACTTACGACATCATCAATTTTAAACAGCTGCAAGCTTGTCAGGATGCTGCTTTCCGCCATGCTTTTGCTTGGCCTCACAGACAGCGTCCGGTATCTCTACTTAATGGGTTGCTGAATCATCAAGAGTTAGTAGTTAGTAGTTAGTGGAAATTCCCACTAACCACTAACCACTCACTTAATTAAACCCCTTCTACAGCACCACCTGCAGCTTGCCAAGCTGCTAGACCGCCAGTGAGTGTAGAGACATGAGCAAATCCTGCTTCTCGTAGCGTTTGTGCTGCATTAGCAGATTGCTCATCACTTTCCCCATAAATATAGATGTCTCGGCTTTTAACTAGGGAAGAAGCTCTTTTTGTCAGGTCATTTAAAGGGATGGGGATCGCGCCACTGATGTGACCCTGATTGAAGGTTCGGCGATCGCGCACATCAACAATAGTAAAACCTGGCTGACCCCATTCAAGACGAGATTTGAGGTCATGAGCATCCGAGTGGGACGCAAAAGCACCTAACAGAGTGTTTTCCATAAGCATTTCTCTGATACTGCATCGCAGTGACTGCTTTGCTCTTTTGAGCCAGCCACTGTCTTATCAATTTGAAATCTATCAAAAATCTGATTTTTATCGACTTTTTTTTACAATTTATACACATTTATTTTTAAGTTTAAATAAATTAATTTAATTATCTTAAAGATTTTTAGAAAACTGTAAAAATCCACTCAATGACTGGGGATTTTTTCGCTACCGTCACGAGGGTAAATAGCCAATATGTAAATTCATTAAAGATGTGCGCTTCTATTTTATACTGATACATTATGCTATGTATTCAAGCTTTACCAACAGAAGTAGTACATCTAATTACAGCCGGGGAAGTTATAGACTCCTTCGCTTCTGTCGTGCGGGAATTAGTAGAAAATTCCTTAGATGCAGGTGCGACGAGAATTGCAGTTTCTTTATGGCCCCAACAATGGCGTATCCGCGTTGTTGATAATGGATGCGGGATGTCTTTAGATGACTTACAACGTGCAGCGACTGCCCACAGCACCAGTAAAATTCGACAATGTGCTGACTTGTGGAAAATCACAAGCTTGGGTTTTCGTGGAGAAGCACTCCACAGTTTGACAACACTGGCAGATTTAGAAATATTAAGCCGTCCTCGTTGTGGGGATGGAGGGTGGCGAATTATTTATGGTTATGGAGGAGAAGCACGACATATAGAGGAAGCCGCGATCGCTCCAGGTACTATCGTCACAGTTTCCAATCTCTTTGAAAATTGGTCATCCCGTCGAGAGGGATTGCCATCCCTTGCACAACAAATGAAAGCAGTGCAAGCAACGCTTCAACAAATGGCGCTGTGTCATCCTCACGTTACTTGGCAAGTGTGTCAAAATGACCGGGAATGGTTTTCCATTTATCCCTCATCAGCAGTTGCTCAACTGTTGCCCCAAATCGTACATCAAATTAAAGAATCCGATCTCCACGAATTAAAACTAGAAGTTCCAAACCCAGAGCAAACCTCACTTCCCACCCCCGATTCCCTGCTTTCATTAGTTATAGGATTACCAGACAGGTGTCACCGTCGCCGCCCGGATTGGGTAAAAGTGGCAATTAACAAACGGATGGTAAAATCACCGGAGTTAGAGCAAACGATTTTGACAGGATTTCACAGGACATTACCACGCGATCGCTATCCTGTTTGTTTTTTACACTTATTTATTCCCCCCGAACAAGTCAACTGGAACCGCAATCCAGCAAAATCGGAAATTTATCTCAACCACCTCAATCATTGGCAAGAGCAAATTTCCCTCGCCATAGAAAAATCACTCCGCCTCAACTCAACATCTATTCGAGAATCCGCCCACACAACACGCGTCAGTCAATTACTGAAAGCAGCAGAAGAAAAAGCCGCCTATAACCTCAATTCATCCAACCCCGCAGAACAACCTTCTACTCCCCACAATATAAAAGCCGTTGCTCAAGTTAACAACACTTATATCGTCGCAGAACATCCCGGTGGAGTGTGGTTGGTAGAACAGCACATTGCTCACGAACGCATTTTATACGAGCAACTTTGCGATAACTGGCAAATTGTTCCCGTTGAACCAGCTATTATCCTCTATCAACTTTCTCCAGCCCAAATAGCGCAATTAGAACACATTGGTTTGGACATAGAAACATTTGGGGAACAGCTTTGGGCAATTCGCAGCGTTCCCGCACTCTTAAAACAGCGAGATGACTGTGCTGAAGCCATTTTAGAACTCAGTTTGGGCGGTGATTTACAGACAGCGCAGGTTGCTGTTGCTTGTCGCAGCGCTATTCGTAACGGCACATCCCTGACTCAACCGGAAATGCAAGCAATACTAGAGCAATGGCAGCGCACGCGCAATCCGCGCACCTGTCCTCACGGACGCCCAATTTGCCTATCTTTAGAAGAGCCAGCTTTAGCCCGTTTCTTCCGCCGTAATTGGGTGATTGGCAAAAGTCACGGGATTTGAACAAGCATTTTTAGCAAGTTTCTTTTTCATATTGCTCCTACAACTTGCGAAGACTACACTTCAACAAGTACGGAATTTAATTGCACTTCTTGTATCCGAGTCTTTTTTAGTGCAGTAGATAATTGTCGCAAACGTTCGCTAACTTCTAAGTGGGACTCTTGCGATCGTAATTCTGGCGGTATTTCTGCTAACAGAAGTGGATTTCCTTGTAACCACTCATTAAGCGCAATCCCCATCCATGTACCTTGCTTTTCTCTAAAAGTATCAATCAAGCCCTTAAGTTCTTGAATACAGTATTGTTCAAAACCTGCTGCTTCAAAAATAGCAGCACGTAAGTATTCTTCAAATGCATTAATATCGGTTTCAACTTCAAAGATTACATCATCTTGGGGTAATTGAATTTCACTAGCAACATTAACAATAGTTGTTCCTACTCCTGTTACTCCTAAAACTTGTTGTCTTATCGTCCTATTGCAAAGCAATTGATGCCCATATTTTGCGTATCTTTTGAGAACTTGAAAAGCCAGTTCTTCACCCGTGTAATAGTTATCTACTATTTCAATGTCAACTCCAAGGCTCTTAGCAATTTTATCGCGTGCATCGCTGTTAAGCGGAGCACGAATTAATACTTCGGCAACAGGACGGGCAAAGCGTAAGAATAGAACACTTAAACTATTTTCCAGCTTAGATAAGAAGTATTCTTCTGATTGTGCAATTAATCTTTCTTTTACTTGTTTGCTACCCCACAATAAGTTTGTCATGTATTCGACTAATGTTAATGCCTCATCTTTCAATTCCAGAGCGAGTTGTCGAGCTATGGAAGATAAAAGTTTACTAATATCGCCGTATAAATCTTCACGCCAAGCGAAATTAGCTTTCATGCGGTCAAATTGAGGGTATGAGTTGGCAGCAAAAATAATATCTTTTTTTCTAAATGCTTCTTCTCTCAGCTTTTGGATTTCACTAGCAACAATTTCTAAATATCTATCTTTAAATTTAGCAAGACTGGTTGCGGAATTCGCAGTTAAATTATCTAGAGAATTATTGGTAACCGAAGAATCATAAAATTTTTGCAGTTCGGCTTTCTTCTGTTCCCATTTATTATTCCACCATTCGCTAAATAAAATTCGTTTCCGATCTTCTTCAAATCGTTTTGCTTCTTCAGGATTTTCCGAATAACGTTTACGAACTAAATTATAAATTTCTTCAGATGTATTTAAAATAGTTTTTATAGAAGCCTCGCATCTCTTTTTTAAGATAAGTACACGTTCTTTGTTAATATAATTAAATATTTTTTCTTTTATGATTGGAATTCCAGTCGCTTGTTTATTTAAAGCTTCCTCATCATTAATTCCAGTTAACCTTTGTAACTGGGCTTGGATATTACCTGCATCACCAATCTCGAACTTTGTCTGTTCTCCAGCTAATCCATTCAAAAGTAGATATGCCCCAGCCGAACCGTATACAATACGTTCCTGTGGAAGTCTCGCACGTTTAAACCAATCTTGAGACGCTTCTTCAATATGAGTTTTCAGGGCTTCTGCACTACCTAATGAGTCAATACGACTTAAAAATACAAAAAGTTTATCAGCAACGGTAATATTCTTGTCGCCAAGTTCTGTAAATTTGATAATTTCTAGTTCTTTCTCTCTCAAGCTAGTAAAACGCTGTACTAATATTACAGCATCGCAATCTGACAGCATTGCCTTGGCTTCGTCCACGTGCTTTGCTAAACCTGAATCTAAACCAGGAACATCATAAAATACAATACCTTCAGCTTGAGCAAGTTTGTTAGTATAAAGTCTTGCTTCTAAAACAGCATGAGCATACTTTTCATCAGCTACATATTTCTTGAGCGATTCCTTGATATCTTCTAGACGAGTAAATGGAAAAATACGATTACCTTCTCTTCTTACTTGCTGTAAGGTAATTTCATTATTTCGTATAGTATTAATATCTTCTTGCGCGTTTACTTTCTGAAGTTCGTTTAAGAGATTAATAAATTGTTCTTCAGTTTTTGCCTGTACTTCCAGCTTTTGCTCTGTGTCATTCTGAACCGAATAAATTTGCGTTGTTGTAAATGTACACCTTCCTCCCTTAGCTGGGAGTAAATCGCATTCTAACCAAGCATTGATAAAAGTACTTTTTCCCGCTTTCTCTAAACCGACAACTGCAATGCGAAACTCTCGCTTTCTCAGTCTCTCAAGTTGACGGCGTGCTGGTTCTGCTTCTTGCAATAGTATTTCTTTTAATTGCGAGGGAACCTCAGCTTGAGGTAAATTAGCTAAATTAATTGCGTATCGCTGTACGTTTAGGGCTTCAGTTAGACGAGCCTCGTAGTAGGAAGATGCTGTTTTCCAATCCATTTATATAATCCTTATACACGGTTAAATTTTTCTAAACCAGACAGATTTTTTAAACAAGCCAACTGTTCGATAATATATAAAGTATGTTTTGGTAAATTTGATTTTAAATAGTATGGTATCTTCTGATCGATAAGATTTTTTCCATCATAAATCTTAATTCTCATATAAACTTCACGCTTACTATCAGAAGAAATAAAGTCCTCTGTTATTTCTAATTTTTTTTCATTGAGATCGGCATTTTTAAGAGTAGTACATAAGAAATATGAAGCATTGTCTATAAGATTTATTAGTTCATCAGTAGTTAAGTTTGAACCATTTTTGAAATTGCCAGCTATAGATGCTGGAACAATAAGGCAGAGGTCAGCAGGAACGGGCTCGATAGGAATAACTTGCTGTTTTACTTTTTCAAATTTTTGTTTATATTTTGCTTGTGTATGTCTATTTTTACTAAGATACTGCTGACAATAAATTACTCCAACTAATGTACAAGCTGTCACAATAATCCAATTCATGCTTTCCTCATTATTATTAATAGATTGATTAACTAGCTTGGAAAAACTTTCTATTAACCCTGAACAGGGTGTATTTCGTATCAGGAACTGTCTTTTAATGAAAACTACTTCTACTAAACTTTTAACAATTTTTTCATCTTCAATTTGATAAGCATTAGCCTTTATACCAAGAAATTCACAAATTAAGTGCGTTTTCTCTTGTATTTCTGATTTTTCCTCCTCAAGCAATATTTGAATTGTTTTATATAGAATACCTCTCTTTAATCCTTGTATTTGAGGACGTATGTTAAGAATAACGTCATCATATAAGCTGCTGAGATTATCATCTTCCACTATACTTTAAAGCTCCTTTTTTAAAATTTTTCTAAATTTTTAAAGTCTTTTATAATACTTTGAGCTTTTTGTTGCATAGGCTGCCAAAGTTTCCTATTATTCTCATAATCTAAAGTAATATCTTGCTTGGCTCTATCAAGTCTAGCTTGATAACGGTCAATAATATTATTTTGAATTTTATCTACATTTCTTTTTAAAGAATCAATTTGTTCTAGTAACCAACAGACAATTTGATATACAATCTCTCTCTGTTCTTCATCAGCTTGATCTATCCAACCTTCGAGTAAATTTCTTACACTAGGAATTACAGCATTATCGCTAGAGCGTTGTACATAATCGATATATTTTTTCTGTAGTATTACACCTTTACCTACAAAGTCGCCTACAAATCCTTGAATAGTTCCAGCAAGCCATTCCCAACCGGACTTTCCTATAGTATTTCTTTGATGTGCTTCTTGTAACGTAATAATTGTTTCTTTTTCTTCTTGCCAACTTCCTTGGGTAATTGCAAATCCCGCTTTAAATTTAAAGGTTATGGTAGGATGTTTTTCAACTTTAACAATTTGAGATTCAGGAAATGTAATTGCTATATGAGGCGCAATCTTATTTGCTTCTTTTTCAAGATATGATAAATGACAATGAAAAAGTTCTACTACTGCTTGATACATTCTATTTAACTCTTGATTAAAAATTTGCTTCAATACATCCTCCATAACAATATTTAAATGAATAGATAATTCATTTAACTCTTCATTTATTTGCTTGAGTTTATTTTTTTCTAGTTCTGTCTTTGCTTCCATTATTTCACCTTCTTTAGCAATAGAAGCTGTATACCCTAAATTAATTAGTCGGTTTAAGTTTTTATTTAATAAATTTACATTTAATATATTTGCTTTGTTTAAATATGTGATATCTAAGTCTACTTTTCCAGTTTCTAGAGATTTTGCTACGGCTTCTAAAATTTGATGAAGCCCTTTACCTAATTCTCTGCGCCATCCATAAAGTGGATATAATTTTTCTCCCAATTCAGTGTAAGGCTTAATATTTTGGATTTCCTTCAGTTTTTTTTCCAAATAAAATACTGGATCGTCTTCTGATGGATTTGCAAGCACCTGTTTAACTTTGGCATTTATTTCTTCAAACGGCTTGCTCAGATTTTGATTACTTATTTGCAGAAAAGTCTCAAGTGTAGATCTAATCCAAGATATTTTTTCACATTCTTGTTGATAGCGTTCTTCTGAACTGTTAAGGAAAGCTGTTGTTGTCTGCAAAGCCCACTCTGTAACAGCATTACCAGCAGCAATATTAAAACGTTCTATAGCTTGGGGAATAACTAACCGGGGAAAATGTTGGCTAATATGCGCTCTCAAGCCTTGTTGAAACTCTTCTGCATAAGATTTTTGCCATAACGTATCAGCAACCCTATTTCGATC
This sequence comes from Tolypothrix campylonemoides VB511288_2, assembly GCF_045999855.1. Lineage (NCBI taxonomy): Bacteria > Bacillati > Cyanobacteriota > Cyanophyceae > Nostocales > Tolypothrichaceae > Tolypothrix > Tolypothrix campylonemoides. The sequence continues at coordinate 92,891 of NZ_JBFPMW010000020.1, forward strand.
ATGCCTAGACCATTTTTCAACTTTACGCGGTAAATCCTCTAATATGTTTTCATCAATCAATCCATTAAAGTGGTTATCTGCTTTCTTACAAGCTTCTGTACTGTATATTTCATCATTATTTTTTATTTGCAGTGCTAATAAAGCCGCCCACGTACTCAGTTTTATAACTTGCAATTTTTCAATATCTTCTGTATATTCTTTTAGATGTTCGGTAAGTTCGTACTTGATACTGCGTATCGCATTTTCAACAAAGCGATTTTCTGTTTCAGGGTAATTTCTATCTGCTCGGAAAACATCGATACGATTGAGAATAAATAACATACGTGCAGGAGAACCGCCTAAATCTTTTACCTGCTCTACCACTTCTTGCAGCAAGCTTCTAACTTTCTGTTGATCGGTTTCTGCACTGTTGTAGGTTACCAAACACAATGCTTCACGACACTGTTTAATCACATTTGCGTTACCTTCATCACCTACATAAGCTAAACCTGGTAAATCCATAATTCTTACCTTGACACCTCTGGGTAATTCCAGTTTTGATTCTTTAATGAGTCTGAAAGGATAAGATATGGTTGATTGCGGGCAAGCTAAATTAGGTTGTTTCTCTCTGTTATCGATGTAACTTATCATTACATCATACAAGCGTTGATAAATTCGCTCATCACTTATACCTGTCCATTCTCCACACTCCCATAATGCTCCGGGAGTTTCATGGATAATTAAAGACTTTTTCTCGCTATATTCTATAGTTACTGCCCCTGCACTCATTTCGCTCACGGCGACAGGAACAATTTCTGCTCCACATAATAAATTTACTAAAGTGCTTTTACCGCTACTAGTTGTTCCCGTTGTTGCGAGGGTAAGAGTAGGATTTTGAAGCTCATTTACTAAATTTTCAATAGCTTTCTCTAATTTTTCAGTAAGTTCTTGCACTTCTGGATGATATGTATCAGGTAAATGTTCAGATATTTCTGTAGAGAAGTTATGCCAATATTTAGAGAGAAGTTTTGCATTTTGTTCTACATCTTCAAAGACTTTATATAATTTAGTGTTCATTATTTAAGCCTATTTAAAATTTTATTTTTTACTTGCACTCAAATATAGATTTTATTGAAAATTAAGAGAAGGGCAAAAGAGAAAAAATAGTTCGTGTTGAAATTTTACCTAATTAGGTTTAATTGTGTTCAATGAATGAGTCACGTATCTCTTCTTTTCTTCTATAAAATGGCTAATTCTATTAGGGTGAACACTACCGAGTTTTAGATACTGGTGGACATATGAGTAGTGCTGCTGCCGTGCCTTGAGGGAATCTTATGGTAAAAAGTAGTGAATTAGTAACTAGATTTGATACTTTTGACTTTTTCTTTATAATCTGGAAATAACTGAAATGCTTATGTAATACTACTGATTTAGATTCAGATTTTTAATACAGTCAAAAAACGAATAGATCAAAAATCGTAAGAATTAAGACTAGCAAAGCATTTCAGTAGGGGAAAAAAATGATGTTATCTAATATATATTGGCAACTTTTCACTTTACCTTGAAGTGATAACTCCAATATTTTTCATCAAGAAAAATTGATATAATAAATAGAGGCGAGGTTTTTTGTATGTACGTTACCATACCAACTCCCAATCGCCTCATGATGGGTGTTTTGATTTTTTAGGGTTTCCTGTTTGACTTTTAAACAGATAAGTTAAAATAATACAGGTAAAATAAAAAATGACCCTATAAGTGAGGGCATTCTATAAATTAAGTTAGTAACTAGCAGTCATTCAGACTAGCCAGTTTTTAGCCAGCTTGTTGGCGTTTCATCTCTTGTATCAATACTTGACAGCGCTTCATAGCTTCTCTTGCCTGTTGTCGGTACTGTTTGGCTTGTTGCGGATCTGATTCATACACTTCAGAACCTTTACGCCGGAGTTCAACAGCTTGCTTACTGAGTTCTTTAGCGCGAGTCTTTAAATCTTCAATTGTTTTCATCATTCCTCCAGTTCTGAAATCACAAATTCTATATTTTCAGCTTCTTCATAAAGTTTATCTGCTCTACTCTCTAGTAAGCTAGCGTCCTCATAGTGATTGTTGTTTAGGGCATTTTGAGATGCTATATACAATTCATCAATAATGCCTTATAACTGGATATAAGCACTTACCAAAGCGTTTCTGGTTTCAGGTCTCATATTTACAATTCAATCCCACCATCAAAATCATCTGGTTCCTCTACATCAATCACAGTAACTTCAGGATGTAATTTTTGCTCATTCTGGCTCACTTGGCTTACTGGCTCTACTATAGTCACTGGTTGTTTGCCATCTAAATACCTTGTGTAAAAGTTGATAGCATCTTCTATAAACTTCGTTACCGGGATATCTAACGCTTGTGACCATTCCTCAACTTTGGATTGCTGATACTTTTTAATCCTAATTTTGTCTATAGCCATTACATAACCTCACTGACCAATCCCTTAAGGTTGTCAAAAGCACCGTTATCTGACATTAGAAAACCTTTTTTCTTAAGTGCTGCACTCAGTAAGGGGAGTTTAGATCCACCACCAATTATCAGAATTTTGTCACCAGCAAGCTTGTATTGCTCTAACTGCTTTGTGACCTCATAAAAATTTAATATGAAGCTGCATAGAAAAGGGCTTCTAAAATAAAGTTGTAAGAAGAGACGGACATAACTTGTTCAAGTGTAAGTTGGTCAAGTACTTCTTGGATGCGATTGCGTAAAGCCTGCAAGGAACAAAAAAGTTCATTTTTTAACGGTTGTTTTAGCAACGCCCAAAGCCTCTCAATAGGATTAAGTTCAGGAGAATGAGGTGGTTGGAGTCAAGGAATTATGTTTTCAGGCCAACTAATCGTCAAATTCATGTGAGATGGGGCTTGGTCAATCTGTAAAACGGCGTAGTCTTCTCCTAATTCCTGCGATCACCAATTGAAAAACTCTTGAAAGCGTTCTCCGTTTAGTTTTGGGTATTCGTGGAAGAAATGATCTCCTGTTCTGGGTTCAATAGCACCATATATCCAAAAATTTTCTCTGATAAATATTTAGCTCTATACAATATGTCATTCCGATAAATTTTACCCTAATTTTTCGCTCACAAATAATTTAACTGGTTACTAGCAAATAACTAGTAACCAGCAATCAACCAGCACCGAAAAATGACGAGTTACGCGTACAGTACTTGCACCATGATTTATTTATGAAAAAAGAAATTGATTAATTTTTCAAATCCCCTACTTTTAAGTATAAGGATTCACCGATCGCTGCTTACTCCGAAATAACTGCAAGCTTTCTTGGTGGTTTCTGCATCTTCAAGCTGAGGCTTTTTAAAGTCATTCTCGGTTCGCTCTTGTTCAAAATAACCGCCTCATAAGGTACAACTCCGGCTAATTCACTATCAATACAGCGAGCTGCTACCCTGGATAAATCCAAACTTCTAGGGGGAATATATGGACCCCGGTCGTTAACTCTCACAATGACTGTCTTGCCATTTTTCAAATTCGTTACCTGTAAGTAGGTGTTGAATGGCAAGGATTTGTGAGCAACCGTCAATTCGTTTTGATTAAATGTCTCTCCATTTGCTGTCATGCGACCGTGAAAGTAAGGACCGTACCAAGAAGCTAAACCTGCCATTTTTTTCTTGGAAGAAGTCAATCCATACATTTCCTTCTGTCCTTCAACAAGTGATAGCTTGGGCACTTGCAATGCTTGACGCAAATTATTTACCCATTCGATCGCTAATAAATCGGCACTCCGATGGGTTTTTCGAGTGACTTCTTTCCCAATTCCAAACAAAAAGCGATTGCCTGACATTAACGCTGGTATTCCATCAACAAGCGCAGGACGCAACCGAGAAGCATCAAAGCTAGATGATTTCACAAGTCGTGTTAGGCGTTGCTGCATTAAACTGGCTTGTTGTCGGTCTGGTAAATTTGCAACTATACGGTTATTTAGCCACACTTCGTAATTGCTCGTCCCTCGATGAACAACTACAGCAGGCGCAGAAGTAGAATCAAATCCCAGTTCTATAGGATTGTCCAAGCGAAAGAAATTTTGGAGCGATCGCAGTATCTGATTTGGGAGAAAATCTCGATTATCGAACCCTGTCTCTATCAAACTTGGAACGGGTAGAAGACTTGCAACTTTAACAGCAGGCTGCTTGGCTAGATTCTCTTGTTGAAGACCGCAAAACTGATTTTTGCTATTTTTATCTCTCTTAATGAGCGGAGCGAGTGGTTGAGTGCCATTTGGTTTTGATTCCTTATCACCCCAATCCAATTTTAAAAACCTTCTTGACAGCATTGTTGTGCCTACAACATTCATTTGCTGCTTATCGGGGATTAAAAATGGGAGAGGTTTGTTAACCAGTTTCCCTAAGTTGGATGACACTTTTGCCGGAAGAATATTTGAAGCCAAACTTGGTGGCAAGTTTTGGTTCAACGACAAAAATGAACCAATCCAGGATGTTACCCAAAGTAGTCCAAAAAATATCATGGTTCAGTCAGTTTTCAGGTAAGTACACCTTTTGACAGTGCTAACCTTGTTCCTTGATAATGACAATTTCCCAATCACTAAACCAGCGGTCTACTCTTCTAAAGAGTAAGAATTTACCCTGGTTGTGATTAAGATACTGAGCGATCCCAGCAGGTATCATATTATCCTGTTGTTGCTAAACAAGCAAATAAAAGTTTTAGATATCTTTTTTGCTTATTACTATAATTTCAATTTAAATTTTTTATAACTGGCTGGCGCTCAAATACAGCAAAGCGTTTAGAAATCGCCTTTTGACATCATTTTTTGGAATTGGGAATTTTGGAAAAAGTATCAATTAATATAGGCATCAGGAGTTAAGGGTTAGGATCTGGGGAAAAAATTTTTCATGTTTGGAGATCGGCTTTTCCCTTGATTGGCTGACTGACAAAAAGAACGCCACCTCTGTTACTAAGCACTTATAGAAACGGGGTTAAAAAGCCCCCCTGTCTCCATGAGAGAGGGTGAGGCTTGTGAAAAGGAGTCGGGGAATAATCAAAGAAGTATGCAGCCGGGAAACGAGAATAGAAGAATGCTGAATGCCCCATGCATCATGCCTTTTGCTGCATAAGTATGCCCATTACCCAAGAGGAGGGATCAAAGAAAATTCACAATCTCTGGGAGATTGGAAAAAAAACACTGCCAAATGTAACGGATTGCAAAGTATAATAAAAGCGATAAAACGATTAAGAATTATTCAATATCACAAAGGTTAAATGCGAGTAGCGATCGCCGGAGCGGGTTTAGCAGGCTTATCCTGTGCCAAATATCTCACCGATGCAGGTTACACTCCAATCGTCTTAGAAAGCCGAGACGTGTTGGGGGGACTGGTAGCAGCTTGGAAAGACAAAGACGGCGACTGGTATGAAACCGGGCTGCACATCTTCTTTGGAGCATATCCAAATATGCTGCAGTTGCTGAAAGAGTTGGGTATTGAAGATCGACTGCAGTGGAAAGAACACACGTTGATCTTCAATCAGCCTGATAACCCAGGTACCTACAGTCGCTTTGATTTTCCTGATATACCAGCCCCTTGGAACGGCATAATCGCTATTTTACGAAATAACGATATGCTCACCTGGCCGGAAAAAATTCGCTTTGGCATCGGTTTGATACCGGCGATGATTCAGGGGCAAAAGTACGTAGAGGCTATGGATCGATACTCTTGGAGAGAGTGGATGAAAAAGCAAAATATTCCTCCAAGGGTAGAAAAAGAAGTTTTTATCGCCATGTCCAAGGCGTTAAATTTTATCAATCCAGAAGAAATTTCAGCAACAATTCTTTTAACGGCTCTCAATCGATTTCTTCAAGAAAGGTATGGCTCAAAAATGGCTTTTCTTGATGGTTCGCCAACAGAACGGATGTGCGAGCCGATGGTAGAATATATCACTTCACGAGGTGGAGAAGTTCGGTTGAATGCACCGTTGAAAGAAATTTTGCTGAACGAAGATGGCACTGTCAAAGGATATGTCATACGCGGGTTGCATGGAGCAAGCGATGAAGTGGTAACAGCCGATATGTACGTCTCGGCAATGCCAGTGGATGTCATGAAGGTGATGATGCCAGAACCTTGGAAGCAAATAGAATTTTTCCAAAAGCTAGAAGGTTTGGAAGGCGTACCGGTGATAAACTTACAGCTATGGTTTGACCGTAAACTAACAGATATTGACCAGCTGCTGTTTTCGCGATCGCCCTTGCTTAGCGTTTATGCTGACATGAGCAACACTTGTCGCGGGTATGAAAACCCCGATAAATCAATGCTGGAGTTAGTTCTAGCACCAGCAGCCGATTGGATTGCTAAATCTGATGAAGAAATACTACAGGCAACCCTTGCCGAATTAGAAAAACTCTTTCCCGACCACTTCATTGGAGACAATCCGACAAAGTTGCTAAAATACCATGTCGTAAAAACGCCGCGATCGGTTTACAAAGCAACGCCCGGTCGTCAGCAGCACCGTCCAGAACAAGTGACTCCAGTTTCCAACTTCTATCTAGCAGGTAGTTACACGATGCAACGTTACTTGGGGAGTATGGAAGGTGCCGTACTTTCTGGTAAGCTGACAGCGCAGGCGATTGCTGAAGCGCATCCAGTAGCAAAATCGTCAAGCCTGCAAATGCAAACCCTTCAGCCTGCAACGAATGCTGCAACTGCCTGATTCTCCCCCACGCCTGAAAACGTTGGTCTCGGTAGACGAGTCCTACGAACTTTGTCGCCAACTCACAGAAAAGTACGCCAAAACTTTTTACCTGGCTACTTTGCTAATGAGTAAGGTCAAGCGCAAGCATATTTGGGCAATCTATGCTTGGTGTCGTCGTACAGATGAACTAGTGGATGGTCCCGTTGCTGCTATCACCACACCGGAAACTTTGGATCGGTGGGAGCAGCAACTGAAATCTATTTTCGCAGGACAGCCAACGGATAATTTCGATGTAGCTCTTGTGGATACCCTTCAGTCTTGCCCGATGGACATCCAACCCTATCGGGACATGATTGAAGGTCAGCGCATGGATCTATACCGAAGTCGTTACCAAACCTTTGAGGAGTTGTATCTCTACTGTTACCGCGTCGCTGGTACTGTAGGCTTGATGTCAACAGCAGTTATGGGCGTGGATGCATCCAACCAATCAGCCCCTTGGTACAAAAGCAAGCCACCCTATAATCCTACGGAAGAAGCAATTTCTTTGGGAATTGCCAGTCAAATGACCAATATCCTGCGCGATGTAGGAGAAGACGCACGTCGGGGGAGAATTTATATTCCTCTAGAAGACTTAGCGAAGTTCAATTACACCGAGCAAGATTTGATCCAAGGTGTAATTGATGAGCGATGGCGAGCATTGATGCGCTTCCAAATCACCAGGACGCGCCAATTCTACGCAACAGCAGAAAGAGGAATCAGCTATCTATCTGCTGATGCGCGGTTACCCGTATGGGCGGCTCTCATCCATTACAGCGGGATTCTCAAGGTTATTGAACGCAGCGACTATGACGTGTTCAATCAGCGTGCTTACGTGCCGAAATTACAAAAGCTAAGTACTTTACCAGTGGCATGGTTGCGAGCACAAGTGTTATGAGGTTAGTCCTCGGTCATCGGTCATTTGTCATACAAAGGACAAGAGATCGATGACAAATGACAATTAACTATTGACAAGCCAAATTTTGTTCTGGTAACATTAGTATTCGTGACCCTGGAGAGGTGGCTGAGTGGTCGAAAGCGGCAGATTGCTAATCTGTTGTACGGTTCGTAAGGCCGTACCGAGGGTTCGAATCCCTCCCTCTCCGTTTTTCGCAAAAGAAAAATAAATTAAGAAAAGATACATCCTCCTATTGGGGGATATTGCTGTTATTATTTATCTTCTGGAGCCAATAGAAAAACTGACCTGACTTCAAAACAGGAATTGGAGACTGGGGAACAATCACCGATCGCCAATTGCTTTTTCATAAGTCCCGGTATACACAGTTAAAACGACTTCTGGAAATTTAGTCAAATTTTAATTTTAATATTCAGGCTCCTATTAAAGAAGAGGAGTGAAATTTACTGCATGAAAAGAACAAGCACAGCCTTAGCACTGGCTTTATTAACAACAGGCGTGGGTTTCCTGACAGCCGCTTGTGATACCCAAGCCCCTCAAACTCCAACAACTAGTAGTGGTAACACAACCCCAGGAAGCTCAAATACAACTGGTAGTGGTAGTGGGCTAAAAATAGGTTCCTTGCTCCCAGCAACTGGAGATCTATCCTCTATCGGGCAACAAATGATACCAGCAGTTCCCTTTTTAGTTGAGACAGTCAATGCTTGTGGCGGTGTCAACGGTCAACCCGTGACACTCATTCAGGTAGACGACCAAACCGATCCTAAAGCGGGTGCGATCGGTATGACAAAACTTGCAACTGTAGATAAGGTAGCGGGTGTGGTCGGTTCCTTTGCCAGCAGCGTTTCTACTGCTGCTGTCTCAATTGCTACTCAGAACAAAGTCATGCTCATTTCTCCCGGTAGTACAAGCCCCGTATTTACCGAACAAGCAAAAAAAGGAGAATTTAAAGGCTTTTGGGCGCGTACTGTTCCACCTGATAGCTATCAAGGACCAGCCCTAGCAACACTGGCAAATAAAAGAGGTTACAAGCGAGTTTCCACCCTCGTAATTAATAACGATTACGGCGTTGGTTTTGAACAAGCATTTGTACGAGCTTTTGAGAAATTGGGGGGAACTGTTGTTAACAAAAACAACCCAGTTCGTTACGACCCCAAATCAACCACGTTTGAGAGTGAAGCCGCAGCGGCTTTTGGGGGCAAACCGGATGCCGTTCTGGGAGTTTTTTATGTAGAAACAGGTAGCTTGCTTTTAAAATCAGCATACCAGCAAGGATTGCTCCAGGGGGTTCAGGTGATGCTGACTGATGGTATGAAGTCAGATGAGTTTCCCCAACAAGTTGGCAAAACAAACGATGGAAAATATATTGTCACTGGCGTAATTGGTACAGTACCGGGTTCTAACGGAAAAGCATTAGATGCTCTTACCAAACTTTGGCAATCGAAAAAAGGTGGTTCACCAGGAGAATTCGCTCCTCAATCATGGGATGCAACTGCTTTACTCGTACTAGCCGCACAAGCTGCTAAGGAGAACACAGGTAAAGGTATAGCGAACAAAATCCGTGAGGTATCGAATGCTCCGGGAGTGGAAGTCACAGATGTTTGTGAGGGATTGAAGCTACTGAAAGAAGGGAAAGATATTAATTACCAAGGAGCAAGTGGCAACGTAGATGTTGACGCAAACGGTGATGTCATTGGTATTTATAATGTCTGGAGTGTAGAAGCTGATGGCAAACTCAAAACCATTGACAAAGTAAGTCCGCAGTAAAGTAGATTACCAGTCAATCTGACTTTGAATTAAATGCACGATTAAGGTGGGCAATGCCCACCTGAGTGAGTCTTTATTTAACGACCAAAGAGACTGCCAAAGTTGTAACCAATTCCAATCGCCAAACCAACATCTGTATTATCAAAAAATGCTGCATTTACCGCAGCTGTTGCCGTAAACTGAGATGATATTGGTACGTCAATACCACCAGTTAGCAAGAAAGCAACATCAGCATCGTCGCTCGTTTCAATAGCGACACCAGCACCAAGATAAGGAGCAATAGGCAATGGTTCGGAGAAAGGATCTATCGACCTGAATGAAAAGTCATAAGTTACCGGAATGAGAATAGCTGTATCGTCTCCAATCACAACTGAGGGACGCGCAGATAAAACACGTGTCAGCCCGATTTTGCTGAGAACCATAAAGTTCCCATCGCCCAAAGCAGAGTCGCCACCCAAGCCGATGTTTCCTCCTATCCCGATATAGCTCGAGCCACCGCGAGTTCTTCGCCCTGGATCGACAGTCGTAATATCGGATTGTGCTACTTGAGAAGTAGATGGCTTAAGCTGCGTTTCTGTATTTTGGGGAGTGACAAGCACTGCTGATGATGTGAACGTCGTTCCCGGTACGGGAGTCACTACATTGTTAGAAGTTTCCGGTTGTGTGTGATTTTGTACTGGCTGCACCCGATTTAGCTCACCAGCAGATGCCACAGTATTTTCGGGAACAGAAGATTCCTGCACAGATGGAGTAAAAACATTTGGATAGAAGTTTTCTACCTCAACGGGTGTTGTTTGGGGAGATACTTCAGTTCCAGAAGATAATGTCAACTGCTCGCCGTTTGCAGTATCTGCTACTTGAGCAACAGCAGGCACGCTGACACCAAGAAGTGCTACAGCCGATAGACTTAGCAAGCAAAAAGCATTTTTACGGAAAAAAATAGTGTTCACAATCACTCCTCAAAAATATTGCCTGAAAAATAATTAACTTGTCAGATTTTCAGCCAACTTTTAGCAATATCCACCATTTAACACTAAAAAAATCATTCCATCATCCTCTATTGGATATGCCCGTGCAGAAATTTTCAATTATTTCAAGACCTTCTGAATGAAACCGCCTCTACATGGCATATAGTGAGGACTTTTTATCTTATTCAAGCGGTCTTGATTCTGAACGTTCTTACCTACTCATCAATTTGCCAAGAATCTTTGGTTACATTTTCATCTACAATTCTCCTGGGTTTTACAATCACAATGATTCTTCCCAAAAGAGGGACTTCTGGGGATGTTTCAAACCACTGAAAGTCTAATTCTCCAGAGTTATCTACTACAAAATAACTGTTTGAGTCCCATTCTCGTTGAGCGCGGTCTACAACTACCAACACTGGTTCTGATGGATTTTGGATCTGGTTGGGAAATTTACCGCTTTTACACAATATCGCCACGGGGTCTTCTGCACTTAGCAAGACTTGCCAGCCGGGTAAAGGAACCCAAGCTTGCTCTCCGGCAAATTTAACCATGCGAAATGGTTCTATCTCCTCAATGAGGGGTACTGCTTGCAAATCTTCTTGTGTCAGTGGTAGTTCACCAACTACTGGTATAGCACGAGGTAAGTCCGCTTCTGATTCCAAGCGATAAAAAGGCAGAGAAGGAGCGGGACGACTGGGAACAACGGTAAAATCGGTAAGTAATTGTTCGATTTGTTTCCGGGCGGTTTGCGAGTAGGCAAAGCGCAAACCTTTGGCAATCAAGCGAGAACGTTCTTGTAAATCTGTGTTTTGACGGGCTAACTTCCAAGCTTGATAGGCAACAGCATCGCCTGGATGATTCTCAAATCCCTCTGGTAGGGTACGGAAGCGAGAAAACTCTTTTATTGCCTTGGCGATTTCTTTTGCACCATCAACATCAATTTTATTTTGGAAGGCCAGTTCGGCTGCTGCTGTCCTTTCTTCTTGGGTTAGCAGGCGAAATTCATACAAAATATCGCTACCTCTGGTGGAGTAATGCGATCGCACTTCTGCTGGTGCATTTACTTTTTCTATAGAATTGTAAACTTGTGCGCCAACAGTGACTTGATTTTGTTGTACGGGCTCAAATCCAGTTGCTTCAAAAATTTCTTGTGGATTATAACCTAGTTTTTGCAGTTGGGCGATCGCAATTCCCCATTCCACCCAGTTACCTTGTTTTTGTCTGAGTTTTCTTAGCAACTCTAGGGCTACATCGTTGTTATTTGGCTCTTGAACATTAGGTGGTAAGTCAGTCATAAGTGTTTCAGCAAGCTTTTAGAGGAGAAGACTATATTAAAAATTTACAAGAAGAAAGCCAGAAGGTAGAAAGGAAGATGTTACCGAGCATTAATAAATATTAATAATACGTAAATTTACGCATGCAAAAAGTTGAATTTGTCTGCGATTTTTCTTGTAGTTTTTGTCAAAAGTGAGTATAACCAGTTCAGGTGCGATGAAATATTACTTATGCCTAAGATTGTGTTAAGTTTTAAGCCTGCTGAGTACAGAATATAACAAAAAATCAAGATTAAAAGGAATCTGTTTATGAATAATCCCCTTCCCGAATTAGATAAAATCCGCCGTCAACTCGTGAATGTAGAAAGCCGTAGAAAGGCAAAAATGCTAGTGGTTGACGACGAGCCAGATAATCTTGATTTGCTGTATCGGACTTTCCGCCGGGACTTTCAAGTTCTAAAAGCAGACAGTGGAGTGAATGCGCTGCAAGTGTTGGCATCAGAAGGAGAAGTCGCAGTTATTATCTCCGACCAGAGGATGCCAGAAATGAAAGGAACAGAGTTTCTCAGTAAGACCGTTCCTCAATTTCCCGACACGGTTAGAATTATTCTTACCGGCTTTACTGATATTGAAGATTTAGTAGAAGCAATCAACGCCGGACAAGTCTACAAGTACATTACCAAGCCTTGGGACCCCGTTGAACTCAAGGCAGTAGTACAGCGAGCAGTAGAAACCTATGAATTGCTAAAGCAACGGACTGAAGAATTGAGACGCGCCAATGCTCAAATGGGGTTACTAGCTGTCCTCGTACACGTGACTCAACAAGCTTCTAGCCTGGAAGCAGCACTCGATCCTATCGCCAAAGCATTCGGCGATAGTTTTTCTGCAGATGGGTGTATTTTGCAACTCGTAGAGGGTAAGGCTTTGATTGCAAAGCAAGGCACTTACAGCAATGGAGGAAGTTTAGAAAATTGGCTCGATCGCGACCCCCTGACAACAGAAGCCATTGCCAACCAGCAACTACAAGTTTCAGTCAATATACCCAACGATCAAAAGCTAGCTGGTGTTGCTCACTATCAGTCGAACAGCGTCCAAGCCCACTTGATTATCCCCATCACTTTTCGAGAAGAAGTTTTGGCGGTGCTGTCCCTACAATGGAAACAACCTTGCACTTTACGTGAAGATGAACTGAAACTGATTCATCTATCAGCACAACTAGTTGCGATGGCGCTGATTACCACTCGTCACTATCAACCGACTTAGTAAATCAGCAAAAGTCTTAGGAATTTCTAGGGGGAAAATTATTCCATATTGTGGGACGGAGAGGGACGTCCACACTACAACAAATGGTGGTCGTTACTGAATAAAACCCTTCTCTCAAAGGAGTTGGGAGCCCTTTCCTTTTGGAAGAGGGCTCCCAATGCAGTTTTCACGATTACAGTGCGCCCGCCTAACGCTACACAATGGTACGGATAGTTCGATGAGTTCTGCTTTATATTAACCAGACATACTAAGACATCCTTCAACAATTCTTGCTTCCACTAGCGCAGTTGGCTGCTTATCTCATACGAGAAGAGATACAGCAGATTTCAACTTGGTGAGGTACAAAAATTACCCCCCTCTGTCCCCCAAAGCATCGGGGGGATGAAAGGGGGGTGTACCTCACCGTTACTAGCCCCAATGCGTTGCATATTACTCCCTTTCCGCCATAAGACTACCGATCTTCTTCTCCTCTTTCCTCTGTGTCCTCTGCGCCTCTGCGGTTCATTTAATTAAGAAATCTTCGAGCGGGAAGGGAGTAAGTACAAATCCAGGTAAAACTTTTCCGCCTGAAAGAGTTTGAGGTAATTTTCAATTACCTTTCTGGAATCCCATACTACTATAATGTATCTAGAATAAACCCTCAATACTCCTCAGATAGTTGAAATGAAGTAGTAGCAAAAAACGGTTCCCAAAAACAATAGGGACTGACAACAGAATTTTTTGGCTTTAAGCAAAGTCTCACATCTTATAGAACGAGCGTTACCTTCGGATTGTCCGGCGTTGGCTGCGGAGGAAACCCTGCTCTAGCATTGGTCTCACCGCCTGCTTTCTCCTGACTCAGCGATCGTCATAGTATGGGGACAAATATTTACGTTATTGGATAGAAGCATGAATTATCCTCATCCCTAACTCTTCTTCCCGTGGGAGAAGGAAGAAGGGAATGGGTGGGGAAACTATGCACTACATAGTTTTATTGGGGTTTGGAAAGAATGCAGAAAAAATCAATATTGTTGGCTGAAAATTTGGGCTATGAACTTAGCGCAACTAGGGTCTTATTTAAAGGCGTTCATCTCAGCATTGCAGAGAAAGATCGCATTGCTTTAGTTGGTTCTAATGGAGTGGGAAAATCAACTCTCTTAAAAATCTTAGCCGCTCAACTTAATCCCACAACGGGTTCTATTACGCGTCAAGGCACAATATACTACTTACCGCAAATCAGCACTATTAAACAGGAGAGTAAAGCAGAAACAGTTCTTGATTTTTTAAGTTCTATTTCTGAGGAATGGTGGGATATTGAAGCCATTTTGGAAACACAATTCAATACCAATCTCGATTTATCCTTACCGCTTTTCAATCTTAGTGGTGGTGAACTCACAAAGTTATTCCTAGCTATTGGTTTAGCACAACAACCAAAGTTGTTACTGTTAGACGAACCAACTAACCATATGGATTTGATGGCGTTAGAAAGTTTAAAAGGCTTTCTCAATAACTTTGAAGGAGCATTTGTCCTTGTTTCGCACAAACCATTTTTCTTAGACCAAGTAACAGAAATAACTTGGGAACTCACACCAGAGGGAATCAAAGTTTATGGAGGTCATTTTTCTTTATACCGAGAACAAAAAGAAACAGAGTTAGAAGCAGCATTGCGATCGCATGAAGTTGCGAGAAAAGAACTCAAACGTGCTAAAGCCTCAGCATTACAAGAACAGCAAAGAGCAGCCCAATCCCGCAAAAGAGGTGAGCAGCTAGCAGGTAGCATTCCTAAAATTGTAGCTGGAATGATGAAACGAAAAGCAGAGGTAACAGCAGGAATTGCAAAACAAAAACATGAAGCCATTGTTGAGAAGGCAACACAGAAATTTACAGAGACAAAAGTCAGAACAGCAAAGGCTACAAGTATTCAATTGGAAGAAAGAAGTCAAAAACGGAGAAATCTTATTGATATTCAGGGTGCGAATCTTTGGGTAGGTGAAAGCTTGCTAATTAAAAACATTCAGCTTCATCTTTCTTCAGGCGATCGCATAACTGTAGCTGGTGCTAATGGTTCTGGCAAATCAAGTCTGGCAAAAGCTATTTTGCCTAAATTGGCAACAGATGATGCACGGTATTTAACCAATAAGTTATCGATAGAGCTTAAAGATAGCTCAACCGCTATACTGGCTTCAAGATCGACAACAAAAGCTGTATATCTCGACCAAACTTACGAAATCGTCAATCGTACTCAGACAATTCTCGAAAATATGCAAGCTGCTAACCCCAATCTTAGCTATCAGCTTTTGCGACAGCAGTTGGGACACTTCCTATTTAAATATGATGATGTCAACAAACCAGCATCAGTTTTAAGTGGGGGTGAATTAGCAAGGTTAGCGATCGCGATTATCAGTATTTCCGAAATCGATCTGCTGATTCTTGATGAACCAACAAACAATTTGGATATCGAAACCGTCAATCAAATGGTAGAAAGTCTTAATGAATATCAAGGTGCGCTTTGGATCATTTCTCACGATTTGGATTTCTTAAGCCGCATTGATATTCACCAAGCTTATAAGTTGAGCCAGCAAACCCTGCAAATGACCACATACTTACCCAGCAAACCCGAACAATATTATCAAGAGTTACTTACTAGCTAGAAGTGTTGAATGAGTCTCTTTTATTTTTGAACTGAGATAGGGCGGGTAATGCCCACCCTAGAATACTTAGTACTTACAATTTTTTATAAATTATCTATGCTTGTTATAAAGGACGACGCAATAGATAATTCTTTAACCTGTAGAGCTTGCTCTAGATGTATTTCTACCAGCAAAATTTTTAGATATGTAAAGATCTACCGTTTGACACATCTCCAAAATCCAAAGAATGTAAATTTTTGTACATTACGAGATGTATATTTTGAAACTTAAAATGCTAGGATTTTGTTTTAATGTACTTTAGTAGTGTTAATTTGATTGTCATTTTTATAAATTAACATTTTAAAAATTAACGTGAGTTCGACAGACCTCACACTCACTTCCTCTCATCAAACGGCAGAGGAAAACCAATCTTATCATCAGGGTTTGAAAGCCCTCTCTTTGCAGGGGAGGGGTTTGGGGTGCTGTCTGTTTTGACTTCAGTAAACTCGCGTTAATAATTAGGAGGTGATGAAAGTTGAAAAATATACAATACCATACAATCACCTTGTGGAAAAATTATTTAAATCAACTCTGGTTTCGTGTAGTTATTGCTTTTACTATTGCTTATATTATTATGGTAATAGCAAGTTGTATAGATAAATGGTCTAACAATCAAGAATTTTGTCGGATTAAAGAACCTTTACAAAATTGTTATTTCAGACAAGTAATTTCTATATTTGCACCAAGCAATATTGAAGGTTTTAGTATATTAACCGTAGCCATTTTATATATATTAGAAAGCCAAGAACGTCGCGAAAACAGAATATATGAGGCATGGCAAGTTGTTGATAATGCATCAGCGGCAAAAGTTTCTACTAGCTACGCTAGAATTAAAGCACTAGAAGATTTGAATAAGTACCGAGTTTCTCTGAAAGGAATTGACGTTCCTGGTGCTAATTTAAGTGAAATCAATCTTAGAAACGCCGATCTTAAAGAAGTTGATTTTAATGATTGCATCTTTAGTAATGCCAACCTTAGCAATGCCGATTTAAATGGTGCTAACCTCAGTGATGCCAATCTCATCTCCGCCAATCTCAGCAATGCCAATCTCTTTTTTGCCACCCTAAATGAGGCTAATTTAAGCGGTGCCAATCTTAATGGTGCTACACTTTTCTTTGCCGATCTCAACTGTGCCGATCTCTGTAATGCCAATCTGATTGGTGCTAATCTTAACAGTTCTATTCTTAATAATGCTATCCTGTTTTCAGCAGACCTAAGCAATGCCCAACTTTGGAGTGCCAATCTGAGCAATACCGATTTGAGTGATACCAACCTCAGCGGTGCTAATCTTAAAGAAGCTAACTTGAGTAGTGCTAATCTCAGTGGTGCTAATCTCAAAGGTGCTAACCTCAGCAGTGCTAATCTCCAAGAAGCGAATTTAAGCGGTGCTAACCTCAGTGGTGCTAATCTCAAAGGTGCTAACCTGAGTGATGCTGATTTCCGATCTGTTAAAAGTCTTGAAATAGAACAAATCAAGTCCGCTAAAAATTGGGAAAAAGCACTGTTTGATGAATTATGAATTATAAATTCTGAATTATGAATTGAAGGTTTGAGCATTCATAATTCATCATTCATCCTTCATAATTTATCTCAGTCCCAGCCAATCTTTTATCTCTTGAATTAACCAAAGACATTCTGGTTCACTCGTTTTAAAATCAAAATCTCCAAATTTGTATTTATCTTCACCCGCTGCAACGATCAGTTTCATTCTTTCTGAAGAATCTTCTCCTCCTTTGGATTGATAAATGTAAACATAAACATTGTGTATGTCTTGCGTGTTTCCATCAAGATATCGGTAACGCTTACCCAAAATACTCCATGTAATTGTAAAAGTATCTCTTTGAAAGTCAACGTTGGTTTCAGTCAGCGGCGCAATCAAGGAACTGAGTGAAAGAATCGAACCAGCTAACAAAATTAAGGGTCCTAAACCTGTTCCCATACTAAATAATCCAGCAAATAGACTAGATGCAGTTAATCCAATTATTAGACTGCAAAAATCTAAAGTTTTTAGGCCTCTTTTGGGAAGTTTGATGTTCAGTTTGCGTGCAGATTTCTTAATTTGAATTCTACTGCTTTGTGGCTTGTGAATTGGAAGATAGGTTTTGGAATTTTGAGGTGTATCGAGTGCTTTTAAAGCTTGACGAGCCGTACTAAATCGCTCTTCTACATCGGGTTCTGTAAGGATTTCAATCCATCTTATTAAATGGGGGTCTATGCTGACGCGATCGCTAAACTGAATCCGCATCTTTCGTTGTGGTAAATCTGCTGGTGGTATCCCTGTCAGTAAATGAATTAAACTAGCACCTAAAGCGTAAAGATCGCTTGCAGGAACGGCTCGACCACCAAACTGCTCCATGGGAGCATAACCATAAGTCCCAATCACGGTAAAAGTGGCTCTTTCTGTAATGGCTCGATCTTGTACGGCTCCAAAGTCAACGAGGTAAATTCGCTTGTCTTCTCCCAGAATTAAATTACTGGGTTTAATGTCTCGATGAAGCACAGCTGGGTTAAGTTCGTGCAAATAGACTAAAATATTTAAGATATCTGTGGCAATTTGGCGAATTTGCTTTTCCGAAAATTTCTGCCCTTGAGTCAGCAACTCCCTCAAGGAGGAACCTGGTATGAAATCCTGAACTAGACCAAACCAGAGAATGCGATCGTCAATAGAAAAATAATCCCGATACTTAGGAATTCGAGGATGGTCTAATTGCTTGAGAATATTAGCTTCTCGCTCAAAAAGTCTCAGACTTTCCCACTGCACTCGATCGCCAAATGTCAGCAGTTTCACAATGACACGTTCGCTTGGCTGTGTTTTTAAATCTTCAGCCAGCCAAGTTTGACGACCGCCATTTTGCCCCAGGTTCTCTTTGAGTTGATAGCGAGTTTGTAATATTTGTCCTACTTCTAGCATCGCCAAATTCCTCTCAACAAAGTCAAATGAGCCTTAAATCAACACTTGTGGCGGATGCGGCTCGCTATCCCATATACCTTTTATAACCTTTGTTTTCTTGAGGTGCTGGTTTCTATCAAAAGTCCAGTACTTAAGCAGAAGCACCAGGGTAAGCGAGCAAGTTATAATTTTTTAGCGGACGAGCGTAACAAAAATTTATGACTAACCCCTTAGTGCAAGCTTTTTTTGTTGGAAGAGCAGTTGCTGAAGTCCTCAGCGAAAAGTTGGAGTTCGCTGTTACCGATGCTTTAAGCGAAGTCGGTAAATGGGATGCTGAACTCAGAGAGCAAATGCGCGAGTTTACAGAAGAAGTCATAGAACGGGCAAACCGGGCTTCTGAAGCGGCTGGTTCTGCTTCAACTTCTTCAGTTCACTCTGAAACTAGTTCGGGACCTGTTGACACACAAGCCAGTATCGACGATTTGCGAGCAGAAATTGCCACACTTCGTACTGAGTTGCATCGGTTTCGGAATCAAAGTAATGCTAATGGCTAATGGCTGATGGCTAATGGCTAATGGCTAATGGCTAATGGCTGATGGCTAATGGCTGGTGGCTGATAGCTGGTGGCTGGTGGCTGATGGCTGGTGGCTAATGGCTGGTGGCTGATGGCTGATGGCTGATGGCTGATGGCTAATGACTGATTGCTAATAACCAAACGACAAGGAAGGGGTCAAAACCAGCGGTAAGCAAAGCATATGGAAAAAGGTTATTCGGATAAGGCATACCGTTGGAATCGGGAAAATTACTCTCGCAGACGGCGCTTTGTGGATATTTGGTCTTTTGTCTTGACTTTGATGTTCAAGCTTTGGCGTTACAACAAGTCTTGGAGTTATCCAGGGGGTGTGACGGAAGCTAAGAAAACTGCAAGACGAAAGGCTCAAGCAATATGGATTCGCAATACTCTGTTGGATTTGGGACCAACTTTTATTAAGGTTGGACAACTTTTTTCTACTCGTTCTGATATATTTCCTGTTGAATATGTCGAAGAACTGTCTAAGTTACAAGACAGAGTTCCCGCTTTTAGCTACGAACAGGTAGAAGCGATTATCGAGCAAGAGATGGGTAAGAAAATTCCCGACCTCTTTCAGAGTTTTGAACCAATTCCTCTGGCGGCTGCTAGCTTGGGTCAAGTTCATAAAGCTACCCTGCATTCGGGGGAAGCAGTTGTTGTTAAAGTGCAACGACCGGGTCTTAAGAAGTTATTTGAAATAGATTTACAAATTCTCAAGGGAATCGCACGTTATTTTCAAAACCACCCTGAATGGGGGCGGGGTCGCGATTGGATGGGGATTTATGAGGAGTGCTGTCGCATTCTTTGGGAAGAAATTGATTATCTCAATGAAGGTCGCAACGCCGATACTTTCCGTCGCAATTTTCGTGATATTGATTGGGTGAAAGTACCGCGAGTTTACTGGCGTTATACTTCGTCTCGTGTTGTGACTTTAGAATATCTTCCGGGGATTAAAATTAGCCAGTATGAAGCAATAGAGGCGGCTGGTTTAGATAGGAAAGAAATTGCCCGTCACGGTGCTGAAGCTTATCTACATCAACTGCTAAACAATGGGTTCTTCCATGCAGATCCTCACCCCGGCAATATTGCTGTTAGCCCGATGGGTGCTCTCATTTTCTATGATTTTGGGATGATGGGACGTATAAAAAGTAATATACGTGAAGGGCTCATGGAAACGCTGTTTGGAATTGCTTCAAAAGATGGCAATCGCGTTGTGAAATCTCTGATAGATTTGGGTGCGCTTGCTCCCGTAGATGATATGGGTCCGGTGCGGCGCTCCGTTCAGTATATGCTGGACAATTTTATGGATAAGCCTTTTGAAAATCAGTCTGTGGCTGCTATTAGTGACGATTTGTACGAAATAGCATATAATCAGCCATTTAGATTTCCTGCTACCTTTACTTTTGTCATGCGAGCTTTCTCAACTCTCGAAGGTGTAGGTAAGGGGTTAGATCCTGAATTTAACTTTATGGAAGTAGCAAAACCATATGCAATGCAGCTTATGACCGATATGAATGGTACAGAAGGCAATAGCTTTCTCAATGAATTGAGCCGTCAAGCAGTTCAAGTTAGCAGTA
Source organism: Tolypothrix campylonemoides VB511288_2 (assembly GCF_045999855.1). Taxonomy (NCBI): domain Bacteria; kingdom Bacillati; phylum Cyanobacteriota; class Cyanophyceae; order Nostocales; family Tolypothrichaceae; genus Tolypothrix; species Tolypothrix campylonemoides. The sequence continues at coordinate 113,493 of NZ_JBFPMW010000020.1, forward strand.
CGGCTCTAGGGTTACCGCGCAGGCTCGAAGATACACTAGAAAAACTAGAACGAGGTGATATGCGGCTGCGAGTTCGGTCTTTAGAAACCGAGAGATTGCTGCGCCGACAAACAAATGTTCAACTGGGAATGACTTATGCTGTTATTGTGAGTGGTTTTACCCTTTCAGCTGCTATTTTATTGTTGAAAGACTATATATGGTTGGCTGCGCTTGCTGGTTTAATCGCAGCTGCTGTTTCGTGGCTGTTGATTCGACTGCTCATGCGTCTCGACCGCTATGACCGTATGTATTAAATTTTGTAGAAACTATATGAAAATTAACTCTACTGGGAAAAGTGACCCAGGACTTATTCGTTCTAATAACCAAGATGCTTACTACATTGACCCAGAAGACCGCTTTTTTATAGTCGCTGATGGTATGGGCGGTCATGCTGGAGGCGAGCAAGCAAGCCGCATTGCTACACAAGAAATTCAAACGTATTTAACAGAAAATTGGAAAGCTCCCAAATCTTCCGAACAATTACTAGAAGAAGCTTTATTAAAAGCAAATGAAGCTATTTTGCTCGACCAGCAACATCACCCCGAACGGGCTGATATGGGAACAACCGTTGTAGCCATCATGTTTCGCGATCCCGAGTTACCTTGGTGCGCTCATGTTGGTGATTCTCGGCTTTACCGTTTCCGTAGCTCTCAATTGGAACAAATCACCGAAGACCACACCTGGGTAGCACGTGCTCTGAAAATGGGCGATATCACCTCAGAAGAAGCTCGTATTCATCCCTTCCGTCACGTGTTATCTCGCTGTTTGGGGCGTGAAGATTTACACCAAGTTGATATCAAGCAAGTTGATATTAAAGCAGGGGATCGTCTGCTTTTATGCAGTGATGGGCTCACAGAAGAACTAGCCGATCAAACTATTAGTTCTTTCCTTGAAGAAAATCCTGCAGTAGATAAAGCAGCGTACTCCCTCATTGAATCAGCTAAAGAGCATGGCGGACACGATAATATAACCGTTGTGATTGTAACGGTTGAGTGATTGGGAATTGAGAAGATTTATTCTTCTCCCCTGTCTTCTTTGTCTCCCCTGTCTTCCTTATTCCCTCCCTGTCTTCCTTGTTCCCAAACCCTAATTATGTTCAGCTTGAGCATTTTTCTGGTTTACAACTTGATACATATATTCTTAAGCCTCCGTAGTTATCGACTTCGGAGGCTTTATTTAAGATGTTTCAGTGTAATTGACATCTTGCACCTAATAAGGTATGGCGCATATAATTCTGATTTACAAGCTCTCGCATTTCTTGTTGGCAGACAGGAGATGCGAGAGGCACCAAAGGAAGACAAAGCTCAGCGATCGAGTTCTTTTGCCCTTGGACTTTATGAGAGTTGGTTTTTGTCCCAACTAATATCAGCCACCCGAAATCCGCTTTAACGGACTTGAGGTGTATATCAGTAGAGTGAGCCGCAAGATGCTCAAAGCGAAAAATTATCCATTAGGGTGTGGGCAATTCCGTCAAACAGTTGTTATCTTTCGTAATATGTAAGAAGAACAATTGTATGGCTAATTAGAGTCAGTACCAGCACACCTCTGGTTTGCTTGACTCTTTCAACTTTACTTATCCTCTTAGGAGATAACTTATGAACCAGCCAATCGAATTGAGTTTAGAACAACAATTCAGCATTCATTCTTTTGCCAGCCAAGTTCAAAACATGAGCCACGACCAAGCAAAGGATTTTTTGGTCAAGCTTTACGAGCAAATGGTTGTCCGTGAAGCTACTTATAAAGAGCTCCTCAAGCACCAATGGGGACTAGACTCTGGTTCCACTTGGGCATAGATTTGTGATGTCGCAGTGGGCGACCTCCTTCTCTTGCTCTGTTCCAAGGAGGAAAGGAGCTGGGGATGCAGGGGCGTCAACTCCGAAGCTAAACCCAAAACTACGAGAGCTTTTATAACGGGTCATTTGCCCCATAAATACCTATCTGCTTGTTAAAAGCAGGAGTATCCTCTTAAGGACTCAATAGCTGTACAAAGCATTTACTAGATTTCAGTATGAGAGGCTAAGGCGACAATTTTATCCAATTGGATTACCCCAATCGGCACACCAAGCATCCACCACTGTTCGCACAGCCTCTAGTCTATCCAAGTTTTACACCCGGTAACTTATCTATTTATATTTCTTATAACTTTCTGCAGCATCTTGTATAGAGGTTTTTAACAATTTGTAATATAAACCATCAAGATTGCTGTAGAACTTATACGAATAACCAAGTATATTTCTCTCAACCTGAAAGGTCAAACGGTGAATCTGTATCGATCGCCTGTATTTTTGCCAAAATTTGGGATTTTATCTTTTCGTACTCAACTTTTAGCAAACTTTTACTAACCTGCGGGTCGGCAGTAGATATTAGGGTTCCGCTAATCTTGACCCAATCTTGCAATCGATAGCGTTGGGCAGATGCAATGCTAGAAAGTAGAACGTGAGCACAGCGGTTTGGTGCTTCTCGAGAAAAGAATAACAAGCGGTATGAACCTGTTTGTCCGAGTAAGTGACTCACTTCCTGTCCAAAAGTAGTTTTTAGGTCTAAGTAATACGGCAACCACTTAGGACCGTGCTTGCGATTGTATATCAGAGTAATCCATAACAACATGGGGTGAGGAGCTGTAATAAAAAGAAATTGATTGTAACGGGTACAGACCAAACGCTTCAAAATTTCTTGTTGTGGTAGCATCACCCATAAAGCAGGAATGACTTCTCCCTCAGGGCTCCGAATGAGCTTTGGAAAAACAATATCAGCAATAGGTTTATTCGCAGGCCATGAAGCTTGTTGTGCAATTTCATCAGTTAGCATTGAGGGCAGAAGGATTGGAGTCCTTTGCTCTGAGCCTGTTTTTACTACACCGGCGTTAGGAGAAAGTGTATTGGAAAGAACATCGCTTTCTGCTTGTGGAACTAGCTGTGGGATGGGTTTGCGAATGCCGTAGCTTTGTTCTAACGAGACTAAAACTTTAAGAATTTCATCAATATTTTGAGGACGGGAACTTGGTGATTTAGCCAAACAACTCAAGACCAAATCTTCCACCTCAAAAGGTACTTGTCGTGCGGGTACCACCTCTGACAGAGGACGCGGAATTTGTTGGTGATGTAATTTATACCAAGCTCCAAAGGAATGGCTGACAGCAACAAACGGCAATTTACCAGTTAGCATTTCATACATCATCACCCCCAAACTATAGATATCAGAACGGTTGTCTAATTCCTTGCCATCCATTTGTTCGGGTGAAGAATAAGCCAAAGTCCCTAAATAATAATTAGTATAATTAGCATCAGACATGAGTAGTTTGGCAATACCAAAATCCAATACTTTTACAAGCTCGCCAAAACTAGCATCTTGGATAACTAGCATATTGCTTGGCTTAATATCGCGGTGAATGATCGGACAAATTTTGCCATCAACTGGGATACCGCTATGGGCGCAATGTAAACCCAAGCAAATTTGGCGTACAATGCTGAAAAACCTTGGTAAAGACAACTGTTGCTTGCGGATGATGTGACTGAGGTTTGTTCCTTGTAAGTATTCCATAACATAGAACGGAGTACCGCTCTCATCTACGCCATAGTCCATCACTCGGACAATGTGGATACTTTTTTGACCTAGTAGAGCACAGGTTTTTGCTTCTCTTTCAAAGCGTTCCTGCACGCGCATTTTTTGGTTTTGAATTGACAGGGCAAGAAATTTAACAGCAACAGGGACACCACCCAACAAAATGTCCTTAGCACGATAAACTCTACCCATTGCTCCGGTACCGATGATGTCCTGAAGCTCGTAGCGTTTGCTGAGTAAGCGACCAGTGTTGGGGTCTGACATAAAAAATTCGACTCCAATATCAAATAATCTTGGGAAATTTCTGCTTTATACACGCCTCCAGAAATTCAAGAGGAGTATGTGTCTGGAGTAAGCTAATCAGACCGATCAATACGCCCAGTCTTTTTTTAGCACCCAGTACTGTAGTTATTTTTTTGAGTTACTATTTATCTTTCCCAATTTTTACCCCTGAAATAACATTGTTAGTGGTTACTAGCACTACTAACCACTAACTGCTATTTGCTCATCACTATCCAGGACTTTGCCTTTCTAAGCTAGCTTCCATAGTACTGGTTAAAAAATGACCTGCTAATATACCACTTGTTAAATAGTAAGTATTATCAGAAACTCGATGTAAGGTTTCAAAACCACTGCGACGTTGGCGATCGCTCAACACCCAATACCTCTGGACAATTGTTTCTAAACCAATCCAGCCTTCCCCTTCTACTTGTCCCAATACATTATGTTGAAGTAAAAAATTATACTGCCGTTCTGCGCGATCCAAACGTCCTCTATACTGTAAGGCAATTTCTGAGTGTTCGGTACCGGGAAACATTAACTTTGTTGCCATCGTAAACCAATTATCTCGATTCCAAGCAACCAAGGTCAAACCTTTGACGCTAATTGGCATACCATTACGTTCCAGCCAGGTTCCTTGTAGAATCCAGCGCCCCGGTTCTAGTAAAAAAGTGTGTGGCACCTTGTATGTTCCTTACTTTGCTCGAGCACCGCCTAGACTGGTCTTGAAACATAGGATGTCTGGCAGATTAAGTACAGTATAGCTATTCTTATTGTTCTACGCTTTGCCATAATTTAGGTTCGATCGTAGGCTTTCGGGAACTCTTCTCTCGAAATACTAACCTAAGTACAGATAGCTCTCGGTGTGCCACTTTTAATTCGCGATTGATTGGGCGTGACTAGTGGTGTTTCTGTACCATCTTGATTTTCTCGCTTCATGACAATGTGTTTGCGATCGCGGGCATACCAGTAGTTTTAGCTGTAGGTGATACAACCTTTCTGGACTACAAAAAAATAGTCGAAAAATGTGATGATTGCGATCCGACAGGGAAGGGTGGCATCTTAATTTATGGGGAAACTTCTCCTAGAAGTACTTCTTGAGGTGCGCCTGTAGCCGTTGGTAGGTTTCCAGGAGTTCCCATGTATCGCCAGTAAGCTAATACGGCAAATGCGATCGCTTCTTTAAAATCAGCACTCAAGCCTACATCATCTGTTGTCATAACTGGTACTGAGCCTAACAGATTTTGGATGCGACTTTTTAAATAGAGATTGCGGCTACCACCTCCACACAGTAGTACTCTTTGCGGCATTTGCGGTAGAAAAGAACGGTAACTATGAACAATCGAAGCTGCTGTCAGTTCTGTGAGAGTTGCCAATATATCAGCAGGGCTGAGTTGATAAGCTTCCGCGTCTTGCAAGCAATTTTGAAGGTAAGAAACTCCGAATAATTCTCGACCTGTAGATTTGGGCGGGGGTAGATGAAAGTAGTCTTGAGTGAGCCATTGTTCTACTAGAGGATGGCAAGGATTACCACTTGCAGCCCAAGCACCATTTTCATCATAGGTTTTTGTCCCAGAAGATAAATGCTCCACTGCCAAATCTAAAAGACTGTTTCCCGGACCTGTATCCCAACCGCGAAGTTTTTCCAACCAATTACTATCACGACGAGGCGGGATATAAGCAACATTACCAATACCACCAATATTTTGGACACAACGACTTTCAGCGAAATCGCTGAGTAAGGCTGCATCTACACGAGGAACTAAAGGAGCACCCTGACCACCCGCAGCAATATCAGCTGCACGAAAATTACTGACAGTTGTCATTCCTGTAAGATGAGCAATCAGCGCCCCACGCCCTAGTTGTATGCTGTAACCAAGAGGGGAGTTAGGAGTAGAAAGTTCTCCCCCTCCTTTTCTAGGTGGTCTGTGATACACTGTTTGACCGTGAGAACCAATCAAAGAAGCTTGTTCTTGACCGAATTGAATGTTTTTTGCGGCTTGAGCAAAGGCACAAGAGATGGCATCATCTAATTCTGCTAACTCTGCCATAGAAAGGGCTTCTCCCGCACAAACTGCTAGAATGCGTTCTCGCAAATGTGTTGGGTAAGGATAAGTTGCGCCAGCAACTAACTCAATCTCAATATCTAAATTTGTTCCAGAAATATCAACTAATGCTGCGTCTATACCATCTACAGATGTACCGCTGATTAAACCTATTACACGCATTTGAATTATGAATTATGAATTATGAATTATGAATTATAGATGCATTGCGATTGGGGTATTTGGGAAAATTTATAATTCTTCTCAATCTTTTTTATCCTTCATAGCTTTTGAGGAATTGCTTTTATCTTCGGAAATAATATGTAAATCGATATTTTTTAGCAATCGCAACAGTCTGTGAGTTAGAGAGCCTTTGAAGAGAAGTTGCCAGCGCGATCGCTGACTTGCACCAATAACTATTTGAGTAATGCGGTATTGTTTGGCTACTTCTGCAATTGACGCAGCCACATCATAACTATTGGTACGAATAAATTGGCCTTCAAATTCCTGACAAAGCTTTTCACAAGTTTCCACATATAAGCTTTCCTGTTTGGTAAGAAAGCGATTTGGCTCAGAAACATACAAACAAAAAAGAGGAGCATTCATATACTTAGATAGTCTAGCTCCTCTCCGTAACAATTGGATTGAATTAGGATAAGTTGATACACAAACTAATACCCTTTCATGAATATTACAAAAATTACCATTTGGATTTTTAGCTACAGCATTTTCCTCAATATTATCTGCAACCTCTCGAAGTGCTAATTCTCGCAGAGCAATTAAATTGCGGCGTTGGAAAAAATTATCAAGCGCTTGTTGAATTTTTTGTGGAGCATAGATTTTTCCCTCTAACAAGCGTTCCTGTAAAGTTTCAGGAGTGACATCAATCGCAACAACTTCATCCGCTTCATCTAAAATGCGATCGGGAACGCGTTCTCTAACCACTACACCAGTAATTCTTGCAACTAAGTCATTCAAACTTTCAAGATGCTGAATATTCATTGTAGAATAAACATCAATACCTGCTTCTAAAATGACCTCTACATCTTGATAGCGTTTTTCTCGAATAGAACCAGGGACATTAGTATGTGCTAATTCATCCACTAAAGCCAATTGTGGTGCTCTAGCTACGATCGCATCTGTGTTCATTTCTGTTAAGACCAAACCACCACGGGGAATTTCTTGACGGGGGATTATCTCCAAACTCTCTGCTTTTTGTGCCGTTTCTTTGCGTCCGTGAGTTTCTAAAAGCCCGATGACCACATCAATTCCTTCATGTTTGAGTGCATGGGCTTCTTCCAACATCCGGTATGTTTTACCAACTCCCGGAGCCATCCCAATATAAATTTTATGTTTACCTCGCCTTATCGGGCTGAGGTCATTAGGAATAGCAGATAATAGTTGGTTTTGATTGGAAATGTCATTTTTCATTATATTTGCTAATGGCTAATTGCTAATGGCTAATTGCTAATGGCTAATTGCTAATGGCTAATTTTTCTAGCTATTTTACTTAATTTTTAAAATATACATAGGGAATCTACCCTTGTATGCGTATTATTTGCACAAAAAGGAGTGACTTTGTGCCATCCCACCATATTAAACTTTTGGTTTGCAATGGCTAACCTACAGTAATGAAATTTTTTCATAAACACGCGTGCTCTGAGCTCAAGCCCCAACCCTTTAGGGCGGGGTAACGTACTTAAGGATGGCTGTAGTTGTTGGGTTTTAATTTCTACAATGAGCCATTAGCTATTAGCTATTAGCTATTAGCTATTAGCCAATTACCTATTTTGCTGACGGTTAAACTCATCTAAATCTAAAGCATAATTCAACTTTAAAACATTCACCCCAGGCTCGCCAAAAATACCTAAAAATTTTCCTTCTGTAAATCTATTTATAAAAGGCAAAACTTCATCGGGTCGAAGGTTGCGGGCGCGAGCAACTCTTTCCAATTGTTCGCGTGCTGCTTTGACTGAAATATGAGGATCTAAACCAGAACCAGAAGCATAAATCAAATCAGCGGATGGTTGAATACCTGCATCTTTTAGCTGAGCGATCTCTTCAGAAATTCGCTTAATTAAGGCAGGATTTCCCGGAGCTAAATTGCTAGCCCCAGATATACCAGTTGGTTTTGCATCTTTGCCTTGGCTGTATTCTACTGCACTAGGACGAGAACGAAAATATCGTTCTGATGTAAATTGTTGACCGATTAAAGCTGAACCAATTTGCTCACCCTGAATATTCTGCACAATGCTGCCATTCGCCTCATTAGGAAAGGCAAATTGACCTACTGCTAGTATGACTAATGGATAAACAATCGCAGTCAACAACCAAAGAATTAAAGTAAGACGAATTGCTTTAGTAATTTCTTTAATAATAAACATAAAAATTAATAATCATTGGAAATAGGGGAAGGTGGGTCTCCTCTAGGGATAAGGGAACCATGAGGATTGGGTATTGAGGTAGACATATCTTAGTCTTTAGCCCCAATCCTTAGCCCTCAGTCCCTACTTATACCACTCCTGCTACAGTTAGCAATATATCAATTAACTTAATTGCAATGAATGGTGCAATTACACCTCCCAAACCGTAAACAAAAATATTTCGTTGTAATAATTGATTAGCTGTTAATGGTCTAAACTTTACACCTGTTAGTGCTAAAGGAATCAATGCTGGAATAATCAAAGCGTTGTAAATCAATGCTGCTAGTACGGCTGAATTTGTACTGGTTAGTTTCATAACATTTAAACTTTGTAGATTTGCGGCAGTAAATAAAACTGGGATAATCGCAAAATATTTAGCAATATCATTGGAAATGGAAAATGTCGTTAAAGCTCCACGTGTCATGAGGAGTTGTTTGCCAATAGTCACAATATCAATTAGCTTTGTGGGATCGGAGTCTAAATCTACCATGTTGGCAGCTTCTTTTGCTGCTTGAGTTCCTGTATTCATGGCTACACCAACATTTGCTTGAGCAAGCGCCGGCGCATCATTAGTTCCGTCACCCGTCATCGCTACTAGTTTCCCCTCTTCTTGTTCCTTTTGAATGACGGCAATTTTGTCTTCTGGGGTTGCTTCAGCAATAACGTCATCGACTCCTGCTTCTTTTGCTATGACAGATGCTGTTATGCGGTTGTCACCAGTGAGCATGACAGTTCGGACTCCCATTCGCCGCAACTGGTCGAAACGTTCTCGAATACCGGGTTTGATGATGTCTTTTAAATAAATCACACCATATATTTCGCTATCTAAAGCTACGGCTAACGGTGTTCCCCCCAGTTGTGAGACTCTTTCGTAGGCTATATCAAGTTCTGCATTACCGTTTCCATTACGGGAACGTACAAATCCTTTGATCGCAGAAACTGCACCTTTACGGGCTTGACTCCCATTTGGTAAATTTGTACCACTCATGCGCGTTTTTGCGGAAAACTCTATTGCTTCTGCTTGGTCTCGTTGAAAATGAATCGTTGCTCCCAATCTTTCCGCAAGCCTGAAAATAGATTTGCCTTCAGGTGTATCGTCAAATATGCTCGCTGCTAAAGCAACATGGGCGATTTCTTCCATGGAATGACCGTTAATGGGGATAAACTCTTCAGCCAATCGGTTACCCAAAGTAATCGTACCTGTTTTATCAAGGATTAGGGTACTCACATCACCACATGCTTCTACCGCCCTTCCGGAAGTCGCGATTACGTTAAACTGGGCAACTCGATCCATTCCCGCAATCCCGATCGCACTGAGCAATCCTCCAATAGTAGTGGGGATCAATGCTACCAATAGCGCTACTAAGATGGCAATATTAATGGAGTTTCCCACGTATCCCGCGATCGCGGGAATTGTCATCACGACGAACAAAAAGACTAACGTCAAAACTGCTAGCAGTACCGTTAGAGCAATTTCGTTGGGTGTTTTCGTTCTTTCAGCGCCTTCCACCAAAGCAATCATCCGGTCAATAAACCCTTTACCTGGCTCTGCTGTAATTCGGATAATTAGTTCATCAGAAATAATCTGCGTACCACCAGTTACAGAACTTGCTACATCCGATCCCGTTTCTTTAAGGACAGGCGCAGACTCCCCGGTAATTGCTGATTCATCAACACTAGCAACACCCATAATGACTTCCCCATCAGCAGGGATGACATCACCAGCAACTACGTAAACCGTATCACCTGTTCTTAAGGTAGTCGAAGAAACTTCTGCGATCGCTCCATCATCACCGAGTTTTTTAGCAACTGTTTCTGACTTCGTTGAACGCAGCGCATCCGCTTGTGCCTTACCCCGCCCTTCAGCAACTGCTTCAGCAAAGTTAGCAAATAAAACAGTAAAGAATAAAATACCTGTTACCAATCCGTTAAAAAGACGCAAGTTATTGCCTGTAACAGGACCAAACAGGTAAGGATCGACAGTCACCAATAAAGTAATGAGGGTTCCAACCCAAACCAAAAACATGACTGGGTTTTTAATTGCGTATTTGGGATTTAGCTTGACAAAAGCATCTTTTATAGACCTGAGGTAAATTCCTTTTGTGCGAACCTTTGATTTTTTACGTGGGTGGCGACGTTCACTTCTACGAGAATACGGTGGTCTGGGTGTTGAGTCCATAATGGTGAGTGGTGAGTAGTTGCTGGTGAGTGGTTGGTGGTTGGTAATTGTTAGTGGGAGCAAGGCGTTGCACCCGTACAGTAGTTGGTGGAAATACAACTAACTACTAACAATTAACCACTAACAAAATTATTTAAGATTAAGCCCTTCAGCTATAGGTCCTAAAGCTAAAACGGGGAAAAATGTCAGTACCCCCAAAATTAAAATGACTCCTGCGGTCACTGTTGTAAATAGGGTGGTATCTGTTCTGAGAGTTCCTGGCGTTTCTGGCACTGCTTGTTTGCGTGTCATACTATCGGCTAGCAGTAGAATAGCGATAATTGGCACATAACGCCCCATTAACAAGCTCACGCACGTGCTTAAGTTCCACCATAAAGTACTATCGCCCAACCCTTCTAAGCCCGAACCATTATTGGCACTGGCTGAAGCATATTCATAAACAACTCGTGAAATATTGTGAAATTCAGGGATGCCCGTATATCCTGGTGGGGGAACTTGAAAGCCTAAAGATGTAGGAAATCCCAAGGCAATAGCACTGGGGATCAACACTGCAATTGGGTGAATCAGCAGGACTACGCTACTGAGAATGATTTCTCGCTTTTCTATTTTGCGCCCTAAAAATTCTGGTGTCCGTCCTACCATTAGCCCAGTTAGGAACACAGCGAGAATCAAGAAAATGAATAGGTATGCTGTTCCGGTTCCCTGACCGCCCCAGACTATTTGTAAAAACAAGCTGAGCATTGTGGAAAAAATTCCCGGTGGCATTAGGGAATCGTGCGTCCCGTTGACAGCACCACACATAGTTCCTGTTGTCGTAATTGCCCATAGCGCTGTTTGCGCCCACCCAAATCTAATCTCTTTTCCTTCTAAATTGGGCTGTGCTTCCAATGCTAATGCTTCGCTGACTGTGGGATTGCCTTGATATTCGCCAATGGCTGTTATACCAATCAAGACAACATAAATAACAAAGACCATCCAGAATAACCGCCACGCTTGTTTGGTATTATTTGCAAACAATCCGTAAGTAAAAATCAGTCCAGATGGAATGCTCAGCATGGCAAGGGTTTCTATGAGATTGGTAACACTGCTTGGATTCTCATACGGGTGTGCTGAGTTTGCACTAAAAAAACCGCCACCGTTTTCTCCCAACTGTTTGACGATCTCAAAAGACGCTACCGGTCCTCTAGCAAGATACTGTATACCTCCATCTAAAGTTGTTAATTCTAAAGGTCCATTCATTGTTTGCGGTACGCCTAAAGCTAGTAATACGATCGCTCCCACTATTGAGATTGGTAGCAATATACGCGTGATAGAACGCGTGAGATCGACGTAGAAATTTCCTAGTGGTTTCCCTGTCAGACCTCGTATAAAAGCAATTCCTACTGCTAATCCCGTAGCGGCTGAGGTAAACATTAAAAAACCCAAAGCGGCTGTTTGACTGAAGTAACTGAGAGTGGTTTCTCCTGAGTAATGTTGCTGGTCTGTATTGGTTAAAAATGAAATAGTTGTGTGTAGGATAATGTCCCATTTAGGAGCAGCTAATTTTGTAGGATTCCACGGTAAAAATTTCTGAAGAGCAAGGAAAAAACAGACTACAATTCCCATAAAAAGGTTACTGTACAGCAACGCTCTGATATACTGCCAACCCGTCATAGTCTCTTGTCTGGATATCCCTGCTAATAAATATATAATTCGTTCTAAGGGATTCATGACGGGATCGAGTAGCATTTTTTCTCCCATAAAGACACGGGCTATGTATCTACCGAATCGCGGTGCGATCGCTATTATGATACAGAGTGTCACTCCTATTTGCAAAAGTCCTTGTCCCATATATTGAGTCGCAATTATTATGTGTACCTATCTAAATAAATCACTCAGAATTGAATGCTTTTATCCTTTATCCTTTTTTACTGAAGTGCTTCATTGAGTCGCACGACAGCTTCTACTAAATACTTGGAAGAATTCATGACACGCACACTGCCTGAAGCATTTTCTGTTCGACTAATACAGTGCGATCGCACAATATAAATTTTGACTGCATGAATTTCCTAGATAATTTTACATCCTAATTTTTTTACTTGTAAGACTTACGTATAGCTCCCTTTTTTTGGCAACCCTGTATACACAGATCGGATTGGCTCCCCTGAATCCTCCTTATAAAGATGACTGCGTGCATGCGAGATGTTTTGACGCTTGACCCAATTTATATTCAGGATTTTTACAGTGAGTGACCCCGTTTATAGCGATCGCTCACTTGAATGCAATAGAGTTCTCGTAGAGTCGGTATTTGATCCGCCTAAAACGAGGGACACGCCCCGCAGTCGCCTCAACAGAGGTTCCCCTCGATGAAGCGCTGCTCTCCATTCCACAAGACCATTATTAATGTATTGCAACCAACTAAAAACCGCTATAAATAAAGAGTTTTGAACTTTTGTTTAGATTTTCCTCAAACTCGCAAAATTATGTAATCGCTATAAGTGCTTTTTCCATATTTCTATAGTGGCTGGATTCATCCTTCATATCAAGTCCGGCTAAATGCCCATAATAAAACTTTCTCCCTTGTCCCCGTGTCTCCTTGTGTCAGAGTCTATCCCAACTACGGGTATACAGCAGGACATGATATCAGGTATCACTCAGAATGCATACAGTATGCTTTTTAACGGGAGATGGAGAAATCTGCAACGTATGAAATCCCCAAACTACTGTTGAGGTTGTACTAACCATGACTTGGAAAATTGTCAATATTTTCTAGAAATATTCCCATTTTAGTATGAATTAATACTAATACAACTCAATCGTTCTTGGCTGGAGAAATTTATTAACGTCTGAAAAAGGTTAATAAAGGAGATTACCCAATTATTTGCGTGTCATTTTCATCATGGTCAACTTTAGTATATTTTCTGGGACTGAAAGTGAAATTTTTGACTATAACTTTTATTAATCTTCAAGAAATGCGTTGAACTGCACAACAGCTAGTTAACAGTCCAACCAAAAATTCCCTTTCAGATAAATATTAAAGGATATATCTGTGGCAACTACTACTTTTAAACCCGGAGATATTGCTATCGTAGGTTATGTAAGTAACGGTAACCCCGACCTGTTCTCATTCGTTAACCTAGTTTCCATTCCAGCAGGTACTATCATTTACTTTACAAACAATGGTTGGACGGGTACTGGCTTCAATGGTGTAACTTCTACTAATGCTGTTGGTGGCGAGAACTTAATTCGATTTACCGCCGATTCTGATATTGCAGCTGGTACAGTTATTCGCAATACAGATACTTCTTCCAATTTCACTTGGACTAACTCAGGCGCAATTGGCGCAGGCGGTGATTATGGAGACCTTTCCTTAAAGGAGTCTGGAGACCAGATTGCAATTGTGCAATCAACCGACAGTACAAACCCTCTATCTAATTTCACATCTATCTACCAGATTGATAATACGAATTTTTTTGAGAATGCAAATAGCACAACCACTGGTAGCATCGTTGCAGGATTGTCTGAAATTAACAAGACAGCAGTGCTTCTCAAGAACCAAGCAACTTCTGGAGTATTTGACTTACGGATATTTTCTAGCGGAACTAAGCAGGAATGGTTAGAGGCTATTAGCAATTCCTCAAACTGGAAGTTTGGTAGCGACACCTCCTTACCCTCTGGCAATATCACTGTTTCTCAAACTCCCAATAATCCTCCAACTGCTACAGACAGTGTTGTTACCTTTAGTGAGGATACAGCTTACACTTTTACTACCGCTGACTTTAAATTTGCCGATCCTGACAGTGGAGATACACTGAAATCAGTAGTTATTACCGTACTACCAACGAAAGGTCAGCTGTTCTTGGATAATGACAATGATGGTAACCAAGGCACTAGCGAAGCGATCGCGCAAAACCAACTTATCCAAGTTGCCGATTTTGGCAAGTTAAAGTTCAAACCTGCTGAGAATGCTAATGGTGATAACTACGCTAGTTTCCAGTTTAAGGTGAATGATGGCAAAGGCATAAGTACCTCAGCGTATAAGATGACGCTGAATGTGACTCCTGTCAACGATCCTCCAACTGCTGCCAATGGAACCATCAATCTTAGCGAAGATAGTGTTTACGCTTTTACCAACGCTGACTTTAAATTTACAAGTATTGATAGTAATGATTCGCTACAAGCAGTACAAATTACCCAACTTCCCAGTGCGGGTCAGTTGTTCTTGGATGAGAACAATAATGGTAACCAAGATGCGGATGAAGCAGTTACTCCAAACAAGGCTATACCAGTTGCTGAGCTTAGCAAACTGAAATTTAAACCAGCCAGTAATGCCAACGGCGATGGCTACACGAGTTTCCAGTTTAAGGTAAGTGATGGTACTGAGATGAGCGCTTCAGCTTACACGATAACAGTGAACGTGGCTGCTGTAAACGATGCGCCGACTGCTGAAAACAATACTGCCAGTTTGAACGAAGATAACGCCTACACGTTTAGTGCGGCTGACTTCAAATTTCAAGATGCTGATACCAGTAACACTCTACAATCAATACAAATTACTCAACTCCCTACTTTTGGTCAGTTGTTCTTAGATGGGAATAATAACAACCAACAAGATACTGGCGAAGCTATTATTACCAAAGGCGACACGATACAAGTGTCTGCTTTAGGTAACCTAAAGTTTAAACCTGGTACTAACGGGAACGGGGATAATTATTCTAACTTTCAGTTTAGAGTCGGTGATGGCACAGATTTCAGTGCTTCAGCTTACACCATGACATTTAACGTTGCTGCAGTCAACGATGCACCCAGCTTTATTATTGGAGCAGATCGAAGTGTAGATGCATCTGTGGGAGAGCAAAGAGTTGATGCTTGGGCAACAGGATTTAATCCGGGGGGCGGTACTGATGAATTAACACAGAGCCTTGTTGCATATAACATCGTGAGCAACAGCAATTCTGTTATATTTGCAGTTGCTCCTACGATTGATACGACGGGTAAACTTACTTATACTCCTGCAGCCAGTTTAGGTAAAACGGGTACTGCCATTATTGGTGTGACCGTTCAAGATAATGGAGGTACAGATAAGGGCGGGATAGATACTTCAACAACTCAATTTTTCAAGATTACTGTTAATAGCAACATTGCTGCTAGAGATGTTGTGATTAATGAAGTTGCTTGGATGGGAACTAGTGCTGATAGTAACGCTGAATGGATCGAATTGTACAACACCACAAGTCGAGATATTGATTTAGGCGGTTGGACGCTCAAATCCAGCAGTGGCGGTTTGAATATTACTATTCCTACAGGAACTGTCATTAAAGGCGGTCAATATTTCTTACTTGAAGGTGGTAATGATGAGACTATAAAAGATATTTCTGCCGATCTCATCTTTACAGGAACGTTAAGCAATGACGGAGAATCGCTAACTCTTAAAACACCAGATAACGTTGAGATCGATACTGCTAATGGCTCGGGCGATGTATGGCCAGCAGGAGTTTATGCAACGAGTTCTCCCAATGTCGGTATTAGCATGGAACGTATTAATTCTAAACAAGCTGATACTGATAGTAATTGGCACAATAATAATGGTGTAAAGCGTAATGGGACTGATGCTAATGGCAATCCTGTTTATGGAACTCCAAAAGCTGCTAATTCTTTTTATATTCCACCTGAAGTCATCGTTAATTTAGATCCTAATTTGACAACAACAGAAGGAGGCAGTACAACATCTTTTACTGTAAAATTAAGGACAATTCCAACTGCTGATGTCACTATCAAATTAAATAGTTCTAATTTACAAGAAGGACAGCTTTCTACAAACTCTTTGACCTTCACTCCTAATAACTGGAATATTCCACAAATTGTCACTATTACCGGGCAAGATGATAGTATGGTAGACGGTAATACTGACTACAAAATAGTTTTAGAACCAACTATAAGTACCGATCCAAATTACAACAATATCAATCCTGAAGATATCACCCTCATTAATAATGATAACGATATTTTAACCGTTCAAATCGCAACTTTACAAAGCAATGTAAGTGAAACAGGATCGAACCAGAGTTCATTCCGCATCACTCGCAATAGTATTCTTGGCGATCTAACAGTCAAGCTTGTTGCTACCGGAACTGCCAATCAACAAGATTACTCTCTTTCTACTAATGGATTATCAGTGGTAATTCCGAAAGGACAAAGTTTTGTTGATGTTAACTTCACGGCTATTGATGATACCATTCCTGAGTTAGAAGAAACCGTACAATTTACTTTAGCTTCCGATAATCAATATAAAGTCGATCCAAGTAAGAGCAGTGTGGCGCTAACAATTGCGGCAAATGACCCTATTTCCTATAGTCTTTTTACAACAACCACTAAAGTTACAGAAAATGGGAACCCACAACTGACTTTTGATGTGACTCGCAGTGGGGGTATTGGAATAGGAAGTACTGTCGATTATGCTTTTAGTGGAATAGCAGTTTTTAATAAGGATTACAACAACGTACTATTTGCTGGAACTCCAATTACCCCAAGTGGAACTTTAAGCTTTGCACCAGGAGAAACAACAAAGAGTATAACGCTAAATATTGTTGATGACAGCGATTTTGAAAATCAAGAAGATCTCGTCCTCACGCTGAAAAACCCCAATCTAAAAGCACCCCCAGAAAGTTCCCAAATTAGTCAAGCAGAAGCGATTGTCTCTATTACTGATAATGATTCTAAACCCAGGATTAAGATTGAGGATTTCACTATCAAAGAAGGTAAAACTGCATTGATAACAGTTAGTTTGTCTCAGGAAAGTTATGAGCAAGTTACGGTAAACTACAAAACGACTGATGGAACAGCTAAAGCTGGGAGTGATTACAAGAGTATTGACTTAACCCCACTGATTTTTAACCCAGGAGAAGTTAGTAAAACTATTGAGGTTGTCGCATATCGCGATTTTGAGTTTGAAGAATCAGAAACATTCTTAGTGGAACTTAGCAATGCCAGAAATGCTTCTATTGAGAAGAACCAAGCTATCGGTACTATTAGTATTCCAAATCTGGTTCAGGATACATCCAATGTTAACTATTTAATAGGAACTGATGAAAGCGATCGCATTCTTGGTGCTGATGGTGATGATATAATTATCGGTGGCTTGGAAGGCGATGAGATTGATGCTGGTGAAGGTAACGATACTGTATTTGGTGACTCAATTAATAGTGTAGCAAACAGCACATCTTACTTGAAGGATATCATCAAAGGTGGTAATGGTAGCGATCGCATCTTTGGTGGGGATGGGGATGATGTACTGTACGGTGAGTCTGGTGATGACTGGATTTGGGGTAACGACGGTCAGGACCGACTTTGGGGCGGTGCTGGAAACGATTACCTAACAGGAGGTCTGGGAAATGATACCTTTGTTTTGGCTGCTAATGAAGGAACTGATACTATCACCGATTTTCGTGTAGGAGAGGATGGCATTGGCTTATCTGGAAGTTTGACATATTCTGCTTTGACCGTCCGTCAAATCCTTGACAACACCTTTATTTTTGACAATTCCAACCAAAAAATTCTGGCAATTCTAAATGGTGTTCAAGCAGCAACTCTGCAAGAGTCAGTTTTCACTCCAGCAGTTTAGCGCTCTCTGTGTTGCTGAAGTCCTCGCTCCGGTGGCTCCCTCCGCCTGGGAAGGCATGTTTGGAGGTTTTGCCTCAATTGTGTCACCGGGAGACAAAGCCCAAAACATCCATACATTCATTTCAGCTAAACCAGCCGCCAGCTGGGGTGCGTGAGCCAAAGGAGATTTAATTTCTGTTTTCTTACTTGTATAAAATAATTTACTTATTCTTGGAGTTACTACTTGCTTAACTTTGCAGCCGAGACTATTTTTTTTCAGTACAACTACGCTAGTTGTTAGCTTATATACAGCATAAATTGTGATGTAGACCGAAAACCGTAACTTCTACCAAACTGTATGGAGGTAAGGATGGTTAGGTTTACTGCTGTTCTGATATTGGGGCAGAATGCTTCGCGCAAAAGAAAATTCTGTGCTTCAACGTTGCTCTGATGTTAGCTCCAGCAATTGCTACGCAAACAAAGTAATAAGACTATTTCTTTGAGTCAGCAGGTATCTGTTTTGACTCTAATTTCTATTGGGATAAAAGCAACTATGATGGAATCAACAGAGCATACTACCCAAAATCCTCAGGAAAATTATAACGAAGAAATTATTCTTCCTAATAGCGATCGCGAAAATCTCAATATTATCTTCATAGACACAACGGTTCCAGACTATCAAAGCTTAATATTGGGCATACAATCGGATAGCCAAGTTGTTATTCTGGACCCGACAAAAGACGGAATCACCCAAATCACAGAAATTTTGCAGAATGGCAAATATCAGTCCGTTCATATTGTTTCCCACGGGGCGGAAGGTAGCTTGCAACTGGGGTCAGCGCAATTCAATAGCGATACCTTATCTCTCTACACGCAACAGCTATCGCAGTGGGCAAACTTCTTGACAGACGGTGCTGATATTTTGCTTTATGGATGTAATGTGGCATCTGGAGAGAGGGGAGAAGCTTTTGTACAGCAACTGAGCCAGCTCGTGGGTGCTGATATTGCTGCATCGGATGACTTGACCGGAAGTGCAGCTAGCGGGGGTGATTGGGATCTTGAGGTAGCTACTGGCTTTATTGAAGCACCCCTGGCGTTTCAGGTTGGGGTGATGGAAGCTTATAGCAAAGTGTTGGGAATCTTTGAAGTTACAAATACCAATGACAGCGGGCTTGGTTCTTTGCGACAAGCTATTCTTGATGCCAATGCGACTGCTGGTGATGATACGATTTTATTCACTGGCATCTTCACAGACACAAATCCAGACACAATTACTCTCACTTCAGGAGAACTCACTGTTACTGAAGCTGTAACACTTGTAGGTAGTGGGGCAAACAGCCTGACAATCAGTGGGAATAATCTTTCTCGTATCTTTTCTGCTACAGCACCCCTTACCATAGCCAAGTTGAAGATAACTGGCGGAAACGCGATCGCGGGCAATGGCGGTGCTATTTACAGCAATAGCAGTGTTATTATCAACAATAGTACCATTTCCGGTAACACTGCGAACGGTGACGGTGGCGGCATTTGGAGCAGTGGCAATGTTACCATTGCCAACAGCACTATTTCTGGTAACACAGCTTCGTCAGGTGGAGGGGTTTATAGCGCTAATAACATTGCGATCGCCAACAGCACTATTTCTGGGAATACAGCGAAAGGTTCTGGAGGGGGAGTTTTTGGTAGCAATGGAACTATCAGTAACAGTACTATTACAGAGAATATTGCTGATAGCGATAATGACAATATCGGTGATGGTGGTGGTGTTTACAACAATGGTGGAACGATTAGCGTTGTTAATAGCATCATTGCTGGCAATAGTGACAAAGGCAATCAAGCTTCTGATGTTGCTGGTAGCACTTTCAACGGTAATGCGAATAACCTGATTGGTAGTGTTAGTGGTATATCTTCAAGCACTCTTGGCACTGGTTCAGATATTATCGCCTCCGATCCCAAACTTGCTCCTTTAGCTGATAATGGTGGTCCTACCCAGACTCACGCTCTGCTTATAGGTAGCCCCGCTATTAATGCAGGTAGCAACACACAAAGCAACCCAAATTTACCAACAACAGATCAACGAGGCAGTACGCGAACTATTGGTAATATTGTTGACATTGGTGCCATTGAATCTGATTTTGTTCCTCCAAAAGTTAACTTCGGTGTTGCCACCTACAGTATTGCAGAAGACAATAACGCGATCGCAGTTGAGATCTCTGTTACCTTAGACAGTATTCCACCAACTGACGTGACTGTCCCGATTGTTATCAACAGTAACAGTACAGCCACAGCAGACCAAGATTATACTGTTTCCTCAAGCGCTGTCACCTTTACGGCAGGCGCAACAGGTACAGAGTTAACAAAAGTTTTTACTGTTACCATCAAACCCGACACTCTCCCGGAGAATGACGAAACAATTGTATTCAACTTTGGCGCTCTTAAAGGTGCGGTCGCCGGAACAATAACAGAAACGACTCTGACTATTGCTGCTAATGACCCTATTGTGTACGGTATTTCTACCACAACGACAACTCCTATTGATGAAGGTAATAGTGGCACTAAGAGCATTACCCTTACTGTGACTCGAAGTGGGGGTACTGGAGTAGAAAGTACAGTAGACTTTGCCTTAAACGGAACAGCAACTTTTGGTAATGATTACAACATTACTGTTGAAAGTGGAGGAACTTCCTCATCTGGAACTATAAACTTTGCTCCTGGAGAGACACAGAAGACAATTACAGTCGATCTTGTAGGTGATGATGTATATGAAACCAATGAAGATATTACGGTTACTTTAAGCAATCCCCAGCCAACCACTGCTCCTGCAAATTCAACAATTGAGACAAGTGCAGCAGCAGTAACAATCGCGATCGTGAATGATGATGCTGTTCCCAGTGTCAGTATCGAGGATGTCACTGTCAATGAAGGCGACACAGCAACATTAACCGTCACCTTATCCAACCCCAGCGCTCAAACCATTAATGTTA
>NZ_JBFPMW010000021.1:0-123564 GCF_045999855.1 Tolypothrix campylonemoides VB511288_2
AAGTGGTTGAGTGGACTGAAGATTGCGATCGCGAGTGTATTAGTTTTTTGGTCAAACAGCACATTGGCTCAAATGACTCCCGATGCGACTCTACCAAATAATTCCATTGTCACAGCAGACGGTAACACCATAAATATTACTGGCGGAACGATAGCAGGAACGAACTTATTTCACAGTTTCCAAGAGTTTTCTGTAAAGACAGGTAGCACAGCTTGGTTTAACAATACGGTTGACATACAAAACATTATTACCAGGGTAACAGGTGGGTCAATATCTGATATTGATGGATTGATTCGCGCCAACGGAACAGCGAATCTGTTTTTAATTAATCCTAATGGCATTGTGTTTGGTAGTAATGCTCGCTTAGATATAGGTGGTTCGTTGATTGGAAGTACTGCTAATAGTCTCAGATTTGCAGATGGGACGGAATTTAGAGCAAAGCCTGAAGGAGCAAACTCTTTGTTAACTGTAAGTGTTCCTGTAGGATTGCAATTCGGTTCCAACCCAGGGGCGATCGCAGTAAATGGAATTGGGCATGAGTTTAATTATCAAGAAGATATTATCAGTCTTATTAATTCCAATCAACCTGCTAAACGTCTGGAAACGAACCGTCCGGGATTGGAAGTGCGTGAGGGAAAAACTCTCGCCCTGATAGGTGGAAATGTGTCTGTTGAAGGCGCGATTTTAAAGTCACCCGCAGGACGTATTGAAATCGGTAGTGTTGGTAGCAATGGTAGTGTCAGTTTGAACCAAGCGACAGAAGGTTGGAAGGTGGGTTACGATCTCACGAGCACTTCTTTTGCAGATATTAATATTTCAAACAAAAGCTTTATCCAGACAACGGGAGTTGGGGGAGGGGAAATTGCGATCGCAGGTAAAAATATCAGTTTCACCTCTGAGAATATCGTCAGAGCGGATACAACTAGCAACAAAAGCGGGGTCGGCATTAGTATTGTTGGTGATTCAATAGGTATTAACAGGTCAAATATTGGTTCTTATACCTTTGGTTCGGGAAATAGCGGACAAATTCAACTTGATGCTAAAAGTATTCGGTTCGAGAACAACGGTGGAGTATTTACTGAGACTAAATCATTTGAAATAGGCGCAGGAAAAGCAGGCGATATTACTGTCCGATCTGATGCGTTTGTGATTGAAAATTTTGGTGGATTGGAAAGTCATAGCTCTGGTTCGGGTAATGGCGGACAGATAAATGTTAAAGCTAATTCTCTGCGACTTGAAAACAATGTTGATTTTGGTGCTGATGCTTTTGGTACGGGTAATACTGGAGACATAAAAATTGAAGTTGATAAACTGATAATCCGTTTCTCTGGAATTGGAACAACAGTTAAAAATGTAGGTAGTATTGGAAAAGTCAACATTACTGCCAATTCTGTCGAGCTTACAAAGTCAGGTATCAGTAGCAATACCGAATCAAATAGTCAGGGGAATGCTGGTGAAATTACTTTAAATGTTAACGAATCTATGACAGTTAAACAATCAGGTATAAGTGCTAATTCAGAGGGTCAGGGAAATGGAGGAAAGATTAACATTCATGCAAAGACAATACAAATAGAAGAATCGGGAATTGAGAGCAACACGACGAGCACGGATAAAGCAGGGGAAATTAATATTAATGTTACGGACTCTTTTACCTTCAATGGTGGAGGTATAACTACGAACACAAAAGGACCAAGTGACGGCGGTAGAATTAATATAAAAGCCAATTCTTTAAATATTCAAGGAGGAATTGATAGCAAGACGGAACAAGGTAGCACGGGAAACGCGGGAGAAATCGATATTCAGGTCACAGATAATATGGTACTCCGAGGCGGCAGTATAAATGCTGACTCGAATAGTTCGGGAAATGCAGGAAAAATTAGTATAACTGCAAAAGAATTACGAATAGAATCAGCACGAGTGAGTAGCAATACAACAAATACAGGTAAAGCTGGAGAAATTAGTTTTGATGTCAAAGGCTCTTTTGTACTTAATAAGGTAGGTGTAAGTGCAAACACTTCGAGTAGCGCGGATGCAGGAAAAATTAGTATAAGAGCAAATTCTTTGAAGATTGAAAATACAGGGATCGAGAGCATTGCGGAGAAAGATAGCACCGGGAAAGGTGGAGAAATCAATATTGAAACCGCTTCTATAGAATTTCAAAAAGCTGGTGTAAGTACCACCACACAGGGTCAGGGGAATGCAGGTACTATTAGCATTAGTAGTCAGAGCGATTTGACAATTGCAGGTGGAACTATCAGTAGCAGTACTTCGAGCGCAGGTAAGGCGGGCGAAATCAGTATAAGAGCAAAGGAATTACGAATAGAATCCGCAGAAGTTAGTAGCAATACAACGAGTACAGGTAAAGCCGGAGAAATTAGTTTTGATGTCGCAGGTTCTTTTGTACTTAATAAGGTGGATGTAAAAGCAAACACTTCGAGTGGCGGTGAGGCGGGGAAAATTAGTATAAGAGCAAATTCTTTGAAGATGGAAGAGGCAGGAATTTATAGCGTTGCGGAGAAAGATAGCACCGGGAAAGGTGGAGAAATCAATATTGAAACCGCTTCTATAGAATTTCAAAAAGCTGGTGTAAGTACCACCACACAGGGTCAGGGGAATGCAGGTACTATTAGCATTAGTAGTCCTCGCAATCTGATAATTACAGGTGGAACTATCAGTAGCGATACTGAAAGCACAGGTAACGCAGGCGAAATCAATTTAGATGTCAAGGGTTCTCTAGTGTTGCAAGATGCTTTAATATTTGCAAAGACGAGCAGCAATGGTCTTGGCGGTAACATTGTTGTTAATGCCAAAAATCTCGAGATGGCTCCTGGTGGACGAATTGAGACCACTACCTCTGGAACTGGCTCTGCGGGCGATATTACTGTGAAGGCGGCTGGCAATGTTGTCATCACTGGCAGCAGTAACTCCAAGAGTGGCTTATTTGCTCGGGTAGAAGGGTCACAGGCTGCTAGGGCTGGCGATATCCAAGTGGATGCTCGCTCGATTCGTCTTGACAAACAGGGAGTAGTTTCAACTGCAACTACCTCTGGTGAAGGTGGAAATATTACCCTAAATGTCAAAAATTATTTGCTATTGCGTAATAACAGCAGTATAACGGCTACGGCGGGGACTTTACAGCAACGTGGAAATGGCGGTAACATTAACATCAATGTGCCGAATGGCGTCATTGTTGCGATTCCTAATGAAGACAGCGATATTACTGCCAATGCTTCTGAAGGTAATGGAGGCAGAATAAATATTAAAGCCCTAAATATCTATGGTATTCAACGCCGCCAAGAGACTACGCCTTTGAGTGACATCACGACTAAATCTGAATTTGGCATCAGTGGTATAACGCAACTCGATACCCAAAACCTCAACTTAAACCAAGAATTAGTACCGTTGGAAGCTCAATTGGTGGATACTGCAAGTTTGATTGCCAATAGTTGCATTGCACGCGGTTCTCGCCCGCAAGAGGGGAGTTTTGTTATTACGGGTTCTGGTGGTTTACCTTCTCGTCCGGGAGATGCTTTGATGTCGCAGTATACTTTTGGCACTGTGCGTACTGTATCTAATACTGCTCCATCTGTTAACTTGACTCGTCGTCCTTGGCAGAAAGGCGATCCGATTGTGGAAGCACAGGGTGTCTACCGTTTACATTCGGGTGAAGTTGTTTTGAGCCGGGAGTGTGTTGATTGAATATATACTAAATGGAGTTCTTGCCCCTGAATAGCGAGGAGAGTGCGATGTCGGTGGTATCTGCACGTCTAAAGTGGTTGAGTGGACTGAAGATTGCGATCGCGAGTGTATTAGTTTTTTGGTCAAACAGCACATTGGCTCAAATTACGCCAGATGCGACTCTACCAAATAATTCCATTGTCATCCCAGACGGTAACACCATAAATATTACTGGCGGAACGATTGCAGGAACGAACCTATTTCACAGTTTTCAAGAGTTTTCTGTGAAGACAGGTAACACAGCTTGGTTTAACAATACAGTTGACATACAAAACATTATTACCAGGGTAACAGGTGGGTCAATATCTGATATTGATGGATTGATTCGAGCCAACGGAGCAGCAAATCTGTTTTTGATAAATCCTAACGGAATTGTGTTTGGTAGTAATGCTCGCCTAGATATAGGTGGTTCGTTTATTGGAAGTACTGCAAATAGTCTTAAATTTGCAGATGGGACGGAATTTAGGGCAAAGCCTGAAGGAGCGAACTCTTTGTTAACTGTAAGTGTTCCTGCTGGCTTGCAATTCGGTTCCAACCCAGGGGCGATCGCAGTGAAAGGAATTGGGCATGAGTTTAATTATCAGTCAGATTTTATCGACCGGGTTGTTAATGCTCAACCCGGTTTTTCTTTGGACAGTCAACGTCCGGGGTTGGAAGTTCGCGAAGGAAAAACTCTAGCGCTATTGTCGGGAAATATTTCTCTTGAAGGTGCTATTCTCAAAGCACCTGTAGGACGTGTTGAAATCGGTAGTGTTGGTAGCAATGGAAATGTAAGTCTTAACCAAGTAACAGAAGGTTGGAAGGTGGGTTACGATCGCGCTAACACTTCTTTTGCAGATATTAATATTTCTAACAAAAGCTTTATTGGGACAACTGGAGTTGGGGGAGGGGAAATTGCGATCGTAGGTAAAAACATTGATTTTACCTCTGAGACTCTTGTACAAGCAAATACGACTGGCAGTAGAAATGGGAGAGAAATTAGTCTTGTTGGGGATTCCATCGCGATTAACAAGTCAAGTATTTCCTCTTATACCTTTGGTTCGGGAGATAGTGGAACAATTCAGTTGGATGCTAAAAGCATAAAATTGAAGAATACTGGAGGTGCGGGAACTCAAACTCAATCGGTTGAAAGAGGAGCTGGAAAAGCTGGCGATATTATTGTTAAAGCTGATTCTATTTTTGTAGAGGAAAACAGTGGGCTTGGGAGTGATAGCTTCGGTGCGGGTAAGGGCGGACAGATAGATGTGAAAACGAATTCTCTGCTGTTCGAGGAGGGTTCTGGCTTTAGTGCCAATTCTTTTAGTACGGGTAATACCGGAGACATAAAAATTGAAGTTGATAAATTGATAGCCCATAATTCCGGAATTGGAACAACAGTTAGAGGCGTTGGTAATACTGGAAAAGTCAACATTACTGCCAATTCTATTGAAGTCACAGAAGCAGGTATCAACAGCAACACACAATCCAATAGTCAAGGAAACGCGGGTGAAATTACCTTGGATGTTAAAGAGTCTCTAACAATCAAGAACGCAGGTATAAGTGCTAATTCAGAGGGTCAGGGAAATGCAGGAAAGATTAACATTCATGCAAAGACATTACAAATAGAAGGAGCGGGCGTTAGCAGCAACACGACGAGCACGGGTAAAGCTGGAGAAATTGATATTAATGTTACAGACTCTTTTACTTTCAATGGTGGAGGTATCGCTACAAATACAAAAGGACCGAGTAACAGTGGGAGAATTAGTATAATAGCTAATTCTTTAGATATTCAAGGAGGAATTGATAGCAAAACTGAACAAGGTAGCACGGGTAACGCGGGAGAAATTAACATTAGAGCCAACAATAATATGATACTTCAAGGCGGTGGTATAAATGCTGACTCTCAAGGCACGGGAAACGCCGGAAAAATTAGTATAAGAGCAAAGGAATTACGAATAGAATCAGCAGGAATCAATAGCAATACAACAAATACAGGTAAAGCCGGAGAAATTAGTTTTGATATCGCAGGCTCTTTTGTACTTAATAAGGTGGATGTAAAAGCAAACACTTCGAGTGGCGGTGAGGCGGGGAAAATTAGTATAAGAGCAAATTCTTTGAAGATGGAAGAGGCAGGAATTTATAGCGTTGCGGAGAAAGATAGCACCGGGAAAGGTGGAGAAATCAATATTGAAACCGCTTCTATAGAATTTCAAAAAGCTGGTGTAAGTACCACCACACAGGGTCAGGGGAATGCAGGTACTATTAGCATTAGTAGTCAGAGCGATTTGACAATTGCAGGTGGAACTATCAGTAGCAGTACTTCGAGCGCAGGTAAGGCGGGCGAAATCAGTATAAGAGCAAAGGAATTACGAATAGAATCCGCAGAAGTTAGTAGCAATACAACGAGTACAGGTAAAGCCGGAGAAATTAGTTTTGATGTCGCAGGTTCTTTTGTACTTAATAAGGTGGATGTAAAAGCAAACACTTCGAGTGGCGGTGAGGCGGGGAAAATTAGTATAAGAGCAAATTCTTTGAAGATGGAAGAGGCAGGAATTTATAGCGTTGCGGAGAAAGATAGCACCGGGAAAGGTGGAGAAATCAATATTGAAACCGCTTCTATAGAATTTCAAAAAGCTGGTGTAAGTACCACCACACAGGGTCAGGGGAATGCAGGTACTATTAGCATTAGTAGTCCTCGCAATCTGATAATTACAGGTGGAACTATCAGTAGCGATACTGAAAGCACAGGTAACGCAGGCGAAATCAATTTAGATGTCAAGGGTTCTCTAGTGTTGCAAGATGCTTTAATATTTGCAAAGACGAGCAGCAATGGTCTTGGCGGTAACATTGTTGTTAATGCCAAAGATCTCGACCTGATTGGTGCAAGACTTGAGACAACTGCTTTTGGTATTGGATCTGCGGGTGACATTACTGTGAATGCAACTGGCAATGTTGTCATCTCTAATGGTGGTTCCGATAGCGGTTTATTTGCTCGGGTAGAAGGGTCACAGGCTGCTAGGGCTGGCGATATCCAAGTGGATGCTCGCTCGATTCGTCTTGACAAACAAGGAAGAATTTCAACTGAGACTACCTCTGGTGAGGGTGGAAATATTACCCTAAATATCAAAAATTATTTGCTATTGCGTAATAAAAGCAGTATAACGGCTACGGCGGGGACTTTACAGCGAGGTGGCAATGGCGGTAACATTAACATCAATGTGCTGAATGGCGTCATTGTTGCGATTCCTAATGAAGACAGCGATATTACCGCCAATGCTTCTGAAGGTAATGGAGGCAGAATAAATATTAAAGCCTTGAATATCTATGGTATTCAACGCCGCCAAGAGACTACGCCTTTAAGTGATATCACGACTAAATCTGAATTTGGCATCAGTGGTACAACGCAACTCGATACCCAAAACCTCAACTTAAACCAAGAATTAGTACCGTTGGAAGCTCAATTGGTGGATACTGCAAGTTTGATTGCCAATAGTTGCATTGCACGCGGTTCTCGCCCGCAAGAGGGGAGTTTTGTTATTACGGGTTCTGGTGGTTTACCTTCTCGTCCGGGAGATGCTTTGATGTCGCAGTATACTTTTGGCACTGTGCGTACTGTATCTAATACTGCTCCATCCGTTAACTTGACTCGTCGTCCTTGGCAGAAAGGCGACCCGATTGTGGAAGCACAGGGTGTCTATCGTTTACCTTCTGGTCAGTTTGTTTTGAGCCGGGAATGTTCTGATTAAAGACTTTTAAAAGAGGTTTGAGCCAATTCTCGATCTGACCTTTACGACCTCTTAAAGACCAGGTTAATTCACACAAAGTTTCACGAGGAGTAACAGATTCTCGTTTAAAATGACCTCTCAAATTTCTCGCTAAGTTTATAGCTTGCTTTGTTCCTTTATTTTCTGTATTTGAACCAATCCCGCACCCATTATCTTTAATGCTGAGAGTATACCAGCCTTCGTTTTCTTTGCCAGTGGCTTGGATGCGTTTGGCTCCTACTGCGTGTTTGCCAACATTGCATAGGGCTTCTTCTAAAAATTGGCAGAGTTCTCGTTTCTGTTCGATATTTAAATATTTTTCTTCAATAGGGTCAAAGGCGCGGGTTTTCAATTTAAGATTTTGAAAATGGGTGAGATCTCGTTTTAGCGTACTGGTGTAAACTTCATAGAAGAGTTCGTGAATGGGAAGTTTTAAATCGAGTTTTAAGCCACTTCCTAAAAGAAGGCTTTCTTCTTGATTGAGGGCTTCTGATTTCAAGTGTTCGCCTATGGCTCGAATTTCTTGGTCGAGATTTTCTAATTGACCGTGTAATTTATCCTGGGGAAAATCTTGCTCTTGAACGCATCTTAAAGCATTAGCAAGTGTTTGCAGAGGTCCGTTGTGAATGAGAGTAAATGCATGGTCGATAGTGCGTTGGCGTTCGTTGAGTTGGGACTGCATGGCGCGATCGCGTTGATAAAACGCAAAAGCACTCAAACCCACACCGTTGATACTTAAAATTAACAAATTGGGGGTGACAGGAACCCACCAACCGGATAGAAGAAGCAAATAACTCCCTCCAATTAGGGAAAGACTCGTCACGCCAACAGCAAATAAGTTCATAAGTACCGATTGAGTTAACCGTCCAATGACAATGGGAATAAAACCCCAAACCGCAATCCACAGATATTCCCACTTATCCGACCAAACTGTTAACAACGGTCGTCCATTGAGAACTGCACTGATAATTTGGGAACAAGCATGAGCGTGAAATTTGACACCATAAATATGACCATCCGGTTTTAAACCAGCAACGGCTTCAGTATTGATGTAGTCTGGAACGCTGGGAGCCATTATACCTATTAAAACAATGCGATCGCGCAACCATTCTGGCTGAAATTTATTAGTTTTAATATCATTAAGATATAAAACTCGAAATGGTTCTTTTCCACTCCGCCACTTGAGTAATGTTTGAACTCCACCTGCATCTATTCCTACATATCCGCCAGCATTTGGCAAAATGCGAGGAATTTCAACTGAAGCAAATCGCATAGTGTCGGGGTCGCGAACCCCATTTCTTAAAGGAATCCCTTCCCTCAATAAATAAGTTTCCGCTAAACGCAAAGGGAGGGAAAACTTGTAGTTTTGACTATTTGGTGATGGTGTACCGATAAGAATCCGTCGGGAATTGCCATCTTTATCTGATAGAGCATCTGCGAAACCAACTTGGTTGTCAGGTACATCTGGAGGAGGTGCATATTGAGGTGGTAAAACTTTTTCAATAGCAATTACATTTTTACTCTGTTTAAATACATCAACCAGTTCTTTATGACCGGGTTCAACAGGTACGTTTCTAACAATATCTAAACCAATAACTCTAGGTTTATAACTTTGTACTTTCTTAATGAGTACTGCAATTTCTTTATCTGGAATAGGATAAGTTTTTACACTTTGAATATCATCTTCAGTTATGCCAATAATGGTGATTCTATCATCCATAGGTTCAGCAGAACGCAGACGTAGAAGGCTATCGAGAGCCATCCACTCTAAAGGCTGAAGTAACCCATATAACCGAGCAATAACGATAATTGTTAAGACTGCAAACCCTGGTAACGCTCCTATACGCCAAATAACAAGTTCTTTTTTAATTTTTCTCCAAATCTTCGTTCCAGAATCCCCAGTCATGAATTATTATCTCCTTATTAATCAATTAGTCCTTCCTCTCTAGCACGGATTGTCGTTTGAATTCGCATATTTTTGCCTTCTTGTTTGCAATCTTCAGGATAAACACCTAAAACGTCTTGGATTTTAGTCCAATAGGAACGGACGGTTCGTTCGTGTATGTGCATGCGATCGGCAATAGCTTTATCTTGCAATCCTTCTTCAAATGCTAGCTTTAAAACTTCCAGCCACTCTGGCTTAAATTCCAATGCTGTTTTGATATCTTTTGTATGGGTGATACCTTGTAGCGCCAAGTTAACCCTATTTAAAATTTCCTTTTCCGAAAGCCCTTTATTGGCGATGACAAAGCCCCCTTCATGGTCGTCAATTTCACGTTTAATACGCACTAATGCCTTAATATAACTGCTTTGCACGACAAGATTGAGCGTAGGACACTTCTTCATTAAGGTCTTGAGCAGTTGAATACCCGTGTCAATTTGAGCGATCGCTCCAGACTTCTCGGGAATGGACAGGTCTATGACAACGAGGTCAAGCTGACAGCCTGCTAGTACATCAAGGGCGTCTTGTGCTGTTTCCGCTTTGAGAATTTCCGCGTCTGGATACTCCTGTTTGAGTATATTTAGGCTTCCACCCAGGATTAATTGGTGGTCGTCTACGACGAGAATCCTTTGTTTTCCTTGGTTTGGTAAATTTTGACTCATTATGAATTCCTTAAAACTTACTTTTACCACAGTCCTGTCCTACAAAAATAGTGTTATTGAACATGGTGTAAGGTGCTAAGAGCGATTCGGCTTTAGTCGTTATTGAGTTATTTTTGATACATAAGGCAGCGTTATAAACGTATCTGTTAGTGTACTCATTTATTGTATTAGAGGTAAATTTAGAAACGCATACAGAAAAGTGTATTCTTTACGCCTAGATTTGGTATTTAACACAGCACAAATGATAAGTGCATAATTCAAACGATGTTTTTATCTTATTACTTAAGCTTAATAGTTTAGTAAATAATACTAACTCTATGTGAAGTTGCACATTATTGCCCTCACTCTGGAAGAGTGGGCTATACAAACAAAGCCTGCCTCCGCAGGCTAATTGTATGCATCTTCATAGAAAATTGGTATAAGGACATAAAAATGCTGAAACTCATTACTGAACTAACAGTATCCAATTTTACTTTATTAAGAAACTTGCATTCCGTGGCTTAAGAAGAGTTTTGTAAACTATTGTAAATAGTCTAATTTTTTTAGATAAAGCTCTAATTTCCCAGCGATAAGTTTTTAGAGAAGCACACTACTACATGAAGAGAACAACTTAAATCAATACCAGTCGCCACCGAATAAGTATCGGGTGAGTACTCGAATGCTTATTAAACCCAATTGCAAAGTATTTTTCCAACTAAATAAAGTATCAGTACTTGAAATTTAAGGAGAATATCTATTTTGAAAAGAAGATATCAAGTCATTTATGTAATTACTTCATACTCCTTGGCTCAAAATAACTTTGCTCAAAACAATTTAAAAGCTTCGGAGTTATTTTTGAAAATTGTTTTTTTCACAGTTGTAATGTGGCTTTGTTTGTTTATCAGTACATTATGTCTTTTATCCCAATAAGTGGTTTTTGTCAAATATAAGCTGATTGTAGATACAAAAAACCTACTAAATTTGAAATAGGAGAAAGCAATGAAAATTTCTTCATCTAACAATTCTCAAAATGTTAACAATCAACCTTCATCTCAATCTCAAAATAACCAGAATGGGATTAGTCTTCCAAAAAGTCTACCTGGAGCAGATGTACTTAAAGTTTTTTTTGATTGGTTAGAAAAGAGAGATTTAGGTGTTGTTGGTAAAGTATTTACTCCTATTTTAGCGTTAACCTGGTTACTAACTGTGGAAATTCCGGCTCATCACCAACAAGCTCGCTCTGATGCTTGGAAGCTTGTTAGCTCGTCTTCAGAACAGTCTGGTGATGGTGGGAGAACTGCTGCTCTAGAAAACTTAAATGGATGGAGCCAGAGGCGACAAAAATGGGATATTCTTGGGGCTGACTTAATTTTTGGCCAAAAAATTAAGCTAGAAGCTGTGAAAGTTAATAATGCTAATCTCAGCCAAATTCAACTGGACGAAGCAGTTTTAAACAATGCTATTTTCCAAGATTCTCAATTTTGGAATGCTAGCCTTGAAAAAGCCGATTTGAATAATGTGAATTTTCAGAGAGCTATACTTTCTTATGCTAATTTAAATAAGGCTAATCTGCGAAGTGCTAACCTAAGTGGGGCTAATTTAAGTTGTTTGAAAGAGGCTAGTCAACTACAAAAGAAACAAAACAACAAACAATCATGTACCGATTTAAGCAATGCAGATTTGACAGGAGCTAAGTTGGTTGGTACTAATTTGGTAGGTGTCAACTTGAGCGGGGCTAAGCTAGAAGGCGCTAACTTAACTCGCAGTGTCTACACGGAAACAACTCAGTTTCCAAATGGTTATCTTCCAAAAGGTGCTTATCTCATCAAACCTGGTGCTGACCTTCGCGGTCAAGATTTAACAGATGTTAATTTAAGGGGTATCGATCTGACAGAAGTTCAACTGGATGGTGCTAATTTAAGTGGTGCTGACTTGAGGAATACAACATACAAGGAAGAGCAATTAGTTCGTAGCATTTATACGGAAACAACTAAGTTTGCAGATGGTAATGCTCCAAAAGGCGCGTATCTCATTAAATCTGGTGTTAACTTGAGTGGTAAAGATCTACGCGGGGTCAACTTAAATAATGCCAACCTAGTTGGTGTTAATCTAACGGGTGCTAATTTAGTAGGGGCTACGCTGACTAATGCTAACCTAACAAATGCTCAATTAAAAGATGCAAATCTAGATAATGCTAACTTGGAGAATGCCAATTTAGGAAATGTTAAAAATCTATGCAGTGTAAAAATGCTAGATAAAAAAATAGCACAATTGTATTGTGAAAATGAAAGCTAACTTAAGCAAGAGTGATTGTAAATCTAAAATTGGTGTATTTTGGTATGCAAGTTAGACTTTTTTTAGATAGGAATTAAACCCGCAACCTGACGAAAGCTATCCTCAATGGTCAAGGAATTTAACCTTGTATGAAAAGCAAGCGATCGCAACCAATAATATCAAATCCGGTAGTATCTGAATGATTAAAAAACCACAGAGGACGCAGAGGACGCAGAGGGAGAGAACAGAGGAATAATTCCGATACAGACGGATTTGATATAACTTATGACAGTATTGAGCGTTACATGGCAAGAATATTAAAGTCTAGTTCAAATAGTGCTTTTGTGTCTCATGAATGGTTATTGTAAAAAACTTTAATTGTAGTGAAAATATGATGAATACACAAGATAACCACAATACAAAAAATTCAGTAGTAAAAATGACAATTTTATGCGGGAGCGCTATTAGCTTTCTGCTCGTTGGGCTTGGTCATCTGGGAATTTTAGCACAAATGTGTGATTTTATAGGTTTTTCGTGTCCTGGTAAAAATATCGCTTTACCACCAAATTACAATCCTCCAGAATGGGTAGGGACGAAAATAGAACACATAGAGAGCAGAGCATTACCTCCTAATAAGACTCCAACAACTATAGTTGAGATTGATAAAACTGGAGGTGACAATCTTAGCTTCAAAAACGTCGATCAGGATCTCTCAAAAATAGGTAGAGGTCAGAAAAATAACTCTCAGGATTTCAAAGTTCATCTCAGGAGAGCTAAAGAAACTCAAACTCCTGTTTGTTTAGAAGTTTATGGAGAGCGAAACCGCATAAAAAGTGAATTCAAAAACATTATTCAAATCAATAAATTTCCGAATGCGGAACAATATAAAAGTCTCAGTCCAGACCAGCGTGATGAGGAATGTAAAAAACACAAAGATTCGCCTCTCTCTACTATTATGGATTCAAAACCGTAGCATATTCAATAGATCGATAAACGCTTTTTCGGCTTGCGCCTTGCGATACGGTTTGAAACAACAGTAAATCAATGGTTTTAACTCTTCAGCGTTACACTCGTTTACAACGTGTCTCAATTTATGCGTATCCCGGCTGAATCCTACTTTTTCGCGTTGCTCCCTATGTCACAAGGTGAGCGACATATGGTACGAATAGTGCTGCGCTGGATGCTACTCATACTTCTTAGAGTACATTGCCAAAAAATACTTAAGGATAATATTTACTTCCCTTTGCTTGGAATCTGATACATTTATAAAATTTCACCGTATACTGACTTATCGCCTGAGAATTACTGACTTGTGACTGACTTTTATTGTGTTACTGGTACAATCCATACAGTCGTCATAAGATGCCCCATGCCCAGATCACTTAGAGTGCAACAGAATTATCTTGACAAAGCCAAACTTGCACTAATACGTAACGGCTTTCCTAGCCAACGCTCTTTAGCTGAAGATGCAGGATTCGCTCTAGCTACAGTCAGCAACTTTCTGACTGGTAAGCCTGTTGATTATGTGATTTTTGAAGAACTCTGTCGGAAATTGGCACTTGACTGGAGAGAAATTGCAA
The DNA here is from genome assembly GCF_045999855.1 of Tolypothrix campylonemoides VB511288_2. NCBI lineage: Bacteria > Bacillati > Cyanobacteriota > Cyanophyceae > Nostocales > Tolypothrichaceae > Tolypothrix > Tolypothrix campylonemoides. The sequence goes on from NZ_JBFPMW010000021.1 coordinate 13,919, forward strand.
ATCTGGATTTTGAGGTTTCATCCCAGAGTATAGATAAAAATCCTAAAATTTCTGAGTTGAGTGATGCAAACCAGGATACCTCGCCCCTCTATCCCAATGGCTCAGTTCCTCTGGCTTCCCCTTTTTACCTAGAACGCGCTCCTCTTGAAGAGCAAGTTTATCAAGAAATAAGAAAACCAGGAGCCTTAGTACGGATTAAAGCACCCAGAGAGATGGGCAAAACTTCTCTGTTAATGAGAATTCTTGACTCTGCTAAACGCCAGGGCTACCGCACTGTCAGCTTGAACCTGGAGCAAGTCGATCGGGTTATTTTGAGTAATTTGAATCAATTTTTGCGTTGGCTGTGTGCCAACATTGCACGTCAGCTTCAGCTAGAAGCGAAGCTAGATGAATATTGGGATGAGGATCTAGGGAGCAAAATTAGCTGTACTTCCTACTTTGAAGAGTATCTACTAACATCAATTGAGACTCCCCTCGTTTTAGCGTTAGATGAGGTGAATCAAATTTTTGAGCATCCTCAAGTGGCAAAAGATTTTTTACCTCTGTTGCGATCGTGGTACGAAGAAGCCAAAACATTACTGGTTTGGCAAAAGCTCCGCTTGATTGTGGTTCACTCAACGGAGATTTACGTTCCCCTTCAACTTAACCAGTCCCCTTTTAATGTAGGGCTGCCGATTCAGTTAAATGCTTTTAGTCAGGAGGAGGTGCAGCAGTTAGCTCAACGCTACGAACTTGACTGGTCAGATGGTGATGAAGCTAGGCAACTGATGGATCTGATCGGAGGGCATCCCTCACTAGTACACACTGCTATCTATCATCTTAGTCAAAGGGAAATAACTCTGGAGCATCTGCTGGAAACTGCCCCAACTGCCACCGGAATTTATTCTCATCACCTGCAACGCCATTTGGTAATACTGCAAGAACGGCCGGAATTAGCCAAATCCCTTAATTGTGTCATGTGTACCACTGAGCCAGTAGCATTAGAGGCTATCGTGGCTTACAAGTTAAGCAGTATGGGGCTGATTAAGCAGTTAGGAAATAAAGTAGTACCAAGCTGTGAGTTGTATCGGCAGTTTTACGTGACAACCTTAATGGATACTATTAGCGAATGTAATACATTTTTGTCTAATTAAGTATTATGTACACTCAAACCTTCAATTTGTGCTTGCGTCTTTGAATTGTCATACTTTTGTATGCGGACAGAAAGTATTGTTCAAGGGCTTCAACCAACGCTTTTTCCCTTAAAAATATTACAAAAAATTAAGATTTACTGAGTTTTTAAAAAATTAAATAGGAGTCTTATAAAGAATAATAACTATGCTAGATAAACCACATTTCAACCCCTGTTATTCTGTTATAACTATAGAACCCGAACAAATATTTTTATTATCAGAGAGGGAGACAATTTGGCTAAGCGATCGCCTTTCTTGTAGTTTAGCTGCTTTAATCGATAGCGATCTCAGTATTGATGAAATTATTGACACCATTCAACAGTCGCTACTGCAAGATCCAAAATCTTTTGAGGAAGCTGCTACCTTTTTCCAAGAAGTTCTCAATGTAAGCATTAAAGCCCAATATGCTTTGTACCAAATGGAACAAAAGGGTTATCTTGTCAAACCAGATCGCTCTTTGCCATCGCATTTAAAGATTTTTTGTCATCATCTCAATATCACTCCCACCATAGCCCATCAACGATTGCGCTCAACTAGAGTAGCAGTAAAAGCATTAGGTTTGGTTGCTGCTGGGGACTTCATTGCTATGCTTGAATCTCTACAAATTCAAGTAACAGATGTTGGTGACTTGACAGTAGTTTTAACTGATGACTATCTCTCTCCTGAGTTAGATGAGTTCAATCAACAAGCCTTAAAGTCCCAATCTCCTTGGATGTTAGTTAAACCATTGGGAACAATAGTCTGGCTCGGCCCTTTATTAGATCCTAAAAAAACTGGGTGTTGGGAATGTTTAGCCAAGCGTTTGCGAGATAATAGACCAATTGAAGGCCTAATTCAGAAACAGAAGCACATTTCTCCTTCTTTAACACCTCCTTTAGGATTTTTGACATCTACTGTACAAATTGCATTAGGAATGGCAGCCACAGAGGTGTTTAAATGGATTGTGCAAGGTGGAAATAAAGAATTAGAAAGCAATTTAATCACTTACGATACGATCGCACTGCAAACTCAAAATCATAGCTTGGTTAAGCGTCCTCAATGTTCTAGCTGTGGAGAGATGCTAAATGGGTTAACCAACAACCCCCTACCTCTTATTTTAGAAAACCGCCAAAAAACCTTTACTATCGATGGAGGACACCGTATTTGTTCGCCACAAGAAACTCTTAGGAAATATCAACATCATATTAGCCCTATTACGGGCGTTGTGCGAGAACTAAATAAAATTCCTGGGAATGAATTAACTCATAATTACATTGCTAAACATCATTTTCACACTATCTTTGACGATTTCAACGGCTTGCGCCAAAATTTAGGGGGAAGAAGTGCAGGGAAAGGCAGGAGTGATTCTCAAGCTAGAGCTAGCGGTTTCTGCGAAGCGATCGAGCGTTATTCTGGAGTGTTTCAAGGGTATGAAATTAGAGAAAAAGGCAGTTACCAACAAATGGGGAATAAAGCGATTCACCCCAATGCTTGCATGAACTTTAGTCAAAAGCAATACCAAAATAGAGAGCAGTGGAATAGTTCATATCAAGGCTGGTTTCAAAAGGTTCCAGAACCGTTTGATGAGGAAAGAGAAATTGACTGGACTCCTGTTTGGTCTTTAACCAACGAGGAATTTAAGTATCTGCCAACGGCTTACTGCTATTATGGCTATCAACCGGACTATAAACCCGACTGTTGGGCTGATTCCAATGGGTGTGCGGCAGGTAATACTATCGAAGAAGCTATTCTGCAAGGATTTATGGAGTTAGTAGAGCGTGATGCTGTCGCTTTATGGTGGTATAACTCCCTGCAAAAGCCGCAAGTGGATTTAGATAGTTTCAATGAGCCTTATTTTCAAAGCCTGAAGCAATATTATCAAACTATTAATCGGGAACTTTGGGTTTTAGATATTACCAGCGATCTTAATATTCCTGTGTTTGCTGCTATTAGCCGTAGAAGTGATGACCCCAAGGGGGTCGCGCGGAGCGAACGCTCTGTAGAAGATATTGTTTTGGGTTATGGCGCTCATTTCGATGCCAAAATTGCTATTAGTCGAGCCTTAACTGAAGTTAACCAAATTTTACCCAATGTTTTATTAACCCAAGCCGATGGCAATACCCAATATCCTCCATCAGCCGATCCCTTAGCTATTGACTGGTGGACAACTGCGACTTTGAAAAATCAATCTTATCTAATTCTTGATGATAGAGTTGCTGCTAAAGTCGCTGTAGATTATCCTCAAATCGCCAGTGACAATCTTTTAGAAGATATTAAGCTGTGTCAACAAATCGTTGAGAAAAACGGTATGGAAATGCTGGTTTTAGATCAGACTCGTCCTGATATTGAACTGAGGGTAGCTAAGGTAATTGTGCCGGGGATGAGGCACTGGTGGAGCCGGTTAGGTGCAGGGAGATTGTATGAGGTTCCGGTCAAAATGGGTTGGTTGAAAGAACCCTTAACAGAGGAGGAACTTAATCCTTTCCCGATGTGGATGTAAAAATTAAACTAAACTTATCTTACATCAGAAATTCATACGTCTGGCAGAAACGAGATAGTGATTAAAAACACTTGAGGTTGTACTCGATACAGAGGAAGACCAACGACCGTAGTTTGCTTCTGCCTCTCCTAGAACTACAATCTTTGGTTGCCTTGGCTGCCATCCATATTGCAAAATGAATTGCTCAGGATTGGAGACACCAAAAAGCCAAGGACATCCCAGCTTTCTGAGCTTAGAGAGAAATGGTTGTGCATAGGGAGAGTTTAAAAGCTCTGCTTCAACGAAGTCCATTCCAAGCCAGCTACCTGGACAGGCAAGACTTTGTAGTGTCTCAAGCACAGTCGCCACAGTAGCGGGTTTTAGGTAAAACATCAGTCCCTCAAACAGAAATGCTGCGGGTTTATGTCGGTCAAAGCCATTGTTGGTAAGAGCAGTTGCCCAATCCTGTTCCAAGTCTGTTACTACGACCTTTCGTACACACTTTGCTCTAGCATTTAAATTTAGAAGGATAGGCTCCTTGTATTGAAATATTTCTTGACGATCTACTTCAAATAGTTGAACGTCATCCATCCAGGGCAAGCGGAAAGCACGAGCATCCATTCCGGCTGCTACCAGAACAACCTGCTTGAGAGATAATTCATGGACAGCCATCAACAAAGCATCATCAAAAAAACGAGTCCGAATAGAAATACCAGGATGTGGAGCATTAGCTGACAAACCAGGGGAAAATGCCCTCAAATCTGAGAACAGTGCAAACCCTTTGTCACCGGCGAAAGACCGAGCGTATGTATCTACAAATAGCCCTTGTCGATACTCAGTTTCATAGGCTCGTGCTGCTGCGACATATAGCGATGTAACGCCGACAGGACTCAACATAAATAATTGACAAAATTAGTTCATCATGGTAATTTTGTAGCAATAAAAGGCAATTTACTGTTTATTGCTCATTATTTTAACTATATGATTAGACAAAATAAATATTTATTTTCTCTAACTAACAGTTAAAAGCCTGATTTTTTCACAATTGCCTAGTCATTTATTAACCCTCTCCTAAGAAATCGCAAGGTTGCCTAGCAACTATAAGAGAATATCGCCTTAAACAGCTTTAAAGAAACATTTCTGTTTCTTTATATAGATTTTGAATGCGATCGCTTTTCTTGAACGCTCTTTTCGTGCTGGGGTGTCAAATTTGAAAATGCACCCAATTAAAGAGCGTCACTAGTTATGTTTTCCCGTGAGATGAGTAATTTTAGGATTTTTCATCGCATCAACAATTTAGTGAATTTATGAAAATAGGAGATTGAAATGGAATCCCAAGATTGGAGAGAATCTGAAGATTTTTTCAAGCGTTTTTTATTACAGGGTAAGATAATTTCTAAACTGATTACATTTTGGTGGAGATATAGTGATGCTAATGATACTACAGACGATCCTAAAAAGGAAGCAGCAGATATTCTAGAGAAATGTTTCTTTCCAGGTTTTACTGATGTAGATGCTTTGGATGTAGATGCTTTGATCGCTCCTCCGCCTCCGACATTACTTGGTCTATTTTCAGCCGAGCCCAGACAATATCTTGAAGCTGTTAAGAATGGTCATCCTCGTGATTCATATGATTTATATGATGAAGACATTCTGGGACAACATGTGAAGACGCTTATTACAGTATTTAAAGATGTTATTGAAAGCAAAGAAAACTATCTTTCTCCTATATTCTCTCCTACTGAACTGAACAAAGAAAACAAAAGTCATTTTTCATATTACGAATTTAAAATTGATACTAGCGGTACAAAATTTGGCCGACTTACTGACCCTGAAATAGTTGTAGGGGATGGCAATTCACTTTTGAAATATATATACACTATTCCAATTCCTCCACGCCATCTAAGTCCAGAGAATCCAAAACATAGGGATACATATGATAAGTGGATCGAAGATAAATCGAAGCCATATCCTCCTAGTCCACATATACCCTTTACCACTTAATAAAGGCATTAGAAGCCAATAATTCTAAGTTAGAAGAATTATGGTTTTTCGTTACTTGTTATGCTAAAAACGTCTATAAATTAGCTCATATCCCTTACTAAGCAATAAATATAGCTTTTAACCTTGAAGTATGAGCTTTTGTGATAAAATTTAGGATATAGTTTCCTGAAAGCGTTAGTTTTAAAGGAAAATTGCTAATTTTAGTTTGAAGTTTAGCATAACATTTACGGAAGAGCCAAAATTATTATTCAGCGTTATTAAGTTAAATATTGATAGACCCACAGCTAAGAACTGCTTGTGGGTTTTTATATAGACATTGCCACTGAAAAACATAGAGATAGATGATATCAATAGGTAAAAATTATGATTATTAAAGATTCCCAAAAAATGTTACCAAGTCAAATTAAATTTGAAGGGGAAATGGGAAATATGATACTGGAAATTCCTCCCCATAATATCCCTTTACATCCCAAAAGTATAGAAAAACTTTTTGCTACCATCAAATCTGGGGAGCAAGCGGTAGCTTTCAGACCTTTCATCCCAATTGCATCTGACTTAGGTTTATGTCCACACTATCCTACGTTAGCCTATTTGTATCCTCAAAAGTTAAATCATAACGACGAAGATATTGAGAAGCAGTTATTACAAAAATCTGGCAAGATAACGCAGAATACCCTTGATGCTTTCAATCAATTTACCCTAATTTCCCAAATCGATATTGAGGAGCAGCTACATTACTTTGGTGATTTCTATGGAATAGCGGCAAAGCCATCCTATATTAGAGTTGCCGTGAGCAATACCTGCAATCTCAAATGCGTTATGTGTCCTTATCACAGCACTTCGCTGAAATTAACTCATACAACAGACTTCTTTAAGAGCAACAAAGAAATGTCTTGGGAAATGATGGAGCGTCTCGCCAGAGATTGTGGAGAAGCAAAAATCATGATTATTCTTGGGAACATCGAAGAACCAATGCTACACCCCAACCTTATCAAATTTGTCGAACTTTGTCGGCAAAAAGGGGTTCCTGGGGTTCATCTAACGACTAATGGTCAACTCCTCAATGAAAATCGAGCTAGGTCGTTATTGAAAGCTGGCTTAACCAGTATTGATATTAGCATTGATGCCGCAGATCCAGATACCTATCTCAAGATTCGGGGTGCTGACCTTAAGCGAGTTGAAACAAATGTTTTTAATTTTTTGAAGCTGCGGGATGAACTAGATGTTCCCTGTTATGTAAGAACATCTTTTGTGAGAAATCAGAATGTTACATTAGATGAAGAAGAAAGATTCCGAGAACGTTGGCTTGCAAAAGCTGATGGTGTATTTATCAATAACGTAGCACAATATAAAGAAAATAATACACGCCTTGATAAAACTAACGAAACTGTGCAAGCTTCACTAAAACACTATCTTAAAGAAGCTCAGGGACGTTGGCCATGCCTGTTTCCCTTTACTGAAATGGCTGTTTTGCCTGATGGCAGAATTTATTACTGTGTTGAAACCTTATTTAGATTGGGCTTCGATCGGACTCTTGAAAGTTTAGGAGATTATAATCAACAAACATTACAAGAGATTTGGCATGGGGAGTTATTCAAGCAGCTTAGACGAGATTTGCTCCTCAATCAGTTAGAATATAGATCGGCCTGTAAAAGTTGCAAACTATGGATGGCACAGGTTTTGTCTAGAGAGTCTAAAAATGGGCTTGAGGTTATGACAAGCACCGTAACCGAGATTTATCACTCTGGTTTTAGGCAACAGAGAACCGAAAACGGGGAACAGAAATCTTCAAATTAAGTGCAATATCTAAGATCGATCGATCTATACTTCATAACTTTGAGAAACGCTATACCATACAATCAAAAAGAGAGAGATTGGGGAATTAGGAGTTTTAGTATGAGAGCGATAGCAGAATATCACATTAGTCAGAAGATATATGAAAGTGATAATTCCTTAGTCTATCGGGCTAATCTCAAGCGAGATAATCAACCAATTATTCTTAAAATTCTTAAAGAGAATTACCCAACTCCCTCAGAATTGACTCGATATAAACAGGAATATGAAATCATAAGACATCTGAACGTAGATAGCATTATCAAAGCCTACGACTTACAGCGATATGACAATAGCCTAGTTATGTTATTGGAAGATTTTGGGGGGAAATCCCTAAAACTGTTAATGTCTGAACGCAGGTTTAGTATAGAAGAAATTTTTATCATTGCCATTAAGACCTCTGAAAGTTTAGCTGCTATTCATGCGGCGAATATCATCCATAAAGATATTAATCCCTCCAATATTGTCTATAATCCAGAAACTAAACAACTGAAGATTATTGATTTCGGCATTTCCACCCGTTTATTCCAAGAAAACCAAACCCTTTGTAACTTAAATCAACTAGAAGGTACTTTAGCCTACATTGCACCAGAGCAAACTGGCAGAATGAATCGAGGAATAGATTACCGCAGTGACTTTTATTCCCTTGGTGCAACCTTCTATGAACTCCTAACACATCAACTCCCCTTTGCAACCACTGACCCAATAGAACTAATTCATTGCCATCTTGCACAACAAGTAGACCCGCCTCATACACTTATTCCTACTATTCCGTTGATGGTATCAAAGATCGTCATGAAGTTGTTAGCTAAAACTCCAGAGGAACGATACCAAAGTGCTTGGGGGCTAAAAGCTGATTTGGAAACTTGTTTTAAACAGTGGCAGACTCAGGGACAAATTCTACCTTTTCCACTAGGAGAACAAGATATTTCTGATAAGTTTCACATTCCCAAAAAACTCTACGGACGAGAACAAGAAGTTTCTCAAGTACTCGACACCTTTGAGCGAGTTAACCAAGGTACTACTGAGATGATATTGGTTGCTGGCTATTCAGGGATTGGGAAATCTGCCTTAGTTCAAGAAATTTACAAACCAATCTTAAGGCAACGAGGTTATTTTATAACTGGAAAATTCGATCAATTCAAACGGGATATTCCCTACGCTGCTATTAGGACAGCTTTCCAGGACTTAATCCGTCAACTTCTGAGTGAATCTGACGCAGACATCGAAAATTGGAAAGCAAAAATTTTAGAAGTCTTGGAACCTAATGGGCAGGTCATAATCGACGTAATTCCTGAACTAGAAAAAATTATTGGTAAACAGCCGTCTGTTGAAAAACTTGGAGCTAATGAAGCTCAGAATCGATTTAACTTATCTTTTCAAAAATTTATTAGCGTTTTCAGTCAGCAAAAACATCCTTTAGTCATTTTTCTTGATGATTTACAGTGGGGAGATTTGCCTTCACTGAAGTTAATTGAACAGTTAATTACCGATTTTGATAGCAAATATTTATTAATTATAGGGGCTTATAGAAATAATGAAGTCAATCCGACTCATGCTTTAATTCTGACGTTAGAATCAGTTAAAAAAGCAGGTATTAGGGTTAATGAAGTAATTCTAAATCCCTTGATGCTAGAACAAATCAATCAATTACTTGCTGATACACTACTTTGTTCTACAGAAATGTCAACACCGCTAGCAGAATTACTAGCGAATAGAACTCAGGGCAATCCCTTTTTCTTAACTCAACTACTAAAATCTCTGTACGATGAAAACCTTATATTGTTTAATTATGCTGGACGCTCATGGTGTTGGAATATTGAGCAGATTTTAAGGACGGGCATTACTGATAATGTCATAGAGTTGATGGTTAGTAAAATTAATAAACTTAGTGAGAACACTCAGAATGTTTTAAAGTTGGCAGCATGTATTGGTAATAGATTTAACTTAGAACTCCTCTCCAGTATTAGAGACAAATCTAAAAACTCCATAGCTCAAGATATTCAATCAGCTCTTCAGGAAGGGTTAATTGTCCCACTGAGTTATGATTACAAAATTCCCTTGCTTTGGGAACAAGAAGAAATTTCAAGTGATTCTTCAGCCGTCTTTTCTAATTTTATTCCTAGTTTTCCTTCCGTTATTCCCTACAAGTTTTTACATGACCGAATTCAGCAAGCGGCTTATAGCTTAATTGCAGAAGAAGAAAAGAAGCTCATTCATCTGCAAGTTGGAAGACTTCTGCTGAATAATATGAAAAAAGATAACAATGAGGAAAATATTTTTGATATTGTCAATCAACTTAATGAAGCAGTATCTCTAATCACTGACCAATTAGAAAAACATGATTTAGCCCAATTAAATCTTTACGTAGGTAAGAAAGCCAAGGCATCAGCTGCTTACGAACCAGCATTGAAATATTTAAAGACTGGATTAAAACTTTTAACAAAAAATAGTTGGGAAAGTCACTATGAATTGACCATAGAGCTTTATTTAGAAACTCTTGAATTGCTTTACTTAAATACAAAATTTGAGGAAGTAGAAGAGCTTTCCGTATTTATTCTGCAACACGCCCGGGAAATTCTGGATAAAGTAAAAGTGTATCAAGTAAATATATTAGTATACAATTCTAAATCCCAGGAGCAACAAGCAATAGATACTGCTCTTAAAGCTTTAGCAGAACTAGGTATAGAAATATCTCAAGATCCTAGCGAAATAAAAGAGAGAATTAAGCAAGAACAAATATTTCTAGATAGATTTTTGAAAGAAGTACCAGTTCAAAGTTTAGCAAATCTCTCTCCCATGACCGATCCATATAAATTAAGGGCTGTACCATTATTGCAACAAATTATAGCCTCTACAATAATCACTAATTTTCTCTTGCATATTGAAGTTGTTTTAATTCAACTTAACCTTTGTCTAAAATATGGTAATCCTCCTCAAGCAGCCTGTCCTTATATATTTTATGGAACGTTTCTCTGCAAGGGAATAGAAAATATTGGTTTAATGAGAGATATTCATTTAGGTAATGAATTTGGAGAATTGTCTATTAGGTTACTATCCAAATTTCAACTTCCTGAACTAGAGACTCTAGTTATTCATATTTACTATGCGTTTATATATCAATGGAAGAACTCTCTCAGAAATAATATTGCATTAGAACGGTTAATCAAGGCTTTTCAAAGGGGATTAGAGACTGGGGATTACCAATATGCTTGTTTTGCATCTGCAAGCTTTTGTCTTATTAAATTCTTTGGGGGGTATCATCTAGAGGAAGTTTCTCAGGATCTTGCAAAATATACTCGACTAATGAAGAAATTAAAACAAGAATATAGTTACTCTTCCGTAACTATATATGAAAAAACCACGATTAATTTAATTGAAGGATATGAAAACAACTTTTGCTTGGTAATTGGTTGCAATCAAGCAGAAGAAGAAGAATGTATAAAAACTGCTAATATTTGGCTTTTATGTTGGTTGTGTATTGCCAAAATAATTACACATTACATCTTTAAAGAAAATGGCTTAGCTGTTGGTAATGTATTAAAAATTGAAACTTATGTTGAATATCTTAGTTCACACTTAAATGTATTACAATACAATTTTTTCTCTTCTCTGTCATTGCTTGCTAATTATGATATTCTAGATGTATGCTCACAAGATAAGTTTTTAAAGCTAGTAGAGAAAAACCAGGAAGATATGAAAACCTGGTCTAGCTACTGCCCAGAAAATTTTCAGCACAAATATGATTTAGTAGAAGCAGAAAAAGCGCGAAATTTCGGACAAAATTGGCAAGCTCAAGAACTTTATGAAAAAGCGATTCAAGGTGCTAAAAAATCTGAATTTATTCATGAAGAAGCTATAGCTTACGAACGCGCAGCAGAATTTTATCTCTCTTTAGGTAGAGAAGAAATAGGACGACTATACCTGAAAAATGCCCATCATTGTTATTCTCGTTGGGGTGCAAAAGCCAAAGTTAAAGCCCTAGAATTGGAGTACCCACAGTTTCTAATGGATATTAACAACCGAAAAGAAAACCAAAGCATTAATACGACTGAATCTACTGGTGGTACAAATCCTCAAGTACTCGATCTGATAACAGTTACCAAAGCCTCTCAAGTATTAGCTAGTGAAATTAAACTGGATCAACTACTGGCTAAGTTAATGAAAACTGTAATTGAAAATGGAGGCGCTCAAAAAGGCTTTCTGCTCCTAGAAAAAGATAATAAATGGGCGATTGAAGCTGAAGGGACAGTAGATTCTGATGATGTTAATACACTACAATCCATTTCAATAGACATCTTAGATGAGTCCACTCACTTTCCTCTCTTGTCATCTGCCATTATCAACTATGTTGCTCGCACGCAGGAAAGCGTAATTTTAAATGATGCTACCCATGAGGGACAATTTGTTCGCGATCCATATATTGTCGCCACTCAACCTAAATCCCTTCTTTGCACACCCTTACTCAATCAAGGCAACCTTAAGGGCATCTTATATCTGGAAAATAATTTAACTACTGGTGCTTTTACACCCGATCGCCTAGAAGTTCTAAAACTACTGTCTTCTCAAGCCGCAATTTCTCTTCAAAATGCTCAACTTTATGTTGCACTATATGAGAATGAGAAAAGATTAGCTCAATTTTTAGAAGCTATGCCCATAGGTGTCTTTGCACTTAATGCTAAGGGCGAACCCTATTATGCAAATCAGGCTGCCCAGCTAATCCTTGGCAAGGGAATTGTAACTGGAGCCAAAACCGATCGATTGACCGAAACCTATCAGGCTTATTTAGCAGGGACAGACCAATTATACCCAACTCAACAACAACCCATTGTACGAGCTTTAAATGGCGAAAGTACGACTAAGGATGATATAGAAATTCACCAAGTTGATAAAACAATTCCTTTAGAAGTATCTGCTACTCCTGTTTACGATGAGAAGGGACAAATTGTTTATGCGATCGCTGCCTTTCAAGATATCACCCAACGCAAACAAGCCGAAGCGGATCGGGTTCAGTATACCCAAGAACTAGCTCTCAAAAATCTTGCTCTAGAACGAGCTAAAGATGAAATAGAAGGGTATAGCCGAACTCTAGAACAAAAAGTCTCAGAACGCACACAAGAACTGTCACAAACTCTAGAAATTCTTAAAGCCACCCAAGCAGAACTACTATTTGAAAACGAGTTACTCAGAAGTACCGAACAAGCTACCACCTTTGACTATCAAGTGGGAGGAAGCTTGCCGATGGATGCTTCCACTTATGTAGTGCGTTCCGCAGATCGTTACCTCTACAAAGCTTTGAAGCGCGGAGAGTTTTGCTACGTTCTCAATCCTCGGCAGATGGGAAAGTCCAGTCTTATGGTACGCATGATTCACTACCTCCAGTATGAGGGAGTTTGTTGTGCGCCAATTGATATGACCCGCATTGGTAGCGAAAATATTACCCCAGATCAATGGTATAAGGGATTAGCCTCTGAGTTAGGGCGACGTTTAGGTTTACGAAGCAAAGTTAACATAAAAGCTTGGTGGAAAGCGCGAGATGATATTTCTTCAGTTCAGAGGTTGAGTGAATTTATTGAAGAAGTCCTGCTAGTAGAAGTCGGGATAGAAAATGACATTCCCTCCAAACAACTGGTTATTTTTATCGATGAAATTGATAGTGTCCTAAGTTTGAATTTCGCAGTTAATGACTTTTTTGCATTGATTCGCTACTGCTACAACCAACGCAGTCTCAATCCACAGTACCAGCGTTTAACTTTTGCTTTTTTTGGTGTCGCTACCCCCTCAGATTTAATTAGTAATATTCAAACAACCCCCTTTAACATTGGTCAGTTTATTCAACTGGAGGGCTTTAAAGAGCATGAAGCCCAACCATTGCTGCAAGGATTGGCAGGAAAAGTGAGCAATCCGCAAACTGTTCTTAAAGAAATCTTAGCTTGGACGAACGGGCAGCCTTTTCTTACCCAAAAACTCTGTAAGCTCATCCGCAATACTTCATCTCCCATTCCCAATGGCGGTGAAGTCTCCTGGATTGAAAATTTAGTGCGGACGAATATAATAGACAATTGGGAATCCCAGGATGAGCCAGAACATTTGAGAACCATCCGCGATCGTCTTCTCAAGAGTAACAAGTCTGTTCAACTACTAGAAATTTTTCGACAAGTTTTGCATCAGGAAGAGGTCATCACTGGTGGCAGCCCAGAAGAAAAGGAATTGCTCTTGTCAGGTTTAGTAGTCAAACAGCAGGGAATTTTGAGAGTCCAGAACCGTATTTATAAATTGATTTTTAACCGCAGTTGGGTTGATTTGCACATTTAGAAAGGAGTTTGTTGACATTTTCGTCAGCCTACCTTTTCAGGTAAAAAGCGTTGGCTAGGAAAGCCGTTACGTCTGAGAGCAAGTTTGGCTTTGTCAAGGCAATCCTGTTGAACTCTAAGCGAGCTGAGTATGCAAAATCTTATCCAATTATCAAGAAAGGCAGAGGGCAGGAGGCAGAAGGAAATACTGGCTCCTGCCTTTAGAGAGTGACCGTACAGCCCTTCGGGCATAGCCTGCGGCATCGCGAAGCGTCTCCGTATAGCCCTTGCGGGCATAGCCTGCGGCAACGCGAAGCGTGTCCGAAGGACACAGGAGTTAGGGAACAAGGGTTTAAAACCCCACCGTCACTTCTGGAGTTTAGACTAAGACATGAAAAATGACCTAGTGATACTAGGTAAAATGAACTTACATAGAAAAATTAACCTGATATAAATACTAGGCTGATTCAGGGGTTTGTTTTCGGTGTTTAGAAGTTCGTTTTTTGACAATTGGATATCGGTTTCTACGTTTTCGTTGCTGCCCTGTTTTCCAGCCAGGAGATTTTCCACGGGATTTTGGAGAACTCGCAGGCGAACCGATCGCGGCCAAAACTCCTCCCATAGACTGGGCAACCCTTCCTGGGGCCAGTTGTTCAATTGATTTTTGCCATGGAAGAGGATTATCCAGTACGATATCACGAGCTAACCATAGCTCCCAAGTGATTATAGGCATTAAACCGCTCCACCTTTCACATTGTTTAGGTGTAGCAAATTTAGGAACAGTCCAATGTAGACGCTGTTTAATAAAGCGGTACCCTTCGGGTTCGCCAGTTCCCTACGGCGGGAAACCCGCCTGCAGGACTGGACTCACCAATGATCAACAGCAAAACGTCTCAAGTATAGTCGCCAAACTTCCGATAAAGAGGGCATTGCTTCACCAACCCAAGCTAACCACAGTGGTTTGGTGACTCTTGTTGAACCATCTTCTTTTAGCCTTTCAACAAGCAAGATTGACATCGGGTGTTTTGCGGCACCTCGAAAGTGTAAGTCATGCCAAACACGAATTCGTATCCGTCCAAGTTTTGTGTCCTCAAGTTCTAAAACTTGAGTAGGTTGTGTCCAAGTTTCGGCATCTGAGAGCTTGAACTTACTACCATGAACACGAGGTCTACCCCTACCTGAGTAAGGAGGTGGAGGACTCCATAGACATAAGTTAGAACGCAAGCGCATTAATTTATCTGCATTAATGTCAGCAGTTTTTAACACAAAAGGAGCGCAATCGTACTCACTGTCCCATAAACTGATAGGGCGCATTGGTAAATATTTGCATACTTGTTTAAACTGCCATACCGCCTTTGAAATTGGACTTTCCCAACTAGTTATTCTTTCATGTCGCAGAGGCAAAGCCCAACTCCCCGACTCTTCACCGAACCCAAACTATAGTACTATAGCCCTCACCAGGCGCAACTGGCTTGTTATTGGGGATTCCAGTAACATAATGCTCGGTTGTGCGGTCTTGTAATGTAACTGCGTAAGGTCTTGCCCAAGCCGTATGGTCTCCTGCTAGTATTATCCGCGACTTAGCTTCTGGCACGGGTATTTGGTCAATGTATAATCGCATTAACTTTTTACGTTGCGGTCTTGAGTCTTCTACTGCCTCATAAATACTCGGCCACTTACGCCGAAAAACAGGTGACAAAGATAACTCTGCTAGACTATAAATTTTCCGTGTGAGTAGAACTGCATCTTTTAGTTCAAACATTGAGTCGTGCGCTCGACACAAATTGTCATATGCCGCTTGGCGGAATGCTTTTAGTTTGGAAATAGAATTCATAGTGGTAGACGAAAGTTGGTAGTGCTTCTTTCATCTTCCACTCCTTGGGTGCCTGTTTTAACCACAGGTATCCCTTCATTTTTTTTACAGCTTTTTTGGCACCGCTACCACCGAAGCGAGCGCGTGCTCTAGTCTAAACTCCAGTATAAATGCGCGAACCCACAAGCGGTTTGCAAGAAAAACTACGCAGATTGTGACTGTGTAATGTTTGATTTTTAGCTTTGAGAATATTAAAAAAATCTTTTTTTTCTTTGATTACCAACCTAGAAATGTTGCATCTATCTAAGATAATGGTTATACTTTTAACTTAAATATTAGATGCGTTTACATAAACAATACACATCGAGAATTTAAGGAGTATTCATGACTGTTTTAAAAATTAATGAGTTACAAATTGAAGAGATAATCGAAGAACTTGGCGATGAGGAATCCTCAGCAATCTCAGGGGGATGGGTTGTAACCGCTTATGGATATATTGCAAGAGCGGTGTATTGGGGGGCTAAAAATGGTGGTACATTTTATGGTGACAGTACTGGCAATGGTTCTTTGGATGCTGTAGCTGGCGGTAATATGGGGGCATAGATTTGTTCTAAACACTTTTTAAAGTGCGGTTCGGGTAGAAGTGAAAACTAATTTCTACCCGAAAAAATTTGGACGTTCAAATTAAATTGATAGATGGACTATTTGGACATCACATTTTATTTTGTACTTTCCTAATTCCTTATAAGGCTTTAATTCCGCTCACCCTTCCAAAGTGACCGAACGTACAAACAATACACAATACACATCGAGAATCTAAGGAGTATTCATGACTGTTCTAAAAATTAATGAGTTACAAATTGAACAGACAATCGAAGAACTTAGTGACGAACAACTGGAAAGTATTTTTGGAGGAGTAAAAGCGGAGCAGCCGGGATTACTTCTAGCATACTATTGGGAATATTCAGAAGGTGGATTGTTCGCTTCTCCTGTTGCGGATTACGGGCAAAGTTAATCTTTGTCTTCTTTTAGTGTACATAGTTATCCTTGTCCGCATTGAGTGGTAGAGGACAAAGATTAACTTTGTACGCTATTGGCTCATTGCTGTTGTGAGTGGACAAAGATACTGCCGACTTCTTATAAGAGACGACGAACTATGGACGAACTACGTAAGACTTATAGTTAGTCCCCCATCTATGGTTCCTGCGACACCCCGTTATATGGAGTTCTCTGCAACTCTGGACACAACTTTATCCACCCCATTTCACAAATAGCGCCAATGTGTGTGAAAAAGTTTTGTACTTAATAAAATACGTATAAATTGATGATTCATTTCAGAAGAATGGTATATTTTATCACGAATATGTAATGTTTATTTACGTACAGAGTAAATTATGACTAATATCAAAATCACTGAATTGCAGTCTGATAACCAAATCAATAATTTAGAGGAACTTTCCGATGATGAATCTGTGAAGATAAGAGGTGGGCTTAATCAAGATATCTTGAGAGTTTTGAACCAGCAAGCCGAAGAAGACGAAAGAAGGAGGCAGCAGAGGCTTTTGGACGAGTTTTCCGGTTCAGGTGCTCCGGATAAATATTAAGAAAATTAAGTTTCATTACACCCAAGAAGTACGCAGTACGTATCAAATACACACTATTCTGTTAGCTTGGATGAACTTCTACCACTCGTGAGCATTCCGACACCTGACACCGTTGCCGTAGCGTGAACTAATCAAACCAGTCAGTAGCTTATTTCTTCAATAAGGTTTACTGACTGGTTTTAGTTTTTAGAGACGAGGTTATTTACCGGAAACTAGACTAAAACATGACAAATGACCCAGGGATAGTGGGTTGAAGAAAATTAGATTAGAAAAATTACAACACAAGAATTCAAGCCGACTTTGACGTTTCCCTGCGAGGAATTGAAGTACTTTTTTTGACAATGGGATACTGAATTCTACATTGGCGTTGTTGTCCTGTTCTCCAACCAGGAGATTTTTCACGAGGTTTAGGAGGATTTGCTGGTGTACTAATTTTTAGTCTAAACTCCAGTCACTTGCGGTGCGCCCCATTGGTTGGGGTCTGAATCCCCAACGAACATATACATAGCTGCCCTCTGCCTCCTGCCTTCTTCAAAAGAATTATACAAGAGATAAGTCATAACAAAATTAGTCACAAGTCAGAAAGAAGTCAGTAAATCTCAGGTTTGAACTTAGTTAGCAGTGGAGTTTGATGAATATATGGGATTCAAACAGGCTGAACCTCGGCACAACCTGCTCAATCCCAAATATCAACATCTTGGTATGGGGTATGCCAATTATTTCTGGACTCAGAACGGGGTTCAGCCGGGATACGCGTAAATTGGGACACGTTGTAAACGAGTGTAACGCCGAAGAGTTAAAACCATTGATTTATTGTTGTTTCAAACCGTGGCTTTGATATCTGCTGAATATGAACATATCACCAAAAATGATTGTTATGGACAAGTTTAAGGTTTTGAAAAGGGTGAAGAGTTGATTTGACCGTGTAAAAATTTGATTGTTCCTTTATCATTTATGGGCAAGTTATCAAACAAAGAGAACAATTATTGTAATAATTCTTTACAGCGTATCCGATTTTGCAGGTACCCTGGCTAGACCCCTTTATTATTTCCAAGCGTACCATTCTTCATTTTTGGTACAGTTCTGGCTTGCATAAAAAGTAGATTGAGCAGTGCATACAGAAAAGTGTATTTTTGATAGCCCGGTTTGATATTCAACACAGCACAGATGGTTAGTGCGTTCTTTGGCGTTTCTTTTTATCTTGTTAATTGAGGTGAATCTATCGTTTTACTTATGAACGACCAACAGCTTAAAGAACTAGCTCTAAAAATTCAACAACAACCAATAAATACAACAGCAAGACGTGTGGCTTTATCAAAGCTAATCTGTGGTATTTATCGCTCGGGCAAACTTTACTGTTCGTATAAGTGCAAATTTCAAAAAGTTTATCAAGACATTTATGATGAGGCATTACAAAATCTGTTTTTATATGTTTGTAAAAACATTGATAAATACGATCCAGAGCGGAGTGAATTTATGACGTGGATCAATATGCTATTAAATCAACGGTTTTTTAAAGAGGCTATCCCAAAAATTTTGGGAAAAGGTCGTGAGATTCAAGTAGAAAGCTCTTTTTTAGAAAACTTAGAAGCTCTGCCATTTGAGGAGAGTAACGGTGAAGATGATTGTGTTACTGCTTTTCAAAAAATTAGACAATACATAGAAAAAGATCCAAAAAGTATTTTTCAGCAAGCATACATGAAAAAATACCCTAAAGTGAATTTCCGAGAAATAGCTATAAAAAAATGGTCTGGTATATCTTGGAAAGAGATGTCAGATGAGTTTGATATTCCCATTCCGACATTAAGTAACTTTTATCAAAGATGTTTGGAAAAATTTCGGGATGATTTAAGAGAAGTATGTGGATTGGAAACAATTCAATAATGCTAAACAGCATCCAATTGACAACATCATTTCAACCACGTAAAACAGCTACATAATAAATTGAAGCTAAACCAGCAGACATTTTCAAAAATTGAATACGCAATGCAACAATCCTTGTAGAGACTAAGTAGTGCTTGTCTCTACATTCTTTTTTGGAGATGCCTAATTAATTTTCGGATACGTCATCTAGATTAGGAATGCAGACTCTCTCTCCTGGTTCCAAATATTGAGCCTCATCTTTTGTAAACCGTGTACCATCAAGCTTTCTAATATCCCTCCAACGGTTACTATTTCCTAATATTTGTCGAGCCATCTCAGAAAGTGAATCTCCGCGACGAACTATATATAAAGAAGTATTATATGTACAAGAAAGGTTAGCTAAACAATTGTTGGGGACATGAACAATTATCCGAATATCTGGATCTTCTGGATCTGGTGTCACGACTTCAAGGAACCCATCACCATCTCTAAATCTTCCACCTTTTACACGAGGGTAGTAACCTTCGTCAAGAGGCATAACAAATTCTCCAATATCATCGTAAGCCGTACATTGACGTAAATACACTGAAGCTTTATTAGCATAAGCAGGTGCATTCAAAAGAGAAAGAGCAGTAGCAGAAAGGGTAACAAAAGCGGTAGTGACAGTCATTAACTTTTTGTACATGAGCAGTTCTCCTGATAACGTAATATTTTGCTTAAAGTTGTAGAAGTCAAAGGTCGTACTTTATGAAAAGGTATTCCCAGGCTCGCCTGGGAATGAGGGGTTTAAATTATCGGTGTGAGGAATAATTCTGCTTCAGCTTGTCTTCGTGCTAAAAGTCCTTTCTCAACGTTTGTTCCAGGATTGCGATACTTGATGAAAGTTTCGCGGATTTTGGTCCAATCACGATTCTTTAAGACTCTGGTTATGGAGTCGAAGCCAGGAGCGCCGTAGAATTTACTCCCCAAGTTGTAGCCAAAGCTGAGTAATGCTCCTTGTTGGTTGGGGTTCAGTTCGCTCCAACAAGGGATTTTTGCTAAATCGGGTAAGTAACTTTTTTCTAACTGAAGAATCAAAAGCTCATCTGCTTGTTGTTGGGAAATGCTTTCTCCAAGACGCCATGGACTCCCGTCACGTTTCTTTGTCGATCCCCAGCCAATTGTGATGGGTTCGCGTTTGGTTAAAGGATCGGGGTATGCATTGAGAAAGCAACCTTCAAAGCGTTTGATTAACTCAACTCCACAAATGGGTAAGCTTGTAAGAATGGAAGTAGAGGAATTGGGAATATGTGTAGCTTCAATGAGATTTTCTGCAAATGCTGCATTTAAAAGTTCGGCTAAATCAAAGGCTTGGGCAAATTTCACAGTTGCTTGTCTGGTGATTGGTCCATAAGCGCCGTCAGCAACTCCCGAAAGTAGTTTTAGCTCGACAAGGCGGATTTGAACTTGCTGTGCTAACTCGCGGTCTTGAGCTAAATAATCAAACTCAAAAGATTTGTTAAGCTCGATAATGTCTTGAAGTTTCATTTTTTTCTCCTTTTAATAAGTGTAACCAACAAGGAGGTTGACTTCTTTTTGGTTTTTGCATTTTGCAGAGAAGACTTTTTCAAAGTCTGCAAACTCACCATCTGGAAGCACAATACAGCCCATACTTCCTGGCACATTTGCATCTCTATGAATTAGCAGATCGCTGCGAGTCCCTCCATCCTTTGTTTTGACCTCGAAGGGTGTAATTGGATAACCATTGCCTTCGACTCCTTTAACGTGTTTAAGGTTTACAGGATTGACTGCTACAGAGTAAAAAGGTAACGGCTGAGCCAGTTCATAAGTTGCAGGTAACACTCCACCACGAACATTCCAATCTTTGACACCTTGCTTGTCTGCGGTGCTGGTTGTTGCTACCCATCTGCCGACAATTCCTTGAGTTTCATCAATAAGGAATAGTCTTCCTTTATTCAATTGTGGTGTTTCGTCTAGTGCCATCGTGAAAAATAAAAGCATACTCATACTTCTCCTTTTTGATTTGAATTTGAATTAACTGTGTTGTTGTGTTAACCGATGTTGGTTAAGTTCGTGTTCTTCAACGCCTACCCATAAATGACAAAGCCTGTAGCAGGAACTGTAATTTTCACAGACTTACCATTTTTAGCTTCAACGAGTACTTTTTGACTGATTTGTTCTTTATCAGTAGAGTAAATACAAGTCAATATATCGCCCTCATTGTGCAGTTCGTTGTCGATAGTGACCCAGGCTGTGCTTGGTTGTTCAAAGTCAGTATTAATTGCTAATAGCATTTCTTTTCTACTGAGAATACGCGACCAAGGAACGACAGAGCGTATTTGATTCCCAATCATTTTTGGGAAACCAAAATTTTGCCCATCGCCAGAAATCGGGCGTAAGTATTGGCGACCGCGACACAAAACCAAATTATTTTTTCTAATTTCTAAAATTTTGGCTAGCTCTTGATACACTGGGTTATCTTCATTAAAGAAGTGTACTCCTCGGCTTCTAAATGCTCCAAATTCACCACCAAACATGGCTTCTCGTAAGTAGCGATCGCTACCCCCATTTCCATCAAAGCATTGTTCAGTTCCGTAATAAATACAAGGAATTCCCAAAGTCATTGCATTGAGTGCTAAAGCAGTCAACACGGCTTTTTCAGCATTTTGGTCAGCACAAAAGCGAGCCTTGTTTTGTCCCTTACGAACTTGGTCGTGGTCGTCAAACATCGTCACGACTTTATCTCTAAACCAAATGTTTGATTCTTTCTGAATCAGCTCGGAATTACGGAACAGACCGAAGTAGTCTTCAGGATTGCGGTATCCTTTCACTAGATACTCAAGCTTGTCAGGGATATCATCTATACCCAAAGCAGCGTTTAAGCCTGTTTCTTCCAAAGTCTCAAATGCTCTTTTCCGACCTCCAGTGATTTCACCAACTAAAAAGAAATGCTCTTTACCAATAGTTTGGGCAAACTCGTGGATAGCAGCAACAAAAAAGCGGGTAGCGCCTTTATCCATGTGTTTAACGGTATCGATGCGAAATCCATCTACATCTGCATAAGCTATCCAGAATTTATACACTTCACAAAGATATTTGAGTGCTGGGGAAGGGGTATAATTATCAAGAGTTCCTTCACCGTGATTGACATCTTTTAAATCAAAAAAATCACCCTCTAAATACTCTGGGTCGTTATCCCAGTTGTCTATACGTCCTTTTTGAGTGTAAAAAGAAGGGTCTTGGAATTCAATTGGCCAAATTGCTTCATCTTCATCGACCCATGTTGCTGGAGAATTGGGGTCGGCTTTCTGGAATGGTATAATAGGAAGCCCATTTTTATCGTTAAATCCTTTGACCTCATAAGGATTTCCATCCCAACGGGGATCGAGAATTCTGTTTCCTGCTTCGTCCTGTATCCAATAGCGATTTGGTGCATAGCTAAATACATTACCAACGTGATTCAGGATAATATCCAAAATCACATATATGCCATTTGCATGAGCAGTGTTGACTAAATCTTGCAAGTCCTCACGGGTTCCAAAATTCGGTTCAACATCCAGAAAATTTTGAATACCATAGCCGTGATAAGTTTCTTGAAAGCGTACTTGCTTAAAAATTGGGCTAATCCATATAGCTGTCACTCCCAACCGCTTCAAATAGCCAATTTTGCTTTTTAGTCCTTTGAGATTACCGCCGACATACTTAACCCCAGCTTCACGCCAACGGTTTGCATCAGCAGAAATTTTAGTGGCGTTTCCACTATCTTCCTGGGTAAACATTGGAGTTGTGCGAGTTGGACTTTTAGAAACTATGCTTCCCTCAATGTCTTTGTATCCTATTTCTTTGCCATCAGAAAATCTGTCAAGCATCATAAAGTAAAAAACTTGGTCTTCCCACGCAATAGGAGAAGGAAAAAAGCCTGCTTGGGGTTTGAATGTATCAAGATTCAGTTTAGCTAATTGCTTTTCAACCATTTTGAAATTCTTTCTGTTCGACAATATATTACTAGGCCATGTAAGTTTTAAAAACTAACGTAAATATAAAAAATAACTTTTTTCCTATTTCTTGAAAAAATGCTAAATCTTTTACGTTAGTTTTACTTGTAAGCTCTATTTATTATTCTGGTGTTGGCAACCTTTTTATCCAAAAAAATAGAAAGTTTTTGAAGAAAGAGCTAGAAGACAAAAGCCATACCATTTCACGAACTTATTGCTACATACGATCCCCAACCCTCTTACTAAGGGGGCTAAGAGGATGTTTTAAAAGCTGAATCTAACATTAACCTTATTGTTAAGTTTCGTTCCGAATGGCACTAAGTTAAGACATAACCCTTACCGTAACTGGTTAAGAGCCTCTAGGCTGGGAACCTATGCTGGGAAGCTGCGCCTCTACTAAAGTTGACTAGAAGCAGAGCCTCTTGGAATCCATTCCCCGCTTGGAGGCTGGGAACAAGACAACATCGCAAAGCGTATTTTTTCCACATTGGGATGCTCCTGTTGGGTTTCGTTCCTCAAACGCCACGTCACTCAACGGGGGGCTTAAGGGTCCCCACGAAGTGGGGTTGGGGGGAAACCCCCAAGCCGCAACTTCTCTCCGCACGTAAGTGGCTCCCCAACCTACTTCTGGTACCTTTATTCTTTATATGTTAAAAGTAGCATTGTGAAAAATATTATCATTTGGCTCTTAGTTCCTAGCTACTTTCTTGTTCAATTGAATTCCAATCTATTTCAAAACTCTTTTCTAACCATACTTTTAAATCTACAAAGCCTTGAATGGTGAAATCTACTTTTGTTAATTGCGTGCATTCCTCTAAACAATAAAATAAATGTTCTAGAGGTTGTAATTGATTGATAGACAAAGATTCTTCTGTGAATTTTTTGACAAAACCTAATAACGTTGCTTCTCGTAAATTCTGACTAATTTGTACAGCAACATAACCAACTCTATTTGATTGAACTTCTGGTGGTACGTAAATTGATTGTGCATTCTCTAAAATAGGAAGGCATTCTAATTTACCTAAACCTTTGATTTGTAAATCTGCTACATTCATCAAAGTTTGCTGTACTGGATTCCAACTGTCACTAGCTTCTATATCTGTCTCAAACCCCATGCAGTTTAGATAAAAATTTACGAAGGATACAGATAAGCTATTGAGCAAAACTTGCTGTTTTTTTTCAGGCGTAGCTTGCTGTTTTGACCATTGTCTTGCCAATTTACGAGAAACGGGAGATATAAAACTAGTAAATGTAGAGAGGGTTTCCATTAGATTTATAACTTCTTTAACTAGTATTAAGCTTCTAACTCACACAAATTTCGGAATGAATTTCCTGATATTCTTCAACTATCTTGGGAATAGCTTCTTTAAAAAAACGCTGACTTAATAACATATTCACCCACGTCATAAATTCACTACGTTGGGAATCGTATTGGTCAATATTTTTACAAAGGTACAAAAATAGGTCTTGTACAGCCTCCTCATAGATATGTTTGTAAAGTTTAGGGAATTGACCTTTATATGGGTAGCAAAGTTTGCTAGAACGGTAAATACTGTCAATAAGCTTTGATAGAGCTATTCGTCTGGCTGTTGTACCTGGCGGATGTTGTTGGGCTATTAAAGCTAACTCTTTCAGCTGTTGTTCGTTCATATAGATTGTTCTCTTACAAAAGGTTATCGGATAGTTAACAAAGCTTTTATCTGAATGATTTAATGGAATTTATAAAACTTTACAAATAGATGTGTTAAAGGTCTTGGTTTAATGTTTGCGATCGCAGATTTTTCTACAAGTCTCACAAGCATCGGCACGTAAGTGAGGGCTGCGGGCAGAAGGGTGGTGTGTACTCTATACTAAAATTGTTATGCTGTCTGCCTTTTCAATTCAAAACTGCTTTCCTTGTTAAGGTTTGTAAATAAATTGTAATTTTAGAGATAAATAAGGTTGTAGCAACCCGAGTAATCAGTGAAGCATCTCAATTATCGATCCTGATTCGGGTGTTGCATTAAGCTGTAGCACTAGATAAGACGGAAAGACTTGGTAATACAGAGGATAGCAAATCCTCTATATCTGCATACCTATCTTAAACTCACATTATTTAGAGCTTTCTGTGATTCTGATTTAGCAAATTCTTAGCAATAACCACTTAGATTGAAGTATGTCAGAAAAATCTACTAAAGGCTACGTTTATTGTTTTAAGAACAAACAAGACAATAATAAGTTTTGTATATTGAGATACACGGATATTTCTTCCCCTGAAAAAGCACTTGAAGAAATAGAAAAGGAGTATCCTAAACTAAAAAATACCTTGCGCTTATCTAAGAAGCTTCAGGTTCCAGACATTAACAAAGCAGAAACATGGTTTGAGAACGAACTAAGCTATCTTCACCAAGAGAACGTAATAGAGCGGGATTTTTATGACGACCAAAACCATAGGCTTCGACGTATAAAAGGTCTGAAAGTTTTGGCAGAAGAAAAAATTAGTAATTTAATCAAATGTTATCCATCTGCACAAAATAGCAAATCCACAAAGAATAGCGACTCCACTAACAGTGCAGTCCTTTTTATTGGAATGCTTTTATTACTTTTCTTTTGTTCTAAAAATTCAGACCCTCAATATCAAGGCTGTGTAGACGGTGGTGGTGGTAGAGCTTGTGAAAAATTTAACGAAACATCTAGAGACAATGAATACTATCCTAGTAATTGATGAGAATCCAGAAAATAAAAATCTCTTAATGGAATCCTTGAAGACAGCAGGGTTTGAGGTGACTGACACAGAGGATGGTCTTGTTTGTGTTTGTCTATCACAGGAGAAATTATCTAGTATTAAGGAGAGCCAGAAATTAAAGGCTCCTCAGTCCATATTTCCTTCTATTCCCCGCCTTAATAAAGTCTTTCAGTTTATTGAATTGAATTACCATCAACCTATTAAGCTAGATGATATTGCTAAAGAAGTTGGTTATTCCTCAGCGTATTTATCCAACTTAATGCGTCTTCTTACAGGGAAAACCATAATTGATTGGATTATCGATCGCCGTATGGCAGAAGCACGCATCTTGCTTTTGAAAACTAACAAATCTATTAAGCAGATTGCTTTAGAAGTGGGGTATCAAAATACCAATCTTTTCTACTATCAGTTTCGCGATCGCCACAATTCTACTCCTCTCGTTTGGAGAAAGACACAGCGTTTTCAACTAGAGCAGAGTCAGAACAATGAGTTTTAACGGGTGTGGAGATGTGTATTCTGTTAGAAAAATGTAGTTTTGCAGCTAAATAAAGTATGAATGAAAGTATAAGACTCGAACCAAAACAGACATCTAAAAATATTTCACTAATATTTCTTGATGATGCTAAAGATATTTCACTCAATCAAAAATATTCTGTTGCATAATAATTCTTAGGAAGTCAAAAAAAGAAATTCAGTCACAAATAATAAACTCGCTAACTTTTTTAAAGAATTAACGATTTAGCTAGAGCAGACATCGCTACTCCTTTCCCGTCCGAAAATTACCGTTCGGGATCTGGGGAAAAGAAATTACATCGGTAATCTTACACCGAAAAGAGACTAATACTAATCTTTTTCCTTGCGATCGCCTAGCTTTTAGACCCGGTGACTGACTAAATGACTCATACCATTTCTCAACATAAAGAGGTTTTTGACCATGAATCGCAACTTTATTCATCGTATTGTAGAACTGACCAATACTCAACGCCGTCAAGCAGGTTTGCCAGAACTGAGATTTAACCCCGTGTTAGCAGCAGCAGCACAAAAACACAGTGTAGACATGGCATTAGAAGACTTTTTCAGTCATAACAGCCCAGATGGAAGCAAGGTTTCAGATCGCGCCAAAGCTGAAGGCTATCCATCAGCCTTTGTCGGTGAAAACATTTATGCAGGTGGTTCTGAACCAGAAGACGCTTTCAAAGGATGGATGAACAGCCAAGGACATCGGAACAACATCCTGAATCCACAGTACAAGGAAATCGGAGTTGGTTATTACTTCTTAGCAAACGATACAGGCAATGTTAATTACAAACATTACTGGACACAATGCTTTGGCAGCCCCTAATCAAGTTCACTGTCAATCCTTCACTATTTACTATTTTAAGAGGTTATTTACCATGAGCCGAGAATTTATCAATCGCGTTGTAGAACTCACTAACGTCGAACGCCAAAGAGCAGGTTTACCACCACTGAGACTTGATGGTCGGTTAGCAGCTGCTGCTGAAAAGCACAGCGTAGACATGGCCATGCGGGACTATTTCGATCACAAAGGAGAAGATGGTTCATCGCCATTTGACCGCATAAAAGCTACAGGCTATCGATACTCCCGTGCTGCGGAAAACATTTATGCAGGAGGCTCTACCCCAGAAGACGCTGTTAAGGGTTGGATGAACAGCTCGGGACATCGGAAAAACATCTTGAATCCCGAATACAGGGAAATTGGAGTTGGTTATTACTTCTTAGCAAACGATAGCGGTCAAGTTAATTACAAGCATTACTGGACACAAGTGTTTGGTACACCTGTGTAAGTTATGTCCAACGCTTGGGGCGAGGAACGAGAGAGGGAGGCGGAGGCTCCCGTAAGGCATTCCCAGGCGGAGCCACCGGATCGAGGTGATACGAAAGCATTTGCGCCTTCTGCCTTTTTGTGCTAGTAACCACTTTTTAACGACTACCGCGTCCCTTTACTTAAAATATCTTGCTGGAACAGGAAGAATTTATTATGTCTCAATTTCTTGGTGTTGCTTTTCAACCTTATGTCGGTCGTTGGACTCGAACCCCTCCAAATGCTACGACTCCATGGTGGAATTCCTACAGCTTGCAAGATATTGTCCGGATGCTTGAGGTCGTTGCATCTAAGTTTAACAAAATCTGCACATACGGGATGGGTTATGCTGGCTATCACCAACCCACAACACCTTGGGATCGAGTAGATTCTAACTGTCTCGTTGCTCTTGCTGCGGCTGAGTTAAACAAGCAAAGAGGTCAGCTTGTTATTGAGGTAGCCCAAGGAATTTACCAGCAACTGCCAAACGCTGCACTGCAACAGGCAGAAATCGAAGCTGCTTTTTCTGCAGCTAAGGCAGCAAACGCTGTTTATCCTAACACGGTTACTTCTTTGGTTTTCACAAATGAGTATGTGGTTAACGCAGAAACAACTAATGCTGTTAATGCCATGATTGTCAGTCACAAGCAAAAAGCACGCGATCTGAATATTAAAGTGGGCGTGCGATCGCATACATTTGGAGAAATCGCTAATTCTCAGAGCCATTTTCACAACGAGTTGAAAACCCTCATCCAGAACTGCGATTTTATCCTTTGCAACCTTTATCCAGCGGCAAATACAGCCACTCCCCAACAAGGTGTAAATGGAGTAGCGCAAGCGTTCAATACCATTAAAACATCTGTGACTGCAATCAATCCACAATGCGAAGTCGCGATCGGCGAGACTGGATGGTCTTCACAAGGGATTAGTTTTAACAACACGGTTAATAACGCAAACAATTTGCTTGCTTATTACGAAGCGATCGACAAGTGGGCATTTGAGCAGCAAGTCACTACTTACCTTTTTGAAGCATTTGACGAACCTTGGAAAAGCAATCAAAACGCTCAAGTTCCTCCGGAAAACCCCTGGTCTGGACCTAACGGTGCTGAAGGACACTACGGTTTGTGGTATCTCAACGACCGAGGGGAGTATGCGGAGAAGAGGGCGTAACTTATACGGAGTTGCATTTAAAGATATCACTGGTTAATGGGACAAGGGAGATAAGGGAGAAATTACAAACGCAATTTTGTATTAATGCGACTTCTGTTTTTTGACAACTGGATTCTTGAAACGGAAAAAAATTATGACAGCAGCTCAAAGATCTAGTCAAAGTTATACCGTCCAATCTGGAGACACCCTATTTTTGATAGCCCAAAAATTCTACGGTGATGGCAATCGTTGGGGTGAAATTTATGAAGCGAATCGCGGTGTAATAGGAGGTAGCCCCGAACAACTTCAAGTGGGGATGGTACTTGTTATTCCAGGGCTTGGTCAACCCAATCCCAATCCCTCTCACACGTTAAATGTAGAAGCGACATTCTATAGTAGGGAAGAAACACAAGGACATCCTCCTGCAACAGGGATACATGGAGCCACATTGCAAGAAGCCCTAAGCGGTAGAGGGCGCATTCAATGTGCTGTAGATCCAAACGTTATTCCCCTATTAAAAGAGTTCACCATAATATTGTGGGACGGTCGTCAAGTTCCTGCAACTGCGTTAGATAAGGGTACAGCAATCATCGGTCATAAAATTGATATTTTTGTCGATACCAACCAAGAAGCCATTAATTTAGGTAGAAAACAAGTTCAGGTCATTTTTTAAGCAAATATTTGAAAGGAGAAAATCATGATAGCAGCTCAAGCATCCAGTCAATCTTATACCGTCCAATCTGGAGACACTCTATTTTTAATAGCTCAAAAATTCTACGGGGATGGCAATCGTTGGCGTGAAATTTATGAAGCGAATCGCGGTGTAATAGGAAGTAGCCCCGAACAACTTCAAGTGGGGATGGTACTTGTTATTCCTGGCTCCGGTGGAAATTCTGGTTCGGGTGGAAATTCTGGTTCGAGTGGAAATTCTGGTTCGGGTAGGGGAAATTTCCAAGCTATGCTAGAAGCCCTCGGAGCATTTGAATCAGGGTTTCCATCAGGAGATCCAAGACAGTACACCTCTGAAAACTCCCTCGGTTTCATGGGTAAGTATCAATTTGGAGAGCCGTTACTGATTGACCTTGGCTACTACAAAGCTGATGTTTTTTATGGAAACGGTGCTGACAAGAACTATTGGCGGGGTGCTTGGACGGGAAAAAGAGGTATTAATAGTAAAGAACAATTCCAAAATTCCCGTGAAGTTCAAGAAGCAGCTATTCGTGAAGCTTTTAATCTCAACTTACAACGTATTAACAATACGCTTGGAGCGCAAGGACAGTCTCTCAACAATTACCTCGGTCAGCAAAAGACATATAACGATAGGGGAACGTCAAAAACAATCACTCTTACCCTTTCCGGTATTTTAGCAGGAGCACACCTGCGCGGTCCTTTTGGAGTCGCTAACCTTTTGTTGAAAAATGAAGTTTCTCAAGATGAATTTGGGACATCGATTCTCAAATATATTGAAGAATACGGTGGTTACAATGTTTCGCCTGCTGATTTCTCTTAAAAGTTTTGATTCCCACTAACCTCCCTTTTTAAGGCTACGGTGTACACAAATCTCTGGAACAAAGCCAAAATCATCGTAGATCCCCCTAAATCCCCCTTGAAAAGGGGGACTTTAAGAGTATTTTCCCCCCTTTTTAAGCTACGGTGTACACAGCTCTCTGGAACAAAGCCAAAATCATCGTAGATCCCCCTAAATCCCCCTTGAAAAGGGGGACTTTAAGAGTATTTTCCCCCCTTTTTAAGCTACGGTGTACACAGCTCTCTGGAACAAAGCCAAAATCATCGTAGATCCCCCTAAATCCCCCTTGAAAAGGGGGACTTTAATAGGACTTTCCCCCCTTTTTAAGGGGGGTAGGGGGGATCGAAACCGCAAGAATGCACTTTAAAAGATTTGTGCGTACATCATAGCCTTATTTAAGTTATGAAAAGTAGAAAATTTTTACCTTTCTTGTCTGGAACTTGTAGCGCGTTCTTGATGGTCTTGCTCCTGTTTATCAATCCTCAAGGAGCAATGGCGCAAGATTCGTCAGCTACAAACCATACCACTCGATTATCAATTACCAATCAATGTGACTTTCCCGTGTGGATGGCGACAATACCTAACGCCAATATAGCTCCTCTACCGGATGGTACTGTTAAACTCTCCAAAGGTCAATCGCACGATTATTCTATACCCAGTAACGGTTGGGCGGGAAGATTTTGGCCAAAAGTTGGTTGTGACTCTAATGGTGTGAATTGTGCTGCGGGAGAAGCAATACCACCGTGTCCTCCTTCTGGTTGTCAGCCTCCAGCCGATACTAAAGTTGAAATTAATTTTCCCAATCTGTCTTCCACGGAACAAGCTTGGTATAACATTAGCTTAGTCGATGGTTACAGCATTCCTCTTGAGATTAAACCTAGAGGAGGGGAATCTGGTTCCTGTATAACGACGAATTGCAATCTTTCTCTGAATAGCTGTCCTCAGAATGAAACACAGGGTTTAGGGGATCTTCGAGTTTTCAATCAAGGGAAAGCCGTACAATGCCTGTCACCGTGTAAAAAATGGAACTATCCCGCTCCTTTTGGTTTTGGAAAGTCTGAAAAGGAAGCACCGGGTATCGATCTGTGTTGTCCGTATGATGATGTCGAACGGTGTCGCAGGGGACCAGTTGTAGGAACAAATTTTGTCCGGACTGTACGCCAAGTTTGTCCCACTGCTTATAGCTATGCTTATAATGACGTAGACGGTTTGCACAGTTGTCCAACACAAAAAAGCTTTGATGTCACGCTGTGTGCGGTAGGACGTTAATAATTTGTCATTGCGATCGCCGCTTGTCGTTCTCATGAAACAGTCAAGGAGTACACAGAAGACGGTCAACGGCGAAACGCTTTTTCCTATTTCCTCTTATTGGGTTTGTTCGATATACCAATACAACCAATCAAACTTTTATTTGTTTATTAGATGTGGATTCGCGCATGAAGCCACAAAAAAATAACATTTTGTGACTGAGAAAGATTTATGTAAACTATTGTAAATTACTTTATTTTTTTGGATAAATGCTCTAATTTTCCTCCGATAAATTTGTAAAGAAGCACAATCTTACATCAAGAGAACAGCGAAAAAGAATATTTATGACTAAGAATATTTACGCACTACTAGTTGGCATTGACAACTATCATCCCGACTCAAGTCCAAAGGTGCGATCGCTCACGGGTTGTCTCAATGACATTAAAGCAATAGAATCATACTTGCGCGATAGAATTTCCTCTGAAAGTGAATGGACCCTGGTAGAACCTACAGATCTCCCCTGGATTCTTACCAACGAACAAGCGACTCGTCAAGCAATTATTAATGGTTTTGAAAAACACTTGTGCAAGGCAGATAGCGATGATGTCGTACTATTTTACTATGCAGGTCACGGTTCCCAACAAAAAGTACCGGAAGCTTTTTCTCATTTAGAAGCAGACAATTATAATGAAACGTTAATTTGCTATGATAGCCGCACAAAAGATAACTGGGACATAGCAGATAAGGAATTGGCATATTTGATTTCTCAAGTGTCAAAGAACAACCCACATACCCTTGTGATTTTGGATTGCTGTCACTCCGGGACTGGGACAAGAGACTCAGAAATCGTTCGTCAGGCTCCTGGTGATGAACGCCAACGCCCTTGGGATAGCTTTATTTTTGCCAAGGACTCAGTTGCGTTAGAAAAATTGGCTGCTGCAAATAACCAAGACAAGAAGATGAAATGGCGGGGATTTCAGGCGAAACATATTGCGATCGCTGCTTGTCGTTCTTATGAAACAGCCAAGGAGTATACATCAGTTGACGGTCAACGGCGGGGCGCTTTTTCCTATTTCCTCACGGAAACCTTGAAAAAAACCAATGGTGGTATATCCTATCGAGATTTGGTAAGGAATGTGAGTGCTTTGGCTATTGGTCAAGTCAAAGAGCAGTCACCGCAAATTGAAGCCCCCGACGCAGAAGAACTCAACCAGCTTTTCCTGGGTGGTGCTATTGGCGAACGCTCGCAATACTTTACTTTAAGCTATAACACCAAACAGAAAAGTTGGGTTATTGACAGTGGTGCTTTGCACGGTATTCCAAATTCATCCAAAGATGGAGATACTTTGCTTGCTATTTTTCCTGTAGGAAGCAACGCTGAGGAACTGCATCAACTGCAAAATGCGATCGCTGAAGCCAAAGTGACGAATGTGCTACCACAGATGAGCCAAGTGGAGATTACCCGCGACAGTGGCTTGTCTCAAAACCAAGCTTATTGGGCGGTTGTTACAAGTTTACCACTGGCTCCCTTAAAAGTTTATATCCAAGATGATACGGGAGAAAAAACAGGGATAGAACTGGCTCGCCAAGCCTTTCAAAAAGCAGGTCCCAATCAAAACCCTTCGCTCTACATCGAGCTGGTAGACTCTCCTAAAGATGCATACTGTACGATATCAGCCGATAAAGGTCAATACTGGATTGCAAAAGATGACCGTCTTCTAGTTGCTCCCATTCCAGAACAATCAGATAGGGTAGGTTATACAAGCGATCGCGCATTAAAAGCGATTCAACGGTTAGAACATATTGCTCGGTGGAATAATGTTCTGACACTGGAAAGCCCAGCCAAAAGTTTTATTAAGTCAGATTTCGTGGAGATGTCCGTTCAAATCCTTTCCGGACAAGATGTCTCTGCTTCTCCTAACGGTGTAGAAAAACGGGTGCAATACACCAATGAAGACGGTGAATGGAAAGCACCAAATATACAACTCAAACTAACTAACAACAGTTCGAGAACCCTCTACTGCAACGTACTTGAACTCACAGAAAGTTACGGTAT
The DNA here is from genome assembly GCF_045999855.1 of Tolypothrix campylonemoides VB511288_2. Classification (NCBI taxonomy): domain Bacteria; kingdom Bacillati; phylum Cyanobacteriota; class Cyanophyceae; order Nostocales; family Tolypothrichaceae; genus Tolypothrix; species Tolypothrix campylonemoides. The sequence continues at coordinate 47,482 of NZ_JBFPMW010000021.1, forward strand.
TTACTTACCATTTTTTGAGGAAAGAAGTAGTATAAGTATCCCAGCTTATGCAAGCATCGAAAGTGAATGTGAATTTTACATACCAGATAATTTCTTAGAACGAGGAGTCACTGAGTATAAAGAGATATTCAAGCTGATTGTCAGCACCGCAGAATTCGACGCCGGAGTGTTAGAACAAGATGGGCTAAATCCACCACCGCAAACTCGTTCGCTGGGACTACCTGACAGTACTTTCAATCTTTTATTGGATCGGGTTAACACCCGCGAACCGGGTAACTCAAGCAGAAAGCTGGATGATTGGATGACAAAGAGCATTGCAGTCACAATTGTGCATCCGCAAGATGCTGTTCAAATTCAGCCCAATGAAAGTACCACTTTACTGGATGGAGTCGTTCAACTGCAACCGCATCCGACCTTACAAGCAAAAGTAAACCTGACAACTTTACCTCAGGCGAGTAGGGATGTAGGGGAAAAAACACTGCTTCCACCAATTTTTCTACAAGACCCCAATTTCACGCAACCCTTCCAATTTACCACTACACGAGGAAGCGATCCGGGTTTGGGTATTTTGGAACTGGTTGATGTGGAAGATTATACTGCTGTCACTCCAGAAAACCCTTTAAAGTTGCTAGTTAACACCAATTTAGAGGACAGTGAATATATCCTCCCAATTGGCAGTGATGGTGAATTTTTCCTACCATTAGGTAAAGGGGAAAGAACTGCTGATGGTAAAACAGAAATTCGGTTAGAACGGTTACCCAGTCCCACAGCCAACAGCCGCAGTTTGCAAGGGTCTATCCGCATTTTATTTCAAAAAATTCTCAAACAGAAACTGGGAATGCCTTATGAATATCCCATATTAGCGATCGCTAATGTTAGGGAAGATGGGACAGTCCACTATGAAAAAGATCGGGAAAAGGTCAAACAGCAAGTCGCCCAGTCCAATCGAATTCTACTGTATATTCATGGTATCATTGGAGACACGAGAAGTTTGCTTTCCAGCGTCTCAAAGGCAATAGTAGAAGAACACGGTCAACAGCATTCTCTTAAAGAAATGTACGACCTTGTTCTAGCCTTCGACTACGAAAACCTCAACACCACCATTGAAGAAAATGCTCTGTTGCTCAAACAAAAGCTAGAAGAAGTCGGTTTAGCAGCAGATCGTGGAAAAGAACTGCATATTGTGGCTCACTCAATGGGTGGTTTAATTTCTCGTTGGTTTATCGAACGGGAGGGAGGAAATCAAATCGTGCAACATTTGGTCATGTTAGGGACACCAAATGCTGGCTCTCCCTGGAGTAGTGTACAGGATTGGGCTTTTGCAATGCTTGGTATAGCCTTGAACCAACTTTCTGATATTATTTGGCCAGCAAAAGTCATTGCTAACTTATTGGAATTGCTTGAAGCTAACGATAATTCTTTGGAACAAATGCAGATTGGTTCCGACTTTCTCAAAGAACTTGCAAAAAATCCAGATCCTCACGTTCCCTACACGATCGTTGCTGGTAACAGATCTATTGTTCCAGATGCTTTACCAGTCAAAAACCAATCCAGTCAGTTACAAAGATTGATGCAAAAGCTGTTTGGGAAAGTTGTAGATAAGGCGGTCGATTTCGTATTTCTTAAACAACCGAATGATATTGCTGTCAGTCTAAGCAGCATCAAAAGTGTTGATTCTCAGCGATCGCCTCAACCCAGAATACTAGAACCGGATGCTGCTTGCGATCATATCACCTACTTCACAACTCCAGCCGGATTAGAAGCGTTAGTGAAAGCGCTGACTTCGTAGGCTTTGTATAAGTGTTTGCTTTAAAGCCCGCCTCTTAAATGGGGTGGGTTATAAAAAACATAAAAATATCCTTATGAACCAGATTAAACGTAGCTACGCGATTATTATTGGTATTAATAACTACATGAATGATGTTCCGCCCTTAGAAACAGCGGTCAATGATGCCAAAAGACTTGCAGAAATTTTAAGACAGTCACACCAATATCAAGTTTTAGAGTTACTAGACACTGATGCGACTCTTAATAAACTAAAGAACCTCATTGAGAATCTCAAACAGGGAAAACTTCCGCTATCTACAGAAGCGATCGCTATCGAAGAACATGACCGCGTGCTTTTTTACTTCGCCGGACACGGTATAGCTTTAGATGGACTGGAAAGCGAGGACGGACAAGCAGCTGGTTATCTTCTCCCCCAGGATGCTCACAAGGATGAAAACAGCTTTCTATCAATGCAATTATTACACGATGCACTGGTCGCACTGAATTGCCGTCACCTGTTAGTTATTCTAGATTGCTGCTTTGCTGGTGCTTTTCGCTGGTCAAGCTTAACGCGAGAAGCAAGGCGTCATCCAAAAATGTATCGCGAACGCTACGACCGCTACATTCAAGGTTATGCTCAACAGGTTATCACTTCAGCCGCCCATGATGAAAAAGCAATCGATGTCCTTTCTCGTCTTGGCGATCGCGGTGTAGGTAGCACGGGAAAACACTCTCCTTTTGCAGAGATTTTGTTTAAAGCTCTGGAAAATGGTAAGGGAGATGTGATTCAAGATGGAGTGATGACAGCCTCCGAACTTTATATATACTTGCGTGATGAACTGGGAAAGACAGTACACAGACAAACACCAGGGTTGTGCCAATTAAAAAAACACGATAAAGGCGAATTTATCTTTTTGGTTCCTGATTTCGAGCCCAAGAATCTGAAGTATGCACCTCCACTTGGTAAGACTAAAAATCCTTATCGAGGACTAAAGCCTTACGAATTTAATGAAGAAGATGTCAGTTTATTCTTTGGCAGAGAACAAGCTATTAACGACCTAAAAGCTCATATTTTGGATACAAAAAAGCCAGCGTTGACGGTCGTTTTGGGAGCTTCAGGTATAGGAAAATCGAGTTTAGTCAAAGCTGGGTTACTCCCTTCCCTGTCAAAAGAGCAATGGCATATTCTCAGCCCAATGCGTCCTGATTCAAGCCCTTTTACTGCTTTAGCAAGTACTTTTTTACCAATTGTCAAGCGCTCTCCATCAGACTATTCCCATGCCATCTATACCTTAAGTCAGCAGTTGCGAAAACCGCAAAAATTGGTAAATATTGTTAATTTGTGGAGCCGTCATAATTCCTCAAAGCTACTTCTGGTTATCGATCAATTTGAAGAACTGGTGACTATGTGTCAACCAGAGGAGAAAGAGCAATTTTTAGATTTACTAAAAGCATTACTGACTCATTGTTCGGAACACTTAAAGATTCTGATCGCATTGCGCTCTGACTTTGAACCTCATTTTTCTAACAAACATTTGTTATCAAATCATTGGATGGCAGCAAGGTTCATTGTACAGCCAATGAAGCGAGAGGAATTACAAGAGATAATTGAAAAGCCAGCTGCAGAAAAAGTGTTGTATTTCGAACCACCGCAACTCGTCAATAAATTACTAAATGATGTTGCTCAAATGCCAGGATCGCTACCTCTATTATCTTTTACTCTTAGCGAACTTTACCTTAAGTATTTGCATCGCCGGGGTTTTGATAGAGCCTTGAGACAAGAAGATTATGAGGATTTGGATGGGGCGATCGGTTCTTTAACAAAAAGAGCTACACAAGAATATGAACAGCTAATCAACAAAGATTTAGCTTATCAAAAAACAGTGCGTCAAGTTATGCTGCGAATGGTTGCACTTGAGGGAGTAGAATCAGCAAGGCGAAGAGTACCATATAAGGAATTAAAATATCCAGATGATAATGAAAACAAGCGTGTGGATGAATTTCTCAAGTGTTTTTCTCAAGCTCGTCTCATTGTAGGAAATACAGATTTTGAAGACAAACCTTATTTTGAACCTGCTCATGATGCTTTAGTGCGTGGGTGGGAAGAGTTACAGATATGGATTGTACAAGAACGGGAAACTTTAATTTTACAAGAACGCTTGACACCTGCTGTAAATGATTGGTTAAATAGTAAAGATGAAGAACAAAAAAAGGGTTTTCTTTGGGCTGATGACCCTCGCTTACCAATATTAGAAAAGCTACTTCAGTCTGAGAATAACTGGCTCAATCAAGTAGAAACAGAGTTTGTTGAACAGAGCATCCAACACAGAGATCGCGAACTAGAGAGAGCCAAGCAACAGCTTGACGAAGCAAGGCAAGGTGAGATAAACGCATTACTTGCATTGTCTGAAGCTCGTTTTCAAAACGCTCAACTTGAAGCATTAATATATGGTTTGAAGGCAGGTAATTTACTTCAACAAATGAAGCGATCGCCCTTGGCGCAAGCTGTACCCAGCTTATCGCTCTTAGCGCAAGCCGTACCCGGCTTATCGCCCTCCTTTTACCTTCTGCCTTTTCTTCGCGCCATTCAACTCCAAACCACAGATAGCAAGCTACAAACAACTCTCCAAGAGTACAGTTTGAGGTATGTGTTTCAGTCCCAACGGCGCAATGATGGCTTCAGGAGGTGATGATAGAACAGTCAAAATTTGGAAACAAAATAGAACATTGTACAAACATTACACGGGCTTAGCGGTTCTCCTCAAGGCAATAGTTGCGCTTCACGCGTCTATGCAATGGCTTTTAGCCCTAACGCTAAAACTATTACCTCAACCAGTACCGACAAGACGACAATTCTCTGGAATTGAAATATCGCTTTAGATTTGTAGGACTTACGCATAGCCCCTTTTTTAAGGGGGTTGGGGGGATCTGCAACACGTGAATTCCCCAAAATACCGTTGAGGCTGTGTAAATCCTGATTCAGATAAATAACTGACCTATCAAACAATCAAGAGGTAAATAAATGAACGCACTTATCAACGAAAACACTTTTGAAGACATCAAAATCTGTGTAGAAATCCCACCAGATATGTCTGAAGAAGCGCAAAAACTAGCGTTTGAAGAGAACCCACTCAACGCAGAAGCGATCGATAATTCATCAGACAGAATGGCGCTCATCACCGGGAAAAAATGGCAACCCGGTCGCACTCTGCGCGTTCGTTTTTTAGATGGAGACCCTGTCGTTCAAACAAAAATTGCAGCCATAGCGCAACAATGGACTCAATACGCCAACATCAAGTTAGCTTTTGGAAATGACCCCGATGCTGAGATTCGCATTTCATTGCAACCGGGAGGCTCCTGGTCATATCTTGGTACTGATGCATTAACAATTGCAAAAAACCAGCCCACAATGAACTATGGATGGTTAAAACCAGATTCATCCGACCAAGAATATATGCGAGTTGTGCTTCATGAATTTGGTCATGCTCTCGGTTGCATCCACGAACACCAACACCCACAGGCTGGAATTCCTTGGAATCGGGATGCTGTTTACCGTTACTATAAAGAGACCAACAATTGGGATAAAGAACAAGTAGACAACAATATTTTCCGACGTCTCGGTACTGACATCACGCAATTTTCCCAGTATGACAGAGAGTCCATTATGCACTATCCAATTCCTAAGGAGTTGACAATTGGAGGTTTTGAAGTCTCTTGGAATACCCAACTCTCAGCCACAGATAAAAACTTCATGCGTCAAATGTACCCAGGGGGAACGGTAGGGTCAAATAGAGTCGTGATTTACTCAGATCGTGACTTTCAGGGAAGCAGTCAAGAACTAGAACCAGGTCGATATGATGTCAATCAACTCGCCATTGGAAACGACCACTTAAGCTCGTTAAAAGTACCATCAGGGCTTCAAGTCATCCTCTACGAACACGCTGGATTTCAAGGCAGAGCTAAGGTGTTTGCATCTGACACACCCTACGTAGGCGATGACTTTAACGATTTTGCCTCTTCCCTTGAGATACAAGCTGCATGAGTTGGGTGAGAGTAAGTAAGCCCGCGCAAATATTCATTACTAGTACAAGTCGGCCGAAATAAGACAATCATTAGTAACAGGCAAAAAGCTTACAATAATAACTTTTGCGCCTTCTGCCATCTGCCTCCGTACTTCTGCTTTTATGTATTAGTTTGTAGTTGCGCTTTAGCAAAAACAGCGCAACTACGAACTAAATATAGAGATTTTTCTTTACATAGTTTGGTTTTTTACCGGCGGCTTGCTTATGTTCGTTGTATTCTCTATTTTTAATTTTCATAAATTGTTATGAAAAAATGATTGTTGTCACTTTATAAAACTTAGTTTTATGAACTTAAACTTTCAAAAGATACTTAACTCAAAGTTAACCCACATAATACTAACTCACGCGTTCACACTTTTTATAGGTTTTTTATCGGGTGCTATATTTGGGGGACATTTAAAATCTGTTTCAGCGATATTTGGAAACGATAAGAAGTATTTTGATTTTCGTGTAAATCAGCCTTTTTTGAATGAATTAGATATTACGGGAGATTGGGTTTATGTAGCTGAAGCAAATGAGAAAGATATCCTTTTTTCTGAAGACAATTGTAAAAAAAGATTTGGAACAGTATATATAAATCAAGTGTTTTCTACAGAAATCAATTTAACTGGTCAGAGAAGATTTAAAGATAGTTGTACGAGTAAAGATGATCGAGTTGAACAACATAGTGTCAGATGGAGAAGTCTTAGTGGGTCAGTAGTTTTACAAAGAAAAAATGTGTCAATTTGGTTTTCTACCGAAGATGATAGTCCTAGATACGGTTACATTTTGCTTACCGTAGTTAATAATCCCAATACTATTAAACCAACCGAAATGAATGGGACTATGTATTATTTAAATGACCAAAAGAAAACTTGGTTTAGAGCAAAAGTTGACTTTTATAGATCTGGTTCTGAAAAAGCAAAACCCATAGAAAAGAAATGGTAATTATTCTTCAATATTTTCGCTACAATCTTTCAAGAGCATAAACAATGATTGCAAAAATAATAAATATTTCTGCAATTTTTTTAATATTTAATATTATCCTATTGGTTTACTGATTCTCTAAGGTCACTTTTTTCAAGTTTCTGTACATTACCAGCTTTCATCCAACCTTTTTGTCCAGTACCTTCTACACAAATTTCTTGCCATCTTTGATTGTCTTGCAAAATATTGTCTTGCAAAACCACAATTGTTTGCATAAAAACAACACTAGCTATACGTTTAGATCCCCGACGTGGTTCGGGGCGCAAAAATAAACCCTCATATGTATTGACATAAGCTTTATAGGCTCCAGAGTTTAAAGGACATACTGAAGAAATTTTTGAAGGAATGGGAAGTTTTTGGGTATTATTGTCTATATCATAAGTTACGTCAACTAAAACTTTATAAGGAGTATAAATTAGTGTATTATTTATAAAATATTTAATTTTTCCATTTTGGTATCTATTTATCCATCTAATAGGTATAGTACGCTTGGTTCCTGGAGGTACCTTAACCTGAATTGTGTGTGTGACGCTTTCTTTCTTTTGTTTCAAAATCTCATATTTATTTCTAATTTCTTGTTCGGCTTGAAATTTGATATTAAGAACAGGAAAGTTGATGATACCTTCTACACCGTTGATGAGCGATTTTTCAGAATTAATAAGATATGTTTTTGACCATTCTTTAGTTATAGTTATTGTTCGAGTAATTTCTCCATCTCCCTTTTTTGAGTTGTCAATAGTTCTTGTCTCAGTATCAAGCAACTCTTCTGATGATTCAGTCTCTATAATATCAACAAATTTAATAACATCCTGAGGATTAGATGGTTTCCCATTGTAGCAACTAAATAATATACTTCCCAATCCTAATAATATAATATTTAATATTAAAAAGTAGTATTTTGTAAAAATCATAATTTTTTTTATTAGTTATTATCTGAAATTAACAGTTTTGGCAGAGGAAACAAGGAAGAGAAGCCATTATTTTAGCTTCTTAATAAGATCAATAATTATGAAGCTCTCTTCCTAAAGTAAAAAATAAATTGCTACAGACTTTATCTCATTAACTTCTCAAGCTACTTTGTCGCCCTTTCAGCTATTAGAGCTAAATATCAGAAAAACTTTCTCTTTTAGCCATAAATTTCTGGATTGTCAGTGGTTGAAATGTGTATTCTAACTGGTTTTCTTTAAATGGATTAAGATTGACGACACCCGATCTATTCAGCACCTTATAAACTTCTACCTCTAGACAGTGCTGATTGTGCTGCACTTTAAGTGTGTCAAGTTTGTTTACCATAGCGGTAACTGTTCCGTCATTAGAGCGTTTTTTAGAATTGAGTGTCCGAGATGCTTGTATCAAAGCTTTGTGATATAACTGAGCAGCTTCAGTTGTTAACTCTGTTGATGGTCGATTATGAGTTTTTGTGTTCCTGTTTAAGAGTTCTTTGAATACCAAACTGCTAATTTCATCGACATCATATCTCTTGTTGCGTGCAGAACGAAGCAAGACATTCACAGGCTCTGTAGTTTGTAAAAAATGGCGTAACTCAGGTTTTTGCTGAACTACATCGTTTATTTCATTGAAAAGTGTTTCTACCTCTTGAACATTAGGAACAAAGTCTGGGTTTTTCTCCCACTCAGGAAACGCTAAAAATTCTGCAATATACCACTTGAGTAATTGTGAGTTGTTTAAATAAAGTGGCTTTACCTCAATATCTTTATAATTTTTACTATCAGTGTATTGTTCTACGTAATCACGAAACGCTTCCCCACGACCAACAAAAATAATATTCTTTTTGGAATGTTTAGCAATATACTCACGCGCCACGCGGAGGAGGTATATAGATGAATTAGGATGTAGCTCATCTAGTCCATCAATAATTATGGATGTATTATCTCCAACATCTTTTTTTGCAATGTCATTAAGTAACTGTATGAATTCTTTTTCTTTTTCCTCTTTTCGGAAATCTGCCATCTGGCTCACTAGAACACTACCAATTATAAGGTCGGGTTCAAGCTGGGTCATTGGATGTATTATCTTTTCTTTCCGATTATAGCGGAGTTCACTAAGTTCAATAAGAGCTACAGAGTCTCCAACTTTTAGAGCTTTTGCAACTTGTGATTTTCCAGAACCTGCTGAACCGTAGACAAAAATTAGTTGATTTGGAGAGAAGATTCGATTGTTAATTATAACATCTCGAAGAGAACTTAATTCTTTTGATTGTGATATAAGAATTTCTCCTAACGGTCGTGGCGAACCGTTATTTTGCCAAAGATTAAGGGAAGCAGGCTGCTTTCTTGAATCAAAATTTTGAAAAAAAGTGTTCTCAACTTGTTTGTATTTTTCCTGGTCATATGCAATTGCTAAACCACATGGAGGTTTATTAATCTCTTTTAAAAAAGGGACTAATCCCTCCTGACCAATGACCAATGCCATGAAAGCAATTATTAAGCTAACAACAGAGACAATGACTGTTACTGCTCCTTTCCATTTAAATTTTTTCCCATTTCTTCTATTGCGATTACCGCGCCTCAATATAACTCTTTTCCCGGATTTTTTGTCACTATTACCGCTAGATGTCATGGCTAGTTTCTCCTTACTCCTTAAAGTTTTTAATACCGCTATCCACCATTCAGGCTTAACTATTTGACTTTTAGAAGATATATCTTCAGGACAGCTAAATTGTTGAGCTAAAACAGTGGTTATTGCTCGGACTTTATTGAAAGCTCCTTTACTGTGTTGTGTTCTTCATTCATGCGTGCTTTCTCAAAAAATGAATTATGCGATCGCTTTGCTGGTGCCTTTAGGCAGAGCGCCCTAATTCTTGTTACTAAGTACGCGTGACCTTTCAAGAAACTCGAGCTAATCTGATGAATCCTTACTTTACTAGTACACTTCGGCGTAAATAAAGCAACTATTAGTGATAGAGAAAAAGCTTACAGTTAAAGCTTTTGCGCCTTCTGCCCTCTGCCATCGTACTTCTGCCTTCATGTACTAGCTTTTCGGCTCGTGTTTTTTGGAAGATGGCTCAAAGGACTAAGTACTTTGCTTTAAAAATTGTTCTGCTCTACTTACGACTCTGGTGCTTGCAACCCTATTTATCCAAATAACCACATACTAGTTACAAAACTTTACAATCGTGATAAATCTGCAAGCAGTAACTGAAGGCGAAGCTTCCACCGCAAGTGATTTGCATCACAGTCGCTGTAGCATAAACTATGCCATAAGAAAGTAACTAGCATTCCTAGCACTTACCATCATGAATCTCTATACATCGATTTTGCTCCCGATCGCGTCGTGTTTGTGTAGGAAACTGTAAAACCGAATTTCAACAAGGGCTATCGGTTCGACATCTGTTACTACCAACAATAAAGACAATTATTAAACCCTACACTAACCATTTGTGCTGGCTCAGACACCAATTTTGATATCTGAGAATACACTTTTGTGCATAGACCACTAGACTTGCTCCCAATAAGATCGATAACAGCAGTGTGATGACAACTCTGCATAAGAGCGGTGTTGCAACACCTATATACCTACAGCCATTTTCAGGTAAATAGACCACAGTCGCAGGGGCGCAAGGCCTTGCGCCCTTACAAATGGTGTGGTTCATTTAGGTGAAAACTGATGCGAGAAGCACGTCTGGTAAAGATGTGGCTTCTTAAAACCCTCTCTTCCAGTTCCTTGTCTAGAATCCCTCCTTAACACCCTCAAACACATAAATGTAAAGTTTTATAACTTTTACCAGCCGATTTGGATAAAAGCCGTGTTTGTCCTGCGAAAAATTTTTATAGGAGTGCTTTCTACATGAAGGAGTCCGAATTTAAACAACTAGCTCTTGAAGCCCAAAAACACCCCCTAAATTCAACAGCTAGACGAGTCGCGCTATCAAAGCTCATTGAGGGTCTTTATCGATCGCGTAAACTTTGCTCCCCATACAAAGGGAGATTTTCTCAAATATATCAACATATTTATGAGGAGGCAGTACAAGACCTATTTTTATACATTTGTAAAAATATAGACAAATACGATCCCGAACGTGCCGAATTTATAACCTGGGCAAATATGCTACTCAGCAAGCGTTTCTTTAAAGAAGCCGTTTCCAAAGTTGTTGGTAAAACCAACGAAATCAAGGTAGAAGCTTCTTTTCTAGAAAACCTAGAAGATTTGGCACCACAATATAACGAAGAGGATTGTACATCTGATTTTTTAAAAATCAGAGGATATATCGAAAAAGATCCAAAAGGAGTGTTTCGACAAACCTGTATTAAAAGCTACCCCAATGTTAACTTTCAAGAAATAGCCATCAAAAAATGGTTGGGTCTATCTTGGAAAGACATTTCAGAAGAGTTTAGCGTTCCCATTCCAACGTTAAGCAACTTTTATCAAAGGAGTTTAGATAAGTTTCGCCATGAATTCAAAGAATTATGCGATCGCTATGTATTGTAAAATCAAAAAAATCGAGTAGTATGACAACTCTTTCAACATTTACTGGTTTGATATCTCCTGTCTCCCGAAGATTGGCAGAAAAATGGTCAAAGCAGCAAGCTACACCCGAAAAAGGTAAGCAGGTATTGCTGAATACCTTGTCTGTATCCTTTGTGAATTTCTACCTAGAATGTATGGGATTTGAGACAGAACTGGAAACTAGTGACAGTTGGAATCCGGTACAACAAACTCTTATAGATGTAGCTGATTTATGCATTAAGAATTTGGGAAAATTAGAATGCCGTCCCGTGTTAGAAAATTCACAGACTGTCTGCATACCCCCAGAAGTTACATCAAACCGGATTGGCTATGTAGCCGTACAAATTAGCGAAACATTACAAGAAGCCAAGTTATTAGGCTTTGTTAAAGAGACATCAATGAGTCATTTACCTATCAATCAATTAGAACCTGTAGAAAGCTTGCTAGAGTATCTAGAAGAATGCACGCAATTACAAAAAGCCAAACCATCCAATCAAAACTTTGCGAATTTAAAAAAATGGTTGGAGAACACATTTGAAGCAGCTTGGCAACCCATTGAATCTTTTTTCCCGAATGAACCTGCTTTACAATTTAGAAACACTAAAGAAGGATTTAGCACCATTGTAGAAAGGGCAAAACTGATTGATTTTGGAATACAAGCCAATAGTACATCAGTAGGAATAGTTGTTAAAGTCAGCCACGAGCAAGGTAACAAGAACGAAATAAAAATTACTGTAGAATTACATCCAAATAACGGTCAAGAATACTTACCACCCTTACTTCATGTCATGATTTTAGATGAAGACGGAACCGTTATTATGGAAGCTAAAGCTAAAAATGATAACAAAAAAATTGAATTGCAACTGAGTGCTTCCAATGGAGATAGCTTCAGCGTGAAAATCACTATGGGAGATGTCAGCGTCATAGAAAATTTTGTTATTTAAGAGAATGTTTGTAAAATCTCAATCCATACTTACCTTTGCAACGCTTATGTCGCCGCTATACAAGCAAAACCAACCTACTAGGATTGCACAACTTGGATTCTTTCTAAGTCCGCGCAGGCGGTGAGTCCAGTCCTGTAGGCGGGTTTCCCGCCGTAGGGAACTGGCGAACCCGGAGGGACTTCGTTTGTGTAGTAGCGAATTCCATTCGCCAAAACAAATTGGGATGCTCCCTTTGCCAAATCCGCCCCGTTAGATCGCCAACCGTGAATTCATCAACAATCAACAGGCTTAAAGTAGCTCGCAGCCTATGAAAAAGTTACTCGTTTTAAAGCTAGATGGAGACTTAGAAAATGGCATACAAGTAACGTTAGAAATTAGTCAAGAAGAGGAACGACCCTTTCGAGAAGTCACAGGTTATTTACCAAAAGCACCAAAATTAGCTCTGGCGGTTCATAAATGGCAGTCAAACTATCGCAGTTTAGGTAACTCTAAGCGTGCAGTCAAAGCAGTCAAAGTTACCTACGTGAGTTCTATAACAAATGAAGTAGAAAAGTGCAATGACACTGCTCAAAAACTCAAAAAATCTTTAAATAATTGGTTGCTAGCCGATCCCTTTCGACCCGTGCGAGAAACTTGGATAAAATATTTATCCCCAAATGATGAAGCACGGATATTAATTCGTACATCTTGCTCCCAATTGCATCAAATACCTTGGCATTTATGGGATTTAATTGAAGATTACCCTAAAGCTGAGATGGCGTTGACTACATCAGAATATCAACAAACGACAAAAGTCAAAGCACCAACCTATAGAGACAAGGTTAAAATTTTAGCAATATTGGGAAACAGTACTGGTATTGATATTCAAAAAGACAAACTCTTTTTAAAAGAATTACCAGATACCGATACGACTTTTTTGATAGAACCTCAACGCCAAGACATTAACGAACAGTTGTGGAATCAAAACTGGGATATCCTATTTTTCGCCGGTCACAGTCAAACCGAGAACGATAGCGGTCGAATCTATATCAATAAAACAGATAGTTTAACAATAGAAGAACTCAAGTATGCATTAAGAAATGCTGTTAGTCAGGGTTTGCAACTGGCAATTTTCAATTCTTGCGATGGCTTGGGATTAGCCTATGAGTTAGAAGCACTCCACATTCCCCAAACCATTGTCATGCGGGAACCAGTACCAGATAAAGTCGCACAGACCTTTTTAAAATATTTTCTCACAGCTTTTGCTTGTGATGGCAAACCTTTATACCAAGCAGAGAAAGAAGCCAGATTAAAACTACACGGTCTTGAAGATAAATATCCCTGTGCGTCTTGGTTACCAGTCATTTTCCAAAATCCTGCGACAGCACAACCAACTTGGGACAACTTAGGGCGTCGCTTCACAAAAATCTGTCCCTATCGCGGTTTGTTTGCTTTCCGGGAAAAAGATGCCCAATTCTTCTTTGGGCGGGAAAGTTTTACTGACATCTTAGCAGATGCCGTACAATATCAGCCCTTAGTTGCTGTCATCGGTCCTAGCGGTAGCGGGAAATCTAGCGTTGTTTTTGCTGGTTTGGTAAAACGCCTGCGCGATGCTGGTAACTGGCATATTATTGACTTTCGACCAAGTTCAAGACCCTTGTTTTCTTTAGCCTCTGCAATTGTTTCTCAGACAGAACCCAACAGAGATCGCATTCATCGTCTGAACTCCATTCAAAACCTTGTCACTCACTTACAGTCATTTGAAGATGCTTTGCGGAATGTAGTGGATGATATCATTCGAGAAAATCCTCACAAGCGCTTGTTGCTCGTTGCAGACCAGTTTGAAGAACTTTACACTCTTTGCAGAGACCCACAAGAACGCAAAACTTTTTTAGATAGATTGTTGGAAGCGATCGCCTACTGCCACAATTTTACTCTTGTTATCACCTTAAGAGCTGACTTTCTCGCACAAGCACTGTCTTACCGTCCCTTAAGCGATGCATTGCAGTACGCCGACTTAAAACTAGGTCCAATGACAGACACCGAACTGCAAGACGCGGTAGAAAAACCTGCGGCGTTACTGGGAGTAACAATTGAGGAAGGACTTGTAGAACGTATTCTTTCCACAGTCAATGCAGAACCGGGGAATTTACCTTTATTAGAGTTTGCCCTCACCCAGCTTTGGGCAAAACAATTTGATGCACAATTGACACACACTGCGTACAACGAAATTGGGGGAGTAGAAGCAGCATTGGCGTGTTATGCAGAAGAAGCATACAACCAGCTAAACTTTGAAGAAAAGGAAAGGGCGCAACGGATTTTCGTGCAACTCGTGCATCCAGGGGAAGGAACAGCAGACACCCGCCGGATTGCCACACGGGTTGAAGTGGGCGAAGAAAATTGGGATTTAGTCACCCGTTTGGCATCATTTCGTTTAGTCGTTACGGGACGCGATGAGAAAGCTAGCTCAGAAACTGTAGAAATTGTCCATGAAGTCCTCATTCAGAATTGGAACCGGCTGAATTTATGGATGCAACAAGACAGGGACTTTCGTTGCTGGCAAGAACAGTTGCGAGTTACAATGCGAACTTGGGTGAGTAGCAATTTTGACGAAGAGGCGCTGTTGAGGGGAAAGCCTCTTTCTCGTGCTGAAGATTGGTACATCCAACGCTTTACGGAACTGGGCGATCGAGAGAGAAGTTTTATTAGGTACAGTCTGGAACTGCGGAAGCGAGAGAAGAACAAGCACAAGTGGAGACGGCGACTTGTTATTTTAGGACTCTCCATAGGTTTGGTGTTAGCCTTAGGTTTAGTTGGAGAATCCTGGCGCTACGAGCAGAATGCAAGCAAGAACGAAATCAAAGCTATCAATGCAACTTCGGAAGCACTGTTGACATCAAAGCAAGAATTTGATGCACTGATAGCAAGTTTGAGGGCATCAAAAAAACTCAATAACATTCCAGATTCCATAGCATTTTATTCTACGGAAAAAGCCGATATCCAAAAAGAAACCAGCACTTTATTACAAGAAGCTATATATAAAGTCAAAGAGCGCAATCGATTGTTAGGGCATGAAGATGAAGTCACAGATGTAAGTTTCAGCCCTGATGGTAAAATTATTGCCACCGCCAGTAAGGATAAAACTGTCAAATTGTGGAATTTAGATGGGACTCAAAGACAAACCCTTAGAGGACATGAAGCGCTAGTTCACGATATCAGTTTTAGCCCTGATGGTCAAACAATTGCCACTGCAAGTTGGGATGGGACTGTCAAATTGTGGAAGCCTTCGGGTCAATTTATAACGACTCTTGTGGAAAATCAAGACGCAATTTACAGTGTCAATTTTAGCCCGGATGGTAAAATTATTGCAACTGCAGATTTTATCGGAAATATTCAACTTTGGACTCTTAAAGGGAAACAGATTGCAACCTTTAAGGCGCATAAGGGAGCAGTCTACTGTGTGAAGTTTAGCCCGGATGGCAAAACAATTGCAACTGCAAGCAGCGATCGCACTGCCAAACTTTGGAATCTGGATGGAAAAGAACTTCAAACCCTAAAGGGACATAAAGATTGGGTTTGGAGTGTTAACTTTAGCCCCGATGGTCGGACAATTGCAACTGCGAGTAGCGATCGCACTGCCAAACTTTGGAATCTTGAGGGTAAAGAAATAAAAAGTTTAAACGACCATAAAGATTCAGTTACGAGTGTCAGTTTTAGCCCGGATGGCAAAACAATTGCTACAGCTAGTGCTGACAAAACCGTCATTCTCTGGAACCAAAACGGTGAAAAACTCCAAACCTTAACCGGACACAACAATTGGATCTGGCGCGTCAGTTTCAGCCCAAATGGTCATGCGATCGCGACTGCTAGTAAGGACAAAACCGTCAAATTTTGGCAGATTTTTGGTAAAGAACTCATGGTTCTTCCAGCCCACAACAAAGCAATTTACAGCATGAGTTTTAGCCCTGAAGGTCAAAAAGTTGCTACCGCCAGTGGGGACGGAACCGTTAAGATTTGGGCTCGTTCCGGTCAATTACTCACCGTCCTTAAGGGAAATGGTAGTCCGGTTACTGCGTGTGCTCTTAATCCAAACAGACAGACAATTGTAACTGCAACTGCTGGTGGTACTGTCACTCTTTGGAGCCCTCAAGGAAAGAAAATCAACACTTTCAAAGGACATGAAGATTGGATTTGGAGTGTTAATTTTAGCCCCGATGGTCAGACTTTTGCCACTGCGAGCAAAGATAAAACCATCAAGCTTTGGAGCAAAGATGGCAAATTACTGCGTATTGTAAAGGCACATGACGATACAGTCAACAGCGTCAGTTTCAGCCCTGACGGCAAAACAATCGCAACCGCCAGTTGGGACGCAACTGCCAAACTGTGGACAACAAAAGGTCAATTTATCAGAACCTTCACAGGACATCTTGATGGAGTCCACAGTATCAGTTTCAGTCACGACGGCAAAACAATCGCAACCGCCAGCGAAGATAAAACTGTCAAACTGTGGACAACAGAAGGCAAACTCCTCAAAACCCTTACCGGGCATAATGCTGGAGTGTTCCGAGTTCAGTTTAGCCCCGATGGCAAGACTATTGCTACTGCCAGTTTAGACCACACCGTTAAACTCTGGAATCTTAACGGTAAAGAATTAAAAACTTACAAAGGGCATGATGATTCCGTGTGGAGTCTGAATTTCAGCCCCGACGGTCATACCCTAGCCTCTGGTGACAACACTGGAAGACTAATTTTGTGGAATTTAGATTTAAACTCAGATGGTCTACTCGCCCGCGCCTGCGATTGGGCGCGTAATTATTTAGAGAATAACCCTAATGTCAGCGAGAGCGATCGACATCTTTGTAGTGGAATTAGTCAGAAAATAAGCGCTAATGTGCAAGGAGAGGCGGCATAATATCTGTAAGTGACAAATTAACAGACTTACAGACTAGCGAATTTACGAACTTACAGAGTAAAATTCCGACCATAGCAAACGGAAAAGGTGGTGCTGGCGAGACCACAACCGCTTGTTTGAGGATTTGAAATTTTTTATATACGGGCAAAAACGTTGCAGCCACATCCTATAAAAAGTGCATCTTTCGCTGCATAATATCTGTAAGTGACAGATTAACAAACTTACTAACTTACAGACTAACAAACTAACAAAGTAAAAATCCCGACCATAGCAAACGGAGAAGGTGGTGCTGGTGAGATCACAACCGCTTGTCTGAGGATTTGAAATTTTTTATATACGGGCAAAAACGTTGCAGCCACATCCTATAAAAAGTGCATCTTTCGCTGCATAATATCTGTAAGTGACAGATTAACAAACTTACTAACTTACAGACTGACAAACTAACAAAGTAAAAATCCCGACCATAGCAAACGGAAAAGGTGGTGGTGGCGAGACCACAACCGCTTGTTTGAGGATTTGAAATTTTTCATATACGGGCAAAAACGTTGCAGCCACATCCTATAAAAAGTGCATCTTTCGCTGCATAATATCTGTAAGTGACAGATTAACAAACTTACTAACTTACAGACTGACAAACTAACAAAGTGAAAATTCTGACCATAGCAAACGGAAAAGGTGGTGCAGGTAAGACTACAACAGCAGTCAACCTCGCCGCCATCCTCTCAAAAAAATTCAACACTCTGCTAGTAGATGCTGACCCGCAAAAATCTGCATCATGGTGGGGCGATCGCGGCGAAATGCCTTTTGAACTTTCCACCGAAACTGACCCCAAACTCCTAACCAAGCTGCGTCAAGTTCAAGGATACGACCTGATAGTCGTAGACACGCCACCAGCATTGAGGTCTGATGCTTTAAAAGCAGTGGTGCAAGCATCCGATTATTTGGTTCTTCCCACTCAACCCGCACCAATGGATTTCACAGCGCTCATTGAGACAGTGAGGTTAGCGATCGCACCCATTGGCGTCACCCACCGCGTACTGCTTACCAAAGTTGACCCCAGAAGCCTTAACGATGCGCTTGATGCTCAAAAATCCTTAATGGAATCAGGCATTCCAGTGTTCAACGCCTTTGTCCGCGCTTACAAAGCCCACGAACGCGCCCCCCTAGAAGGCGTACCCATCACCCAAGCCAAAGGCAAAAACGTCAAAGAAGCCGCATCCGATTATCACCGTGTTGCAGATGAACTCTTGCGTGAGTGGAGAGCAAATAATGACTAAGAAACGAAATCTTTCCGATTTGGTCAGAGAAGAAACTCAACGACAACCAGAAGAACCAACCCTACCACAAGCCGCCCCCCCATCACCAGTCGCATCAGTTCCAACCCAACCAGAACCAGAAACTGAAGAAAGCAATATTCCCAAGTATTTGCAACTGGTGCGTAAAGAAGCGCGACTTCGAGAAGACCAAATTGAGCAATTGACAACCCTAGCTCGGAAAATCAACCGACGCCGTAAAGGAGGGGAGAGGATAACAGAGAACACCCTCATCCGAATTGCTGTTGACCTATTGTTGAGCAAACAGCAGGAGTTAGCTGGCACTACCGAAGCCGAACTTTACCAAACGCTAGGTCTGGAAGTACCAGAGTAACAAACTTACAGAGTTCCAAGCTAACAGAGCATGAGTTAACTCATTTAACTAACATATAGGGACAAGCTTTTTTCAACCAATGAGTTAAGGCTTTGCCCCTCTTTCTTTGCTTTAGCCACAATTTTTTTGTGTAACATCGGGTCAATCCTTACCATGAATTTACCTGAGAATGGGCGATCGGGCTCCTCCCCACGTTCTCTACAAAAATCTAAATAATCTTCCACTGAATCAGCAAAAGCTTGCTTTAGTTCGTCTACGCTACGACCTTGAAAAGTAATCACGTCCCGAATATTAATGACTTCACCGTGAAAAATTTCTGCCGTTTCATCAAATTCTACAATTGCCTCATATTCTTTATACTTCATCATTTTTAATCCCCGCTTCTGTTAAAAACCGCCGCATCGACTTAACAGCACCTTTGTCAGTTTCTTTTTCAGGGTGTGGTCTGTGAAACGTAGCTCTTACATCATTAAGAGCAAATCTGACTCTTGACCCTCTTCCCTCTGATACCTCTGCACCAAGAGCAATTAGGAGAGACTCGATATCACTCCATAAAATATCGGATCTGATAGGGTTTTGAAAAAGAGCATCAAGAGTTTTTTGATGTTTACTGTTAAGTTCCATTTTTATAGTATCATTTAGTGATACTATAATGAACTAAATTGGTTACACTATGCACGTATCTTAAAGATTCAAGGTAAGGGGGGGAGAGGATAACAGAGAACACCTATCACCGAATTGCTGTTGACTGAGGTGTTGGGCAAACAGCAGGAGTTAACTGGTACTACCGAAGCCGAACTTTACCAAACGCTAGGTCTGGAAGTACCGGAATAACAAACTTACAGAGTTACAAGCTAACAGAATTACAAGCTAACAGAATTACAGATATTTTCCAGATGACGTGAAAAGTCAGAGAATTTTATAGGGTCTCTTGTGAACTACCCACACTTCCGCTTGCGCGGTAAGTGTTGTTGCTGTCCCCACTCCCGCGTCTATCTACGATAGACATAGGTCGGGGGACGCAACCTGATTACCCCAAAATTCATCTCACCGCTCACCTGAGTACAGGTAGAGCGGGAGGCTTCTTTTGGTTTTAGCTAAAGGTTTCCGCGCTGTATGGCGAACGGCTAAGACATATACCGTTTCTTCTTCATCCTGAACCAGGAAAATGATGCGGTACTTTTTTTGGTAAATTAGGTGGCGAATCTCTTGGGGAAAGTTGTCTTGCTCTAGTACTCTGGCACAACGCCGGGGAGAATCCTTTAGTGAGTGAATCCTAGTCATCAAGCCATTAAACCATCTGTTAGCCGCAACGGAGTTTCTCTCCGCTAACCAATAACACACTTCTTATATCTGCTGGCTGGCTCGTTCGGTGATGTCAACCTTGAATGCCATGTTTTTGCCGCATTCTCGCTTCAAACTCTTCTAGAGCAACGGTCTTACCCTCTTCTACATCCTGTAAGCCCTGCTCGATCGCTTTAACCGTTTCCAGGTACTCAATACGATCGAGAAGGGACTGATATGCTTGGGCGTCCTGCACTACCAGCTCTGCCTTCCCGTTAATAGTCAACACTACAGGTTCCCTTGTCTCTTTCATCTGCTCAAGAAACTTCGACGTATTCCGTTTGAAGTTGGAAAGCGAATCGATGTCTCGGCTAATATCCATACCCTACTCTTGCACTAAATATGGCGTTGGGTGTTATTTACCAGAGTGATACAATACTTTTCTTAATTTTCCCACAGACTCAGGACTGGGATTTGCTAAAGCGATACGATCGCCCATTCATCTTGACTGACTTGAGCTTGCTTCACTATTTTAGACACTTTTTGTAAGTACTTTCCAAAAGCTTTTGAAGTTCCCCACTTTCAGCAGGAGGTTGTAAAGCTTTGACCTTCTCTCGGATTTCAGTTAGTGAGAGAGAATAATCTATCGCCGTTTCCAAAATTTCTTGACGCTCAGAATCAGACTCTACTTTAGCTATTGCCAGCGCTTTAGTATATTCAATACGTCCAGTACGCAAAGCTTCTAAAATATCTTCAGGCAATTTCAACAGCGGAAGCCGGGTACGGACAAACGATTGCCAATTCATGCGCCCCAACTCAGTAAAGACTTGTTCTACTATTGACACCGACTCCTTACCTGAAACGTTTCGGGTAATTTTCCCCTTTGCTTCATTTTCCATTCTATAAAGGAAAAGCGGAACTCCTGTTAGGTCACATTCCAATCGCAGCGCCAGGAGTTGCAATATGCTTTCCGTTTCCTCCAACGGATTCAAGTCCTCACGAGTGCAAGTTTTCAACCAAAGCATACTGTACCGCCTGAGATTCAGACATCTTCCGAATAGTTGCAGGTACTTCAGTTAAACCGACATCTTTTGCCGCTCTATATCGCCGCTCACCAGCCACCAACTCATACTTATTACCCACAGGTCTTACCAACAGTGGCATTAAGATGCCATCGCGCTTGACAGACTCAAACAGCGCACGCATACCTTGTGGGTCAAAATAACGCCTCGGTTGACTGCTAGCCATGACAATCTTATTTAAAGGCACCATCTTTGCAGCAGCCAAAGAAGAATCTTGCTTCTTATCCAATGCAGGTGAGAGTGAAGCAGCTCTCTCCTGAGTATCATCTTCTTTCTTGTCCAATGGTTTAGAGAGCGTAGCCGCCAAATCTAAGGAACCTTCTTCCTTCTTTTGAGGAGCATTTTTCCGAGCAACATTTCTAGGCTTTCTTGTTGTTGCAGCCGATCGCTGGCTAGTTTGTTTGGGACTCACGTTATATCTCCTGGCGCTACTACGAGGAATGGGCATTATTCCCACTATCTAATATATAGCGTCTCTGAATGCATTTATACCACTGCACCAAGTACTTTAAGCCGCTTTCATCCGGTTGGACAGCTGCGATCGCTTGAACTTCAATAGTTTGTCAATTCCTATTTCCTTACAGGAATGCGGTTCCACAGATCGGTAAGCTCAATGGTATCGAAGAATGCAACTACCTTGACAATACGCCCGTTTTTCATGGTCATATACCAGGAATAGGTGTTGGTATAGGGTTTGCCGTCTTTGGCTGTAGCTGTTCCATCCCATAAGGCAATTACCATGTCGCCCTCGGCGTAAATGCCTCGTACATTGGGTACTATTCTGGCGCTCAATCGCTCGTTAATTGGCGCGATCGCTTCCGACAAAAATTGCTGGCGGCTGGTGTAAGTTTTGGAAATCGGACTTCTGCCTGTAATCGTCCATTCCACATCATCAGCTAGCAAATCGAAGAAACTACCAGTGTTATTTGCCCATTTGGCAAAGCCAACGCGTACTATTTCTTTATTTTGGCTCTCATTAGATTGCACAATCTTGGGAATCTCTGCAAGCTTTGGCTCGGCTTGAGCACTAGTCACAGGTGCTGCGGCGGCTACCATCAAACCAAAGCCAATTAATCCAAAGCTCATTAGTAATTTACGGTGGGGGGCGGTGGTGTATTTTTTCATAAATCCTCTTTGTTATCGAATTGACGTCAAGTCGCTGCGCTCCAATTCGTAATTCGTAATTCGTAGTTATGTTTCAACGATTACGGCGAGCGCGTTTCTAACCAGTATTCATTCTTTTTGAATTCATAGTTGGTAATTAATATAAATCCCAATTACGAATTACGAATTACGAATTATGCTGAGTCTTCCACTCCTTATCTGTAATCAGTGGATTCAGCCAGAGTCCGCCATTGTGCCGTTTCTTGCTCGACATAAGCGTTTTTCTCAGCAATTGCCCGAAGCGTGTCTGTCCCTAGAGGCAACCGCAGAGGTGGGGTATCTGCGTTGACGAGCTCGAGGAGCGCCTGGGCGAGTTTGGTGGGATCTCCCGGTTGTTGATAGTTCAATTCGGAAGCGTGGTGACGGATTTTCCCGACAGTATCCGCGTAATCAGAAATTTCTATGGCAGTGCGCTGGAGCGAACTACCATCGAGGAAATTGGTTCGGAAGTATCCCGGTTCGACAACGGTAGCATGGATTCCCAAAGGAGCTAGCTCATCGTGCAGAGCTTCGGTAATGCCTTCAACTGCAAACTTGGTTGAGCAATAGATGCCCCACCCAACAGAGGAGCGATAGCCCCCGATTGAGGATAGGTTAATAATGTGTCCTCTGCGGCGCTGACGCATATCGGGCAACACGGCACGAGTCACATTCAACAGCCCGAAGACGTTCGTGCGGTATACTCGCTCAACCTCAGTAGCACTGGTTTCTTCAATGCCTCCGAGCAAACCGAATCCTGCATTGTTGACTAACACATCGATCTGCCCAAAGCGTTCGAGTCCTGCAGCAACTGCGGCTTTCACTTGAGCCTCGTCGGTAATATCCAGACTGAGCGTCAACACATTTGGGTTTGACTCGAACTGATGCAAATCGGTTTTGTTGCGGGCGGTTGCAATTAATTGGTCACCATTTGCCAAAACGGCTAGTGCGATTTCGGCTCCAATTCCACGAGAAGCACCTGTAATGAACCATGTTCTCTGAGTCATCTGTAGATCTCCTTGCATTGAGTTAGTCACACAGCTAGATTCTTCAACCGACATCAATTCCTTTGAGCGGCACTTGCTTGAGCGTTCTTTAGGCTCCGTCTTCACCTCGATTTTGTCATCAAAGCGATTTGGATTGGCTTTTTGTGCCCCGCTCTATTGCCTTATCTTTTCATTGTCTTTTAGTATAGGTTCATCATAGGTTGAAGCAAAAGGGTTTTAAATACATAAAAGACGCAGATTATTGCCCGATCCTCTCAAGCAGTCAGATGGGGCTCAAAAGAACCCCCTCGCTCGCCGTAATCGTTTAAACTCCTTTTGCTTACTCTTTCTCAATTTCAGTAGAGCGCAAACTTTTTCCCAAAGGGCGAGTACCAATGGCAAGTCCACACCGCGTCCACTCCCAGTCCACCGCGTCCACAAAAACTTGCATATTTGGTCTCCCTATGATGCGGTAGAAGTGGCCAATTCAAACAGTTTCCTTAACTTGAAACAATATCAGCAACAAAAGTACCTGCACCAACGTGTCCCGCAAGCAATCCATCACTCACGAGCAAATCATCAGCCAGCATCACCGTATTTCTCGAAACACCCAATTGAGACGCCAGTTCGCGAGTTGGGAGTAGTTGCTCCCCTGCACGCAAACGCCCATCCAAAATTGCCGCCCGAAGCTGTCAATAAATTTGCCCGGTTAAATCGTGACGTTCAGCCAGTTTTAGATAGAACATACCGTTTTCCACTGAAATTGGACTACTCAAGTTTCTTAAAATTGGCTCTTCAATCAAACCAAAATCCGTTCTAACTTTAAATTATCAACTCTAAACCAAAGCTTGTTTTACAGGAGTCAAGTATATGAAAATTTTTATTGCAGGCGCAACTGGTGCAATTGGTCGTCCACTGGTGACGGGTTTAGTTTCTGCAGGTCATGAAGTGATTGGAATGACTCGAACAGCTCAAAAAGCTGATGTTCTTAGCGAACTGGGGGCAAAACCCGTAGTGGTTGATGCTTTTGACGCAGTCGCAGTCCGTACTGCCATGATTCAAGCTCAGCCCGAAGTGGTGATTGAGCAATTGACTTCTCTACCTCAAACCTATACCCGAGCATCAATGACTGCGGCGGCGGAACTTGATGCTCGATTGCGAAAAGAAGGCGGTGCGAATGTACAAGCGGCGGCCCAAGCGGCGGGTGTACGTCGTTATATTATCCAGTCAAGCGCCTTTTGGTATGCTCCTGGTGAGGGATTGGCGACAGAAGAAACACCATTTGCCTTTGATGCAACACCTGCGATCGCGTCCGGCACTCGTGTATATGCTGATACCGAACATCGAGTCCTGACAGCAACCAATCTTGAAGGGATCGCTCTCAGATACGGCTTCTTCTACGGACCGGGAACTTGGTTCTCAAAAGATGGAGATGTAGCCAACCAAGTCCGCCAACAGCAATACCCAATTGTGGGAGAAGGAAAAGGTGTTTGGTCTTGGGTTCATATTGAAGACGTTGCTCAAGCTACCATCGCTGCAGTTCATCAAGGTACACCCGGTATCTATAACATCAATGACGACCAACCAGTCGAACTCCGAGTGTGGCTATCTGCTTTGGCTCGTTGGCTCGGTGCTCAACCACCATCTCGAGTGACTGAAGAACAAGCAGAACTTGCTCAAGGTTCAGACGCAGTTTACTACGCCAACCATCTGCGCGGAGCATCAAACGCTAAAGCCAAACGAGAACTCAATTGGCAACCCAGACCGCTCGAATGGCTTGCAGAAGTTTCCGCTCTTTAATGTAGAGCCAATATCGGTGTAACTTCTCATATGCTGAATTTCACATTGATATTTTGTGTCACATCTGTCGGTTATCAATAATTTCTTAACCGACAGGGATAAAAAAGTTTGACCAGTACATTTGAACAACATTGGAGAACAACAATTATGAGTCAAGCAAAGAGCCCCGCAGATCCAACACCCCCAACCTTGGAAGGGAAATTAGCTCTGTTACGGAAATTCAGAGATGAATTGGGCAGTGGTGATACCATTCGTCGTCTCTTTTTTGGGGATCTCGAACCTATTGCGGTTCAACCCGGAGGAGCAAATACCGTGGTTCATCTTTATAACCACGCTAATGATGTCACCATTGCTTATTGTGCATCCTACGATGTATTCTTGGCTGCCCGTCCGGGACGAGTTACTGAATTCGATCCTGCCGAGATTAAATAAGCAACTGGGCTAATCGGATGCAAGATTTTGTGGAGTTGAGCCACTGCACGAGTTTATAGCTCGTGGATTTTGCTGACTTTTCAGTTGAGAATTGAGCGATATTCCGAATCTTTGTCGTCCATATTACCTAAATATTGGCGACAGTGTTTAGGAACAGCATCATAGGCTTGCTGCAAATATTCCTTATTTGCCTCGTTTGGCTCATGTTTATATTGTGTTAATGCCTGTCGGCAAAGCTCCCCTGTCGTTAGCTGCCCATTGAGTCGTCGGATCTCGTCTTCAATTTCTTTAACAAACTCCTGCTCTTCAACTGTTGACTTCACTTGATGGGCAGTGAAGTACAGACCAGGCAGCATCATTGAAACTCTTGCTCCTTCAGGCAGATGAGTTCTAACCCAACCGAGGCTCACCTTCTCTTTGAAACCATCAAAGTCAACCATCCCCCAGCAATCAATTTTGCCGTCTTTGTAGACTTTGATTTCGGTGACAAAATAGTGGTCTCCATTCTTGATAAAGGCTTGTAGAAATACACCAGGAATGGTTACGCCATCAACTATGCGATAGGTCGTGTTAAAAAAGGACATAATAACATTTTCCACTGAAATTGGACTACTCAAGTTTCTTAAAATTGGCTCTTCAATCAAACCAAAATCCGTTCTAACTTTAAATTATCAACTCTAAACCAAAGCTTGTTTTACAGGAGTCAAGTATATGAAAATTTTTATTGCAGGCGCAACTGGTGCAATTGGTCGTCCACTGGTGACGGGTTTAGTTTCTGCAGGTCATGAAGTGATTGGAATGACTCGAACAGCTCAAAAAGCTGATGTTCTTAGCGAACTGGGGGCAAAACCCGTAGTGGTTGATGCTTTTGACGCAGTCGCAGTCCGTACTGCCATGATTCAAGCTCAGCCCGAAGTGGTGATTGAGCAATTGACTTCTCTACCTCAAACCTATACCCGAGCATCAATGACTGCGGCGGCGGAACTTGATGCTCGATTGCGAAAAGAAGGCGGTGCGAATGTACAAGCGGCGGCCCAAGCGGCGGGTGTACGTCGTTATATTATCCAGTCAAGCGCCTTTTGGTATGCTCCTGGTGAGGGATTGGCGACAGAAGAAACACCATTTGCCTTTGATGCAACACCTGCGATCGCGTCCGGCACTCGTGTATATGCTGATACCGAACATCGAGTCCTGACAGCAACCAATCTTGAAGGGATCGCTCTCAGATACGGCTTCTTCTACGGACCGGGAACTTGGTTCTCAAAAGATGGAGATGTAGCCAACCAAGTCCGCCAACAGCAATACCCAATTGTGGGAGAAGGAAAAGGTGTTTGGTCTTGGGTTCATATTGAAGACGTTGCTCAAGCTACCATTGCCGCAGTGCATCAAGGTACATCCGGTATTTACAACATCAATGACGACCAACCAGTTGAACTCCGTGTGTGGTTATCTGCTTTGGCTCGAACGCTTGGTGCTCAACCACCTGTTCGCGTCACTGAAGAAGAAGCAGAACTCGCTCAAGGTTCAGACGCAGTTTACTACGCCAACCATCTGCGCGGAGCATCAAACGCTAAAGCCAAACGAGAACTCAATTGGCAACCCAGACCGCTCGAATGGCTTGCAGAAGTTTCCGCTCTTTAATGTAGAGCCAATATCGGTGTAACTTCTCATATGCTGAATTTCACATTGATATTTTGTGTCACATCTGTCGGTTATCAATAATTTCTTAACCGACAGGGATAAAAAAGTTTGACCAGTACATTTGAACAACATTGGAGAACAACAATTATGAGTCAAGCAAAGAGCCCCGCAGATCCAACACCCCCAACCTTGGAAGGGAAATTAGCTCTGTTACGGAAATTCAGAGATGAATTGGGCAGTGGTGATACCATTCGTCGTCTCTTTTTTGGGGATCTCGAACCTATTGCCGTTCAACCCGGAGGAGCGAATACCGTGGTTCATCTTTATAACCACGCTAATGATGTCACCATTGCCTATTGTGCATCCTACGATGTATTCTTGGCTGCCCGCCTGGGACGAGTTACTGAGTTTGACCCAGCCGAAATCAAGTAGGGAAAGATTGCAAACATCAGTCTGGAAAATTGATTGCATCACTAGTGCATGAAGGCGCAAGCCGTACTCGGCTTATCGCCCAGCCGCGCAAGCTGAAAGAGCGCTTATCGCCTCACTCATGCACTAAGGAGAGTGTCCTGTATAAAAGAAAACGAACATGAATGACTTACTAGCATTAACTATCAACGCGCACGGTGGCATAGAGCGGTGGAAGCAGTTTAAAGCAGTTTCTGCACACTTGGTGAATGGTGGGGCACTGTGGAGCATCAAAGGCAAAGCCGGAATGTTGGATGATATCCATGTAACCGTTGACCTGCACCGCCAATGGGCATCCCATACCCCCTTTGGCGCTCCCAATCAACATACTTCAATGGAAGCAGAGCGGGTGGCAATTGAAACCACAGATGGCACGGTGATTGAAGAACTCCTGAATCCGCGAGCGTCCTTTAAGGAGCATACCCAGGAAACTCCGTGGACAAACCTTCAGTTAGCTTATTTTGTTGGTTATGCGATGTGGACTTATTTAACCAGTCCGTTCACCTTCACTTTGCCCGGTTATGAAGTAGAAGAAATGGAACCCTGGCAGGAAAACGGCGAGAACTGGCGAAGACTGCAAGTTACTTTTCCCCCCTACATCGCCACCCACAGTAAAGTGCAGACCTTTTACATCGATAAGGATGGGTTAATCCGACGCCACGATTACGATGTGGAAATCAGCAAAGGCATACCTGCTGTGCATTATCTTTCCGAGCATACAGAGGTATCGGGAATTATCGTGCCCACCAAGCGTCTGGTTTACATTCGGCAGCCTGACAACTCACCGCTTAAGGAACCTCTTATCGTGTCGATCCAACTCAGCGACATCAAGTTTAATTAGTTAGACCAGTAGCCCTGCCGATCTAACACCCAACGAAAGGAAGGGAAACTGGCTCTGTTAGATTTAGACCAACGTACAGTTTTGAGTCCAATCTAACTGCTTGAGAGGATCGGGCAATAATCTGCGTCTTTTATGTATTTAAAACCCTTTTGCTTAAGCCTATGATGAACCTATAACAAAAATCCAATGAAAGGATAAGGCAATAGAACAGGGTACAACGAGCAAATCCAAATCGCTTTGATGACAAAATCGAGGTGAGGACGGAGCCAAAATCAAACTATCAAGTTATTTGAACTCAAAGTCAATTGAAAACAGGTTGGAACCATGAAAAACTTAATCGTTGGTAGTATTTCTGCATTACTCCTCTCTACAATCTCACCCCATGTCGTTCGTGCCGAACAAACAGCTTACAATCCCACTGTTTGGGGTGAAACGTCTTCCAATTTAGCACGCATTTCACCCGTTGGTTTGGTTCACTCAGCTTATCGCGGTCAATTACAAAGTCAAGGTATTCCCAGTTACAACGATTTTCAAACTGCTTATCAATCAAAACTTTTTAGCGCTGTTGATATTGTGCGTAGTGCTGTTAAATCAAATTTGCTACCTCAACAAGCTCTTGCTGATTCTGGATATATCAATGCTGTTGCACAGCAATTAGATTTTTTCGGAAATAAGTAGTCACTTGAATTAGGTAATAAGTAAAACAATAGGCACATCAAAGTTTTGTACCAAGACCGCTTAAATACTCACTTCTCTTGTATGAGGCAACACACCAGTTGCGATCGCCTTAGCTTGATTAAAGATATAGTTGCGCTCGTACACCTAATTAAGAAAGAGTAGGAGCACGGTCTACTCTTTTAAGTTAGTTTTTATAAATCTAGCCAATGATTGATGCTTAAGGGGTAAGACATCAATCTCTTAAAGTCTACCTTAAGCAAGGGCAAGAAACGTGCTTTTTCAAGTCTTGTTTTATCTATTATTTCCATAGAAATGTAGACTTAAGTGTAAGCTTAATGTGAGGTTAGTGTAGACTTAAAATCCTTATTTATCAAGGCTTATGTAGGCTGTGTCAACCTAAGCCTACATGCGTTTTTTTCCTTTTTTAAAAGTTAAACAACAGAAATACTTTTAAATTGCCAAATGCCGCCCGAGCTTAACACTCTGTTTATGAAACTCCAGAGATTATTTATGCATTCTTCACTCTGTAATTTGAATTCACCGTTAAAATATGCGTATATACAGACAATAACTAAATGAATCTTTATAACTCAAATAAAACGCCTCCAGAAATCACGCGCTAGAGGTGTTTTAGTTTTATAAGCGATCGCCCTTGGCGCAAGCCGTACCCGGCTTATCGCACTCCCACGCTCATGTAACAAATTATTAAACATTGTAACCTTCTAGCTGGAATATACATCATATTACTTATTTTGTCAAGGGAGCGATAGCTTCGCTGCTGCCGAAGGCAGATCGCTTAAAACAATATCAGCAACGAAAGTCCCTGCACCAACGTGTCCCTCAAGCAATCCATCACTCATGAGCAAATCATAAGCCTGCATCACCGTATTTCTCGAAACACACAATTGAGACGCCAGTTCGCGAGTTGGTAGTAGTTGCTCGCCCTTCTGCAAACGCCCATCCAAAATCGCCGCCCGAAGCTGTCGGTAAATTTGCCCGGTTAAATCGTGACGTTCAGCCAGTGTTAGATGGAACTCCATACCGTTTCCCACTGAAATTGGACTACTCAAATTTATGATAATTGGATCTTCAGTCCAACCAAAATCCGCTCTAACTTTAAATTATCAACTCTAAACCAATGCTTGTTTTACAGGAGTCAAGATATGAAAATTGTTATAGTTGGCGGCAGTGGGCGGCTCGGTAAAAAACTGGTAAAAAGTCTTCGCTCGCGCGGATATGAGGCAGTAGCAGCATCCCCTTCATCGGGTGTCAATGCCGTTACAGGTGAGGGACTGTCTGAAGTGCTGGTGGATGCCAAGGTTGTCGTCGATGCAACAAGCTCACCATCTTTTGAAGATAAGGCGGTGTTGGAGTTCTTTCTTCAGTCATCCCGGAATCTGCTGGCGGCTGAGGCAGAAGCTGGTGTAAGCCATCACGTTGTTGTGTCGATCGCGGGTGTCGATCGCATTCCCGATAGCGGCTATATGCGGGCGAAAGTCGCTCAGGAAAAGCTCATCCAGTCCGCAGAGATCCCCTACACGATTCTCCGTGCTACCCAGTTCTTTGAGTTCGTAGAAACAATCGCCGCCCAATTTCCCACTGATGGGCAAACAGTGAGCGTGCCCTCTGCCTTTATCCAGCCCATCCTAACAGATGACGTTGCAGATGCGCTGATCGATATTACACTGGGAGTGCCCATAAACGGCATCATCGAACTGGGTGGTCCGGAGCGGTTCCATTTTAACGAACTCATTCAACAATTCTTGAATGCAAACCAGGATGCACGTCAGGTCATCGTGGACAGCAATGCTCGTTACTTCGGAGCCAAGTTGAGCGATCGCTCTCTGATTCCAGAAGACAATTCCCGCATCGGTTCAACCCGTTTCCAGGACTGGCTCAACCGCTAATTTGCTTAAAGGTCCCGAATGAAAATTTTCTCATCAACGTTTCATTTTCAATTCACACAAATGTTAAATACTTAAAAAATAAACGCTTAAGCTCCTGCTTGAGAGGATCGGGCAATAATCTGCGTCTTTTATGTATTTAAAACCCTTCTGCTGAAGCCTATGATGAACCTATAACAAACATCCAATGAACGGATAAGGCAATAGAACAGGGCACAACAAGCAAATCCAAATCGCTTTGATTGACAAAATCGAGGTGAGGACGGAGCCAAAATCAAACTATCAAGTTATTTGAACTCAAAGTCAATTGAAAACAGGTTGGAACCATGAAAAACTTAATCGTTGGTAGTATTTCTGCATTACTCCTCTCGACAATCTCACCCCATATTGTTCGCGCCGAACAAACAGCTTACAATCCCACTGTTGTTGATAAAACGTCCTCCATTTTAGCACGTATTTCACCCGTTGGTTTGGTGAACTCAGCTTATCGGGGTCAATTACAAAGCCAAGGTATTCCCAGTTACAACGATCTGAAAACTGCTTATCAATCAAAGCAAATTACCGCTGTTGATATTGTGCGTAGTGCTGTCAAATCAAATTTGCTACCTCAACAAGCTCTTGCTGATTCTGAATATATCAACGCTGTTGCACAGCAGTTAGATTTTTTCGGAAATAAGTAGTCTCTTGAATTTTGTAATAATAGGCACATCAAAGTTTGGTACCAAGGCAGCTTAAATACTCACTTCTCTTGTATGAGGCAACATACCAGTTGCGATCGTACTTCTGCCTTCGTTTTAAGTTTCAAACGCGATCGCCAGTAAGATTTATTGATAAAATTTACAGTAATTAAAGGTGGAAGCCTTTAATTACTGTGACAAAACAGAGTTATCCAACAAAGCCGCACAAACAATAAATTCCTCCAGTGCAGATATGGCATAAAACTTGGTAAGAACAAAGAGGACAAGTTTGCGAGACATTCATCGTCAAACTTCAGCAAAAAACTTGGGCTTGAGTAGAGTTATTGATGCCTTCACAGCAGAGTCCAAGAATGTCGCAACCTGCTGTTGTTGGGTTTGGGCATTGACATTCTCAGTGTATTGAGAAGCTCGCAGAGAAGCAAAGATCGTTTCATCAAGAGTAAGGTGTGATAGTTGGCACTGTGCCTGTCAATGCCCAGTTGCCGACCTACAAACCTACAAACTTTGGACAACAGGAGGAGATTATACCGATCCTGGTATGGATTATTATGAGCAAAAGCCAGTCTCTCAACTGGATTTGTCTCCTTTTCCTGCATCCTCTTGACAAATGTGCCATTTTCTTAACCTGTCACGAATGGGAATTTCTTATTAAGGCTCAAGTATTTGTCGTCACTTAGTTAACTGTCCAGCTATCCCAGCACCCCTGCACAAGTTTTGACAGATGTGGCGAGAAATCCGGAATAAGTGTCGCGATCGCTCAACCGCACTGAGTAAAAGGGAACTCCAAACAGATCCTTCCGTCCTGTTTAGAGTTGCCTTCTTGTTGAAATTGTTAACGAGTTTCCTTTCTGCTCCCCGCAACAAGGTCATGCCTTTCCCTGGTAAAAACCTCCTCCATGTAACGGTCAGCGGCGGTGGCTGCCTCTTCTGGACTGCTGCCATTCTGACGCGCACTCAAATAAGGCGCGTACCAGTCCCACCAGTGGTGTTCGGCGTGAGTCTTCTCGTAGCGATCGTGGTGCTCTGCCGTCTCGCGGAGAAGGTTTGCAAGGGTTGCAATGTCCTTGTCTGGTACTTGCGTAGAGTCCCACAGGCGACCGGGAAGCCGCGTTGTGATTTCCTGGAGCAGCCAGACGTTCCCGTCCGGATCTTCAAACGAGGCAAATGAGAAGTAGGAACGACCTTGCGGATCGCGTCCGCTGACGCGCGGGTTCTCCACAGCATTATTAAAGGGACCGGCGGCGTAGTGGAAAATCTCGCTCACGTTGACACCGCGAGCGATCGAGTTGGCGCGGACGGTATCAAGGTCGTCCACGGCAAGAACCAGGTTGTGCGCCCGGTCAGAATTGTCTGGAGTAACTCCCTTGCCGAATATTATCGAGGCTTCCGAGTTGGGAGGCGTCATCTGCACGCCACGGAAGTTGCCCTCCACCACATCAATATCGAACCGCCAGCCAAGATTCTGGTAGAATGCTTTCGCACGGTCAACATCGGAAACGTTAAATAACACAACTTCGAGTTTCATGTTTGGACTGTTTGCTTGATTGCTACTCATCTTGTTCTCCTTTTGGTTGGTAAGTTTGATGTTTTGATTGGTTAGTTTTCATTCTTCTGCGATCGCTCAATTTAAACCACTCAAGTTCTTTAAGTTAAAATGCAATTTATTAGACCTCATAAAACAAGCATTGGTTTAGAGTTGATAATTTAAAGTTAGAGCGGATTTTGGTTTGACTGAAGATCCAATTTTTATAAACTTGAGCAGTCCAATTCCAGTGGGAATTCGTCTTATTGATAAAAATATGTGTACGAGCCAAGGTGTTGAATCTGGATGTCGATTGCTTTAATGGTCAATTGCCCCTAACGCTTTCAGGGTCGATTTTTGAGCTACGGTCAACCCGGTTGTGCCATGAATATTCATGCCTTCATACAGGCGATCGACTGTTAGTGTTTCAATACAACGTCCTGTCTGCACGTCCCAGAGCTTGATGGTGCGATCGCGAAGCGCAAGCCGTACTCGGCTTATCGCATGACAGCGCAAGCCGTACTCGGCTTATCGCGAAGCGCAAGCCGTACTCGGCTTATCGCATGAAGGCGCAAGCCGTACTCGGCTTATCGCATGACAGCGCAAGCTGAAAGAGCGCTTATCGCATGACAGCGCAAGCCGTACTCGGCTTATCGCGAAGCGCAAGCTGAAAGAGCGCTTATCGCGAAGCGCAAGCCGTACTCGGCTTATCGCATGAAGGCGCAAGCCGTACTCGGCTTATCGCGAAGCGCAAGCTGAAAGAGCGCTTATCGTCACTCCCGCTGAATAAAATTTGACCGTCAGAGTTAAAGATGACTGACCGAACCCAACCGTTATGTTCATCCAGAATGTGGAGGCAATGCCCCGTTTGTAGATCCCACAAACGAACCGTTTGGTCATCACCTCCACTTGCCAAGATTCCACCATTGGGACTGTTGGCGGAATCTGTGCTTGGAGCACAGGCAACCGTCCAGATGGCTCCTATATGCCCCTGCAAAACCTTCAGACATTCTCCAGTTTGCACATCCCATACTCGAATAGTTTGGTCATGACTGCCGCTTGCCAATCCTCAATAATCGCCGCCCGAAGCTGTCGGTAAATTTGCCCGGTTAAATCGTGACGCTCAGCCAGTGTTAGATGGAACTCCATACCTTTTCCCACTGAAATTGGACTACTCAAATTTATGATAATTGGATCTTCAGTCCAACCAAAATCCGCTCTAACTTTAAATTATCAACTCTAAACCAATGCTTGTTTTACAGGAGTCAAGATATGAAAATTGTTATAGTTGGCGGCAGTGGGCGGCTCGGTAAAAAACTGGTAAAAAGTCTTCGCTCGCGCGGATATGAGGCAGTAGCAGCATCCCCTTCATCGGGTGTCAATGCCGTTACAGGTGAGGGACTGTCTGAAGTGCTGGTGGATGCCAAGGTTGTCGTCGATGCAACAAGCTCACCATCTTTTGAAGATAAGGCGGTGTTGGAGTTCTTTCTTCAGTCATCCCGGAATCTGCTGGCGGCTGAGGCAGAAGCTGGTGTAAGCCATCACGTTGTTGTGTCGATCGCGGGTGTCGATCGCATTCCCGATAGCGGCTATATGCGGGCGAAAGTCGCTCAGGAAAAGCTCATCCAGTCCGCAGAGATCCCCTACACGATTCTCCGTGCTACCCAGTTCTTCGAGTTCGTAGAAACAATCGCCGCCCAATTTCCCACTGATGGGCAAACGGTGAGCGTGCCCTCTGCCTTTATCCAGCCCATCGAGGCAGATGACGTTGCAGATGCGCTGGTCGATATTACACTGGGAGCGCCAGTAAACGGCATCATCGAACTGGGTGGTCCGGAGCGGTTCCGTTTCGACGAACTCATTCAACAATTCTTGAATGCAAACCAGGATGCACGTCGGGTTATCGCGGACAGCGATGCTCGTTACTTCGGAGCCAAGTTGAGCGATCGCTCTCTGATTCCAGAAGACAACTCCCGCATCGGTTCAACCCGTTTCCAGGACTGGCTCAACCGCTAATTCGCTTAAAGAGCGCGAATGATTATTCAATATCAGACCCATTTGTATCCACGAATTTGTATTCATGAAAGGAGAACAAAAATGTTCACTCTTATTTTCTCGCGAATTGCATTCATGACTCTCTCCATATTCACAGCGATCTCCATATTTGCAACTCTCCCCGTATTTGCAGCTTCAGCTAACGACCTGTTTAATGATACATCTAAAGTAACGCAGGTCTTCAATCGCGCCCTTCCCAATGTGCCTGGAAAGAGTGTAAAAGGTCTAGTGGTTGAATATCCGCCTGGAGGCTCGACACCCGCACATACCCATGCAGCCTCGGCTTTCATCTATGCAACAGTCCTGGAGGGTGCAATTCGTAGCAAAGTCAACTCAGAGCCGGAGCAGGTGTATCACGCGGGCGAAAACTTTGTTGAACTCCCTGGCGATCGTCATGTAAAGAGCGCAAATGCCAGTGATACTCAAAAAGCACGCCTGCTAGCCGTCTTTATCGTCGATACCGATGAAGAGAACCTAACCGTTACTAGCCCCAAGTAAAGAACAATTAAATCGCGTTTTAACTCAACGAACTTGAGTGGTCTAAATTGAGCGCGAGCGGAAGAATGAAGTTAATCTCGGTGGGCTGCAAGTTCACCGATCTCAAACAGAGGTACAACTCATGAAAGGTTTCATCATTAGTAGTTTATCAGCATTGGTCTTAACCGCAGTTTCCACAAGTGCAGTCCACGCTCAACAAACCGCATATAATCCAGCGGTTTCTGAAAATGCATCATCAAATGTAGCACGGATTACACCTGTTGATTTAGTCAACGCCGCTTATCGCGGTCAATTAGAAAATCAAGGAATTCCCAGTTATAATGATTTTCATCTCGCTTATCGAGCAAGACAAATTAATGCATACGCTCTTGTCAAGAGTGCTATTCAGTCAAATTTATTACCATCTCTAGTTCTAAATGACCAAAGTTATATCAATGCGGTTGCCACTCAATTAGATGTTTTCAGATATGAATAAATACAAATCGTCCTCTAGTTCTAGGTAATCACTAAGTTCTTCCCCAAATAAGCAGTAAAATAAGGTTTCGTTGTCAACATCATCTTTTAAGTTATCAATAGCAAATTCAATCGAAAGTGCTTTTTCACCATGTGCTAGGTCATCTAAAAAAGATTTAATCCGTGCCAAGTTTGCCGCTAAGTTCCCCAAACGGGTGGGAATATTATCTCTTTAAAACCTTTGTTGTTTTTGAGTCCAGTCTTTCATACGTCTCAAGCGCAACTGTTGGATAACTTCGGCAACTCGTTCTCTAATCGTAGCGTCCTGAATTTCGTTTCAAAATCGATATCGCTATTGCTATCAAGATTCGCTATCAACTCCTGCAACCCTTAGAGTAGGGCAGATGTCTGTCCCGAAGGGTGCAGTTGAGCAAACTCCTTCACCACCGGAATCAGCACGGTAGGGACGCGGAGCATTTGACTGGGTGGGGACTGTTTCAATGGAGATTTCAACGCTGACTAACCTTGATAGCGTATTTGCTGGCAATTATGCTATCAGAATAAGGCTACCAAAATTCAAACCATTGTTGAGTCACCCGCTTCTATTGGTACCAACCTCATGGGCATCCACCTTAATAAAGCGGTAGTCTATATCCGCCTAGGGTCAGTAGACCCCGTAGAAGGCTTAATTTCTTACTATTCGTCCTCAGGATAAACACAGGTAGCTCCAGAAGCCCGAAGCAACCAATCTAATTCGCCCCAAGGGAAAGGCCATCCTTGAACTTCAATGGCTACACGAAGAAGGTTTTGATTTTCAACAATCGCATCCTACCAAAACCATTGACGCTTATTAGGATGTAGCCAGGGAATCCAATCAATTAACGCCCATTCCGATTCTCTTGGACGTTGTGTTTCTCGATTACATAAGCGCGGACAACAGCTGCACCTTCACGGCTTGAAATTTCCTGTCTCTGTATCCTGGTACTACTTTAAACGTCATGATGGTGAAGCAGTCCTTACGGCAGGTTTCCCGCCGTAGGGAACTGCTAAACCCGTAAGGGCAAGTATGAAAAACCAAGTTGGTCTATCAAGCTTTTTTTGATTAAAATTTATTTTGTACTTTTAGAGGCAAAAGTAATGAAAACTCAGCAAGAAATTTTAACTGATTTTATACAAATAGTTAGTCAGTACAACCGATGTGACAATGAATGTTTTTTTAAGTTGAAAAATGGGCAGGAATGTGATGGAGATATTGAAGCAGTTAACGAAAAATATTTACAGTTTTATCCCTGGTATTATTCACAAGAATGGCAAGATTGTGAATATGAAAAACAATTTTTACGGTATGAAGATGATGAGGATGAAGACATTGACTTTATTCTGATTCCTCTCAATGATATTGATTTAACCAATCTTTACTACTGGAATGAACAATCCTGGTGTTTTATAAGGTTGGAGTGGAATGTGGCTCAGAACTGCTTCATACATAATGAAACCGTACCTGGATCAGTTACCTTACCAGCTGATTTGCAAGAAGATATACCAGAAAATGATAAACGCCTCAAAGCGGTTGGTCGTTGGCAGTCAGACTCAAATCGGCCATATTATCCTCATCCTAAATATTTACTGAAACACAGATGGCGAGAGAGTGAACGCAATCAAATTATTGCTTACTTAAAAGCAGGACATCTCTATGGATGTTGGCACAGAAGATATACATCTTGTAACTTCGGTTGTTTTAGTAGTGAACGCTTTGAAAAACTTAATCAAATAGAACAGCTTAAATTAGGACATGAGATGTTCAAGATGGGAAGCAATTATATACTAACTGACGGAGAATGGTTTTGGCCTGAAGGGCTCTACCACTACGTTGAAAAACATGATATTTGCCTACCTGATGAATTCATCTTGACTATGCAAAAAAATTCATGGTCAGTTCCTCAAAATATAGATTTCCAGAAGTACCAACAAATTGGTAGTAATGATTCCTTTTGGATTAATTGGGCGATCGAGCACACCATCACATTCCCTAGCTGACTACGCAGGCGAATACGTACACCCAGCCTACGGAATTCTTAAGATTGAAATGAAGGATAGCAAGCTTCTGTTCAAATTGGGAAGGATTCAGCTACCTTTGACTCATTTTCACTACGACCGTTTTGATACACCTCACGGTAGGTCACCACAATCCCTTAGTTACTGATCTAGTCTGAGTTTCACATGATTTCTCCTCAAGATGAATATTACTTGAAAATATGATAATCATGATAGGAGGGAGAGAGGCAGCCTTAGGCTGCCTCTCTCCCTCCCCCCTTCTTTTATGATTATCATTATTTTAAAAATAATTTCTACATTTGGACGTATTGACAAAATACACTTGTTTTTAACTTGTCTCCAATACTTGACACTACAATTTTTCCGGCTCCGCTCCACCTTGCTGCTGGACTTGATGTCTATCGACCGATTCAAGCTATTCGC
This sequence comes from Tolypothrix campylonemoides VB511288_2, assembly GCF_045999855.1. Taxonomy (NCBI): domain Bacteria; kingdom Bacillati; phylum Cyanobacteriota; class Cyanophyceae; order Nostocales; family Tolypothrichaceae; genus Tolypothrix; species Tolypothrix campylonemoides. The sequence continues at coordinate 86,209 of NZ_JBFPMW010000021.1, forward strand.
GAGCCATAGTCTTGAAATATCTTAATTATTCAAGGAAGAGACTCGGAGACCGTAGGACGCTCTGACGCTCTGATATCACATATGGGGATTGAACCCCAACCTAGTTTAACAACTTATAGAAGATGGGGTTTTAGACCCTTGGGGCTGCCGCCCCAGACGCGGGGCCTAGCGACTCTCCGCGTCTCCGTGTCTCTACGCCCCGCATCTCTTTGATCAAATGAAAGTTTACTATATCTAGTTGTCGCTACAAATACTCTATCGAGGTGAATCATGACTGATAATTTCGACAAGTCAAACTCAGAACTTTCTCAAGCTGCTGAAGATTTGTTAAAACGAGCGTCTTCGCAGCTAACTTTCAATATGCGATCGCACTCCAAAACAAAATCCCAGGCTCATCACCTTTGGTACGGATTTGGTACGAAGTTTGGTACAGAGGGAGCACTTATTGCAACTTATTCCGACAATTGTTGCGAATAAGGGCGCTTATTGACAATCAGATAGCTGATTTTTCCTGTTCCGCCTTCCATAAAGCGATGCCAACGAAAGCGGCGAGCGCCCTTTTAGGAAAAGTTTGCGATCTACTGAATGTTACTATTGAAATACCCCGTAGTAATCAGTTGACCCCAGATGCACTCCAAGCCATCATTCAACGCATTAGTTTTGGAGGGTTGCCATGAAAGTTACCATTAAAGATAGTCAAATACTCAAAACTGTTAACCCTGATGTGCTCCAGGCACATTTACTAGCTACTGGTTGGCATGAAACCGGACGGATTTATAATGATGCCGGGGCAATTTGGCGACTTAAAAAGGATGCCGCTCCTGAATATGAAATCTTGCTACCTCTCCAACATAACTTAGGAGATTATGCCGAAAGAATCAGCGATATATTAAAAACATTAGAAGTGGTAGAAAATCGCGACCAAGTTGAGATCTTAAGCGAATTTCTTACCAATTATCCCAACTTCACTTGTTTTGGTATAGTCGTGCAAATCGCTACTCCACCAATTGATAAACTGAGTGGAGAAATTACTTTACTCTGTTCAATTTTTGAGAAATTACAAGAAGTTAAAACCGAACTAGCCAACCATGATTATATTTTAGCTATTAAAGCTTATCAGGAACGTTTACCAATTCGCTGCACAGGTGATTTAGTAAAAGTGAACAATCATTTTCTCCTCAAAAATCCTCAAAACTTTCACACTTGACGCTCTCTAATTTAGCGTCCAGAGCAGTCCTAACTTTGCCGTTCCCTTAAGCGTTCCGCACAGAGAGCGGCTGTCTTCAATACAAATGGCGCACAACCATATTCACTGTCCCAAATGGTAAATGTGAAAACTTCGGAAAAAGACGGAGGGTTTTGCTTTAAACTAATGGAATAAAGTTCTTAACTGGCACGGAGCCATTTTGTACTACTAAAGCGCTATTAGTGGAATCAAACAATACCATCTGCATTCCCCAGAATACAAAACCTGTATAGGAACAGTATTTACCCCACTACCAAGAGCTACAGTGGTGGCAGAAGTTGCCGAGTATGGCAAACCTTTGGCTTTATGCCCTAACAAAAATCCTGCTATTCTTCAGATTTTTGACGAGATAGCGATCGCTATGGAGGAAATATGAGTACCCGGAGCCCCCGACGAACTAGCCAAAAACCACCAGCTGATAGAAGCAAGCTCAAAAACGTCGCCCTGTTTAAAGAAGACGAGCAAGCAGGTTCTTCCACTGTGCCAATAGATAAGATTGTCTTGCCCCCCACTCAACCCCGGAGTTATTTTGACCCCGGAGCCATGCAATCTCTGGTAGAGTCAGTCAACCGCGATGGCATCCTCCAGCCCCTGTTGGTGCGAAGAGTGAAGGACCAATATGAGTTGGTAGCAGGAGAGCGGCGCTATAAAGCGGCACAAGAAGTCGGCTTGACTGAAGTGCCTGTGACCATCCGCGAGTTGTCCGACTCGCAGGCGGTACAGTATGCCTTGGTAGAAAACCTGCAAAGGGAGGACTTAAACCCAATAGAAGAAACTTCAGGCATCTTACAACTTTTGGCGATGAACTTAGAATGCATTGTAGACGAAGTTCCCGCCTTGCTATACAGACTAAACAATGAAGCGAAAGGCATAATTAACCGAAACGTTTCGGTTAACTCGAATCTGGAAACAGTAGAAAAAGTGTTTGCTTCTTTAGGACGAATGAACTGGCAATCATTTGTCCGCACCCGACTGCCACTGTTAAAACTGCCAGATGATATTCAATCAGCTCTGCGAACGGGACGCCTTGAGTACACCAAAGCGAAGGAAATAGCCAAGCTGGAGTCAGTAGAAGACAGGGCAGAACTCTTAGAAGCCGCCATTGAAATACCTCTGTCTCTCTCACAAATCAAAGAAATTGTCAAAAAGAAACAACCAAAAACAGAAACCTCCACCTTGCAAAGCCGTCTGGAAACCACCTACCTAAAGGCGAAGAAGTCAAAGGTTTGGGAGAATAAAGAAAAGCAGGAGAAACTAGAATCTTTGTTGGCAGAACTAGAAGCGCTTATGACTGATTCCAAATAAGTGATGGCAGCTGGCGAGTGCCAGGAGATGGGTGCCTGAGAGTCATATTTTCTCCTCGCCCCGTCTCTCTATGGCTAGGATTTCAAGCTCAGCCGATAGATTATTTTCAGCTAGTTCTTTGAATGCGGCTTAACGGCTATACTGCCTTATCGCTCACCACCCAGCCAGCTGTCAATTCAACAACTGCCACAACAAGTTGACTTTACCAACAACATACTCCCCTTCAATCAACTCAAAGAGCAGCACCAAACCTACAAGTTTTTATAAACCTCGTCATCCGCAGCGTTTGCCTATGCGAAAAATATCAACCATCTTGGTTGTATCGTCAATCGTATAAAGAATTGATACTACAAACGTACAAAATAGGATGAAAGATAAATGCATTTAGGCGATCGCGTTCAAGAACCGCATTCATACCACTGAGCCAAGTACTAAGCACCCAGGAGAGTTGGACTCTCGCTCGCTACACCTCCATTGCTACCAAAAACCCAGTCGTCAGAAAAAGTCAGTTTCCGTAAGTATCCGTTATAAATAGTATTTAATTTATACAACTAACTTCAAAAATTACGTAATCGTCCGTGGCAAGTTGAATCCTAAATCATGAGACAAGCAACTAACCAAAAGGGATAAAACAATGGACGCTAACACGATTAAAGAACAACTCCAACTCATCAACAGCCAATCCGAGAAAAAGCACATTACAATTTTAGGCGCAGGAATTGCAGGTTTGGTAGCCGCTTACGAACTCGAAAGCTTGGGACACACCGTTGAAATATTAGAAGGTAGCCCACGCATCGGCGGACGGGTGTGGACACACCGCTTCGGTAACGAACCCGATGCACCTTACGCCGAACTCGGAGCAATGCGTATTCCCTCCGACCACCAACTGACACTGCATTATGTCCAAGAAATGGGATTAGCTGACAAACTGTGTAAGTTTATGACCGTGTTTGAGGAAAGCAACGCCAAAATGAACATCAACGGTCAAGTGCTGAAGATGAAAGACGCACCCCGCACGCTACAACTTTCAGAAGGCGGTCTGTTAACTGATACTCGTTACAGCGAACAAACTCGCAATTTTGCGGCTTGGCTTAAAACCATCATCAATACCATCGCACCAGGTAATCTTCGTTCTGATTTTGAACGCGACTTGCAATCTCACCTGATGGATGAGTTGGAGCGCTTGGATTTAAATCCTTACTTCAGTGAAGACGGCGAAACCATAGATTTGCACTCTTTCTTAACTCAAAATAAGAGTTTCCGCGCCAAGTGTTCTCAAGGATTGGATATCTTCCTTGGCGACATCATGACCGAAACCAGTCACGACTTGTTGCAACTCAAAGGTGGAATGGATCAACTCATTCAGCGCTTGGCAACTTCAATCAACGCAGACATCCAGTGTAATGCTGAAGTAGTTGCCTTGCGTGTAGAAAAAGACCACACCCAAATTACTTGGAAACAAAACGGTCAATTGCACACCACCAACTGCGACTACGTCTTATGCACCATTCCCTTCTCCATACTCCGCAAAATGGAATTGAGCGGTTTTGACGGGCAAAAGTTGGACTCCATCCACAACACCGTTTACTGTCCCGGTACTAAGGTAGCATTTCATACCAAGGAAGCTTTCTGGCAACAAGAAGGTATCAAAGGTGGAGCTTCCTTCAGTGGAGAAGGTGTACGCCAAACCTACTACCCCTCAGTCAAGTTCAATCCAGAGCGTGGAAGCGTGATGTTGGCAAGCTACACCATCGGTGATGATGCAGATCGCATGGGCAAAATGTCAGAACAAGAGCGTTTTGACTACGTGCAAAACACAGTGAGCAAACTTCACCCCGAACTGAATGAAAGGGGTGCGATCGTAGACAAAGCATCCATTGCCTGGGGTGAGTATAAGTGGAGTGCAGGCGGATGCACCATTCATTGGGATGACAGCGAATCTAATTACTTGGCAGCACAAAGACCCCAAAACACCCTATTCTTTGCAGGCGAACATTGCTCTAGATTCCCCGCATGGTTGCAAGGTTCTATCGAGTCTTCTCTCGAAGCTGTTCGCGACATTGTGAAGCACAAGCCAGCTACAAAGTCCACTGCTGTCAACACAATTTCTCGCACCAACCGTCAGTTAGTAACTGTTTAAACAGTCACTACCCGAGCGATTAAGAAAATTTAACAGTTTGTTTGTGTTTTATACCCTTTGGTTTGTACCCGCCACGTGCGGGTTTTTTGATGAGTGGGGTCGCATTCTTGACCTGTAATTTGTCGCTGCGGTCAAATAATTTGTCGCTCTACACTCGGCGACCACCGCGATACGGCACTAGCCGTTAAGCTTCGCTTATCGCTTACGCACAGCGCTTCGTACCCCTTACAACAGAGATGATGAGAGGTCAATTATACCCCAAGCAGTTCTGGGGGAATTTTGCGTGCTAAGTATTTGGACAAAGGTGAAATTGTATCTTTCGATCGCCATTTTCTCAAATCATTGCTTCTTTTTCAATACAGGAGTCAAATGTTCTGGAAACCCAGCCAACTCCACAGCATTACAACCAAATTCATAAGCAAACTCAATAGATTCTCCAGCCCCCAATGCAGCGTAAAAACCAACGGCAAATTCAATACTCGCTTTATCCCCAATCTCTTCGTTCATCCCAATAACATAAGGGATGTGTTGGGCGATCGCACTCTGCAACATCCATGCCATAAATTATAAGACCGCACCACTTTTTAAGCAGTGCGGTCTGGATTAGTATAAAAAGTTCATTTAAATATAAATCAATTGAAGTTTCACTGTCTTTGCTGGTATTTACCTGCCTTCAGTTGACCGAGGTTTTGTTTATCTATTAGGAACTACAACATCAAATTCCACCATTCCAGATTTGGCCAAAAAATTTTTGAACCTACGCGGCATAGTTCACCGTATTTCTTCCGCGAGCGTACAAAAGGCGAATTCTTTTAAATCAAATTTTATACGGCTAAAGCAGCAAATCGAGAAATACACGAACCAAAATTATTAGCTTCTGTCCACCACTGCCAAATCCGAGCCAAGTTCAAAGTCCAAAAGGGAGAGACGGTGATTAAATACCGGGATACCAGTGGTGTGACTCCAGGGTAATTCAAGCAGATACTTTTGACTTGCGATCGCACGACAGCTAAGGGGCAAAGCGTGCGGGAGGTGCAGAAGCTGAGTTGGCACAGCAAGTTGGAGACGGTGATGATCTATGACGATAACCGTCAGCAACACCAGTTGAAGGTGAGTAGTGTGCTGGCTGATTTAGTTTGATGCTCTAATGCCTGAGTTATCTGTCTGTGCTTTTAGACAACCTACAAGTTTTTATAAACCTCGTCATCATTACGTTTGCCTATGCGAAAAATATCAACCATCTTGGTTGTATCGTCAATCGTATAAAGAATTCTGTATTCGCCCTGATCGACACGGTAACCTTCATAACCTTTTAAAGCTATGTGGTCGTGAGGTCTAGGATCGCTACAAAGAGAAAATATTTTTACACTTACCTGCTTAAATTGTTTAGCAGGTAAGTCTTTCAAGTCTTTTTCCGCAGTCTTAGCAATTCTTAAACTATAGCGTTCATTCATCGCCTCGACTAGCAATAATAGATTCTAAAGTAGTAAAACCATCATTCTCCTCAACGGCACGACGAAGCTCATCAGAATCAATAGCGTCCTCAAGTGCTTGAAGCCGCTTTAAATCTTCTAACCCGATGACAGCTACAGCAGTCTTACCATGACGCTGAATGAGAATGCGCTCACCGCCATACTCAACACGATTGATAATCTCTTGAAAGTTTGCACGAGCATCAGATGCACTTATGACAGTCATAGGGCAACATATTAATTAATAAAGTAGGTGATAAAAATGTACAAAATGTACAATTACGCTAAAAAATACAAAAATTGCTTTTTGTACAATTATTCTACTAAATATGTAATACATTTTCCAGATCAAAAAGTAGCTCTTTTGAAAACTCAGTTTTTAAAACTCCTCCCACTCCCCCATACCCCAATGGGTAGCCACCCTTGAACTCCAAGGAAGTTAGCACAACTGGCATTCATAATCCCATGAAGTTTGAGCGCAAGCCTTAGTGCATGAGTGGAGAGATCGCAACCCTAGGGCGTGTTTTTAAACTACAACCATAATAAATAAACCGCTTTGGGTCATGCTCCAAAGCGGGAGGCTTAGTTAATTGTTCCTCATTTCTTCCGCGAGCGTACAAAAAGGGGATGAAGGCACAGTAAAGCGAGATCCCAATCGCCACTGTCCCACTGGCACACGAGTGGTGGCGTTCCTCAAGTAAATAACAATTAAATCGCATTTTAACTCAAAGAACTTGAGTGGTCTAAATTGAGTGCTCGCGGAAGAATGAAGTTAATCGAGGTGAGCAACACTTTTCACCAATTTCAAGGAGAACAAGATGAACAGCAATCAAGTAAACACTCAAAACATGAAACTCGAAGTTATAGTATTGCCCGTTGCTGATGTGGATCGCTCCAAGCACTTCTATGAAACGTTAGGATGGCGACTCGATGCTGACTTTGTCACCAGTGAGGACTTCCGGGTGGTGCAGTTGACCCCGAGCGGTTCGGAAGCCTCAATCATCTTCGGTAAAGGAATTACCTTCGCCGCGCCCGGTTCAGTTCAAGGTTTGTACCTCATAGTTTACGACATCTCCGCAGCCCGTGCCGAATTGGTGGATCGGGGTGTCGAGGTGAGTGAGGTGTTCCACGACATCGGAGGGATATTCCACCATGCCGGAACTGAAGGACGCTTAAGTGGTCCCGATCCGAAACGTCGCGACTATGCCTCCTATGCCTCATTCAGCGATCCAGACGGCAACGGTTGGGTGCTTCAAGAGGTGAAGGTGCGGCTTCCCGGACGGTAACGGGACATGACATCATGTCCGGTTGCATACCCGTAGTTGGGACAGACCCGGAGACACGGGGACAAGGGAGAAAGTTTTATTATGGGCATTTAGCCGGACTTGATATCAATCGCTTAAGGATCAAAAGTAGCCAAAAGTAACAGATTTTTCGCTCATCAAGCTACTCGCCATCAGTGCAGCAGTCATGCACTCACCGAAAGAGCTAAAGCCAACAATTTACACAACACCTAAAACAAGGACACAAGATGAAAACGCAGAAAGTATGGTTTATTACCGGAGCCTCCAGAGGTTTTGGCTTGGAAATTACTAGAGCCGCCCTAGCAGAGGGAGATCGAGTCGTGGCAACGGTTCGCAACGAGCCCGCACAACTCGCTCATGCCCTGCACAACCACCTGGATCTGTGCGTTGTGCAGATGGATGTCACACAAGAAAACCAGGTACAAGAAGCTGTCAAGCAAGGCATTGCCCGTTTCGGTCGAATTGATGTCTTAGTCAATAATGCCGGGTTTGGCATGGTGAGTGCAATTGAAGAAGCTACAGATGCCGAAGTCCGCAAACAGTACGATACCAACGTGTTTGGGTTACTCAACGTGACTCGTGCCGTGTTGCCTTACCTGCGCCAGCAAAAGTCCGGGCACATCATCAATATCTCGTCGCTGTTCGGCTACGATGCAATTGGGGGTTGGGGATTGTACGGCTCCACTAAATTTGCGGTCGAAGGTCTCTCGAAAGGGTTAGCGATCGAACTGGCACCCCTCGGCATCTATGTTACGGCAGTCGCTCCCGGTCTTTTTAGTACCGACTTCCTGAGCGCTGAATCTTATATTGCCGCTCAAACGATTATCGACGATTACCAGGAAACGGTAGCTTTAATGCGTAGCGGAGCCTCGGCGCTACACGGGCATCAACCAGGCGATCCGAAAAAGTTTGCCTCTGTGATGATTCAACTCGCCAATACAGAACGTCCGCCAGTACATTTGCCCGTCGGTCAGGACACGATCGCCATGTATCGGAACAATGCGGCAAAAATGGCACGGGAAATTGAAGCATGGTTGCCAGTCGCTACCAGCACCGACCACGACCACTCTGTAACAGCTTCGACCGTAGCCTAAAGAGCAATATTACTATATGATTTTCAAAGGAGTTTTACTATGAGTACCGAACAAAAAGTTGTTGTTATTACCGGCGCGTCCCAAGGCATCGGCGCAGCCCTCGTCAAGGCGTACCGCGATCGCAACTAAATTGCCTGTAGAACTCATTAAAGAGGAAGGCGGTGGCAATAGAATTGACTAGACATCTCCTCATCACTTGCAGCGAGTTTTGAGGTCACTATGCTCCCAGCAGAACCCGCACCAATAACAATGTAGTCATAATGAGTGATTTTTGTCATTTTGCTCCCCCTGCTGTACCTAGAGCACTATTTATCTTTTAGCTTGTCAGCCCCAATATCCTAATCTTCATCATTGTTAGTTACAGATATATTCATGACTACCTGATTTTCTGAAGGATGTTTATAATGAGGCTGGTTAATTGGGGGACATAAATAATCAAAGGAGCTATCAGTATGCTCCAATTGCATATTACGTGGTGCATTTAAGGCTATAACAGCATCTCCAATTTTTTCACATCTTTTACAGTCACAAGCTGTTGCACCCGTTGCTAATATTTCTTTCAGATTATTAGCAATATTAAGAAATCCTCTTGTGTTTGTATTTCGTGGTAGTTTTTTGGCTATTTCAACTAATTTATCTACTTCTGAACGATGCTGCTTTAAAAGAAACTGGTCTATTTGACATTTACTTCGGCAGGTTTTAACATCTCCAAATTCCGAAACAAATTTTCTCAAACCAGGTACAGGGTTTTTTAAATCAACATTAAGTGGTACAAGAGCGCGAGCGCAGGCTGTAGAATCCTTTGTTTCCTTAAATTTTGTTCTCAACAACAACTCAAAACGCTTGATATAGCTAGCTAAAAGGTAGAGAGCTTTTTCTTTATTTTGAGGATTGTCAAGATTCAATTGATAATTACTAAAAAATTGAGGGATAAACTGCAAAACGGCCTTAAGTTCGCTGCCTTTAAATCTATTGCTCCATAGACTAATGGCATCTCCTATAGTATTAATAGCATCCAAACGTAAAATAAAATAAAAAGAAATTAAATTAATTAGATAACTCCGTTTTATTTCCATCTGAATATAGCTGGAAATATAAAGCTGTTGGTTGCCAATGAGAGCATTTAAATAATTTTGGTAGATTTGTGTAGCCAGTAATAATGAACGAACAACTGAGGTATCTAAAAAACGCTCCTTATCTTGTCTTTCTTCAATTAATTTATCTGACATAATCTTTAGAACTCTAACTCTTCTTGAGAGTTGTCGTCAAAATTGATGCTAAAAGGTAGGGTATTAAAACCTAGCTTTTCTAAAGCTATAATTGAGTTTTCAACTTCTGTATTATCAATTTTTCCCCGCTCGACTAAAGATAAGAATAAATTATAAGCACCTTGATACTGTTGTGCAGTGTAATCAAGCCAGCGATTTTGATGTGCTAATGCATCATGTAGCGCTACCACTACTTCTGTATATGGGTCACCCATACATTTATCAACCATCTCACGCATTTTCCGTATTATGCTGTCCGCAAAAACTGCAGAATAAGGCTCTCCTGCACATCTTGATAGTTCTTCTAAATCTGATAACAAAGATTTGGTAATTTGTGCTGCACTAACTTCTAATACCTTTTGTTCTGTATTCATAGTATATGACTCCTTAAATATATATAATCATAAAATTCCTTTTTTGCCGACGCCATACTCACTCTCCAAAAGGCTCAATAACTTTTCTTCTACTGAAGTTAAATAGGGGCGCTTGATTTCTCCTAAATGCTTGAGAACTGCATATGTCGCGTCCTCCACATTATTGAGGTTGCGGAGTTTAGTAATGCGTAAGCACACCTCTTTCATTTGCTCGCAGTCAGCGTCGGAGTAATCGAGCGATTTGAGGCAATCCATCTTTACAATATAATCTCCGTCCCAAGCTGTGACAGTGCAACTCAAATCATTCACTTGACTCACAATACACCAGCACTTGCCTTTCCCCCTCAAATCGGGATAGTCTTTTGGGAGAATTTGACACACTTCCCCTACTCTGTAAGGATTTGGCACTTTTGTCCGCTCCATAATACGTTGCACGACATCTTTCACTATTCTTGCAGCAGGTGCAACTCCACCCGCTTCCTCTACGGAAATCTGCCACGCTTGAAGCTGCTGTTCTGGTTCTAACTTCGTCAGGGGTCGAATTTGGTACTCACTACTGGGTAGGATTTGTAAATCATCCTCACTCGATGAATTTTGACAACGAATCGTTGTCAAATTTTCAAAAACATCTGCTGCAGCTATCAAATAATTGGATTTTTGCCGACTGTGACTAAAGCGATCGCGACAGTATTCTTCAAAGGTTTTGTGTGTACTTCGATACAACCGCTTGTCCCGCAGTTCCATCAACGCCTTACCCGCTTCATAAAACGACCTTTCTACCTTCCGTTCTAAATGAAGGCGCAAACGCAACTCTTCTTCTTTGAGTTCTCCAAGCTCAACAACTTCGACGGCGAAAGTGTTACCCCCAGAATGCTTCTCAGAAAAGGCAATTTCCTGGAAGTGGGAATTATTGGTTTCCAAACTGAACTGAGCATTCTGCCTTGGGTCAAGCTTTCCTTGATTCTGAGTTTGTGTCATTATGGAATTACCGGGCGCAACGGCTGCCGCTCCAATCCTTTAGGAGTTATTGGGACGGTGGAAGACAAGTCAAATATTGGATGAAAGAAATAGCACTTCTTTCTTTCATATGACTACAATAGCACCGTACAGTACTAATAGGACAAACCAACCTATGGTTTTACTGTATGAAAAGTTAGTTAATGAGTTGGTTAGATATTTGTTCATGGCGCGAAGAGGTGGTAACCCTGATTTTGGTACAAAATATCGCTTTGACAACGGTAGATCTGAACCGCTATCAGAGCAAGTCAAGGCGCAGGTCCATCCTGATATAAAGCGCCAACTGAAGGATTTAGCTGACCAAGAAAATTGCACGGTACCGGATTTGATTAGAGAAGCGCTCGAGCAGTATTTGGCTAGCAAGCAAACAACTCAAGCGAGTTGAAGGTATTTCGGGTAACACATTTCATGTCTCCCCCTCCAATTGACCAACAAATTACTTTTTTATACACTAATGACCTAGCCACTTCTACTGAGTTCTATGAAGATAAGCTAGGTCTGAAGTTGTGGCTCGACCAAGGCAGTTGCCGGATCTATACTGTAACTGGTTCTGGATATTTGGGATTGTGCCAAAGGAACGAGACTGCAACAAAAGAGGACGCTGCACGAACGGGCGTTATCTTTACCATTGTGACCCAGCAAGTAGACCAGTGGTACGAATACCTCAAGCAACGCGGTGTAGAATTTGAAAAACCGCCTACATTTAACGAAAAGTATAAAATCTACCACTGTTTTTTGCGCGATCCCGATGGTTATTTAATTGAAATTCAACGGTTTGAGACTGATTGAGCATTTGAAATGTGCGATGAGACATGGCAAGAATTGAACGCGAGTCCATTAACTTTAAACTTCTCAAAACGCTAGCCAAAGTACTTGCGCTCAAAAGCTCGCTCGACACCACAGCAACGGATTTGGTTATTCAGGGATTGGAACACGTTTTGGAGTACGGATAGTGGTATAGATAAGCGTCTTCATCAAATTGAAGCAGAACTCAAGCGATTGGCGAATAGTATAGAAAATCTTGCTCTCTAGCAGTACAGAAACTCTCATCTTCTCAAATAACAATGATTTATTCCAAACGTCCTCATAGTGAGCTTTAATTGAATTAGATTCAACATAAGAAAATGCAATGTTGAATTTCGATGGCAGAAGTACGAAGGCAGAGGGCAGAAGGAAGGAAGGAAGGAAAAAGGCAGCAATAGTGCTTCCTGGTAGAAGTACAACGTCGGAAGGAAGTGGTACTTCTGCCTTTCAAGTTAAAGAACGCCCTCTACTATCACGAACAATTGCCATCAATCGGACTACTTCCGCGTCCGGTGTACTAGTACACGAAGGCAGAAGTCCGGAGGCAGAGGGCAGAAGGCTTAAAAGCTTTGAATATAAGCTTCTTCCTTCCTATTAATGGTTGCCTTATTTACGCCGTGCTGTACTAGTTTATTGTCTTCGTTTTTAGTTTATTTAAGGTCGAAACCATGATGCCTTGCATTTCTTCTACTTCATTTATGACTGGGACAAATAAACTTTTATCTGTCAAACCAACTTCTCTAGCAATGATTAATTGCGTGTCTAATTCTCTTAGGGAGCCTAATGAAATATGTAGAAATTTGATGTATTCATCTTTTGATTGTCTACCGTAACCTTCAGCAATATTTGAAGCGACAGAAACCGCCGAACGGCGAATTTGAGAGGTTAATCCGTAAATTTCAGATGGGGGAAAATTCTTGGTAAAATTGTAACAATTAATAGCCATCTGTACAGAGCGCTGCCAAATAAACTGATTTTTGTAACTCATAAGTTTGAAGTTGAAAGTTTGAAGTTAAAAGAAAATTATAAGGTAAAAGTAAAGTACTTTTATGTTGCAAAACTTGGAATGAATGCCTTCTTCTTACTCCTTCTGCCCTCTGCCCTCTGCCCTCTGCCTTCTTTTGAGCAATGTTGAATAATTCCACTACCCTCACAAACTCAGAATTAATTGACCTCTGGCTGTACGGTAAAAGTCCCAACACCGTTGACGGCTACCGTCGCTATGCAGAGCGATTTTTTCTCCACGTTAACAACAAACGAATTTCAGATTGTACTTTAATGGACATCCATTTGTGGGCGATGACACTCAGTAAGAGCGACAATTCAAAGCGGGTGGCGGTGGGGGCGATTAAAAGCTTATTTTCTTTTGCTAAAGAGCTAGGAGTTATACCGTCTAATTTGGGAATACTAGTTAAGTCCCCTAAAGGAAAAAATCGGTTGGCAGAGCGAATTCTGACTGAGGAGCAGGTACAATTATTGATAAACGCGACGACCAACAAGCGCGATCGCACCATTGTCCGCTTGCTCTATTTTGCTGGGTTGCGGGTGAGCGAACTGTGCGAGTTGAAATGGCGTGACCTTAAGCCCCGTGGTGAGGGTGGACAAATCACCGTATTTGGTAAGGGTGATAAAACTCGTACCGTGTTAGTGGGCGCGGGTGTGTGGAAAGAAATTTGCGACCTCAAGGACAGTGCAAAAAAAGATGACCCGGTGTTCGTTTCAGGTAAGGGCGGTCATCTTTGCCGAAGTATGGTGTTTCATATTGTGAAGAATGCAGCAACACGTGCGGGAATCGAAGGTAATGTTAGCCCGCACTGGCTCAGGCACAGCCATGCTTCTCATTCGTTAGACCGGGGCGCACCCATTCACCTATTGCAAAGGACGTTGGGACATAGTTCTGTGGCAATAACGGAAATGTATCTTCACGCCAGACCAACTGATAGCAGCGGCTTGTATTTGCCGGATTCTTGAACAGTTAACCGATTGGCGTGGCGACTTACCGTCCACCGTTCTCCGTGGTTTGTAACTCTGCCTGTAGCTGCTGTACTTTTTCTAGAGGTAGACCTGTAATTCTTACAACTGCCTCGACTGATAAACCCTCACGCAGCGAATTAAGCGCTACTTCTTCTAATGCTTCAAGGCGACCTTTTCGTTGCCAGCTAGTAACAATTTCCATATATTCCTCCCTTTCTTCTAATCCCATTGTACTTATCGCTGCTTGAAATGCTTGTTCTTCCGTTTCGTTTAAATTTAAATAAGTATCAATAAAACCAGAGATGAATTCCATTCGTGCAGGGTCTAACCTCAAAGTAGTCAGCAACCGCAAACATTCAGCTTTAACTTGTGGACGTTCTGCTAGTGGTATATTCATCTTAGCCATCAATGCTGCCGCAACAGGGTTTTGTTGGGTTAAGTACTGCCTCCAACTCATGCGATTTAATTGAATTGCTGTAAATTCAAACCTCAGTACATCCAAACCGGGGAATGTGACGGTATGTACCTTGGGTTCTTCTCGCAGTGGCTCATCAAAGGAGAAAATAACAACAGGATAAATTGGCAAATCGTATAGTTTATAGAGACTCGAAAAGTATATAAACATCCGTTTAGCAAATTCCGCTTGGGTATAGGATTGAGCCTCAACATGGACTAGAAAGAAAGTGGATTGATTTTTATATTTAACTTTGGCAAGTAAATCTATTATCTTCTTCTCTCCTGCTGTTATATCTATCAAGACTTGTTCTGGTAAAAATTCAATGGAATTTTTGTCTATATCGGCAGCAATGTTGGGAAGAAATAGCTCAATAAATTCTATAAGAAATGTTGATATTAATACTTTAAATAAGCCGTCGTGGTCAATAGACATATTTTTTTATTAAAGCAATAGGCTATGAATTCTATCATGAAATCATCCAATAATTTCAGCAATAATAATTAGCATGGCTCGGAAATAAATCCAATTGGGGTATCTCTTATCCTGCACTACATTGTAGAAGAGTTGTTGCGCTCTTTGCCTTCCGTAGGAATATGGGTTGTTCCCTTGTCAAGATTTGGGAAAATAGTATGGTTAAGCTGTATTAAAGTCTAGGCGTTGTTGTATTCCTCACAAGCGGTAACAATCGTGAAAAAAATCTTGATATTATCAGCCAATCCTTTAGACACAAACAAGTTACGCTTGGATGAAGAGGTAAGGGAAATCCAAGCAGCGCTGCGACAAGCTAGACATCGGGAGCAGTTTGAAATTGTGACTGAGTGGGCGGTGCGAACTGATGACTTGCGTCGTGCTATATTATACCATGAACCGACTCTTGTTCACTTTTGCGGGCATGGTTTGGGAAGCACTGGTTTAGCTTTGGAGAATAACTTTGGGCAAGTGCAACTGGTGCGTGGTGAATCTCTGGCAAGGTTATTTAAGTCGTTCAGGAGCAAGATAGAGTGTGTTTTGCTCAACGCCTGTTACAGTCAAGAACAAGCTGATGCAATATACGAGTATATTGACTGTGTTATAGGTATGAACCGGGCGATTGGGGATGTGGCTGCCATCAAGTTTGCTGTTGCATTCTATGACGCGTTAGGTGCTGGTTATTCTTATGAAGATTGTTTTGAAGTTGGTTGTGCATCAATTGATTTAGAGGGGATTCCAGAATCAGAGACTCCCGTGCTAAAACTAAGAGAGCGATCGCTCAAAGTAGAAGCCCTCCCACCGCTTTGCTCAGGAGTTCCGCAAGCAGTGCAAGAACCAGAAAATGCTATCAAATCGCAACCGCAAGCGTTAGCCGAGCCAAACGTGACTCAAGGAGCCCAGGAGGGGGACAATTTACCGTCTCAACCCTCAAGTCACCAAAGTTTTACGAACAATATTGAAAAAGTCGTGAACTTAAATCAGGGAACAGGGGATATTAACATTCAAAATCAAACCTTAAACTTGTGACTGGAGTCGTCCGAACGGGAACGGACAAAGTTTCATCCCCCAAAATATATTCCTTATAAAGGCGCTGACAAGTTTGTTGGACGAAAGCGGGAATTGAACGATCTGCATCGAGAAATGCAGAAATCAAAGACTGTAGCGATCGCTGCTGTTGCTCTTATGGGAGGAATTGGCAAAACCGAATTGGCGACGCAGTATGCACGAACACATGAAGCAGATTATTCTGGTGGTATTTGCTGGTTAAATGCGAGAGAATCCAATTTAGCAGCAAAAATCGTGCTATTTTACCAGCAATATATAGGTAAGGAAGTCCCAAAAGAGTTGGGTGGACAACTGCTGAATCCTCAAGAACAAGCGCTGTGGTGTTGGCAGCGAACAGTAAGCAGTTATCAATTAATGTTAAAGCGGTAAATCTTTTTCAAAGAATCGCTTGCCAAAAGCAGATATAATCACAAATGTTTTTGGAGTGTCTGTACGAGGACTTGTATTGATGGCTGTCAAAAATCGCGATCGCATAAAGGTGGGTACTCAGCGTGCTCGCCCAAGGGGTGGTTCCCAGAGGGAGTGTCGCCTGCAACGGTGTTCCTTGGGCGAACGCTATCCCCAAAATTGGAATGAAATCGCCCAAGCAATTAAAGAGAAGTCTGGTTGGCGATGTACTAAATGTGGGTTGCAATGCTTGCGTCCAAGCGATGATGCTTCACAACTTTCTCGTTCGGAAAAAGCAGCACGAATGCTAACAGTTCACCACCAAAATTATATACCAGAGGACAATAGATTAGAGAATTTGCGTGCTTTGTGCAGCGCTTGTCATCTTGCCTACCATACTAGAAGAAGAAGTAATGTTTCCCCAGGGCAGCTATCTTTATTTTGAGGATATTTAAAGAAATGTCTAATCATTCTAATAGCGATAGTCTGGATGAAAAAATCATTCAATTATTTCTCGATTTGAAAGATGATGTCAGACAAAATTTATCTAATAAAATTTTACATTTTCTTCAATCTACCGATACGAATTCTGCGGAAGACCCGTCAGAAAAAATAAATTCTACTGACAATTTCTTTGAAGATATCTTTAATAAAGTATTACAAAGCAATATTTCTTTAATAAGTTTGGAATCCGATAAATTTTCCGAAGGTCTCCAACCAAATATCTATGATATAATAAATAACAATATTCAAAACTTTAAAACTCACTCCTGCTCTCTATTTCAATCACAATCATTTGAAGCTATACCTACGGCAGAACTTATGCTTTCTAGCATTAACTCTCAAATTAAAAAAGAAGAGGTGTGGCAACCAAATGAAGATGGAAGAGCCTACTCACAACATAAAGCTAAAGAAAATTCTAAAAATTATATTGAGCATTATATTACAACCCCTGGAGATCTAACCTTGCTTCCTTGGAATGAAGCATTACAGATTATCGATAAGTTTGGGTTTACCAGTGCAAAACTGCACTTAATCTTTGCTGCTTATACAATGAAGCAGGAAAGACCTTGGGAAAGTTTATTTGTTCTCAACGCTAGCGATTTGATAAAAGAAATGGGTTGGGATAAGCGAACTGATATACCCAAACACCAAAAACTTTTAGAAATAGCAAAAACTGCGTTTGCGTTGGATTGTTTGTTAGTTAAAGCAGTATGGATAGAAGGTAGAAACAAAAAAGGTGGTATAAATGCCAGTACACCTATTGGGCGAATGTGGAATATCACAATTGCACCATACGGTCAGGTAGATTTACACGGAAAAATAGAGGAGCCTGAGGAAGTTAAGCTTATTATCCAACCGGGGGCTTGGACTAAACTTTTTTTGAACCAAGCAGGAGCCGAATCAAGGGAAGCTCTATATCAGTTTGGCTACTTAGCTCAGCAAGTTTTGAAAATTGACCCCTATCATGAAGAACTTGCATTAAGGCTGGCTATATATTTGACATTAAATAGTCGCGTTCGGCTTAATGGAGAATACTTTGTCTTGGAGCTATTGGAAATTGCATTACCCACAACGGTTATTGCTCAAGCCAAAGTTGACAGAGCCAAAGCTTTTAGCCTCAAGCAGCGTTGGGATAATGCTTTAAAGCTACTACTCGAACTGGGTTGGCAAATTGTATTTGACGCGGAAACCTACCCCGAACGGTTAAGACCAAACTGTAAGGAAAAAAAACCTAAGGGCTACTTTAATAAGTTACTGGATGCCAAGCTTACCATCAAACCCCCAGCCCCTATCCCCGAAGT
Organism: Tolypothrix campylonemoides VB511288_2; assembly: GCF_045999855.1. Classification (NCBI taxonomy): domain Bacteria; kingdom Bacillati; phylum Cyanobacteriota; class Cyanophyceae; order Nostocales; family Tolypothrichaceae; genus Tolypothrix; species Tolypothrix campylonemoides. Next base: position 104,392 of record NZ_JBFPMW010000021.1, read on the forward strand.
GACAGCATCCCCAGTAAAACCCAAAGCAAAACGAGTACAGCCCAAAACCAAGGATACACTACCAAAAGACATCAGTTTGACTGGTGACCAAGTCAGAGAAGCACGCATTGCTAAGGGTTGGACACAAGCTAAACTTGCTGGTCTTCTGGGCGTGTCCCAAAATCTCATCTCACTTATTGAACGAGGCGATCGCACTATAAACCCACAACAAGCCGCCCTCATCCAAGCACTGCTCTTTATTAACCAGACATCCTAAATCTCTGACCAGCATCCCAACCCATACCCCCATGTTTTTGTCAAGCTCATTTTTGACAAGTTTTAATGCGTTTGCCCTACCATCGTAGGTGACCATATTTGCCTGGACTTCTGTGTGTATAGAGTGTTCGTTCGCACTTTTCGTACTGATATGTAATTTCTGTCTTTACGCTTTTGCTCACTTTTATCTAACTCCTGAAAAAATGAGCGAACCGGGAGTAACTATCATTAATATGTAATTTAATATCTATACTTCGACGTATTGACAAAATTCACTCGTTTTTAACTGTTTATCAATACCCAGGGAGCGACTGTGAACGCCTGGTTTTTTTTCTAGTTTTGTTTTAACCCAAAAAAATCAAAAAATAGGCTTCAAAACCTTGCCCAGCATATGTTTGAGCTTTAAAACAAAGACTCTAGAATCCCCTAACAAAAACTCTAGAATCGCCTAACAAAAAATTTTTTAAAATCCTTTTTTCATAAGGGTTTCAGCATTTTATACCCGGAAAAAGTACTAAAAACGGCAATTTTAGCTTGTTTCCAGAATGTGGCATGATATTTAGAACGACTCTCGCGTCCGCCTGTGTCAAAACAAGTGGGGCTAACAAGCAGGCTGTAGCGGGGGGAAACTTGTTGAAAATGCCTTAATTAAGGGGGTTTATCTGTGAATTGGAAGCTTTACTGCCCGTCATCTTACTCGGTGACATTATTTATCCAAAAAGAAAAAAAAGTTGGATAACCCCTAGGTGCTTGGACTCAGAAACTAAAGCCTAGAATGGATAGCTTCGGATAGCTTCGGATAGCTTCAATCCTCAGACGACTGTTAATCGTCAGACGACTGTTAATCGTCCCGCACTAGTTGGAGATAACCAACAGCAAAAAACTTCTCAATTTAAATTTCTTTATCAATTCTAGGCTATAGTTTTCAAATCTCCAAAGCGATTAGTGGTTATCCGAAATTTGGCACAAATATTCGGATAGCAAAAGATGAAACGTACAAGACGTGTAAAGACTCAGCCAGCAATTAAGGGGCAATTACCAGCAGACCCAGTGGGACAGCGATATGTCAAGCGCTTCTACCACGCATTCCATGCGATAATCGCGCCCGTACCACTATTTGGAGCCTCGCCTGCTTGGCACACAATTGACTATCGCCTACAGCCATCCCAACTGTGGGAACTTCACCAAGAGAATACCAAACTTGTTGGTATTCGGTTCGATTCAACAACGCTGTACGCCACTATTGACCTCGATACTGGCGGCGACTACCACAACCTAGAATCTGTAAAGAAAATTAAAGCAGCGCTAGAAAATATTGGCATAGTCGATATAGTGCCATGCCAATCCAGCGAGAGCGGGGGTTACCATTTAGTTCTGCCGTTAGAAGAACCCGTACACAGCTTTGGGCTGGCTTGTGCGTTGCAACAAACATTAACAGATGCGGGATTTCAGGTGCGCCAAGGGCATTTGGAAATTTTTCCCAATGTTAAAGCTTACTGTCGCGATCGCCCGACGGATTTCAACGCCATCCGAGTTCCCCTGCAAGCGGGCTGCAAATCTTTCTTGCTGGATGACGAACTCTTAGCGATTAGTAATGATGTTTCTACATTCCTAGATTATTGCGATCGCGCTGCCTATAAGCAAGACTTGAAGCATCTTAAAAAAAAGATAGAAATTGCTTATAAGCGCCACCTAAAAGAGAAATACCGCAAAAAGAAATCACAAGATGCAGAAGAATGGCGCAAAGATTGGGAGAAAATCATCGCCACTGGATGGACTGGTTTCGGGCAGACTAACCAAATCCTGCCAGTTATTGTTGGGTATGGCATAGTATTTTTGGGTTTGTTAGGGGATGATTTAGTTGACTATGCTGTATCCACTGCAACCAACGCCCCAGGTTATCGTCAGTATTGCCGCCACCAGCACGAAATCAAAACCAGAGCCCTCGATTGGGTGCGATGCAGCGAGCTTAATGATTATTATTCTGCTCACCCATCATATCCGCAACGACTGGAGGGTACATTTTCTGCCACATTCGCAGAAGCGATCGCTTTTTGCGGTCACACCAACACCAAAAACAATATAGTCACCTTTGAACGCTGCGATCGCCGCCTGGAAATGAACTTAGAGCGCAGTTTAAAAGCCCAACGGCGCATCCAAAGGGTAGTACAAACCCTGGAATGGAATGGTGAGTTACCAGCAGGAGCCACAAACCGGGCGAAACTCATCCGCGAAGCCTACAAACAACGCTTCAACAAGTCTCTCAGTCAAGAGACTTTACACAAATATTTACACTTATGGCATCCAACACGGTATGTAGCAGATCCTTGGATAGAAAATAGCTGGAAAGACTGCCAGATGGGCGATTACGGGCATTGTGCGGGTACATTTGTTATAACTGATGAATTGAAAAATGCTCAAAACCCTTGCCAAATCGATGATTACGGGCATTTTCCCTATATGAAGGTTTTATGTTTACCTCCCGCCGCCCCCGCCCCTCAAAGGCGGGAGGCGGCTGAGGTAACTGAACTAAGGGGAGAGTCCGAGAGGGGAATGCAGCTACCACAATCGGAAAACTCTGTTGAAGAACCAAACACTGTCAACGGTACCAACAATGCAAAACCAGTAGGAGCCAATTCTCCCGCTCCTCCCTTATTTGACAACACTCCGCCACCTCCAAGCGCACCGCCTGCAACTGCTTTACTATCTGAAAAGGAAATTGAGGAGATTAAGCGAGCTACTCGGTTGCGACTTCAAGCGGGAGCATACGCCAACAAGGTTTTGCGAGATTACAGGTTCATGACAGGAAGATTTATTTGCGGCTCCGAGCGATCGCGTCTGTTACAGATTGCCAAAATGCAATTCTACCTTGATTCAGGGTGCAATAGCTTGATTGCAGAAGCCTCGGAATGGGCAGCTGCTAATCCTGGTTGCTTGCCATTTACGTTGTCAACCGCTTTTCTTTGAACGAGGCGGTTCGGGGCGTAAAGAGCGCTCGCTCGCTTGCTCGCCCTACCTATTCCTCAAATATTCCTCCTTCCCGCTTAAAAATCTTGGTTCTAACCAAGATGTAACAAAAGACACTTGTATGAAAGTCTCTTTACCGTTGGACTTTGGGATTGATTATCCATTAAGAGGAAATTGGGACTTTTTTAGTTGAAATCTTTATTTGACAAACCGAGTTCTTACCGTACCGTCTACTATACAGTCCACCGGACAGTATTGAAGATAACAGTAGACAGAGTGCGAGTTGTACGGTGGACAAGTTACAATACAAGTTGAAAAATTTGACTGGACAACCCGAAGAAAAAAATATTTTTTAAAAATTTTCTATAGAAGATTTTCAAAAAAAATATGGAATTAACAAGCGATCGGTTTATTCCCGTATGAAATACCAGAGCATCTACTTGTTAGTTTGAGTATTGTAAGGTGTATCTTGACGAAACACAAGTACAGTATATGGATGAACTGCACCAATACTCCGTGTATTCTGAAAGAATGGATGATTTCCCCCATGGACGAACTATCCGGGCTGAGTGAGAATGAGTCTGCTATGACAGTTACCAAACCGTAATTTTTTCCAAAAATTAGTAATAAAAATTACATAAAATACTTAAAAGAAGAAGTGCGCTCGGCTCCGAACCCGCACGTGGTTCCAACACTCGCATTCCCAGTTCGAGTTTGGCAAGTTTAAAAAGGTTGATATTGCAGTGAAAAATAAAAACCATTATCTTGCAGGGAGTCTCCGCCATCGCTCACTCCAATCAATGGAACACCGTAATCTAGGCGTACATCCAAACCACGGGTAATTTGCCATTCCACACCCAAACCCAAGCCTGCTATCAAACTGGGGTCTGGGTTGGAATCGCGATTGTTCCACCCACCGCCAATTTCAAAAAATGGGGTGATTTGTAGGGTTCTGGGGTTAACGGTGACGGGAATGCGGAGTTCAAAAGAAGCGACAACGCCATTGTCGGATACGAGTTGGTTTTGGCGATAGCCCCTAACTGTGTCTATACCACCAATACTAAATCTTTCTAATGATAAAAGAGAGTCTGGAGTTAACTGGGCGTTGATGCGACTTAGCAGTATGGCTCTTGGAGATAACTGCTGCACCCACTGAAACTGTCCGAGCCAGGAAAAGAAGCGCCCATCGGTTCCCGTGTTGTTGACAGTTGCATCAAAAGCATCAATGCCAAAGTTGAATTGCGATCGCGCTGCTAGGACTTGCATTGTACTCCGGTTGACCCAGTCTTGGTAAAACCGAATGACGGTGACTCTGGATCTTCCGTCTTCCGGTCCTTCTGAGAAGGAGAAGGGGATGTCATCGAGAAGGAAGGTTTGAGAACGACGCACATCTAATGATATGCCAACTGCAAACTCAGTTTGAGGAGATTGTACTAAGGGTTGGCGCAAACCTACAGAAAAAGTTTCGGATTCGCTGCGAATATCTAAGTCTTGGAAAGGGTCTTCGATAATGTTGCTGTCGTTGTTGCTGTAGCTGAAGTTGAGAGTACCATTATGTGGAAGAAGGGGTAAGCCATAGCTGAAGCTGTAGAGGTTAAGCCCATCGGTGCGCCCGTATTCGGCGGTGAGGCGATCGCCAAAACCCAGCAAGTTATCGTGACTGGCAAAAACTCGACCTTGAATTGAACCGATGCTGGGAGATTGGTGGTTATCGATGATAACACCTGCGTGAAATGCAGGGGCTTCTTTCAAGTCTACTCGTAAGATATTGCGACCGGAAGTAGTACCTGCAGTTAATTCTGCATTGACCCGTTCTATAAGTGGGTCAAGCTGCAACAGTTGCAACCCGGATTCTAAGCGCTTGCGGTTTAAGGGAGATTTTGTAGCATTACCCAAGCGACGAAGTACGTATCCTTTTCGCAGGCGGTTTAAGCCATTTATTTCGATTCGCTCCAAATCGCCTTCTACGACTTGAATTTCTACGAGACCGTTTTTTAGATCTTGGTTGTTAGGGAGAAATGCACCGGAAGTGATGTAACCGTTTTTGAAGTAAAGTTCGGTGATGGCAGAACGCAAGGTAATTAACTCTTCAAAGGTAAGTTTCCGGTTTTCATATTCTTTGACTAGCCGATTAATTTCGTCTTTAAGAACGGTATTGCCCAAGACTTCGATTTTTTTGACGTAAAAGCTTGTTTTTGTGGGAGAAGGGGGTAGGGTGGGTTGAGGAGCGATCGGTGTTTGGAGGGGTGGTGCTGGTGGTTCTTTTGGAGTAGAGGGGATGGGTTGAGGTGGTTCAGTGGGTTTGGGAATAGTCTCTTCAACACGTTCTCGTATAGTTGGGGGAATGGTGACTCCAGAAGGGGGGGACGATTGGGCTATTAAAAAGTGAGGAGATGGGGAAACAATTATAGAAATGTCAGAGCCTAAAGAGGGATGAGGTAGGAAATTGCTGCTTTGGGCAAAGGTATGGATTTCTGAAGAAGTGGCGGTTTTCTCTGGGAGCATCGCCTTTAACGGGTGCGCGATGGCGAGATCTCCCATGCACCCTAGTAACCCTGCTACACTCAACTTACATATGCGTACTGTAAAGTAAAATTGTAGGTACTTGCTCCAGCGCACAATTTTAACCCCATATTTTACAGTACATTTGAATGCATTCCTGAAACCAAACATTAGCAAGAAATATAGTATTTTTACTTGTCACTAGAAACGCAACTTATCACGGAATATTTCTACTGACAAGTCAACTTTGTTAGAAGGTCAGTATTCAGTATTAATTATTAAGATACGAGAAAGCACTAAATAATGCACTTACAATTTATAACAGTCCTAAATGAAATATAAAAATAAGAGTGAAGACGGCTAATGGCTAATGGTCAAAAAGCAATTAGCCATTAGTCATCAGCAATCCAAATTTTTTACAAATGACTTAGGATTGCTATATGCTGGTTTGAATATCAAATCCAGTTTTTTTAAATGCACTCTTCTGTTTTTTCCAACATCCAAATCATGCGTGGCAAGCTCTCACTGAGAGTTGCTAACAGATTACTACGATTTGTCGTGTCTTGTTACTAGCCGAAAATTTAGTTATTGCCTGACTATTAGATGGGGATATTACCTAAACTTTAGTTCAGGTATTGGCTAGGAAAAAAAAGTTTTTTATAAGAGGTACTATGAATTATGAATTGGAGTGAAATGAGTTAATAAGTTTTTATCTTTACATAGGAGTTGATTTGTGCTTAACCAATACCGCAGGTATATTCAACGCCGATCGCTTGGATTTCTCTTTCTTTGCAGTCTGACTTTTTGCTTGTGGCTGAATCATGCAGTACTTATAGGGGAAGTGGTACGCGCACAAACTCCTGATGCTGGTCAACTATTGGTGCAGCAGGGTGTTGAAAATTACCAAGTGGGACGATTGCAGAGTGCAATTAAAGACTGGGAACAAGCTTTAACGATTTATAAGGATACTCACGATCGCGCAAGTGAGGCGGTGGTTTTAGAAAATTTGGCAAGAGCATATCAACAAGTGGGTCAAATGGATAAGTCTATTGCCTATTGGGATAAAGCGATCGCTCACTACCGCCAAGTAGGAGATGTACAGCAGGTAGGACGCATGCTGATAGAGCAGTCTCAAGTATACAATAGCTTGGGGCAACCCAGGAAGGCGATCGCTCTGTTGTGTGGTGTCCTTCAGGGCGAACCGCAAGAGGAGCCATCAAAGGAGGTGGAAAAAAATTCAGATTGTCGTCAAGAAAGCGCATTGCTCCTGACTCGATTCTCGAAAGATCGCACGGGTGAAGCAGGTGCGTTGGGAAGTCTTGGAGAAGCTTACCGTCTGGTGGGTTATTATGACCGATCTATTCAGTATCTTGAAAGTGCTGAAAAGATTGCTCCTAAGGGCTTTGATTTTTTAGTGCTGAATAGTTTGGGTAATGCTTATGTGAGTCGGGCGGAACTTTGGAATCTGCGTGCTGAGTCTGCAAAACAAAGCAGCGTGCAAAAGGTTGATGAATTTCAACAGAAATCTAAAAGTGATTACCAGAAAGCGTTGAACAAGTTTCAGTCTAGCTTTGAAAAAGCTGGCTCTCAAGATAACCAAGTTGCTCAAATACGAGTATTGATGAATTTAATTCAGTTTTACTACCGCACTCAAGCCGAACCAACTCAGTTTAATAAAGCAGTGGAAAAAGCTTTAGCCTTGCGGGAGAAATTACCGGATTCTACAAGTAAAGTTTATATAACAGTCGATTTAGCCAATCTTCCAGTTGTGACTAAACCCGTGAGTTCGCCTTTAACTCAGTGTCCTCTTCAACGACAACTATCAGATGAGCAAGCAAGCGCACTCCTTCAAGATGCAGTAAAGGTTGCTGATAATATTCAAGACTCGCGATCGCTATCTTTTGCAAATGGAGCTAGGGGTCATTTTTATGAATGTCGTCAGCAATATGAGCCAGCTTTAGAATTGACTCGGAAAGCACTTTGGCAAGCTGACCAAAAATTAAAGGCAAAAGACAGTCTTTATTTATGGCAATGGCAAGTAGGACGAATTTTTAACAAACAAAACAAGAAATCAGAAGCTGTTACAGCTTATCAAGAAGCCTACTCTACTTTAGAAGAAATTCGCAGCGATCTTTTAGAAGCCGATCGCGATTTACAATTTGATTTTCGAGATGTCGTTGAGCCTCTTTACCGTGAATTGGCTCAGTTAAGATTGGAGATAGCCGAGATATCATCTATTGAACCAGAAAATCGAAACGAGCAGCTAAAAACTGCTTTGGAAACTATAGATTCTTTAAAACTAGCAGAATTACAAAATTACTTTGGTAATGATTGTGTTATATCAGCTATTAATAACTCTAAAAATCCTAAAGAACTCTTACAAAAAAATACTGCTGTTTTGAGTTCTATTATTTTTGACAATCGGACTGCTATTGTGCTGAATCTACCTAATGGAACTCAGCAAGTTGAATGGATAAATGAAAAACGCGAGGATTTGGAGAAAGAAATTCAAAACTTCAGCCAATTCCTGAGAGATGGAGATAAAACAATAAGTGATGATAATATTAAGCAAGCATCTCAAAAATTATATAGTAAAATTTTTCAAAAAATTGAAAATAAAGCTAACTTAGCTGCTGAAAATATCAAAACTCTTGTTTTTATTCAAGATGGGTTCTTTCGCAGTATTCCAATGGCTGCGCTTTATGATGGAAAGCAATACTTAATTGAGAAGTATGCTATTGCTACAACTCCCAGTTTGCGTTTGACAGCATCCCAACAACTAAACCGTCAACACAGTCGAGCTTTAATCTTAGGCGTAACTACAAAAGTTAAAGTTGATGAAATAGATTACCCTATTTTACCAAAAGTGAGTTCGGAAATTAAAAATGTTCAACAACTCTTTCCAAATAGTAAAGTTTTAGTAAATAGCAGTTTTAACCGTAATAATTTAGGAAAAGAACTCAAGAAAACTGCTTATCCGATTATTCACATTGCAACTCACGCTCAGTTTGGCATCATTGCAGAGGATACTTTTCTCGTTGCAGGAGATAACGACAAACTCACAATTAAGGAGTTAGAAAATACTCTCCGCCAAGTTAATGGGGGTCTGAACTCAGTGGAATTACTGACATTAACTGCTTGTCAAACGGCTGTAGGAGATGACCGTGCAACTCTTGGTTTGGCTGGTGTCGCCTTGCAGGTTGGGGTCAAAAGTGCGCTGGCAACTCTATGGTCTGTTAACGACGACTCTACGTTTCACTTAATATCTGCGTTTTACGATAACTTCCGCAAATCGGGAGTGAGTAAGGCAGAGGCTTTGCGCCAAGCTCAGCTGAAACTGATTAACGCTAAGAAAATAGATAGCTTGAATGACCAATATGATAACCCTGCTTACTGGGCACCGTTTATTCTAAGCGGTAACTGGCTTTAACACTGTACGTTCGCTTTTTATGAGGAATACATACCCCTAGCCGACAGGCTTTATGACGAGTATATAGAGGAATTGAAGAAAGAGGGCAAGTTATGACAGGACATAAACCATTTTCAGAACTTACAAAAGATTTTTCGCCGGAACGAAAGGCAAAAATCGCTTCTTTAATTAACCAGTTGCACGAAGAAATGACCCTTCAGGAACTGCGCGAAGCTCTTGACCTGCACCAGACGGATTTAAGCGAGCAACTTGGGATTAAGCAGGCTGCGGTATCCCGTATGGAAAACAGAAAGGATATCCACGTCAGCCACTTAAAGAAAGTGATAGAAGCGATGGGCGGGGAACTCGTGATTATAGCGCGTTTTCCGAATATGGAGGTATGTATAAACCAAGTCGCGTTACAGAATAACGATTCATAAGCGCGTCATGCTCGCGACGGCGAAGAGTTTTGAGAGATGGTTAGCTAGCCCATGGTGAAATTTCATCGGGGGTGTAAATCCTTGGCGAACCCTGTTTTTTCCCACTTGCAATTACACAGTAAATATACTTATGCCCTACCTGAGTCACTTCCAAATACCTGCCTTTGTCTGGATAGCTCTACCGCTTCTAAAAACCGGGTTAAGGCTTACTCGCGCAACCAGTCTAAAATTTTATTCTTTTTCTACACCTAACCGAGCAGTATTGACTGAAGATTGTGTTTCATTTTGCCCGGATTGCGATCGCTTTTAAACTCTCAATTCTTTGTTGAAGTTCTTGGCTGTCCTCAGACTGTCCTCTTTGCCCTTCAGATTGCGCTAGAGATTCTACCAGGGCTGCACCAACTGCTCCGAGTTCCCCTGGTGGTACTACACTGAGCGCTTCTCCTAGTGCGTCATACCATAAACCTCGCTCTGCGTAAAAATTGGCTCGTTGAGAAATGTTACCTGTTTTTGGTTGGTTACTTTTGATATCCGATGACATTTCAACAACCGTAAATTCTGCCTTTTGCATTAAATTCCCATTTGGACAAGAGATGGCGACTTGCCAAAGATACCGTTTCCCGACGCTTAATCCAGGATGATTTTCTGGAAGAGAATACTTGTTAATTCCCTTTAAAGCTTGCAATTTAATCGGCTCGCCTACTTGTTTGGGTTTACCATTCGCCTCAAACTCAAAAAGCCAAAATTCTGTATTGCGAGGGCTGTAGGAGAACCAAGCAAAGGTAGGATGTTTGGAAGCTGTATGTCCAACATGAGCTTTAGGAGCAAGGACTGTCAGGGGTATTTGTTCTCCGGGACATCCTCTAGGTCCTCCTGAGGTGGTGTAATCGCTGGGAGGTTTTTGGCTTCGGGGAGGTACATAACCAGCTATAGCTGGAGAAACAAACAGGAATAAGCTTATGAGCAAACCTAAATTGAGTTTGCTATTGATACGTTTGATGAGCAACCACAAGATTTGAGCCTTCATATCTCCCTCCGACGTATATTGTTCATTATTTAATTTACTGTGAATGAATTACAAACTAAGAAATAAAGATTTAGGGAAAAACTTACTAAAAAAGTCAGGGGATTTTGATAAAGATTATCGATAGAATACGTGAGTTGTCCGATTGGCGATCGGCTTAAATGACGCTTACTAACTCAATACTACGATCGCTTGTACTTTGTCACTAGTTCAAAATTTAGTTATTAACTGACTATTTGATTGGGGATTACCTGCACTAAAGTTCAGTTCCAGAATCTGTCAGACAATGCATAAGTTGCGATCGCTTGCACCATATATACTAAATGGAGTTCTTGCCCTTGAATAGCGAGGAGAGTGCGATGTCGGCGGTATCTGCACGTCTGAAGTGGTTGAGTGGACTGAAGATTGCGATCGCGAGTGTATTAGTTTTTTGGTCAAACAGCACATTGGCTCAAATGACTCCCGATGCGACTCTACCAAATAATTCCATTGTCACAGCAGACGGTAACACCATAAATATTACTGGCGGAACGATAGCAGGAACGAACTTATTTCACAGTTTCCAAGAGTTTTCTGTAAAGACAGGTAGCACAGCTTGGTTTAACAATACGGTTGACATACAAAACATTATTACCAGGGTAACAGGTGGGTCAATATCTGATATTGATGGATTGATTCGCGCCAACGGAACAGCGAATCTGTTTTTAATTAATCCTAATGGCATTGTGTTTGGTAGTAATGCTCGCTTAGATATAGGTGGTTCGTTGATTGGAAGTACTGCTAATAGTCTCAGATTTGCAGATGGGACGGAATTTAGAGCAAAGCCTGAAGGAGCAAACTCTTTGTTAACTGTAAGTGTTCCTGTAGGATTGCAATTCGGTTCCAACCCAGGGGCGATCGCAGTAAATGGAATTGGGCATGAGTTTAATTATCAAGAAGATATTATCAGTCTTATTAATTCCAATCAACCTGCTAAACGTCTGGAAACGAACCGTCCGGGATTGGAAGTGCGTGAGGGAAAAACTCTCGCCCTGATAGGTGGAAATGTGTCTGTTGAAGGCGCGATTTTAAAGTCACCCGCAGGACGTATTGAAATCGGTAGTGTTGGTAGCAATGGTAGTGTCAGTTTGAACCAAGCGACAGAAGGTTGGAAGGTGGGTTACGATCTCACGAGCACTTCTTTTGCAGATATTAATATTTCAAACAAAAGCTTTATCCAGACAACGGGAGTTGGGGGAGGGGAAATTGCGATCGCAGGTAAAAATATCAGTTTCACCTCTGAGAATATCGTCAGAGCGGATACAACTAGCAACAAAAGCGGGGTCGGCATTAGTATTGTTGGTGATTCAATAGGTATTAACAGGTCAAATATTGGTTCTTATACCTTTGGTTCGGGAAATAGCGGACAAATTCAACTTGATGCTAAAAGTATTCGGTTCGAGAACAACGGTGGAGTATTTACTGAGACTAAATCATTTGAAATAGGCGCAGGAAAAGCAGGCGATATTACTGTCCGATCTGATGCGTTTGTGATTGAAAATTTTGGTGGATTGGAAAGTCATAGCTCTGGTTCGGGTAATGGCGGACAGATAAATGTTAAAGCTAATTCTCTGCGACTTGAAAACAATGTTGATTTTGGTGCTGATGCTTTTGGTACGGGTAATACTGGAGACATAAAAATTGAAGTTGATAAACTGATAATCCGTTTCTCTGGAATTGGAACAACAGTTAAAAATGTAGGTAGTATTGGAAAAGTCAACATTACTGCCAATTCTGTCGAGCTTACAAAGTCAGGTATCAGTAGCAATACCGAATCAAATAGTCAGGGGAATGCTGGTGAAATTACTTTAAATGTTAACGAATCTATGACAGTTAAACAATCAGGTATAAGTGCTAATTCAGAGGGTCAGGGAAATGGAGGAAAGATTAACATTCATGCAAAGACAATACAAATAGAAGAATCGGGAATTGAGAGCAACACGACGAGCACGGATAAAGCAGGGGAAATTAATATTAATGTTACGGACTCTTTTACCTTCAATGGTGGAGGTATAACTACGAACACAAAAGGACCAAGTGACGGCGGTAGAATTAATATAAAAGCCAATTCTTTAAATATTCAAGGAGGAATTGATAGCAAGACGGAACAAGGTAGCACGGGAAACGCGGGAGAAATCGATATTCAGGTCACAGATAATATGGTACTCCGAGGCGGCAGTATAAATGCTGACTCGAATAGTTCGGGAAATGCAGGAAAAATTAGTATAACTGCAAAAGAATTACGAATAGAATCAGCACGAGTGAGTAGCAATACAACAAATACAGGTAAAGCTGGAGAAATTAGTTTTGATGTCAAAGGCTCTTTTGTACTTAATAAGGTAGGTGTAAGTGCAAACACTTCGAGTAGCGCGGATGCAGGAAAAATTAGTATAAGAGCAAATTCTTTGAAGATTGAAAATACAGGGATCGAGAGCATTGCGGAGAAAGATAGCACCGGGAAAGGTGGAGAAATCAATATTGAAACCGCTTCTATAGAATTTCAAAAAGCTGGTGTAAGTACCACCACACAGGGTCAGGGGAATGCAGGTACTATTAGCATTAGTAGTCAGAGCGATTTGACAATTGCAGGTGGAACTATCAGTAGCAGTACTTCGAGCGCAGGTAAGGCGGGCGAAATCAGTATAAGAGCAAAGGAATTACGAATAGAATCCGCAGAAGTTAGTAGCAATACAACGAGTACAGGTAAAGCCGGAGAAATTAGTTTTGATGTCGCAGGTTCTTTTGTACTTAATAAGGTGGATGTAAAAGCAAACACTTCGAGTGGCGGTGAGGCGGGGAAAATTAGTATAAGAGCAAATTCTTTGAAGATGGAAGAGGCAGGAATTTATAGCGTTGCGGAGAAAGATAGCACCGGGAAAGGTGGAGAAATCAATATTGAAACCGCTTCTATAGAATTTCAAAAAGCTGGTGTAAGTACCACCACACAGGGTCAGGGGAATGCAGGTACTATTAGCATTAGTAGTCCTCGCAATCTGATAATTACAGGTGGAACTATCAGTAGCGATACTGAAAGCACAGGTAACGCAGGCGAAATCAATTTAGATGTCAAGGGTTCTCTAGTGTTGCAAGATGCTTTAATATTTGCAAAGACGAGCAGCAATGGTCTTGGCGGTAACATTGTTGTTAATGCCAAAAATCTCGAGATGGCTCCTGGTGGACGAATTGAGACCACTACCTCTGGAACTGGCTCTGCGGGCGATATTACTGTGAAGGCGGCTGGCAATGTTGTCATCACTGGCAGCAGTAACTCCAAGAGTGGCTTATTTGCTCGGGTAGAAGGGTCACAGGCTGCTAGGGCTGGCGATATCCAAGTGGATGCTCGCTCGATTCGTCTTGACAAACAGGGAGTAGTTTCAACTGCAACTACCTCTGGTGAAGGTGGAAATATTACCCTAAATGTCAAAAATTATTTGCTATTGCGTAATAACAGCAGTATAACGGCTACGGCGGGGACTTTACAGCAACGTGGAAATGGCGGTAACATTAACATCAATGTGCCGAATGGCGTCATTGTTGCGATTCCTAATGAAGACAGCGATATTACTGCCAATGCTTCTGAAGGTAATGGAGGCAGAATAAATATTAAAGCCCTAAATATCTATGGTATTCAACGCCGCCAAGAGACTACGCCTTTGAGTGACATCACGACTAAATCTGAATTTGGCATCAGTGGTATAACGCAACTCGATACCCAAAACCTCAACTTAAACCAAGAATTAGTACCGTTGGAAGCTCAATTGGTGGATACTGCAAGTTTGATTGCCAATAGTTGCATTGCACGCGGTTCTCGCCCGCAAGAGGGGAGTTTTGTTATTACGGGTTCTGGTGGTTTACCTTCTCGTCCGGGAGATGCTTTGATGTCGCAGTATACTTTTGGCACTGTGCGTACTGTATCTAATACTGCTCCATCTGTTAACTTGACTCGTCGTCCTTGGCAGAAAGGCGATCCGATTGTGGAAGCACAGGGTGTCTACCGTTTACATTCGGGTGAAGTTGTTTTGAGCCGGGAGTGTGTTGATTGAATATATACTAAATGGAGTTCTTGCCCCTGAATAGCGAGGAGAGTGCGATGTCGGTGGTATCTGCACGTCTAAAGTGGTTGAGTGGACTGAAGATTGCGATCGCGAGTGTATTAGTTTTTTGGTCAAACAGCACATTGGCTCAAATTACGCCAGATGCGACTCTACCAAATAATTCCATTGTCATCCCAGACGGTAACACCATAAATATTACTGGCGGAACGATTGCAGGAACGAACCTATTTCACAGTTTTCAAGAGTTTTCTGTGAAGACAGGTAACACAGCTTGGTTTAACAATACAGTTGACATACAAAACATTATTACCAGGGTAACAGGTGGGTCAATATCTGATATTGATGGATTGATTCGAGCCAACGGAGCAGCAAATCTGTTTTTGATAAATCCTAACGGAATTGTGTTTGGTAGTAATGCTCGCCTAGATATAGGTGGTTCGTTTATTGGAAGTACTGCAAATAGTCTTAAATTTGCAGATGGGACGGAATTTAGGGCAAAGCCTGAAGGAGCGAACTCTTTGTTAACTGTAAGTGTTCCTGCTGGCTTGCAATTCGGTTCCAACCCAGGGGCGATCGCAGTGAAAGGAATTGGGCATGAGTTTAATTATCAGTCAGATTTTATCGACCGGGTTGTTAATGCTCAACCCGGTTTTTCTTTGGACAGTCAACGTCCGGGGTTGGAAGTTCGCGAAGGAAAAACTCTAGCGCTATTGTCGGGAAATATTTCTCTTGAAGGTGCTATTCTCAAAGCACCTGTAGGACGTGTTGAAATCGGTAGTGTTGGTAGCAATGGAAATGTAAGTCTTAACCAAGTAACAGAAGGTTGGAAGGTGGGTTACGATCGCGCTAACACTTCTTTTGCAGATATTAATATTTCTAACAAAAGCTTTATTGGGACAACTGGAGTTGGGGGAGGGGAAATTGCGATCGTAGGTAAAAACATTGATTTTACCTCTGAGACTCTTGTACAAGCAAATACGACTGGCAGTAGAAATGGGAGAGAAATTAGTCTTGTTGGGGATTCCATCGCGATTAACAAGTCAAGTATTTCCTCTTATACCTTTGGTTCGGGAGATAGTGGAACAATTCAGTTGGATGCTAAAAGCATAAAATTGAAGAATACTGGAGGTGCGGGAACTCAAACTCAATCGGTTGAAAGAGGAGCTGGAAAAGCTGGCGATATTATTGTTAAAGCTGATTCTATTTTTGTAGAGGAAAACAGTGGGCTTGGGAGTGATAGCTTCGGTGCGGGTAAGGGCGGACAGATAGATGTGAAAACGAATTCTCTGCTGTTCGAGGAGGGTTCTGGCTTTAGTGCCAATTCTTTTAGTACGGGTAATACCGGAGACATAAAAATTGAAGTTGATAAATTGATAGCCCATAATTCCGGAATTGGAACAACAGTTAGAGGCGTTGGTAATACTGGAAAAGTCAACATTACTGCCAATTCTATTGAAGTCACAGAAGCAGGTATCAACAGCAACACACAATCCAATAGTCAAGGAAACGCGGGTGAAATTACCTTGGATGTTAAAGAGTCTCTAACAATCAAGAACGCAGGTATAAGTGCTAATTCAGAGGGTCAGGGAAATGCAGGAAAGATTAACATTCATGCAAAGACATTACAAATAGAAGGAGCGGGCGTTAGCAGCAACACGACGAGCACGGGTAAAGCTGGAGAAATTGATATTAATGTTACAGACTCTTTTACTTTCAATGGTGGAGGTATCGCTACAAATACAAAAGGACCGAGTAACAGTGGGAGAATTAGTATAATAGCTAATTCTTTAGATATTCAAGGAGGAATTGATAGCAAAACTGAACAAGGTAGCACGGGTAACGCGGGAGAAATTAACATTAGAGCCAACAATAATATGATACTTCAAGGCGGTGGTATAAATGCTGACTCTCAAGGCACGGGAAACGCCGGAAAAATTAGTATAAGAGCAAAGGAATTACGAATAGAATCAGCAGGAATCAATAGCAATACAACAAATACAGGTAAAGCCGGAGAAATTAGTTTTGATATCGCAGGCTCTTTTGTACTTAATAAGGTGGATGTAAAAGCAAACACTTCGAGTGGCGGTGAGGCGGGGAAAATTAGTATAAGAGCAAATTCTTTGAAGATGGAAGAGGCAGGAATTTATAGCGTTGCGGAGAAAGATAGCACCGGGAAAGGTGGAGAAATCAATATTGAAACCGCTTCTATAGAATTTCAAAAAGCTGGTGTAAGTACCACCACACAGGGTCAGGGGAATGCAGGTACTATTAGCATTAGTAGTCAGAGCGATTTGACAATTGCAGGTGGAACTATCAGTAGCAGTACTTCGAGCGCAGGTAAGGCGGGCGAAATCAGTATAAGAGCAAAGGAATTACGAATAGAATCCGCAGAAGTTAGTAGCAATACAACGAGTACAGGTAAAGCCGGAGAAATTAGTTTTGATGTCGCAGGTTCTTTTGTACTTAATAAGGTGGATGTAAAAGCAAACACTTCGAGTGGCGGTGAGGCGGGGAAAATTAGTATAAGAGCAAATTCTTTGAAGATGGAAGAGGCAGGAATTTATAGCGTTGCGGAGAAAGATAGCACCGGGAAAGGTGGAGAAATCAATATTGAAACCGCTTCTATAGAATTTCAAAAAGCTGGTGTAAGTACCACCACACAGGGTCAGGGGAATGCAGGTACTATTAGCATTAGTAGTCCTCGCAATCTGATAATTACAGGTGGAACTATCAGTAGCGATACTGAAAGCACAGGTAACGCAGGCGAAATCAATTTAGATGTCAAGGGTTCTCTAGTGTTGCAAGATGCTTTAATATTTGCAAAGACGAGCAGCAATGGTCTTGGCGGTAACATTGTTGTTAATGCCAAAGATCTCGACCTGATTGGTGCAAGACTTGAGACAACTGCTTTTGGTATTGGATCTGCGGGTGACATTACTGTGAATGCAACTGGCAATGTTGTCATCTCTAATGGTGGTTCCGATAGCGGTTTATTTGCTCGGGTAGAAGGGTCACAGGCTGCTAGGGCTGGCGATATCCAAGTGGATGCTCGCTCGATTCGTCTTGACAAACAAGGAAGAATTTCAACTGAGACTACCTCTGGTGAGGGTGGAAATATTACCCTAAATATCAAAAATTATTTGCTATTGCGTAATAAAAGCAGTATAACGGCTACGGCGGGGACTTTACAGCGAGGTGGCAATGGCGGTAACATTAACATCAATGTGCTGAATGGCGTCATTGTTGCGATTCCTAATGAAGACAGCGATATTACCGCCAATGCTTCTGAAGGTAATGGAGGCAGAATAAATATTAAAGCCTTGAATATCTATGGTATTCAACGCCGCCAAGAGACTACGCCTTTAAGTGATATCACGACTAAATCTGAATTTGGCATCAGTGGTACAACGCAACTCGATACCCAAAACCTCAACTTAAACCAAGAATTAGTACCGTTGGAAGCTCAATTGGTGGATACTGCAAGTTTGATTGCCAATAGTTGCATTGCACGCGGTTCTCGCCCGCAAGAGGGGAGTTTTGTTATTACGGGTTCTGGTGGTTTACCTTCTCGTCCGGGAGATGCTTTGATGTCGCAGTATACTTTTGGCACTGTGCGTACTGTATCTAATACTGCTCCATCCGTTAACTTGACTCGTCGTCCTTGGCAGAAAGGCGACCCGATTGTGGAAGCACAGGGTGTCTATCGTTTACCTTCTGGTCAGTTTGTTTTGAGCCGGGAATGTTCTGATTAAAGACTTTTAAAAGAGGTTTGAGCCAATTCTCGATCTGACCTTTACGACCTCTTAAAGACCAGGTTAATTCACACAAAGTTTCACGAGGAGTAACAGATTCTCGTTTAAAATGACCTCTCAAATTTCTCGCTAAGTTTATAGCTTGCTTTGTTCCTTTATTTTCTGTATTTGAACCAATCCCGCACCCATTATCTTTAATGCTGAGAGTATACCAGCCTTCGTTTTCTTTGCCAGTGGCTTGGATGCGTTTGGCTCCTACTGCGTGTTTGCCAACATTGCATAGGGCTTCTTCTAAAAATTGGCAGAGTTCTCGTTTCTGTTCGATATTTAAATATTTTTCTTCAATAGGGTCAAAGGCGCGGGTTTTCAATTTAAGATTTTGAAAATGGGTGAGATCTCGTTTTAGCGTACTGGTGTAAACTTCATAGAAGAGTTCGTGAATGGGAAGTTTTAAATCGAGTTTTAAGCCACTTCCTAAAAGAAGGCTTTCTTCTTGATTGAGGGCTTCTGATTTCAAGTGTTCGCCTATGGCTCGAATTTCTTGGTCGAGATTTTCTAATTGACCGTGTAATTTATCCTGGGGAAAATCTTGCTCTTGAACGCATCTTAAAGCATTAGCAAGTGTTTGCAGAGGTCCGTTGTGAATGAGAGTAAATGCATGGTCGATAGTGCGTTGGCGTTCGTTGAGTTGGGACTGCATGGCGCGATCGCGTTGATAAAACGCAAAAGC
>NZ_JBFPMW010000022.1:0-106070 GCF_045999855.1 Tolypothrix campylonemoides VB511288_2
TAGCCATTAGCCATTAGCCATTAGCCATTAGCCATTAGCCATTAGCCATTAGCCAACTTCTATCTATAGATTGATTTATCCCCCTATAAGTAAATACCTCAAAAGCGGCTTTCATAAACAACTACTATTTTCTTCAATTTAATAATTAAGCCATACGCTACAGGTATATCTATGACTGCTGCTAAATCCACATCTACAGAGGTTAGCAAACAACTTCACATTGAAGGAGTTACAGAGCCAACTATATTGCGCTATTTTCAAGCTTTAAATTCGGCAGAGTTTGAAGCAACTGCTGCTTTGTTCGCAGAAGATGGTGTTATGCATCCTCCTTTTGAATCTGGTATCGTAGGGCGAGATGCGATCGCTCGTTACTTACAACAGGAGGCTCAAGGTGTGACCGCCGAGCCTCGTGAAGGCATTTCCGAAGCACTGAATGAGGAGCAAATTCAGTTTCAAGTGACGGGTAAAGCACAAACATCTTGGTGCGGTGTTAATGTTATGTGGTTTTTTACCCTCAATCAACAACGACAAATTGTTTACACAAAGATAAAATTGTTAGCTTCTCCGCAGGAGTTACTTGCTTTACAGAAGAGTTAGTGGCTAATGGCTAATGGCTAATGGCTAATAGCTGATGGCTAATAGCTGTTAGCTAATGGCTAACCAACCACTAACTAACTCTTAATTGCAGCCGTTTGTTGAAAAGAGCGCATGAGCAAGCTGCGTCCAAGCTCAAGATCTTTAGATGCACATTGCCAATCTGGGTGTGCTGTTCTCAACAAGCTTTCTAAAGTTTCTTGGTCAAATAGATGCCAAACTACAGCACCGTTTATTTCTCTTTCTATGGCGTAGCAGTTAGAGCTAATACAGTAAATTGTGCAAGCGCTTGCAAGTCTGGTCAAAGTCATCCTTTCTTGAGGTTGTAGTGCCCGGAACTCCCGAAGAAAGTGTTTTAACTCATCTATAGAAGACACCGTCAACCCTGGTATTGCGACTATTAGATTTGTGTCTCCGTTTACAGCGATCCAGTAATGACGGCTCGGGTCAATTCCCTCTAGCCAGGGTAATTCATCATCAAGACGGTAGCGTGGTGACAAACAAAAGGGGGGTTCTATAGGTGCAACCATGACTTTGTTATCAAAACCTTACTCCCATATTTAATGGTGAAGAGCTTATAAATCAAATAAACTTAGTAAAACTTATTAATTTTCTTAATATTTCTTATATAAGTAGATATACTGAGGTGTTGAGACATAGAAATATAGAACTTCTGCCTTTAATTATTAATAAACTAATGGGTGACGATTGAGGCGACTGGATGCAGCCGTACTAAAATAGGTAACCTCCTGATAAAAGACTAAAGCCAAATGACCGAGGTTATAATTTTGAGTTTAAATTGCTGATGCAGGTTGAGATACGGTTTGTGCTGTTTCTGGTAAAGTAACTTCTAACTTGAGACAGTTACCCCCGTTGACTTGTAGTTGATATTCAACCTTATCCATCAAACGATTTATAATTAGCCAACCATATCCTCCTTCTTGTCTGTCAGTGGGACTCGGAGGGAAGTAGTTCGACAAATCGTAGCCTTCGCCGCGATCCCATACTTCCAAGGCAATATCTCTATCTTTTAGTTCCAAACGCAGCAAAACGGGTAGATAGGGTTGGTCTTTATGGGCATGACGCACTACGTTGGAGTAGGCTTCCACCAAAGCTAAGCGCAGGCGAGTTGATTGTTTTGACCAGTCAACTGAGCTTTTAAGATGGACTTCTAAGCAGCCGAGCAACCAATTTTCGACTATGGTTAAAAATTTTAAGTCGCTTGGTACGTGAAGCTCACTTTTCATGATTTACAAAACCTCCAGCGAAAGAATAGTTTGGTCGTCCTCTTGCACTTGGGTATCTGCCTGGATGCGAGCAAGTAGAGATTTGAGGTTGAGAGGTTGTGCTTCTTCTTTTAAAAGCTGCCATAACCCCTCTTGATTTAGCATAGAACGGCTGGCTGGTTGAAGGCTACCCGAAGAATTTACGGCTAAAGGGGTCTTTTCCGAAACCATAGCTTCAGTAATCCCATCACTTGCTAGCAGCAGGATATCTCCAGGTGCAAGAACTAATTGACCGTACTTTGACATCCATACTGGTAGGATACCCAAAGGAACGCTGCGTGTTTTAAGATACTGGGGAGATTCTGATAAATTTCCTCGGGATGACCAATGAAGTGGATAGATATGCCCTGCGTTAGCATAAACTAATTCTCGAGTGCTGGGAGTGTAACGCGCCAAGAACAGAGTAATAAAGCAATTGTTGTTTATGAGATCGTTGCACATCGCTTGATTGAGATTGTGCATTACCATATTTGGCATTGGCGAGCTTTCTTGAGATAATTCCCGACGCAATACCGAAATGGCACTAGCCATAAACAAAGCAGCTGGCACTCCTTTACCTGAAACATCACCCACTGCCAACCATAAGTCTCCTTTGGGATGGGCAAAAACTTCAAAAAAATCCCCTCCCACCTCTCGGGCTGGATAGCAACAGGCTTGCACGTTCAAACCTTTGATATCGGGCATGGTTTGACGCAGGATATTATTTTGAATTTGACGGGCTACCTCTAACTCAGCATGAATCTGCTCCTGTTTTTCTTGCAAGCTCTGGTACAGTTTTGCTTGAAATAGGGCTAAAGCAGCTTGTTCGGCAACGCCCGTAATAAGTTTAATATCTTCTTCTTGCCAGTGCCGGATATGTTTGTATTGATTGAGAGTAAGGACTGCAAGCAACTGTTGTTGGTACACAAGAGGCACAACTAATTGCTGGTACTCTTTACCATCTTGGGTATTAAGTGCAAGTTGATATTGCTTGGTTTCTAAGACTTTTTCTATCAGAGGATCGAGATCGCAGGCAAAATCCGTTTCTAGCGATTTGGCATTTTGGTAGTAAGATAAACCCAAGGTCAGGCGATCGCTTTCCACAGGTTTCAGTTGACAGCAATTTGCTTCAAAGGTTTGACCGATAGTTGCTACTATCTTTTGCAACATACTGTGGTAGTTTAAAGACTCTCTAATTGCTGTGGTTACGGCATTAAAGAGCGATTCTCGCCGCAAAGCATGAGTTAACTCTTGAGTTCGTTTCTTAACAACTCGATATATATCACCCGCTTGTTCGACGACTTCTTTGAGTCGATCTGGTTTCCAAGGTTTGGTAATATATTTGAAGACTTGACCGGAGTTGATAGCTTCTACCAAATCTTCGACATCTGTAAAACCAGTTAGGAGAATCCGAATAGTATCCGGAAAACGTTCTACAGTACGACTGAGAAGTTCCGTTCCGTTCATATCTGGCATTCTCTGATCGGAGATAATCACAGCCATCTCGCCTTCTTTATCCAAGATTTCTAGGGCCGTGAGGGCATTACTGGCTTTGTATACCTGAAAATCTCGCCTAAAAGTACGGTAAAGTAAATCTAAATTATCTGGCTCATCGTCTACTACCATGAGCCTCAGTTTGCCTTCCTCTGTATCAGTCATACTTGACTTCAATCTTTAAAATATTTTAACGGCAAGATGCCTCACTTAGTATTTAAAACAACAATAACAAAAAGATTTTAAATGAACTCCTCCACACAGGACAATTTAACACTCAATAAAGAGAAAACACTATTGGCCTTACCAGCTATTTGATAACAATAGGTTAATCAAATACGTAACAAAGCAATAATTGTTACTTATGAGAGGATATTTTACTTATAAATTCCTCAATCCCGCCACAATCCGAAATCATTCTTATCCTACTAAGCCAGAACGCAAAGCCCGAACAGCTGCCTGAGTCCGGTCATCAGCACACAGCTTGTTCAATATATTTCGGACGTGAGTTTTTACAGTTCCAACTGTAATGTAGAGCCTTTCCGCAATTACCGCATTGCTACAACCTTCCACAATCAACTGCAAGACCTCCAACTCCCTTTCTGTTAAAATATAAGGATCGATATTTTCCTCTGGTTGTCCTTCAACAGCTTCTGAACCAGTGACACTCGGCTTGACGCTAGCTAAGGATACATCAGAACTGAGCGGGTTTTGCCGTGCTTGTTGCAGTACAATTCGAGCGATCGCTGGGTCAATCCAAGCATTGCCATTGTAAGTTACGCGTATAGCTTCGAGCAAATTATCAAACCTAATATCCTTCATGCAGTAAGAATCCGCCCCTGCGGCAAAAGCTGCCAACACAGCTTCTTTATTATCTCGCAAAGTTAAGATCAGGACTTTTGTGGCTGACTCATCCCCACTTGTCGATTTCAAATCTTTTGTGAGCTCGATTCCGTCTTTGTCTGGTAACCCGATATCAATAATAGCAATATCAGGGTGTAGCATTTTTAACATTTTTAACCCATCAGTCGCATTGCTAGCTTCCCCTACGACCTCAATCTCTTCTTTTTGCAATAATGCTGTCCGAATACCAACACGCGTTAGATCGTGATCCTCAATCAACGCAACACGAATTTTAGCCATGACAATTCTTGCCCCTACACTCTAGCTGTAAGATAGAGTTTACTAGAAAGTTTTGAAAGATGCAGTTTACAAATTTCGCCCAAAAGATATTTTTCACCCTTATAGGATAGGGCTGACACTACCCCCAGTAGGGTTACCCTACGACAGGAGCCGGAGGTTTGTAGGATCTAATGCATCACACTCACCTTAAGTATAGAGCAGCTACGTACTATAAGGGCTATAGGGGAAGAAACTGTATCCGGGCTTGAAGTATCTGTCAATATAGAGCACCACATACCATGAGGGGGCGCAAAATTTCCGGACAAGAAAAAATTTTTTGAGAAAATAGGTTAAAGTTTTATTCTGCAAGCACTGCTCCTTTACCAAAGAGTCAATCCTTGTTTTAGAACTTGAGTAAATGCTTCCAGAATCAACCTGCTAACCTATTGTTCTATATAATTTGCTGTAAAGCTCATATAAAATAAGCTATGTCTGAACGCAAGAAAGCGTTTTCAATATTAGGGCTACCAGTTCACGTAATGACCGATTACCCAAGCTGGTTGCTCCATCGCCTGCAACAGAGTAAAGGAACTCATGTGGTAACGCTCAATGCAGAAATGACTGTGCAAGCAGAGCGACACACACCCCTTGCTAAAGTGATTCAGAATGCCGATCTAGTCATTCCTGACGGAGCCGGGGTAGTTCTTTATTTGCAGTGGCTGTTGTGGCAGAATGTTCAAAGAATCCCAGGTATCGAACTTGCAGAAGCACTGTTGCGAGAACTGGGGAAGAAGAACTCCAACGCAAAAGTATTTTTCTATGGCGGAGCACCTGGGGTAGCCCAAAAAGCGTCAGAATTTTGGACTTCTCAGATCCCGAATTTAAATATAGTAGGTACTTATTGCGGCTTCCATTCACAAGAAGAGGAAGAACAACTGCAACAAACTCTTGTCCAACTACAGCCACAGTTAATTTTTGTTGGGTTGGGAGTTCCGCGTCAAGAGTTGTGGATTGCTCAAAACCGCCATTTATGTCCCAATGCAGTATGGATTGGCGTTGGTGGGAGTTTGGATATTTGGTCGGGTTTGAAAACCCGCGCTCCTGCTTGGTTGGGAAATAATAACTTAGAGTGGCTATATCGTCTCTACCAAGAACCTTGGCGTTGGCGGCGAATGTTAGCTTTGCCAGAATTTGCCATCAAAGCTTTTGTTTACAGGTTTTTTCGTGCATTAGTAAGTGGTTAGTCGTTATATCTCTACCAAGTACTTGCCATTGCAAGCGAGAAGCCTTTAGCGCACCACTTAGTACTTACAAATTTAGTTATCTATTTTTTTGATATTCCCAGGCAAAACCTGGGAATACTATTTTGTACTGACTTCTATTGTTATCTTTATGAATCCTTTACGGGTTCATAAAACTTTGACCTAACAGATTACATAAACTACCGACTAAAAGTGATGTGAGGAGTATTTGCGCTTCATGAAAACTGCTGTAAAAACTCAAGAAACTACTGACGCGTCCGTACAGGTTCAAGACAGCAAAACTCAACAGCCCGATAAGACTAATGCAGTTGTCATACAATTGCGCTCTGTCTCAAAAACCTATGCAAACGGCTGTCATGCTCTCGTAGACGTGAATTTGGAGATCCAAAAGGGAGAATTTTTATTCGTTACGGGTTCGAGTGGTTCTGGTAAATCTACTCTTTTAAAAATGCTTTATGGCGATGAGAAACCCACGCAAGGACGGGTGATTGTTGATGGATGCGACGTAACAAATTTAAGAGGGGATAGCTTATCAGTCATTCGGCGTCGCATTGGCGTTGTGTTTCAGGACTATAAATTAATTCTGCAAAGAACGGTAGCCGAGAACATAACAGTTGTGTTACAAGCTCAAGGCTATACCCGTAAAGAAATTCAACGACGTTTAGAACCTACTTTAAAACTCGTAGGTTTGTTTTCCAAAGCAGACTGTTTTCCCGACCAACTTTCTGGAGGGGAGCAACAACGAGTTAGCATAGCCAGAGCAATCGTAGCAACACCACCGATCGTTCTGGCTGATGAGCCAACGGGAAATCTCGATCCGGATAATTCCTGGCAAGTTATGCAAATTCTCCAAAAATTAAATTCTTTTGGAGCCACAGTTATTGTTACAACTCATGATGAGCAGTTAGTACGGCGCTGCAATCGCCCTGTGGTTCAAGTTCAACATGGAAGATTATATAGAAAGTGCTAATTGCTAATTGCTAATTGCTAATTGTTAGTTCTTAGCCATTAGCCCTTCCTTGTTCGCCAGTCTCCAGGGCACGGGTTTCCCGCCAAGCGGGCTGGACTGACCATTAGCCATCAGCCATTAGCTATTAGCCATTAGCCATTAGCCATTAATTAATAACAAAAACTAAAGTCATCAAGAGTAAATTGACCGTCAAAAGCGCTAAAAGTGACACGGTGAATGTCAGTTACCGATACAGAGAGTAGGGTATTGGGAAATGTAGCCTCGTCAGAATTGGCAAGGTTAGCCCCAGGAAGTATTGTTTGCGCGAGGAGTTGATTTTCGCGATCGTATGCTGACATAACAAGCCGTTGTGAACTTGTGACAAACGTACTGACAAAGTGAACCGGATGTAGAAAAGTGGCTTCTAAAAATCCGCTCTTGGGAGACCCCATCAATACTACCAAACCAGAGTGCGTGGGAAATGCTGGGTTTGAAGGCTGTATTGCTATACAATTGTTAAATATAACGCCCCACTGCTCGTACTGGCGCTCTACGATTTCAAAACATCTTAAATCCTCCAAATTTAAATAGGTACAGGTAGGTACATCAACTACCTGATTCTTGACAATTAATTTTCTTTGATCTTGTGAAGAAGAATCTATTTGATTTGGGAAATCAAAGTCGTTAATAGTAAATTTACGGTCTTCTAAACTCAGCTTTTGTTCCGAGTGAAGACTAGCTTGCTTTACCACGACACCCCGCCTTGTCATTTCTTAGAGAACAATTAAATTATTAATTACATAGAATGTCATCTGAAGAATGAAGTGAAAAGTATGAAGTATGAAATCAAGGCAAAGCTTTGAACTATAAATGATAAAGTCTTCATCTGTTAGACTTTACCCTTTCTTACTCAACTTTCCCAAACATCCTTCAACCAATCACTAGTACAATGCGGCGTAAATAAGGCATCTATTAGTAACAAACAAAAAGCTTAAATGAAAAGCTTCTGCTCTTTCTGCCACGTCAGTTGCTGTAGCCTGTGGAACCCCTTTAGGTACCTCCCATGTGCAAAGCGCACGCTACGCGATGCAAAGCTATGCCTGCATGGCTATACTGAGACGCTCTTGTCGCTAGTGCAACACTCTATGTGCAAGGCAGACACTACGTGTTCCTATAAGCTATGCCCTTAAGGGCTAGACGCTATCAGAACTGGTCTTACCGTCCACCACAGTGGCTCCTCTAACAAGCGTATTTCTGTCGCGCTGTACTAGTGATTAATTTAAACAACCATTTACAATATCTAGGGCTTTCACAAATATCAGTAATGTTTCTGAAAGACTAACATAAAAAGTTACTAAATAACTTCCATCGCAAGTTATATAGGCTACCAGTAAATATATTGATATAATTGTAAATTAGACAGTTAAAAACCTTTTTACGTAGAAAAAAGAACTATTCGTTACAAGTAATAATGTGTATAGATTTGCTAGATATAGTTAGCTTCAGATAAGTAGTGTGTAGATTGCATCCTCCTAAGGAGGTAGGTCAGACTTGAGAAGACAGTGGAACACTGGAAGTAAGTTAGTAGTTAGTAGCTGTCACTCACCACTAACAACTTACGACTAACAACTTACCAAAATTTATGTATCAACCACTAGGATTTGAGCAACGTTCTACAATGACTTCATTAGGTATAATGACTTACTATACTAATGAGGGTAAACCTTGGGAGAATAAGACAGAAAAGGAAACTTTGGTATTTTTACACGGTTTTGGAGGTGGATCGTCTGCCTATGAGTGGTCAAAAGTTTACCCAGCATTTGCATCTGAGTATCGTATTGTTGCACCAGATTTGATAGGTTGGGGCAGATCTGAGCATCCGCCACAAAGCTACAGAATTGAGCACTATTTAGACACTATCCGGGAATTTTTGCAAAAAACTTGCGACCGCGCCGTAACAGTTATAGCATCTTCTCTTACGGCAGCATTTACAATTAGAGTTGCGATCGCCCATCCTGAATTGTTTAAATCTCTCATTCTCACAACACCTGCAGGGCTTGCTGACTTTGGTGAAGATTATTCGCGCAGTATATTTGCTCAGATAGTCAGTATCCCTATAGTTGACACGTTACTTTACAACACGGGAATTGCGACAAGTGGAGGTATTCGCAGTTTCTTGGAGAGAAGGCAATTTGCCCAACCCAATCGGGTATACGAGGAAATTGTCAGCGCTTACTTGGAATCCGCACAGCAACCCAATGCAGAATATGCAGCTCTGTCTTTTGTGCGTGGGGATTTATCCTTTGATTTATCGCTCTACATCCAACAATTAACAACTCCTACTGCAATTATTTGGGGGAAAAAGTCCGAATTTACAGGTCCAGAAATTGGTCAGCGCTTTGCCCAAATGAATCCGAAAGCCATTCGTGTTTTTCAACAACTTGATGATGTGGGATTAACACCGCAGTTAGAACTACCTGCAGTGACAATTGGTTTGATCCGAAAATTTTTGCCAGTTTTAAACCAGCAATCGGTTTATAACGAGGATTCATGAGAAAATTTATAAGGATTAGGGACTTTGGGTAAATTTATATCCACCTGCTACCACCTCAAGAGTCCCTTGTTTCCAACCTTGGTAAATTGGTGTTTTCTTAGCTTGAGAATTTTGATAAACAGCGTAACGATCGCGCCAATCCTGAAAATTGCCATTGCGCCAAACTTTTGGCAATCCTTGAGATTGATACTGTAATTTGACCTTGCCCAACACACCTTTATATTCAACAGTTCGATTGTCAATTTCACTTAAGTTCAAGCGAGATGTCTTTAGGACAGATTGTTGAAATTGCTCCCAATTACCGTGTGTTGCTTTTTCTCCTATTTCCAAAGCAAATCCGCTCATGTTATCATTACCTGTGGCAGTCAAAATTTGGTGATCGGGATATTTTTTGAGAATTTTCTCAGTTGCTGTACTGTTAATTCCTTCAAGAGTTAAATGAATTGGTGTAAGTGCCAGCCAAGTCTTTTCATAACCAATAAAAGTTACGCCTTTTTTAGTTTCTAATTTCACTGACTGAGGTAAAAAAAACTGAAATGGTGCTTTAGGTTTATTGTTAAGCCAAATTATCAAATTACGGTATTGGGCAATGCGATCGCCACCTATAGATGAAGAAGAGATTTGAGTCGGATCTGTCCCCGTTGCTGCAATAAAATAATCAACGCCACGCTTAGAATTAAACGCCATCATCTTAAAACCATTCCAGTCACCGCCAGAACCTTGAGCTAAAGTCCCTATCTGGAAGGTATTTCCAAAATAGAGAGTTTCATAAAATGCTGGCGCAATATCGCCGCCCGGTTTCCAATTTTCATAAGTAGGTTTGGAATTTAGCAATTCCAGTGGTTTGGGAAATTGCTTTCTTGCTAAAGCAACAACTGCTAAAGGTGGACGATAGGTGCTGGTCATTAAATGCACTAAGTCAGGCGAAGGATTGGGATCTGCAAGAGGAGAATCACCAAAATACAGCCCCAATTCATGGGTAGCCAGAGAACACCAAACACAATTTCCCTGGCTGTAATCGCGCTTAGAAGGACCGCCAAATCCACCCCGCCAATATTTAACAGCACCAGACGTCACAAACCAATCCAATGCGGATTTAGCAAGAGATTTGACTTCAGGGTCTTTGGCAAAATCGTAGAGATTGACATAAGTTGAGATAGCGTGTCCCAAGTAGTTTTCGGAATCCCACTCCCCCTGTCCTATTTGGTAAAGAGTGCGAACATTTCTGCTGATACGTTCTTTATAAAGCTTGCGAGTTGCTTCATTTCCTGTTTCTTCAGCAAATAAATACACGGAAATTTCCCGCATTGCTTTTAAATTGTCCGTATTGCGACAGTCTACCCAAGTATCGCAATTATCTGTAGAGTTTGCCCAAAACTGACGCCGATTTGGAAAGCGCCGTGTAAGCGGATCGACTTCGGTTAGGATCTTCATAGCCCGTTTCATTCTCTGGAGATACGATGGCTCGAGATACTTACCAAAGTAAAAGTATTTGCGGACCTGACCTTTGAGAGTAAAACCAGAGTAAAAATCAATTCCCAATGTATGAGCGTGACTTTTAGCATCTGCATCTTCGGACTGTAAAAAGGAAATAGCCTTTTTTTGATTTCCAGCAAGGAAATCAATCATTGCCTTAGGATAGGATCTTTTTTCACTCTCAAAAGATGTAGTGCCATACTTGCTATCTGTCAATTTTGTTAGAGCGTCCTTAGACCGCAACTGAAACTCTTGTTCCATTTGCGGTGTCCACTGATTTTCTGCCTTAACTAGGTTGCAGCCAATGGGAAGACACGTTAATGATATGACAATTATTTTAAGAGTTTTTATCATAATGGTTAGTAGTTAGTCGTTAGTCGTTAGTCGTTGGTTGTTGGTAACCACTGACCACTAACCATAACCACCAACCACTCACTTATTTCTCCTGCAGTCTGATATCAATGACAGTACTATTAAAATTGTAGTTAAAGCCATCTAACTCAATTGGCATGCCAATTTTGACTTTACTGTTACCCAGTACTGGTCCATCTGGCGTAATTTGGGCTTTGCCTTGTAAAGTCAAGAGCATATCAGTACTGAAATTATTAGCTCTTTTATCTGGCAATTCTTTTACAGAACCGTCAGGTTGGGGAACCATAATTGTTCTTGGTAGTACTTGTATCGATTTAATATCAATCGTTCCATAGGGTTGATTGCGGATAATCACTTTCGTCTTACCACCTTTTTCTAACCCTTTTGCGTATAATTGTTCTGGATCGCGGACATTTAATCCCCGAACCACTAAATCTACTTCGATAGGTACTGTTTGACTTCCAACCTGAGCAACGGAACCAGAACCACCAGGAAATAGGAAGATACCGAATATAACGAGCAGAATGACAAGTAAAGCACCAAAATCGAGGATGCTAATTTTACCGAATAAACGACCTTTGGAATCTAAAATAGCCATAACAAGTTTTTCTGATAATGGTAGCAGTATATCTTTAGTAAGAATGCAGCACTTTAATCTATTTTGCAGGACGAAAAGTTATTGGGCGCTGCCGATCGTGCAATAGTCTATCACAACTAGGGGGTAGGGGGTAGGGACAAGGAAGAAGTGCTGATTCCCCATTGCCCATTTCCCAGTCTCTACTTTTAGTGTGCAACTCAAAGAAAGAGAAATTCGTCACATAGTTTTACTTCTACTCAGATTCTCTTAAAACCGGATTGTTATGAACAGGAACCGCTTTTCTACAAACTCCCGTTATTGGCGACGGACTTGGTTTTATCCGTTAATTTCCTTAACAGTTGCTTTAAGTGTGTGCTTAAGTACACCTGTAAAAACTTGGGCCGGGATTGAGCGCTGGATACCGACATTGATACAAGGCGTACAAGTGATTCAGCTTTCCAACATATCCTCTCGCCAAGAGGTTGAGCTTGGCAAGCAGATGAATCAACAGCTAGGTGGTGAAGTCAAATTTTATCGTAACTCCACAATTAGCAATTATGTGGAACAAATTGGCAGAAAATTGGCAGCTAATAGCGATCGCAGCGATCTTCCTTTTACCTTTCAAGTTGTTGAAGATGACAGCATCAATGCTTTTGCTACGACTGGGGGATTTGTATACGTTAATACGGGTTTGATCAAAGCAGCAGACAATGAAGCGGAATTGGCAAGTGTCATGGCTCACGAAATCGGTCATATTGGTGGAAAGCACTTGGTCAAGCAAATGCGGCAAAGAGCACTTGCAAGTGGTGTAGCATCTGCTGCAGGTTTGGATCGTTCTCAAGCAGTGTCGATAGGTGTAGATTTGGCCTTAAACCGTCCGCGCAGTCGTGAAGATGAATACGATGCAGACCAAAGAGGATTGAAAACTTTAACACGCAGTGGTTATGCCCCATCGGGTATGATTTCTTTTATGCAAAAACTTTTAAAACAAAGTTCTGGAACTCCTTCATTTTTGAGCACCCACCCCGCAACAAGCGATCGCATTAAAGCCCTTGAACGTGCTATCGCTTCTCAATCTGGTGGTGGTAATGCTGGTTTGGATAAAGCAGCTTATCAAGCAAATACTAGAGCATTACGTTAGCGATCGCATCGATTTTGAATTGCTACACATTGCTCGTCCCTAACTAACTCATTACGCTCTTCTTCTCTGAAATTTTGCCACCTCGAACTCGGCTGGATCGACAAATGCCAACGCTTCTTTAAGTTGTAGAGTGCGGAGGCATTTGTCTAAGACGTTAACTTGGTAGACCAACTTATTTGTGATGTCAAGCGCTGTCAGCCAGCCACTTCGGGGATGATAAGCACCTGTATCTATATCCAACCATCCTTTGCCTTGCGCCAGCTGACCGGGTGTAACTCCCGGTAAAGTAAAGGTAATTGTATGACCGACAATAATTAATTTATCAGCAAAATAAGGTTTATCTATACTGTGAAATTTGTCTCGCACCCAGCATATCTGCTCGGCTGTTTGTTCTACAAGAGGCATTGAGGGATCGACTCCCGCATGAGCTAACAAAACATCCCCCAAGTCAATATAGGTGGGTAAAGTTTTAAGCCATTCCACATGGTCTTCTGGGATGGTGGCTTGTTTGTAACTTGCGACTGTTGCTTGTCCGCCACTGCACAGCCACGCTTGTACCGTTGACGTAGGAGCTTGTCCGCTAGTTAAAATATTTAATAACATATGCTCGTGATTACCTAACACGCACTCGTAGCGGTTATTCTTCACAAATTCTACAACTTGCGAGCTTTGAGGTCCACGATCGATCAAATCTCCAAGAAAATATATTTTATCGTCTGATATGGGGGCGATCGCATCTAACAAAGTCATCAAACTTTCGTAGTGACCATGCACGTCCCCAATAATGATCCGGCGGTAGCTAGTTGCGCTCATCAGCTCTGTGTTTTAATAACTTTGTCTAATACTTGTGCTACAGATTAAGCTAAATTGATTTCGCAAACACGAGTTACAAATAGCTTAAAAATTATATTTAAGGTAATTATGCCCACATCTGGCTGCTATGTGTCACCAGAGCGATTAATTTGTGACAATTTAATGAGTGTCACTATAGCAATTCATTTGTAACAATTTAGTAAGTTTAGAACCCAAGATTCTCTCAATGGTTGGGTTTTTGACTTTTCAAGCACAAATTAAGATCGCTATAGCTTTTATTCTCACATAAATATTTCACATAATTTTTAACAATATATATACAGCGAAAACTACGCTCTTTATAAAACTACTTCATCAGTATTATTTTGTAAGATTTGTAGGTAGTTAGTAGTTGCTAGGGACACAGCCAGAGTACCGTACAAAGCAGTTTTGCATCAGTACGGGCTAAATTGTTGCGATGTTTTACAAACAACCACTAACGACTCACTACCAATTGGTTATAAATACGCTACTAATGTTTAACTGTCATGGGAAGGCGAACAATAAAAACAGACCCAACTCCTGGTTCGCTTCTGACAGTAATTTCCCCACCCATCATTTGGCAAAAATGACGGCTAATTGCCAATCCCAGCCCAGTTCCTCCGTACTTTTTAGTGGTTGAAGCGTCCCCTTGAGTAAAGGGTTGAAACAGTTGCTGCTGTTGGTGATATGTCATACCAATACCGCTATCTTCAACTGTAAAAGTGATAATTCTAGCAGAGCCATTTTCATACACGCCCTGTTTGTCTTTCTCTATCAACAGCTTAACTTTGCCATTTTTAGTAAATTTAGCAGCATTACTTAACAGATTATATAGAACTTGTCTGAGTTTAGTCTGGTCGGTATGCATGACACCAAGTTCTTCTTCAAAATAGACCTCTAAAACATTGCCATTTTTTTCTACCAACGGCTTCACCGTCATCACTATATTATTAAGCAATGTTGCTAGTTCAAATGTTTCAGGGTAAAAGGTCATTTTCCCCGCTTCAATTTTTGAAAGGTCGAGGATATCGTTGATCAGTGTTAGCAAATGCCTTCCTGCGCCATTAATAGATTCTAGGTCACTGATAAAATCTTCTGCCATGCCAAAATCAGCTGCGTCGTCTTTAAGCAGTTGACTTAAACCAATAATGGCATTCAATGGTGTGCGTAACTCGTGACTGATATTAGCAAGAAACTGACTTTTTGCCTTACTAGCTGCTTCTGCGAGTTCTTTTGCTTGCTGTAGTTCTTTAGTCCGTTCGGAGACTCTTTCAATTAAACGGTTCAGAGATTTGGCTAGCAATCCAATTTCATCTTCAGTACTGACTGGTGCTCGCAAATCAAAGTTCGATTTTTTTGCCACCTGTTCTGCGACTTGTGTGACAAGAATGACTGGTTCGGCAATGGCTCTAGAAGTTCGCCAAGCTATAATTGCAGCGATCGCTACTGATAGCAGCATACTGACTATCACAATTAACCGCTCGACTCCTTTTGCCATCTCTACGTCTTTTGCTATTTCTACCTCTTGTTCTTCCGCAGTCTGCAAAATATTACTCAATTGCAGGCGCAACTGATCGAGTCGGATGGCTGTTTCACCGCCCATGATTTCTAGTAATTGCTCTCGCGCAAACGCAGCACTTTGTGGCTGTTGTGGCTGCTTTTCATACTGTTGTAAAACAGCTTCTATTTGCCAAATGTAGGAGTCTAAGTTACTTTCATATTCCTGTATGACGTTTCGGAGAGTACTTTCAGTAGCGGCTAACTTTCCTGGTTTGCTGTCTAAAAACTCTATAATTTGTTGTTGTAAATTTTTAGCTTTGTCAAAATTCTTAAAAAGGTCAAATCTTTTGTCAGCAAGCCGTTCTGAGTCTTGTATGACAGCAATTATATTCGAGCTGTGTAACTGCGCTCCTATTAAAGCATTTCTGTAGCTAGCCAGCATATGTGTCTGATACCGGGCATGACTTAACTGTCCGGTCTCTATTCCTCGATAGTAGTTAGCGATCGCCACACCGGTTAGGGACCCTAAAAAACCAATGCCAATCGCTAAAAAGTAGCCATAGCCAATCTTTTGATGAATTCGCCAAGAACTGGCTTTGAGTTTGCCTCGGGAGGGAAACTCAATAGTTGGGAGTTCGTCGGAAGAGGGCTGATCGGCTGACACTTGTTTTCTTTCTATGTTGCTGTCAACAGAGGTTGGTTTTTGAGTTTGCATACCTCAAATTCTCCTTGCCCTCCTGCAAAAAACTGGGTGTCTATACAGAGGTTGCAATTTTCTTAATGAACTTATGATTAACACCTACCACTTTATCTTCTTTTTTCTCAAAATTAAGGCGATTATCCGCTTTTAAGCGTAGGTGAAATTTGTGAAATAAAGGCTAAGTTTTGAAGTCTATATGATGAATTTTCTATAAAGTGCCTTTATTCTTACAGATGACAAATTACTCGTAAATTAGACCGGTTCTACTTTTGCAGCTGGAGGGTACGTAAAATTTTATAAAAAATTTACTTCTTGTTGGCTTTCTTTTGCTAGAATTCAGCCTTCACTAACCTCTCCCACTTAATGGCAAGCTGTGCTTTTCGCTTGTGAGTGTCTGTTTCTTTCATGTCAAGTAAATTACTATAGCGGGCATGTCCTCCATTATATGAGAGCGATGGGGATATGCACATTTTTAACAGTTGTTGGGTACAAACAAAAGACTTCTCAATAAAAAAATATCTAATTTGTGGAACGAGTGTTCAAACAATAAATTTTCCTTGAATTGCGGGACGGGTAGCTCTACCCGCCCTTAATGAGTGGGGGCGTTTCCGCTCCCACCCTCAGAAATTTTAGGATGCCGTTTTTGGAAATCCCTTATGCAAGAGCAGCTGACAGAAGATGCTCAACAGCTTGCTTCAGAGCCTCTACCTTATCAAGACGCTCCCAAGGCAAGTCTAAATCGTTACGACCCAAGTGACCGTAAGCCGCGACGTCCTGATAAAAACGTCCGCCTCGTTCATTTGGTAAGTTACGTAGATTGAAGGAGTGGATAATACCTGCAGGACGCAGTTCAAAATGCTGTTTTACTAATTCCAACAAGGTGTCGTCTTCAACTTTACCTGTGCCAAAAGTATCCAACATGATACTTACAGGTCTTGCAACGCCAATCGCGTAGCTGAGTTGAACTTCGCATTTTTCTGCCAAACCAGCAGCGACAATGTTTTTCGCTACATAGCGACAAGCATAAGCAGCACTGCGATCGACCTTAGTAGGGTCTTTGCCAGAAAAAGCGCCACCACCATGACGAGAGTAGCCACCATAGGTATCAACAATGATTTTGCGTCCTGTCAGACCGGAATCTCCTTGAGGACCGCCAATGACAAACTTACCTGTGGGGTTAACCAAAAAGCGAGTTTCATCATCTGGCTTAACATCAATGTCTACAAAAACAGGCTCAACCACTGCCGACCAGAGATCTTGCTTGATTTTAGCTTGCACCTCTGCTTCATCTGTAATTTCACCGATAGTTGCCGAGTGCTGTGTAGAAATCAGAATGGTATCGATACCAACTGGTCGTCCATCCTCATAAGCAATGGTGACTTGTGTTTTTCCATCAGGGCGCAGGTATGGCAAAACACCCGTTTTGCGAACAGCAGCCAATCGGCGGGCAATACGGTGAGCAAGGCAGATAGGCAAGGGCATATATTCTGGGGTTTCGTTACAAGCGAAACCAAACATAATTCCTTGGTCGCCAGCCCCTACTGTGTCAAACAGTTCATCGCTACTTTGCTCGCGGGTTTCTTGAGCGGTGTTGACACCTTGAGCGATATCAGGTGACTGTTCGTCTAGAGCCACAATCACCGCACAGCTGTTAGCAGAAAATCCGTTATCGGCGTTGGTATAGCCAATTTCCGCAATTTTCTTACGAGCAACGTTTACGTAGTTAACATTGGCTTTAGTTGTAATTTCCCCTGTAATTAAAACCAAGCCAGTGTTGACAACCACCTCAGCAGCAACGCGGCTGCTGGGGTCTTGAGAAAGCAGGGTATCTAGGATAGTATCAGAAATCTGATCGCAGATTTTATCCGGATGACCTTCGGTCACTGACTCGGAGGTAAATAGATAACGACGAGACAATGTAATTCCTCCTTAAGAAGGTAACAAGAGCGGACTGAACTAACGTGTCTAATTCGACCGCTTTGATTTGCAATCATAACAATATTTTTAGGATCGGTAATTAGTTTTATACTAATTTTCTCAAAAATCTTACTTAAGCACGATTTTTTTTAAAGTGAGAAGCGCTACCCTACCTTGTTGCCGTGGATTCTTAATATAAGATATCTCAATGTCAAGAATTTAACACTACTGAGAATCAGGGACTGGCGATCGGGAACTTGTACGCTAGTCCGACCTGGAATTTCTCTTGAAGCGTTGGGATGTGAATCCCCATTCAATGAATTCTTTCTGCCCTCTGCTTCCTAGCTCCTTCAATCATTTGAAACTCCCCAAGCAAAAGCAGCTATGCTTGAGGTAAAGCATTTCAGAGCAAATCTGTCACCCTCTACCTTTAGCATAGCTGCCTTCTGCTGTCAGATATCTGACTTGTTAGACTACACTTTAGCTGCCAACTGTGCTTCCTTAGAGGTTAAACGCTCGTAAGCAGCACGCATTTTCAGACCAGTCAGGACTTGGAATAAGCCAGTACCGTTGTTAGATCCAGGGTACTCGCGGTGTTGGAGTAACAAGTGAGTCATTTCACCTTTGTACTTGGTGGAGGTGTTGCTCAAATGAGTCTCTACATAAATGACTTCTTCTAAATTGTCAAATTGACCGTCTATTTCCAATACAGAAACATAGCGACCGTAGTATACATCTGAACCGTAGTACAGCTGCATACCGGGATAAGAACAGGTCAGCTTGCGTCCGCAAGGAGTCCAGTGAATGGTTGAGCCTTCATCAAACAAGTAGATTGGCGCAAACCCTTCTTTCCCTTCCCGTTGGAGCATCCGTACCCGCAGAACTTTACGGTCTTTGTCATCTTTAATAAGATTGGTTGGCAAGACCTGTAGAACCACATCAGCAAATTCTCTTTGTGGTTCAATGTATTTTGAAAAGTCTGGCTTGCGGGAGTTAATCTGAGCGAGGACATCTTCATAGCGGTGACCGCGTTCTGCCATATCACGCTGGATTTTCCAAGCAATCTTGACTTCATCGCTAATATCAAAGTAAACGCTAAAGTCAATCAGCTCTCTGACTCGCTCGTCATAAAGAGGATGTAAACCCTCTACTACGATAATGTGGTTCGGATCGATTTTCTCGGGTGGGTCGATAGTGCCGGTCTCGTGGTTGTAAATCGGCTTCATAATCGATTGACCTTCTTTGAGCGCTTTGATTTGCTCGTACATCAGGTCAAAATTGTTTGCTCTTGGGTCAAGTGCCGTAATACCCGTTTCTTTACGCTGCTTGCGATCTAAAGAATGATAGTCATCCAAACAGATGACAGTCATCAATTCTTCACCGAATAAATCTATTAGGCGACGCAAAAACGTAGATTTACCGCATCCGGAGTCTCCGGCTACTCCAATTAACACCACGCGTTCCGGCTTACTAGTCATAAATCTCCTCTTGATACTAAAGATGAATGATTCAATAATTTTTTCTTGCGTTTCGTTTTGTTTTGTTTCAATCCTCAAGCCAGGAGTGTACCCCAATGGTTTATCCTGCGTT
The DNA here is from genome assembly GCF_045999855.1 of Tolypothrix campylonemoides VB511288_2. NCBI lineage: Bacteria > Bacillati > Cyanobacteriota > Cyanophyceae > Nostocales > Tolypothrichaceae > Tolypothrix > Tolypothrix campylonemoides. The sequence continues at coordinate 19,348 of NZ_JBFPMW010000022.1, forward strand.
CTTGCCCTCCAACAACGCACTAACAAGTATGACGGGATGAAACTTTAGCAGTTTTTACCCGCCTGATATAGTCAACTTTGTTGCTGGTAAGTATTTAATCCTAGTGTTAAATTGAATTGTAACAGAAGGGTGTTATCTATACAAGGTTGATTAACCTTGATTTGATCCCCTAATTTTTAGATTGGGGGATATTTTGAGTGACACTCTGATATCCACACGAGTTGGATACCAGTAAAAATACACTGCTTGTGAAGATATATCTTTCAGTTTACTATGTGTCGTCTTCAATGGAAGTTTTTGTTTTTAAGAATCTTGAATTATTTAGCAACCTTCCAGATATCTCAAGCCAAAAATTATGGATTTTATTAAGGTGTGATGAAAATCACCAAGTTTTGTCTTGTGACTTTAAAGTCCATGCCCAACAGGATTGTACGTGTTTTCCCTAAAGACTAACGGTGGTTGACAGATTTTTAAGTTCGCGTAAAACTAATTTGTAGTTGTGTATGCTGGGTCTACTTCTACCAGGATTTTGTTACTGCACTGACTCCGTGTTGTGGAATTACTCCCAATGGCGGATATAGGTTTCAGTAAAGAATGTTCTGTGTGAAAACCCTCAGTGAATTTCTGAGGTAACAGTAAGACAGCGGTACTCAATTTTGGAAAAGTCAAACAAATTACAATTATTTTTGATTTACGATTTTCAAAAAAATGAGTAATTGATGAGATTTCCCGATATTGAATGCCCTTGGGGCTGTGCTAACCGTGAAAAATGAGAAGATATTCCTCCTTATGAGAGTTGTACTTCTCAAAAAAAACATTAAATTGACTCATTATTAACATTCTCTCAAGGGCTTATCCTCTACCTTAGAAGGTCAGGGATGGTCGGAAATCCTGGGCTAAACAATCTACATAGGATAAAACCAAGAGATTGTTAGACTTGAATCTGAACAGCATAAGTCCCAAGAGAACTCGTTTTTAACCCAGACACGGTGTACCGTTCCTACAAGAGAGTTTCTCGTTGCAGGCGAAGCGGAAAATGTGAAAGGGAAATGGCGGTAACGCCAACAATGAGGAGAACAGGACTATTCGTCCATAGCCCCTTCCCACCCATAAGAGAGCTTCGCTCTTTACAGGGAAGAATTTCAGTAAGCAGGTGTGTTTTGCAATGCCTATATGTCTGGGGTGAGTATACGTAATTCAGATATTGGCAAGAAAAAGACCGCTTTTTCCATTTATCAGATAATTGCTCCAACTTGCTAGAAGAGAGAGCACTGCACTGGTATTGTGGTGAAAAGGGTTTGTATGACAATAGGTTAAGTAGAGATCGGAGTGGTAGAAGTAATGTACATCAAAGGTGCCGTTGAAGGTGCTGCCAACACAGAATCAGGTAGCCGCGTCTTCGTATACGAAGTGGTGGGTCTGCGTCAGAGCGAAGAAACTGATAAAACGAACTACCCAATTCGTAAAAGTGGCAGTGTGTTCATTAAAGTGCCGTACAACCGCATGAACCAAGAAATGCGGCGTATCACTCGCCTTGGCGGCAAAATTGTTAGCATCCAGCCCATAAACGTTTTAGAACAGCTTAATGGGCAAGCTCCCAATAGTAACGCCACATCTGGTGAGAATGCTAGCAGTAAAGCAAATGGTAAAGCCACACCTGTAGCTGAGCAACAGCCCAAGAGTAAGGACAACAAAGGCAACACCATGACTCAAGCGAAAGCTAAAAAAGACGCCCACGCTGACGTTCCCGTAAATATTTACCGTCCCAACGCTCCTTATATCGGTAAAGTTATCTCTAACGAGCCGTTGGTTAAAGAAGGCGGTATTGGTCTTGTTCAACACATTAAATTTGACATTTCTGGTGGTGATTTACGATACATCGAAGGCCAAAGTATCGGCATTATCCCTCCTGGTGTAGACAAGAACGGTAAACCAGAAAAGCTCAGACTGTATTCCATCGCCTCAACCCGTCACGGTGATGATGTAGATGACAAAACAGTCTCTCTTTGCGTGCGCCAGCTAGAGTACAAACACCCAGAAACAGGCGAAACAGTCTATGGTGTTTGCTCCACATACTTGTGCAACATCAAGCCAGGTGATGACGTAAAAATCACAGGTCCGGTTGGTAAAGAAATGTTATTACCAGCAGACAATGATGCTAACGTCATCATGATGGCAACAGGAACGGGTATTGCTCCCATGCGTGCTTACCTGTGGCGGATGTTTAAGGATAACGAAAGAGCCGCTAATCCAGAATACCAGTTCAAAGGTTTCTCTTGGTTGATTTTCGGTATTCCTACAAGCCCCAATATCCTGTACAAGGAAGAACTCGAAGAGATGCAGCAAAAGTATCCCGATAACTTCCGCCTCACCTACGCTATCAGCCGCGAACAGAAAAATGCTCAAGGCGGTAGAATGTACATCCAAGACCGTGTAGCAGAACACGCTGATGAACTTTGGCAGTTAATTAAGAATGAAAAAACCCACACTTACATCTGCGGTTTGCGCGGAATGGAAGATGGTATTGACGCAGCCCTCAGTGCTGCAGCTGCTAAAGAAGGTGTAACCTGGAGCAACTACCAAAAAGAAATCAAGAAAGCCGGTCGCTGGCACGTTGAAACATACTAATTGTAAAGACGCGCCATGCCACAATCTAGTAAAGACGCGCTATGACACGTCTCTACATTAATAATATAATGAGTAGGTAAGGTATACACCTTACCTACTATTTATTTTGTGTTTTCAAGCACATACAGGAATTACGCAACTTTAACGGTTTTTTGGGATTTCACGAGTTGCAAATCCCCCAACCCCCCTCTCAAAAAGGGGGGCTATGCGTAAGTTTCAACACGTTGTCGCGCACACAAATTATCTGTGTTCGTCTGCGTTCATCAGCTGTTTAAAATCAAAAAAAATTTGGTGAAAGCTTGTGGGTGTAAAGCTGGGAATACTTGGATTGGGAACGGTGGGGACAGGTACAGTGCAGCTATTGCAAGACGGTATCGGTCGTCACCCCTTACTACAAGAAATAGAAATATACAAAGTCGGAGTGCGATCGCTTGATAAATCCCGTGCTGTCACTTTACCAGAATCAGTCTTGGTTACAGATTTAGACGCAATTGTCAACGATCCAAAAGTAGATATTGTCGTTGAAGTCCTGGGAGGATTGGAACCGGCGCGATCGCTGATCTTAAAAGCTATTGAAAATGGCAAGCATATAGTAACAGCAAACAAAGCGGTGATATCGCGATTTGGCGAAGAAATCTTCACATCAGCCAATAAAGCTGGGGTATACGTCATGCTAGAAGCAGCCGTAGGTGGAGGAATTCCAGTTATCCAACCCCTAAAACAGTCCCTAAGCGTCAACCGCATTCAAAGCGTTACGGGTATAGTCAACGGTACAACAAATTACATCCTGACACGGATGCAGTTGGAAGGTAGCAATTTTGACGATGTATTAGCGGATGCCCAAAGGTTGGGTTATGCCGAAGCAGATCCCACAGCCGATGTAGAAGGTTTAGACGCAGCAGACAAAATCGCCATCCTCGCTTCACTTGCCTTTGATGGAAGAATCAAGCTAGAAGATGTATATTGTGAAGGAATTAGGCAAGTTAGCAAAACAGATATTGCCTACGCCGAGAAACTGGGATTTGTCATAAAACTTTTAGCGATCGCTAAAACAGCCATTTCCCCCTCAGCCAATCTCCCCCTCTCCTCGACTCCCCCCATTTCCGTAAGAGTCCACCCGACCTTAGTGCCAAAAACCCATCCCCTAGCAAGCATCAATGGCGTGAATAATGCCATTTTTATTGAAGGACAACCCATAGGACAAGTGATGTTATTTGGCCCAGGAGCAGGGGCGGGTGCAACCGCTAGTTCTGTATCATCTGATATACTCAATTTAGTAGCATCACTGAAAACCAATACAGCATTACCAAATCCACTTCTTGCTTGCAGGCATCAAGATTACTGCCAAATTACACCTTCTTCAGAACTCGTCACCCGTTTTTATGCCAGGTTTTTAACTTTAGACCAATCGGGAGTCATTGGTAAAATAGGAACCTGCTTTGGCGATCGCGGGGTTAGCTTAGAATCAGTCGTCCAAACAGGTTTTCAAGGAGAACTAGCAGAAATTGTTGTCGTCACCCACGATGTACGAGAAGGAGACTTCCGAGAAGCGCTAACAGAAATTCACAGCCTCCCGGCTATAGATAGTATTCCCAGCGTATTACGAGTTCTTTAAACAAATTATGAATCTTGAAAGATGAAAAAGACGCTGATTTGTTTCATAATTCATAATTCATAATTCACAATTCATAATTCCATGGATAGTGCAAAACGTATAGCAACTCTCAACCGCATTCGCAGACTCAGTCGCCTCATGGATACATCTTTACGTATCCCCGGTATTGGCTTTCGTATCGGACTCGATCCAATTATTGGCTTAATTCCCGGTGCTGGTGATTTAATTAGTACGGGGTTTTCAGCTTATATCATTTTTTTAGCAACTCGTTTTAACTTACCCTCAAAAGATTTAGCTCAAATGATTTTTAACATCGCTTTAGAAGGCGTTGTTGGTACAGTCCCTTTAATTGGCGATTTATTTGATGCTTTTTACAAGTCCAATATCCGCAATTTGGCAATTTTAGAAAAACATCTCACGGTGGTTGAACCAGAATTGGAAAAAGTGGCTTCTGAATTTGAGGAGCTTGTAAGTTAAATTAATATCTAACTTTCTGATATGATATGTCGCTCCCAATCTTTGCTCTTGTGGGAAGGACGTCTAGCTGATTTTATGGAATGGGTAGGTAAGGACACTCATCCACTCGTATTTAAGAGGATGTTTGTAAAGTCTACCCTTGACTGAGACATTTAGATTGCGTCGTTAAACTGCGGGAGAATCGGCTTTTGACTTTTTGCGCCAATTGTGTTTTCGTAGAGAACTTTGCCAAGACTCCATATAAGTGTAAAAAACTGGTGTGAGATAGAGCGTGAGGAATTGTGAAAATAGCAACCCTCCTACCACAACTAATCCAAGAGGACGGCGTGTATCTGCACCAGCACCAAACCCAAGGGCGATTGGTAAAGTTCCCATAAGTGCTGCCATTGTGGTCATCATAATTGGGCGAAATCTCACCAAACAAGCCTCATAGATCGCATCGTAAGGAGTTTTGCCTTGCTGACGGGCTTCAATAGCAAAGTCAACCATCATAATGCCGTTTTTCTTTACGATCCCAATTAGGAGGATAATACCTACAAACGCGTATATATTTAGATCAACATGGAATAGCAACAACGTCAGTAATGCCCCAAATCCAGCTGATGGTAAGCTAGAGAGGATCGTGAGGGGATGAATAAAGTTCTCATAGAGAATCCCCAAAATGATATAGATGACAAAAATAGCAACCAGTAACAGCAAACCCAAACCTTGAATTGAAGATTGGAACGCTTGGGCTGAACCCTGGAAGCCTGTAGTAATGCTAGCTGGTAGTGTTTCTCGGGCAAGTTGCTCGATTTTATCTGTAATGTTACCTAATGATACCCCTGGTTTTAAGTTAAAAGATATGGTAGTGGAAGCTAGTTGTCCTGTATGGTTAACGGTCAAAGGTCCGACATCCTTTGTTACATTTGCAACAGCGTTTAGGGGGATTAACTGACCGTTGGGCGCACGAATCGAGAGCAAATCTAAAGCGGTGGGATTTTGCTGATATTTGGGTTCCACTCCTAAAATGACTTGATATTGACTGTCAGACGCGTAAATTGTAGAAACTTGGCGAGTTCCATAGGCATCACTGAGAGCAGATTCGATTTGATTGGCTGTTAAACCCAAAGATGAAGCTAAATCGCGATTAATATTAACTCGAAGTTGGGGATTTTTGATTTGCAAGTCACTGTTTACATCTTGTAAATCTGGCAAAGCGCGGAGTTGAGTTTCTAAAGTGGGAGCATACTGGTAAAGCTCTTGTACGTTCGGGCTTTGCAATGTAAATTGGTACTGGGCTTTGGTCTGTTGCCCGCCAATATTAATTGCTGGAGGGTTTTGTAAAAAAACTTTCATCCCTGGAATACGTGATAGCTTGGGGCGAAGTTCTTGGACAATCTCATCAGCACCGAGATCCCGTTCGTGGCGGGGTTTGAGCTTGAGAAACAGACGTCCGGCGTTAGCAGAAGCATTTGGTCCCCCTGCACCAACACTAGAGTTGATTGCATCAATATTGGGATCTTTATAAGCGATCGCAGCGATTGCTTGTTGGTGTTTTACCATTTCATCAAAGGAGATATCCTCTGCAGCTTGGGTACTTGCTGTAATTTGTCCTACATCTGCACTGGGGATAAACCCTTTAGGTACAACTATAAATAAATACATCGTTGCCACTAAAATCGCACCAGAAATGACCATTGTCGTCCGGTGATACTTGAGTGACAGCTTTAAACTCCAATCGTAGCCGCCCAGCAAACTATTAAAGAAGTTTTCTGAAAGGTCGTAGAGACTGGTTTTCCAATTTTTCTTTCTAGATCCCTCATGCTCCTGTCCGTGATGTGGCGGACGCAAGAAGCGCGAACACAGCATTGGTGTCAGGCTGAGGGAAACCACCCCAGACACGAGAATGGCAACACTGATAGTAACAGCAAACTCCCGGAACAGTCTCCCCAAAATCCCACTCATAAACAGCACCGGAATAAAGACTGCTACCAGAGAGATTGTCATGGACAAAATTGTAAAACCGATTTCTTTAGAAGCGTTGAGTGCTGCTTCAAATCGACTTTCTCCCATTTCCATGTGACGGACGATATTCTCTAGCATAACTACGGCATCATCTACTACAAAGCCCACGGAAAGGGTCAATGCCATCAAAGATAAGTTATCTAAAGAAAAACCCAGCAGTAGCATCACGCCAAAGGTAGCCACCAGCGATAGTGGAACAGCCAAACTCGGAATAACCGTCGCGGAAAGATTGCGGAGAAATAAAAATATCACTAGCACGACCAAACCAATGGTCAGCAGCAGAGTAAACTGGACATCGTCAACTGATTCTCGAATGGCTTGCGAGCGATCGTACAAAATATCCATGTTCACAGCTGCTGGAATCTGTTCGCGGAAAGTGGGTAGCAGTTTCTTAATAGCATCCACCACAGCCACAGTGTTAGTTCCTGGTTGCTTCTGAATGGCTAGCACAATAGCCCTAACACTGGAACTACGGGTTTGTGGCTTTTCTCCAGATTTACGACTTTCTGAGTTTGCTGCTTTCTTATCTTCTTTTTCGGGAAAATACCAACTTGCCACCTTATCATTTTCCACACTGTCCAGCACCTGACCTAATTCCCCAAGCTGTACTGGCGCACCATTTTGATAAGTCACAACTAAGGAACGATAACTCGCAGCATCATTAAGCTGACCGTTTGCCTGAATTGTGTAATTCTGCTTTGTGCCATAAAGTACGCCCGTAGGTAGATTGACATTCCCTTGGGAAATAGAAGTGGCCACTTCATCAATGCCTATGCCTTTAGCACTTAATGATTCGGGATCTAACAGAATCCGCACGGCATACTTTTGGGAACCATACACCTGCACCTGGGCAACTCCATCCACCATTGACAGGCGTTGTGCTAGCAGTGTTTCGGCGTATTTATCTACGGTCGATAGTGGCAAAATACCTGAATTGAGAGAAATGTAGAGAATCGGTTGATCGGCGGGATTCACTTTCCGATAGGATGGGGGGTTAGGCATACTAGTCGGTAACTGCTTCGCCGCCTTAGATATCGCTGCTTGAACATCCTGTGCTGCTCCGTCTATCTGCCGACTCAAATCAAATTGCAGGGTGAGTTGTGTTGTCCCTAAAGAGCTCGTCGAGTTCATCGAACTCAATCCAGCAATGCTGGAAAACTGCTGTTCTAAAGGGGTAGCGACAGAAGAAGCCATAGTCTCTGGATTCGCTCCAGGCAAATTAGCTGTCACTTGAATCGTGGGAAAATCCACATTGGGCAAGTCGCTCACTGGCAACATTGTGTAACTCATCAGCCCAAATATCAACATCCCGATGGTGACTAAGACCGTCATCACCGGACGGCGGATAAAGAGTTCGGAAATGTTCATCGGTTAGCTCCGTCTTTCTGACTTCCTACTGCTGGTCTCACCTGCGCTGTAGCCCCAGGGACTAAGTTGAATTGCCCATCCACGACCACTTGCTCGCCCGATTGCAATCCCTGTTTAATAACTGTTTCGTTTTTAATACTGTCACCCACAGTGACTTGACGCACTTCTACTGTCTTGTTAGGTTTCACTACAAACACAAACTGTCCTTGCTGCCCCATTTGTACCGCTTGGGAAGGTACAGTAATGACATTGGGCTCTTCAGTTAGCTTTAAAACGACGCTGACAAACTCTCCGGGAACCAGCCGCTCATCAGCATTGGCAAATGTGCCTTTGAGTTGAATCGTCCCAGTCTGTGTATTTACGCCGCTATCAACAAAGGTGAGTTTCCCTCGTACCGGAAGCCCTGTATCTTTGGGCGGTAAAGCCTCTACTTCTAGCTCATGGATTGCACTGTATTTCTTGAGATCGGGTAACAGCCTTTGGGGAATTGAGAATGTCACGTAAATTGGACGAATCTGACTGATGTTAATTAAAGGGTCGTCAGCATCCGCTTTGACTAAGTTGCCTTGATTGAGCTTTAGACTACCCGTGCGACCGTCAATTGGTGAGTAAATAGAACTGTAGGAAAGCTGAACTTTAGCATTATCAATTGCTGCTCGATCTGCAGCGACGGCGGCTAGAGCATTTTGCACGTCTGCTTGGGCTGCTGCAACCGCAGCTTGAGTGTTTTGTACATCTGCTTGGGCTGCAACGACTGCAGCTTGAGCATTGTCTACTCCACCTCGATCTGCTGTGACTGTCGCCTGTTGAGCATTGGCACTTGTCTGATATTGTTCTGCTTGTTGTTTGCTAATAGCCCCTTGCTGGAGCAAACTGGCATAACGTTGAGCCTGTATGCCGGCGTTTGTTGCTTCAGCTACGTCTTTGACGACATTGGCTTTAGCTTGATTGACTTGCGCTTTCGCTTTCTCAACATTGGCTTTAGCTTGATTGACTTGCGCTTTCGCTTTCTCAACATTGGCTTTAGCTTGGTTGACTTGTGCTAAATCCTTTGTTAGGTTAGCTTGAGCTTGCACGAGCGATGCTTGCAGGGCACGAGAATCAATAGTAAATAGCAAGTCCCCTTTCTTGACGTTCTGTCCTTGGTGAAAGTATACACCCGTCAGTTGTCCACCCACTTTGGATTTGACAGAAACTGTAGAATATGCTTCAACTGTCCCGGTCGTTTGGACTTGAAGAGGTATTGTTTTCTGGGTTGCGGCAGACACCACCACTGGTACGGGTCGATTTTTGCCTGCGTCTTTTTTACTTGATTGAGCCTCAGAAGCCGTACAAGCAGTACAGAAGTAGGTCAGACCAAGCATAATCAGCCAGAACTTACCCCTAAAGTTCCGATCGCGAGCGTGTATTGTGAAAGTCTTAACCAATTGCATACAACTTCAACAGTTTATATAAAAAATTTGAGAGAAAGGGGACGATGGATTACCTGCCATCGTCAGCAATTTGCACTCTATTTGAGATTCATGTCAAAACGACGGCAGATAGCGGCAGGAGTCATAAATTATGCTTATTTCAGTATACTTAGTTTCTCTAATTATTAGAGTACTAAGAAAATTTTTATTATGCTACTCCCTCGTTATATCCCCATTTCTCTTAAAAGAGACAATTGGCAAGTTGTGAAATTCTACTTAAGTCGCGCTTGCTTCACCATCGCGATTAAAGTGTGATGGGCGTCTTCTGCATCTGCTAAAACATGGTCAAATTGAATGCGAACTGGTAGGGATTCCCCATTCACCTGTGCTGTGAGATCCATTCCTTCAGCGTCAATAGACATCATTGATGCTGCTGTAACATCCGCTACACCTCCAAAAGTTCGGGCATAAAGCGCTACTGCATCAGCATGATCTTCGTTCATATGATTGCAGATGCGCGAACTCACTTCTGGGGAAAACTGGAAAGACATGGTAAACTCCAATTGCGTGCTATAGCAATCCTAAATCATTTGTAAAAAATTTGGATTGCTAATAGCTAATGGTGAGTCCAGCCCTGTAGGCGGGTTTCCCGCCGTAGGGGACTGGCGAACCCGAAGGGCTAATAGCTAATGGTCAAAAAGCAATTAGCTATTAGCCGTCTTCACTCTTATTTTTATATTTCATTTAGGACTGCTATGAGATGATAATTAACACAACTAATGAAGAGGATAAAGGTCGATCAAAAACTTTTCAGCTTCAAAGCGATCGCAAATCTTTCCATCCAAAGTTGCTGCTAGTAAATCATCAAGCATTTGCCGGAAATGCGGTCCCGGTTTGTAGCCCAATTTTTTCAGGTCATTACCATTAAGAATAGGTTGAACTTGTGACCAAACAGTTAAGTATTTCCAAATTTTTTGTCTTATAGTTCGCGAGCTTTGAACGGCAACTAAAATCAGCATTGGTAAATCATATTGCCGTAACAATTGCACGACTTGACTTGGAGATATTTCTGCTTTTCCATTCTCTGGTAGTACAGAAATTTTTTCCACATTTTCCCGAGCCTTTGCCAAATTTTCCAACCTGTGGATACTGTCATCTGGCAATTGAAGGTTTTTTGCGACTTCCCCTCTATATTCTGACGCCAAACAAGCAATCAAAGCTTCCAATCGCATTTGCCAATGGATAAGAGTGCCTTGAGGATCGTAACGCCGCAAACAGCGTTCTAGCAGACGTAATTGCCGCAGGAGGTTTTCATCTAAACTGAGAGTATGATGAATGCACTTTAATGCCCCCAAGTCTCCCAACAACTGTAATGCTGATTTCCAATAGGGAGCTTCCAAAATATGTTTTAATTCTGCCTTAAGTCTGGTTTGCAGTGCTGGTGCTCTGCCATTCTCTCGGGCTGTGCGATCGTAAACACCGCTGTCGATCGCGTAGCGGATATACTCTTCTGTTTGGGGTTCCAAGTGAAATCCCAACCTGACTGCAAAACGCACGCCACGGTAGATGCGCGTAGGATCTTCAATAAAACTGTTAGCGTGTAATACCCGAATTTGTTTTGCTTCTAAGTCATGCAACCCACCAAAGAAATCGAGTAGTTCACCAGAATTGGGAGACGTTAACCGCAATGCCATTGCGTTGATAGTAAAATCACGGCGATACAAGTCTTGACGAATTGAACTGGCTTCAACTTCGGGGTTGGCTGCTGGGTAAGGATAAAATTCCGTTCTAGAGGTAGCAATATCAACCCACAGTGAATCTAATTCGGGATCTTTGTGCCACAACAAAGCTGCAGTTTGAAAAGCGCCATGAACTTCTAAACGTGCTGTTGTGTAAATTTGCTGTAAAGCTTTTGCTAATTCTACACCTGCACCAACGTCTGCCGCTTTGTGAAAACCATCAACCACCAAGTCGATATCTTTAATCAGCAGAGTACGAGTCACTGCTTTTGCTAACAGTAAATCCCTAACAGCTCCGCCAACAAGATAGAGATGCCAACCCCGCCTTTGGGCTTCTTGTGAAGCCTTAGCTAGCAATTGCCATAATTGAGGAGCAAGTCGCGATCTCAGTTCTTCTAAGGTGGGAGATTTTAGTTTCTTTTCTCCTCCTCTCCCCCTATCCCCCTCTTCCCCTCTCCCATCCTGATGCAATTGCCGCAAAACATCAGTACGAGTGACAATACCTACTATCTGCCCGTTGTCTAACACTGGTAAGCGTCCGATATCGTATGTTACCATCAAAAACTCTATCTCTGGCAGTGTAGTCTCTGGAGCAATCGTTCTCATATTAATTGTCATGTAACCTTTAACAGGAGCATGACTAAAGCCGTGATGCAAGGCAATATCCAAATCCCTTCGAGACAGAATACCTAATAGTTGTCCCCGCTCATCAGCAACACACAACCCAGAGTGTCCGTAACGCAACAAAGTGCGTTGTGCTTCAGCAATGGTAGTTTCCGGACGAATGGTACGGACTGGGGAAGACATTAAATCTTTAGCAGTGGGTGGATGGGGTACCGTTGCTTTTAACTTTTCTAAAAGTTGGTGGAGTATTTCTTCGGTGTTAACTCCTCGCAGGTTCATTGATGCTGCTTGTGAATGTCCGCCACCACCTAAAGGGAGAAATAAATCATTGAGATTGACACCTTTAACTTGGGAACGCCCAATAACTGTCAGGCGCGTTTCACCTTCCGCAACGGGAGATTCATGAAAAAGCAGCAAGGTGTCTATTTCCGTTAGCTCCACTAATTGGGAAGCAAGACTTGACAAACCAGCTACGAAACTATCTGTTTTTAGAATCACCCAAGCAATTTGTTGTCCCCTCACTTCTATTTTTTGTAATTTTTCCAGCGCTACCTTTAATAGGTGTTGCAATTGAGGCGATAATCCAGGATCTACGTATTGAGTCAGAATTGCTAAACTAGCCCCTTGCTCCATCAACCAAGCTAAAGCTAAGGCATCCCGTGGTGTAGCATAATCGAATGTTAGAGAACCAGTATCTACGTGAATCCCCAAAGCCATAACAGTTGCTTCTGCGCTTGTGAGGGAAATTTGCTGTTGCTGCAATTGCTCTGCAATGAGAGTTGTGGTAGCGCCTACGAGGGAGATATGTAACTCTGTAGCGGGAATAGTCCCCTGTTGTTCTTTATGATGGTCGTAAATTGTAATTTCCTGAATGTGAGGCAAATCCAGCCACTCAGCAGTTTTACCCAAGCGATCGCGCTGTTGTGTATCTACTACCACCAAGGAACGAATTGTTTTGGGATTGACCGAACGCCGTTCAATCAACTGGTACTCATCGCGATGTAATGCCAAAAAATCCCTAACAGGTGGATGGGCTCCACCACTCAGTACAATTTTACTGCCCGGTAGCAAGCGTGACAACCCAACTGCTGCTCCGAGGCAGTCAAAATCTGCCGTTGTATGACAAAGAATTAAATCCATTGCCTTTGTGCGAGTGTCTTTTGTACGAGTGCCCTTTGTCTAATTGCCTTTTGACAAATGACTAATGACAAATGACTAACTAAAGTGTTGCAATTTCTGCTAGTTTAACAAATAAGGAAAAACTGTCCGTGCTGGTCTGTACAATATTCTAACTTTAGTAATCTGCTGTTTTGGGAGAAGGGAAAATGACAATCGTATTCCAAGTTGCTCTGTTGGCTCTAGTTGCTATGTCTTTTGTGCTAGTAATTGGTGTCCCTGTTGCATACGCCACTCCACAGAACTGGAATGAATCTAAGAGACTTCTTTGGATTGGTTCTGGCGTATGGATTGGTTTAGTGTTCTTGGTTGGCGCATTAAACTTTTTAGTAGTTTAATCGAGGACTGGGGGCTGGGGACAAGGGGGACAAGGGAGACAAGGAGAAATTTGCTACTTTGTCTAAATATCTCCTGAACCTCCAATCCAAAATACCCAATCCCCAATTCCCAATTCTCCTCCTATACTTATAGGCGAAGAACATGAATCATAGATGAATTAAAAGCTCATGGCAGTTTTCGAGGGAACTTTTACTCAGACGGAACCTTTGCGATTTGCATTGGTGATTGGTCGATTTAATGACCTAGTGACCGCTAAGTTGCTAGAAGGCTGTCAAGATTGCTTGAAACGCCACGGCGTAGATCCCGATCCGCACGGCTCTCAAGTAGATTATATTTGGGTACCGGGTAGTTTTGAAGTTCCAGTTGTGGCTCGTCAATTAGCACTCTCTGGTCGCTACGATGCAATAATTTGTTTGGGTGCTGTGATTAAAGGGCAAACGCCTCATTTTGATTACGTATCTTCTGAAGTTGCCAAAGGTATTGCTGCTGCTGCTTTTCAAACTGGCGTACCAGTAATTTTTGGCATTTTAACAACCGATACCATGCAGCAAGCTTTAGAACGTGCTGGTATTAAAAGCAATCACGGCTGGGATTACGCCATGAGCGCTTTGGAAATGGCTAGTCTTATGCGACAGTTACGTTCCAACCTTACAGAACCTTTTGGTGGTAATTCACTATCCCCTGCGTCTCTCAAGAGTGCTGCAGGGAGTTAGTTGTTAGTCGATAGTGGTTAGTTGTTAGTAGAGCCACTATCGACTCACTAAATCAAAAAAAGGTGTTGACAATCCAAAAATAATCTGAGATATTAAGTAAAGAAATGAATTGCGGGTATAGCTCAGTGGTAGAGCGTCACCTTGCCAAGGTGAATGTCGCGCGTTCGAATCGCGTTACCCGCTTTGCAACCAAGTCTTAGAGTCAGGAAGTTGTTAAAAATGCTCATTAGCATACAACTCTAGGTGTAGACAAGCACGGCTTACCGACATAGGTTAAGAGTTTGAGAAGACCGCATAATTAATAATTTTAGTGGAGATTGCTCTGCCACGCGTTGGATATTGACTGACAGTCCCCACTCAGCGATTTCGCCTCGTTCTCGGGCTCCCACTTAGAAATGCCTTGAGGAAAGCTCCACCTCGATATAGCAAGGCAAAATGCATTCACAGCTAGAGCCTGGTAACGAGAGAATAACAAATACAGTATAACGTGTCATCCGACCCATTTAATATGGTTGCATGGGCATCGATCTCAATCCCGGCTCTATCGACTGGCATATGTCATTGCTTGTAGAGGCATGAACTTGAGTGAAAGATTACCGCGTGCCATATCCGCTTATCTGGGAGTACCTGAAAAAACACTTATGGCACGGGTGGGGAAAGTTACCGTGTCCTGTAGCAAAGTGGGTACCGGGAAAACCAAATGATTCAGTCATTTATAACTTAAGAATAGTTGATTTTTTTAACTGTACGTAATATGATTTACCAAATATTAAACCTCCTTAATAGGAAATTCCCTTAAGGAGGTCATACAACAGTAAAAGGTTTGCACAGCGGATTTCCCCTAGAAATCATCCAGGAACTGGCTAAGGCGGCTGATCACGGGGTCCACCTCTTCTAGAGGAGGGGATGGGACAGCAGCGTTAGCAAGGGGAGAAGTACTATCGATAACTTCAGCCATTGGTACCGCTTGGGTTACGGGCTGTACTGTTGAGACTTGATTTATCATGATTGCCAGCTGTGCAACTTGTTGACTGAGTTGTGTCAGATGGCGTTCCATTGTCTCCAATCGATGAGACTCCTTGGCAAAAAAACGTTCCTCAAGGTCAGTTATTTGACTCTGCAGCTCCGCAATTTGTGTTTCAACTCCTGGTGGCGTTGCTGCTTGTATCGCTGTTGGTGCAACAGGTAATGCAGTCGGTGCTGGTGTTGGTGTTGGTGGTGCTATTGCTGCTGGTTTGGGGGTAGGTCTTACAGATTCCGGTACACACAAAGATTGCCATAAAGCTTCTTTACAAAGGTCGCTGAAAGTCTTTTCTGGATCTTTTTCCAATTGACTTTCTACGAGGGCTAATAAGCTCTCGTCAGCGACCCCTGGATTGAACGTAACGGATTTAACTACCTTTTTTGACCATTGGAACATCAGTATTAAGCCCTAGCAGAGCGTGCAGAGGATAATTGTGCCTCTCCGTAAATATACTGCCCCAAAGCATTTGCTTGCCGTGATGGTGCAGCTAAATGTGCATTGATTTTAGCCTCTTTTAGTAGACGTTGAACATCTTCCCAGAAGAATTCTCCGCCACCTCCAGTTAGGATAACATCAGTAACGCGTTCTGGCAGCCATGCTAACACGCGGCTGCAAATTTCGCGAGAAAACATTTCAATTAGGTTGGGCAGAAAATCATCCAGATTAGTGGGTTTGCTCGAACCTCTCGGACGGTAGTAGCGATCGCCTTTTGGACGGTTAACTGCAGCGATGAGAGACAAAGATTGGCTGTCTGCGCCTTCAATTTCAGCTGCTACGAGTTCGTAAAACTTGCTCATTCCGAAATCTTCACTCTTGGAAGCACCTCGGGCAAAGCGGAAGTTATCAACCATCAAACAATCAGTTGTTTGATGTCCAATATCAACAATTGCTACCGAAACTTTAGTAAAGTCGGGCATAACCGCGCCCTTTTTGGGTTGAGCTTCGCACCACAGCAAACTGCCATAACCTTCTGGCATAACCCAAACCTTGTTAATGTTGAGGCTTACGGATTCGCCGCGAAAGTTCATGATATGAGGACCGGAAAGCTGGCTAATCAATTGGGCTTTTTCCCGTTCAAATTGCTCTTGAGAAAGGTAAGGTAACCCCAGTACAACAGAGATTTCGTCCTTAAGTTTGAAGTAACCAGCAGCTGCTAGAACTTTTATGAGGGCGTCTTCTACCTTAGATTGACCGACACCTAAATTAGCTCCAAAATCCGCAGCTAACTGACCAACAGCATAACCACTGCCTTGGTACTCCAGCCAAAGATCCATTAACGGGTCGGTAGCACGGGCTTCAAAAACACCCCCACGTACCTGTTCCATTGACATTTCTTTAACGTTAGCGGAGACAAAAGTTACGTTACCGGGTTCGCGACTGACGCAGGTTTTTGTCGAAGTTCTTCCTAAATCAACACTTAGAATCTTTTTCCCCGTGCTACTGGGGGTGGGTTGAGTTGGAGTTGCGTTTATTGGTGTAGTTGCTGAGACCCTATTCATGGGGATAGCAGCAGCATTCATAGGGGTGGCGGCGGATGGTTGGTCTGTCATGAAAGCTCCTAGTAGTTTATTAGCTCTAACAAGTTATCATGCCCATCTTACAAAAATGCGTGTATCAGAAAACCCCGATCGGCTTTAACTCGCTTAAACTCTGCCGAATACGAGACAATAGCCAAGCAAAGACTCTGACACACAGTTTTCACTGCTTCCCCTAAAATGAGAAAACAGTGAATTTAGCTTGAGGGCTAGCTACGCTTGCTTTTGGGGAAACAACACATAACTTTTTTATAATTTTATGCAGACAACAGCGTTTACCGTCTCCTGTGTTTTTTCCTGCGTTTCACTACCCAGGCAACAAATGCCACGACGAGAATCACAAGAACAATTTTAGATACAGGAGCTAGGTACTTGTCCACAAGTTCATACTGACTCCCCAACATATATCCTGAGTATGTTAGCAAACCTACCCAAGCAGCGCTACCTAATGTAGAGTAAATTATAAAAGGGAGCAAGGGCATATTGCTAATCCCAGCGGGAATGGAAATCAGGGTCCGAACTCCCGGTACAAGGCGACCAATCAAAACAGCTTTTGTACCTTGCCTATCAAACCAACCTTTCGCTTTAACAATATCTTTGCTCGATATACTTAACCATTTTCCATATTTATCTGCGAGGGAGGATAAGCGTTTTTCTCCTAGAAATTTTCCCGGATAGTACCACACTAGTACGCCCGCCACAGAACCCACTAGCCCTGCAAAAAATACACCAAGGACATTAAGCTTAGCCCCTGGCAGATTAGATGTATATCCTGCCAAGGGCATAATTAATTCCGAGGGAATAGGAGGAAATAAGTTTTCAAGAAACATCAGCAGGGCAATTCCCCAATAGCCTAGAGATTCAATAATCTCTTTTATCCAATCCGTCATCAAATTGTTTCCTAAAGTTGCTTGGTGAGTGATTTGAAACTAGGGACACCGGGACTGGAGAACTCGGGCTCTCCGCGCAGTGGGAATTAGGGGTATGGGGGTTGGGAAATTAATCCCCAATCATCACGCTCGCCAATCCTTTTTTATCAGTTCCAGTATACACATTTCATAAGATTCAGCTTGAAAAAAGGTAGATGGCAGAGGAGTTAATGCGGTTGTAAGGCAACGCTCTGATAGGTGTTTTCCCTACGAGCGGTTGCCGTGCGTTGTTCCACAGTCTACAGCAACTGGCGTGGTAGAAGGTATATTGGTTGTCTCGTGCGTTCTGGTATACGCAGTTCATGAGGGCTGCTTAAAAGTCTATTGCAATGAGCCTATATTATCCCCGTATTTGTCAAGGTATCAAAAATAGTTGCTCTAAAGCAAGGGGGAAAGGAGCAGGCAAAGGCGAAAAGTTCTCATTCCCACATTTCTCCTTGTCTTCCTTATCCCCAGTTCCCAATTAAACTATAGGTGTCAGTGATTGTACTCTCGATTCAGCTTCCCAATCTAACGGATTCCAAACACGCTCTTCTAAAGCCATTTGCTCGATTAAACTTGCCAATCGCAAAGCTTTGAGCGCTTGTTCTCCTCCAACCGAGGGTTGATTGCCACCACGCACGCAGTTAACGAAATGTTCTAATTCTGCCCCCAACTTATCAGTATTGCTTGTGTACACTCTTTCAATGACACCATCTTGCCTGTACAGCACTTGTCGATAATCATTCATTGCGCCCGCAGGAGGAGTTTGCCTGTGGATCAAAATTTCATTTTTAAGAAAATCTGCCTCTGTAAATGAATTTTTACAATGGGCTATAATGCGGCGGATTTTGCAATGTGTCACTTTACTTGCTGTCAAGGTAGCAACGATACCATTGGCAAAACCTAAAGTAGCAGTGACATAATCCAGATAACCAGAATCCAAGGTACGATTGCCGCTAGCTGTTAACTTGACAACTGGGGAAGAAGCTAATTCCAGAAGTAGGTCTATGTCATGGATCATCAAATCCAAAACAACTGAAACATCATTAGCCCGAGTTGAGTAAGGACTCATGCGATGGGCTTCTAGCGCCAATACTTCTTCGGTTTTCAGCACCTTTGTCAATTCTAAAAATGCTGGGCTGAATCGCTCAATATGTCCCACCTGAAGAATGCAACCAGTTTCAGCTGCGGCATTGACTAAAGACTCCGCTTCAGATATGCTGGCTGCGATTGGTTTTTCAATCAATACGTGAATTCCCGCTAACAGGCAATTGATACCTACGGCGTAATGCAATCGGGTAGGAACGGCAATACAAACTGCATCTACAAGGGGTAGTAAGTCGCAGTAATCTTCAAAAAAACGTACTTTGTATTTACTAGCAGTTTCTAAGCCCCGTTCTACGTTAATATCAGCCACACCCACCAGTTCAACATCTTTCATCGAACTCAGTATCCGGGCATGATGCTGTCCCATATTGCCCACACCGATCACGCCTATGCGGACCGAACGTGGGTAGTTGCGCTGTGCTTGACCATTGTGTTCTCCTGGCAACATACTTCTATTTTGCACTCTTATAATCTCCTCAACCACCAAATATAAAGACGCTGCGCTCATTGGCTGTCATACTAAGAATGCCAATAATGAGTCGTCTAAAACCATCCAGATGGTAACATAGAGGTTCTTATTATGAAGAATTTCAAAGTTTCATGTGAGTTCCCGCACTTTGGGTTAGTTTTATGCATTTAGTTTCAAATGATGCTTTTTGGCTTTTTTTACTTTATGTTTATTAACGTTAGAAAAAACCATGACGTAAGTGAACTTCCTTAGGTTGCATTAAAAAAAGGAATTTTTGGCAAAATCGACATTGGGGATTGGAGATTGGAAATTGGAAATTGGACTTGTTTTTGAACAATCCCTAACGCTCAGTTTCGGCTTCCCCATTCCCTATTTCCCATTACCTTTTCTTGAAAATGAAAGCTGTGATTCTGTTATCAGGCGGATTAGACTCTTCCACTGTTCTGTACCAAGCAATGGCTGATGGTTGTGAATGCTATGCCCTTTCCTTTGATTACCGACAGCGTCACCAACGCGAGTTACAATCCGCATCTGCGATCGCTACCCGTGTTGGGGCAGTACAGCATCAAGTGGTGAAGTTCGATTTGAGTCAATGGGGCGGTTCAGCACTGACAGATAACTCCATCAATTTACCCCAAGAGCGATCGCTTGGGGAAATGTCTCAAAACATACCGATTACCTATGTTCCAGCCCGCAATACCATCTTCCTCAGCTTTGCCCTTGCTTGGGCTGAAACACTCGCTGCCGAACGAGTTTATATTGGCGTTAATGCTTTGGACTATTCTGGATATCCTGATTGCCGTCCTGACTATATTCAAGCTATGGAGGAGGTGTTTTGTTTGGGAACGAAACAAGGGCGATTGGGGAATCCCATCAAGATTATTGCGCCCTTGAGCGAGCTGAAAAAAACGGAAATTATCCAACTTGGCAATCAGTTAGGGGTTCCATGGGAACTAACCTGGTCTTGCTACGCAGGAAGAGAAGCAGCTTGCGGAGTTTGCGATTCTTGTCTGTTGCGTCTCGCTGCTTTTAAAGAATTGGGGCTAGTTGACCCTTTGAAGTATGAACAGAGGCGTTAGGGGTTTGGAATGGGGAGATGGGGAAATAGGGGAGATTAGCCGTGTATGGTGGCATTTTTTCCCTTATCTCCCCCAATCCCAATTACCCTTCCTCAACCCGCCGTATCTGTACTTGATGCAAACGAGGTCCAGTAACGGAGATTACCGTAAATTCAAGATTGTCATAGAGGAAGGTTTCGCCAAGAATAGGAATTTTTTGCAATTGGTAAAGCAAAAAACCAGCTAAAGTTTGATATTCTCTGTTCAGTGGCAAATTGAAATGCAAAACCTCGTTCAGATCTTCTAGATTGATTTGTGCCTGTACTAGAAATGTTTGTTCATCCACATTTTGGATAAGCAAGTCATTGGTATTTTCTAATTCTTCCGGTTCGCCAATAATCTGAGCAATGACATCATGAATAGTCAGCAATCCGACAGTACCACCAAATTCATTAACTACTATCACCATCGCTGGTTTTTCCTGCTGCATAACTGGTAGTAGTTCACTCAATGGTGTGTGTTCTGGTACAAATCTAGCAGGGCGCAACCAAGGTTGAATTTGCGTTTCTAAGGTCAGTTTTCCTATAGTAAGCGGTTTTAGCAAGTCTTTAAAGTAGACAAGACCGCGAATATCATCCAAAGATTCGCCAGTCACTGGGTAGCAAGAATGACCAGTGGATATCATTCTTTGCAAAAAAGTAATGAATGTAGCATTTTTGGGTAGCGTTATAATACTGGTGCGGGGAACCATAACTGTTTGTACAGTAACCTCCCCAAATTCAAAGACGTTGTTCAACCATTCCCTCTCTTCCTCCTGCAAACCTGTAGATTCACGTTCTGTAGAAATGATCAGTTGGAGTTCTTCAGGTGTAACGGGGGATCGCCAGCTCTGACCCGTATATTGAATCCCAAATAATCTCAATAACCAGCGAGTTGATTGATTGAGTATCCAAACAAAAGGGTTAAAGAATCTGACAATTGCTCTAATAGATGGTCCTAAAAACTTGGCTAGCTGTTCTGAATACAGCATAGCGACCGATTTAGGACAAAGTTCTCCCAAAACTATTTGCAAGTAGGCGACGAGAACAAAAGCAGTCGGAATGGATAAAGAATGGGCGACAATACCATTCATACCCTTAGGTAAGGGTAAAGAGAGCAGCCCCCGTTCGATCGCACTGACAATAGTACTTTCCCCAATCCAACCCAAAGCCAAACTTGAAAGGGTGATACCTAATTGCGTTGTAGATAGCAATCGATCGATGCTGCGTTGCAAACCCTCAACGGCGATCGCCTGTATATCCCCAGATTCTACTAATTGACGGATACGCGATCGCCGCAATGTGACCATTGAAAACTCGGCTGTTACAAAGAATGCATTGATAGCAATGAGCAGCAGTACTGACAACAACCGCAGCCCTACATCTGTCCAACTTAGATTCGGAAAACCACTCACGCCCAAGCTCGTGTTAAACTGACGCCCCTAATGAGAATTTGTGTTAGTTAGTGGTTAGTGGTACAACTAACCATTAACAACTAACTGCTAAGCACTAACACTTACCTATCTACAGGAATATTAGATACTTGTAGCTTCAGCGTTTGCTCCGGATAGTCCGTTAGAGAAAGTGAGATATTTTTCACATCATCAAGCACAGCTGAAGGAATGCTTATCGTACCAGAATATGTTGGTCCGTTGGCAGGTAGTTCTGAAGGCAATCCCTCAGTACTGGCGCTTAATGTTCGTCCTTTGTCATCGGAAACGTCTAGGAAACTGTACAAGAAGCGCACGGAATCCTTACCCTTGTTCTGCATCTTCACCTTTAAAAGCAAAGCACCTCCAGAATAACGAGCAGATTGTACTGACATACTGACACCTTGGCTTTCCGAGTTTACTGGAAAACCTTGTTGTGGTTTTTCTTCAGCAACTTCTACAGGTTTTTGCTCTGGTTTAACCTTGGTGTTTTTCGTTTCTTCGTCGTCTTTGTCCGGCTTTGCGATTTTAGTCGCTTTTTTGCCGTCAATTCTTGCCTTGACAACTTTTAGAATTTCATCTTCCCTAAGCAGTGTGACTCCTGCTTGCTGTGCAGTAGCTGACTTACTGCTGGCGAACTTAGTTGTAGGACGGGCATCGGGTGTAGTCACACCTTTTAAAGCAGCGCTACCCAAAGTAAAACCCCAAAAAGCACTTATAGAACCAGCTCCCAACATTAAGATTAACAAAATCAAAGTTAAAAATACTGTAGAATTCAATTTCATAAGATATGACGCAAAGAGTACTGGTATATTCAAAAATATTGAAGCTATTAACTTCTAGCTTAAAAGTACATAATCAATATTAGTCTGCCCTATCTTACTGTCAAATTATTGTGCAGTATTAAAATTTGAATGTAATTCCCATCTGGGGCTTGCACAGCGCCAACTGTAGTTTGGGTATTTCACGTGTGGTCGAGCCTCCATATACTCCTCATAACGGGGTTGTGCGTAAGTCCTACAATCCAAGTATGTTCTCTTTTAGTTGTCATGTTTTACGGACATGTGCTACAGTTAATAAGATTTAACCAGGGTTGGCCGAGCGGTTGAGGCAGCGAACTCATAATTCGCCCCAGGCAGGTTCAACTCCTGCACCCTGGATTGGACGGTGACAAGCAAGCAGCGATCGCCAGTTCATTTGTCATTCACTCTTATTCCCAGATTTTGCCTGGAAACCCCTTCTCAACAGACTCCTCCTCATTTCGGGTCAGATGAAGGTCTGCAAAGCTTTGTATACCGTTTCATCGGTCATCTATAACCATAACCAGCAATTAGTTATGGGTCAGCGATCGCTGATTTCCGGAAACTAGTTACTGGTTACTGATTACCGCTCACTGTTCAAATCGAAACTCAGTTCCTGTTTTGAGTTTGTTAGAGTTGAGTGCAGGGGACATGAGTATAGATGAAGTGTAGGGATTGGGTAAATCTGGAGTCCGAATATAAGGGTCATGGGTAGCTTGTTGGTTGAGAACATCGCGATACAGGATATTCATTAACTCAGCATCTCGCGCAATTTCATGTTCTGGAAATGAATTGCGAAATAAAGACCCTTTACCCAGAATCAAGTCTAACTGACGCCAGATTGACTGGTTGCGATAAAAATTGGGGTCATTTTTGAAAAAAGCCCGTTCAAAGACATCGTTAGTTGATTCGTAGTCAGGTGTTTCAGTTTCGGCGGTAACAACAGCAGGAAAACTTATAGTAGTCAATAACACCAGTAAAGCACCAAAGTACTTAAATTTTGTACTCATCATTCATCGCTCCTCAACATTTGTGCGAAATTTAACTTATGCTTAATTTCAGAACTCCTCAGAGTTCATCCTCTTGGTGTAGCATAATTTTTTACCTGCTGTCATGACTTATCAAGCCGAAACCTTTACCCAGTCAACTATATGGGCTGCTACTACTGATTTGGCAATCCTGCGCCAACAGTTACTCAATTTATTTTGTCAACTGGCATATCAGGAGGGTGACTTTGTTTTAAGTTCGGGGCAACGTAGTTCTTACTACATTAACGGCAAACAAGTTACGTTGCATCCTCAAGGAGCATTGGCAATTGGTCGTATCCTTCTATCGCTTCTACCAACAGACACGCAAGCAGTCGCAGGTTTAACATTGGGAGCCGATCCGATTGTAAGTGCCGTCAGCGTTGTTTCTGCTTGTGAAAACAGACCAATTCCAGCGCTGATAGTTCGCAAAGAAGCAAAAGGACACGGAACAAGAGCGTATATTGAGGGTCCCAATTTACCGGAAGGTGCAAAAGTCGTTGTTTTAGAAGATGTTGTAACCACAGGCAAATCAGCCATGAAAGCCGTTGAACGGCTACAAGCTGTAGGTTACGCGGTTAACCGCGTAATTTCCTTAGTCGATCGCAAACAAGGCGGAGCAGAATTTTATCAATCTGTAGGTTTACAATTTGAAGCCGTGTTCTCAATTGAGGATATTCAACAGACATATAGAGAATTGGTTGGTGGCTAGTCGTTGGTTGTTAGCAGCTCAAAATATTAAGAACCACTAACAACTAATCGCTAATAACTAACCACTAACCACTTCCTTATCCTTTGCCAAAAACTTCTCAAGTTCTGTGAGTGCATCAGCATCAACTTTGGTTTGCATGGGGCAGAACTTGGGACCGCACATCGA
Source organism: Tolypothrix campylonemoides VB511288_2 (assembly GCF_045999855.1). Classification (NCBI taxonomy): domain Bacteria; kingdom Bacillati; phylum Cyanobacteriota; class Cyanophyceae; order Nostocales; family Tolypothrichaceae; genus Tolypothrix; species Tolypothrix campylonemoides. The sequence continues at coordinate 43,720 of NZ_JBFPMW010000022.1, forward strand.
ACAAAACTCAGCTGTTTTGTAGATGTCAGCAGGTAAGGTCTCGTCATGATATTCTTTAGCTCGATCGGGATCGAGAGATAATTCAAACTGACGGTTCCAGTCAAAATTATAACGAGCATGGGACAATTGGTCGTCCCGATCTCTTGCACCGTGACGGTGTCTGGCAATATCAGCTGCATGGGCTGCTATTTTGTAGGCAATCAAACCGTTGCGTACATCTTCAGCATTGGGTAAGCCCAAGTGTTCTTTGGGTGTAACATAGCACAGCATAGCTGTACCGTACCAGCCAGCCATTGCCGCTCCGATTGCGGAAGTAATGTGATCGTAACCGGGGGCAATATCGGTGACCAACGGTCCCAATACGTAGAAGGGTGCTTCAGAGCACTCTTCCATTTGCTTCTTGACATTGAACTCAATCTGATCCATGGGAACGTGTCCCGGACCTTCAACCATGACTTGTACGTCGTGTTCCCAAGCTTTACGAGTTAATTGCCCTAGAGTTTTCAGTTCTGCTAGTTGTGCTTCATCAGAAGCATCGTGAAGACAACCGGGACGCAGCGAGTCACCCAAGCTAAATGATACGTCGTATTTCTTAAAAATCTCAATGATATCTCGGAAATGGGTGTAAAGAGGGTTTTGCTTGTGATGGTGCAGCATCCACTTTGCCAAAATACCGCCACCGCGAGATACAATACCCGTGATGCGATTTTTTACCAAAGGAAGATACTCTATTAAGATTCCAGCATGAATGGTCATGTAATCCACTCCCTGCTGGGCGTGTTTTTCTATAACGTGAAGAAAGTCGTCTGGTGTCAGGTTCTCCATTCTACCGTAAACGCTTTCTAACGCCTGATACACCGGTACGGTTCCAATTGGCACTGGTGAAACATTGATAATGGCGGTGCGAATTTCGTCCAAATTCCCGCCACCAGTGGATAAATCCATTACGGTATCAGCACCATACTTCACAGACAAATGCAACTTCGATAGTTCTTCCTCAATATTGGAAGAGTTAGGAGAAGCACCAATATTGGCATTAACCTTACATTTGGAAGCAATGCCAATACACATTGGCTCCAAATTTGTATGGTTAACGTTAGCCGGAATAATCATGCGTCCTCGTGCCACTTCGTCTTTAACGAGATCGACGGGAAGATTTTCCCTTTGGGCAACGTAGTGCATCTCTTCAGTAATGACACCCTGACGGGCATAATGCATTTGTGTCACATTGCTATGCCCACGCCGCTTGGCAACCCATTCTGTCCGCATATATTTGATTACCTCTATAAACAGCTTCCCTCCGCCGGTATTACCCGGATTCAGGTTTTAAGGGTGTAATCTCAGCCTTTTCATGCAGGCACCCCCAGCTTGTGTAGAAGATCCTATCACGAGCAGCGAACCTTGACCAGTGATGGTTTTTGTCATTCAAAATTGAAAATTCTTGGTTTATTTCTTGTGAGATATTCCTCTTAGCCTGTTGTGTAGATTGTGCGGGCTGGGATGTCCGCGCCACAAGAATCGAAAATTTAAGTCAGTCAGCAAAAAAAAACACAAATGTGTACAAAAATTAAAATCTCGCCAATTTTTTTTGCAGTCACTCTTTAGCGCATGCAGAAGGCTTTAGCAGTAGATCCATTTAACCTTGTAAATAGGTTCGCGTACAGGCAATGTTCGTGTTTGACGCATGCTGCTGAAAGAATAATTGTTCTTCTGAAAGGCTTGTATAGCTTGTATATTTATAAATTTGTAACATAGGTAAAACTGAAACTAGTGTTCAGGCTACTTCTTGCCCATCCCAATATCTCATGGCAAATAATCCATGCCCAAGTCTCACCGATACATCATATTCAACAAACCCTACGGAGTTCTCTGCCAATTTACTCAAGACACGCCCGATCGCAGTACTCTAAAGGACTATATAAACATTCCTGACGTATATCCCGTGGGGCGTTTGGATTGGGATAGCGAGGGGTTATTATTTTTAACCAGTAACGGGCAATTACAACACCGCCTGAGCGATCCTCGGTTTGGACACAAACGAACTTATTGGGTACAAGTCGAAAGAATTCCTGATGCGACTGCATTGACGCAGCTTGAGAAAGGTGTGGTAATTCAAAACTACCAAACTCGCCCCGCTAAAGTCTTCTTGTTACCTGTGGAACCTGATTTACCAGAACGGAACCCGCCTATTAGATTTCGTAAGAACGTGCCAACTGCTTGGTTGGAAATGACTTTGACAGAGGGCAAAAACCGCCAAGTAAGACGAATGACAGCGGCAGTGGGATTTCCCACTTTGCGGTTGGTTAGGGTGAGTATCGATCTCTTAAAGATACACGGACTGCAACCCGGTCAATGGCGAGATTTGACTTCAGACGAACGAAAAATCTTGTTAAACTCTGTCTCATAAGTTTTGTGCCATAATTCTGCTCAAATTTCCAACCAATTTATTTGTAGAAGTTGTCGGAGATTTTGCAGTATCTCATTGAAGTAAAATATATGGCAACACCATTTAGTTCTATGAAAAAATACCGAACCCCATCAAACCCGCTATCTGCCAGATACCGGGTTTCTTGCTATAGTACAATCTAGTGCAGGCGATCGCATCTGTGTAGCTCTCTAGCTGAATTGCTAGGTGGTTTTGAGCGATAAAAAGCTTGCCGATATAAAAAATTCACAGTTAATATTTGTAAAAATAAGAACCGCTACAAAAATTCACTATATGAACCACAATGTTTTGTAGGACTACTGTAGGCAGGGGCTGACAATTGTGGCACCTTGGATTGTAGCGGTCTGAAGCACCTTGGAACGGGAATGAAGGAACTTCCACAATGCTGATATGCCCTCAGTGTAACTTTGAAAACCCCAATAGCAACAGATTTTGCCAAAATTGTGGCGAGTCGCTGGCTCATCGAGTTTGTCCCGAGTGTAGTGCTGATGTTGCTTTGGATGCACAATACTGCGATAACTGTGGTGCCGAATGCGGAACAATTTTGTGGGCGATTGTTATCAAAGAAAAAACGGGGGATTGGAAACTGGGGACTGTAGGACAACAGGACAAGGAGACAAGGGGACAAGGGGAGATGGAAGATTTTTCCGCTACTCCCCATTCCCCTCTTTCCTCCCCACTCCCCATGCGGTCTTATCTAGATGAACAGCAGCGATATCAAATTTTAGAACCATCACTGATTCTGGAAGATATCCCCTTTGATCGAGAAGTTGGGATGAGAGTTTTAGATTGCCAACCTTACCAAAAAACTCTTCTGGAAGTGATGCTACTGAATGACGAACAGGGAGCGGGAAACTCATCTTTTGGAACTGATGAGATTCCGAACCTTGCGAGACCGTATATTGACTTACAATCGTTGTGCCATTTGGGAATACCACCGATTCACGATACTTGGCAGCGTGATGGTATGCAGGTCGTACTTGTTGAGGATCGATCGCACCGACAGTCCTTACTGGATATCTGGCATGAAGAAACAACAAGCTCGTTGCAGATTGTAAACTTTTTTTACCAAATGACTCAACTTTGGGCAGTGCTGGAAAAAGTTCGCTGCCGTCAAAGTCTTTTAGAATTGTCTAACTTAAGACTGGATGAAGACCAATCACTGGCATTACAGCAATTGTATGTCGAGCCAGTTTATGAAGATATTACAGAAGTGCCATTGGGGGATGAAAAAGCGTCAACAGATGCTGTGAAAGCGCACCCATTCTCAGTGCAAACTCTAGGGAGGATGTGGCAAGCTTTGTTTAGAGAATCTCAACGCACTCAGTTTGGTTCTATCTTGCATTTATTAGGAGATTTGGAACTTGGTAAAGTTCATTCTCTAGAACAGTTACAATCGCGATTAGAAGCGATTTCTTGTGAATTGCAAGGTCTTTCTTCTGGAACAAGTACGGGTGCTTCTCCTGCTCCCGAAGTGCTACAAAATTCTGATTCACGGACTATCTTGCAATTGGAAGAGGAAGAAGATACTGACTCAAAAGTCGATGATATGCCAACAGTTGTTCTACCCATGCAATTAATGAGCTTGGATTATGCGGGGTTGACTGATGTGGGGCGTCAACGCGACCACAACGAAGATTACTTTGGCATTGAAACAGAGATTTATAAGTTAGAGTTGCCAAGTAAGCGTACTTTGCAAGCAAGGGGTTTGTATGTTCTGTGTGATGGAATGGGGGGACACGCAGGCGGTGAGGTGGCGAGTGCGTTAGCAGTCAGTACCTTGCGGCAATACTTTCAAACTCACTGGGCGTCTAACCAACTACCAACAGAAAAAGATATCCTTCAAGCCGTGCGGCTGACAAATCAGGCGATCTACGATGTCAATCAAAAAGACTTCCGTTCTGGTGTTGGGCGGATGGGTACAACCCTAGTGATGGTGCTTGTTTATGATACTCAAGTAGCTGTGGCTCACGTGGGGGATAGCCGTCTGTACCGCGTAACTCGCAAAAGAGGATTGGAACAAATTACCGTGGACCATGAAGTGGGTCAACGGGAAATTGCCAGAGGAGTTGAGCCTAACTTGGCGTATGCTCGCCCTGATGCTTACCAACTCACACAAGCTCTCGGTCCTAGAGATGGTAATTATATTATTCCTGACGTGAAGTTTTTAGAAATAAATGAGGATACCCTGTTTATTCTGGCTTCTGATGGTTTATCTGATAATAATTTACTCACATTGCACTGGCAAACTCACTTACAACCTTTGCTCAGTTCTAGTGCTAATTTAGAACACGGTGTCAAAGCTCTAATCGATCTGGCAAACAATTACAATGGACATGATAATATCACTGCTGTTGTTATCCGGGCAAAGGTGCGACCGAATATGGAGCAACAGTAGTGGATTTCGGATTAGGTATTAGGGAATGAAATATCGCTTATGGTCACACTGACCTTGTTAGAACCACAACAAAAAATACCCCTACAGCAGTGGCACTTTCAGGACGAAACTGTTATCCGGATTGGTCGTTCGGCTGAGAATGATATTGTTTTAAGTGATAGCTTGGTGTCACGACACCATTTGGAACTCAGACAAACGAGTCTTGCTTTTGCTGGCAATTTTGGGGATGGTTCTTGGCAGGTGACGAGTAAAGGCACAAATGGTACTTTTTTAAATGGAGTTTTGGTGACTCAGGCGCAAGTCCCTGATAATTCCTTGTTGCAATTGGCACAGGGGGGTCCCCTTTTGAGATTCCAACTCAGTGGGGATGTACAGCAACATCCTCAAGCTGCATCTTATAGTTGCACCCATGAAGGCAATTCTCCTAACAATTTATTTTGCATCCACTGCGGTCAGCCGCTCAAAGTCCTCCATAGCATTCGCCAATATCAGGTATTGAGAATTTTAGGACAGGGGGGAATGGGGACAACTTATTTGGCTTGGGATTCTACGGGAAACGTTGCCGAGCGATCGCGCTCAGCGCAAGCCGTACCCGGCTTATCGCAGCTGCTTGTCTTGAAGCAGATGAATGCTGATATGGCAAAAATTGCTAAAGCTCAAGAATTATTTGAGAGAGAGGCACGTACTCTCCAATCCCTGAGCCATTCTGGTATTCCTAAATATTATGATTTTTTTGTGGAAGGCGGGAAGAAATATTTGGCGATGGAATTAGTCCACGGGCAGGATTTGGAGAAACTGATCTATAAAAAAGGACCTGTTACACCATCTCAAGCCATTGGCTGGATGATTCAGACTTGTGATATTTTGGACTACATTCACAGCCAAGAACCTCCTCTTATCCACCGAGATATTAAACCTGCGAACCTGATGGTACGCAATTCTAATAATCGTATCGTAGTACTGGATTTTGGAGCTGTTAAGGAAATTGGTACAGCACCCGGTACCCGCATTGGGGCAGAGGGGTATTGTGCCCCCGAACAAGAGAGAGGACAACCCGTAACCCAATCAGATTTGTACGCCATCGGTCCAACGCTGATTTTTCTGCTAACTGGTGAAAGCCCTTTTAAGTTCTACCGCCAAAAGGGGAGAACCTTTCGGTTTGATGTGGGAAGTATTCCCACGATTACACCCAAATTGAGGGAATTTATCGATCGCGTTACCGAGCCTTTACCGCGCGATCGCTATCAAACTGCCAAAGAATTAGCAGCAGCGTTGTATGGGTGTCAATAAGGGTTAGTGGTTAGTTGTTGGTTGTGCAATCCTAACCATTAACCAATATCTACCAACCACTAATCATTCTTACTCTTCATCCCATGCTTCTACAGACAGCAATTCGCTCACTGGATCTTGCATGCTAAAGCCGTAATCCAGCAGTTCTTGTTTCCAATGCTGCCAGTCGTTGCCGAAGAGCAAAGCGATTTTCCAAATGCTATCTGTGGGCTTAATAATTTTAGACTCCACAAGTGAATGCACATTACGTTGCAACTTCACCATTGGGTGAATAACTTGTTGCTTACTACTCATAACCTCAATTAGTTTCAGATTTGGTTTGGTAAATGCTTAATCAAAACTGCTTTCCTTTTTGGAATTATTCCGTCGCGTAGAGTTTCGTACTTTGGCAAAGCAAGTCTTAACCTTTTAACTATATCATAGCTTACCCTAATCAGGTGCGGTTTAAGTCGGTTTTGTACGGTAATTACCACCAACTCGGTTAAATTTGCCTCTACTCCACGATCGGGGATGCCAAGCTAAAAAGAATCAGCCTTCCTCTACTTGCACAGATGTTCCACTGTGGTACGACTTGCAAAACAGTATCTGGTCTTTTCACCATAATTTATGCAGTTTTTTCAAACCTATATATTAAGGGACTGTTTCAGACTTCAAGCGAAGAATTGAGAATTTCGCAACTAAGTTGGGGATAGTGCCTGTGAATCAAACGTTATCTAGAAGGATATCGCAAACATCTGAGATTGGATAGGACTAAAATGAAACTTTATAAAAATTTAATTTTTCTTTGGGGCCAGGGACATTGGGAAGGGGGAATTGGGCATGGGATAACGAATTCGTACCTCTGTTCATCAGTTCTAATGTGAGCATTTCCGGATGATTGTCTACTTAAGAATATTTATCTCAGTACAAAATCCAAATTAAGTAAAAAAATAAGTAGCAACAGCAACATTTGCATCTATCAATGGTAGTAGTATAGAAAGGGCTTCAAATCTTTTATTTTTGTGTTATCTTGCTCGCCATTCACTACAAGGACTGGCAAAGATACTTATTGCTTAAAAAAAGCACAATCAGTTTTTGGGAAATTCCTGAGTTAGGTCAACGACAATATTGCCAAGGTTAACAGAAGAACACAACCTTCACACAAAATGTGAAAAATTCTGACTCGATGTTAGTTTATCTGAGATGGTGGGTACTCTCATAACGGGAGGGTTGCGGTACTTAAGTATTAACCGCCGCATCACATACGGAAAGCATGGCTAGTTCGGGGGAAGAATACGTAATTGTCCGCCAGAAGCAGATTGACCGAAGAAAAAGACTTGTAACGTGGATATCCATCCTATCTTTTGCTGGATCTGGGATAGCTGCAGTTGTTCCTACACTACAACAAGCTTTTCAAAGTCCTAAGTCAGCAAAGATTCATACTGAAGCAACTTCATTACAACATCAAGCGGATGGCTTCGAGTTGGTTTTACAGAGAGAACCAGAAAACCGAGTGGCGCTTGAGGGGTTAGTATTAACACGTATTAAGTTGAAGGATCTTAACGGCGCTATTCAACCTCTTGAGAAACTAGCCAAGCTGTATCCTGAACGGCAAGATTACAAACAATCATTAGAACAGTTAAAGAACCAGATAAAGGACATTAAGCCAACTCAGAAGTAGGTTTATTCCTTGGATTTGAATTAGGTATTGTTATGTCAGTTTGTTATTAGAAAAGGTGCTTATGGAAAAATATAATACTATTATTTTAGGTGCAGGAGTTACTGGATTGGCAGCAGGTATGTCCTCTAAATGTCCTGTATTTGAAGCACTCGAGCAACCTGGAGGTATCTGTGGTTCTTACTATATTAAACCCCAGGATGGTCAGAGACAAAACCATTGCCCAGAAGATGGAAAAGCTTATCGCTTTGAATATGGCGGAGGACATTGGATTTTTGGTGGCGACCCATCTGTATTGAGGTTTATGCGATCGCTTACACCCTTCAAGTCATACAATCGCAGATCTACTGTCTACTTTCCGGATCGAGATATATACGTTCCCTATCCTTTACAAAATCACCTTAGCTATTTAGGTACAAATATTGCATCTCAAGCATTAATAGAAATTGCTTCTAACGTTCAAGGTCATCCTAAAACTTTAGCAGACTGGCTTTATCAGAACTTTGGTAAAACATTGACCGATTTATTTTTTGCACCTTTCCATGAACTTTATACAGCTGGTCTTTGGACTGAAATTACTCCTCAAGACGCTTACAAGTCACCTGTAAGTTTGTCAAGTGTTATTCAAGGAGCTTTTGAAAGCCCAACACCTGTTGGATATAACACAACTTATCTCTATCCTACTGAAGGATTAAATACATTAGTTCAAAAAATAGCTGAATCTTGTGATGTTCGTTATGGTAAGAAAGTTGAACAAATCGATGTAAAAACTAAAGAAGTCATTTTCTCTGGTGGTTTGACAATCCGATATGACAAAATGATATCGACTTTGCCCTTGAATCGCATGATGTTAATGACAGGATTACACGTTGAAGCAGAGCCAGATCCTTACACATCTGTGCTAGTTCTTAATATTGGAGCTACAAAAGGCTGTAAGTGTCCTAATGAACACTGGATATACATTCCCCATAGCAAATCTGGTTTTCATCGTGTAGGATTTTACAGCAACGTAGATGTATCTTTTCTTCCGATCTCTTCTAGAGCTAACCAAGATCGTGTAAGTATTTACGTTGAAAAAGCCTACCGTGGAGGTACAAAACCAACTGAAGTAGAGATAAGAAATTACAGTCAAGCCGTTGTAGAAGAATTGTGTAGTTGGGGTTATATTCAGCAAGTAGAAGTTGTAGATCCTACCTGGATTGATGTGGCTTATACCTGGTCTTGGGCTGGTTCGCGGTGGAAACAACAAGCACTTCAGTCATTAGAAGAACATGATATTTACCTAATTGGTCGATATGGTCGTTGGATCTTTCAAGGAATTGCAGATTCAATCAAAGACGGCTTGTTTATTGGAGCAAGTCTTGCAGAATATTAGCGAGTCAACTTTTCCATACATCTGAATTCCATATTTTTACAAATCTTTGGGAAGAAGACTATACGGAAATAATCGTCGAGTAGTAAAGATTTAGTAATATTATCAATATTACCTAGAAGCACCATCTTCAAATTTAAGATATTTAATAATTATTTATAGATTTTCTCTATAAATAAAAAATTTGTAAATTAAGTGTAATTAGAGTTATTAATTTAACAGTATTTATGATAAGTTATAATCGTGATTCAGTCCCTAATATTGCTCCAGTACCGACAGGAATTCATCGACCATTTTGGTCTGTTATGATTCCCACTTATAATTGTGTCAATTATTTAGTAGAAACCCTCAAAAGTGTTTTGGCACAAGACCCCGGTCTTGACCAAATGCAGATAGAGGTCGTAGATGATTTTTCGACTAAAGACGATCCAGAAGCAGTTGTTAGAGAAATTGGGAAAGGGCGGGTTTCATTCTACCGCCAACTAAAGAATGGTGGAGCAATAGCTAACTTTAATACTTGTATTCAACGGGCAAAGGGTCATTGGATTCACATATTACACGGTGATGATAGTGTTCTACAAGGATTTTACGAACGTTTGCGACAAGGTATTGAGCAGGAACCAAATTTAGGAGCAGCTTTTTGCCGCTACATCATAGTTGACGACAATAGTCATTGGACTGAAATGATTTCTCCAGTAGAAAGAGAAACTCCTGGTATTCTTTCTAATTTTTTAGCCCCAATGGCTGTTGTCAACCGTATCATGACCCCTTCTATTGTAGTAAAGCGTAGCGTTTACGAGGAAATAGGGGCTTTTCATCCAGAATTATTTCATTCCGCCGACTGGGATATGTGGAAACGCATTATCCTAAATTATCCTATATGGTTTGAACCTCAAGTTTCTGCTTGTTACCGTCTGCATTCCTCTTCAGACAGTTCTCGTCTTAAAAAATCCGGTGACAATATTACCGAAGCCTGTAGAGCTATCGAAATTGCTGAAACATATTTACCAGCTCTTGTTGCTACTGAATTATCGAACGCAGCTAGAGAAGCTCATGCTTTTGATGCCCTCGAAAACACAAAAGAAATGTTGGAAAAAGGCAATTTAGAAGTAGTAATTGCTCAGCTTCGTGCTGCTATCAAATGCAGTCACAGTACAAGAATTTTTGAGTCATTAAACCAGATTTTACCTATTTTATTTAGATTGTTATATAATAATCATTTGTTGCCATTTGTAGCATTAGATAAATTTTTATCTGAAGCACAGTTTCTTGCTATTCTTTCACAAGATATTAAAGAGTTTCAGGCCTACCCTAATAATCAACTTACACTAGCTAAGCTTCAACAAGCTCGTCAGAAAATTGCTGAACAGTGGTTAAACTTACCACACGAGTACCTTCAAGACGCATATCGAGGAGAACTAGGTACAGCACATAAAATGCTACTTAGGATTGGTATTCAAAAAGCATCCGAGACCAATATGGAACAGGAGTTTCTAGAGAGTCAAAATCTAGGGAAAAATCAGAATGTCGAGCAAGGCAAGATTATTAAGAATATACTTGTAAAAATGCTCTATTTTCTACCTGCTACTTTTAGTCTCAAATCTGAACTGTCTATTATTCCTCATTGGTTCATTACTGATTACCTTACATTTCTGTTTGGCTCATCTTACTTCTATAAGGACAAAGCCGAAGTCGAAAAGTATCATTTTTACCAACAACAATGGATTCAAGACTTATACGATTGGTTTGACAGAATGACAGATGTTTATATATCTCGAAATGTTGCTAACTCTATTTTAGAAACAGCTAGCTTTGTTCCACCAGAAAATGCAATAAAAGATGTATATATCAAATACAAAAAAGTTTTACAAAAAGTTTTACATCTTAAGGAATGTGAAGTTACACATAAATTCGCCGAACATTTTACCGATAGAAAAAAAATTAAAATAGGTATTTTAGCGGCGACTTTTGCAGATAAACCTAATACGTGGAAAACACTGCCAGTCTATGAGTATCTTAGCCGAGAATTTGAAGTTACTCTGTATGCCTTAAGCAGGGAAGGTAGTTATTTAGAAAGATACTGTGCTAGCTGTGCTAGTGACTTCATAGTTTTGCCAGAAGGTTTAGCCCATCAAGTAGATGTTATACGTAGCGCAGATTTAGATATTCTAGTCATTACTGGAGATTCTTCAGCTATAACAAACTGCATTTATTTATTGTCTTTCCATCAACTTGCTAGAATCCAAGTTGCTACAGCGACTCCTCTATCTGAGATGGCAATTTCTACAATTGACCATCATTTATCATTGAAAGAACCACAGCTACTGGATAAGATTGCTTACTCTAAAGAAATAGCTAGTTTCTTTCAAGAAAAATTACGGGAAAGAGAACTCAGTCTTCTTCGCGATCGCCTGCATCTAAGAGAGATAAATTTCATTATATTTCCTGATTGGTCCCAGCCAGAAGAACTGCTTTGCCAGGAATTTATAGAAATCCTGAGAAATCTATCAACTCATACTCTCAGAACTCAAATGACATTACTTGTAGACACGAGCAATATTGCTGAAGATGAGGCAGAATTGCTTTTTTACAGCGTAGTCATGAATTTAATGATGGATGAAGATATCGCGATTGATGAGGAATTACAAATTTCTTTCATTGGTCACCTTAGTAAATTACAGTGGGAAAGCTTACTTTCTAGCATACAAGAAAGAATTCCATTGGTAACTGAAAACAAAGAAGCTATCATTGCCGTTTGTGCTGAAAGCATTCCTGTCAACAAAGAAAAGTAGCAACCTATCCTAATGCTTCTATCTTTGAGCGACAAAACAGATAAGTACTAATATCAGCAATCCTTAAACTACAGGCAGTATTTTATGACATTAGATAGAGTTTTTGTACCCGCTATCAACCAAGTGCCCGAAGAAGTTAACAGACCGTTTTGGTCTGTTATGATTCCGACATATAACTGTGCTAATTTCTTAGTAGAAACCCTCAAAAGTGTCTTAGCACAAGACCCTGGTTCAGACATAATGCAGATAGAGGTCGTGGATGATTTTTCTACTAAAGACGATCCCGAAGCAGTTGTAAGGGAACTGGGCAAAGGTAGAGTTTCTTTCTTTCGCCAACCAAAAAACGGTGGCCCTATACCTAACTTTAATACCTGTATTCAACGTGCTAAAGGTCATTGGCTGCACATACTACATGGCGATGACATGGTTTTGCCTGGGTTTTACAGTACCTTGCAAAAATCTCTGGAAAAAGAACCGACAGTTGGAGCAGCCTTTTGCCGACACATTTTCGTAGATGAGAATGGTCAGTGGCAATGGTTATCTGCACTAGAAAGGGAAACTCCTGGTATTCTTCCAAATTGGATAGAGAAGATTGCTATCGGACAACGAATTGAAACACCTTCAATTGTTGTAAAACGTCAAGTTTATGAAAAGTTGGGGGGATTTAATCTCGAATTATTTCACACGGCTGATTGGGAAATGTGGAAGCGAATAGCAGTACATTATCCAGTTTGGTTTGAACCTCAACCACTAGCATATTACCGCAGACACTCTGCTTCACATACTTCTCAGTTAATAAAGTCTGGGTCTAATGTTGCCAATGCAAGACGAGCAATTGAAATTACTGAATTGTACTTACCACAAGAGTACGCAACTCAATTATCCAATCGATCTAGAATAAATTATGCCTTTGCAGCTCTTAATACTGCTAAAAGAATGTTAGCTGTAGGTGACATGGATGCTGCGATCGCTCAACTTTGGGAAGGAATAAGTTGTAGTGACGCTCCAGAAGTCATTGATTCTTTGATAGACTTTGTCAAATTAAATGACTCTGAAGAAGTTTTAGGTCATCTCTCTAACTACGCCGCTCAAAAACCAGAAACCTCAACAAGCCAATCTGCACTCACTAAACTTTATCAAGCTTTAGAGGAAGAACCCGTTAGTTTAAGAACTGCAATTCCAACAATTCTTGTTGATGGCGTTGTCTTCCAGATTATAGAAAAAGCAGGAATTGCTCGTGTGTGGACAAGCTTGCTTGAAGAATGGGCAAACAATGAATTTGGCAAACATATCATTTTACTTGATCGAGCGGGAACAGCACCTTCTATTTCCGGTATTCGTTATATTAAAGCGCCAGCATATGGTTACGGTACTACAGACAATGACCGCGAAATGCTACAGCAAGTTTGTGAGCAGGTAGGCGCTGACTTATTTATTTCTACATACTACACAACTCCTCTCTCAACACCATCAGTGTTTTTGGCACATGACATGATTCCGGAACTGATGGGATGGAATTTAAGCCATCCTATGTGGAGAGAGAAGCACTATGGAATTCGGCATGCTTCTGCCTTTATTGCCGTTTCAGAAAATACGGCACGGGATTTATGTAAGGTTTTCCCAAAAGTTTCTTTACAGTCTGTCACAATTGCCAATAATGGAGTTGATCGACAATTATTTTGCCCTGCAATTCAGGAAAATATTCAAAAATTCAAAACAAAGTATGGTATTACCAAACCGTACTTTATATTAGTAGGTCCAGCAGATGGTTATAAGAATAGTCTGTTGTTCTTCAAAGCTTTTTCCCAGCTTGCCAGTCAAAACGGTTTTGAGATTGTATGTACGGGAAGAGGCTCTTTACTAGAATCTGAATTTAGAGCTTACACATCAGGTAGTCTTGTTCATATATTGCAGCTTGACGATCGAGAATTGGCAGCTGCTTATTCAGGTGCAGTAGCACTTGTTTATCCATCAAAATACGAAGGATTTGGTTTGCCTATACTAGAGGCGATGTCTTGTGGTTGTCCGGTGATAACCTGTCCTAACGCTTCGATTCCAGAAGTTACAGGGGAAGCAGCTTTGTATGTGAGTGATTTTAATGTAGAGGAACTAGCTGATGCTCTTTGTGAAATCCAAAAACCCAGTGTTCGTAAATTACTCATTGCTGCTGGTTTGGAACAAGCAAGACAGTTTTCTTGGTCAAAAATGGCGAAGACTGTAAGTTCTGCCTTGATTCATGCTACTTTGTTGCCTTTAAAGCTTAAAGAGAATAATTTCATAATCTTCCCAGATTGGTCACAACCAGAAGAGCTACTGGGAGAAGATTTGCAAACAACACTGAGAGCGATCGCATTTCTTCCTAACAGTCAAAGCATCACTCTGCTTATTGACACTAGTAACATTGCTTATGAAAACGCAGAACTGTTTTTATCTAGTGTCACAATGAATCTTTTAATGGAAGAAGATTTGGATGTGAGCCAAGGTTTAGATATTTCGTTAGTAGAAGAACTAGGTAGTATTCAATGGGAGGCTTTGCTATCTCGCATTCAAGGGAGAATCATTCTAGAACATGAAGATGCTGAGGCGATCGCGGCTGTAAAAGCAGAAAACCTTCTAGCCTTTGACATAAATAGTTTAACTGGCATTAATGAAGATGCCTTGGCAGTCTTATTCTGATAAAGCTTGCTTTCCCCAGACCCTGTAGATGGAGGTAAAGAACTTTCTAGTGGTAAGTATCGCTAACCAAACCTTATTTGACTTCTTACAAAAGTTAACTCAAAAATAAATTTCGGGCTTAAAGCTAAAGTCAGATAAAGTTTACTAGAGAAACTTTTTTATCCATTTTCTTTTAAGTTTAGCCTAAATTGTTATCAGATTTTGTAGCAAAAACATCCTGTTTATTAGCTACATTTCTGATTCATCAATTGGTTCTAGCAAATACAATTTCTAACTAATAGACAAAAAATATCTATGGATTACCAGAACTTTATTAACCAATTACCCGATTTCTATTACAACTGGAAGAAAGATTCAGTTTCTACGAAAACTAATAAATTTCAACACATATTACAGAAGGATCGAGATACAAAAACTACACCCAATCTTATGCAATTACTTAACTTTGCTGTAGATTGTATGGAGCCAGATGAAATTTATTGTGAGGTAGGTTGCTCTACGGGTGAAAATCTTATCGCTGCACTTCTAGACCATCCTAATCAGATGGCATATGCGGTGGATAATTTTTTGCAATACCAAAATAACGAAGAAGTTATTGATACGTTGAATAACAACTTATCCTGTTTTGCTTTAGAGGTACAAACATTAGTTTGCGCTCAAGATACCGAAGAATTTTTCTACGATTTACGAGAAATTGAGACAAACAATAAAATTGGTGTTTACTTTTACAATAGCGATAAGGACTACAGGTCGCAAATATTGAGTCTTCTTCTCATCAGACCGTTCCTTGCAGAGCAAGCAATTATCATTACCAGCAATAGTAATGCCATTTCTGTACAGCAAGCCAATTGGGATTTCATTGCTGCTCATTCTCAATGCAAAATACTATTAGACTTACCCACACATGAGGATAATTACAATACATTTTTGAATGGTATTCAGATTTTAAGTTGGGATACCACAAGAGATTATAACTACGATATTTCAGCTATTAAACAAGGGAATAATCAGGTATTTATCCAAGCTATTATCCAGTGGCAAGAGGAGCTTGATAATAAGAAAAAGGCACTAGACAACTTGCAAAGAGAAGCAGTAGCGTTACAACATTACGGATGCTATGAAGAAGCAGAAAAAAAGTACATGGAATTATTGGAGTGGGATAAGAATCAAGCAAGGATATGGTTAAATTTGGGGACTTTATACTATGCCACAAACCAAGATCGGAAAGCGCTAAATGCATTGCTTAAGTCTGTAGAGCTTGAACCATCAACATCTGTACCTTACTATACTATGGGCCTGGTACTGGAAAAAATTGGTGCCACTTCCCAGGCAATCAAGGCGTATGAGCAAGCGATCGCTTTGGAACCAGAAGCTGTTGACCCCTATAACAACCTAGGGAATATTTTGTTGGCACAAGGTGACCTAGACGAAGCAGAATCAATTTATCGACAAGCCATAGCAGCCAATCCCAAGCATTTTGGTAGTTATCTTAACTTGGGCAATGTTTTGATGGAACGGCAGCAAGTGGATGAAGCTGTGGAAGTGTATGAAAAGGCTCTTAATTTGAAGCCTCGTAATCCTGATGTTCTTTATAATTTGGGAGTTGCCCTAGAAGCTAAAAACGATCCAGCAGAGGCTGCCCTTCACTATGGCTACGCCTACTATCGTCAAGGAAAATATCAAGAAGCCATAGACCAGTATCAGGAGTTTCTCAAAACAAAAACAGGAGACGAAAATTTTTATATTGCTTTAGCTGAATGTTACCAAAACTTGGGTCAAGATGAAGAGGTTTTAAAAACATATAAAGAAGGAATTCAGCTTTACCCCAAATCTCCAGAACTGTATCTTTCTTTGTCATTAGCTTTACAAGAATTTGGACGTACTGAGGAGGCAATTGTAGTTGTAAGTGAAGCATCACAATTGTTACCACACATTACTATTTTACAATTAGAGAAGCAACGAATACTACCAATTCTTTATGATACTGAAGAGGAAGTAAATTTTTACAGACAGCGCTTTGCTCAAGGATTAGAAGAGTTGATTCAGCAAACATCTTTAGATACTCCTGAAGCCAGACAAAATGCTTTAATAGGTGTCGGTAGTAGAACAAATTTTTATCTACAGTATCAGTGTAAAAATGATGTAGAGTTACAAAAACGTTATGGTGAGTTTGTCGAAAAAGTTATGGCTGCTAACTACCCTCACTGGTCTAAACTCTTAGCAATACCATCTTTACACGAAGGAGAAAAAATTCGTGTTGGTTATGCCTCGTATTATTTAAGAAGTCATAATGGTGCTAGGTGGGCACTTGGGTGGATAAAAAATCACAATAGACAAGACTTTGAGATTTACTGTTACCATACAAGCCCAATTGTAGATGCTACAACTCAACAGTTCAAATTATTAGCTGATTTCTTTCATCACATACCAGATGATTTAGAAGCAGTTTGCGAGCGGATTGCAGCTGACAAACTACACATACTTATTTTTCCGGATATTGGTATGGCTCCACTTACAACTCAGATGGCAGGATTGCGACTAGCTCCCGTGCAATGTACAGCTTGGGGTCATGCTATTACCTCTGGATTGCCAACCATTGACTACTTCTTATCTGGGGATTTAATGGAACCAGACAACGCTCAAGAACATTATTCAGAGGAATTAGTTCGCTTACCCAACATCGGTCTTTGCTATCCCAACCCTGTTATTCCTCAACTTAACAAACACCGTTCGGACTTTCAGCTACGGGATGAGGCAATAATCTATTTATCTTGCCAATCTTTGTTTAAGTATTTACCACAATACGATTATGTATTCCCGTCAATCGCTCAAAAATTACCACAAGCGCAGTTTGCCTTTTTGGCTCACAAAAGCCTTCACATAACTGAAAAATTTAGCAAACGCCTACAACGTGCTTTTGCTAAATTTGGCTTAAATAGTAAAGAATATTGTGTGATTGTTCCCCGACAAAGTACGATTGGCTATTTAACCCTCAACTTGCTTTCAGATGTCTATTTAGATACTTTTGGTTGGTCAGGTGGTAATTCCACGTTAGAGGCGATCGCTTGTCATTTGCCAATTGTTACCTGCCCTGGTGAATATATGCGCGGTCTTCATTCTTATGGAATCTTAAAAATGCTGGGCGTAACAGACACAATTACTCAAAATGAAGAAGAGTATATTAATATGGCTGTTAAATTAGGGAGCGATCGGCAATGGAGAGATAGTATTGTTGAGCGAATGGACAAGCACCATTCCAATCTTTACTACGACAAAACTTGCGTGCTCGCACTTGACGATTTCTTTCGCCGTGTTATACAGCAAGGTTGCAATTGATTGTCAAAATTGAATGGCAATGGAAACAAATGTAGAGACGTTGTATGCAACGTCTCTACAAGTGTGAAATCTCCACAAACAATCCTTAACTGAACGGTCTTTACTCAGCTTCTAAATACCTCTGCCACATTTCCTCGTAAGCTTTCTCCATGTGACAAGTAAAGCGTTTCCCATTCCAAAGCGGTGCTGTAAGACGAGACTGCCGCAGTTGCCAAGCAATTTTTTGCCGCAAAGCTGAATCTTTTCCCAAGCGCACACCCCACTCTACGTATTCTTCATTAGTCCACGCAATACCTTCTGCCACACCAGCATTCATCATCATTGTGTAGCTATTACGAGCGGCAAATTGCTGCCCCACTTTCGTTACTAAAGGGACACACATCCATAAAGTTTCTAAAGTGGTAGTAGCTCCATTATAAGGGTAAGTATCTAACACTACATCAGCAATGTACAAATTGGCGCGGTGAACTGCTTCCAAAGCTACGTCTGGCAAAAAGCGCAGGCGTTCCGCATTCACACCTTCTTCTTGTGCTATTTGGATAAAAAAATCTTTTACCGCTTCTTCGTCAGCAAATCCTTTGATTAAAAAGTAGCTGTTTGGCACTTCTTTAAGAATTTGCATTTGCAACCTAACTGTCTTAGGATGCCGCTTGTAATTGCCCTGAGCACTGAGATAAACTACTGCATCATTGGGAATATCTAAGTGTTCCCGACGTAAACTTGGTATACCCACCTCAAAACCATCTACTGCAATGTAAGTTTCGGGCAAGCGCCAGATTTTTTCTGTATAGTAATTTTGAGCCGAATCCGGTAAAACATAGGGATCGGCTATGTAATAATCAATTGCTGGTATTCCTGAAGCATCCCACCCCAACCAAGTGACTTGAATAGGAGCTGGTTTCAGCGCCATAACCTCACAGCTAATGTCTAAAGTAATGCTGTCAAGATCGATCAAAATATCAATTTCATCTTCATAAATTTTCTTAGCGATTTCTCCACTATGTGTTCCTAGTTTGTGTGCTTTATCAACTTGATTGATATACCATTCTTGTAAAGGATGATAAGTATCCTTATAACAAACAAAATAGCCGTAAATTTCAAAGAGATCGCGGTTATGATGCTCAAATAACCACCGTGCTAACCATCCTACTGAATGTCTTTTTAAAAAAGCAGATAAATATCCAATTTTTAACTTTTTTTTACTCTTAGAATGTGTTTTTCTTAAAATTAATTGAGAATTATATTGTTTTCTTAGCTCTCTATTACTGTTTTGCAAACTAGATTGAAACAACTTGGCTACTTCATTTTGAATTAGCCTATTACTTTGGGCTTCGTCTCGCCAGTAGGGAAAGAAAAACGTTGAAGTTAGTAACCGAACCATATGTGGTTTATCCACCAAACTTGGCTGCTCCGCTATTAAGGACAACAGCAATGACTCATGCCTCTGAAACATTAAACTAGCTTCTTCCCAGTATCCACCTGCGTGCATTAAGCCACGCAGCACCATATGATTTGCCAGGACTTTGTCAAGCAAGTTTTCCATTAAGGAATAGTACTGCTTAGCTATCTCTATCCCTTTGGAATGTTCACCAGAATTTTGATAGAAAGCAGCTAAATGTCGCAAAACTTCTGGATTATCAGGAGCTATATCCAGACATAACTTTGCTATTCGTGCCCCTTGTGCAGGTTGCTGCATTGAGTATGCCACTGTAACTGATACCTGTAGCAAAATACGCAGCAGTGGTAGGGGCTCAATATAAGGTAGACAAGCTTGTGCAAATTCTAAAGATGCTGGAAACAGTGGTACAGAGTTCAGAATCTCCTGTAGAACTTGCAATAACAAATCAATATCTAACTCTATAAGAATATCTGCTTTAAGAAGTGGAATTAGTTCTAGAGCATTTAGCTCATCATTGGTTAACGTGTCCAGTTTAATAGCTAGTTGAGCCAAATGTAATAGATTGTTAATGTTTGTAGGCTGAATTTCTCTTATATGTTGCCGCAGTAACCAAGCTGTGGAATAATCTCTGAGTGTTAAGCGTCGTTGTGCCTCCGTTTCTAGCACAGACATTAATTCCACAGTCCACTGCTCTATCTCTGCTGGTTCTTGTTCTACTAATGCCATCAGCCAAGTTGTTTGCGCTTCTGCTTCGTGCCCCTGCAATAGCAATACTAACCCTAAATGCCAATAATGTGACTTAACATCCGGTTCTATAGCAATAGCCTGTTCGTAAAGCCGCGCACCCTGGTAGTAGTCTCCCTGAATGAGGCATTGATAAGCTTGGTTGTGTAAATCAACGCAATTACTAAAAGAAAATTTCAAAGTCATAATGGAAATTTAGGTAGCTTATTTCACTAATAAATAAAAATGGAAAAGTGAGTAGTATCAACTACCCACTTTTTCTTAAAACTTAACTCACAATGAAAGCAAGTGATACCAATTAGACAACCTAACTTCTGTCTATTTAATATCAGACATATTATTAGGACAAGCACCATTAGAAGAACCAGAGCCTATAACTTCGCCATCGTTAATTTTGTTAGCAATGGGTAATTTACCCTCACATAATGTGGCAAGAGTCAGTGGTTCGTTTATGCCAGCGACTAATTGAGTGGATGTGTAAACAACACCAGCATAAGATCTAAGTTTAGCCGCTCTAGCTCTAGCTCTATTGGTAACAAAGTTGCCAACATCACTGGCATTAGCTTCAAACACGTAGTTCTCACTAATCGTTTTGAGTCCGATACCTAATTCAGCAATCACTGTTGTGAATTGGTTATTGTTTTCTAAATAGAATGCTTGTTGAGCTCGGTTAATTGAACCAAGATTCTGTTTGGCTTCTGACTGTCTTGCTTTACTAACTTGATTGAGTAGCGAAGGTAAAGCAATAGCTGCCAATACACCGATAATAATGACTACGACTAGCAGTTCAATCAGAGTAAAACCTTCATCTTTTTTATTGCGGCGGTTCAGGTGATTGAGGAATTTAACTTGTAGTTCTGGCTTAAGCATGGGGGTCTCCTTAATATCTTTTTTTAGCTTCAAGGGTTGGATTTCGGTGTTCTAAAAAGAACTTACCCACCCCACATCCGTTCCATATCACTTTTAGTAAAAAATCTTTCTTGTTAAAAAAAGCATACGGGAAAAGCGGCTCTGGTCAAGGTTTTCGCTCTAGCAGCACATAACCGTGACTTTCCAACTTGGTCAGTAACTTCTGCAGTATCTGAAACGCTTCCTCGATCTTGACTGGCTCTAAAGTCACTGGATGTATGGGCCTAACTTTTGTCCACCTTTTCACTAAAGAGCTCATTGTCTGAGGCTCGTTAAGCAGTGGAACTAGGACAAGTGCTAAGGAACTATCAATACTGACAGGTGCTTGAGCCAATGACAAATGTTCCCTCATTTCAAATACTTTCATGTCTGTGGCGCAAGCTATCAAATCTTCTTTGAACTTCTCTGTCACAAGTTGAGGATGCAAATAAACCCATGCTTCTTCCCAGTCAGATACTGTCCATTCTGTTACTGGAACAAAGGATTCACCTCGATCTGGGTGACCACACCAAAAATCAAGCAATCGATGAATGGGGTGTAAAAGTTCAAAAATCTGTAACTGCTGCTCTACAGAAGCCTCTGGTAAGCTCATTGCCATAACAACAGGTAAATTATCAGGTTCTTTAAACAAATCTATTAAGTTCCACTGTCGCCAGTTCACCATACTGATAAATTCTAGTTCTGCCGCTCTCAAAGCAGTAAACAAATCGGTAATCGTATAACCTTTATCTCCTTGGAATAAGTAATTCATTAAAATACTTTCTTTGCTATCTTCTCCTTCATAGATAGAACTCCAGGTACTAGCTTTAAGGTTAACGTTCTCTTTGAGAGACTTCATAATTTCTTTAACAGCCTCTATCTCTATTTCTTCGGGATTGTCATCCATTAAGCCCATTATTGTGAAAACTTTTTGTGCCTGAAAAAAATTAACTCTTTGTATTGCACTGTGAAGATTGCTGCGAATTATGCCATTGGGTTGCAAAACTTCTTTCATCGCTTGTAAAGCAATGGCAGGATTAGGAAAGAGATAAAGAAGCTCATCACAATTTATATAATCAAATTTGTAATTTAGTTTTGGTAAATCCTCTACTGGTAAAACGTAAAATTCAGCATTGTCATATCCGTGATATGCCAATCGATGCCGCGCTAATTTAATAGATTCTTCCGAAATATCAATCCCAACAATTTTTGCTTCTGGATTGGCTTGTGCCAATACAAGCGATTTATAACCAGTGCCGCATCCTGCATCTAAAATGACTTTTTCTTTACTCTCTATAAATTTTTGATTTCTTAAATAGTAAGATGTAACTAAGTTATGAATGTAGAGTAAATTAGGGTTATCTTTAGGAGATTTATCTATGGGAATTCTTGGATAGGGCGCACTGTCAAATTGCTGTCGAATTTTCTCCACTAATTCAGATGATTGACTTGGCATGGAATGTTTCTCCTAAGCTAGGGTATGGAGGTATATTCCATGAGTGTTCCCAATTTTTTGGATTTCTAACACAAAAACCGCGATCGCTTTTAAAAGCAGAAGGACACAGAGTAGAAGAGAACAGATGAATCCGTGTTGCTTCCCCAAGCCCTCTGTCTACTACGCTTTAGGTATGATTCCCTCACTTCTGCCACCACTGCAGTTTGCTATGCTATACTAAGTCGTAGTCATTATGAGTTTACTTAAAGTATTATGAGCAACCCAACAGTAGAAAACGTAGTCATTATCGGTTCTGGTCCAGCAGGTTACACGGCTGCTATCTATGCTGGACGGGCTAACCTCAAACCTGTTGTCTTTGAAGGTTTCCAAGCTGGGGGATTACCTGGCGGTCAGTTGATGACGACAACTGAAGTTGAAAATTTTCCTGGATTTCCTGAAGGAATTACCGGACCTGAACTGATGGATCGCATGAAAGCTCAAGCGGAACGCTGGGGAGCTGAACTATATACTGAAGATGTTATTGAAGTTGATTTCAGCCAGCGTCCTTTTACAGTCCGCTCTGAAGAACGAGAATTTAAAACCCATAGTGTTATTATCGCCACTGGCGCAACTGCAAAACGCCTGGGACTACCCCTCGAACACGAGTTTTGGAGCCGGGGTATTTCTGCTTGTGCGATCTGCGATGGTGCTACACCTATATTCCACGGTGCAGAATTGGCTGTGGTTGGTGGCGGTGACTCGGCTGCAGAAGAAGCCATTTACCTAACTAAGTACGGCTCTAAAGTGAATTTGCTAGTTCGTTCTGATAAGATGCGGGCTTCTAAAGCCATGCAAGACCGCGTTTTAAGTAACTCCAAAATTGTCGTTCACTGGAACACCGAACCCGTAGATATTTTTGGTAACAAGAACCACATGGAAGGTGTAAAAATTCGCAACACCAAAACGGGTGGAGAAAGCGAACTGCACGTTAAGGGGTTATTCTACGCTATCGGTCACAAGCCCAATACCTCCTTATTTAAGGAACAACTGGAACTCGATGAAGTTGGGTACATTCTCACCAAACCCAATTCTCCAGAAACCAGTGTCGAAGGTGTTTTCGCTGCAGGTGACGTACAAGACCACGAGTACCGTCAAGCTATTACGGCTGCAGGTAGTGGTTGTACAGCAGCAATGCTAGCAGAACGCTGGTTGTCTTCTAACGGATTGATTCAGGAATTCCATCAAAAACCTGAAACTCCAAATAATGAGTTAGAACACCCCGCGAAGAAAACAGAAGCGCAGCAAGAAAGCGAATTTAATATTGACTCAACTCGCCATGAAGGAAGTTATGCTTTACGCAAACTCTTCCATGATAGCGATCGCCTTCTGATTGTCAAATACGTTGCTCCGGGCTGCGGTCCCTGTCACACCCTCAAACCAATACTCAACAAAGTTGTCGATGAATTTGACGGCAAAATTCACTTTGTTGAAATCGATATTGATAAAGACAGAGATATAGCCGAAAATGCAGGTGTCACCGGGACTCCAACAATTCAGTTCTTCAAGAATAAAGAGTTATTGAAAGAACTCAAAGGCGTCAAGCAAAAAAGTGAGTATCGCCAGTTAATTGCTAGCAACTTGTAGTTCTGTGGCTTTCCCATCATCTGACTTTTTTCTTGTCTTGTGGAACGGGCGTCTCGCCCGTTTTTGTCTAACAATAAACGATTCCCCCTAACCCCGCTTTTCAGGGTGATTGAGGGGGAGCGGAAAATGTCGTTAGGCTTTACGTCCTTTCCGCATCACAAAAACTATCCCACCTGCTACTTTATATTAAGTTATTAATTGGACGACTTCTATGACTCTTTCGATGATAACAGAACCCCTTCCTTTAGAACTAAATACTGATGGTGTAGTAAGAGTTGGCAGAACGCGAGTCACCCTAGATACAGTTGTTGCAGCCTTCAATCAAGGATCGACTGCTGAGGAAATTGTGTTGCAGTATCCGTCCTTGCAGCTTGCCGATGTTTATGCTGTCATCAGCTACTACTTACGACATCAACAGGAAGTTGAAACTTACTTACAACAAAGGCAGCAACGTGCAAATGAGATTCGCCAATTGAATGAGGCTCAGTTTGACCCTCAAGGTGTTCGCGATCGCCTGTTATCTCGTCGTCCAAAGCAATCATAAATATCGGGGGTCACCATCTCAAATTAATTTGTGTGTTTGCTCCATTGCATAAAGCTCCCCGATATGTAAAATGGTCACTTGTATTCAGAAGTTATTGCCCCTATTTCCTTCTTTATATAAATGACCGTTACAAAAACTCCTAAATCACGATTTTTTCGCTTTGCTAAAAATCCAACCCTGTCCCAGCAACTCATGTGGATTGGGCTAGGCATTACTCTATTTTTCATCTTTATTGCCATCTTCACCCCTGTATTTCAAAACTTGGGATGGCTTCAAAGTCCCACCTCTACTAGGGGTAACTCCGTTCAGCAGCCACCGTCCCTCGAACATTGGTTTGGGACGAGCCGTCAAGCTTATGATGTATTTTCGCGAACTCTATTCGGCGCTCAAGCCGCTTTGCAAGTTGTCGTACTAGCGACAGCTTTAAGCATGGTCATTGGTGTACCTTTGGGGATGGTCAGTGGTTATGCAGGCGGTCAGTTGGATAAAGCTTTGCTGTTTCTCATGGATAGCATCTACACTCTACCAGGTCTGCTGCTTTCAGTTACCCTGGCATTTGTTGTGGGAACTGGAATACTCAATGCAGCGATCGCTATCAGTATTGCTTACATCCCTCAATATTACCGTGTTGTCCGCAATCATACTGTCAGTGTAAAAACAGAAGTCTTCATTGAAGCAGCACAAGCCATGGGTGCTGACACATGGCAAGTTCTTTCCCGGTATCTATTTTTCAACGTTATTCAAAGCGTACCCGTTCTCTTTACCCTGAATGCTGCTGACGCTATTTTGACATTGGGAGGCTTGGGCTTTTTAGGCTTGGGGTTACCTCCTGGAGCACCAGAATGGGGACAAGATTTAAGAAGAGCATTGGATGCACTACCCACAGGTATTTGGTGGACTGCTCTTTTTCCTGGGTTAGCTATGACATTAATGGTTGTAGGGTTATCGCTGCTGGGAGAAGGTTTAAACGACTTTGTCAATCCCCGTTTGCGAAAACAGATTCGGCAGTAGAGTCGATTTTTGTTAAGCTATCTTGAAAATGGGGATTGTAGAGTTAAGCGTTACAGAAGAGGGATTGCCATTTTTAGTTGTGAGCTATTGCTTCTGGCATTCTTAGCAAATGTGGAAACTCTCTATAGATTTACCACTAACCCAGTTTGCCAATACCAATTTGAAAAAACTATATGGCAGATAGTTGGATGCAATTGAGTCTAGGCAACGCTTTCCCAATCCAAAATCCACTCATCTCAAATTCAAAATGGTATAACCTATTATTTGTTCTATTCTTACTGAGAAATTTGTATGAAAGATAACTTATCTCTAATAGCAGCGACTGCTGGTGGTTTTATGCTTTCTGTTGCCCTTTCTGGCATCTTACATGGTAACCCGGTATTATCATTGCAAAGCCAACCCAATTTTCATTCTCTGACTGTTACCACCTTTCGCCCCGCAACTCGTGAGAAAAATGAGGACACTGAATTTTTTAACGACGGTGGAAATAGTTGATTGAGGGTTTGCTTTGTGCCAATATGCCCGGTAACTGCTTTGTGTAAGGATTTATAAGGTGGAACATTCTCAAGTAATTGGTATTGACTTGGGGGGAACGGCAATCAAACTGGGGCGTTTTGCTACTGATGGTTCTTGTTTGCGATCGCTCACTGTAGCAACGCCTCAACCCGCGACACCACTACCAGTTGTCACAGCTATCGTTAATGCGATCGCTCAAGTCGATCCAGAACAACAAGCAACCGCCATCGGAATTGGAACCCCCGGACCGTCAGATGCAGCCGGACGCATTGCTAAAATCGCTATCAACTTACCAGAGTGGCGCGATGTTCCTTTAGCTGATTGGTTGGAAGCAAAAACAGGTAAGCCAACTATTGTAGAAAACGATGCGAATTGTGCCGGTTTGGGCGAAGCTTGGCTGGGTGCGGGGCGTCGTTTTAAAAATTTTATTCTGCTAACATTAGGTACTGGAGTTGGTGGAGCAATTATCCTGGATGGTCAACTGTTTGCTGGGCATTACGGTGCTGCTGGCGAACTGGGATTAATTACTCTTATCCCAGACGGTCCGGTATGCAACAGTGGAAATCAAGGATCTTTAGAGCAATATGTTTCGGTAACTGCTATTCGCCGCCGCACGGGAAAGGAACCAGAAGAATTAAGTGCTTTAGCAAAAGCGGGAGATCCTGAAGCATTGATATTTTGGCAAGAATATGGTAAGCAACTGGCAGCAGGATTGGCAACCTTGATTTACGTGCTGACACCAGAAGCGGTTGTGATTGGTGGTGGAGTCAGCGCATGTGCCGAATTTTTCCTATCAACAGTCCGTGCTGAAATTGAGCGCCGAGTGGTTCCTGCTTCACGCGTTGGGCTGCATATATTACCAGCAGAGTTAGGTAATGCAGCCGGGATGGTTGGTGCAGCGAAGTTGGCATTTTTGAAATTGGGGATTAGACAATAGTTATTGCTCCCTATCCCACTAACCCTTCATCTCCCATAAATAACCTGTTGTCTTTTGAATATATTCCACCACAATCTCATAGGACTCTGGATTACTGATAGGGTGGATAATAATTGGGATAGTACTGTCTGGGAGCCAAAAAGTTATCCTACCGTTTGGTTCTCTACAAAAAGAACTGATTTTGTCAAGGTTAACCACGTACTCATTTCGTTCGTAAAGGATTTTTACCCAATAACCTCTGTTAAATCCCACTCCCGTTACGTATTCTACATAGTTCAGAATTTTTTGATAATCTTCTAAGTTACTTTGAGGGTTGATAATAACTGGAATGGCGCAATCGGGTAACCAGAACGTAATCCTGCCATTACGTTCGCAGCAAAAAGCAGTCACGTGCTCAAAATTGACTACGTATTCATTTCTCTCATAGTAAATTTTTACCCAGTATGCCACAAAAGTTCCTCATTTAATTTGGCTAATAGCTAATGGTTAATCGCTAATAGAAAACTGACAATTAGCTATTAGCTATTAGCAATTGTTCTTAAAAGACTTCTACAGGTTTTTGTGTATCAAAAGATACGTTTGCTCGTGCTACGGCAGCTTGGATAAAACCTTTGAACAAAGGATGGGGTACACTAGGGCTCGATTGAAACTCCGGATGAAATTGGCAAGCAATAAAGAAGGGGTGTTCGGGTAATTCAATAATCTCTACAAGACGTCCATCAGGCGAAGTTCCACTGATAACATAGCCTGTGTCTACAAACAAATTGCGGTAAGCATTGTTGAATTCGTAGCGGTGTCTGTGACGTTCGTAAATGACTTCTTCTTCATAAAGCTTGTATGCTAGGGAATTTGGCAGTAAACGACAGGGATACAAACCCAAGCGCATTGTTCCGCCCAAATCAATGACATCTTGTTGCTCTGGTAACAAGTTGATGACTGGGTTATCGGTATGGGGATCAAATTCAGCACTATTGGCATCTTTTAATCCGCCAACATCTCTTGCCCATTCAATCACGGAACATTGCATTCCCAAACACAAACCTAAGAAGGGGATTTGGGATTGACGGGCGTATTTTATTGCTGCTATCTTGCCATCCACTCCTCGGACGCCAAAACCACCAGGTACAACTATGCCATCTACACCTTCCAAAAATTTTTCATATCCCTCGGTTTCCAATTTTTCTGAGTTCACCCAACGCAGGTGCAGTTCGCTACTGATAGCTATTGCTGCATGGCGCAGTGCTTCTACTACAGAAAGATAGGCATCGCTTAATTGCACGTACTTACCTACGATCGCAATTTCTATCCGGTGTGTGGGACTGTGCATCTTCTGCACTAATGTCTGCCACTGTAACAAATTCGGTGTCCGTTGCTCCATATTCAGCAACTCTAAAGTTTGCTGCGCCAATCCTTCTTTTTCTAGAATGAGCGGTACTTCATAAATACTTTTGGCATCTTGGGACGTAATCACGCATTCTACAGGGACATCACAAAACTCCGATAATTTGTGTTTTAATGATGCCGGAACTGGGCGATCGCACCGACAAATTAAGATGTCGGGTTGAATCCCAATCGATCTGAGTTCTTTTACCGAGTGCTGCGTAGGCTTGGTTTTCATTTCACCTGCTGAAGCAATCCACGGCATCAGCGTCACGTGCATATACAGTACGTTATGCCGTCCGACATCTTTTCGGAATTGGCGGATTGCTTCTAAAAAGGGCAATGATTCAATATCGCCTACCGTACCTCCTATTTCTGTAATAACCACGTCGGGGTTTGTATCTTTAGCAACTCTGACAATTCGCTCTTTAATTTCATTAGTAATGTGAGGAATCACCTGTACCGTGCCGCCATTATAATCACCGCGACGCTCTTTGTTAATCACAGCTTGGTAAATTGACCCTGTAGTCACGCTGTTCAATCGCGACATTGAAGTATCGGTAAAACGTTCGTAATGTCCCAAATCTAAATCTGTTTCTGCCCCATCTTGAGTCACAAATACCTCACCATGTTGGAAGGGACTCATTGTACCGGGATCGACATTAATATACGGGTCGAGCTTGAGAATTGACACGGAATAATCGCGAGATTTGAGCAACCGTCCCAGACTTGCTGCTACAATTCCTTTACCAATACTAGAAACAACGCCGCCAGTAACAAATACAAACTTAGTCATAGGATTTCAAATGCCTTTGAAGTAGGAAGTATAAAGTATGAAGTATAAAGTATGAAGCATGAATTACAATGTACTTCATTTATAGTTCATTCTTTATCCTCGATCCTTCGTCCTTATTTTTGTAAACTATTATTCTATTTTGACGTGAAATCAGTACTAGCATTAGTCATAATAAGTTCTATAGTTGTTACCTCCAATATAGTTTTGGCTCAAGAGCAATCCCTCAAGATTGTTTATCCACCAGCAAAATACCAAACGAGCGCTCGCAAGGTATTTTTTATTGGTACAGCACCATCTAATGGACAAGTGACGATCAATGGTAAGCCCATCACTCGCAGCAAATCCGGTCATTTTGCTCCAAGTTTCCCCTTAGAATTGGGAGAAAATACTTTTAATATCCGCTATCAGGAGCAAGAAGTCCAAATTAAGGTGACAAGAGTTTCCTCTCAACCGGAACTGTTGCAAGGGCTAGTCTTTGCTAAAGATTCTCTAACTCCTGCAGTAGATACTGCTAAACTTCCAGGGGAACTCATCTGTTTTAGCGCAATAGCTGCCCCAAGTGCTAGTGTTTCTGTCAAGCTGGGAAATCAAACAATTCCTCTGTTACCCCAGCCACAAATGTCGCAACTTCCACCTAACTCGGCTGCTTTAACCGGACAAAATCAACCATCTGTTCAAACTCAAACGGATAAGTATGCGGGTTGTACAACGGTGACAGAATCCGGCAATATGGGACAACCTGAGTTTCAATTGACACGGGATGGTAAGACAATCACTCAACAAAGTTCTGGAAAAATTACCGTCCTCTCACCCGCACAATTGGAAGTTGTTGAGGTAACAGCAGATTCAGGGGTAGCTCGCACCGGACCAAGTTCGGATTATTCGAGGCTGACACCTTTACCCAAAGGAACTCAAGCAACAATCATCGGGAGACAAGGTGAGTGGTTGCGGTTGGATTATGGTGCTTGGATTAACAGCAAAGAAACTCGCGTGCTCAAGGGGGCTGTTCCTCCAAGCACAATTATTCGGAGTTTGGGATATCGCAAACTTTCCGGTATGACGGAAATGGTTTTTCCCCTGCAAGTTCCGGTGCCTGTAAGCGTACAGCAGAGCGATCGCAATTTTACACTCACTCTTCATCATACAACTGCCCAAACTGATATCATCCGTTTGGATGATGACCCTGTCATTTCTCGCTTAGATTGGCAACAACTACCTGCTTTGCCACAGGGAGGACAAGGAGGAGTCCAATATTCTTTTCGCCTCAAATCCGATCGACAGTGGGGTTACAAGCTGAGGTACGAAGGTACAAGTCTGATTTTGGCTTTACGGCATCCTCCCAAAGTCAGAGAGAAAAAACAACAAAAACCGCTAACAGGTATTAAAATTCTGATCGATCCGGGACACGGCGGGAAAGAGTCTGGCGCATCAGGACCGACTGGTTTTTTAGAAAAAGATGTTAACTTGATTGTCTCTAAATTATTGCGCGATGAGTTGGTGAAGCGTGGGGCGACGGTGGTCATGACGCGAGAAGACGATCGCGAAGTCTCTTTAGCAGATCGAGTTGCTGCGATCGACAAAGAAGAGCCAACTGTTGCTTTTTCCGTACATTATAATTCACTACCGGATGAGGGTGATGCTGAAAATACTCAGGGAGTGGGAACTTTTTGGTACCATCCCCAAGCTCACGACTTAGCTATTTTCATGCACAATTATATAGTGAGAGAGTTAGGACGTCCTTCTTATGGCGTGTTCTGGGATAATTTAGCACTGACACGTCCTTTTAGTGCGCCTTCAGTCTTGTTAGAGTTAGGTTTTATGAGTAACCCTAATGAATTTGAGTGGGTAACTGACTCGAGCGAGCAAAAGAAGTTAGCAAAAGTCGTCGCTGATGGAATTGTTGAGTGGTTTGCAACTGATGCTAAAAAATGAGCTAATTCTCGTATCATACAATAAGCGCACTTTATTTAGGCAAAGCTTTTTTCGCTTGAAATAAATTATCTATATAAACTCAAAAACATCTTTTTTCTTTTACAAAAACAAGAAGTTTCCACACTTTTCCTACTTTTATGACTTGCAAGCAAGTATAGTACTTTGGAAATATACCTAAGGTGTTAATACCCGTCAAAATATTCACTATAGTAGGCACAAAGAATCCTTCTAACCTCCAGCACTCAACCTTTCCAATTTTTGGATCTTTCATCCGGTTATGTTTGATAAGGTTAAATTTGAAATCATAAAACTTTTAAGTTCTTGACCGAGAAACTTACTTTTATTACCTTTATTACTTTAAGAATTAAAGCAGTAAAGTTCACAGTTTCTTTAAAAAAGTTTCCGGGTTTCTACTTGAAATTGCAGAAGATAAAAGCTATAGTTGGTTTCGACAATACTTAACAAAAAACACTTAGTATCCTTAAACCCAAAGCAACAGCTAACTAACAGCAGATTAAAATATTAATGTGTTTGAAGTTACAATTTTTTGTGCAGTTGTAAGTGGTTGTACTTGAGGTTTAAAGTGTAACAGTTAAGTAGTCATTGCAGTATAGAAAGGTTTGAAAAATTATGCGACCTCTCTGTGCATTTACCAACATTGTGAGGACATTAAGTGTTATGGACAGCAAAACTGGATTCACTGCTTTTGCGATCGCGGATAACGGTAGTGTAACGATCCCAAGGAGATGGAGTTGCGTGTTTCCAATGCAGTAGCACAAGTTCCTACACAATAAAGTGAGACAAAAATTGCCAGAAGGCAAAAAAGCTTTATTTAAAGTGCAAAATTTTACTCTCTGTCCTCTATATAGCCCGAAGAGTTGGTTGATATTCGGTCAAAGATGTGAAAATCAAAGTTGAAATCATGCCTTTTGACGCATATTAAAGAATTATATTTGATGAATTGAAAGAGAGTTCATGCTATAAGGTCAAAGTGTTTGCATAATAATTTCAATGTCATCTGAAATTTTGCATTGAATTTGATAGGTGGGGAAGTTTTATGGAAGAAACAAAAGGCCATCAAGAAGAAATAGATATTCAAAAGTATTTGCTAGTTATACAGCGTCGCTGGCATATTGTTGCAGGAGTTATGCTTGTTTCAATGGTACTATCGGGACTGGGTATATACTTGCAAAAACCAAAGTACCAAGCCACTGGAATACTTCTTATCCAATCAGATAGAACTTCTTCGCTGACCAAAGCAGGGGAGAAAATAGGACATCTTGAATCACTGATGCGTGAGGGTAACCCATCAGATACCCAAGCTGTAGTTGTAACCTCTGCTCCAATTTTACAACAAGTTATTGACAAATTAGCATTAAAAAATAATGACGGGACTCCGCTACAGCCAGAAGACCTTGAAATTAAGGTAGATCCAGTTGTAGGGACAGATGTTTTGAAGGTTTCCTACACTGCAAAAGCTCCCAATCTAGCAGCAAATGTTGTTAACCTAGTGATGCAAGCTTATGTTAACAATAATATTCAATCGAACCAAGAGCAAGTCCTTGCTGCTGGAGAATTTATTAAAAAGCAATTGCCTTATGCTCGGGCAGATTTAGAACGAGCATCAGAAGCGCTGCGCCAGTTTAAAACTAGCAATAAGATCGTCGAGCTAAAACAGGAGGCAACTTCTGCTATTAGCAATGTTGCCCAGCTCGATGACACAATTAATCAAGCTCAGGCAGAACTTGCTGAAGTGAGCGCCGAACAAGCAAAAGTTTTAAACCAACTCAAATTAGCCGGACAGGATGCAGTGGAAATAACATCCTTGAACCAGATACCGGGCGTACAAGATGTTTTAACTGAATTGCAAAAAGTCCAAACAAAGCTGGCAAATGAAAGAGCACGCTACACTGAGAAACATCCATCTGTTGTTAACTTAGAAAATGAAGAAGTTACCCTGAAGGCTCTACTGAAACAGCGAGTCGGTGAGACTGCTGGCTCCCAACGCGAGATTTCCACCGATAAATTGCAGTTAGGTAAGATCAAGCAGGATATGACCGTTGAGTATGCCAACTTGGAGAAAAAACGGCAAGGTTTGGAAGAGAAAATAAAGTCTTTGTCTGATATCAGAAATGGATACAAACAAAGGCTGACAGTTATGCCGAATTTGGAGAAAAAACACGGAGATCTAGAGCGCAGATTAGATCTGGCTCAGAAGAATTACGAAAACCTGACATTAAGATTGCAGGAAATCCAAGTTGCAGAGAAGCAAACTGTTGGAAATGCTAGAATCATTCAACCAGCTCAACTGCCCCAAAAACCAGCGCTGTCTAAATTGACATTACTTTTACCCGTGGGGGGTATATTGGGCGGGCTACTACTTGGTGTTGCTGCTGCGTTTTTTGTAGACCTAGTAGACAGATCGCTAAAAACAGCTAAGGAAGCTGAAGAATTTTTCAAATACACTGTACTTGGCTTAATACCAACCTTTGAATCTAGCACCAAATCATCAAGCGAATCTAGCACCAAATCATCAAGCGATCGCTTGATGGGCGAAGCGACTTCTCCTCGAGTGATTGTAGCGACTTCTCCTCGAACCGTCGTTCATGAAGCATACCAAATGCTTCAAGCAAACTTAAAGTTTATCAGTCACAAGCGACTTCGCACCATTGTAGTTACCAGTTCTGTTCCGGGAGAGGGCAAATCAGAAGTTTCTGCCAATTTAGCAGCGGTACTCGCTCAGTCAGAAAGAAAAGTTTTACTGATTGATGCAGATATGCGCCTACCATCCCAACATCACATCTGGGGTTTGATTAACTCAGTCGGTTTAAGTAACGTTATTGTTGCTCAGGATGAATTTTCTCAGGCTGTACAAGAAGTGACAAGTCACTTATCTGTCCTGACTGCAGGGGTTCAACCTCCCAATCCTCTAGCTTTAATTGATTCAGAACGCATGACCTCTCTGATTCAAATGTTTTCTGAAACTTATGACTACATCGTAATTGATACCCCTCCTTTAGTAGGGACTGCAGATGCTGCCATTTTAGGAAAAATGGCAGACGGAGTTTTGTTGGTGGTTCGACCTGGTGTTGTTGATTCTAGAAGTGCTACAGCAGCAAAATCTCTTCTAGAACGTTCTGAAGCTAA
This sequence comes from Tolypothrix campylonemoides VB511288_2, assembly GCF_045999855.1. Lineage (NCBI taxonomy): Bacteria > Bacillati > Cyanobacteriota > Cyanophyceae > Nostocales > Tolypothrichaceae > Tolypothrix > Tolypothrix campylonemoides. The sequence continues at coordinate 78,060 of NZ_JBFPMW010000022.1, forward strand.
CATTTTAGGAATTGTTGCTAACGCTGTTAAAGTGAAGCACGAGCCTAACAGTTACTTCTATTATGCCGATCCTCGCACCGGACAAAGTGTAACAGAAGCTGAAGTGGAGAGTGAACGATGGGTGTACAAATAAACTCTGTACCAAAGATCGAGATATCTGAAGCTTCAGATCTTGGTCTTTGGCAACAAATAAAAGAAGACTGGATTGCTCATGGAAAAGATTGGACCAAGCCGGGATTTCGAGCAGTAGCAGTTCACCGTTTTGGTGTCTGGAGAATGACAATTAAACCCAAACTTTTACGAGCACCTTTCAGCATTCTTTATGGAATGCTGTATCGTAAAGTTCGGAATCAGTACGGGATTGAGTTGCCTTACACTGTTGAACTTGGTCGTCGCGTCATTGTTGAACATCAGGGAGATATAGTTATTCACGGATACTGCGCTATTGGTGACGACAGTATTATTCGCCAAGGAGTGACTTTGGGGCTTCGTTATCTAGATCGTCCGTTTGAAGCACCCAAGCTAGGTAAACGCGTGAATGTTGGTGCTGGGGCCAAAATCTTTGGCGATGTCTCTATTGGAGATAACGCAAATATTGGTGCTAACGCTGTAGTTCTGTGCGATGTTCCACCTGGAGCAACAGCTGTAGGGATACCTGCAAAAATTCTTGTTAGAGGTTAGTTGTTAGTGATAAGCAAGTAGGTTGGGTGGGTATGACCCACCGATAAATGTTGGTGGTTATAGCCCGTCCTTGCCGTAAAATCCGAAATTTCAAGTCCAAGGTCACACTGAGGTTACAACTTTATGTCAGTTAGCCAAATTCTGGCTTTTTGTACTGATGCAGTTTTGTTGCTCGGTGCATCAAGCGTTGCGCTCGTTTGCCTGTTTTTTCTTCTCGAATGTACTGCTGCTCTATTCCCAACAGCCTCTTTTAACTTTAAAGAGAGTTGGCACAATACCAAAGTAGCTGTCCTAGTACCTGCTCATAACGAAGAACTGACGATCGGAAAAACATTGGAAAAACTCACTCCGGTGTTGAAAAAGCAAGACCGCTTGATTGTCATTGCTGATAACTGTACTGATGCAACGGCCGAAATTGCTCGTGCTGCAGGTGCTACAGTTATTGAACGTCATGACTCTTCTCTCAGGGGAAAAGGATATGCCCTGGATCGCGGTTTGCGGTTTATAGAGTCAGAACCTCCTGATGTTGTCGTGTTGATGGATGCTGACTGTATAGCTCATCTGGGTGCAGTAGAGAAACTGAGTCAGTATGCGATCGCTACAGGACGACCCGTTCAGGGTATTTACTTGATGAAAAGAGATCGAAACTCTACATCTTCAAGAGATTTGGTTTCACAATTTTCTAATGTAGTGAGAAATTTAGTTCGTGCTCGTGGAGGAGCATTCTTAGGAATACCTTGTTTGCTCAATGGTACGGGTATGGCTTTTCCTTGGTCTGTGATTCGCTCGGTCAATTTAGCTAGCGGTCATATTGTTGAAGATATGAAATTAGGGTTGGATTTAACCATAGCCGGACACAAACCCATTTTTTGCTCGGAAGCAATGGTAACAGGGTATTGGCCATCTCAGGTGCAAGCAGCTAAAACTCAACGCACTCGTTGGGAGCACGGTCATCTACAGATGATACAGGCTTATCTTCCCCTTCTTCTAAAAGAGGCTGTGAAACAAGGTCGGTTCGACTTAGTCATGAGCGCTCTCGATTTGTGTATTCCTCCTCTGTCTTTGCTTGCAATCGTCTTGTTAGCAGTGATGACGGGTTCTTTACTAGGTGCGGTATTGGGTGCATCTTGGATTCCATTTGCGATCGCAGCCACTGCTGGATTGTCTTTTTTCAGTGGAATTCTTGTAGCTTGGGCGAAATTTGCCAGTCAAGATGTGCCTTTAGGCCAATTGTTAACGATTCCTTTATATGTACTTTGGAAGATTCCAGTTTATTTCAAGTTTTTAGTCAAACCTCAAGATACCTGGATTCGTACAGAACGAGATGTAACTTAAATAGGAGAAGCTTGAAATGCGGGTTGCCATTGTTGCCGAACATGCTTCTAGTAAATATGGTGGAGAAGCGTTTTTGCCACTGAATTATTTTAGATTGCTGCGAGCACGGAAAATAGAGGCATGGTTGATTGTTCATTCTCGCACGCAAGCTGAACTAGAAGCCCTTTTTCCAGAAGAACGCGATCGCATTCACTTTATATCTGATACTTGGATACACAAAATCCTATGGCGCTGCACGTTGTTGCTACCTAGAAGAGTTGCAGAAATGACGACCGGCTTGCTGAGTTCTCTGTATACCCAAAGTCTTCAGCGTAAACTTGTCCGCCAAATTGTTTACCAAAACAATATAGATGTCGTGCATCAACCAATTCCCGTTGCACCTAAAAACCCCTCGCTGATATTTAACGTTGGCGCACCAGTTGTTATTGGTCCAATGAATGGTGGAATGGAATACCCTCCGGCTTTCCGCTCTCGGGAGAACTTTTTGATTAAACCACTCGTTTCACTAGGACGCCAATTTGCAGATTTTTGCAATTATCTTTTACCTGGTAAAATTAGAGCGCAAATGCTGTTAGTCAGTAACGAACGGACAAGAAAAGCACTCCCCACTGGAGTCGTTGGTAACATTATTGAGCTAACAGAGAACGGTGTGGACTTGTCCGTGTGGGAACCGGCACCACTGGAATTGAAGACACTCAATCCAGCAGGGATTAATTTTCTTTTTGTTGGGCGGCTAGTAGACTGTAAAGCTATAGACTTACTGCTTTTAGCCTTTCAAAAAGTGGTTGCCCAAATCAATGCTAGTTTAGAGATCGTTGGAGATGGCAATCACCGCCAGAAACTAGAAGCTCTGACTCATAGTTTAGGCTTGGCAAATCAAGTTACATTCACTGGTTGGCTGTCTCAAAAGGATTGCGCTAGCAAGCTAAGAGCCGGAGATGCACTCGTTATGCCAAGTTTGATAGAGTGTGGTGGAGCAGTAGTTCTGGAGGCAATGGCGATCGGATTACCCGTAATTGCAACAAAATGGGGTGGTCCTATGGATTACTTGGATGCCACTTGTGGTATTTTAGTTGAGCCTTCTTCAAAGGAAGAGTTTATTACTGGGCTCACCAACGCTATGTTAAAGCTTGCACGGTCACCTGAGTTGCGCTTGCAAATGGGTCGTGCTGGGCAACAGCGTGTTCGCGAGTATTTTGATTGGGAACGTAAAATTGACTGCATTCTTGATATTTATCACCAAACTTGTAAAATATCAAAATTCAATCAAAGAAAACTCAAGTCATTAATCCAGGTGGGTTGAATTTAACATGATGCTGACTTAGGTAGAGGTTGCTAGAGAGCGAGTCTAGCAATGAACATGGGGGAAAACTCGGTTGTTTGAGTCATAAAGCTCGATAGCTCTTCTGCTCATTTGCAGCAACCAAGTTTTTGATATTACTGTACTAATTCTCTACAGGGCCATTGCCGCTCGCTAACTTTATAAGCGATTTTCTGATGTGCTCTTTGGAAGATTCCTGTCTGTCTTTGGTTTGTAATTAAACTTCAAAATGTCTGAGTTCGTAGAGATAACAGCAAGCGATATCGATTGACCGGTGACTGGTGACTGATTGCAGGTCGCTAGTAAAATTCTATAAATAGCTTGATTTGTGCTTTGAATTTGTCTGTCTGCCGATCGTTCCTTTGAAGATAAAAAAGCAGGAGCAACTCATGAACTCTCAAGACCTAGGTTTGACCGTATTACTTAACTACCAAGTTCAAAGTCAGGAAAATTCACAAGTGCTCGTGGTTAGAAAGTTTTTCGATGAGATGAATAAATTTTCTAGTCTATGGCCTGGTAAAATGAGACTTCTAATAGAGCAAGATCCAACAAAAAAAGAGTTGCTAGAAACTGTCACTGTTAACCCAGATGAGTTACCTTACGAGTTACAAATCGTCTCTTATAAAAACCTCAAACCTGCTGTTCTTCTAAAAAAGACATCGATTGTATATAGCGCTGTAGGAGCTAAGCATAACAAAATCAGTCAGTATTGCAAATCGGCTGGTGTTCCCTGTATTTATATCTCTGAATACAGCTTCAAAGCTAGAAAACAAATTGTAAATATAAGCACAAAAAATCCAATTCTCCGTTGGCGAAGAATTTTATGGGAGCAAAATCAAGAAAGAAAACAGGTCAATGGCATAAAGTTGGCTGAGGGTATTCAATGTAATGGCACTCCTACTTATAACGAATACCGTAAAATCAATTCTAATGCCTTTCTGTATTTTGATAATCGAGTTCCTGACCGCTTATTAGCAAAGCGTCAAGAGCTTGAAGAAAGAACTAATGACTTGTGTGAACCCAATCGACCTCTACGGCTTTGTTTTTCCGGTCGTCTCATTAAAATGAAAGGTGCTGACCATCTTATAGATATTGCTCAAGAACTCAAGCAATTAGGGGTTCGGTTTCAAATGTTTATTTTTGGTAATGGCGACCTGAAAGAGAAGATGCTGTCTGAAATTGCAGCAAGCGCTCTGAGTGATTCTGTGAAAATGATGGGGATGGTGAGCTTCAATACACAACTGCTTCCTTTTGTCAAAAAAAATGTAGATTTGTTCGTTTGCTGTCACAGACAAAGCGATCCTTCATGTACTTATCTAGAAACAATGTCATGTGGTGTACCAATTATTGGATATGACAATGAAGCTTTTGCAGGAGTTGTACAACATTCTAAAACGGGATGGTTAATTGAGATGGATAGACCAAAAGCATTAGCTCGAAAAATTGCTATCTTAGACAAAAACAGACAATTGATTAGAGAACAGTCTTTTCAAGCTTTAGAGTTTGCTCAAGAACATACGTTTGAGAAAACATATCAAAGACGGCTGAAACATATAGAAGAAACTTGCTACAATTTTTATGGTTGGCGTCAGCAAAAACGCTTGTTAGTTGAATCATAGATAATACGAAAAGTCAACAGTCTAATTCAATAGGAAACTAAATATTTCCATCGCGACTGTTGACCGATCGCTAAAAATAATTTTTTTGCTATTCCAATTAAACAAATTTAAACCAGTGAAAAAATTTTTAGAAAATGCCGAGATTTTCTTTGCCATATTAGGATTAACTTTTTTCTCAGGTGTATTAGGTATCGGCGCTATGGGTGATGTTCTTCCAAGCGCTGTTGCCACATCTATTAGATATATAGTTTGGGTAGCCTCAACTCTTCTTATTTTTATCTATTGGAAAAAATCTTTGATCGCAGCTAGCCGAGATGTATTACTTTGTCTATTGACAGTTTTATCTTTATTATCATTTGCATGGTCAGAGTTTCCAGATTTTACATTATCTAATGCAAAAGAAATCTTTATGATGACCTCTTTTGGTTTGTACTTAGCTACAAGATTTACCTTAAGAGAGCAGGTGCAACTTATTGCTTTTACTTTATTATTAGGAGCTTTCTTCAGTATATTTTTTGCTATTGTATTTCCTTCCATTGCAATACATGGTTTCGACCACCCAGGAGCATGGAGAGGAGTGTATGGATATAAAAATACACTGGGTAGCATGATGGTTTTAAGCTCACTAGCCTTTTTTTCACTGCCAAAAGATTCTTCAATTTTATATAAATGGTTTGGTTTTAGTTTATCCATAGTTTTGATGTTACTGTCAACATCAAAAACTTCCTTGGTTCTTTCTTTCTTACTTATATTAGTTATGTTATTTTATAAAAATTTTCGTTGGCAGGGAAAAATTAGTGTAATTTTTGTAGACATTGGAGTTCTTGTTCTAGGATGTCTTTCTCTAGTCATTTTTAGTTATTGGGTAGAACTCATTTCTGGCTTGGGCAAAGATCCTACCCTAACCGGACGTACACCTCTATGGGCTACTGCAATATCCCGGTTAATGGAAAGACCGTTTTTTGGATATGGGCGTGATGCCTATTGGGCTCCTAAAAGTAAGTTTGCGGTCGAAGCAGGTAAAGCGATATCAGGATGGATTCCACCCCACGCGCACAATGGATTTCTTGATGTAGCACTTGATATTGGCTTAGTTGGGTTATCCCTTTTTCTAGTAAGTTTTGTTATCGCCTTTGCTCGGGCTTTGAAACGAGCTTACGCCACTAAAGATACAGAAGAACTTTGGCCATTAGCTTTCCTGAGCTTCTTGGCAATGAATAACATGACAGAGAGTTTTTTAATGCGTTTAGCTAATTTATATTGGGTTCTTTACATAGCAATTGCTTTTACCGGACATCAAAAAAGACTGAAAAGAGATTAAAAAAATCATTTTTATAAAAAATCAACATTACCGAAGAGAAAACAGGAAATAACATGAACGAACAACCGTTGGTTAGCATTCTCATTAATAACTATAACTATGCACAATTTTTACGCAAATCAATTGACAGTGCTTTAAATCAAGGATATTCTCTTATAGAAGTTGTTGTAGTTGATGATGGTTCTACAGATAACTCTAAGGACGTTATCAAGAGTTATGAAAATCAGATTGTTTCTGTCTTGAAGCAGAATGGAGGGCAAGCGTCCGCTTTTAATGCAGGTTTTAAAGCTAGTAAAGGAGATATCATCTGTTTTCTTGATGCTGATGACTACTTTCATCTAAATAAAGTCAGTCAAATAGTTGAACTTTTCCAAAAAAATCCTGAATTAGGTTGGATTTTTCACGAACTAGATGATGTGAATGCAAACGGACATTCTTTAGAATTTCGAGCCGATCGAAGCATTCACAAGTTTTCATTGGTTGATTTCCGTAAAAAGATGCTTGAGGGAGGTAACCTACCCTATCTTCCAGCGACTAGCGGGTTATGTTTCAAACGAAACGTACTAGAGCAAATATTACCAATGCCAGAACAAATTTTAATTTCTGCAGATAATTTTTTACGATTAGCAACAATTTCTAAGTCACCCGGTCTGTTATCTCCTGATAAAGTAGCCGTTCATCGTATTCATGGAGCGAATTTATTTGAATTTAGAAAGGATTACGAATACATCAACGCAGCAACGAATATCAAAACATGTTATTACCTAAGAAAGTGTTTTCCTGAAACTAAATCTTACACTAATAGACTTTATGCTCACGCAGTTGGAAGACTTATTGGGAAAACAAATCTAACTAAGGTTTTACAAATACCTGAATTTAAAGAATACATCAAAGATTACTTTTCTTTGGAATTTGGAATTGTGGGAGGTTCTAGAATCTTTTATAACTACTTGAAAAGTATCTTAATAAATTTTAAATTTTTATTAGGTCGTAAAAGTAGTGTTTAAATTTGATTGAGTTTCCTCCAGCCATCCTAAAAAAGGTGTCTTTCAATTAAAAAAAGTTGTTGCCATCTGTGCGAAGACAGCACAACTACGAGCCCAAAAGCAACTAAGGTCAATTTGAATCGATAAAAGACAGTATCGTTTTAGGAGGTATGACTTTGCAATCTATTGGAGTTGTTGTTATCGGGCGCAACGAAGGAGAACGTCTCCATCATTGTTTAAAATCAGCGATGGGCGAAAACCGAACTGTCGTTTACGTTGATTCTGGGTCAACAGATGGTAGCGTGGCACTAGCACAGTCCCTTGATGTTCGTGTAGTGGAACTGGATCTATCTGTTCCCTTTACAGCAGCTCGTGCGAGAAACGCAGGTTTTGAACACTTATTGCAGGTGAAACCAGAGGTAGAATTTGTTCAATTTGTAGATGGAGATTGTCGGATTGTTGAGGGATGGTTGGAAAGCGCCGAACAGATTTTAGTCTCTCAACCAGACGTTGTGGTAGTGTGCGGTCGTCGTCGAGAAGAATTTCCTCACCAATCAATTTACAATCTCCTTTGTGATATTGAATGGAATACTCCCGTAGGTGAAGCTAAAGCTTGTGGGGGTGACGCCATGATGCGAGTCAGTGCATTCAAAATGGTAGGAGGTTACAATCCAGTACTCATAGCAGGAGAAGAACCAGAATTGTGCGTGCGGCTGCGTCAAATAGGTGGTAAAATTTTGCGTATTGATGCAGAAATGACTCTACATGATGCCCAAATTCTACGTTTTGGACAATGGTGGAAGCGTTCAATTCGTAACGGTCATGCTTATGCAGAAGGCGCTTGGCTCCACGGTCGCAGTCCAGAACGGCACTGGGTGAGGGAAAGTCGTAGAATTTGGTTCTGGGGTTTGTTTTTGCCTTTATTGGCGATCGCTGGTGTATTGCCAACCATGGGGCTGAGTGTGATGTTACTTTTAATAGCTTATGCTTTTTTAGTTTACCGCGTGTACCGCTTTACCCGAAAACGGGGCTTTTCAGCATCAGATGCAATTGTTTACGCTCTGTTTTGCGTGTTAGATAAATTCCCACAACTACAAGGTCAAATTAAGTTTCACCTGTCTCGCTTATCCAAGCAGCAGAGCACTATTGTGGAATACAAAATGGCTAATGGCTAATGGCTAATGGCTAATGGCTAATGGCTAATGGCTGATGGTAGTGGTTGTGACTAACTACTAACCCTAACTACTAATAACAACTAATAACAACTAACTCTAAATGGCAACAAAACTCAAATCAGCCGTAATTGGTACGGGGGCAATTTCTAAAGAGCATTTAAAGTTTCTGTCTGAGTGCGATCGCGCTCATCTGGCTGGTGTGTGTGACCTTTCAAATGCTGCTGCTAGATATGCAGCACGACGGTTCGGTGCAGACTCGATCTACACTGACTACCGCCAAATGTTAGATGAGGTGAAGCCTGATGTTGTTCACATTTTGACTCCTCCTAACACCCACAAGCGGATTGCCAAGGATTGTTTGGAAGCTAACGTACACGTCTTTTGTGAGAAACCAATTACACCAACCTATGATGAATTCAAAGAACTTTGGGCATTCTCGCAGTCTCAAAATCGTTGGCTAATTGAAAATCAGAACTACTGCTTCAACGAACAAATCCTTGCCATTAAACAATTAGTTGATGATGGTACTATTGGTGAAGTGCAGGAAGTTGAAGTTCGCGTAGCAGTTGATGTTCGCAGTGGTGGACCGTTTGCAGATGAAAATCTGCCCAATCCCATTCACAAACTTCCCGCAGGCGTTGTTCATGATTTTATTACACACTTGTGCTCCTTAGTGGTGCGCTTTATTCCGGATTTTGACCGCGTCAGTGCGGCTTGGAGCAATCACGGTGGTGGAGATTTATTTAAGTACGATGACTTGGATGCGATCGTGATTGGAGGCTCAAAACACGCTCGGATTCGATTCACCTGTCACGCGTTACCCCAATGTTTCTTTATCACAGTACGTGGTTCAAAAGGTTACGCGGAAACAGATTTATTTCAACCTTACCTTCGCTGTGTTGTACCTCGTGGTGGTAAACTCCTCTCGCCGTTAATAAACCATTTTGTTAATGGATGGGAGTTGATGGGAGCATCAATGACTAACTTCCGCCGCAAGGTGATGCAAAAAACTCCCTATGAAGGTCTGCACCGTCTTTTAGATAAAACTTATACAGCATTAGCCGATGGTGAAACGCCACCAATTACTTTTGAAGACATGGAACGAACAAACCGTTTAGTGCAATTATTACTTCTGGAGGCAAATCAAATATGAAACTCTTGATAACAGGAGCATCAGGTTATCTGGGCAAGTATGTTGTTGCGGAAGCCTTGCGACGGGGACATAAAGTGCGTGCAGTTGTACGACCTGCAAGTTCTGTCAATCGCTTGGCTTGGCACGATCATCCATCAGTAGAACTTGTCCGTCTCGATCTGCGGCGAAAGGATGGTATTGTTGAGGCTCTGCGGGGTGTAGATGCAGTCCTCCATTTGGCAGTCGTTAAAGATGGTGACTTTTACGGGCGATTTGCTGGTACAGTTATCGCTACGGAAAACTTGCTTGATGCAATGATTCAAGCCCAAGTCTTCCGGTTAGTTGACATTAGCACCTTCTCGGTGTATGACTACTCATCTGGTAGAGCAATTACCGAAGAGACTCCCCTTGAGAGCAAACCCCTCGATCGCGACGAGTATGCTCAAGTCAAGCTTCTCCAGGAAGAACTTGTACGTGAGTTTGAGCAAAACTATAAAGCACAAGTGACATACATTCGCCCTGGGATGATTTATGGAAGAGATAACCTCTGGAACACTTGTATCGGAGCTCCTTTGGTTGGGAACCTGTGGTTAAAAGTTGGTGGTAATGCAAAATGTCCCTTAGCATATGTAGAAAATTGTGCAGATGCAATTGTCAGCGCTGTAGAACGCAATGAAGCAATTGGAGAAACTCTCAACATCATTGATGACAATTTGCCTACCCAAAATGTTTATGCCAAGAAACTGGCGCAACACTTAGACTCTTTACCGCGCACAATTTCCATTAGTTGGCCTCTCATGCGCTTCTTAGCATGGATTTTCTGGACGTACAACCAACAGATCCTTAAAGGGCAAGCAAGATTCCCTGGTATATTTATTCCCAGAGTGCTGGATGCTCGGTTTAAGCCGTTCCAATATCCCAATACTCGTGCTAAAAAAGTTTTGCAATGGCAACCCAAATATTCTCTTGATGAAGCAATTGAGCGCAGTTGTAGTGATATGGAACTGTTAGATGTACCTTCTCCCGCACCTTCGTTACAAACTGTGGGGGGCTAGGTCATGCGGATTGCCTATCTAACTGGTGAGTACCCTAGAGCAACGGATACCTTTATCCAACGTGAAGTTGCTGGTTTGAGAGAACTTGGTGTAGAAGTCCATACCTTTTCCATTCGCCGCACGGGGGATGAGCATATGGTAGGACCGGAACAAAAGAGCGAACGCGATCGCACGTTCTACATCCTTCCCCCCAATCCCATTGCCTTACTCCTGGCGCATCTCAGTCTATTTTTAAGTTCCCCAAGTAGATATTTGCGGGCGTTGAAACTAGCATGGGCTACACAACAACCAGGATGGCGCGGGTTAATCTATCAACTGTTCTACTTTCTGGAAGCCGGCATTCTCGCTCAACAAATTAAGACCAAGCGTATAGAACACCTGCACAATCACTTGGCAAGTTCTAGTGGTACTGTAGCAATGATAGCGGCTGAGTTGGGCGGGTTTACTTACAGCTTTACACTTCACGGTCCAAACATCTTTTTTGAACCCTATCACTGGCGACTTGACGAAAAAATCAAACGAGCGCTGTTTGTATGCTGTATCAGCCATTACGCTCGCTCTCAAGGAATGGTGTTTGCACCTATTGACAAATGGAATCGAATGCATATCATTCATTGCGGTATCGATCCAACTTTATTTGATGTTGTGACTCACAACCAATTGGGAAAACGGCTGCTTTTTGTGGGACGATTGGCGGCGGTCAAAGGGTTGCCCGTTCTTCTAGAAAGCCTTGCTGCTTTAAAAGATGTTGAACCGGAGATCGTGCTAACAGTCGTTGGAGATGGACCAGATCGCGCTCAATTGGAAAAAATAACTGACGAACTGGGATTGACAGATCGTGTCGAATATGTTGGTTATAAGTCCCAAGCAGAAGTACGCCAGTATTTGCAACAGACAGATGTGTTTGTGATGTCTAGCTTTGCAGAGGGTATACCTGTTGTCCTGATGGAAGCCATGGCTGCGGGTGTACCGGTTGTAGCAACGCAAATTGCTGGAGTCAGTGAGTTAGTCGAAAATGGTGTTAACGGCTATCTAGTTCCACCAGGGGATGCAATCTCCCTAGGAGAGTGTATCAAAAAATTACTCCATGCTCCTCAACTCCGAGTTACATTTGGCACGGCGGGTAGAGCAAAAGTTGAAAAAGACTTTAACATTATCTATGAAGTTACACGGCTGCATTGTGTCATGAATGCAGCACTACAAGGACGTATCGAGCTTATTCGTCCGAAGCTACCAGAAAAAGAGGTTTCGATTTTAACAACCAAAAAAGAAGCTGCTATCAGCAAAGTGTAACTAAGCCAGTGGGTGCAAACAATCATTACTGGTTTTTCGTTGCAACGCGTGCGTTCGCTACTCTTGCATACAGCAGGTACAGACAGCGCTACTCCAAGTTAAATACAAAGATTTTACTTTTCGTTAGATACTTGTAAATTTTTCTGCCCACCTACTTATAACAATTCATGAGTACCGAAATGCTCTTCTCTATATATGCCCAAGATTTAGTTATTTAGTGATGGTCTTTAGGGATTTCTAAGAAATAAATTATCCTATCCATCTTGTGGGATAGGCGTCCTTCCCTGTCCTATATCGGTAGCAAGTTTCAGGCTCCGCAGTCGCCTCAACAGAGGCTTTGGAGTTCTCCATAGAGATAAGGAAATTAAGCTCCTTTCTCTGGATTTACCGCATAATACTGCTCTTAGTACCACAAGAAATTTTTGGATATTTTTATTTGAAATTCCTTTAAGAAACCCATTTATGATTCAGGCAACATCTACTATGATTCAAGCAACATCTACAAAAGTAAAGCAGCAAAGGCTGCATTGGGTTGATTATGCAAAGGGGATTGGTATATTTTTAGTTGTGGTTGGACATACTCTACGGGGTCTAGTAAAAAGTTCGATTTTGGAAGAGTCCGCATTCATCATGTGGGTCGATCGCTGGATTTATGCTTTTCATATGCCTCTGTTCTTCTTTATCTCTGGGTTGTTTGTAGTGCGATCGCTATCCAAACCTTTCAAAAGTTTTGTCCTTGATAAAATTTCTGTCATTGTTTACCCCTATTTTATATGGTCAATTCTACAAAATATTCTTCAAATCTTGACCTCACGTTATACAAATCAGCCAGTTACATTTACAGATATTTGGAGGATTATCTATCAACCCTATCAGCAATTTTGGTTCCTCTATACTTTATTTATCATTTTGCTAGCCTATGCAATTTTCCATAAGTTAAGAATATCTCCTGTTATTTTTTTAGCTTTTTCTGTCTTTATATACATTTTATATTGCTTGGATATTAGCATTGGTCCTTGGGGTATTTTGTATTTAGTCAGACGCTATGCCATTTACTTTGCTTTAGGGCTTTGCTTTGGTAGCAGTAACTTACTAACAAAAATTAACCAACTTAAGGTTCTTCCTTTACTCTTAACAATAGTAGTTGGATATTTAGCAATCGCGCTAGCAGTTGTGTTCAAATTCGATGAAAATCCTATTGCAATTTTCATCATTGCTACGATCGGTATTGCTGCGTCAACAGCTTTATCTGTTCTCTTACAAAATTTCAATACAATGAATTTTGTAAAACAGTGGGGAATCTTTTCTTTAGAAATTTATGTAGCCCATATTATCGCTGCATCTTCTGCTCGTATTTTTCTTCAGAAAATGTTTCACATTTCAGAACCTATCGTTCATTTACTAATAGGAACATATGTTGGTATTTACGGACCTATCGCCTTCAGTAAAATTTGTTCAAAATTGGGATTTCAATATATGTTTAAGCTCCGTTCTCTAAAAGCTTAACTTTTATTCTCACAACGACTATTACCTTAAAATGTAAATATGAAATCTGTAAAAAAGCGAGCTATCGTTGGAGCAATTTGGACAATTGTTGGTTTTGGAGGCATTCAAGTCCTGCGATTCGGCAATAATTTAATTCTAACTCGCCTCCTTGTACCGGAATTTTTTGGTTTAATGGCATTAGTGAATACCTTAAGAGTAGGTCTTGAATTATTCTCAGACATTGGTATTGCTCAAAGTATAGTCAACAGCCAACGGGGAGATGAACCAGCTTTCCTGAAGACTGCAAAAACACTACAAGCAATTCGCGGTTTGATCATCTGGATTGTTTGCTTGATTCTCACTTTTCCCATTGCAAACTTTTACAACGATCGACGCCTTTTATGGTTAATTCCTCTATCTGTGATTTTCTCAGTTTTTGATGGATTGAGTGCTATTGGTTTGCACAGCCTTCACCGACGAATGGAATTGGGTAAGCTCAACCTTTACGAGCTCGTTTTGCAGTTTTGTTATCTTTCCACTTTGATTACCTTAGTCTGGCTTTACCCTAACATCTGGACTTTAGGTTTTGGAGTAGCGCTGGGAGGATTGTACAAAATGATTAGCAGCTACTGGTTAGTACCAGAATCTCCCACTGATTTTGGCTGGGAACCAGAAGCAGTCAAAGAAATTTTGTCTTTCGGTAAATGGATGTTTATTTCATCAGGGTTGATGTTTGCTGCTGAACAAGCAGATCGCCTAGTTTTGGGTAAGCTACTATCGTTTCAAATGTTAGGTGTTTATACAGTCGCTTACACTCTAGCAACCATACCCCGTGAAATCATCAGACAACTCAGTTATAAAGTCATTTTTCCAGCGATCGCTAACGTACTTGATGGACCAAGGGAGACTTTACGAGCTAAAATACTTCGTCAACGACGGCTGATGTTATTAGGTTTTGCAGTTGTATTAGCTTCACTTGTGACTGTCGGCGATCTGGTGATTGCAGTACTGTATGATGACAGGTACGCTGAAGCCACCTGGATGATGCCAATTTTATGCTGTGGTATCTGGTTTTCCCTGCTATTTTATACCATTAGCCCTGCTCTACTAGCAATTGGAAAACCCCTTTACTCAGCCCAAAGCAACTTTGCTCGGTTTGCAACAATTACGTTCATCCTACCAGTCTTATATTCTCAATATGGTACGCTTGGGGCAATTCTCGTTATTGCATTGAGCGATTTCCCTTTATATATAGTTAACCTTTACGGGCTTTGGCGGGAAAAACTTTCTTGTTTTATCCAAGATATTCAAACCACAGTCTTTTTTATTGGTGTCTTAGCTCTATTTTTAGCAATTCGCAATTATTTAGGTTTCGGGTTACCGATTCAGTCACTTTGGAGTTGAACGAACAGCGATCGAAAGCTAATTTTTAGATGAAAAATAATCAACGATGAGAATCACAAACTAAATTTATAGTAAGTATGCTTATTTATAGAATTTTTCATCTGCAAGTGCTTTGAATAATCTTCAATTTTTGTCCGGATTGAATACACTTGTTACATATATAGCAGTCCTAAATGAAATATAAAAATAAGAGTGAAGACTGCTAATAGCTAATGGCTTTTTGACCATTAGCCCTATCTCCTTACGGAGACGCTTCGCGTTGCGAAGCTATGCCCGCAGGGCTATACGAGTTCGCTAGTCCCCAGAGCGTGGGAAACCCGCCTGCAGCACTGTACTCACATCCTGCTTTCTCTGGGCTTACCATTAGCCATTAGCTATTAGCTATTAGCACTCCAATTTTCTACAAATGATTTAGGATTGCTATCTATGTAGTTTAAAAGGGATAAAAATTAAGTGTTAGCAAGGTAAGGTTGGTTCGATCTTACTTTTATTACTTTCATTACGTTTCCCAAGTAACTCAGGTATACCTTAATCTTTGTAACTAAGGTTGGTAGCTTTGAAAATATATCTTATATTCGTCAGTACTTTTTGGTTCTTGAAAGCCTTGCTGTCAAGTTTTTAGCTTGAAAAATTTCATGCATCTCAGATTAGATTTTGTTTAAAAGCAGCTTCTACCAAAAAAAAGCTCTCAAAAATCAAAGTTTATAAAAAATTATCATAATCTTCATAATAGAACGAAATCATAGCATTTCCTATATACAAAATTTATCAAAAAATACAAAACCTTGACAAATCATCGTAATGTTTTTTACATATATGTTTGATATTATTTTGTTAATGATACAACTTGTAACTCAAAACATTTTCTCTCATTCTTACATTTTTTTTGAGAGTAAATTACAAGACTCTGGAAAGAGTTAATAGTGAATTGTGGAAGGAGAAAAATTTGAAATACCATATAGCTTTAAGTCCCCCATGCGATCTAGAAGGCATGACACGAAATGCCCAATTAGGAATGACTCCCTCTCACGCTATCTGGGAACTCAGTCAGCGTTTGGGAGCAAAAGTTCATCAGCCAGGAGAAGAACAAATTTTACCAATAGATAGAATACTTGCAAAGGTTATAGGTCGTCCAGAACACTGGGCTTTAGCACGCAACTTGTCCTTACAATGTGATGAAGATGATATCATTTATTGTACGGGTGAGGATGTCGGCATTCCTTTAGCAACTCTTTGTGGGCTGAAAAAGAGGCGACCCAAACTTATTGGCTATTTTCACAACATGAATAGACCTCGCGGTCGTCTGGCATTACAAATATTTCAAGTAGCCAATAAAATTGATTTATTTGTTTCTACGGTTCCTTCAGAAATTACTTTTCTCAGCCAATACTTGCAATTACCCAAAAATCGAATTTATGAAGTGAAAGCACAACCGACAGATGCATCTTTCTTTACACCAGGACCTACCTCCCACGAGAAACGCCGCCCGATTATAGGCAGTGGAGGTTTAGAAAAACGGGATTATAGGACTCTTGCAGATGCTACCAAGGATTTAGATGTAGATGTCAAAATTTGCGCTTTCTCAAATAATGCCAAAAAATTAAAGCGATCGTTCCCAAAACTGATTCCAAATAATATGTCATCTCGCTTTTACTCTTGGTATGAATTATTACAATTATACCGTGACTCTGACATAGTTGTTGTTCCTTTGGTTGAGAATACACAAGAAGCCGGACTCAGTACTTTGTTTGAAGCAATGGCTTGTTGCAAACCCGTTGTAATCACTCGCACACCAGGAATAATTAGCAAACTGATTGATGAAGGCATAGTTACTGGTGTTAGTCCCTACGATTCAGAGCAAATGAAACAAGCAATCCAGAATCTCTTGGACAATCCGTACAAAGCGCAAATGCAGGCTCAGAGAGGTTACGAACTAGTCCAAAAGCAGTACAACCAAAAAAATTATGTTGAATATTTAGCTATGGAAATCAGCTCGAGATTTGAGAGCCCGGTAAGAACAGCCATTTTTGTTTAGTTTGTATGTCCAAACAATACTTTTCCCACCTTATCCCACTACAAGAGTGAGAAAATTCATAACGGCTCTCAAACTGCGAGCTATAGCAGTTTTCCTTTACCTCAATTGTACCCAATTTGAGGACAATACCGTGTGCCCCTATCAACGTACCACTGATTTGACCAAAAGAATGGGATACAAGCCCCGTCCTTCTAGGACGGCTTTTCTTGATTCCTGATGTACTGCTTTAGAACTTCAATTGGCGCACCCCCTACAGACACAGCAAAATAACTAGGACTCCATAAGGCATCTTTATTAGGTTTCGGGTATCGAGCTTGTCCATAGCGGCGACTTGAAACACCTTTTAAAGCATTAACTATTTGAGAGATAGATAATTTAGGAGGGTATTCAATAAGTGCGTGAACATGATTATCCTCGCCGCTAAATTCAATTACTTGAAAGTCCATCTTTTTAGCTACTTCTCTAAACGTCTTATCAATTAATTCAAGGCTTTCTTTTGTAAATACAGACCTACGATACTTAGTAACGCAGACCAAGTGAATTTTTAAGTCTGTAACAGAGTGTCTTTCCCTGCGAAACTGGCTTGTCATTCTCTGTAGACCAATGTATAATTATTTTGTAGACCAATTATAGCACTGTCTATGAAAGCCAGGTATCAATTCCGTTTCTACCCAACAGACCAACAGCAACAGAGTTTAGCTCAGTTGTTTGGCTGTGTGCGCGTAGTTTGGAATGATGCGTTGGCTATCTGTAAGCAGTCTGAAAAGTTGCCCAGTAACAACGACTTGCAAAAGTTGGTGATTACGCAAGCTAAAAAGACTGATGAAAGATCGTGGTTGTCTAATGTTTCTAACATTCCATTACAGCAGTCTGTTGCTGATTTAGGTGTTGCCTACAAGAACTTTTTTGATTCACTCAAAGGTAAAAGAAAAGGTACGGCAGTCGCTACAACGCTTGGAACCCCCGCAACGCGCTGCCTCAAAAAAGTAGGTACTCCCAAGTTTAAAAAGAAAACAGGGAGACAATCAGCACGGTTTAGAATTGGTGGATTTTCTATCAAAGGAGATGAAGTGTACTTGGCAAAGATTGGCAATGTTAAGCCAGTTTGGTCAAGACAACTACCCTCCGGGTTCGCAAGTTTCGACTCGACGGAAACCGCCAAGACTCGAACTTGCTCACCATCTGCACCAAGCAGCGTAACAGTCATCAAAGATTGTGCTAATCGTTATTTCCTCAGTTTCGTTGTAGAGATAGCTCCTATTCAAGTCAACGCTAAAAACCAAAGCATTGGCATTGATTTAGGTCTTAAAACTTTTGCGGTCATGAGTAATGGCGAAGTAGCAACTAGCCCAAATTACTTAAAGAAAGACCGTAAAATTCGCCAACTACAACGCCAACTAGCAAGACAACAATCATGGTCTAAACGCCGTGAAGTTACTCGGTTAAAGATTGCTAAACGACACAATCAAATCGCTGATACCCGCAAAGATTTCCTGCATAAGTTATCAACCAAAGTAGTTAGCGAGAACCAAACTATTGTTTTGGAAGATTTAAACGTATCAGGAATGGTTAAAAACCGCAAACTTGCAAGAGCAATCAGCTTGCAGGGATGGCGAGAATTCCGGGTATTGTGCGAGGCTAAATCTGAAAAGCTTAACCGGGAATTCAGGGTGATTAGCAGATGGGAACCTACTAGTCAAACTTGCTCTTGCTGTGGGTATCGTTGGGGCAAAATTGATCTCTCTGTGCGTTCAGTATTGTGTCTAAATTGCGGTACTGAACACGACAGAGATGAGAATGCCTGTAGAAATATAGAAATGGTCGGCATGGGGCATCGGCACGACCTTAAACGGACACAGAGACAGAGTCAGACGACAACGGTCGCATCAGTCGATGAAGTGTCAAGAATCACCGCACCTTTAGGTCGGTGAGTATGTCAAAACTACTCTATATACATTCACTCCCTCCCCCTGCTTATAAGAGCGATCCATTAATCCACATCTTTCTTCACAATCTTAAAATTTTGATTGGATAAAGCTTACAAGGAGCAGTCTCGTAGGTCAACTTGCTAAAGTTGCGCCGAAGATCTAATTGTTTGTAATTTAGCTTGCTCTTTCTCAAAATATTAAGAGAAATCCGGACAATACATAGCTTTGTCTGGCTTCATGGAAGCTTTAGTAAAGATGCACCTAATGGGTAGCCTTGTAAAGGGGAGGGAACTTAATTTCCTAGTTCTCTCCTTTTATACATGGTACTTAAGGGAGATAAATCCGATGTGCATATATGCGTCTCTTTGTAGGATTTCCATATAAGAATCGTTAAGGCTAAAGTCTACCGTTTGATGCTCGTGGGCTTCATTATACCCCTATTTCCAAAAATTAGTAATTTTTAGGGTGATTTGGGAGTCATCCAAACAGTGGAATGGGTTTGCATTGGGTGAGATTTGTGTTGATTGTCCTGAATTTTTCGATAGAGAAATTACATTTTCTAATAGATAAACATAAAAATTTCAATAATAAAACTCTAAATTATAGATTGAATATCATTCATGAAAAAATCTTATAAGTGAGGTTCCGCTAAGCTCAAACATAGTTTGTTGAAAGCTTTTTGACATTTAATTTCAATTTTAGAACATTTATAGCAACCCTCTTGTGCCACTTTAAGAAAAGTCATATAACAAACGAATCTCTAACTTTAGATAGGTGATTCTTGTTTAAGAGAATGGTTAAACCCAAGATTTTTAGTAAAGATTTTTATACTTTAACCATTCTAGATTTTTATCTGAAAAATTGATAAATTCAGGTTAATATTAACTGCGCTACTATGATATGCTGGCTTTGCTAAGTGAGATAGAAACTCCGGTTTTTAGCAAAAATCTTTGTGTAAAAAAGCAAGAAATTAGAAATAATGAATATGTTCAATTGCAAAAAGCAGCAATGCCAACTGAGAAGGCAAACGATCGTGACACTGCTAGCAACTCTGTTCGGTTTTGTCATGACATTTGGTATTCATATTGCACTGACGCAAGCAAAGGAGACAAATTTCCCAAATCGACAGGAAAACAGCAGCCATTTAATAGCCCAAATTTCATCTGACACTGCGTGGCGTGAAACAGCTAACCAAAATATTGAAAAATACCGTAAAGGTGATTTGACAGTTGTAGTCACGGATGCTAGTGGTAATCCCATCCCTAATGCAGATGTACGTGTTGCCATGAAGCGCCACGCCTACAGCTTTGGGAGTGCAACTGACGATGCTTTGCTATTGAACTCGAATAACTCTGATGGCGATCGGTATCGAGATAACGTTTTACAGTTATTTAATGAAGCAGTGAATGAAGATAGTCTTAAGTGGGTTCGATGGGATAACTTGCAATTACGTTCCCAAGCGATAGAAGCAGTTAACTGGTTGAAAAGTAGAAACCTGAAAGTGCGCGGACACAATCTTATTTGGCCTAGTTGGAGAAATTCGCCCCCTGAGTTGGAGAGTGCCTACAATGACACCCTATCGCTACAGGGAAAGACAGCTGCAGATAACTTTTTACGGACTCGTATCATTTCTCATATCACCGAACAGACTAGTGCCTTGAAAGGTCAAATTAACGATTGGGATGTTGTAAACGAGCCTTGTGAGAACACAGATTTTCAGACAATTTTAGGTCAATCTATTCTTGTCGATGCATTTCATGCTGCTCATCAGGCAGATCCAGATGCTGTTCTCTACGTTAACCAAAATTTATATGAGAGAAACAGCAAAGCAGATGAATACGAAAATATCATTCAGTACCTACTTGCCAACGGTGCGCCACTTGAAGGAATTGGTATAGAAGGTCATTTATTCAACGAGCTTCCTATTTCAATACCAGACTTTCTCAGTACCCTCGATCGCTTTGCTAAATTCAACCTTCCCATTAAAATTACTGAGTTTGATGTGCTGACACCTGACAAACAATTACAAGCTGAGGTAACGCGTGACTTTATGACGGCTGTTTTCAGCCATCCAGCTACAAAAGGCTTTATCATGTGGGGTTTTTGGGACGGCAAACATTGGCTTAGCAATGCGCCCATCTACAATGCCGATTGGAGCTTAAAGCCCAGCGGACAGGTTTACCTTGATTTAGTCTTCAATCAGTGGTGGACGAATACAACAGGTAAAACAGATACTAATGGGGAATTCAAGGTCAGAGGATTCCTAGGCGACTATGAAGTCACAGCCAGCAAAAACCTTACCAGTCAAACAGTATCCACAACTCTTTCACCTGATGGTAGAAGATTGACAATCAGTGGTATAACGTCCTAGACGCCAGACTCCCGACTTCCTTCAAGAAGTTGGGAGTTTACAACCCCTCCATGCAAAATCGGCATAGTCAATAAACCCCATGCCAAACCTGTTATCAACCCAAAAGGAGTCACAACATAATTGTGAAAGCTCCACAAACCCAAAACCTGAGCAGCCAGTTCCAAGGGATAAGCCATCATCAAAACACTAGCAACCGCAACACCACTCCAACCGTACTGACTCAACCAGTAAAAACCTTTACCACCTGTTATCCCAAACAGCAAGCGAGTCACCAGCAAACCCGTTACAGTTCCGTAACAACGCATACAAACCGCCATAATGTGAGGTGATGCCAAAACCACTCCCATATCGGGTTGAGGACACACATGACGGCCCATCAAATAAATAATATCCGCAACAATAGGTAATAAAGGTAACCCAGACCCTGCCAAAAAAGGAGCAACCAGAGGTCCAACCACCATCCCAGATAGTAGGAAATCCGCAATAAAACTAACCCAACGAATTTGTACTCCTTGACGAGAAGTCACGCCTACCATTCTCTCTTCCTCTTCTTCTTTCCACTGCGTACTCTGTGGCTCATGAATAAACAATCAAGTGGTGGGCATTGCCCACCCAACTTAACTTAACCTAACTTAATAGTATAAGGACTGGTCAACTTATCCAATTGCTGCACCAAGAGACTTAGGAACAAGCCCACATCCGTCACCACACCAACAGACTCTATGGAACCGCGATCGCTCAACTTCGTCACTACCGCTGGATTGATATCAACACAAACCATCTTTACCCCGGAAGGAGTCATATTTCCCACGCCAATCGAATGCAGCATCGATGACAGCATCAAAATCATATCCGCACCTTTGAGCAACCTAGCGTACTCAGTTTGCGCTTTAATCAAATCCATTTCCGTATCTGGCAAAGGACCGTCATCCCGGATCGATCCAGCAAGACAAAACGGTACGCCATTGCGTACACACTCATACATTACGCCACTAGGAATTACCCCAGCCTCAACTGCCTTAGCAATACTACCATAGCGACGAATCGTGTTAATCACCTTTAAATGATGTCGATGTCCTCCACGGACAGCAACACCTCGCTTCATATCCACACCTAGGGAAGTCCCCATCATCGCTTGCTCGATGTCATGAACTGCGATCGCATTTCCACCCAGCAACGCCTGAACATATCCTTCTCTAATCAGCTGCGACAGGTGTTCGCCACCCCCAGTATGTATTACCACAGGTCCAGCCGTTACAGCAACTTTACCGCCAGCATCGCGGATTTTCCGTAATTCCCAAGCCACTTGCTCAACAACCAGTTCCACGCGCCGCTCGCTAGAAACCCCAGCCGACATAAAGCTAAATTCCTGAGCATTCCGTTGTTCGCGAGATTCTGTTTTCCGGATAGTACGGATACCTTGTACGTCAACAACAACGCGTTCCCCAACTTCCAAGTCACGTAAAATTTTACATTGTGCTAACAAGCCATTGGGAGTTTGAGAAATTGCGATCGCACCATCCATGCGCTGGTTGTGTACCTTTACCCACTCACCATCAATCCGCACTTCAGTCGGATAAATTGTGGTGACATAAAAATCATCAGGTGCAACTCCAGGTAGAGTCACGGGTTCGAGCTTAGCATCCCGCTCATCCTGCGGTAAATCGACCGCACCCAAATCAATCAGAAGAGAGAGAATAGTTTCCATCACTTCATGAGAAGGTGCTGACACTCTCACCTCCGCCGCTGAAGTACTTTGCCGTTGTTCTCCCAATGAAAAATTCAGGACTTGGAAACTACCACCGTTATCGACAATTAAATCCAAAGCACGGTTAATCAAACCAGAGTCCAGCAAATGCCCTTCAATGCGGAAGATGCGACTTTCAACCAATACGTTGGCATGAACTTCTTCCCGTACTGGTTCGGTGACTCGCAGTGTCAAGCACTTAGCCGCACCCCCAGCTTTCAAGAATTCAGACAGTGGAGTTTCAATGACTTGAAACCCGACTTGTGCCAGACGTGCTTTTAAAGCATCAGAAGCTTTATTCATGACAACAATGTGGTCAACATTCACCGCATTGCAAGAGAAGTTAACCGCATCTGCTTCTGCAATAGCAATGCGCTTATCTTTGTGAACCCGCATTTCGATCAAACGATTGGAGTAGGAATCAAAAGCGGGAGGGTAGTATAGCAGATAGCCATTACTTAAAGGACAGAAGCAAGTATCTAGATGGTAAAATCGCTCATCAATCAAGCGCAAAGACAGCACCTCAATATCCAGCCATTTTGCCAGGTAGGGGTGAGAATCTAACTCTGTTCGGAAACCATATCCAGCCCACAGCCAGCGTCCTTCCCGATCCAGAAGTGCGTCTCCCGCACCCTCAAATGGTAAATCTTTAGGCAGTTCGTAAACAGTGTAGCCGTTGTCTTCAAACCACTGCTTGAAGTAAGGTTCCTCCCCCTGACGCTCTTTGTGTAAAAAACGACTCAGGACAACGTTTTTCCCTAACAACAAGCCAGCGTTAGCTGTAAACACCATATCTGGCCAACCTTTCTGAGGTGGCACCAAGTCTACAATTGCATATTCTTTAAGGATATGATGCAGTTTCTCCCACTGTTCTACAGCACGTTCTTGAGATGACTTGTGAATGTTCCCTTCCATCCAAGGGTTAATAACGTAGTCCACATCATAGTGGTCGGGGGAGCACATCAAAAAGCGAATCCGGGAATCCATAAAAGTTTACAGTTGGGGTTAGATGCTAAACCTTTTTTGCCTTTTTTTTCAATACAGATTTTTGTTTGAGCTTTTTTCTGTAGAATTTACTACATTTCTGTAAAAATTTCTACTGATTAAGTTAATAAAGGCACAAAGGTCATGCTATATTCTAGCCCTAGTGTGCAAGGTATCAAACAGGAGAGATAACGAAGTTGCCCTCATCCCCAACCCTTCTTCCTTAGGGAGAAGGGAGTTGGACTTAAAGCTTTGGAATTATGCTGTAATTCGGCAATACCGCTTGCTTAGTTTGTTTCTCCTCTGTATATTCGCTTAGAGTTTACCGTTACGAGTATTGTTAATTTTTGCTAAGCTCCTTTTCCTTTTTACAGGTTCTCCTTGAGAACGAGAAAATACTAACCATAAGAATAAATCATTCCATCCATGTATATACAGCATATCTACTCAACAAAAGTACTCAATCTTTAGCCACCCATGTATATACACGTTGGTGTACATATTTTTAGATCGCATCCTCATTGCGAGCAATGATTTCAATAATTTCACTCCGGGTCAGTTGATTTTTAGCTGCGATCGCAGCCAAGTTTTCCCAAGCTGTATCTGTCAGTCGGATAGATCTCAGACGCTTGGGTTCGGAATAGTCTCGCTCAAATTTCCCAGAATCCTTACGGTTACGTCTTTGAGATTTTTGCTTCGTTCCTGAAAATGGATCTGATGGTGAAGGCTGTGGAGTTTGTTTGGCTGCAAACAAGCCAACCAAGTTGTCGATCAGGCGATCGCGTTCCATAGGTAGAATGTCTTTACCATGGAATACTTCCTGAACCAACATGAAATGAACCAACGCCCCCAAAAAAATTCGTGCAGATGCTTCTGGATCGGGTAGATTGAGAGGACTGCAAGCCAGAAATTGAGTGAGGTCTTGTAAAGCTGGTTTTTCCATGTTACGAACAAAAGCTCGTGCTAATTCCGGAAAGCGTCCCGATTCACCAGCTACCAAGCGCATTAATCCCATAACCCGTTCATCGCCTGTTGCTTTATCCATAAGGGAAACTGCTACTAAGCGCAGAATATCAGACACTTCACCCTCCGCTGAGAGGGCTTTTTGAGGATTAAAAGCAGCTTGATACTGCTTGAGGATCAATTCTTGTATGAGGGCAGTAAATAATCCTTCCTTATCCTGAAAATAATTATAAACAGTTGCCTTAGATACACCCGCTGCTGCTGTGACCCGATCCATTGTTGTAGCAGCATATCCATGTGTTAAGAACTCTTGTATTGCTCCTGAGAGAATGGCTTCAACCTTCTCTTCGGAAAGCTTGCGCTCTGGAGTCTGGTCTTCTGTTTCTTTCATTTTAAATAAGGCTACATTATATAGTGTTTTCTTTGAATTGTCAGAAAATAAGTCTGACAAACAGGTTTTCTACTAAATAGCGAGTTTTTCTATCCTACAGCTTTTCAATAACTATATTTTATGTATGCGCTCTCCCCTTGACATCCATATACTGTACAGTTTAGTTTATAAATAAGCAAGAAAACTAAACAGTTTAGTTAATGTCATAACTGACGAGGCAAATCACCTATGGTGAGTGATGCAACAAAGACAACATCTAACAGTTCTGTATCTTTCAAACAAAAGCGCCACCCCGTGTTCGTCTTAGGAATTGCCACAACTCTCGTTATTAGTGGAGTCACAATCTACCAACTTCAGCAGTTTCAGGCGAAAGAATCGAGTCAGCCTCAAGTACCTCAAGCGATCGCACCTAAAGTCACAAAGGTTGTTGCTTTAGGAAAGCTAGAACCACAGGGAGAAGTCATTAAAGTTTCAGCACCCACATCCTCTCAAGAAAATCGAGTCGAGCAACTCTTGGTAAAGGAGGGACAAGAAGTCAAAGCAGGACAAGCGATCGCCATTCTTGATAGCAAAGATAGACTTCAAGCCAGTTTAGTCAAGGCGCAAGAACAGGTAAAAATCAAGCAAGCAAACCTTGCTCAGGTTAAAGCGGGTGCAAAACGCGGTGAGATTGACGCCCAAAGAGCTCAAATTGACAGATTAAAAGCCCAGTGGGAGGGAGATCAAATCGCTCAAGAAGAAACCATAGCTAGAATTAAAGCGCAATGGGAAGGAGATAAAACAGCGCAACAAGCAACCATTGGAAAACTAGAAGCAGAATTGAATAATGCTCGCTCTGAATACAAACGTTACGAGCAGCTTGCAATAGAAGGTGCGATTTCTAAATCTTCTTTTGACAGCAAACGTTTGAGTTTAGATACAGCAACACAGCAGCTTAACGAAGCCAAAGCAGTCCTAAACCGTATCGATAGCACGAGTCGCAGACAACTGAGCGAAGCCCAAGCTGTTCTTTCCCGCATCAATACCACCGGTAAGCGACAAGTTAATGAAGCTCAAGCCACATTGCAAAAGATAGCCGAAGTCCGCCCGGTGGATATAGAATTGGCTATAGCAGAAGTCAACGACGCTATAGCAGAAGTCAATCAGGCTAAGAAAAATTTAGAACAAGCTTACGTGCGATCGCCACAAAACGGTCAAATTTTAGATATACACACGCGTGCGGGCGAAGTCGTATCGCAAGATGGCATTGTTGAAATTGGACAAACAAGCCAAATGTACGTTGTTGCAGAAGTCTATCAAAGTGATATTAATAAAGTGCGTCTGGGACAGCAAGTGAGAGTCACGAGTGATTCTTTCTCAAAAGAATTGCAAGGAAAAGTTGATTTAATAGGCTTGCAAGTGAAGCGCCAAAGCGTTGTCAACACAGATCCCAGCAGCAATATTGACGCCAGAGTTGTGGAAGTCCATATACGACTCGATAATGCTTCCAGTACAAAAGCAGCAAAGTTAACTAACTTACAAGTCAAGGCGGTGATTGAGATTTGATCGGATTTATCCAACAATTACAACGACGAACTCCTTTAGGATGGCTGCAACTGAGTCGCGAAAAAAGCCGTTTGCTTGTAGCATTATCAGGGATAGCCTTTGCTGATGTTCTCATGTTTATGCAGCTGGGTTTTCAAAGCGCTTTGTATGACAGTAATACACGCCTCAACCGAGTTTTGGATGCAGATATTGTTTTAATCAGCCCTAAAGCTCGTAATATGCAAAATTTATCCACATTTTCCCGACGGCGATTGTATCAAGCATCTTCTCTTTCAGGAGTGAAAGCAGCAGAAGCAATGTACGTTAACGTCATTACGTGGAAAAATCCTCAAACTCGCAGCGAAACAGCCATTCAAGTTATGGGTATTAATCCCGACCGTTCGGCTTTCCAGCTAGCAGAAGTCAACCAACAGTTAGATAAGATAAAACTGACAGATAACTTTTTATTTGACCGAGATTCTAAAGGAAAGTATCAGGAAGTTATTGCTCAAATTGAACAAGGAAAAACAGCAACAACTGAAATAGAAAATCGAACCATTACGCTTGCTGGGTTATTCAAACTGGGAACTTCCTTTGGGGCTGATGGTAACTTAATTACCAGCGACCAAAACTTTTTACGGCTATTTCCCAAGCGAGAAGCAGCAAGTATTAATCTAGGTTTAATCTACCTTGAATCTGGCTATAATGCAGAACAGGTAGCTGTAGCGCTACAAAATTACTTACCGGATGATGTCAAAGCTTTAACCCACGAGCAATTTATTCAATTTGAGCAAAACTTTTGGCAATCAGAAAGCCCTATTGGTTTTATCTTTGGGGTGGGAGTCTCAATGGGATTCATGGTTGGGATCATCATCGTATATCAAGTCCTTTCCACAGATGTCAATGCCCATCTTAAAGAATACGCTACCTTCAAAGCAATGGGATATCAAAATCTCTATTTACTTGGAGTCATATTTGAAGAAGTTATTATCTTAGCATTTCTAGGCTTTATTCCTGGGGCTATAGTACCCCTCGGTCTTTACTCTTTAACCAGAAATGCAACCAACCTACCCATTTACATGACTCTCTCACGAGCTGTATTCGTCCTTATCCTCACCATCATTATGTGTCTCATATCGGGTGCGATCGCTACTCGAAAACTGCAATCAGCCGATCCTGCGGATATGTTTTAGCTAATGGCTAATGGCTAATGGCTAATGGCTAATGGTGAGACCAGCCCTGTAGGCGGGTTTCCCGCCGT
>NZ_JBFPMW010000023.1:120-74701 GCF_045999855.1 Tolypothrix campylonemoides VB511288_2
ATGGCTAATGGCTAGTGGCTAATGGCTAATGGCTAGTGGCTAATGGCTAATGGCTAGTGGCTAATGGCTAATGGCTCACTACTAGCCATTAGCCATTGACTCCTAAAAAATCGTTCCCCAAAGTGGTTATAGGGAACGAAACAGGAAGGTTGGGAGTATGTTTCTGAATTAGTCAGCTAGGGGATCTACGCCCATGTCTGCTACAACTTTACGGAAAACTGTAATTTGCTGACCGAAGTCTAGTTGCTTGAGAGCTTCTAATACCTTTGCACCATCTCGAGAAAGCTGGTAACCTGGAGGCATGGGCACTACAAAACCTTTTACCATCAATTCTGATAGCTCGTACCAGAAAGCTAACTTAGTGTTATTGCTTAAAATACCGTAAGAGCGGGAAACTTGTGTGTCTCTTTTTCCAGCCAGGTCACGCATTACCTGCAACTGTTCGGTATGAGACATTTGCTTAATTTGCTCTAATAAACCTTCTGCTAACTGTAAACGCGCTACACCAGTGGCTGCTGGTGTGATGGAACGACCCATTTCGACGTAAGCATACCAAAGTACTGCTAGCTGGTCATCTATATTTAAGCTCTTGAATACAACAATGGAGGAGGAAACAGCATCACTAGTTTGAGTGCTGTAGTTCAAATCGCTATAGAAGCTGCTTTTTGCTGAATCTGTAGAGAATGTCATAATGGCACCACAGTCGATTGAGTTAGTAAGCTGCTGTTGTGTGTGAGGCTTATATCTGTTGTGTTGCCTCTTGATTTACATCATGCATTATTTCTTTACAATCTGCAAATAAAATTTACATATACGATCGGTAGAAAAAATAAATAGGGGTATTGCCTGTCTCATGTATGCTAGAGAAGCAAAGCCTGTGGCAATCTCTAGATAAGATAAATGAATCGATCCCCAGGAACAAGTAGCAGTTCGATTAAGGAGAAAGCCCTGAGTTTGGGATTTCATAAAGTGGGTATTGCTGCTGTAACCGGGGTTGAAAGTACGGAAATTCAGAGGTTAAGAGCATGGCTGGCGTTGGGTTATCACGCGGACATGGAATGGATGACTAACCCCAAGCGTCAGGATATTTTTAGTGTTATGCCAGAAGTCCGTTCCGTAATTTGTGTTGCTCTCAACTACTACACTCCATACCAGCGCCCTGAGGGACAAGAGTATGCCAAAATTTCCCGGTACGCTTGGGGAAGGGACTACCACAAGGTCATGCATAAAAAACTGAAAGCTTTAACAATGTGGCTGCAAGAAGGCTCGGAGACAGTGCAAGCCCGTTATTATGCAGATACTGGTCCGATTCAAGATAAAGTATGGGCGCAACAAGCTGGAATAGGTTGGATTGCTAAAAATGGTAACGTTATTACTCGCGAATACGGTTCTTGGGTTTTTTTGGGAGAGGTACTGACAAATCTAGAGTTGGAATGCGATCGCCCCCACACCCAACACTGCGGAAATTGCACTCGTTGTATCGACGCCTGTCCCACAAGTGCTATTACAAAGCCATTTGTGCTCGACGCTAACCTATGCATCGCTTACCATACGATTGAAAATCGGAATGAAGAATTACCTGAGGAAGTAAAATCTAATTTCCATGGCTGGGTTGCAGGTTGCGATATTTGCCAAGACGTTTGTCCTTGGAATCAGCGTTTTGCCAAAGAAACAGATGTGTCAGAGTTTCAGCCATACCCTGGGAATGTTGCACCAAAGCTGGTAGAATTGGCGGAAATATCAGATCGAGACTGGGATCAACGATTTCCAGCATCAGCTTTGCGTCGGATTAAGCCGGAAATGTTACGTCGAAATTCTCGTGTTAATCTAGACGCATTAAAAAACAAGGATGAAGGGTAAAGGATAAAGGATGAAGGATTTAGGAGGTCTTATGAAGGATGAAAAATGCAATATAAATTGTGTTGCATAACTTTATAAACAGATCTCATACTTTTTACTTTCACCTTCCTTTCATACTTTATACTTCATACTTTATACTTCAGATGATTCAGAAAGTCATTATTTTTGATTTTGATGGTACTGTTGCTGACACACTTGATGCTCTTGTAGTTATTGCCAATCGGCTTGCTGAAGAGTTTGGCTACATACCAATTGCACCTGAAGAGCTTGCTCTTTTAAGAAACCTTAGTTCTAGGGAAGTGATTAAGTATTCAGGTATTTCAGTTTTTAGAATACCATTTCTAGTGAAAAGGGTGAAAGCAGCGTTAAAAAATAAAATCAAAGAATTAAAACCTATTTTAGGAATTAAAGAAGCGCTGATAGAACTTAAGAGTGAAGGACATCGTTTGGGAATTATTACTTCTAATTCCCAAGAGAATGTAACAGCTTTTCTGAAAGTAAACGAATTAGATGATCTGTTTGAATTTATCTATTCAGGAGTCACTATATTTGGAAAAACTACAATAATTAACAATGTTTTAAAACAAAAGCAAATCAAGCTTCAAGAAGCTATTTATGTTGGAGATGAAACTAGAGATATTGAAGCATCTAAAAAAGCAAATATCAAAGTTGTAGCCGTCACTTGGGGATTCAATTCGCAAGAAGTTCTTGCACAGCAAAATCCAGATTTTCTCATTCACCATCCCAGTCAGCTGTTAGATGTTGTAAAGAGTTGTTAGTTGTTAGTAGGGCGGACCGATTGCCAAAACTTAGATCGTAAATGCGATAAGCTTTAGCCCACCCTACATATATTTCAAAAATTAAATTAGAAATCCTACAGACAGTAGCAAACAACAACTAACAACTAACCATTAACTATTTAGATTGCCCTTTTTCCAAAGCTTGTTTCACGAGATCGTCGCTCACTTCTGTGACAGCTTCCGTTTTAGAAGAGTTCACATCCTTTGCCATATCTATATAATCGTCGGGATTACCAGTTTCCTTTGCAACCGTGTTTGTTTCTCCCGATGAGCGTAATTCATGCTCTGGTGCGGTTGCTTCAGCAGCAGCTTTTGCTCCTTCACCAGTGCGATCGATATCACTTACACTCATTTTCTGCGCTGCTTGGTAATCGGCTTCAAAATCAACTTTTGGTGTTTTTTCTTCGCCACTTACCATGTTTTCCGCTGCTAGTTGTGCATCATGAGTAGGTGCTTGAGATGCATCAGGTTTGATTTCGTCAGGCATAGGTCACCTCATAGGTAATTTTGTCAATGTAGCGATTGTATCAAAGCTATCTACTTTTTCCTTGGCATCCTAAGGTAGATTGTTACCTCTATTAAAAGACAGAGAAAACATTTTTTTTTAATCTCTTTCTCTTGGTGGTGGAATTAGATTATAAAACTTTGATACGCCTTAATAATAAGTAAGAGTTAGTAATGAGTGGTTAGTTGTGAGTCAACAAAAACAACTAACCACTTACTACTAAGCACTAACAATTTAAATAATTTTGGAGATACATTATGACTGCAAGTTACAATAAACAAGCCCCTCAAGCCTTAAGCGAGCAAACTCAAAAAGTAGTTGATGCATTTAATCGTTTAGATACTGATGCTAAACTTGCTTGGTTGTATTATGCCTATAAAAAAATGGGTGATTCTATTACTCCAGCTGCACCAGCTGCAGCCGAACCAGAACTAGCACCAAGACTTATAGGTGATGAATATCTTCAACTGTCTGATGACGAACAATTAGCGATTATGCGACAAATTGTGAATCGTGAGGACACAGAACATTCTCGTGCATACGGTGCTATAAAAGAAAATAACCAGCTTTTTGTTTGGTATGCATGGGCGGTTGCTATGGGTAAGAACGTTGTTGATATACCAGGAAACTACAAAGCAACTGATGCAATTAATAATGTGCTTTCTCAAATAGAAGGATTAGATTTTGAAGAGCAAATGTCTGTACTGCGGACAATTGTCGGACAAATGGGTTATACCGCTGTTAAGCCCATTGAAACACAAGCGCAAACTGGTAAAACGGCAAGTTTGTAAATAGCTAATGGCTAATGGCTAATGACAACTAACTACTAACTACTAACTACTAACCATTAGCCATATGAGCCAAATCAGATGGAGTTAAGTTAGAGTGAACGACTTGACCATCACGAAACCACACAATGCGCCTTGTTTGACGCGCAACGTCTGGTTCGTGAGTGACCATGACGACGGTAATACCGCTTGCATTGAGTTCGCTAAAAATATCGAGAACTTCTTGCGTAGTGCGGGAGTCAAGAGCGCCTGTAGGTTCATCAGCAAGAAGGACAACCGGACGTGTGACGATCGCCCTTGCAATTGCTACCCTTTGTTGTTGTCCTCCAGAAAGTTGGTTTGGTTTGTTGTTAAAACGTTTTTCCAAACCAACTTTTTTGAGTGCTTCAGCTGCGCGATCGCGACGTTCGCTGGATTTGACTCCAGCGTATACCATGGGTAACATCACATTTTCCATTGCAGAAAGTTGAGGTAACAGGTGAAACTGTTGGAAAACAAACCCCAATTTTTTATTGCGAATATGTGCCAAGTCTGTATCGTTCATCTGGGCGACATCGATATTATCTAAATAATAATGTCCTGATGTCGGGCGATCTAAACAACCAATGATGTTCATGGCTGTAGATTTGCCAGAACCAGAAGGTCCCATAATAGAACAATACTCCCCTTCTTCTACGGTAAGGTTAACATCATTGAGCGCTCGCACTTCAGTTTCACCAGTGCCATAAACTTTAAAAATACTTTCTAAGCGAATAATAGCAGGTTGGGAAACAGTTACTAGTTCTGAGGTTTGAGTTTTTAGTTGATTATTTGTCATTGGTCATTAGTCATAATTCATAATTCATTTGTGAGCCAATCATGTAATGCTAATTTTTTAGTTTATTTTCATAATTCATAATTCATATAGTACTAATTTTCAATGTTATTTTCATAATTCATAATTCATAATTCATAATTCATAATTCATAATTCATAATTCATAATTCATAATTCTTACGCGCTTCTTAAAGCTACGATGGGATCGAGTTTAGCAGCGCGACGTGCGGGAACAATACCAAAGAACAAACCAATAGCACCTGAAACACCAACAGCCGTTGCGATCGCAAAAGGAGAAATCGCTGCTTCTAAGGGAGTCACAGCAGCTACCAGTACGATACCACTGACACCAACTGCAGTCCCAATTAAACCGCCTGCTGCTGAAAGAATCACTGCTTCAATTGTAAATTGCAGCAAAATATCTTGTGGAGTTGCACCAATAGCTTTTCGCAAACCAATTTCATGAGTTCGTTCGGTAACGGAGACGAGCATAATATTCATAATGCCGATACCACCAACGAATAGAGAAATTCCTGCTATTGCAGCTAGCATAATGGTCAAAGCACCTGTAATTTGACCGATAGTTTGTAGGGCGTCTTTTTGACTTTGGATACTAAAGTCATCTTCGGTAGTAATTTTGTGCCGCAGACGTAGCAAATTGGTAATCTGAAATTCTGCTGCATCAACACTGTTGCTATCGCGTGCAGAAGCAACGATATAATCTAAAGCGATACCATAGGGAGAATTTTTGCCTACAAGTCTGTTTGCTGAAGTCGTGATTGGGACTAGGGCTGCTTCGTCGTAGTTTGCACCAAGGCTTGAGCCTTTTGCTTCCAATATACCGATAACTTGAAAGCTAGAATTTTTAATCCGCAACTGCTGACCGACAGGGTTAGTATTGCCAAAAAGCCTTTTTGCCAACTCAGCACCAAGTACAGTGACTTGATTGTTCCGCTTTAGGTCGATTTCAGTAAAAAACCGCCCTTTAGCAGTGTTAAAATCTCGTACTAATGGAAAGCTGGCTGTTGTGCCAATAATATTGACGTTGGTATTTTTATTACGACTTGTAATAACGTATCTCCCGTTTAACTCTGGAGCCACTCCGGCGACGGTTGGGACTTGAGATGCGATCGCTTCTGCATCTTCCAACACCAAGTTTTTCGGAACTTCGTTGGAGATGCGTTGGGTTTCTCGATTCCCAGGAATGACAAACAGCACGTTTGGTCCTAAAGATTCCAACTGCTTGTTAACGTATTTTTGACCGCCTTCACCAACACCAATCATGCCAATAACTGAGGCATTACCAATTACAATACCTAACATGGTGAGGGCACTACGTAACTTATTTGACAGCAGGGTTTTTCCTGCCATTTTAACGCTTTCTAAGATGTTCATTTGTTCTGCTGTTGTTGCATCTTCTGAATTTTGTAGTTAGGTGGTGGGTTGAGGAAGACGCGATCGCCCTGTTTTACACCCTCTAAAATTTGAGTTTGGTCTTGAACTTGCGCTCCAACAGTCACCGAGCGGAACTTAGGCTGATTTTTCTCATCAGGTACCAAAACACCCGTTTCGCCCTTCTCCGTTACAATTGCGACTGTTGGTACCAACAAAGCACCTTGTACCTTGTCTCCCAAGAAAGTCATATCCACATTCAAGCCAGAACGTAACTTATCTATACCAGTATCAATGGTAACTTTCACTTGGAACAAGGTGACACCTTCTTCCTTCACGGCTTCAGGAGCAATCAAGCGTACATGACCTTTAAAAACTTGGTCGGGATAAGCATCAGACGTGATTTCAACCTGCTGACCCTGTTTGATTCTGCCTATATCTGCTTCCGGGATACTAGCCAAAACTTCTAAGCCACGTGCGACAGCCACAATCGAACTCGAAGTAGCTGATGCACTCGAAGATGCAGAAGTCGTTGGTGTGACATACGCACCAATGTTGGCATACTTTTGGGTGACAACTCCTGTTAAGGGAGCGCGGATGATTGTATTATCTAAATTCACTTGCTCTATTTTGATTTGAGCTTGAGAAGCCGCAACAGCCGCCCTGCGTTGAGCTATTTCCTCAGTACGAGTTCCACTTTCCAAAAGCTGTAAGGAGGCGCGTGCTTCGGAAACAGCAGCTTCTCTACGAGAGATTTCTTCAGAACGAGTTCCACTTTGTTGGAGAGCTAGACGTTTTTCAGCTTCTCGCAAATTTGCCTTGGCAGAGTTATCTTCGCTGACAGCTTGGTCTAGTAATTGTTTTTTCTCCGCGCCTTGTTCGTACAGGTATCGATAACGCTTCACCTGTTCGCTCGTGTAATCAGCTTTTGCTTTAGCTGCATCTACTTGAGCTTGGGCTTGAGAAATTTCTTGGGGGCGATTACCTGCTTTTGCTTCAGCAAGTTGCGCCTCTGCTTGTTCCAAACGCGCTCTGGATTGAGAAATTTCTTGAGGGCGATTTCCTGCAAGGGCTTGGTCTAACTGAGCTTGGGATTGTGCTAAGTTAGCACGGGCTTGAAGGATGCGAGCTTGAATATCTGCGCTATCCATTTTGGCAATAATTTGCCCCTGGCGCACTTTATCGCCTTGCTCGACGTACAACTCTACAAGAGTTCCAGAGTTTTTCGGGCTAATATTTACACTTTGGATTGGTGTAACCTTACCGCTTGCAGAAATTCTTAAGACAACATCTTTTGCTCCCACTGGAATGGTAAGGGCTGTAATATCTTGTTTTCTTGCTGCTTGTTCGATAACTGCATTATACGTTGTGGCAGTCCCTGCAACTAAGGCACCAGTGGCTACTAAAGCGATCGCCCAACGCAATGGGTGTTTCACTTTTTTACCAATGACAGGAATTTCTAAATATGTAGTCATGTTACTAATAATGTATGTTTTTTTACTTAACAAGCTTTGATAAAAGAGTAGAAGTTATAAAAACTTCAGGGGGAATATAAGTATTAATACATCGAGAGCGTGTGTCAGCAAACGGAGTTATACTGCTTAACTTTCCTTTATACTATTTTCTCTGCTTGTATATGGCTTCACCTGAATGGATGACTTTTACTAGATATTTAGGTGAGAGCCAGTTGCAGTAGTGGCACAGTATTTGTTGATTTTTTGCAGACTTAGTAAGCCAGCGATCGCAAACCAAATTGTGTCATGAAAAGTAAAATTTCTACGGGGATTGCCTTGGCTTAAACTCGTAAATTGCTTCTTGCTCTTTGGGAATAATAAATCCAGAAGCATTGAGGATGAACGCAGTATGATTGCCACTCAGGTTAGCATCCCTGAATATAAAGTTAATGAAAAACTTTATGATGGTTCCAGAACCGTTGTTTATCGAGGATATCGAGAAGTCGATGGCAAACCTGTAGTCATTAAGCTGCAAAAAAATCCTTATCCTAGCTTTAGTGAATTGGTACAGTTTCGCAATCAATATACTATTACCAAACATCTTAGCTTGCCAGGAATTATTCAAACATATAGCTTGGAAGCTTACCAAAATCGCTATGCTTTAGTCATGGAAGATTTTGGAGGAATTTCCCTGAAAGAATGGCGGGAGAGAGTGGGAGAGAGGGGGATGGGGGAAAGCCCCGAAACCCTGATTGAGTTTTTACAAATAGCTATTTCTCTATGCGATACATTAGATATTCTCATCCGCAACAGGATCGTTCATAAAGATATTAAATCCGCAAACATTTTAATTAATCCAGAAACAAAACAAGTTAAGTTAATTGACTTTAGTATTGCATCTTTGCTGCCAAGAGAGACTCAAACACTGATTAGCCCTAATGTTCTGGAAGGAACCTTGAGCTATTTATCGCCGGAACAAACAGGGAGGATGAATCGCGGGATTGATTACCGAACTGATTTTTATTCTTTGGGTGTTACGTTTTACGAGTTACTGACGGGAGAATTACCATTTCAATCGGATGATGCGATGGAGTTGGTGTATTGTCATATTGCCCAACAACCACCTGCTTTAAGGTCAAAAGGAAAAGAGATTCCCCAAGTCCTTGATAACATCGTGATGAAATTGATGGCGAAAAATGCTGAAAACCGTTATCAGAGCGCGTTAGGATTGAAATACGATTTAGAAACTTGTTTGCAGCAATTAAGAGATTCAGGCAAAATTGAGAGTTTTCAGATAGCACAACGGGATTTATGCGATCGCTTTATTATTCCTGAAAAACTCTACGGTCGGGAGAAGGAAGTTGCAAAATTACTAGCAGCCTTTGCTCGTGTTGAGGAGAAGCGGAAGGCAGAATTAATGCTGGTAGCAGGTTTTTCCGGGACTGGGAAAACGGCAATTATCAACGAAGTTCACAAACCTATTGTGCGCCAGCATGGCTATTTTATTAAAGGCAAATTTGACCAATTTAATTGTAATATTCCTTTTTCAGCTTTTGTGCAAGCCTTTCGCGATTTAATGGGACAATTGTTGAGTGAAGATGATGCTCAATTGTCCATTTGGAAAAATAAAATTTTACAAGCTCTGGGGGATAACGGACAAGTCATTATTGAAGTCATACCCGAATTAGAAAGTATTATCGGCAAACAGCCAACAGTAACGGAACTTTCGGGAGATGCGGTACAAAATCGCTTTAATTTATTCTTTCAGAAATTTATTAAAGTATTTACTAGAAAAGAACATCCATTGGTTATCTTTTTGGATGATTTACAATGGGCAGATTCGGCATCTCTAAAATTAATGCAAGTATTAATGAGTGAATCAGAAAACGGGCATTTTTTGTTAATTGGAGCTTATCGAAAAAATGAAGTTTTTGCCAGTCATCCTTTGATATTAACATTGAAGAAAATGAGTATGGCAAATACAGAAATTAATACAATTATATTAGACGCTCTCTCCCAAGAAAGTTTAAATCAACTCGTTGCGGATACACTGACCTGCCCACCTGAAATCGCTCAGCCACTAACTAAATTAATTTATCAAAAAACTAAGGGCAATCCATTTTTTAGTACCCAATTCCTTCGAGCATTATATGAAGATGGGCTAATTGTATTTGATTTGGATGCTAGAAGCTGGCAGTGGGATATTGCTCGCGTTAAAACTTTGGCTTTAACAGATGATGTAGTTCAATTTATGACCTTACAATTGCAAAAGTTACCACCAGCTACACAGGAGGTTCTCAAACTAGCAGCTTGTATTGGAAATAATTTTGATTTAGAGACGTTAGCGATTGTATCAGAGCGTTCGCAAGCAGAAACAGCAGATGTTTTATGGCAAGCATTGCAAGAAGGATTTGTTCTACCGGGGAGTGACGTTTATAAGTTTTATATCGGGCAAACTCAGCCAGAAAATAACTCAGCATTTAACAACTCTTCTGCTAGGATACTACACGGACAGACAGCATTAACTTATAAGTTTCTGCACGATCGCGTTCAACAAGCCGCTTATGGACTCATTCCTGTAGAGTGGAAACAGAGAACACATCTGAAAATTGGACAACTGCTACTACAAAGCACTCCACACGATGCATTAACAGCCAATATATTTGAACTTGTCAATCACTTAAATAAAGGTATTCTCCTCATCGAGTCTGTTAAAGAGAAAACAGAATTAGTCCGTCTGAATTTGCTTGCCGGACAAAAAGCAAAAACATCCGCTGCTTATAAAATCGCCCTCGATTATTTGAATATAGGATTAAATCTCCTAGTTGAAGAAAGCTGGATATCTGAGTATGACTTGACTCTTAATCTCCACTTAGAAATGATAGAGATTTGTTTCCTAAATACAGACTTAGAACGAGCAAAGCAACTGGCTGATGTAACTTTAAAGTATGCAAAAGCATTATTGGATAAAATCAAAGTATACGATCTTGCAATTCTATCTTACTCCTCTCAAAATCATGCTTTGAAAGCTATTGAAATAACTCTAAATGCTTTAAATTTGCTTGATATTCCTTTGGAGACAGAACCGCCAAAAGATTTAGTTGTTAAAAACTTAATCAATTTGCCAGTTATGGCCAATCCCAATACATTAGCAGCAATGCGTATTCTGTCTAATGCTTATACTTCAGCAATTATGGCAGAGCCAAATTTATTGGCCAAACTTGCATTTACAGCAGTTAAACTCTGCCTGGAATTTGGCAATTCTGTAATTGCTGCTGTCAGTTATGTTTTTTATGGATCGGTATTGGTAAATAGTGAAGATATTAATTCTGGATATCAATTTGGAGAATTAGCAGTTAGTTTGTTATCTAAATTCAATTCACGCTCCTACTACTGTATCGTTCATACAATGTTCAATTTAGTTTTGAGACACTGGAAAGAGCCAATCGGAGAGACAGTTCAGCCACTTAGAGAGGCTATGAATATCGGGCTAGAAAGCGGGGATTTTTATTATGCCTCTCTTTGCTCAAAAGACAGATGCACTAATTTGTTCTTAATGGGCGAACCATTGGATTATGTCCAGCAAGAGCAAATTGAGTCTCTAGAATTATTGCAAAAATTAAAACAGCAATATTCTATTTACTATGCTGGTATGTGGCAGCAACTTGTTCTAAATCTTAGAGGTCTTTCAGCAAATCCATATTGTCTAATTGGTGAAGGTTGCGATGAGGTTAAACTGTTGCCCATACTACAGGAGTGCGGCAATCAAACCTTACTGTTTAACTTTTATTTAATAAAGGGAATCTTGCTTTATTTATTAGAAGATTATGAAAACTCAGTGACTTACAATTCCTTGGCTGGGGAGTACATTGTTGCTTCTGCTAATATGACGACTCTCCCAGCCTACAACTTCTACAGTTCTCTTGCTTTAGTAGCTCAATATCCTAATGTCGATTTAGAGCAACAACAATATTTACAGCAAATACAAGCAAATCAGGAGAAGATGCGGAATTGGGCTGACCATGCACCCCAAAACTTCAGACATAAATACTACCTGGTGGAAGCAGAGCAAAATCGCGTATTGGGGCAAACTTACAAAGCAATAGAGATGTACGAGTTAGCTATCTCTGGAGCCAAAGAAAATGGGTATACCCAAGAAGAAGCACTTAGCAACGAGCTAGCAGCTAAATTTTACCTCGGCTGGGGTAAAGAAAAAGTA
Source organism: Tolypothrix campylonemoides VB511288_2 (assembly GCF_045999855.1). Taxonomy (NCBI): domain Bacteria; kingdom Bacillati; phylum Cyanobacteriota; class Cyanophyceae; order Nostocales; family Tolypothrichaceae; genus Tolypothrix; species Tolypothrix campylonemoides. The sequence goes on from NZ_JBFPMW010000023.1 coordinate 11,955, forward strand.
GCTCAAATTTACATGCAAGAAGCCTACTACTGCTATGCTCGTTGGGGAGCAAAAGCCAAAATCGACGATTTAGAAAAACGCTATTTGCAATTACTAAAACCTATCCTACAACACAAAGAACTCACTTCTAATTCCTCAGACACTATCGTTAAGCGCACAATTCATTTCTCGAACCAAACATCTAGCCATAGTAGTAAAACACTCTACTCGGCGTTGGATTTTGCTACCATCCTCAAAGCCACTCAAGCTTTATCTAGTGAAATTCAACTAGATAAATTACTTTCTACCTTAATGCAAGTGGTGATGGAAAATGCTGGAGCGAAAAAAGCTGCTTTGCTCATCCTCAAAAATAATACTCTCATGCTTGAGGCAATAGCAACTGCAAATGAAGGGGTCAATCTACCCTGTGTACCTTATGAAACCAGTGTTGACATTCCTACTACGTTCATAAATTACGTCAAACGAAGCTTAAAAACTATTGTATTAGATGATGCTACAGACCAAAACGATTTTATTGCCGATCCGTACTTAGTTCAGTCACAACCCAAAAGTCTGCTGTGTACGCCGATTTTGAATCAAGGTCAGTTAATTGGGTTGCTGTATCTAGAAAATCAATTGACGATTGGCGTATTTACACGCGATCGCTTAGAAGTTATTCAAATATTATGCGCTCAAGCTGCCATTGCTTTAGAAAATGCAAGGCTTTACCAACAAGCTCAACAAGCACAATTACAAATTGTCCAAAGTGAAAAAATGTCAGCACTGGGGAATTTAGTTGCTGGAGTTGCTCATGAAATGAATAATCCTCTCGGTTTTATTGCTGCTACCCTCCAACAAACTCAACCCATGATTTCTGATATTAAGGAACACTTGGAGTTGTATCAAAAATATTTCCCGAATCCTGGAGAAGAAATTATTAAACATGCCGAAGAAGTTGACTTGGATTATAGCTTAGAAGACTTACCTAAAATGATTGATATAATGATTATGGCTTGCGATCGGTTAAAAAATATTAGTACCAGTTTAAGAACTTTCTCCCGTGCCGATAAAGATTATAAAGTAGCATTTGACATTCATGAGGGTATTGACAGTACAATTCTAATTCTCAAACATCGCCTCAAGGCTAACGAACAACGTCCGGAAATTCAAGTTATCACAAACTATGGAAATATACCTCCCATACAGTGTTTTCCGGGACAGTTAAACCAAGTGTTTATGAATATTCTGGCAAATGCGATCGATGCATTAGATGAATCAAATAACGGACGCAGTTTTGTAGAAATTCAGGCAGACACCAACCGAATTACAATTACAACTTCAATGCAAGATAAAAAAGTTAAGATTACTATTGCTGATAATGGTAAAGGAATGACGGAAGAAGTTAAACAAAAAATATTTGATAATTTATTTAGTACAAAAAAAGTTGGTAAAGGTACGGGATTGGGTTTGGCTATTTCTCGGCAAATTGTCGAAGAAATTCACAGTGGTAAGTTAAGTTGTAATTCAGTTGTCGGCAAAGGTACAGAGTTGATTATCGAAATTCCAGTTTGATTTATCTCTGCTTAAAGTACAGATGTGACACCTAATCTGTGGGAGTACCCCTCAGAATAGAATTCTGGGGCTACACAAACAAAGCCTGCCTTCGCTGGCTGTGATTTATTAGTCTACGTAGGCGGTGAGTCCAGTCCCGCAGGCAGGTTTCATTTATTTGAAAGAACCAAATCGATGACGTAGAAGCAATTGTCTTTTCGTTTCAATCCCGCGAACGGGTTTCATTTATTTGAAAGACTCGCGAGTCGGCAAGAAACTGTTTCCGCAAGGGCTGTTTCAATCCCGCGAACGGGTTTCATTTATTTGAAAGTTCAAAATCAATTTTTAGCTTTACAGGCATTTCTGTTTCAATCCCGCGAACGGGTTTCATTTATTTGAAAGTAAAGTGGCTCAAGAAGCTTTTGAATTGTGGTTGAAGTTTCAATCCCGCGAGCGGGTTTCATTCATTTGAAAGAGGAGAATAATTTAATATCTGACCAAACTTTTATTGTTTCAATCCCGCGAGCGGGTTTCATTCATTTGAAAGTTAGTAATGAGATTAAAGTTGATTATTGGGCTGAAAGTTTCAATCCCGCGAGCGGGTTTCATTCATTTGAAAGAACGCCATTTGAATATCTCCTAATAAAATTTTGTCAGTTTCAATCCCGCGAGCGGGTTTCATTCATTTGAAAGTTTGCCGCTTGTATCTGTTGCTGCGTGTAATTCAGTTTCAATCCCGCGAGCGGGTTTCATTCATTTGAAAGTTCTGTCTTAATTTGCTGAATGTCAGCGTTTGAAATGTTTCAATCCCGCGAGCGGGTTTCATTCATTTGAAAGTTATATGTAATACATTAAAGACATGAAAGGGAACGGTTTCAATCCCGCGAGCGGGTTTCATTCATTTGAAAGTGACCGCAGTTGGGACAGACGCATTCAATTTCATTATGTTTCAATCCCGCGAGCGGGTTTCATTCATTTGAAAGTTGCGACACGCGGCACAACGAGGTCATCTTGGATCGTTTCAATCCCGCGAGCGGGTTTCATTCATTTGAAAGTTTAAAAGATATCAAAGCGATCGCTATTCAAACTGTCAGGTTTCAATCCCGCGAGCGGGTTTCATTCATTTGAAAGAAAAGGGGATGTTTCCATAGTCAATCTCGATTGAATTGTTTCAATCCCGCGAGCGGGTTTCATTCATTTGAAAGGTTCGGAGAGTGATTTCCTCCCACTCCCCGCACCGTGTTTCAATCCCGCGAGCGGGTTTCATTCATTTGAAAGTAGAGGTGTGTACCCACGCACTGAATCGCAAGATGCTGGTTTCAATCCCGCGAGCGGGTTTCATTCATTTGAAAGCCTTTCAAATATCTTGGGTTAAGAAGGTCTTGAAAGGTTTCAATCCCGCGAGCGGGTTTCATTCATTTGAAAGGGCAGCCCAACCGAAGCTAAGTGTAAAGCCATTTCCAAGACCATTTTTGGCAGGACTGTTTGAAAAGTCCATTTCAGGCTTTCATCAAAAGGCTCTTGCTCATACCTCAATCGCTGAAAGTATTGATTTGTCAAGGTTCTGACGATTTGGCGGGAGGTGGGGGTTTTTGCCCGTGCTTTGCCCTGCCAAAAAACTTGCAAGATTACCCTAGCATCATAATATTATTGTATCTTGCTGTCGAGGTATACCCTTAATGCTTTGAATAATTCAAATGTAGGTGCGGATAGCATCATAATATTATTGTATCTTGCTGTCGAGGTTGTTCGGAACCGTAGGTAATGATCTTGCGTACCGAACAGGCTAAGTCTGCCAACGCGGACTTAATTAAAGCCTGCGTAGCGCCCTCTTCATTACGTATAGCCCAAGAATTTTATTCTGAGGGCAATTTGCCAAAATGGTATGCACTCTCTCACTTGGTGGACTAATCCACCCAATTTTCTAACATCAGTGCGGGGATTCGTGATAATTCTCTCACGTTATTAGTGACTAAAATTAACCCCAGACAAATTGCTTGAGATACAATGAGCATATCCATAGACCCAATTACAATTCCTTGGTTCTCTAACTCTGCTCGAATGTTTCCATAGGTTTGTGTTGCTTGTTCATCAAAAGGTACAACCTGTAAAGGAATTAAAAATTGAGTCAGCGCTATCCGATTTTGCTCTTGACGTTGACTTTTGTATACGCCGTATTCAAGTTCTGCAATTGTAATTGATGAAATTCCCACGTCAGATATATCTAACGCTTGAAATTTATCTAGTACTTTCTTTGGTTTACGTTTAATAATGTAGATGCAAGTATTTGTATCTAACAAAAATCTCATTCCAAATCTTCTCTGTCTTCTAAATAAAGCTGTTCTCTATTTTCCATAAAGTCTTCAGAGAAAATATCTAGACTATCAAATAATGTTTGCCAAGGATTTTCCTTAGAAATCAGTACCACAGCATTACCTACTTTTTTAATATAAACTTCATTACCTTGTAATTGAAATTCTTTAGGTAATATAACCGTTTGTGTATCTCCATTCATTATTAATTGAGTAGTATTCATTCTTTAATCCGTCAACTTACTTAAATAGACAATAAAAGTTTCATAACGAAGCAGGTTTCATTTACTGAAAGCACCTCTGCCTATCTGTATCTATAGTAGCTAGCTTGTTTCAATCCCGCAAGCGGGTTTCATTTATTTGAAAGATCCACTTTATCGAAATAAAAACAGCTAAAATGTTTCAATCCCGCAAGCGGGTTTCATTTATTTGAAAGTCGCCAGCGCTTCCGCCATCGTTTTTTGGTGTTCCGTTTCAATCCCGCAAGCGGGTTTCATTTATTTGAAAGCCGGACAGGGTTCCATATCCTGAGGATAATAGTAGTGTTTCAATCCCGCAAGCGGGTTTCATTTATTTGAAAGCAAGGAAGACTTGGACGAACTCAACAATATGGGTTGTTTCAATCCCGCAAGCGGGTTTCATTTATTTGAAAGTTCATCGTTATATGATAGAAACTCTAGAATGGGAAGTGTTTCAATCCCGCAAGCGGGTTTCATTTATTTGAAAGTTGGGAGATGGGGCTTTATATGTTCCGTGCCTCGTTTCAATCCCGCAAGCGGGTTTCATTTATTTGAAAGCTGAAAATATGCTGATATTCATAAATGTATTGAAGATGTTTCAATCCCGCAAGCGGGTTTCATTTATTTGAAAGTTACTTGATAATTGACTCGCGATCGCATGAGACCCGGTTTCAATCCCGCAAGCGGGTTTCATTTATTTGAAAGCGGGGCTTGTTCCGCACCCAGCATTCGCAAGTGGTCGTTTCAATCCCGCAAGCGGGTTTCATTTATTTGAAAGTGGGGAAAATTCATACATTAAATTCCCTATCTCAGAGGTTTCAATCCCGCAAGCGGGTTTCATTTATTTGAAAGGGCAGCCCAACAGAAGCTAAATGTAGAGCCATTTCCAAGACCATTTTTGGCGGGACTGTTTTAAAAGTCCATTTCAGGCTTTGATTAAAAGGCTCTTGCGCGTACCGCAAGCCCTGAAAGTATTGATTTGTCAAGGTTCTGACGATTTGGCGGGAGGTGGGGGGTTTTTGCCCGTGCTTTGCCCTGCCAAAAAACTTGCAAGATGACCCTAACATCATAATATTATTGTATCTTGCTGTCGAGGTTGCTCGGAACCGTAGGTAATGGTCTTGCGTACCGAGCCCGCATCTAAAACATAGATCCGTACTGAATCTTCGACAGGTTTAATCAAGTTCTCAACTTGCACTGTCAGTTTAGCAAACTGCGTGGCGGTCAAAAAACATTCAAATACGCTGTACTGCGTCCATGTCCCATAGCCAGAAAGCATTTTGTGGAGCTTTGTTCGCCGTTTATTTGCTGCTTTATTGTCTGGCAAGTCGTAAATTACGAGGCAAAACAGAGTACTCATCGCAGTGTCAGAGCTTTGTAAGGAATTCCTTCTTGTAAATGCCGACTGAACAATCGTGCTTGCAATTCGATCGCTCGTCGGTAGCTGCAATGATATCCAAAGGTGGGATGCTTAAACTCATCGTTCATTTTTCGTTCCCACGCTTGCAAAAACTGTTTGCGTCCGCTTTCGCACAGCCGATATGCACTAAGATTATCGGTAAAATCATCGGGCTTAATTTCTTTATGGCTGATGACCGAAAGAATCAAATTATCAGCAATCAACGGGCGAAATTCTTCCATCAAATCGAGAACCATAGCTGGCTGTCCTCTTGTGGCTTCATGCAGGTAACCAACGTAGGGGTCTAAACCAGCCATATGTACTGCAGCCGTTACCTGAACTTGCAAAAGCCCGTAGGCAAAACCCAATAATGCATTGATTGCATCCGTGGGAGGGCGACGATTTCTACCGTGAAATGACCATTCTTCCTCAAGCATCTTTGACCAAGCGGCAAAATATTCTCGCGCAGCCAATCCTTCAACACCGCGCAACTCATTGAGGGTTGTTTGTTCTTTAACAAGCTGTTTGCGAGCTTTCAGGGGATTGTCTTTTTGGTCGTGGCGGTATAAAACAGCGTGTTGATTGTGGATTTTGCCAGTCACAATTGTTTTGACAATTTCCAAACGATGGGCTGCATCACAATAAGCAGCATACTGCGCCAGTCGCAACTGACCGTTACGAGAGTATGCAGGAAGCGCGGAACCCAAGTATTTACCAAAACCGGAAAGGTAATGTACGGGCATTCCCAGTTCTAAAGCATACACTAGTGCATCACCTGTAATCTGGGGATTTCCCATCAACACCACTTGTTCGACAGTTTGGGCGGGAACCGATTTTTTCTCCCAGTTGCCATCTTCTTGTTTGAGAGCAACTTTAAAAGCTTCTGCAGCTTTGCTTAAAACTGCATCCGGTTGAGTGACGTAGAGAACAGACATAATTTATACCTCAATACGTAGTTTTTTGATTTCTTTTGGTAAACAAATTTTCTGCAAGCTACAATCCCGACACTTTTTCGGATTGTCAATTGGTGGTGGCATTACCCCTCCAATTGCCGATCGCGCTGCTTGAATTGCTTGTTCTGTCGCCAGCCGCAATGCGGGTGTAAAATTGATACGCTCGCGACGGCGGTTGGCGTAGTAAAAAATTTCTCCGTAAGGAATAGAACTTCCTATCCGTTCTTCCAGACACATAGCCGCACCACAGAGTTGAAAATGGTCGTTCAAGTGGTTTGCCATGCGTCCTTTCTTAAATTCCAAAGGGACTAACTGGTTGTCTTTTTCCTCCACTGCATCGATAATGCCATTGATAAGTAAGCGATCGCTCCACTAAGTATGTCGGTTTTTGTGCCAGTTCTCCTTGAAGGCGATAGGGTTGGGGAATGTAATGAATTGAAAAAAGTGCAAAACTTAGCCCCCAATTATGCAAATATTTTTCAGTTTCATAGAGAATTCCCATTTCTCTTGTAGCGAAGAAAACGTTATCGTGTAGCGTCAACGTGCAGTGGTATAGCGCCATTTTAGATTTTATATTTTGGATTTTGGATTGGAAAAGCTTTGTCTACTCTCTTACCTCTGTCTACTCTGCGCCTCTGTGGTTCAAAAATTATTTATTTAACCACAGAGGCGCAGAGAGCGCAGAGAAAAGATAGAGAGTTGAATTACTTACTTACCCTTCTTTTTCAATGCTCCAAAAGACTCTGCGTAAGCTTTAGTTTGCTCATGCAATGCAGTCATAGTTTCTACCAAGCGAGCCTCATCTTGGTATAAGGAATTAATTTCACCGACTAAATCATCTAATTGCGAACCAAAAATCAACTTAGTATTGCGTACAGGTTCGTCATTCAGTAAATTCTTTGCCACTATTTCTACCTGCTGTAAAACCTCACTAATAGGAGTATCGATATCTCCTTTTAAAGCATCGTACAGTGCTTGAGTGAAATGTAAATTGCTAAAGATTTCACCGTCGCTAAAGACAATTCCAGCAATGTAATTTCGCATTGTTCCCGTGCGCGATTCTTGAGCACCGTATCTTTTAGTCCGCAACAAGTTACCCAACACGTAAATAAAGCCTTCGTAGGTAGAGTCGCGCAGCGTTTCTACGGTAGGGAATGTCACCTCTGGAATCACGCGATCCAATTCATTGATACTGCTTCTCATTTCCCCACCTTCACTCATCGTTCCACCTTCAAAAGGCGCATTGAATGTAAAACTGCGATGGGACTGTTCGTAAGCACTTAGGGAAAAAGCCGAATCGGAATAGACTTTAGAACGTTCGGAACCACTATCACCGATCGCAAATCCATAAATAATACAATCCGGGCATTTTTTGCAGGATTTTTCACCATTGTATTCACAGTGTTTATCCTTATTTGCTTCATCCGCACTCGTCAAACTTAAACCACGGAGTAATTCTCGTCCAGCCAGTCTTTCAGGTGTGGTTTGTTTGCGCTTAAACATCACTAAACGGCTAATTTGTTTTTTGCTTTCATCTGTATGACCTAAACCTGCTTGCGTGCGTGCAGTATTCAGGATTCCATCTGTTTGAAAGACGGGGAACGATTGACTGTGGCGTCTTGAAAGTGCGTTATCGCACGAGCGGACAATTAGCCAATTATAAACCCCGACGCAAGGATGAAGTCATTGTTTGCAGTGACCCAGAAGGAAAATTTCGCGACATCGAAGCCACGATAGATTATTGGTTTTGGTTTCGTCAGCGTCTTTTGAAATATGGGGAAAGTGTTCAAATTATCAGCCCGCAAAAGCTGGCTGATGAGATCAAAAAAGAGTATCAGAAGATATGGGAAAAATTATCAGCAGTTGAAAGCAGTAGAAATCAAAGTTAATATTTCTTTTATTTGTAGTAAGTTGAAAAGTATTAAATTTCTCAAGCTGAAAACCTCATAGCAAAGTTTTCAGACTTCTTGCGCGATCGTCGGCGCTGCGTTTCATATTAATGACTTCCGCTTGCGGAATTGAAACGTATTGGTAGATTGGGAGAATTCCAGTCGAGTCGGGAAACGCAGCCCGATTGCCTCAAAATTCATCTCATACTAAATCTGCATCTTGCACCCCCTTCATAATCTAGTCCGCGTAGGCGGACTTTGTTTGTATAGCCACGATTTCCAATCGTTGGGCTAAAAGGGGTTAGAAAATCGGATTTGCTATCACACTCCTACGAAGGTATCAGCTGTGAGGCTTGTTTTGGATTGAGCTAAATTCTGATGAGTAAAATGATGTTCATACTCATCGTCCGATCCTATTCCTTTGCGCTCTTTGCGACGCCAGGTGCTTCAACGGGGGGAACCCAGAGCAGTCGCCTCAACGGGGGGAACCCCCGCACGGCGCTGCTCTCCGCAACGCACTGGCTCGTCTTTGCGGTTTTTTATCACCTCTCAAAATCACTGTGGTAAACTACTAAATGCTTCCCACACTTCATAAAATCTTTACCGTTTCTTTACAGAGAACTTGTCAAATATTTTAATATACTAAATGTAAAATCCCTGTGTCGATAAAAAGGCGCTTTAGTAAATATGTAAATTATCGTGGTACGTGATGATTACAACATCAGCAAAAGGTGAAAACAGGCTGCGAAAAAGCCGCTATAGCAGTCGTGGAAGTATTTACTTATTCGCTCCAATGATTGATTTCAACGTGATGGCTGAAGTTGGAGACACTCCTCCTTGATGGGATGGACTTAATATCGGCTTGGAAATTTTACGAGAGTTTGAATAGACAGATCCAAAAAACAATGTTAAGACGCGCCATAGCTCGTCTCTATAAGGATTTTAGACAATGCAAAGTGAGTTTGTAAAGATATCTAAGTATCTGTTCAAATTTTTCTTCCTTTGTAATTAAATGGCAAAACTGGAATAGCACATACACCATACACAGAGCAGCCAGAGTTTTTTTCTTGTTGCTGCTTGTCTGTCTATTTATTGCACCAAATCATCGTTTAAACGCAAACAGCTACCTTCGTTACTGCGTTTATTCCAAGCACCTTAGGCGATCGCACTATATTTTTTAGCAATTTTCGCTCTCTCTTTTTTCAAACAGGCTTAAGAAATCTGGGTTAAGTGCTCCATTAAGAAACTGACCCTAATTGAGATTTTGTCGATCTACCCTATCAAAAGTAAACAATTATGACAGTTCAAGAACTCAACATTAACCAGCTACCATCTACCTCACCTACAGCTTTATCACGAGTATTAGAGTTGACACTCACCAATCTAATCGGATGGATTCCTCGTCCACTTGGTATTCTGCTGCGCCGACTGGCTTACCGTTCCATCCTTGCTCGTGTGGGTCGGAAAATTTATATTCAGATGGGAGTTGAGTTCCTTGGAGCCTCTTCAGTTGAGATTGGCGATGATGTGAAAATCATGAGAGATGCACGCTTTGACATGAGAGCACCAAACAGCTTATTACGTCTTGGGAACAAAGTTTGTATCGATCGCGGTGTTGATGTTAAAGCTACTGTTTCTGATTGCGTCATTGAAATCGGTGATGGCTCCTATTTAGGACCTTATGTCTGCATGGCTGGACCCGGTCACATCAAAATTGGGAAGGAATGCCTAATTGCATCTCATACAAGCATTTACGCCAACAATCACAGAGAGTATGGATTGAGCCGTGAAGGAATTGAAATTCAGGACAATGTTTGGATAGGTTCTGGAGTCAGGATTTTAGACGGAGTGACTATTGGGAAAGGAAGTGTCATTGGTGCTGGAGCAGTTGTTACTAAAGATATCCCTCCCTTTTCTATAGCAGTTGGAGTCCCTGCAAAAGTTATTAAAGCCAGTCAGGGAGCCGGTACAGCTTGATGGTTTACAACGGGAGCATCCCAAAGAGTGCCAATTGCCCTCAGAATAGAATTCTGGGGCTATACAAACAAAGCCTGCCTACGCAGGCTTTAAAACGAGTAGTTTAATAATATACCCTAGCTGTTTCTTGTTGTCACAGCACGTTGTAAATTAGCTAAAGCTTTGTTGTAATCCAAAATCGCTGTAACGCGATTACCTTCAGCAGTGGTGAGGTCATTTTCCGCATCTATAACTTCTGTTTGAGTTCCCACACCCGCTTGAAATCGCAAACGAGCCAATCGCAAAGCCTCCTTCGCCTGGTCTACAGATGTAGTAGCAGTTTGAACATTTTCCAAATTAGATTGCAGTTGAGAATAATATTGTTCCACATCAAAACGGATTTGATTGCGTTGGCTGGCAAATTGAGTTTCAGAAATGGCTATATTCAATTTTGCTTGAGCAGCCTGGGCTTTTGCAGCTCCACCATCAAATAAATTTAAACTTGCTTGGAGTGCCACAGAATAGCCATCAGTCACACTTGCACCGTCGTTAAATTGGTCTTGCAATTCGTAACTAGCAGCTAAACTGACTTGAGGACCTAATTGCGAAATTGCTTGACGTCGCTGTTGCTCGTAGACATTACGTTGTGCTAAATACTGTCGCAGTTCCGGACGGTTTTGAAAAGCCTGTACGATAGTCTCTTCTAACGTCCGGTTCCAAAGACCGGCTAGTTTTACAGAATCGGCTGCACTAATATCAACTGACTGTGCCAAATTTAACCTTTGTGCCAAACGACGACGCGCAATCCTTTGCTGTGAAAGAGCATTGGTCAAATTTTGTTGGTTATTTGCTAAGTTAACTTGCGATCGCAACACATCAAACCTTGTACTTACTCCAGCCCGTTCTAAAGCTTGTGCATCTCGCAAACTAGCTTGGGCGTTCTCTACAGATGACTGATAAATTCGTACTTGTTCATCTGCTTGTTGCAGATCGTAGTACTCAGTTGAAACATTGAGACGAAGCTCCTCAGTGATACGCTCCACATCAAATTCATCTACCCTAACCTGCTCTTCAGCCTCTCGGATACTCGCCTTCCTCCTTCCCGAAGTATAGAGATTGTAACTGAGCTGTGCTTCACTACTAAAAGAAGTACTGGCTCGATCTGCACTGGAATCGCCAGAAAGTTCCGCAGAGAGTTGATTGCTAGCAGATTGACTGCGAGTCAGGCTACTGTTTAAGCTAACGGTTGGTAGCAAAGCAGCTTGAGATTGCCGCAATGAAGCCTGACTGCGTTTTAGTTCTAACACCGCTACTTGTAAGTCACGATTATTTCTAAATGCTAACTCTAAAGCCTGTGCCAAAGTAATAGGTTGTATTCCTTGAATCCTGACTTCTTCTGGTTTCGTGGGAAACTGTAAAGGATTTGGATTGGGATTGAGATAATCAGGAACCTTTAAAGCATTAGGGCTTTGCAAACTTTGTGCGATTTTAGTTATCTCAGGAGTTGTTGCACCCGCTTTTTGAAAAGCAGCAACACAAGCAAGCCCTCCTACAGCAATCCCGAGAGAATACATGAGGAATGAGTAATGCGCCATATACAAGTTTTAGATTTTAGATTTTTGTTTCAAATAGAAAGTAAGACTCTCTATAAAAATCCAGTTTAGTTTTTGAAATTTTCTGTTTCTTCCCTCCACTTTTTCAGCATTTATTGCAATTTGTAACTCTATAGCCGTCCGTTTCAGGCTTAAGAAGATCTCTACCTTGTCTCCCTTGTCTCCCTTATCCCCCTTATCCCCCTTCTTCGTCTCTCAAATAGGATTGGTAGAGTTACCACATACCAATTCCAAATCTTTGCTTCAATCACTTCTTAAAGCAGCAATTGGGTCTAATTTTGCTGCATTGCGTGCGGGTATAACCCCAGCCAATAGCCCCACCACAAACGAAAGCCCAAAACCAACTATAATTGACCAAGGTGCAACGATAAACGGAAATTTAAACACAACGGCTGCTAATGCAGCAATACAAATCCCGGTTCCAGTACCAATACAACCTCCTACTGTAGAAATCACGATCGCTTCTATTAAAAATTGGTTGAGAATGACTGAATAAGTCGCTCCTACAGCTTTACGAATCCCGATTTCTCGCGTTCTTTCCACAACAGAAACTAGCATAATATTAGCAATTCCAATCCCTCCAACTATTAACGAAATACTCGCGATCGCAACTACCATAACCGTACACAAACCCACGATACTGCTAAAAGTATTGATAATATCTGCTTGACTGGTAATTTTAAAATCATCAGGTTGGGGTGGGTGAATATTGTGACGCAAACGTAAAAGATTGGTAACCTGAAACTCGGCTGCATCTAACGTTTCGCGATCGCTTGCTTTAATCAAAATCCCATCAACAGAAACACTCGATAAAGCATTTCGCCCAACCAATCTTGCTGACATGCTGCTTAAAGGAATATAAACTTGGTCATCTCGATCCATTGGTCCGAGAGCACCCTTAGCTTCCATCACCCCAATCACCTTATAAGCATCTCCTTGAATTCGGATTCTTTCTCCTATCACCCGGACACCTTCTTTAAAAAGAGTTTTTTGAACTGTTGGACCCAAAACAACAACTTGTTTTGCAGTTTCCAATTCCTCTTGATTAAAAAATCTTCCTTGCTGGGGATAAGTATTTCTTAATTCTGGATAATGTAAATCCGTACCGTAAATTGTTGTTGAAGTATTTTGCCCTCCATAAACTACTTGTGCTGTCCATTGTAAGTAAGCAGAAACAGCCTCTGCAGAAGGTGCTTGCTTTGCGATCGCTTTAGAATCCTCCCAAGTTAACGTGCTCGCCGATCCCTGTCCTTGACTGATATTTCCGTTTCTAGCAGCACCAGCAAAGACTTGCAAAACATTCGTACCCAAGGCTTGTATTTCCCTTTCAACTCCCTTTTGTACACCCTGACCAACAGAAGTAATAGAAATAACTGAAGATATCCCAATAATGACACCAAGCATAGTCAATCCCGTGCGTAATTTATTGCTCCATAATGCCTCTGCTGCGATTGAAAAGATTTCTAAAATTGCTACGTTATGGTAACTGCTGAGCGGGTTCAATTTCATAATTCATTGGAAGACTGAGCAATACCTTCTCATTTCCTTTCAAACCCGCTCGAATTTCAGTCAAGTTTTCTACCGTAACGCCAATTTCAACAGGTACGAATATAGGTCTGCGATCCCTACCTGCGACTAATACACCCGTTAAATTTTCCCGGCGCACCACTGCTGCAGTAGGAACGACTAGAGCATCTTTCAAGCGCTCGACTTGAAACTGTGCTTCCACATTCATCCCAGATTTCAATAAATTTTCCGAGTCAGAGATAATTGTAACTTTAACTTCAAAACTGGTGACATTCTGCTCTACAGTTGCTTGGACAGCAATTTGGCTGACCAGACCTTCAAAAGTTTTTCCTGGATAAGCATCTGCTGTAATCGTGACTTTCTGACCGAGACTTATCTTAGCAATGTTTGTTTCTGCAACATTTGTAACTACCTGATTTGTAGAAGCCAGAGACAGGATGGAAGAAGATAGTGCCGAAGAGACGGAACTTGCAGAGGTTGTAGGAGTTACAACAGATCCAGGATCGGCAAACTTTTTAGCGACAACGCCATCAAAAGGGACGCGAATGATAGTGTCATTGATTTGTGTTTGAACATTTTCTAACGCACCACGAGCAGATATCACTTGAGCCCGTGCTGCATCAATGTCTTCTTTGCGTGTCCCTGCTTCTAACAGTGTCAGGGCGTGCTTTTTTTGTCTGGCGACAGCCCGTGCTTGTTCGATATCTTCTTGACGGGACCCTTCTTTTTGCAATACCAGTGCTTGCTGTACCTCCATAACTTGAGCCTGAGCGCTATCTCGATCTGCACGTTTTTGATTTAAAGTCTGAAGGGAAATAGCACCAGCTTTATACAGAGTTTGATTGCGCCGAAAATCGTCCTCTGCTTTTCTTAAACTCGCTCTAGCGTTTTTTAAGCGTGCTTCCGCTTGAGCAATTTCTTGAGGGCGGTGACCGACAACAACTTTTTGTAAATTGGCTAACGCTTCATCCAGTTGAGCCTTTGCTTGAGCAATTTCTTCAGGACGGCTACCTGCAATCAATTTTTGCAAATTCGCTTCCGCTTGTGCTAATTGTCCGCGTGCTTGCATGAGTTGTCCTTGGAGGTTTGAGTCATCCATGTAAGCGATCGCTTGCCCTTTTTTAACAGCATCTCCCTCCTTCACTAGTAGTGTTTTCAGTACACCTGCATTTTTTGGACTGATATTAATCGATCTTTCTGGTTTAATCGTTCCATTTGCAGAGACTGTTACTGGTAAGCTTTGTCTCTGTACAAGAGCCGTTAAAACCCTCTCAAGCGCTTCTTGACGGGGAACAATCACTAACTGGCGGTAAACAATATAGCTCATTCCACCTAAAAGAAAAGGGATGAGTAGCCAAGGTACCCAACTCGTGATGCTGTGTTTCTTAAATGGTTTTTTTCGGAATAAGTGTGAAGATTTTACTGGTTTTGATGTATCAAGTGTCATTTTTAGTTTTGTGTAAAAAGAAGGGCTACCAAAAGACACTGCTGCCAGATTTAAAATAACTATAGTCTGGTCATTATACAGTCAATATTGATGCTGTTTTTTGAAGCTTAAGCATTTATTTCAATGTTTTCTGCTTTTTTACTGGTGTTTAAATTGTTCTTCCATGTACCGATAAAAATATGCAATTAACACCACAATGTTATAACTATTTTTTATAAAAAACTTGAGTCCCAAGTCCTAATTCGATCGAGGACTAAGGTACTACTTGCACCGTTTGGTATTTGAGAATTTGTTAATTCCTATACTTAATTCTATAGGGCTTCTATTTGATTTTTGAAATATAAGTCAGTCGGCGAGAAAAAACACAACTATATAACGCTCTGGTAAAATCTCTAAAATTGGCTTCTTAGTTGCTGTAAGGCTGATGCCACGCTATGCAAACAGTGAAGACAGCGCAACTACAAACGAGTGATGATTATTTGCGCCAACTGACTTATGTATTTACTTATCTTTACACAATTTGTTTTTTTCACCTCGTTCTACCGATCGCAAAATTGATTGCACTCTAAAATGTTAACAGTCGTGAAAGAGCTAATTATAGTAGTGGAGAATTATTCAACCCAGTCCGAAAACAATGTCAATATATATCCAGATATTTAGTTACAGTTTCCAGCCCTGTTAAAGATCTACGGTATACAAAGATCTCGAGAAAAGAGATGAAACATTGTGAAAAAGGAGAATTGGAATTAAGTTCCCCCCTTTTTTAAGGCTACGGTGGTGTACACATCTCTGGAACAAAGCCAAAATCGTCGTAGATCCCCCTAAATCCCCCTTAAAAAGGGGGACTTTAAGAGTTTTTTTCCCCCTTTTTAAGGGAAACTTTAAGAGTTTTCCTCCCCTGTTTAAGGGGGACTTTAAGAGTTTTTTCCCCCCTTTTTAAGGGGGGTTAGGAGGGATCGAAACCGCAAGAATACACTTTAGAAGACTTGTGTACACCACCACAGTTTAAAGATAGGGGATGTATCAGCCGCTTGCAATGTAGGTAGTTCACAAGTCAATTTCTAACTTGCGAAGTTAGATCGAGCGATCGCAAAAATCAAATTTTTGACAGGCGGAGCTACGGGAGCGAGAAGGGATAGGATGTGAGTATCAATTTCAGTATCGTATATATTCTAAGTATAATAAATTACATAAAATCAATCGTGCGAAAACACTCTTTCTACCACAAAATCTAAACGTGGGTAAAATTTTGCTGCCGTCCATAGGGGAAATCGTTTAAGCTAGCTGACAGATTCTTTAATTTTTGGCTAAGGGGCGGTAGTGTGCCTAAACGAATTAGTTTAATTTCTCTTCTCATTATCTTTGGTTTGTGCAGCATACCGCAACCAGGAACTGCACAGGCATTAGTACCTCATACACTGCAACTAGACGCAGCCAAATTGGAGCAGCAAGGTTTGGGTTTGGCAAAGGAAGCAGCTCAACTCGCTCAGTTCCAACAATTTGAACTTGCTTTACCAAGAGCACGGTTGGCTTCGCAACTTGCTCCAAACAATGATAAAGTCTGGTTCCTCTTGGGTGGTTTGTATTTACAAACGAAGGATGTAAATACAGCAATTTCTGCCTTGAAAAAAGCAGAAACCCTCAACCCCAAAAACGGGGACGTTCAATTTGCTCTGGGTTCGGCTCATTTTCAACAGCAAAAGTACCAAGAAGCTGTCAACTACTATCAAAAGGGATTGGCGCTAAAACCCAACGATCCAGAAGGTTTCTTTGATTTGGGTAATGCTTACTTTATGCTGCGTAAATTTCCGGATGCAGTCAGCCAGTTTCAAAAAGCAGTTTCCTTTGACAAAAAATTCTGGCCAGCCATTAATAACATCGGATTAATTTTGTACGAGCAAGGGAATATTCAAGGTGCGATCGCACAATGGCAGAATGCGGTTGCTATCGATAAGCAGGCGGCTGAACCTTTGTTAGCTCTTGCTGTAGCATTATATACTAAAGGTGACCAAAAACAAGGATTGATAATGGGGCAAGCTGCACTCCGCATTGACGATCGCTATGCTGATGTAGATTTTCTCAAACAAAACCTTTGGGGCGATCGCTTACTATCTGATACAAAGAAATTTTTGGAATTACCCAGCATTCAATCTGCTCTCCAACAAGAAGTACCTGGTTCGTCATCTCCTGCTAAGCTCCCACAGCAGCAGCCTCCACAGTGAAGGCAGTGGGGATATGGTGAATGGGGAGTGGCGTGTTTTATAGTAAATTGTTATTCCCAGTACGCCTGTCGCTTCAAGGGGTTCGGTTCCCGTTGAAGCGATTAGCTCCCCGACTCCCCAAAAATACTTGCTCTATGTGCCCTATAGTAGTACATATATATTAAGTAAAGGAGAACATTTTATAGTTGTCATGAAATGGGGGCTGGGGATTGAGAACTGGTGAATGGCGAATTAGGGAATGACTTTTAACAATCTCCAAGACCCAAGATCTAATGCCCAATGCCCAATCCCTATTTCAGACTTGTGTTCTTAAGCCAAGAACATTACCATTAAAGTTCTCAGGGTGCGACTGACAACCAGAGTGGATTCCATAATTGATTCCTCTCCAGAAAGTCGGCTTAGTTATCGTTCTTAGGCAGCAGTGCTATGATTTGGTCAACAAACTGTTGGTGATCCACAACGGGTTTGGAGATATAACCATCTGCACCACTAGCTTTGAGAAAATTCTCGCGATCGCCCTCCATAGCGTGTGCTGTCACGAGAATAATAGGTAAAGAAGCTGTTTGTGGATCGGATTTCAGCATTTGTGTGATTTTGATCCCATCTACAGATTTACCTTGATAAACACTTCGTGACAGAGAAACATCCATCAAAATAATGTCAACTTCCCCTCCTTGGGCAAATTTCATTACTTCGTCCACGTTTTCAGTGTGTTTTACGTCCAAGCCGCCACGCTTGGTCAAAATCTTAGAAAAAACGCGAGCATTAATCAAATCGTCTTCAACAATCAAAACAGTTTTCATGAGAATTTGACATTCAGATAGCTCATCTTAACTAAAGGCACACAAGAGTTGTCAGGGGGATTACCACCAGTAAAAACTACGAGTGTTGCCTGCTGTGGAAATAATGAATAATAAATTGTCGTCAACAAGGATAATACTACTGCTTTCTATTGTATGACTATCAAGATTTTGTAATGAAGAGCAGTTCATCCGCTATGCTGTGGTTGCTGCGGTCTTTATTAATGGCAAATTTTGTGTAGTTGAAATTTTAGGGAAACAAAACTCATGGCGAAACAGTTAAACCTCCTCTCGGAGGGACAGGTCATTACCACAGCCTTGCATACTGAGATGCAAAGGTCATATCTAGAATATGCCATGAGTGTCATAGTTGGGCGGGCGTTGCCAGACGTGCGAGATGGTTTAAAACCAGTTCACCGGCGTATTTTATATGCTATGCACGAATTAGGTCTTGTCCCTGACCGACCCTATCGTAAGTGCGCTCGTGTAGTGGGAGATGTATTGGGTAAATACCATCCCCACGGAGATCAGGCTGTTTACGATGCCCTAGTAAGACTGATACAAGACTTTTCCAGTCGCTACCCCTTACTAGCAGGACATGGCAATTTCGGTAGTGTGGATAATGACCCTCCAGCTGCGATGCGTTATACAGAAACGCGTCTAGCGCCAATCAGCCACGAAGGTATGTTGGCGGAAATTGGAGATGAGACAGTAGACTTTATAGGAAATTTTGATAACTCTCAACAAGAACCAACGGTATTGCCAGCACAGTTACCCTTCCTGATACTGAACGGTAGTTCTGGCATTGCTGTAGGTATGGCAACAAACGTTCCACCCCACAACTTGAGTGAGGTTGTTGATGGATTGATTGCGTTAATTGACGATCCCAATCTATCTGACGAAAAATTGTTCGCTCTGATACCAGGACCGGATTTTCCCACAGGGGGCGAAATTGTGGGAAATACCGGAATCCGCGAGGCATACACTACGGGGAAAGGGAGTATCGTTCTGCGAGGAGTAGCCCGGATTGAGGAAGTTCCCGGTAGTAAAGGAACTAAGCGGCGCACGGCAATTGTTGTGACGGAATTGCCCTATCAAGTGAATAAAGCAGGTTGGATTGAAAAGGTTGCAGAACTGGTCAACCAGGGTCGCTTGCAAGGAATTGCTGACATTCGAGATGAAAGCGATCGCGAGGGAATACGTGTGGTCATTGAACTCAAACGCGATACCAACCCTCACGAAATTCTGCAGAACTTGTATCACCAAACTGCGCTGCAAAGCAACTTCGGAGCAATTCTCCTAGCGTTGGTTGAGGGACAACCCCGCCAGTTGAGTTTGCGTCAGATGTTGCAAGAGTTTTTGAACTTTCGCGAACAAACGCTCAACCGTCGCTACAGCTATGAGTTGGTTAAGGCAGAAAGTCGGCAACATTTGGTGGAAGGTTTGCTCACAGCGCTCTCTCATTTAGATGAAGCGATCGCGATTTTGAGAAGTGCTGCTGATGGAACTACCGCAAAAATGAGCTTGCAAACCCAACTGAGTTTAAGTGAAGTACAAGCAGATGCGCTTTTGTCGATGCCTATGCGACGCTTAACGGGTATGGAACAGCAAAATTTACAAAAGGAGTACGAACAACTAAGCGAGCAAATTCAGTTATTGGGGAAATTGCTGAGCGATCGCAAAGAGCTATTGAAGTCACTGAAAAAAGACCTGCGTACTCTTAAACGCAAGTACGGTGATGCTCGTCGTACAAGAATCTTAGTACCAACAGAGGAAAACCGGGGAGGTAGAAAAGCTTCAGAGCAAAAGAGTCAGGGAGCACAGGAGAAATCAACAGCCACATTCTCAGACGGGAGTCTTGCAGCAAATCCAAAATTGTCAGTCCCAGCAGAAGATGTGGTTTTAGAGTTTAGCCACCGGGGATATGTACGTCGTCTTCAGCCTTCAGCTAAAAAGCCAAAAGCGGAAAATGGTACGTCGGATAATGACTTTATTATCCAAACTGTTTCTACTGACACGGAAAAAGAAGTGCTTGCACTTTCGAGTGGTGGGAAAGTTTACCCGGTTAAAGTTGGTGATATTCCTCCCACCAACGGACGTTCTGCACGGGGAACACCGCTTATTACCTTACTCTCCAGTACCGCTCAAGGTACACAAGAAACTGTTATTAACCGCTTTGTAGTACCTGAAAATCCAGATACCGATCTCGTTCTTCTGACCAAGCAAGGACGCATCAAGCGTTTGTCCCTGACAGAATTGACTAACCTCTCTCGTCGCGGAATTACAGTTTTGAAGCTAAAGGATGATGATGAATTGTTGTTCACTCAGTTTGCTACGACAGGGAAACACTTGTTTGTAGCAAGTTCGGGAGGGCGAGTTTTAAGGTTTGTGGTGAATGACGAACAACTCCCAATTATGGGTCGTACCGCTATGGGTTTGCAAAGTTTGCGCTTGCGTCAACGGGAAACCATGGTGGGGTGCGTAACTTGTGAGACCGAGGAAAACTTATTACTTGTCACTCAGACAGGATATGCTAAACGTTTGTCTATCAACGGGTTGCGACCTGCTAACCGTGGAGATATCGGGACTCAAGTTTTTAAATTTGCCGAAAAAGCTGATACACTCGCAGCAATGGTAAGAGCGATCGCGTCTTCTGAGGTCGCGTTAATCACCAATCACCAACGAGTGGTTCGCCTAGCCGTAGAAACGGTAGCGACTCTAGGTAGAGATAGCACGGGCGACAAAGTACTCCAACTTAACCGAGATGAAAAAGTTATTACAGTAGTCCCACTGCATTAGCTGTTGTTATGTCATTGTTAGTGGTTCGTGGTGCGTCTAGCCCTGAGGACTGGCGTATATTCCTTGCGAGCGTAGCTTTTGCGTAGTGTCTCCGCTCCTGAGATAGGGAACCTACCTAAAGGAGTTAGTACCGACTAACCACCAACCATTAACTATTAACTCATTGATTCATAAGCCAAATAAATACAAAAAATGTAAAAAGAACTGACTTTTCTTAAGAAATTTTATTATACTTGTTTACATAAGGTAACATTCTGTTAAGGAAGTTAAGGTACTGACTATGCAAGATACAACAAGAGCTACTACTCCAGTCATCGACGATCGCAACGCGTGGCGCTGGGGTTTCACTCCTCAAGCAGAAGTTTGGAACGGTCGTTTGGCAATGATTGGTTTTGCTGCAGCCGCTTTAATTGAATTGTTCTCCGGTCAAGGTTTCCTCCATTTCTGGGGCATTCTATAATAAATGAACTTAGATTAATTTTCCGACCAAGCAAAAGAAACCCGATTTCTGTTTGAAATCGGGTTTCTTATTTTGTTGTTCACGCTCTGCTTCAAAAGAGAAGTTGAAGCAGTTCTAACGAAAAAATTTCACCGCCTTTCCTCAGTTCTAGTGGGGTTAGCAATGCCAAGCAACATCGAAATGGCAGGTATTACTAACCCTACTTTCTATTTTCAAGGCAGTTCCAATGAAAAAATTTTCACCCCGAGCGTGAAATAAGTATTCTTACTCTCTGCCCTCTGCCTTTTTTAAGACAAAGACAGCCTCGAAATCAACATTCCCAGATAAAATCTGGGAA
The DNA here is from genome assembly GCF_045999855.1 of Tolypothrix campylonemoides VB511288_2. Classification (NCBI taxonomy): domain Bacteria; kingdom Bacillati; phylum Cyanobacteriota; class Cyanophyceae; order Nostocales; family Tolypothrichaceae; genus Tolypothrix; species Tolypothrix campylonemoides. The sequence continues at coordinate 33,438 of NZ_JBFPMW010000023.1, forward strand.
CGAGACAAGAGTATCTTGCAAAAGACTTCTAGCGGATGTACTCTTTAAGAACGCTGTTGCGATTTGGGTGACGTAACTTGCGAAGTGCCTTCGCCTCAATTTGGCGAATCCGTTCGCGAGTGACATTAAAGATTTGTCCGATTTCTTCTAGAGTCTTCATGCGACCATCATCTAAACCGTAGCGCAATCTAAGAACATCTCGTTCGCGAGGGCTGAGACTATCAAGAACTTTTTCCAAATCCTCTCTCAGCAGATTCTTGGAGACTTGATCTTCTGGAGTTTCGCCATCGGACTCGATAAAATCGCCCAATCGAGAATCTTCTTCTTTACCGATTGGTGTCTCTAGTGAAATTGGTAACTGAGCAGACTTAGCGATAAACCGCAGTTTTTCGATAGTCATTTCCATTCTCGTAGCAATTTCTTCCTCTGTGGGTTTGCGTCCCATTTCTTGAGAAAGCAGCTTGGTTGTTTTCTTAATACGAGAGATGGTTTCATAGAGGTGAACTGGCAGACGGATCGTCCGGGATTGATCTGCGATCGCTCTTGTGATTGCCTGACGAATCCACCACGTTGCGTAAGTAGAGAACTTATAACCTTTTTCGTGGTCAAACTTTTCTGCAGCGCGAATCAAACCGAGACTGCCTTCCTGAATCAAATCCTGGAAAGACAAACCCCGATTCATGTATTTCTTAGCAATTGAAACGACAAGACGCAGGTTGGATTGCACCATTTTGTCTTTCGCTCTACGACCAACGTGCAGTCGGTAGCGGAATTGTGGCAGTGGTAATTGTACTGCTTCTGCCCATTCACTATCGTAAGGTTCGCGAGCCAACTGTTGTGAAAGTTTTTCGCGTATCCGTTCCAATTCGAGCAAATCCGCAATTTTCCGCGCCAGTTCAATTTCTTCGTCTGCACGTAATAGGCGAATTCTTCCTATTTCTTGCAAATAAAGGCGAATAGAATCTTCGGTATAATGCTTCTTCTTAGTTTGAGACCGACGACGCGATTTAGCGGCTTTCCCAGACTTTGCGTCGTCCTCATCAGACTGAGGTTCTAAAAATTCATCAAGTTCGCCGTCATCGCCAATCAGCAAGTCCTCTTCATCATCTATCAAGAGTTCTTCCAACTCGAGTTCAGGCTGATTCATCTCGATTTCTAGTTCGTCAGGCTGATATGCTATTTGTTCGAGTACGTTATTAGCCTGGTTCATGCCGCGTTCCTCATGCTCCTTGCAGAATCAATTACTCAAGATTACGTTTACCGCTCTTTGCAGTAAGCTAATTAGCCAACATAAAAGAGGGTTTTTGGCAATTTTGCCACTCTATTTCTCAGAATTTTATGCGCCTTTCAAGCAAGCTGTATGCCCAGAGGGGGCAGTTTGCCTGAAGGTCAACATATTTTTCAATTCCCTATTGCATGTGTTGTTTTGCAACACAACAATCGGTCGGTTTGTCTAAAAAAGACCTGTCTTGCTAAAAAAATTTACTAGTTCATACAAATGAATATGACTGTTGGGGGATTCTTTTGTAAAGACTGTACCGATTGTAGCCTGTTTCACAGAAAATGCACTCTTTTTGTAGTGTAACCATGAAGTTATTAAAATGGGTTCAAGGCTGTTCTAGCAAAAAGAAATTAAAAACGGTACCCATATTTTTGAATTTTCTTCAAAACTTTCTTAGGTAAAAGTTTACAGGTACAGGTGCTCATCTCTAGTTCAAAGTATTAAGCAAAACAGCAATTACTTAGAAATAGTGCCCTCGCACACTTTCTCATACTAGAAAGACACTTACATCCATTTTTACATTTCCTTCATAAGTTATCGCAGAATCTTTAAAGAAGCTCACTCGCGCAAAAGTTTGTCGTCTTAACGTTACTTAGGGAGGTTTTACATTTTCTTCTAACAGGCATTTCATAGGTAAATGACAGTCGTAGTGCTTTGTGAAGTTGACTCAACCGTGTTCCGCTTGCTGTCTTAACTAGGGAGTTAAGGGCTTGGGCAGAATCAGCTTGACACTTAAGGGATCTAGACTTAACTCAAATGGTCTTTCTCCCAGGTTAGCGTACTGCTGAAATTTCCATCCTTTGAAACTTGACAAACTGTTCCTATTGTATACAACGATATTCTAATCAATTTAAAAAGGATTTGACAGTTGAGAATATCGATATTAACCGATTTAATACATTAGTGCATAGGTTAAATGCAAAATATACTCAAGTTTAAAACACGGCTTGGAGAAATATATTTAACACGCTAACCTTAATGCTAATCGTAGTGACCCTTAGATTAGAAAGTCAGTACAGGTAACTTTCTATGCTTGGATGATTTCCCCTCTCATCAAGATAGTAGTGCAACCTCAGAAACATGGTAGTCTACGAGTAATGCTACGTATTTTATTCTCCATGTGTGCCAGACAATAGGGCTGTTGGTTGAAGGTGCAGATTGCCAACTATAAAGGGATGATAAGCTTATGATTACAATTTACATATATTTTCTTGAGATACTGTGATCTTTAATACCTTTACAAAAAAATAAATAAATCTGTCTGATGGGAGAAAATTATAAATATTTTTTATATGTTTTATTAAAAAATATTAAATAATATAAGCTAAATCTTTAAAAATCTTTACTGTCAAAATTTTTTCTTAAAGTATAAATCCCACAGTCTCCACTCAAAACAGACCTTACCCCAAACCTCAATGAGAACGTTGCTATCTCCTTCAAGGAGAGGGGTTTGAGAGGGTAAGGTCTGTTGAACTCACGTGTTTTAGATATCTAAGTCCATGAGGTTAAGTTTAGAACCGTAAGTTTCAATAAATTCGCGACGGGGAGCTACACGATCGCCCATCAAAATTGTGAAAATGCGATCGGCTTCAGCGGCGTCTTCAATTTCCACTTGTTTGAGGGTGCGTTGCGCTGGGTCCATAGTCGTATCCCAAAGTTGTTGGGGCATCATCTCACCCAAACCTTTGAAGCGTTGGATGGTGTAGTTAGCGTTTTCGGGAAAGCTTGCTATGTGCTCCTGTAATTCGCGATCGCTGTAAAGATACCTATGATTTTTGCCCCTTTCCACCTTATAAAGTGGAGGACAAGCAATGTAGACGTAGCCCTGCTCGATCAGCGCCCTCTGATACCGATAGAAGAAAGTTAACAACAGAGTACGGATATGAGCGCCATCTACGTCAGCGTCCGTCATCACCACTACTCGGTGGTACCGGAGTTGGGACGCATCAAATTCTTCACCCTTGACTCCCAAACCAAGCGCTGTAATCAGGGATTGAATTTCCGTGTTTTTGTAAATTTTGGCGTCATCGGTTTTCTCAATGTTGAGGATTTTCCCGCGTAGGGGAAGAATCGCTTGGAATCGGCGATCGCGTCCTTGCTTGGCACTGTTATGGACGAATACACCACTGGCTAAAGCAAAGTTATGCGTATGGGGAACTTCTATATCGTAAACGTCCACCCTTTCTTCTAAGCTTTCGATGGAAACAACACGGTGGTTGTAGTTGGTAACTGCTTCAGTGGCAAGAGCTTGATTTCCATGAAAGTAGCGATTGCAAAAGCTATCAAACCGCAGCAAAGATTTGTCTTTTGTTTGCAAGCGATAGCTTTGATATACATCCAAATCTAACTTGCCTTGCTCAACTTCGATTTGCTTAAGAGCAGCAAGGGTTTTGCAATAGTATGTTTGTTCTAATGCTGCTTTGCGCTTCGCTCGAAACTCTGGTGTCCATTGTTCTTGAGTCTTTTCCCGACGCCAGTTCAACAGATTCTCATCCTGCCATTGTTGCTTTGCCAGCTGAGAATTAACGGTACGCGCTTGGGGATGATTGGCATAATAATTGCGAACCCCTTCAGCCTGAGATATACAGTTTGCTTCGTCGCTCCAATAGTCCTGCTGCGCTTTGTTAAGACGTTCGGTATTTTGTTGGCGGTACGTGTCGTTGGTATTGTAGTGCTCGCGCCACTTACTAACCATGTAAGCTTTGTAGGCTTGGTCTTGCCACTGTACTCTCGCCTGCTGTGAAAGCATTTGCCGCGTTTGACCTTGCTGCATTCTTTGGCTCATCTTGGCACGGAATTCCTTGCTTTGACGAGTTTTCCGGCTTTTTGCGATCGCATCTTGTCTGTGCAATGTCTGTCCAACATGAGCGCGATGTAGTGCTAGATGTTGAGCGGCTGGTAAACGTTGCAAGTTAGTAGGATTGTTATTGCGCTTGTTGAAATCAATGTGATGGCAGTGGTCTCCATCTGTCAACCGATAAATTCCCAACGAGCGATTATACCAATCTGCCAACACGTGAGTAAACAGCCAAGAATCAGAACGAGGGTTCCAAACCATTTCATAACCATTAATGGTAATTCCTGGTTGACGCGTATCTGATAACTGACGATACAAAGGCATTAGGGAATCATGTGGAGTGAGCAATGCAGCTGGCTTATAGCTACCGTCGCGTAACATAAAACGGTGATCCGGCGTGCAAACAATGGTTTCTCCATTATCCAAAGTCACCTTAATAACCTTGGCATTTGCCTTGGTCATTCGGGGGTTAACGATCCGCTCTACACCCACAGTACCGTCATTACGGATGGTATAGCAAAAATGCTCTTTCCCCATCGCTTGCTCAGCCACAATTTCTTTGAAACTGAGGGATCGCCCATCAGCCAGAGCTACGAGTGTATCTCCATCAAAGCACCCGCCGGCTGAATCTCCTTCCACAATAAAGATTTCCGACTCTTTAGGGTCTCTGGTACTGCAATCTGCCAATTTTCCCGGTAAAGGGGAAGACTCGAGCACCGATTTGCGCCGCACGAGTTCCCGTGCGTGGCGGGCGGCTTCTGCGGCTTTAAAAGCCTGGATGGCTTTATCTAAAATGGAATCAGCGATACTGGGACGAAATTCCAGGTACTCGTTGAGAGCTTCTCCTACCAAAGAATCGACAATTCCCCTGACTTCGGTGTTGCCTAATTTTGTTTTAGTTTGTCCTTCAAATTCTGGGTCTGGAACTTTGACAGAAATTACACCTGTCAAACCTTCTCGGACATGTTCCCCACTCAAATTCGGTTCGTTTTCTTTTATTTTGTTGCGCTTGCGGGCGATCGCATTGAGAGTCCGAGTCAGGACTGTCTTTAATCCTTCAAGGTGAGTCCCTCCGTCCACCGTCCGAATATTATTGGCAAAACCGAGAACATTGTCTGTATAAGCATCTGTACACCACTGCAAAGCCACTTCGACTTGAACGTTATTGCGTTCGCCCTGCACGTAAACAATTTCCTCGTGCAGTGGCTGCTTGTCGCTGTTCATGTAAGCGATGTACTCTCGAATCCCGCCCTTGTATTCGTAAGTTTCTACTTTAGGTTGGTCGCTTTTTAGGAGTTCTAAACGGTTATCAGTAAATGTAATTTTGACACCTGCATTCAAATATGCGAGTTCGCGCAAGCGGCTTGCTAAAGTGGTGTAGTCAAACTCAGTGGTAGTCGTAAAAATTTGGCTATCCGGTTTAAAACTAACAGCGGTTCCAGTTCGGCTTTCTTTATATGATTTTGCTACCAGGTCTGTAACGGGAACACCTCGTTCGTAGCGTTGGTTGTGAACCTTCTTATCTCGCCAAACTGTCACTTCTACCCATTCAGACAAAGCGTTGACCACGGAAACACCCACCCCGTGCAATCCTCCCGAAACTTTGTAACCGCCACTGCCAAACTTACCCCCAGCGTGTAGTACAGTTAATACTGTTTCTAAGGCTGATTTTCCTGTTTGCGGGTGGATATCAGTGGGAATACCCCTTCCGTTATCTACAACTGTAACTGAACCATCGGCATTAAGATCCACCTCCACATGGGTACAGTAACCCGCCAACGCTTCATCTATAGAGTTGTCCACAACTTCATAAACTAGATGGTGGAGTCCTCGCGGTCCGGTAGTCCCTATGTACATTCCCGGTCGTTTGCGGACGGGTTCCAGACCTTCCAGAACTTGAATCTGAGCGGCGCTGTAACTGCTCGTCATGAAAATTCTCCTGATTAGTGGGGGGGAAAAAGTCGCCCAAAGGCGAAAAAGTTAAAAACACTCCAGAATTCTAGCACAAAAGCCTTAGTGACGACTGTGGGCCGACCTGAAGAGAAATTTAATATGGGGATATACCCTTTGGGAATTATGAATTATGAATGATGAATTATGAAAGTTAGGCATTTCTTCTGGTTTCATAATTTATAATCCATTATTCATAATTTTTCTGATGACCAAATTAATTGTGATTTGTGGCGCAACAGCAACAGGTAAGTCAGGTTTAGCATTGGCTTTGGCGTTGCGACTCGGTAGTATCATTCTCAGTGCCGATTCCCGTCAGGTATACAGGGAGTTTGATATCGGTACAGCTAAGCCTACAACAGATGAACAAAAGTTGCTACCTCATTACTTAATCGATATCTGCAACCCCACAGACACTTTGACAGTTGCTGATTATCAAGCACAAGCACAAGCACTGATCTCTTTTCCCCCAATTGTGGGACAAGGGGACAACGGAGAGCGAGAGGACAAGGCGGACAATTCTACCTTGTCTACCCCCTCCCCCCATCCCCCCCTCCTATTAGTTGGAGGTACAGGGCTATACATTAAATCCATAACGCGGGGAATGAAGATTCCTAGAGTAGCACCCCACCAAGAACTGCGATCGCAACTCGAATCGTTAGGTCAAAGGCAATTGTATGCCATGTTGCAACAAATTGACCCAATTGCTACAGAAAAAATTCATCCTAACGATCCAGTGCGGACTTTAAGAGCGTTAGAGGTATTTTATGTAACTGGTCGTCCAATTTCCAAGCAGCAAGGTGAAAACCCTCCAGATTATCCCATTCTGCAAATTGGGTTGGATTGCTATCCCGCACATCTGACAAATCGCATTGCACGGCGTACTGAAAAAATGATTGCAGATGGTTTGGTAGCTGAGGTAGAGTTTCTTTGTCAAAAGTACGGTACCGATTTACCTTTACTCAATACTTTAGGATATCAAGAAATTAAGCAATATTTAGCGGGGGAAATTTCTTTAGAGAAAGCTAAAGAACTCACCGTTTTGCACACACGGCAATTTGCCAAACGTCAACGGACTTGGTTTAGAGCATATCCTGAAATTGAATGGTTCGATGCCGAGAGCCCTGATTTATTAGAAGATGTTTGGCAACGCTTGCAAGCCTTTATGACTCTGTAAATATTTTAACATAAAATATGTTAACCTCAGTAGTGAAAGTCAACCTATTTTTAACGGGGAGCGGTGATTGGGTAAGTAGTAACCAGTTATCCCTTTTATTAAAATAGGAGCTTCAAAAGGTCGATCTTTTTCTTTTTATGAAAAAATCAAGACTGATAGAAGAATGCAATTCATCAAATCATGAACAGTAGAAATTCAATTTTGTTTCTTTCCTTACTATTTAATACTTTATTTATAGTAATTGGTATTATATTTGTTCTCAAAAAAGGTGGTTTTCCCTATTTGTGGACAAAAGTTTCAGCTAAAACTAGCTCAACTGCTGTTTACAGCACGTATCACTTACATAAAAAAAGCCAATTTGAAATTTTGCCTAAATCCAACTTGGGAATTGTTTTTCTAGGAGATAGCATAACTGATGAAGGTGAATGGGTAGAGTTACTCAAAAATTGCGATGTTCAAAACCGTGGTATTAGTTCTGATACAACCGAGTTCGTACTCAATCGTTTAGACGCTATAGTTGAAGCTCAACCAAAGAAAATTTTTTTGATGATAGGTATTAACGATATTATTAATTACAATAAATCTCTAGAAGAAGTCCTAATAAATTATAAAGCTATTCTAACAAAACTCCAGAAACAAACACCAAAAACAAAAGTTTTTATTCAAAGTGTTTTACCTGTAAACAATCAAATAACTCGTTACTATAAAGATAATAGTAATATTTTAAAATTAAATTCAAAGTTACAAGAGTTATCAAAAGATTTTTCCTATCAATATATAGATTTGTTTTCTTATCTAGCAGATTCTAAGAATCAATTAGATATTAAATATACTTCTGATGGACTGCATTTAAACGGTCAAGGTTACTTGATATGGGCAAAAGCTATTGAAAAGTATGTTAATGATTGAGAACCCTCTAACGAGATGTATATAAGGAGCTTCCAGAAAATTTTATTTTTTTATCAAAGTGAATAGCGAATAGCCACTGATAACTAAGATAAAAAGTATGGTAGTGGGAAAAATTACAACATCTCTCACAATAAATAAAATCCAATCTTTCCTAAGTTCCTGTTTTGCTTTAAGTTCTCGCAGTTTTCGCTCAAGCACTGCATCTTCTTGAGATGGTAAATTTACAGATAACACAACTAGCGACCGCTCGCTTTTGTTAGCAATTATATCTGATAAATCTATGAAATTTTCCATAATGCTAAATGCCAACAATTTTACTTTCCATATTGTTATTTTCGTCTGCAATCCATAAAGATTTACCCCTCTGCTTTGCTTCCACTGCTACCTCCATCAAGGTAATAGCTTTTAGAAGAACTTCAGCATTATCTCCATTAATCTTATGAGCTAATTGGTTCAATGTTTCATAAAGTTCAAATGAGATATCTAAACTGATTTGCACGCGTTGATTTTTCTCTCGTAAAGTCATTTTAAACTAGAATGATAACTAATTTGTATTAATATAATTAAGCACATCACAAATTATAATCTTTGCTAGAGGTATTGCGACTATCGTACATATCTTTGGTTATTTCCTCTAGTGTGCGAGCGTCTTCTCAAGCACCAAAACTTTCCATAAATATTTCTAGTGAATGTTCTGTGGGTATATTTTCTAAGGGAAGAATTGTTTCAGAAGCTGTAAGTCGATTTGCTTCAGTCCTACCTAATTTCTGCATTTTTTCCGAGCTTTTGCCATCATTTTTACTAAAGTAATTCCTTAACATAAAATGTCACTATTCGTTACACAATTTTTTGAGCAACTTTTTCTAACTTCTCATTAAGTTTATAATATGCATAGTGGTTAAAGTAAATTATTCTTTTATAGAAGTGATAGTTTTATCCTTCTATAAAATATTTGTAGCGTTTTTTATTGATTTTCTAAAAATTCATCTACTGTCATTCCTGCTTGTCGAATCAAACTTCTAAGTAAACCTGGCGCTAATTCCCGATGATTAGGAACTGATAAAGTTGGTTTTAATATGTGCGAAAGAATCATGTGGCTCCCAGTTTGATGATCTAAGACGTAACCAAACTTCTCAAAAATTTTTACCGCTTCTTTACCAGAAATATTTGATAAACGTCCCATTTATCAAGAAAGGCAGAGGGCAGCTTTGCTGGAGGCAGAAGGGAATACTGGCTCCGCTCTCTGCGAGTTACCAAAGGGAACAAGGGTTTAAGACCCCGACTGAACTCCGTTCAGTCGCTACCATTTAGGAGGGGTCTGAATCCCCTTCTAAATGGAACCTTCTGCCCTCTGCCTTCGTACTTCTGCCTTCTTCAAACTATGACTTCCCCAATAAAGGTTTGAGATTCTTTTGGAACATAGGGCTTACCGTGCTTGGCTTCAACGTGAAGATAGCCTTTAATCGCATCCTTAATATTTTCAATCGCTTCATCCAACGTCTTACCTTGACTTACACAACCAGGAAGTTCAGGAACTTCAGCAACATACCCTTCATATTCCGAATCAAATGTAAAAATCACCTTGAATTTCATAAATAATTTGTACCAAATTGAGCATCAGGTGCAATATATAGTTAAATCGAAGGAATTTCCAAGAAGTAAATTATCCCCTATTGCGAAGTGAGCGTCTTTTCCTGCCTATTTTTAAGACGGACACTAATCCTATGATACAAGAAAAATTTAGAGATTTTTTAATTTGGAAGTCCTTAATAAAACTACAGATACACGCATAAAACGCTAATTTATCCGCGTTCATCTGCGTGCATCTGTAGCTCAAAATCAAAACTTAACCTACCAACTCAAGCCCCCGTTTCTTTAAAGCCGCAGCAGTTAAACCATTAAACGCCATCAATTCGCCAGCACTTGCAGTTGTTTCTCCACGCTTCCAAGCGAAAGTATCACGCTTACTAGTACTTCTCAACATAATAGGTTCAAGCATAGCACTAGCACCACCAGTTACACCAATCAAAGCATCACCATCAAACAATTCAGCAAATTTTTCATCGCTTACAAAATCGCCATCAGGTTCGGAACAGGTATCCCAAGCCGTATCACCAAGACGATACAAACGACGCGGGTTAATAACAGAAACTATCTTAACTCCAATACCCTCTTGTTCTAAGGAAGCAGCAGCTTCAAACACTGGTATTAAAGTCATATCGCCAATTACAGCAAAAACAACTTTCTTCTTACCAGAAGTTTCATGCAATGCGATCGCACCATCATGCAATCCCTGACGAGTTTGTTCAAAAGTCGTGCGAATGGGTAAAGGAGATTTACTAGCAGTAATGACAATTCCCTTATTCTTAGTTGTTAGCGCCCAGTCATAACAAACTTGAATGCTATTAGCATCCGGAGGAAAAACAGGAAACACATTACCGTTCCGCATCATAGAAGCAAAATAAGCTTCAATTTCCGGACGTTGGTGAGTCCAACCATTGCGCCCTTGCTCCAACGCACCAGCAGTAAATAACGTAATAGTCGAAGGTGTAAGACGGCGCAATTCTGCCATTGCTTGGGTCACAGTTTGCCAAATAGGTAACCCGTTGATAGCAAAAGATTCATAAGAACACCATAACGTTCTCGCACCCATTAAAGACAAGCCAACAGCTAACCCCGCACAAGCATCTTCACTCAAAGGTTCGTAAACTTGTCCGTTGGGTGTTTGGTTGTATAGATCGTCAGTGGTGGGGTGAATGATCTTCAGTGCTTGGTTAATATTACCGATCCCAGATGCTTCGTTACCATCAGCATTGGTGACAAGGAAGTGACTGTCTATCTGTCCAACTTTTGCTACCAATTGTCCCATGGCTGTGGTAGAAACTTTTGCTTCCCCTCCAACAGCGTATTCTTCTAAAGGCAATTTGCCTAAATCTGGCAAAGGATATTCAAATTCTGTCACAACAGTCTTCGCTGCAGGACCCCCACCCGCACGCTCGCAATTTGTTCTTACCAATTCCCAAGCTTCTACAGGTAAAGCTCGTTCTTTCAAAGCACTAACAATGTGGGGTGCGTCTAAAGTATCTTTCGGATAGAGGTTGTGAGACTTAGCACCTCGTGCGTGAACTCCCGCGCCTTTGAGTTGTTTGATAATAAAAACAGTCAGCTTACCCCCCAACGCCGAACGCGCAGCTTTATCCACCCCTGAGAGTACAGCTTGAGTAAACGCTAACCTCTTCTCAAAGGAAAAAGCAGTACTGTCAACATAATCTCCCGATTGGTTTGTGTCGTCAAAATCTTTAGCATCAACTAACACGACTTCCTCAAAACCGTTACCCCGCCAGTATTCGAGCATCTGTTGGTTAGTTTTGAGAGATACCATGCTGTGGTGTTCTTGACTGTAACCGTTCCATACCAACACAGGTAAGAAATTAGTCACGCCAGGAAAAGCGGTGTGGAAGTGCGCCATTGAACTCATGACATAAGGTTCGCCCAACCCACCATCGCCAATGGTAAAGGGAAAAAGCTTGTCTTTGTGCAGCAGCGCAGCCGCCATTGCAAAATGTTGCCCCTGTCCTAAAGGACCAGCAGGTGCTAAAATACCGGGAATGTAGCCGGAGAGATGCCCTAACAACCCGTGCTTTTCTCGGAAGCGATCGCGCAATTGCTGCACCGTGTAAATTCCCATGTCCTCTAACGAACGATCTAAGAACATGGCACTGTAAAAGCCAGGGGCATGATGTCCCACTTCGGTAATAATATTTTTGTAACCGAGCATGACAAGCGATGCGTAAGCTTCCGCTTGGCTGGCAAACCCACCAGGGTGTCCGGAGGCTTTACTACCAGTAATTTGCAATGTTAGATAGCGCAAAGCATCAGCAGCAAGTAAGGTTTGGAAGACAGCTGCTGGATCTGAGGCATTGGCGATCGCACAATCACCCGAATCTACTGCTGGTATTTTGCCATAAGTTTCAAAACCTGGGATAGCTCCGCCAAAGTATTGAATTCCTTCACAAAAATTAGGAGCCGTTGAAGTTTCCTTTGGGGTAGTTGCTGTCATGCTGAGTACCTTTATCGAAGTGTTCTGAAGAGGCAAAATAAATGCTTGTTCAATTTAACAAAAATTTTACAACTTTCATGTTGTCAGAATAAATTACTATTTAGTCATACAACGATAATAATCTTGAATGTCGTGCATCACATAATTGAATGGCTTTATGGTAGGTTCAGTAAAAAGATTTTTATATAAGAAAATTTATGATACTACCAAATCCGGTGCAGAAGCCACCTTCGGTACAGCTATTGGAGTGGATTTTCACTCCCTTGTCACAGATGGAAGAATGCGCCAAACGCTACGGCGACATATTTACTCTCCAGTTAGGTCGCAACACTCCACCTTTGGTAGTCACGAGTCATCCCCAAGCCTTGCAAGAAATTTTAACCAACGATACAGAAAAGTTTACATCTCCAGGAGAGTTAAATACAGAATTTGAACCCCTAGTTGGGAAACAATCGGTTTTCACCTTAAGTGGAGAAGCACATCAGCGTCAAAGGCAATTATTAATGCCTCCTTTTCATGGTGATAGGATGCGAAGCTACGGACAAGTCATTAACGATGTAACAGAACAGATAATGAGCCAATGGCAAATCGGTAAACCTTTTTGTGCTCGTTCTGCAATGCAAGCCATAACCTTACGCGTAATCATACAAGCCGTGTTTGGACTGTACAACAGTTCCCGCGCCCAACAATTAGAGCAACTGTTAGCTGCGATCTTAGATCGAGGGAGTTCCCTGCTATCCATGACTTTGCTGTTTTTCCCAGCATTAAGAATGAGTTATCCAGGTTCGTGGCTCTGGGAAAAAGGAATGCGCCGTCAGCAAAAAGCAGACGAACTGATTTACTCAGAAATTCAAGAGCGTCGCAAGCAGGGTAACTGCTTGCGTACAGATATTCTCAGTATGCTCGTAGCTGCAAGAGATGAAATGGGAGAACAAATGACCGATGAACAGTTGCGCGACGAGCTCATCACTGTACTGACAGCAGGACACGAGACAACAGCCACAGCTTTAACCTGGGCGTTGTACTGGATTCACAAATTGCCTGCAGTTCGAGAACAATTGCTGCAAGAACTAGATAACTTAGGCGAAAATCCAGATCCCATGACTGTTTTTAAACTCCCCTACCTCAATGCAGTTTGCTGTGAAACCTTACGTATTTACCCAGTAGGAATGCTGACCTTTGCACGAGTTGCTCAAACATCAGTTTCACTCATGGGACACACAATAGAACCCGGTACAGACGTAATTGGATCGATTTACCTTGCTCACCGACGTCAAGAAACATACCCCGAACCAGAAAATTTCAAGCCAGAACGTTTTCTAGAAAAGCAATTTTCACCTTATGAATTTTTACCATTTGGTGGTGGAATTAGGCGCTGTATTGGTTTAGCCTTTGCTCAATTTGAAATGAAACTCGTGCTGGCAAAAATTCTATCAACTTATAACTTAGCTTCAGTCAATTATCATGAAGTTAAACCAAAACGTCGCGGTTTAGTAACAGGTCCCAATCGTCCCATTGAATTAGTAATTAAAAATCAACATAAAACTAAACCAATCCCCAGCACATCCTCCTTGGAATTGGTAGAAAAACCTCTGTAATTTTTCTTTGTAACCTTTGCGTATTTACAGTTCATTTATTTCAAAAATAAAATAGAGCCATGTAATAAATGGAAGCTATTAGGTGACGCTTATACTGCTATAATTTCAATAGGATAATTATATGTTCCCCGATCTCAATTATGGAAATCACAAAAATATCCAATGAAGGACAAGTAATAATTCCCGAACCATTGCGAAAGTCTCATGGCTGGGAAGTAGAACAGGAACTGATAGCAATTGATATGGGTGACGGAATTCTTCTGAAACCAAAAAAACCTTTTTTAGAAACAACACTGGCTGATGTTGCTGGATGCTTAAAATACCAAGGAACACCAAAAACTGTTGAAGAAATGGATGATGCTATTCGTCAGGGTATAGAGGAATCATGGCATGGTGGCAGTTGATACTAATATAAAAGAGCTAAGGGATTAACTAGTTGTGAAGTACAACAACCTTAAGTTGATAATTTTACTCAGTCAAGCATTAATTCCTCTCTCCCTTTCAATCCGGAGCGAAGGTACACTCATTACCTGTTGAAATTGCACCAACTTCAAAAATTTTACAAATAAAATAGAATTCTGATAAGTAGCCAATCTATCAACTTCAAAAAAAATGTTTATCTAAAGTTAGTTTCATTGGTAAAAAAGTCGGTGAGATAACAAGATATGATGAAACTACCAAACACTGTCCGAACTCCAGGTCTTATCCAAATTCTACATTGGATTCTCAGCCCTATGGCGCAAATGGAAGCCTGTGCCAAACGCTATGGTGACATTTTTACACTAAACTTGATGCAACCAGTTGTTTTTGTTAGCAATCCTCAAGCGCTACAACAAATATTAACTAGTGATACAAAAGAATTTGAAGCACCTAGCGATTGGAATACTGTGTTTGAACCAATGCTTGGGAAGAATTCCGTAATTACTTTAAGCGGAGAAGCACACCGAAGACAACGGCAATTATTAATGCCTCCATTTCACGGTGACAGAATGAAAGTCTACGGACAAGTGATGAGCAAAGTTACTGAAGAAGTTATGAGTCAATGGCAAATAGATAAGCCATTTTCTCTGAGAAATGCAATGCAAACAATTGCTTTGCGCGTTATCATGCAAGCCGTATTTGGATTGTATGATAGCGATCGCGCTGAAGAAATAGAAAAAACTTTATGTTTGTTGTTAGATGAACGCGAAAATACTCCTATAAGAGTTCTTCAACTCTATTTTCCTGCTTTACAAAAAGATTTGGGACCGCAAAGCCCTTGGGGAAGATTTCTTCGCAATCGAGCAAAAGTTCACCAACTTCTACAAGAGGAAATTCAAGAACGACGAGAAAAACCAGACGCATCCCGCACTGATATCCTAAGCTTGCTTATGGCTGCTACAGATGAAGATGGTCAGCCGATGACAGATGAAGAATTACGCGACGAGTTAGTGACCTTACTTACAGCCGGTCACGAAACAACCGCAACAGCCTTAACTTGGGCAATATACTGGATTCACAAGCTACCAGAAGTCAAAGAAAAACTGCAAGCAGAACTCGATTCGTTGAGCGCTCGCTTGGATTATAGTACCGTGTTGAAACTACCCTACCTCAATGCTGTGTGCTGTGAAACTCTCCGGATTTATCCAGTAGGAATGCTGACCTTTCCAAGGGTAGTCAAAACCCCTGTCTCAATGTGCGGTTACGACCTCGAACCCGGTACAATTCTACTTGGCTCAATTTACCTCACACATCAGCGCGAGGACTTATATCCCGAACCCAAGCAGTTTAAACCAGAACGTTTTTTAGAAAGGCAATTTTCGCCATACGAATATTTACCTTTTGGCGGTGGTGTCAGGCGCTGCATTGGTACTGCATTTGCTCAATTTGAGATGAAAGTGGTGTTAGCAACAATTCTGTCTCAACTTGACTTGGCGTTAGTTACAAAAGATGATATTAAACCAAAACGTCGTGGATTAGTCACAGGTCCTCATCGTCCCATAGAAATGGCAGTTGCAAGTCCGCATAGCATTAAATCTCAACTTTTGGAATCTATTTCCGGTTAAGTGTTCTATCTCCCTCACCTCTGTCCTCTGCGTACTCTGCGCCTGGTGCGGTTCAAAAGGAAAAATTTTCGGCGAATAGAATCCGGTATTATACAAACAAAGTCCGCCTAAGCGCAAAGCGCACGCTACGCGATGCCGCAGGCTATGCCCGTAAGGGCTATACGCGGACTAACGGTTGGAGATTTTGAAACCCACGTAGGTGGGTTTCGCCTGTATAGCCGCGAATTCTATTCGCCGGGGTAAAAATCAAAAAATTTATTATGAAATTACCGTTATTACAAACAATCCAATTAATAATCAACCCGATAAAGTTCTTAGAAAACAGTGCTGCTCGATATGGTGACCCTTTCTCAGTCCGAGTATTAGGACTGAATTCTCCACCTGTGGTATTTTTTAGTCATCCTCAAGCCATTGCAGAGTGCTTCGCAGTACCAGCTAAAGAGTTGGATTTTAAAAAAGCGACTCATGTGTTTGAACCTTTGTTTGGCTCAAATTCTATAGTTTTACAAGAAGGACGATCGCACAACCGACAGCGTCAGTTATTAATGCCACCTTTTCATGGCGATCGCATGAAAACTTACGGTGAAGCTATTTGCAATATAACAGAAGAAGCCACACAAAACTGGCAAGTAGGGACAATAGTTTCTATGCAAAAAATTATGCCAGATATCACTTTGCAAATTATTCTGCAAGTTGTCTTTGGTCTTCGTCCAGGCGATCGCTATCAACAACTTAGAAAAAAATTAACTTCATTACTAGAAGATATTACAAAACCATTATACTCTACTTTCTTTTTCTTTCCACCACTCCAGAAAGATTTAGGTACGTGGAGTCCTTGGGGAAATTACAAAAAACGGATTGAGGACATTGATAAACTCATTTATGCAGAAATTTCCGAACGCCGGGTGGAAAATAAGAATTTAGACAGTAATTCTCGCACAGATGTTCTCAGCCTGTTAATGTCAGCGAGTGACGAAGACGGGCAAAAAATGACAGATATAGAGTTACGCGACCAATTAGTCTCACTATTACTTTTAGGATATGAAACTACAGCTGCTGTTTTAACTTGGGTATTTTATTTAATTCACTCTCACCCACAAGTCAAAGATAATTTGTTAAAAGAACTAAATAGTTTGGACAGTAAAGCCTCTCCTGAAGACATAACTCAACTTCCCTATTTGAGTGCTGTTTGCCAAGAAACTCTGAGAGTGCATCCCATTGCCTTAATTTGCACCCCAAGAATGGTTAAAGATAAAGTAGAGATTGCAGGTCAGAAATATGAATTTGGAACAGTTTTAGTTCCCTGTATCTACTTAGCACATCAGCGTCTTGAAACTTATCCAGAACCAAAAAAATTTCTCCCGGAGAGATTTTTAGAGCGGAAATTTTCGCCTTATGAATATTTGCCTTTTGGTGGAGGTTATCGCGGTTGCATTGGTACAGCATTTTCCATGTACGAGCTAAAATTAGTGTTGGCAACAATTTTGATGCGCTTTCAATTAGAACTGGCTGACAATCGTCCAGTACATCCAGTGCGTAGGGGAATTACCATTGTTCCTTCAGGGGGCGTTAAGATGGTTATAAAAAGTATTAGCGATGGATGAGATTTTCTATATCTTCATGCAGATACACTTCCTAACTATCCACGTCTAAATTAGGCGATAAGAGATGTAGGGTAGGAGATAGTGAATTTATGTTGGAACAGCAAAAAATTGAAGAACAAATGCTGTCACAAGTTGCAGAAAAGACGCTATCTCAGCAGATGGATAGTGCAGACAAAATAGAAGTAGACGTACAAACAGATCTGCTGAAGATAATTCAGGGAGAAGCTGATGGAGTTTCGGTTGCAGGTCGAGGGCTAGTTATAAAAGATATCCGCTTGCAGGAATTAGTACTGCAAACAGATGGTATTTCTGTTAATCCTTTAAGTGCTCTGTTTGGTCAAGTTGAGCTTAACAAACCAGTCAATGCAACTGCTCGTGTTGTGCTTGCAGAAGCAGATATAAACAATGCTTTGAAGTCAAACTACATTCGCAGCAAAATACCAGATTTTTATTTGAATGTAGATGACAGAATTGTCACCCTTAAGCCACAAGAAATACAGATTTACTTGCCAGGAAATGGTAAGATGACGTTTAATGGAAAAATCCTGGTACAAGATCGAGGTAAGACTCAATCGGTATGTTTTGCAGCAATGGCTAGTCCCCGGACTCAGGATAAACCCGTGATGCTAGAAAATTTCAACTGCACGGAGGGAGAAGGGATAGCTCTAGATATAGTTGTTGCTTTAATGGAAAAGGTAAAAGAACTGCTTGCTCTACCATATTTTGTATTTGAGGATATGGCTATAAGAGTGAAAGAGATGAAAGTACAAAAGGAAAGCTTAATACTTTTGGTAGAAGCTTATGTAAAACATCTACCTTCGTAGAGCGATCGGCAAGCAGTAACTGAAAGCTTAAAATTGGGAAATTGAATTTTTGAATGTAGCTTTTAGGTTTAGTAATGTTAAGGGTTAACCTTGACTAATCTCGACTGCATTCAGATCCCCGACTTCTTTAAGAAGTCGGGGATCTGAATGCGGTATCTTCCTAAAGGTTAATTTTTCTAACTCACGAGCGATGAAAGGTGACTGAGGATTTTCTAATATCTGAAGTATATCGAGAGGCTTGAAATAAATTATGCAAACGTATGATGTTGTAATTATTGGAGCAGGACACAACGGGTTAGTTTGTGCTGCGTACTTGTTAAAAGCGGGTTACAGCGTCTTGCTATTGGAAAAGCGTTCTGTTCCCGGTGGTGCAGCAACAACAGAAGAATGTTTGCCAAAGGAAGCACCAGGATTTAAGTTTAACTTGTGTGCTATTGACCACGAATTTATTCACTTAGGACCAGTTGTAGAAGAATTAGAGCTTCACAAGTACGGCTTAGAATATTTAGAGTGCGATCCAGTTGTTTTCTGTCCCCATCCTGATGGAAAGTATTTCTTAGGTCATAAATCTTTAGAAAAAACTTGTGCAGAAATCGCTCGTTATAGCGATCGCGATGCCAAAAAATACGCAGAATTTACAAATTATTGGCAGCGAGCACTTGGTGCAATGATTCCCATGTTTAACGCACCACCAAAATCAGTATTAGATATACTAGGCAATTACGATATTGCAAAGATAAAAGATTTATTTTCAGTGATAGGTTCTCCTAACAAAACGCTGGATTTTATTCGCAACATGATGACCAGCGCAGAAGATCTTCTCAATGAGTGGTTTGATTCAGAATTTTTGAAAGCACCCCTTGCAAGACTCGCTGCTGAATTAGGTGCGCCACCCTCACAGAAAACCATTGCTATTGGTGCAATTATGATGGCAATGCGTCACGACCCCGGTATGGCAAGACCTCGTGGTGGTACTGGGGCATTAGTACAAGCTCTCGTTAATTTAGTAACAAGTAAGGGCGGTACAATCTTAACGGATCGACAAGTTAAGAAGATTTTGATAGATGATGGTCGTGCAGTCGGCGTACAAGTTGAAAACGGTACGGAGTATCGTGCTAAATATGGAGTTATCTCTAATATTGATGCCAAGCGACTCTTTTTACAATTAATGGATACAAGCGATGTAGACGCAGCCGATCCCAATCTTAGAGAAAGATTAGAACGCCGCATTGTCAATAACAACGAAACGATCCTCAAGATAGATTTAGCTTTAAACGAAGCTCCACGTTTTGAACGCTACCAACATAGAGATGAATATCTCATTGGCTCTGTATTAATTGCTGATTCTATCGCCCATGTAGAGCAGGCTCATAGTAAATGTACTTTGGGAGAAATTCCAGATTCCGACCCATCCATGTACGTAGTAGTGCCAACAATGCTAGATCCATCAATGGCACCACCAGGAAAACACACTGTATGGATTGAGTTTTTTGCCCCATATCAAATTGCCAATGCAAATGGTACGGGATTAAAAGGTACTGGTTGGACAGATGAACTTAAGAATAAAGTTGCAGATAGAGTCGTTGATAAATTAGCAGAGTACGCACCGAATGTGAAAGATGCAATAATAGCCCGTCGTGTAGAAAGTCCGGCAGAGTTGGGAGAAAGATTGGGTGCGTATAAGGGGAATTACTACCACATTGATATGACCTTAGATCAAATGGTATTTTTCCGTCCTTTGCCAGAAATAGCGAACTACAAAACACCAATTGAAAATCTGTTCCTGACAGGTGCGGGGACTCATCCAGGTGGTTCCATTTCAGGAATGCCGGGACGCAATTGTGCGCGAGTCTTTTTGCAAACAAAGCATCCCATAGCCCAGACTTTGAAAGATGCACGGGATTCTATTAAGTCCACTGTTGAGTCTGTGTTCAAGATTAATTAATGACACCAGTTTTTGAACAGTAATGCTTTCTCGCAGTCCCCACCTAAAAATACTAAAAAGACATTTACATTTTAGGTGGGGTTAGGGAAAGTCAGTATAAAAAGTGGAGCTACATTGTAGTAGAAGTGAATGGTGGGCAGTGTCCACCATTCTTGAAAATCTTGCAGTCCATCAAAATCATTATCAAGTATTAAATAGCGATCGCAGGTATTGCTGCTACTGCTTGACATCTGAAGCAAATAGTGAAATTTCCATGACTGCGGATTTTTCCTTTAGCGAGCTAATTTCACTTCTATTGGTTGGTTTGGAATGATAAACATTAAATTTGCTCTGTCTGGTTTTTCTTCTGTAGTGGGAGTTAACTTAAGCCATTCATGAAAACTTATTCCTAATTTTGCGATCGCTTGTACTTCTAATTGATATGCCTCAAAACGGCGATTTGTTTCAACCATTGATTCTATGACTTCCAAAATTTGAGGAAGTCGTTTGTAAGCCTCTTGCTTCAAATCATCTTTATTGGGACCGAACCAACCTCCTTTAACTTCAACTTGAGTTAAAATTGCGGCTGGTAAAGAATCTATCCATTGATTGGGGTCTTGCACTAGCTTAATCAGGTTTTCACGTTGCATATCAAATACATCATTTTCATCCAAGTTTGGATCCAGCCATTGATAAATTCGAGTCAATCTCCGCAAATCAATTTGACCTTTAAACTTAGGAAGTAGATATGCAGATGGATTGGAGGTTAACAAAAGTTCCACGTATTTTTGAATCCGCGATCGCAAAACATTTGCCCCTTCCTGAAAGCGGTGAAGCGCCGTTTCATGTTCTTCTAATTCCAAATAGCAACGTGCTTCAGCGAGATAGGCTAAAGACAACGTTAGCAGATATTCGTCAGCAATTTGGCTCTTTTGCTCTAGTTCTGTATCTGTATAGCCAGTGTAAATGTGTTCTGCTTCTAAAAAGCGGTTGATAGCTTGTAAAGCGCTGCTTCTGCGATTTTCAGGTTTGCTCATTGTAAAAGCGTTAACAGCTAAATCTAGGGCAGCACGAAAATTAGCATAATAGCCAATGTCGATTTTACGATTAATTTTGTTTAAAAGTTCTTCTGCTTGGTGTAGACGTTGTTCTAATTCTTTAAGACGCTGTGCTATGACAGCAAAACCCATTACCGAGATACCAAGATTAAGCATACTGGCAGCAGTAGTTACTTGCAAAATCCCTTGAGTAAGTTGTAGACTGTGCTCTACAGCACCTAACTGATTTTCAATGCCACCCAATCGCTGATTGACATCAGCTAGTTCTTTTCCTGTCACAGCCGCACCAACAGCTGTTGCTAATAAGTTTCCTCCTGAAATAACAAGATTACTTAAACTTGCTTGTTCTACTCCAATTAGTTTTTGATTGACATTTGAAAGTCCTGTGCCTGTAATAGCTGCATTAGCTACCGAACCAACTGCGTTTGTTCCAGACAATATTAAGTTCAGGAGATTATTTGAAGAGGAAGAAGAATTTAGTTGAACATCTCTTAACCAAGCAGCAACTTGTTTTGTTGCAACATACCGAATCACACCTCCAACTCGTTCCAAAGTTCCATCTGCCAATCCCTTGACAATCCAATCTGCAAGTAAAAATGTTGCTGTTACTGGTATCACAATGTTCTCCTAGTTGCTAAATTAGGTTATTAGCTAGCATTGGCTAATCGTTAACCCTTGCGTCTCATTCAGTATTCCCAAGCACTGCTAGTATTTAACAACTCGAGTAGCTGCGAGTTTAAACCTTTTATATACTCGTGTAACTCTTGTTTATAATGGAAGTTAAAAGACAAAGCTGGTAAGAGATGGTTGAAATCGTCACTATAGAACTTCCTGAGATGCTAGCACAACAGGTCAAAGAATTTGCTGCCCTTACCCATCGACGACTTGAAGATGTATTAGTAGAATTCATTGACCGCGCCATTACTGACTTACCTGTAGAGTCATTGCCGAATGAACAGCTTTTGGCTTTGTGCGATCTACAGATGGTTCCTCAACAGCAAGAGTCTTTGAGCGATCTCTTGGCACGTAACCGGGAAGGTCAACTTAATGAGTTAGATGTGAGCCAATTAGATGAACTAATGCAGATCTACCGACGAGGATTGGTGCGTAAAGCAAAAGCTTTGAAAGTCGCTGTTGAACGGGGATTAAAACCTCCTCTCAACTAACGGCGATGACTCGAAGTTACATTCCTATTGAAATAGAACGTCGTGTTCGGAAAGATGCCCGTAACCGTTGTGGTTATTGCTTAAGTCCTCAGCATCTAGTTATGGCTCGTTTGGAAATTGAACATCTTACCCCAATTTCCAAAGGAGGCAGTAATGATGAATCAAATTTGTGGTTAGCTTGTCCTCTATGCAATGGCTATAAAAGTGATAAAACTACAGGGGTCGATCCGGAAACGGGAGACACTATCAAACTTTTTAACCCACGCACTCAAGTATGGTCCGAGCATTTTAACTGGAGTGAAGATGGTTTGCGTATTGTTGGGAAAACACCAACTGGTCGGGCAACAGTTGCAGTATTACATCTGAGTGACGATCCCGATGCAATAGAAGTTCGCAGTTACTGGGTATTAGCTGGTTGGCATCCACCAAAAAATTGAAAAGTACAATTACTAAACATTGTAGCGAAATTGCAAATATTTTGAGAAACCCACGTAGGTGGGTTTTGTTTGTATAGCGACGAATTCTATTCGTTATCAATAATTATTTTCTTATTGATGACAGCGAACATAACAGACAAATCTGAAGACACTCGTTGAGTTAAATTTAGGGTTTTCGCAGCAGTTTCAAATGTTTTTCCTTGCAGTATCTGATGACCAATTTCCATGAATTCAAACCAAGTAATATCGCTTTCAATATAAGATTTAGCTATAGTAATGAGTAAATCTTGGTATTGATTACCCTCAGATTTAGTCATCATGGTGTGAGGAATATCAAAAATTTTATCAAAGGAGAAATACCAGGACTTTGGTTGATGTTGAAGTGAATTTCTGAACAAATCTTCTAATTCACGACGCTCAATTGCGCGATCGCTTTCCGCAACAATCACAAAAATTGGTGCTATTGGTTGGTTTTTTACCTTTTCGAGGGTTTCTTCACCCAGATCTAAAAAAAGCCGTAAAGCCGGAACGCGAAATCCTTGATATCCAAAATTTCCAGGATTATCCTTATTTAACCATTCCACATAAATTGGTACAACTTCTATAAATAAATCTACTAGTGAATTAGTCCCACTAATATAAGGAGCAAACAGTATTGCTTTGTTAATTGCTTGGGGACGTTCTAGGGATAACCAAGCAGATATATTCCCCCCAGTAGAGAGTCCTCCTACTATAATTTTCTCCCCTAAAGTTTGTGCTACCTCTAACCAATAAAGAGCAAATTCTTGATAAACTTCTGCTTCCGTAGGAAGAGGAGGCGGATTATGACCATCCCAATTTCCTGCAACTCCATGACCGGGCTGTAAGGGAACTAAAACATTATAACCAGCTTCAAATAAGATTTTTCCTATTGGTTCAAACTGGTAAGGACCAGCTGTAAATCCATGAAAGAAAAGGCAAACTTTAGAAGTAGGCTGTGGGTGAAAAAAGAATTTTGAGCGGCAAGCATTATTTTTTACTGGAAGGTTATCTTCAAATGCTTTTGTTCGTTGAATGATGGTATCTATTATGGTGTTATAATTGGACATATTTATGATTCATATCTAAACAAAAGAAATTCTACGCTGCTGATACCGTCTGCCAGTAATGATTATACCCAAGTTAGAGCATACCTCAAAAACTTTGAAATCGATTTTTCCCGATTGTTAAATTATTTTGCCTGTAACTCACTTGTGCCATTTTTCTAGGTTGCACAGAAACGGGTTGAAAAAGATGCAACGGATATGCGATCGCCATCCTTTGGTAAAAGTACTTTTTAGTAGCAAATTTTACTTATCTTTGCTTCATCTTCAGTTTCTGACTGAGTAAGGTTCAATACGGTTCAGCTAACAATATCTCATCCTTGAAGATCCCCACAACCCCGCGATCGAAAGGGCGCTAGAGTGTGGGAAACCCGTCTATAAGACTGGACTCATACTAAATCCGCGTCTTATACCCCTTTTATAATTGAGTCCGCGCAGGCGGTGAGTCCAGGGAAAGCAGGCGGGTTTCCCGCGCCCTGGGGACTGGCGAACCCGGAGGGACTTCGTTTGTATAGCCGTGATTTCTAATCACTAGGGCTTATTGGGATGATAAAAACGGATTCGGTATCACCGCACGCAACTTCTCTGGTACACCTCTGCGGTATAACCCGTATAATACTGAGTGTTAATAATTTCCTGGAAATCAATAATTCCAGAAAGTGGAACGGGTGTCCTTAACCGTTCTATACTAATGGCGGGCTAAAAGCCCCGCACAGCGATCCTCTCCCCACACAAAAAATTTTAGCCAATTTTTGATTTGGAAGCGCCTTGGTTATATTGTGAACTTTTCCTCCTACTTAAGTCATAAGCAGATTTACTTGTAGGAGCAACTTTAGTCAAAGAAGGTTTATCTATTTTGTTGAAGCAGGAATCAAGACGTTTTTCAGATGTTTGTTCTTAGTTCAACCTCTAGGATAGAAATCATAAAGGAATTGAGAAAACTCCTAAATTAATTTCGAGTTACTCAATTCTAAAGTAATGTTTTCATTTTCATGAATTCCAATTAGGAGGAATACTATGCCTAACCATCATGAATTTCAAAAACAGAATCAGTTCTCCAGTAACTCCAAACAAATTTTTGAATTAGATGATAGTGACTTAGATAATATTGTTGGTGGTGTTACTAGTGGCGAACAAGCTAGAAAAGAGGCAGAAAAGGTTAGAGAAACTCTAGGCAGGGTTCAATACGTTTTGAACCAAAATAGCTTTTCATAAATGCCTCTATTTTATCAATCTATAACAATTGAAAAAAAGGAAACATTATGTCAGATGAAGTTTTTGAAGACAGTGCAGATGTAGAGCTTACAGAGCAAGAATTAGAGGTTGTAGCAGGAGGTACAGAGGAAAATCATAAGTTTGTTTCTCACCTAACCAATTCCGGCCCCGATCGCAGTTCAACACTAGTTCTCAAGTCGATGAATGCAGTTGCTTCTGCTTTTCAGTTTATCGCCTTGGATCTAAATGATGTTTCTACGACTAGAGCTGTAGAGAATTAAGTGCTAAGCTCCTCATGTTCAAACACTTGCACTTGTTAAAGTTCAATATTGCACTGCTATCAAGAACGCTATTGAGTGTAGTCTGTATGGACAACGCAAAGCCGATATCCCACTAACTCTTAGTTTTCATATTGGCAAGCGTTGCCCATCCTACCTTTATTAAAAAACGGCTGCAAGTGATTAGCAAAGATATTCTCCCGCTCTTCTTAAACTCAAGGGAGTCAAATTATGACAGAGGTTCTACTGAAAGAACTTAGTAATAGCGATATTGACTGGATGTTGGCGACGGGTATCAGAGAAGAAATTCCTCCCGGTAGAGTTCTTATCCGTCAAGGTCAGCCTGTTAATGCACTACATATCCTGTTAGATGGTGCTTTGGCAGTTTCCATCTCTCAAGCTAGTGATAATCCATTAGGTCGAGCTTTTGCCGCCTTAGAAGGTGGCGAAATGTCAGAGCGTGAAATCGCGCTGATATCAAGTGGTGAGGTAGTGGGAGAAATGCCCTTTATAGAAGCTTATCAACCCTCTACTTCTGTTAAAGCGCTAAAAAAGTCCCTAATACTATCGATTCCACAACAGGAATTAGTGACAAAACTACAACAAGATGTCAGTTTTGCAGCCCATCTTTACCGAGCAAGTGCAATTCTGCTTGCAGACAGATTGGAGAGGATAGTCAACCAACTTGGTCATAGCACGCTTGTTCTTGCTCAACCCCAGCTTAGAGAAATCCTGTTTATTTTTGCACAATTGCATGATAGTGATATCGATTGGTTAATTGCCGCTGGTAATGTAAACAGAATTTTTGCAGGATCTGTCCTCATTCATGCAGGAAGACCGGCTGAAGCACTCCATATCCTATTAGATGGAAAAATGACCCTTTCTGTCTTTGAGGATGAGCGCAATCCCTTAGCTCGCGCTTTTTCAAGCTTAGAAAACAGCGAAACTCCAGAGCGTGAGTTCGGCAGATTATCTCGAGGTGGGATAGTAGGAGAAACGCCCTTTGTCGAAGCTCGTCCACCCTTTGTTACTGTCAAAGCATTAGAAAACTCTCTTGTATTGTCTATTCCTCGATGGAGACTAGCAGCAAAATTGTTGCATGACGTAAGTTTTGCTGCGCGATTTTATCGAGTGCTTGCAGTTTTGTTAGCAGACAAACAGCAGGCAATAGTCAGTCGGCTAGGTTATGGCAGGCTTATTTACAGCACTGGTCAGCCCTTAGATAAAAACTTGAAATATGAAAATGAACTGAGTTCCGATTTTTTGGCTCAAGTAGCACTGGCTGGAGCCAGATTTGATTGGATGTTAAAAAGAATTCTTGGGAATAGTTAGTGCTTAGTTGCGTATTAACAACTAATCATTAACAAATAATAACTCACAACTAACAACTAATAAAAATAATGGTAACTCCAAAAAATAACTTGTTTCGCCAACAAGCTTTAGAACATTCATCTTCTCCCGAACAGCTAGATCAACTGATGCAAGTCGTCAGCCCTAAGAAGTGGTTACCGTTGGCTGCTTTAGGCACACTGGTTGCAGCAGGGCTAAGCTGGAGTATCGTGGGTCGTATCCCTATTACCGTTACGGGTCAGGGAGTACTTGTTTATCCTAGCAAGGTTGTGACGTTTCAAGCATCAAGCTCCGGTCAGTTGCAAAGCATAAATGTACGTGTTGGGGATTTCGTTAGGAAAGGACAGGTGCTAGCTACAATCTCCCAATCAGAACTGCAAAAACAACTTTTGCAGCAGTATGCCAAGCTAGCAGAACTCAAAGCTCAAAATCAGGATGCTAGTTTGCTTCAAACCCAACGCAGCAAGCTGGAAATCATAGCAATGCAACAGCAGCGCCAAAGCTTGCAACAACGCCTTGTAGAAGCTCAGTCCCTAACTCCAATTATTAGGGATAAAGACATAGGCGCAATTCAGCAACAGCGACAAAATCTCAAACAACGCCTTTTGGAATCTAAGTCTTTGACTCCTACTCTCAAAGACAGACTCGAGCGGCGCAAAAAGTTAAAGATCGAAGGGGCGATTTCAGAAGATACGCTCTTAGAAGCGCAACAAACTTACCTTGATGGTATTAAAAAAATTGCCGATCTTGAAGACCAGTTAAAGCAATTGGATATCAATCAGGTTCAAGCTGAAAAATCCTATCGTGAAAATAGGAGCCAAATTGCTGATATTAAAACCCAGTTAAAAGAACTAGATAGTAAGGAAAAAATTCTGGCTGAGCAAAATTTTCAATCCGCAATTACCCGACAAAATCAAATTCAAGAATTAAAACGGAATATTACTCAAATAGAATTGCAATTAAATAACAATAGCCATATAAAGAGCGAATATACCGGACGCATTTTGGAACTTACCATAACTCCCGGACAAATTCTCAGTCAAGGAACTCGTATTGGGTCAATAGAAGCGCAAGAGCCATCTGCTAAACTAGCGAGCGTTGCATTTTTTCCAGTGAGCGAAGGCAAGAAGATTCAAAAGGGTATGACATTGCAAATTACACCCTCTACAGTTAAGCGAGAACGCTTTGGCGGAATTGTGGGCACTGTTAAGAAAGTATCTTCTTTTCCTATTACTAAAGAGGGTGCCTCTAATATGATAGGCAACCCCGAAATCGTAGAAAGTTTAATGACTCAGGGTCCTCACCTCCAAGTCATAGCCGAACTTCAACCAGACACTTCCACCTTCAGTCACTACAAGTGGTCTTCTTCTAAAGGTCCGCAGATGAAAATGTCTCCTGGAATTACTACCTCTGTACGAGTGACTGTGGAGGAACAAGCGCCCATCACCTTTGTCTTTCCCATCCTTAGATCCTGGAGCGGTATCCAATAATCTATGTTTCTACGAAATTTATTTTTTTGGCGCAAGCGCATCCGGCGTCGTACACCGACTCTTTTGCAAATGGAGGCAGTGGAATGCGGTGCTGCTGCCTTAGGTATTATTTTAGGTTATTATGGTCGAATTGTCGCACTTTCAAGACTTCGTCAAGACTGCGGAGTCTCGCGAGACGGAAGCAAAGCTTCTAATATTCTTAATGCTGCTAGAAGTTATGGTCTGAAGGCAAAAGGTTTTAAAATAGATTTGGAAGCCTTGCAAGAACTGGAATGTCCCTATATTGTATTTTGGAACTTCAACCATTATTTGGTGGTAGAAGGATTTGGTAGGGAACGAGTTTATCTTAACGACCCCGCATCTGGAGTGCGTACTGTTTCTTTACAAGAATTCAGTGATGCCTATACTGGTGTTGTGTTGGTTCTCGAGCCCGGTCCGGGGTTTAAAAAAGGAGGTCGCAAACCCAATACACTCCTGGCTCTATGGCAAAGGCTGCAAAAGTCTGGAGGGGCGCTAGCCTACTCCGTGTTCGCAGGATTTCTGCTTGTAATTCCCGGATTGGCAATACCAACATTCTCTCAGGTTTTTATAGACAATGTTTTGATTGAGGGTAGAAACGACTGGTTGCGACCGCTCATTTTGGGGATCGT
Source organism: Tolypothrix campylonemoides VB511288_2 (assembly GCF_045999855.1). Lineage (NCBI taxonomy): Bacteria > Bacillati > Cyanobacteriota > Cyanophyceae > Nostocales > Tolypothrichaceae > Tolypothrix > Tolypothrix campylonemoides. The sequence continues at coordinate 62,334 of NZ_JBFPMW010000023.1, forward strand.
TCTTGTAGCGGGGCTGATGGGATTTTTAACTCTACTACAGTTGCAATCCCTGCGTCACATGAAAATTAAGCTATCTGTGGGGATGTCCAGTCAGTTCCTATGGCATATTTTGCGTCTACCTGTCAGTTTTTACGACCAACGCTTTGCTGGGGAAATTAGCAATCGCGTCCAACTGAACGATAAGTTAGCTGACATTCTCTCAGGTAAGTTAGCGACTACAGCGATCGCAGCAGTGACAGTTGTTTTTTACGCAGCTGTCATGCTGCAGTATGACACTGTCTTAACCTCGATTGGAATCGCCTTTGTCGCTGTCAATCTTCTTGCATTGCAATGGGTGAGGAGATGGCGCGTAGATGCAAATATGAGATTGCAACAGGATGAAGGAAAAGTAGCTGGAGTTTCGATTTCTGGTCTTCAGAGTATGGAAACACTAAAAGCATCCGGTTTGGAGTCAGATTTCTTTTCCCGATGGGCTGGCTATTATGCTAAGTCAATTAATGCCAAGCAGGAAATGGATGTAACAAACCAAACTTTAGGAGTGCTACCGTCTTTTCTTTCCACACTTTCCTCCATGCTGCTTTTGGTTGTGGGCGGTTTCCGGGTGATAGATGGATATTTAAGCATTGGAATGCTAGTGGCTTTTCAGAGTTTAATGCAAGCATTTTTACAACCTGTTAACGAGCTTGTGACTCTTGGAAGTAACCTCCAAGAAGTAGAAGGCGATTTGAATCGTTTAGATGATGTTTTACGCAACCCTATAGATTCGCAATTGGAACAAGGGGAAAAGGATAAGAGGAAAGGGGGTAAGAAAGCAAGGGAGCAGGGAGAAAATGATGGTTTACTTTCTCTTCCACCTTCTCTATCTCATGCCAAATTACAGGGATATGTCGAGTTAAAGAATATTACTTTTGGGTATAACCGTGTTGCTCCTCCCTTGATTGAAAACTTTAATCTTTCGCTCAAACCGGGACAGCGAGTTGCTTTGGTGGGGGGAAGCGGTTCTGGCAAGTCTACAATTGCCAAACTAGTATGTGGGCTCTATGAACCTTGGGAAGGTGACATTTGCTTCGATGGTAAACTCAGAGGGCAAATTCCTCGCCAAGTACTTGCAAATTCGATTGCTTTGGTGGAGCAGGATATTTTTCTGTTTGCAGGCAGTGTTAGGGACAATTTAACTCTATGGGATACCACTGTACCTGACAATTACATTATGCGGGCTTGTCAAGACGCAGCGATTCATGATGTTGTGCTCTCAATGCCAAGAGGTTACAGTACCCATCTCCTAGAAGGTGCTAGCAACTTGAGTGGAGGACAGCGACAGCGTTTGGAAATAGCCCGAGCTTTAGTAAATAACCCCACCATCTTAGTGATGGATGAAGCTACTAGCGCCCTTGATACCGAGACGGAAAAAATTATTGACCGCAAACTCCGCCAGCGAGGTTGTACTTGTATTATTGTGGCGCATCGATTAAGTACCATCCGGGATTGTGATGAAATTATTGTCTTGGAGCGGGGAAAGGTCGTTCAAAGAGGAACTCATGAAGAATTAAAGAATATCGAGGGTGCCTACTTGCAATTAATTCGCAGTGAAGGGGAAGCACTTTAGATTGAGTCTGGGGGTTTGGGGAGAAAGTGAATTGGTATTTAAAAGTTAAAAAAGAAATTTTTAATTTGAATTGGAGCAAAGCGATTCATGGTCGAGCAAATTAAGTTTGGAATAGCGCAGCAGCAATATATTATTAAAGGTAATGAACCAATCCTGCTAGACGATCGCGAGACAGTTTGGGTTGTAAAATCTGGTTCTTTAGCACTTTTTAGCATTAAAGTCAAACACGGTATTGCAGAAGGTTCTCGTCGTTATTTATTCAACGTAGAAGCGTCGGAGGCAATGTTCTCAACTACACCAAGTTCTCAAGACGAGGTGTGCCAAATTCTCGCGGTGTCGATGGAGGAGACAGAACTCATTAGAGTGCCAGTAGAAGATTTTAGCAAATGGATTGTTAAAGGCGATCGCCAAGCAATTGCTTTGGTAGAGAATTGGATTCATCGATTCAGCTCTTTACTATCCGACGTTACTGCACCCACAATGCCAGTGCAACCTGAAGGCATAAACTACTTTTCTTTAGGGAGTGGCGATATTTTCCAGCCTCAGCATGACACTGTAACTTGGGTGCAAATCCAGCAAGGGTGTGTCAACTGGATGGGGTTTGAGGAACTGCCACTTTTGCCTTTATCCGGAATATTGCCCTTAGACTCAAAGATGTGGTTGCAGGCTACAGATGAAGTCGAGCTATCCAGTGAGGATATCTCTGCAATTCAAGATGCAGATACCTTAGCAGACAGTTTAACTTTGCTAGCAACTTATTTCCTCGACTACATTCAGCTGTTGGAGCAGCAGGAAATTTCAGCAGAATTGCGTAGATTCCAGGAAAGAGAACGTCTCAATTATCAGGTGATGAAAGAGACATTAGGAGAACTTTCATCCGTACTGCAACAGAGAAAAACCGTCTTTTACCCAGCGGTCACACCAACGAGCGATCCGGACGAAGCTCTACTCATCGCCGCTGGTGCCGTGGGACGGGCTTTGGGAGTTACGATTCGCCCCCCTGCTAAGTCGGAAAATATTACAAGAATTCAAGACCCCTTAGAAGCGATCGCCCGAGCCTCGCAAATCAGGATGCGTCGGATTGCATTAACCGATCGGTGGTGGAAGAAGGACTCGGGACCAATGCTAACCTACACCATAGAAGACAATCACCCAGTTGCCTTGTTACCCTTATCTGACAATCGCTACGAGATTTTCGATCCAGTAGCGCAGACCCGTACCCCTGTAAATGCCCGTACTACTTCCAAGCTAGTTCCCAATGCCTACGTATTTTACCGCCCTCTCCCTGAGAAAAAACTCAAAACTTGGGATTTACTTAAGTTTGCATTGCAAGGTCACTCAAGGGAATTGATTGTTATTTTGTGTACTGGTATTGCAACGACCTTGCTGGGAATGCTGACCCCAACAGCTACTGCCATTCTGATTGACAATGCAATCCCAGATGCTAAGCGAGAAGTGTTGATACAAATCGCTTTGGGTTTGCTAGCTGCTGCCTTTGGAGAAAGTATTTTTCAACTCACTCAAGGGTTTGCCATTATTAGGTTAGAAACTTTTGCAGATGCCTCTACCCAAGCAGCCGTATGGGATCGACTGTTGAATCTGAGGGCTTCCTTTTTTCGTCAATACTCTATTGGTGATTTGAACTCTCGGGTCAATGCTGTCACTCAAATCCGAGAGAAACTAAGTAGTACTGTTTTAAAAACTATTTTCTCCAGTCTTTTTTCATTGCTCAATTTGGGGCTGCTGTTTTACTATAACGTTTCATTAGCTTTGATAGCCTGCGTTGTAGCTCTTGTAAATATTGGGGTCACTGTCGTTTCTGGCATTCTCACCCTTCATAAGGTTCGCCCCCTGCTAGAGATAGAAGGGGAGATATCTGGTGTCATGGTGCAGTTGATCGATGGAGTTGCTAAACTCCGAGTCGCTGGGGCTGAAGCACGGGCTTTTGCCTACTGGGGTAAGCAGTACAGCCAACAGCTAAAACTCATGCTAAGTACGCAGGGGATAGAAGACTTTCTTACCGTCACCAATAAGGTGCTACCACCTTTAACAAATGCCATCCTTTTTTGGTTTGCTGTCCAGACATTAAATACAACATCCGGACAACAACTGAATGCAGGAGCCTTGTCTACTGGTACTTTTTTGGCATTTAACTCTGCTTATGCCACTTTTATTAGTGGAGCAACCAGTCTCAGCAGTACGGTTGTGGATGTTTTAGAAGTCTTACCTTTGTGGAATCGAGCACAGCCAATTCTTTCAGCGACACCGGAATTAAATTCTAGCAAAACCGATCCTGGTAGATTATCAGGTAGAGTGGTTGTAGACCATGTGGTTTTCCGCTATGGAAATGATGGACCCCTCACATTAGATGATGTGAGTATTCGAGCTGAGCCAGGAGAGTATATTGCGATTGTGGGACCTTCTGGAAGCGGTAAATCTACTTTGTTCCGGTTACTGCTGGGATTTGACTTTCCAGAATCAGGAACCATTTACTACGACGGACAAGATTTGGCTGGGTTGGATGTCAATGCAGTACGCCGACAGTTAGGTGTGGTCATACAAAATAGCCGAATGATGTCAGGTTCTATCTTTGAGAATATTGCTAGTGGTGCGCTAGTGACGATGGATGAAGCGTGGGAAGCAGCCCGAGCCTCTGGTTTGGCGGATGATATCGAAGCTATGCCAATGGGTATGCATACTGTAGTCAGTGAAGGAGGTTCTAACCTCTCTGGAGGGCAAAGACAACGGCTGTTAATTGCTCGCGCACTGGTGTTGAAACCCCGGATTTTGCTATTTGACGAAGCGACTAGTGCTTTAGATAACAGAACGCAAGCTATTGTCAGTCAAAGTTTAGAGCGGCTGCAAGTGACTCGAATTGCGATCGCTCACCGATTCAGCACGATCCGTAACGCTAACCGGATTTATGTACTCCAGAGCGGTAGAGTTGTGCAACACGGTAGTTTCGAGGAACTGGCACATCAACAGGGGCTGTTTTCCCAGCTTATGGCGCGGCAAATGCTGTGATTGTATTGAAAAACCTTGCTCTGCTTTCTGGTGAAGGTAGAGTTTGTATATTATACTACAAACAAACTTATTTATTTTTGCACTTGGGAAGTCGATCTGTCAGTTGTGGAAGCGGAAGGAAGTATTTTCAGAGGCCTGAAGTACGAGGGCAGAGGGTAGAAGAACCCCTGCCTAAAGACCTAAGGTGGTGTACACAAGTCTTATATAGTGCATTCATTGCGGTTTCGATCCCCCCTAACCCCCCTTAAAAAAGGGGGGAACTTCATTCCAATTCTCCCTTTTCACGATGTTTCATCTCTTTTGTAGAGATCTGTACACCACCGTAGGGGTAAAGACAGGGGATTGAAACAAGGACGCTGTTTTTTCTTGTCCTACGCATCTCGGAAAAACATCTTTTTTTAGTGGGCGCTACTCCCACAACGCGCATTTTTATTTCAGAGGGAAGGAGGTATTCTGCCTCCTTCCCTTTGCCTTTCTTTGTAAGTCCCCTCGCCCTGACAGTTTGCAATTAACAGAATAAAACCGCAGTCTTATCTTCGTCCGTTGAACCAACTGAGTGGAGTTTTGAAGTTCATCGAACTCTTATTATCCTCAAAGAGAATTTGCTTTGCGATCGCACTTACACCTTGAGTCCAAGGATGGTTGGGATAGCGCAAGCAAAAAACATCACGACTGCCTAATTGAAACATTTCTTCAGAAACTGGTAAGATGCTAGCTACAGTTGTGTTGTAACTTTTTTGCATTTGTTGTGCTATCGCTTGAAAGTTGAGAGATGGCAGTGCCTTATTCACTACTAACAGCATTTTAGGCACCTCTAACTTGCGAGCAACATCTACAGTGACAGCAGTACCCTGGTAGTCTTGGTGGTCTGGACGCAGGATGATAACTAAGACATGAGAAATGATAATAGAAAGCAGGGTTTCTTCGTTAATACCAGGGTGAGTATCAATAAACAGGTAATCTAGTTTCAAGCGGCGACTGAGATTGCGGAAGCTGTCATTAAGCAGGCGTGCGTCGTATCCTTCACGCAGTATTCGAGATATTTCCCCAGTTTTAATGCTAGAGGGAATCAGATGAATACTACCCCCGATCGCAGCACCTTTGTGACTTAGATTAAGAATTTGCGTAACATCGTAGGCAGCATTTTCAATAGCACAGCGCCCCCACAGATAATCATTTAGAGTGTAGCCTATCTTTTCCTCATTCAGACCGAAAAGCACGTGGATTCCAGGCGACTGAATATCAGTATCCACAATACCAATCCGTTTACCGGAACGAGCCATAATAGTTGCTAGGTTAGCAGTTACGTTTGATTTGCCTGTTCCACCACGGAATGAATGGATTGACACAATTTTAGACATGATGTATTTCCAAATATTTAATAGTTTCTGAAAAGAAAGGAAGAATATTAGTTTTTCCTTGGAGCGTTGATTCTTCTATTCATCAGAATTTGCCCAGTTATTTCTAATAGCTTTTGCTTGTGCGCTTAAATTCTGGAAGTAGTCAGCTTCTACAATTTCAGACACTTCACGAGCCTTCTTAGTTTCGTTAATTCTAATACTAAGTTCGCGCATTTGTTGTTTCATGCGTTGCTCGCGATCGTAGACTTCACAAACCATTCTCAGGAAGATACGCCCTAGATGACCTAACTCATCAGTGCGCTTAGCGATCGCAACTAAATTTTTGAATTCAAATTCTTCAGCTTGACTGTAAACAAATGTATTTGTGCTAATTTTCTGAGCCAGTTGCGCCATTGGTTTGAGAGGATCGATGACATTTCGCTTTAGTAAAAGATTAATTGTAAGAAGAACCAGGGTAAAGACACCAATAAAAATTGCAATAAATAAAGAAAAAGCCTGAGAAGCTCTGTTATAAACCTCACTTACGGGAAAATAAACAACTTGAGATGCAACAATTTCATTGAGCTTCCAGCCAAAACCATTCTCTGTCCCATAAGTTTTTAAATGATTTTTAGGTGCAATTTCCGGAGTACTATGGCATTGAAGACAACTGGATTTTTTTATAGTAAAAGGACGAGCACTATAAAACACTTTTTCTCCATACAAATCTCGAAATCCTGATAAGATTTGCAAATTTGGTCGATCGCGAAACTTATTTATAAGATTTGTTTCAAAATCATCCGCTTTATCTCGTAGATTAGTGGGATTAAGAGTAGCATCTTTGTAATAATAATCTCTATATTCTTTATTTTTACGTAAATTTTCAAATACCTCTCTAACTGCAAAACTCGGTACTATTTCTGGGATAAAATTTTGTTGATTATCTGGATTAGAGGTTAATAGAGTTGTTATATTGATGGTTGTATACTCTCTTAATGAATTTATCATTTGCATGATAACTTGCCCTCTGTAATTTATTTCATCTTCCGATCTTTGCTCAAGTGCTTTAGATAAAGCAAAACTACTGATTAAGATAGCACCAATAAAAACGATTGAAAGAAGTAGAGTAAATTTGGTAGTAAGCTTGGAATGGTATAATATCGCTTTTTTAATTTTTGTCCACATAATAATTAACTACCAATATTAAAGTCAATGACAATTCTTGATTAGATAAAATTTTATTGCTGTTTTTTCTTCATCTTAATTACTTTAGAGTAAACATTATCTCAAGCACTATGTGATAGCAAAGCTTACCCTATTTGTATTTAAAAAATTAAATAAAACTCCTGTAGTAAACTGAGATAAGGAACTATATCAATCGTAGAGATTCAAGCCAAATCAAACATCTGAAAAACGTCTTGAATTCTAGATGGACGCAATAGACAAATTTCCTCTGACTAAAGTCGAGTCAAGAAGTATAATTACTTAAAATTAAAGTCATAAAAAACTGTAGCTTACAGCGTATTGCAACCTTTCTACGCTCTTTTCAGATGCAAACGATCCATATCCCCTGTAGTTAGATGCGTTTGTTGTAATTCATTGCTAGGTAATCTTGAGGAGAGAAAGAAACTGTCACATCGTGTTTCTGTTCCAATGGGAGTTGTATCTGTGGTGGTATAGTGTGGATGCGTAGCGCACGGAGAGAATTGCGAATTTCCTGCATAGTGGTGACTCCCACCCGTTGCGCTTGTGTTAAAAACTCTTGTGCTTGATTCGGATCGATAGACCAGAATTTCAGAGCGCTTTGTATCTGAATGTTGATGGCTGCTAACGCGTGACCCAAAGCATCATAGCTTTCGCAAGCAACGTGGTGTCGTGCTTGGAGTGCAATGAGTTTTTGCTGTTGTTGGATATATTGTCGCCACCTTTGTTGCTCTCGTGCTAGTTGCTGTTGAATCTGTTGCGTTATTAGCACCTGCTGCATTAATTGCGTAAGTAATAACAACACAATTCCAAACCAAAAAACATCGCTCCACTGGCTCATCCATTGTTGCGATAACTGGCTGAACGCAAGGAGTTTGTGAGTGCTGTAAAGTTGTTGCATTCGTGCAAGCAACACAATTCCAAAAGCTAACCCCGCTATTATCCAACGCCCTTGCAATGGCAACATAAAGAAACAGCGAATCATGAGGATTAGTAACAGAATTGATAACAGCCACAACGCTCCGCTAAAAGGTAGCCATATCAAAACTAGACTAAAGTGCATGCATACATAGATAGTTTTAGTAGCAAATTTATCTATGTATGAGGTAACGCCAAGTAATGCAAATACAGCCAGCACGAGCAGATCTGAGACTTTGTGCTGCCATATTTGTGGTGCTAATACAAGTTCGAGAAAGCTAGCCATGCTTGCTATCGCAAGGAACCCCCATTCCAAGTAAAGCAAACAGCGGATGGGATGAGATTGAGTTTTAAGCCAGTAATTCATAGTAGCAGTATAGAGAAAGTAACCTGCGATACGGCTGTACTCCGTTAAGCCTCCGGCTTATCGCAATGCACAACGTTTCGATCGGACTTGCAAATCTTTCGATTTATAGCTTTTTGGTTTGTAGTTGCACTTTAGTGTTAAAAGGCAACCACTATTGAGTAGATAAAACTATGAGTACAAGTAGAAGCCGCAAGGACGGCTTCTGTGAGAGTAGCAAGGACAAAACGACAGCTATCTACTCCCACAACAATACGGAAGGAAGCGATTCCGGATATGCTAGCCTCAAGAGTTCATAACCGATTCCAGCACTACCTTGAAAGAAACCAGGGTTATAAACATCTCCAGAAAGTTCGGGAAACAGAGAAAAACTACCAGCTTGCTTTGCTCTTGCAACAACCCAAGCTGCTTGTTTTTGAACGGTATCCCAAAGATCCGAACGCGACAGCTTGCACGCTCCCACCAATAAAACTTCCATTCTGCCGAAATTACCGCAACAGAGATGGTCAATATTGTGTAAACCAAACTGCTGTGTTGTATTTATAGCAACTGCAATTTCTTGCCGAATTTCTGCTGTATCCAGAATCTCCAGACTCCCCAAACGGGCTAAACCAATACCAGGAGCACCGTGACACCAAGTCGTCATAAAAGATGGCTTGCTCTTATTTAAGGAGAAATTTCTTACATCTGGCCAGTTTCCTTGAGTGGGTGAAAAGATACTGCGTTCGTAGGCGATCGCTTCCTCTGCTGCTTCTAGAAAAACTGGGTCTTGTGTGGTTTTATACAATCGTAATAAAGCGTAGGCAATACCAGCTGCACCGTGGGAAAATCCCGTTGCTAACTTGCCTTCTAGGGTAGCCCAAGCTCTAAATCCAGTCTCACTCTTAGTCCGGTTGTTGAGTAAATGATAACCCAAAGCTTGTGCGCGATCGAGAACAGTTGGGTTTGCCTTTGTTTGGTACAGAGTCAGTAATCCCAGTATTGCTCCAGCCGCTCCTGCTATTGTGTCAAATGAGCGATCGCTGGCAATGCTTTCCTGAGTGATGAACGAAGCGGCACAATTGGCAGTGTCCAACAGATCCGGTTCATCTAGAAACTGACTGACTCGTACCAAAGTATACACTATAGACCCCAATCCAATGCCGCCACCGATACCACTTTGCTTGGCAATTTTATGCTGAATGTTTGGGTCTCGTATGTCCTGCAAGGGCTTTCTTATGTTTTGTAAGGCGCTCAATGCTACATCGCGAAATCTTGCATCACCAGTTACTTTTGCCAGCGCTGCTAAAAATAAAGAAACTCCACAAACACCATCATATAAACCATCACTTAAAGGCTGAAGTTGCATCCGTCCTGCCTTGGGGAGATATGCCATCCCAATCCAAGTAGCGCTACCATTGGAGGCGTAGATTGCTCGTTGTTGCAGGTCCTTTGCAATCTCTACCGCTTCCTGCACCAGTTGTGTTGATGTTATGGGAGCAAGTGCATCCAAATTTAGATTAGCACTAGCACGCTCGGTGGATAGAGTACTGGTCATTCCTTGAGCAACCCGCGAGTAAAAAGAACCCCGAATGATTGAGATTTGTTGAGCTAAATCTGTGTCATTAAGCTGTTGCAGACAAGAAATCATTCGGTTATAGCTAGGTTCTCTAAAATATCCCTTAACAATTAGATCTGAATTAAGTGCCAGAGCATCACTACTGGAGTTAGCAATGAAATAAGGAATATCCATTTGTTCCATTGCTCGGATCTCAACCCCAAGAATTGACCAAATTGGGGGTTTTTCATCGGCTGCCAAAAATGCCCGACTTAAGACATCTAGTTGAATACTGCGATCTACACCATGTTGTAAAAACTTCGGATTAAGAGTTTTTTCTAGAATATGACCGTATACTTGGGTATTGCGAAACAAAAATCGAACTTTCTGACGGGCTAGGGCGGCTAATGGACTGTCAGCTGCTAAAAGTTCTTCTTGCCTGTGTACCAGGAACTGATACATCTGCCGAAAACCATCTGCGATTTCATTGACGTAATCGTGGGATGACACAACGAGCCCATTAAGGAGAGGTATATTAGCAGAGGGTGACATGAAACCAGACTCGTATTCCAATGTCATATTGTCAGTGTTAATGTTCTGCCACTTTTGTATGCGAATAGGAATTTCCCCGCCATTTCCACCCCCCAAACCACTAATATCGTGAGCAGTTCCTCCATCTGCGCCCAATTCCCATCTTGGTAACAGTCCAGTCCGCAGCACCGAATCTTGAAAAAATTGCTGATTTACTAAAGATTGCGCTTCTACTTCCTCTGTAGGGTTAACCTCACGAGCACGAGGATGTACAAGTGTTTCTAGATCAACTAGCACCGGATGTTCCCCACTAGCGATTAGATTTTCCTCATGGCAGTCGTTCCCTTGCAGCAGGTAGAGCAGGCACAAAACCATCCCAGCACGTTGGTAGTATCGCTCTACAGCAGTTTCATCTTCACAAGGTAAATGCTCTACATACTCCATCCATCCGTGGGTGGTGCTGTTGATAAGTTTTAGTATTTTGAACGGGTGCAAAGACTTTGTATGCATCTCTACAAAATGCTGATTGCACCAAGTCAGTAACTGAAAATAAGCACTTTCCAAGGCTAAGCCTCTAGGTTTGTATATGAGTTTTAAGCCGGATGCAAAGGTCAGCGCTATGACGGAGCGTCCTTGATTGTGAGAGTCAGAGAAATTTCCTTGGATTTTAACGACTTGACCTGTACTTTCTTGGAAGTTTTGCTGGATGCTGGGTAAATCTGATGCCAAACGCTGAAGGAATTCCGCTTTTTCCTCTACCCAGAAATCCACTGCTGTTGCCACCAATCGCGCTAGAACACTGTACTTCTGGAAAAAAGATAATAACCCTCCCGCTTTCAAGTCTTTAACAAAATTTTGGTACTGTACGTTAGAATGGCTAGCCTGTTGTTCTGGTAAAGATATGGACGCAGACTGCTTCACTGCTTTAAATTGTGAAAACTCAAATTCTAGAGATTGAGCGCAAAGAGACGCTAATTTTAATAGTAGCTGACATTCCAAATATAAGTGAACTGCTTCGGACAGCAGGTGCAAATTAGCATTAGCTCGTGCAATAAGTTTTTGCCGCGCTACATGAACAAAGGGTAGATAAACTTCTTCAAAGGGAATTGGCTTTTCAGCTTCCAAACAATGATAGACGCTTGCATAAGCTGTTTCCCAATCAGTTTGCAAAGCTTCCCGCAAAGTGTCTGTCCATGAGGGGAGTTGTTGCCCATCAGCAAGGCGGACAGCACCGAGAACCCTAACCATTGTACTAACATCTAGATTGTCCCATACAAGGCGTTTGGCTAACTTTTCTGAATTCCCTTGTGTAACAAGCTGACACCAAGTTTTCAAGCGAGACATAGCCAGCTTATTGTTGTCTTCAGCTTCATTTGGAACAAAGCAATTGCTCAATCTTTCTTCAATATTACTAGCTTGTTCTACTATTTTTCGTAAATCTTGTTGTGAAACTTCCATTTATGTTTACCCTATCTGATTGCCAAAATACTTGACTGATTCTCTTTCGATATTTAGTTTAGAAAATTAAAACAAGAATTACAATTCAATTTTTTTAGAAAAGACTGCAATTTTTATAGTCTAAAAGTTTTCCTGTTATTATTTACTCTTATTTTTTTTGTTTGTCTTCCTAAAAAAATCAAATTGACGCTTTTATTTACATATCGCTATTCTGATAAGTATCAAAGATAAATTGACAGAAACAAATTAGAAAATAGGAAACAGGAAAATGCAAGACGAACTCAATCAAGCTATCTCTCAAGCTCTCGACACCAACACCGAGTTCAACACAGAACTCCCCGCACCCAAGACTGAAGGCGAATTATCCGATGAAGCCCTCGAAGAAGT
>NZ_JBFPMW010000024.1:0-73940 GCF_045999855.1 Tolypothrix campylonemoides VB511288_2
TGTATCCATTGAGAAGGCAAGATATGTTATGGTCCACCCAACGAAGCCAGTCAATGGACTGCCGGAACGGAACGTAGTGGAGTTCGGGCAATGATGGGCAGGATATGAAAGTTTTTGCCATCGCGATAGGATCTAGCCTGTTGCCTGTTTAACTTGCACGGCAGCTTATGTTATTTTTTGGAAACGTGTTCCCTAGTTGAATTTATGTGAAATATATGAACAAGTCAGATCTTTTAAACCAAGCTTTTCTCTTTGGTGCTGAAGCTAGAGCCAATCATCGCAAGCACTCAGTTCCCAACAAGGATGACCGAGAAGATTTGATAGCTGTTGCAGGAGTCAAAAATTGGGGAGATATTCCCCTAATCTTACGGTTTAAAATATACAAGACTTTTGCAGAAGGATATGATTCTGAAGAAAAATTTTATTTATAAATGGAACTTTTAGAAAAGCTACAATTTCTCAATTTAGCATTAGATATCTTAATGAAGATGAACTAATTCTCAATTGAATATTGTAGCAAACAATTCGAGAAAAGGTTTTATATAGATACATTTGATGAAGTGCTAAAATCCATAAAACAAACATCTGGATCGGCAGAAGGTGCTGAACACCTTTTAGAAATTAGGAGGAAAAGCTCATCTCCGTGAAATTATAGAAGAAACAGGCTTAGCTCCTCATATTGTCAGTACATTTTAAAGCAAATTGTATAAAGCAAAAAAACTTGATAAAATTAAAGTTGAAAAATCTAATAACTTTAGTATGCGAGGATTGAACCCAAAATATATATATGCTTTATTATCTGTAGAAGAAGTATTTGAAGGAGAATTATGAACAATAAAGAAAATTTTAAAGTAGTGGTCTCAACAATTCAATTTGATGAAGAAGTAGGGACCTTTGGGAGTAATTTAAGAATTTATAAAGAAGTTTTTGTTTGTGCTTCAAACCGAGATAGCGCGATTGACGCTGTTTTAGATGATGAAAACTTTTTGGGATATAAATTTGAAAGTGTAGAAAAAATAGAGAAGACAAATGGAAATCTTTAAAAACAAAGACAAGATGAGTTTACAACAACGAGCGATCGCAACTCACTTCGAGCAGATGATTGAGAGCGAACTCGAACTGTGTATGAATAATTATAGAGAAGCGACTGGTGCGGTTAACTTGAATTATGATGAGCTAACTGACGAAGAAATGAGAACTTTAGACTCCACAAATCATGAAATGGACGTTATTGCCAAGTACTGGTTCTTGCGTGCTGGTAATTTAATTGAACTTATTTATAAAAAAGATTTCCAATTAGCTGAAAAACTTAGAGATAAGTATTTAAAATAGTATAATTATAAGAATGATCTTTAGGAGTTTTACATATGGCTAAATTTATTGATATATCGGGAACGGAAAAAGAAATTAACCTTGAAAGCTTGGAGCAGATTCAAGAATTCATTGGTGGTTATTTCGAGCAAATTGATATTGAAGGAGGGCTGCTTATGGTCAATGAAGATGCAGTAGAAAAGAATCTACCAGTTAACGGGAAAGCGTCTACACTAGCTGGGCAGTCAATTAGAGGTAATGCGATCTTTGCGACTCATGAAGAAGTCGCTAGTTAATCCAACGGTATTTAAAGAATGCAATTACAAGAACAGCTTAAAGATTTTCTCAAGGGTATTTCCTTAATGAGGAGCCAGAAGAAGGAACCAGGCTGGAAATTCTCTTGCTATGAGGAGCTTTACTTGAAATATGGGATTTTTATGGAACCAGGAATTGCTCCTGAAGATATCAAGGGTGCTCCTTCTCGCTGCTATTACAACTGTCACCAATTAATTCGCAAAAGGGAATACAAGAACTTAACTTATGTAGAAGGGTATGCGATCGCTCTAGATGTCAGCTTTCCCATCAATCATGCTTGGCTGATGGATAGCGATGGATGCGCTATAGACCCAACGTGGAGGGAAACAGGTCTCCTTTACTTTGGAATACCATTAAACAATAGCTGGGTTAAATCCTTTATTAAAGCTCGCCCTAGAAATTACGATCTAAGCATTTTCACTGGTAATTACCTAGAAGATTTCAGTTTGCTAAAAGAAGGATTACCCCCTAATGCAATTGCAAAATTGAAAATTAATTTATGAACAAGCGCCTTTATTTTACGGAAGAGAAGGTTTGTATTGGCTCTTACAACGAAGTTGCTAAATACGAGCAAGAGACGAAACAGAGCTATTGGGCTTCGGATTTTTTCAATCTGCCTACAGATTACAATCCTGTAGGAAAGACGCTACAGGAAATAGAACAAGTTCAATTATCTTTAAGTTCGTAGAATGAATGAATTTATCCCTGAGAAGATTTCCGATATTAAAGTTGGTGACTCCGTTTTGTTAAAATGGGATGGTTATCGCGGAGTTCCCAAATATTTGTCTGGGAGTTGGGCAGAAGTTATCGAAATTAAGAAAACTACCATTATTGTTCAACCAGCAACCATTGTAGGAACTATAACAATCAAGGTTCAACAAATTTCTAAGGTAAGACAACATGACTAGAGAACAATATTTAGAGCAACAGAATAACAAGCTTTTAGCGATAGCAGATCAAGCCAAACGTCTGCTATTGAGTGAAGGCATTTCAGATGCGACACCAGAAGTTATGAACCTTGTGGAAGCTCTTGAAAAATACGAGACAGATTACTCTAAAATTGAACCAACACTTGATAAACCTTGGTACACCAGTTATAAATGAACACGCTTGAATTAAAACCCGGTCAAAAAATTGGCGTTTTTTATTATAACGACCGAAGGGGAAGTAAAGCTGCGATTGAAGAAGTAGCCAAAGTATCACCGACAGGTTACGTAACCCTAAAAAATGGCAAGCGGTATACCCCCAAAGGCAAAGAGGTAGGGGATGAGAGGTTAAGTCCTCCCAGACTTTGTTCCGTGGAAGAAGCGCAAAGCATTATACAAAAAGCTGAGGACAAACAGCGACAAAGGGAGGCAGAACGGCAGGCTTACCTAGCATCACCACAAGGTAAAAGGGATGCAGCTGTAAATGAATCTGTACGGAGTGCGATCGCCACATTGAATTCTCTCGGTTGGTATAGCGATATTGACGGTGAGATGGACGTTCTGGAGTCCGAACTTAAGCAGAAAATCAAAGCTTATCTTGAAAGGCACGAACCCATTTAATTGCATAACGATCACTTAAAATTATACAGAGCAATTAACAATTTAAGAACCTTTTATAAAAAAGCATGGCTAAGAAACCATCAGGTTGGTACAAACAAATCGTGCGCCGTCCCGTCAGGTACGTGGAAGGTTACGAAAGTTATGAGAAAATGTGCGGTTATGTGGCTGAAATTTTCTTTTCAATTAGCGAACAAAAACTGCGCCAAAAATTAATATCTAACCCCAAAGAAACCATCAATATTACTGCTTACACTCTTTACAAAGTAGGAGAAGCACAGTGTCCGGCATATTGGGCGAGCAATGAACTGCTGAGCGCACTCATGCAATCAGAAATATCTGTTGAAATTGATAACTTGAATTGGGCAATCAAAACAGGATTTTTTATGTTGCCCAAAGGTGTAATCCTTTCTCCAGAAAAGCGGAGTATTAATGCCATTTTTTGGCATTACGATCCATCTGAAAAATTTCTTTACTGGACGGCAACTGATGGAGCGAGTTTTTTCTGCCGTCGCTTTTTAGTGAGCGACAATTCAGGAAAGTTTACCTATGCTGACGTTCAAGATATAGATCCGCAATTAGTCAAAGATTTTAATGAATATTTACAATCGATTTTCTTGCGATTGATTTTGGTGATGGAATGCCGTCCCGAACTGGTTGATTCAGAAGAACAACAGCAAAAAATTACAGTTAATAAAGGTTTTGGGAAAGATGCAGCCAAAGACTTCTACGAACCTCTTTGGGTTGGACGGACTTATCGAATCAAACGAGAAAGAACTCAAGAAGGTGATAGTAGTAAAGGTGGCACCAAAAGCCCGCATTTGCGTAAAGGTTTTGTACGCAATCAACCTCATGGCGAAGGTAGGAAGGAGAGGAAGGTGATTTGGATTGAACCAGTTATAGTTATGGGTGGAGGTTAACAATGTATTACGGATACCGCTGCTATGACAGTCAGGGAGAGCCTTTAGGTTGGCTGTATACTTTCGAGAATAATACGGAGTATGCTTGGACTGATAAAAATTTAACTTGGTGCAAGCGATGGAAAACAGAACGCGGCGCAAGAAAGAATTTTAATAATTATAACAGCCGCTGGCAGTTTGCCAGTAAAGGTGGTTATTTAACAATTGCAGTCATGCCGGATATACCCGAGCCTGAATCTGCCCAATCTCGTGCCTTAAAGCTTTTAGAAGAATGGGGTGATGACAAGGAACGGCAGGCTGACCTCACCTTGCTAGAAGGAGAACGGGATGCAGTTGTAAATGCAGCCGTGCAAGCTGCGATCGCTATACTCAATCAACACGGTTTGTATGCCGACATTGATGGAGAAATGGAGGTGCTGGAGTCCGAACTCAAGCAGAAAATTAAAGCGTATCTTGAAAGGCACGAACCTATTTAATTGTATCAATTATTATAAAATTTATAAAACAATTAACAATTCAAAAACCATTAGGAGAAGGTAGGAAGCAGAGAAAGGTTATTTGGATTGAACCAGTTATGGTCATGGGTGGGGAATAAAATGAAAGAACTGTCAAAGGAAATTTTAGATTTTCTAGAAAAATACGCCGTTCGGAACTCTCAAGAAGCTGATGACTATACATCGCCTTACTCATCACCAGATGCAGATGAGTTATTTGCTGCAGCTAAACTTTTAGAACTAGAACAAACACCTATTCCCGTTTACTCCAGCTGGGAAAGCGGCGGATACAAGCCTTATTCTTCAAAGGAAGGCAGGGAATGGCACGATTCTTTGGTCAAAAAAATTAATTTTTTAGCTGATAAAAAGTAGAGGATTTCTTACTGAAGCGGTTGTAGCTGGAGAGACCAGAGCGCGATCGCATAACAGCTTGCGCCGTATCGCTCCTATCAAGTCACTATATAAAGCGTACAGTATGAGTTTTTTGAAGGCGATCGCACTCTTCGTTCTCATACGCAAGTGCGATCGGCTATCTCAGATCTTGCACCTGGAGATTTGAATGTTAATTCCTTGACTAAGTGCTAGTTCTCTCAGGCGCTCAATATGATGTAAAAGAAGCAACACTACTAAATGTGGAAAGAGAGTTTGGAATGCAATTTCAGCGGCTTGTCCCCAATCAGGCATATTTGAGGCGAGATCTGTGGATAAATAAGCCCAATGGGCTAAAACATAAGAAATAAGAGACAATACCAACCAACGATAAACACCTAAAAGAGTCCCTTGCCCAAAACGATGCAACCCAAAGCGGTGTTTTGCAGTTTTAAACCAACCCTCAATCTGCCATCGACGTTTACCCCACCAAGAAATGGTGCTAGCTTTGAGAGCTTTGGTAGAGATCACAAATCGTTTTTCATACTTGCCATCATGACGTTTAAAGTAGTACCAAGATACAGAGACAGGGAATTTCAAGCCGTGAAGGTGGAGTTGTTGTCCACGTTTATGTAGTTGAGAAACACAGCGTCCATCTGTTAATTTACGGGTGCAAGCGATACCAGCAATCACGTGGTACTTGAGCTTGCGGACACCATGTAGAAACTCGATGCTGCCAAAAGCTGTATCTACGAGAACCATGACTGGGAAATGCTTGGTGAGTTGTTTAGGCAAACATTTGACCAACTTCAATCCCAACTGTGCGGGTGAAGGAGTCCCTTTTCCTCTCCAGACACGGAAACTCCAAGGAACGCGCCAGCGACCAACAACTAGATACGCGACAACCAAATGCAAGCCGCGTTTTCCGTGGTAGACGTGGATTAAATTTGACAAGCCCTTAAATTTTCCGCATTTCTCCAAAGTTGTCAAGTCAATAATCACTTGTAGAAATGGTTGACGCCCCTTGGGACAATCAGACAAAATCTCCTGAATAACACGGTTACGGATAGTACGAATTACATTCAATGTTGACCAATTGTAAATATTGAGAAATCGGCTTAAGGCGCTATTCGACTTACTTTTACTATGTTCAGGTAAAGGATAACCTTGTGCTGTTAAGAACAATCCCAACATAGCTTCAAGATTTTCCTGTTGGTAGACAGAGGGCATTAGTGATAGTAAGGTGTAAACTAAGTTTTGGGCGTGGGCAAGAATGTTTTTCATTGTTCTTGCAAGATTTATATGCATTTCAACGCCCTTTTTCTCATATTTTGGTACAGAATTGCAAATGCAACCGCTTTGAGTCAAAACAAAGGTTAACATTTGACAAAGAATGATAATCGTTGAGGGAGGGGAAGTGGTCGCCGACGGCGACCACTTCCCCCCACATACAACTTCAAACATAAAAATAAGGGTAGAGGCGGCTCCCGTCAGGAGCCGCCTCTACCCCCTCTTGACGATTATCATTTAATTAAAAGAACTTAGTTGATAGTTCTCTAAGCATTTATCAGGAATAAGGCTAACGTCTTGAGATAATTTAATTACAATATAGTACTTAAGCTTCTTTCGTTTCTCTTTGTTACACTTTTACGTCTTTATTCGCAGATCTGCGGGTTACCCTTACAGGTGCAAGATATCAGTTACCCAAGTCCTTGAGTTCCTACTTTAGAAAGCCAGAGGATATGCTAAGGTCGGGCGCTTGGGCGAAGGTAGCCAAAAAAAGTAACACGACAGGTGGTTTTCATCGCAATAAGTTTTACTTTTCCGGTTCAAACAAAAAGGTTCCGACTAACCGTCGGATGCATGGCAAGCTAAGGAGCCAGCGCCGTGCGGGGGTTCCCCCCGTTGAGGTGACTGGCGTGCAAACAAGTATTTCTCCAGAGCGAAAATACGGTATCGTGCAAGTCCTAGAGGCTCCTTATATCCGTCAAAAACCCCGCGCTATCGGTTTCCCTACCCTTAAGCACATTAATGCTTAAGTTTGGATAGGTTTTGAGTAGCGCGCTTATACTTATCAGCTTGGTAGCACACATTTCAACCACTGGTACTGTTAGCCATACGAGAAGGTAAAAAGCCAGGGTAGCATTCCTCTCGGCGTTTATTTCGTTGTTCGATCTGTTTTTCTACAACCTCCAAACGATTTTGCAAGCCTTTAAGAACAGCAATAGCTCGCGGATCTTGAAAACTATTGACACCAAAATCTGTAAATGCTTTGACATCAAGTTTGACACCAATTCCCGATATGACGTTAACTTGTGCAAAAGTTGGTTCTATACCAGGAAGAAAACTTGTTAAACTCTTCTCATCTTCAATTGTTCCCTTGGTAATAGGAACAGGCTGATAAATAGCTCCAGGCATATTAGGGACAAAAGACATATACTGATATTGAGTCCAGGCAATGGCTGAGTGTTGCGGACCTGCTGTAAAAATAATTTGTGTTAGCAGGTCAATTAACTGGTCGCGGTCTTTTAGGTAGGATGGTAAAGAAGTGACACCAAAACCTCCATCACTAACAGGTGTCCGTAAAGCTTTTAACCAATTTTGTAACTCGAAATCCTCTCGAATATCTTTAGAAGATCTGTAGTAAATTCCTACATACCGACTGACATACTCGGATAGAGCATCCCAAACCAGCACTCCGTCATCTCGATAGGGAAAATCTTTTAATAAAGAGCGATCGCCAACACCGCGCCTTTGTAAATTGT
The DNA here is from genome assembly GCF_045999855.1 of Tolypothrix campylonemoides VB511288_2. Taxonomy (NCBI): domain Bacteria; kingdom Bacillati; phylum Cyanobacteriota; class Cyanophyceae; order Nostocales; family Tolypothrichaceae; genus Tolypothrix; species Tolypothrix campylonemoides. Next base: position 7,719 of record NZ_JBFPMW010000024.1, read on the forward strand.
TCGGCAGAGCAAAGTTGCTGAAGTTATCGAACATCTCCGAGACACCAAGGTTAGTCAGCTTGAGGGAGCTTTCTAAAGTACCTCCCAGAATGACATCTACGTATCCCCCTGGGTTAATCAACACCCGATCGCCAAAAGCATTGATGGCCATTGTGAACTCAAAATGGGGTTTTAATAGGACGTTCACTGGATGAAGGGCAGGGAGTTCGCGTACAGTCGCCAGTGCAATGGGTTCTAGAGCAAGATGGGTTTGACCCAGATGACGGACCAATTCATGAACGGAAAAATCAGCCATTTGAGCGATGAGCTTGGCTAGAGTCCAATCTACTCCATCCAAGGGAGTACAAAGCAAACTTTCTTGAGGAACTTGCCCGAGTTGAATGGCAATGGGAATTAAACGCCAATTACCACGGTTGCGATCGGCGTAATAAAGAGCGATAGGAGCAATGAGATATCGGTTTGTTTTTGAAGTAATGCCATCAGTCGCAAGGATTGCATAATCAGTTACAAACAGACCACCATTTTTGGTAGCACTTTCAAGAGTTTCGCTAACGTATGCCGTTCCTCTAGCAGCACCTAGAACGGTTTGAAAAATCTCATTTGTTATCCCCAGTTTTTCTTGAAGATCGTAATTGAGTGCTAAAACGTTGGTAAGTTCCATGGGATTGGGACCCCACAGCCGTTGCCCTGCAAATATCGCATCCTTGCGAAAGGTTTTAGCAATATCCGGTACGGGTAAAACTTGAAAAACATTTGTGTAGTCTTCTAATGCGAGAAAAGGTTTGGGATTTTGGAAAAATGCTTGTTGATTTTCTGTAATTTTCCGGGTTATGCTTGCCCGATTACTGCTATAGCCCCCATCAAAAGCCTCTTCGATCGGTAAAGTTGATACCCTAACAGAGTTTGGCAGTCGAGGTGTTAGCTGGTATTTAGAGCGTGCAATCTCAAGCTGCTGTTGGCGTTCTTTTTGGGATGCCAATGAATTTTTTTGAGGTAAAGTTGGGATTTGAGGATTGGCAGGAAGCGTGGGTTCTCTTGGTTGAGTGTCACTTACTATAAAATGTTCCAAGCCTGGAGCACAAATGAAACCAAGGAGCGCTAGCATGGTACGGCGCGAGAAAACGTACTGCTCGATTAATTGTTGGTGTCTTTGTTGTCGGTTTGGCGATGCTGCAAAGCAGCCGCTACGCGAACGCATAACGTGTTCTCCCCCAAAAATGTGACTTTAAACTTACAGCAGTAATACGGGCTTTGAGAGGAAAGACACGGATAAATTTTACAAAACTATATCGGATGGTTTCAGCATATATTACTACTACTGTTTGTTTGAAATTGGCAACAACAAAGCGCGATCGCAGCAAATCGTTTCAAACATTTCCCAAACTTTTGTTTGTATACCTGTTTACTACAAAACTTTACAATTGACTGCGTGGCGATACGGCTTAAGTCGGCATCGCAGTTAACTACTCTGCAATTTTGATTTCCCTCATAACCAAGAACACTAAGGTCCCATTCTGATAATTATAAACAAATGTAAATGTTTTTAAATCTTGCATAATTCCCCTTAGTACTGCCGATAAGTCCGTAAAGGTTCGCACAGAGGCTCACCTCTGAGAATCAGAACTTACACAGACACACATCGCACAACTTATACAAGGAAATTTGACATGACTTACTACTACGATGGAACTAGCGGCGACGACAGCTTCAACTACTACGGTTCTGATACCCTGTATGCCTCCGGTTATGGTGGTGATGATTTTATCTGGGGTAACAATGGCAACGATACCATCTACGGTGATGAAGGGAACGATACCTTAAAGGGGTATAATGGCAACGACTCCTTGTATGGTGGATTGGGTAACGACTTCCTGTATGGTGAAGATGGTAACGACTCCCTGTATGGCGGTGCAGGTGACGACTCCCTGTATGGTGGCAACGGGAACGATCGCCTGGATGGTTATGCAACAAGCGGTATTGAGTATGACACTTTATCAGGTGGAGCGGGTTCCGATACGTTCGTTCTTGGCGGTTACTGGGGAGTTTCCTACCAAGGCTGGGGTTTTGCTACCATCACGGATTGGGATGCATCATCAGATTACATTGAAGTGAAAGGTTCTTCGAGTCAATATACTCTCAAGTTAGAATCCTGGTCTGGTAGTTCGGCTCTAGATACTGCAATTTACTATAACAATAACGAACTTATTGGTGTTGTACAAGATACAACTAACGTCAGTATCTCCAGAGACTTTATCTTTGTGTAAATAGCCAAGAATCTGTACTGTCAGCATCTCGCTTCACTTGCCATTCTACGATTTCGCTTCATTTCAATTGCAAGTCACAGTTTTTTGATATTATACATAGGCATTGCAACCTTTACTAAATAAGGGACATTGTTCCCCTATAAGCGTCGCGTGCTCAATCATCTTAACTTTTGCTTTCCATGAAGCCAAAATTGCAGAATGGCAAGTTAGCGAATGCAATTATGTTTGCAATCTACAAGCATGATTTTATGGCATATTTGCTAAAATCTAAGCGATCGCACTACAGATACGTTCAACAAGCAGGCAGTTGGCTTATCGCACTTGTTTGCGACACTCAAGCTTATCGCTATCCGGCAGATAAGTTTCCCTCAGAACCAATCGCCTCACCTCCTGCGACTTCGCCGAAACTCCCAAGGCATGGTTGGGTTACTCTGATTCCAGAAACCCAACTTTTTACGCTTGGCTTCGGCTTCAGCTTTAAGGTATTGGTCTTTGGTAGCAGCACAGTTATCCAGGTAGCGTTGGTAGACAACAGCTTGCCCTTCCTTCACGAGTTGCAAGTTGACAGAGCGATCGCCCAAAAACAATTCGGCTACCAAACGCCCGTAGCGATACGGCTTTAGCCGTTAGCTTCGCTATCGCGCTCGATTTCCCGCACCCGTACCGCTTGACCTTTAGGAAGAAGTTGGCGCAGGCGTTGGGTTGCAGCTGCACCCCAAGGAGCTTGTGCTCTTTCAGGGGCGTCAATGCACGCCATTCTGATAGTTTCCGTTTTGCCGTTCGCAGAAATACGCACGGTATCGCCATCTCCAACGCTAACTATATTAGATAAGTTTTGAGCGACAGCTGCCCAAGGAGACAGAGCAATAGCAACAGTCAGTAGTAATAGTTTGGGATGCTTGGTTCGTCTCACGGTTAATTCTTTCAATTCTTCTTCATTAGCTTTCCCCAATTACTGGATGCGATCGCATTCTATGTAACTGAAATACACCTCTGGCATTGCGATGTATTCATACGCACCTCATAGAAGAGTGCGATCGCATCCCAACTACACCATTTTCAAGTATCATCGTTAAGTTGAACTCAAAGCACTGCTTGTGGAACCCCAACAACTTGACTTATTCTCACCTCCACCACCCACACCAGCGCTCAAGCAAGAGCAGTTGGTGATGGACGCTGATGCTTTACTGAAGTGGAAGTCTCAAATAACGGCGTACCAGCAGCGCGTGAGAGAAAGTTTGGCACCCCAGCAAACTGCCCTCTTCAACCTGACCCCAGTTCACTGCGACCCCGAGAGGATAGATCCGTTCACCTTAAAGCTCGTGCCAATGTCTTTCTACAGAATGCCTGCTGATTCCCCTGGTGAAAGTTGTTTGTATTTTGTGCGCGACACCACGGCTGAGATTGTTCTCTACATTGGCGAAACGTGTCGCTCAAACAAGCGATGGAAGGGAGTACACGACTGCAAGCGCTATGTCGAGAAATATTTAGAATTGCATTATCGGTATAAAATGACAGCAACTGTTAACATGAGTTTTTGGTGGGATGCGCCTATTAAGACCAGACCCAGACAGCAATTAGAACTAGCACTGATTCAAAAGTGGCGCAGTCCCTTTAACAAGGAGATGTGGGAAAAATACGGACAACCCTTTGGGTGAGGAAAAAATGTTTGAGCAGAATTACGGAATGGCAGAATTTAATGTTGTAGTTAGTTATGGACAAACAAAACAGAGGTTAACTAAATGACAAGTGAAGCCTCATTAAATTAAATTTAATTAACTCTTTATACTAAACCAGACCGTACTGCTAAAAAAGTAGTGCGGTCTTATGATTTATCACCGGAACTTTTACAAGACTTAACATAGCTGGCAAGTTTAATTCAGATAACAACTGCGTAAGTTGATTCTACTGCCATCTATAAATAATTGCTACTTCAAAAATCGCATATGACTACTTATTCAAGTCAAATACAGTTTGGCGGTCTAGATGTCCTTTGGTATAAAGATGCAGACGTGGTGCTTGAAATCAAGAATCGTCAGGATGTTATTCCATATGATAGTGTACCTGCTACGGGCACTGTAGTCATACGGTCAAGACCTAATAGAAATGGCAGGATCACTTTTTTTGACAACGCCAATGCGTTCTTAGCGTCTGCACAGTTCCCAGGCAAGGGTCTTGTAGGCTACCGAGGACAGCTACAGTAGTCTCGTCTATAGTAATGCGATAGCGAGCCTTGCCTTGCGCGATCGCTACCGAACAAATTGTGTAAGTAACTTAGTTCGTATATAGAGTGTTGTAGTTTTAAAAAACTAGCTAGCAATGATTTGTTGAAGAAGGCAGAAGTACGAAGGCAGAGGGCAGAAGGTTCCATTTAGAAGGGGATTCAGACCCCTCCTAAATGGTAGCGGGGTCTTAAACCCTTGTTCCCTTTGGTCACTCGCAGAGAGCGGAGCCAGTATTCTCGAATGCCTCCAGCAAAGCTGCCCTCTGCCTTTGTTGATAAGAATACTGAAACTAAAAGATTCATTCAAACCTGTTTATAGTTCTAAAATACTATATGGGAAGTAGCAAGCAGTTGATAGCAAATGAACGTGGTATTATCTCCGGTACTGATTTGATAAGAAGTATCATTCATAATGAACCAATTGAGCCAATTGATGGGGGGATAGTTGAAGATTTTATTAAATTAAACTCTGTTAGTTACGAACACAAACTCGTGTTACGTAATATAATTTTTAAAGAGCATTTTGATCTCAGTGAAGCTCACTTCAAACGCTCGCTTGACTTGACAGGCTCTACTTTTGAGCAAAATGTTAACTTTTCTGATACAGAAATCGAGCGAAATTTAGTACTGACAGAAGCAAAGATTAAAGCCCGTCAAGAAAAGTATCAAAACCTCACTAATTTTGAACGTGTGTATGTCCGAGGAATTCTAGACGCACGAGCATTACAGGCTGATGTTAAATTGAACTTCAACTACAGTCGAATTGGAAATTTAGTACTCCACTCCTTACCCGAACAACAAACAATTTGCAAAGCAGAGATTTCGCTGATTGGAGCCAAAATTGTATATGAATTAAATTGTAGTGGAATGAAAGTTGCTAAAGATTTAGTTCTTCAAAGCGCAGAAATTCAAGGAGACTTCTTTTGTAATCTCAGAAAAGGCTATTGCACTGAAGTGATGGGTGATGTATGGATGATTGATACAAAAATCTTGGGGAGAGCAGACTTTAGTGGAGCTAAGATTGCAGGTGATTTAGAACTGCAAATTTCTGAAATTAAAGGTGCTTTAGATTGTAAACCAGAGCAAGACGATCGACAGCAGTGGCATTATACTACAATTGGCGGAAAAGCTATTCTTAGTGGAGCAAAGATATCACCACTTGTAGATTTTCGTGGTGCGCGAATTACAAAAGGTTTGTCTCTTGAACGAGCTGAAATTAACGGAAACGTATTTTGTCAACCTTGGGAAAATTCTCGGACTGAAATTCTCGACTTGGTAAACTGTGTTGGAGTCCAAGTTACAGGTTCTATGAGATTTAGTGGAGCAAGAATCTCCGGCGATTTAGATCTGAAAGGAGCCAGTATTAAGGAAAATTTGTTTTGTCAGTTTGAGAATACTAATTGTACTGAAATTCAAGGAAGAGTGAATTTGACAGAAGTACAAGTTTTTGGTTCAGTTGACTTTAGTGGTGCAAAAGTATCTGGTGATTTAGATTTAAAACGAGCTGAAATTAAAAGTAAATTAGACTTTGAAGTGAAAGAAACCCATCGCACAGAAATTGGGAATAATATTAATCTTGCTGGAGCGAAAATACTAGGCAGTGTCAACTTTAGCGGTGCTAAAGTTGCTCGAGATATAGTCTTGAAAGGAGTAGAAATTGCAGGCAGTGTAAAATGCAGAATCTCCGAAACATTCTATACAGAGGTTGGACAGAATGTTAATCTCACTAGAGCAAAAATTTCCAGTTCAGTTGATTTTACAGGTATAAAAATTCAGGGGAATTTTAAGCTAGAGGGAGCAGAATTTTCTAGTAGCTTTGTATGCGACTTAAATCAAGTTAATCTAAAAAATATTGAGAAGAGCGAAGCAAATTTTAAAGAATGTACAATTCGTTGTTTATCTGTTAAATTTGCTCCATCATTAAAGCATACTAAACTTAATCTTGCATTTACAAAAGTGGTTAAATTAATTATTAGCAATTCTCTGCCAGACAAAGGATTTATTAATTTGGAAGGGTTTGAATTTCAACAACTGGAGTTACCTGACGAATCAGAAAGTAATGGAAGTAATGGAAATAGATATATCCAATTTTTAGAGGCAACCAAACCATTTGATGAAGGGAGTTATCTTTTTATGGAAAATTGGCTCCGAAATCAGGGCGCACAGCTTGATGCCAACCGTGTTTACACGGAAATGCGGCGTCGAAATCGAAGAGAGAAAGTCAGTTTAGAGATAAAGCCAATTCGGAAATGGCGGTTATTGTTAAAAAGTTATCGTGGATGGTTGCGGCTGACTAAGATCCTTTGGATAGTTTCCGTTCAACAAGTATACGATTGGGTTTTGGACTTTACGATTCGTTACGGTACAGCAACCAATCGGTTATTTTTCTTTTACTTTTTACCCGTACTCATGTTTTCATGGTTTTTATTCTTTAATTTACAATCAGTAGAATTAGACTGGACTCTAACGGCCAGTGACTTAACTAGCTCACAAGTGATTGAACGGTCAATTCAACAAAAACCACGACTCTTAGAAAATCAACTTTCAGTTCACCCCACAAGAAAAGATTGGACATTAATGAATGCCTTTTGGCTGGGTTTAAAGACAAGTATTCCAGTTATACCATTTGCATCTACTGATAAATGGACTCCCTCTTCTCAACCAATCGCATGTTTCAACACAAAATTGTGCTTGATAAGTTACGATACCTATGCTAAATTTATCGCTTTACTAGGTTGGATTACAGTCCCATTATTTTTAGCAGGGATATCTGGTATTGTGAAAAGGCAACCTTAATAACTAATCTTTTTTAAAGGGCGATCGCACTCTTTAAGCTGCATCGGCTCGCGAGTCAATTTTACTGACTCAGATAGCGCCATCTAAAATTCAAAGTAAGACGCTCTATCCTCTGGAGTGCCACTCGTTGTCATTCCTTTAGATCACGAACAGTTAGCGATCGCTCACTGCGTACAATGGATTGGAGCAGGTCAAATAGTTTGACAAAATCAACTTAATAGCGAACGACTGCAAGCAGCACTTGAGTAAGTTATGACAAATCCTGCTTGTAAAGCGTCTGCTATGCACTTTAAAGCATTGAATCACAGAGCAGGTGGTGTAGTTAAGGCAGCTGACATTGTTGAAACTGTTGTAGCAACAGGTCAACCAGTTTTAGCAAAAAAATAAGATGCACACATACACTTAGGGTTACTTATGAGTAACAACCCAGCTATCACAACTATTTTAATTCTATTTGCAAATCCTGCAAGCACTCCAAGACTGCGATTAGATGAAGAGGCACGCAAAATCGATGAAGTATTCCGACGCTCGAACAATCGCGAACGGTTTATACTAGAGATAAAATATGCAGTGCGTGCGCGGGATTTGTTCCAAGCAATTTTAGATTATCAGCCTCAAATTGTTCATGTATCTGGGCACTGTGCTGGAGAAGATGGAATTTTACTAGAAGATGATTGGGGACAGCCAACGGTTTTGAACACAGATGCACTTATTGAGGCATTTTCTACTAACGGTGTAGAGTGTGTGGTACTCAACGCTTGTTTCTCACAAGCGCAAGCCAATGCAATTAGCCAATGTGTTAATTATGCGATCGGCATAAATCGGGAAATTGGGGATAAAGTAGCTATTGATTTTGCTACCGGATTTTATGAGGTTTTTGCAGATCTTCAAGATGTAGAGTCAGCTTTTGAGCTAGCTTGTTCTCGACTCATTAACGATGGGGAGCATTTAACTCCAGTCCTTAAAAAAAGAATGTTACAATAATTGCCATTACCACCACTAAGGTAATCATTGCTACTACACTATAGAGGTGCTTAAGTTTGGATAGGTTTTGAGTAGCGCTAACTTTGTACTGTTTGTTTAAGGTCTTTGCCACATCTACCGAAGGGCAATTTTGGTCCTTCGGTAGATTCTGATTGAAGTTATCTTCTCGCTTACCTTATCTACAAAGCTATTTACATATGCCAGCAAACGTCACACCAACGTTAACCGCTAATTAAAAACTTTGACCCCTATTAGCCCTAACATTAGGGCTAACTTTTCCGTGCGGGTGAGCTTATCGCCAAAGGCGTGTCGCACTACTACCGACACCTGCTCGCACGACAAATTTTGGCATCTCCACAAGTCCTTCATTTTGTGACTGTAATTTGAATAGTATGAATCGCCAAGGAAACTTGAGATGGATTTATATTATGTGTAATTTTTAAGTTTAGAATTCCCAGTTGAAAGTCAAACCATAGGATTCTCAATTTCTTTCTTTATATCGTTCATTTGATGCTCTGTGTTTGGCAGGGCATTTTTTTTGGTAGCGATCGCTCAATATACCCCTAAAAGCAGTCCCCAAGCGATAAGCTGGGAGAGGCTTGCGCGGCTGGGCAATAAGCGCTCTTTCAGCTTGCGCCTTCATGCGATAGCTTCGCACTTCGGCTAAAGCCGTATCGCTCTTATGGGGGCTTGACAAAATAAGTAATATGATGTATTCTACAGCTATTGTGTTGATTAAAATCGACGCATCTCGCCCGATCCTTGAAAACCGCATAACTTCGTTGAGATGCGTCGATGGCTTACGCTGTAAGGTTTTCAGACTGCAAAATTGACCGCTTTTAGAAAAATTTTGATGATTTTTTAGAGATGCGTCGATTGGGGGGTCTGAAACCCGCTCACAGTAAGGTTTCCAGAAGTGAACTCTTTACACTTACAACGCCCCGCAAGGGGATGGAAACAAACGACCCTAGCAACAGGGTTGCTGGTACTTGAACTTTACACTTACAACGCCCCGCAAGGGGATGGAAACCTAATGACCTTTCTTACTAAACAACATCGCAGTTACTTTACACTTACAACGCCCCGCAAGGGGATGGAAACCACATATGCTCTTCGTATTTACAAAGAACTTCTTTACACTTACAACGCCCCGCAAGGGGATGAAAACCTTCAACTGTTGTGCCGTCACATTTAATAGTGACGCTTTACACTTACAACGCCCCGCAAGGGGATGGAAACTTCTCTAAAGTTTCCTTGTTCTATAATTTTTTTTACCTTTACACTTACAACGCCCCGCAAGGGGATGGAAACGAAGGAACACCACTCCACTTAAGCAGAATAAGCCAGCTTTACACTTACAACGCCCCGCAAGGGGATGGAAACTTGTCAGAGCAATTGTTTCTTCGTACATTGTTTCGTTACTTTACACTTACAACGCCCCGCAAGGGGATGGAAACCCTCGGATAGTTGCTGCAATAGTGCCGTCATTGTTTCTTTACACTTACAACGCCCCGCAAGGGGATGGAAACACATCATGCAGACTCCAAGCGGGACTACCTTTTGGCTTTACACTTACAACGCCCCGCAAGGGGATGGAAACTTTGGGGAACCGATCGGATTTATTTGCTTAGCCATGGCTTACTTTACACAGCACTCACCCCGCAAGGGGATGGAAACTTTATGATTTCATTTGCTATAGCTAACGCTTCGCCATTTCCTTTACACAGCACTCACCCTGCAAGGGGACTTGTTAACTGGCACATTGTTAAGCACAGCAGCCGGATGATATCGTGCTACACAACCAATGAAAAATAAGCACTGTGCTGTGTAGTGTTGGGCTACAACTGTCACAGTGCTTAATGGTTTATTACATCGGTATGGGAGTGCGATAAGCCGGGTACGGCTTGCGCCAAGGGCGATCGCTTATAAAACTAAAACGCCAAAGAGCGTGTGATTTCTGGAGGCGTTTTATTTGAGTTATAAAGATTTATTTAGTTATTGTCTGTATATACGCATAGTTTAACGGTAAATTCAAATTACAGAGTGAAGAATGCATAAATAATCTTTAGAGTTTCATAAACAGAGTGTTAAGAGCGGGCGGCATTTGGCAATTTAAAAGTATTTCTGTTTTTTAACTTTAAAAAAAGGAAAAAAACTCATGTATGATTAGGTTGACACAGCCTACATAAGCCTTGATAAATAAGGATTTTAAGTCTACACTAACCTCACATTAAGCTTACACTTAAGTCTACATTTCTATGGAAATAATAGATAAAACAAGACTTGAAAAAGCACGTTTCTTGCCCTTGCTTAAGGTAGACTTTAAGAGATTGATGTCTTACCCCTTAAGCATCAATCATTGGCTAGATTTATAAAAACTAACTTAAAAGGGTTACAGGATTTGATAGCGAATATTGATAGCAATAGCGATATCGATTATGAAGGCAATAGTGAAGCAGTAAGACAGTTAGCCGAAAGGGTAGAGGAATTGGAATCCCGATTGGCTGATAGCGATAGCGATACCGATAGCAAATCGATAGCAAAGTTAGAGAAATCCTTGAGCAGTTTGGAGCAGAAGCTCGAAGCCGTTACACTAAAGCTCACCATACTGGAATCAGCCGTTGTGCAGAAACAATACGGTCAAAGAAAGGGATACAGAACACCGTATAACAATCCCTACGTCGTACAGCAGCCTCTCGAACTTCAGCCCTTTACTGAAGAAAATTTAGCTCGCCGATTGGCAGTTGAGGTATCCACCCTAATCAAACAAAGGAAAAATTTGAGCGAAGTCGAGTTTGAGAAGTGGTCTCGAGGTCGGGATACAAGTAAAACGGGTTGGCGCTATAAAGATGATGGATTGTACCATCCAATCGGCCAGTGAATTACCTTCAACAATGCGATCTCGCCTGCTCTCCTATTCCAACAACTCCAGTTGCACTAGCTCTAGTTCTGTATCTGGCTGTTGGGTCTTTTTACCGAGCCCATTGGGCGCGAACAAATGAACTATATGCATTGAAAGCTGAAACCCACTCCCAAACTGGATTAAAAAATGGGGTCTCCAAGTTATCGAAAATGACTTCTTAATTTCTGGGACATTTGCCACTTTTTACATAATCGCGAAAAACTCTATCCTTTGCATAATCCAATAATTTGCTATTCCAGGGTATTCCAGCTTAATTCTCATATAATGACACCAACCAGCCCATGGGGATTTCGTCTAAAAACTTATTTCTGTATTAATAATGCAAGTTTTCATAAAAGCTTCGGTCAGATGTGGGATAAATGTCGGTTTTAGCTAAATAGCCCCACACTGCCTTGCTCTCTGTAATACTTGCGGCGGAATATATCGATTGGGGTCTCTAAGGCTCATTCCCAGGTAGCCGCTGATATATGCATTGTTACATTTTTGCAAGGCTCCCTTCAACTTTGGGGTAACTTTTACTATGTGGCGTCGTATGGAAGTGCTGCGTGGTATGCTACTTCCATTCCTTTGTAGCATTTGCTGCTCTATTGACAATGCCGGTGTATTTATTGTGGGAGGTAGCTGCGGTTGTGTAATGAAGATATCCGATTGTGCCCGCACATTACTACTTAAACTTGTTAATGTTACTAAAGATATAAAAATAATCCAAACAGGCTTGAGCTTATTCATGGTTGATTTCTCACTAAAACATTATGCAATAAGTAATTGCTTTAGAGACTACTGTTAAATACAGAATTTTGCTTATTAAAAACTTATTTTGGATAATATCACGTATTTTTCTATATATACATTGTTGTATCGTTAATTTTTGCGTATATTAGCTTATTTGCTATATTACACGCAGCTATTAGGTAATGCCTTAGAGGATGTTTGGAAAGTATTAAACAAATAGATTAAGCCAGTCTTCCTAAACGATTATTATTTTTAAGGAGCCGTTGTACAGAAACAATACGGTCAAAGAAAGGGATACAGAACGCCATACGGTAATCCCTACGTCGTACAGCAGACTCTCGAACTTCAGCCCAATACTATCAGAAAATTTAGCTCGCCGATTGGCAGTTGGAGTATCCACCCTAATCAAACAAAGAAAAAGTTTGAGCGAAGTCGAGTTTGAGAGGTGGTCTCGGGATCGAGATACAAGCAAAACGGGTTGGCGCTATAAAGATGATGGTTTGTACCATCCGATCGGCCAGTAAATCACCTTCGACAAAGCGATCGCCTGCTCTCCTATTCCAACAACTCCAGTTGCAGAGAAGTAAAGTTTGTCAAAATACCTTCTATACCATTATTTTTTAAGGGATATATACCCTAGCAATCTTCACAAAGTTAGTGGACATGAATTAATGGAGATAATTTGCATAATTAGGCGATCACACTCTTTACCAAACCGAAATTGCGATCGCCTACAGTGGGTCTTTGCCCATTGCCTAAAAAATACAAGAATTCAAGTTCACGTTAAGCCAACTCAAACAGTTTGTTGTTGAACAGGCTGAATTGCTTTTATATGAACCCCAAGGCAATAACAGCATTGAAGAAAGGAACAGAGAAAGGGGATTGGATAACGCTAGTTAAGCTGTCTCGTTATTTTGGCGTTCCCATAGAAGATTTGTTGGAAATTGAGGATTAAGCTGTGCGGAACTTAGGTAGAAAATACGCAAATATCCAAGAGAATTAGAGGGATGGTGGGATGTGATAGTAGTAGTGAGTGCAACCACTAAAGCGGTAGGCTTTCGCCCGCAAAAAGTTCGATGTGGCTTAAGCCGTTAAACGAAGCTTATCGCACCCCCACCCTTTAAACTAAAAGTGCGATCGCATGAAGGCGTAAGCCGTACTCGGCTTATCGCGCAGCGCAAGCTGAAAGAGCGCTTACCGCCCTTATGCGTGGGTTGAGGAGATGCAATGTCTTTTCATGTTGCTTAACTCAATTTTATACGCCGGACTCACATAGATTTTTACAAAACTTTACGATGAGTGTGCAAGTGGCACAGAGCGCAGAGCGATCGCCCCTACAACAATTTCTGTATTTCTGTAAATACATTTAGCCCTTGCTACCATAGTGCTGCTCTAACAACTCTCGTAACAGGTCAGCTATTGTCACCCTTGCATCAACAGCTTGGCGCTTGATTGCACTGTGAAGCGATTCAGGGATATCTAAGGTTAGGCGCTTCATCTTTTCAGGTTGCGCCTGTTGGGGCTGAGATGGTATAGGATTGCGATCACTCAAAGCCTCCCTTCAAGTAATCGCCCGTCGTGTGAATAATTAAGCCCTCGGTGCGTTGCACCGGGGGCTGTGTTGTAAATATCGAAACCTGAAACCTTGATACCAACAGGCTAAGTAAAATGATGTTAGTTTTGTGGGATGCGCGTTTGAGGTCATTTTGTTAGCGTTTTTTGTTCAAGCTTCAGTAGTTGTACAGAAAAAATGGTATAATAGTTATTAATTTCACTAAATCCATGATTTTGTAATTAAAGTGTCGGAATCCTTTTCCTACCTGAATCTCTGGGTGATCTACTGACAAATACAGTCAACTTGCTCTAGTTATGCTACGAGCAGAATTAGTTATAAGGTTTTATATGCTACCTAGCATCATGCAAATGCGCTTACAGCAACTGGAAGACAACGTTGTTCGAGTCCTCAAATTGCTTAATGAATATCGCGTGGAACTGATAGACGAGCCTGATCCGGGAACAAAAAATAAATATCGTCGTCGTATTGAAGATTTGAGAAAACAACGAGATGAATATGAAAGTGAGTTAATAGCTATTCAAGAGCAATTGACTAAGGAGCAGCCTAAAGAACAAATTTCAATTATTACAAGCCAACTTCAGCAAATAGATAGTAAGTTAAATTGGCTTGCTGATAGTCAAGCAGCTTTACACCAAACTATCTTTGTACACTTTACTACTGATGAAAAAGATTTAGTTGCTCCAATAGCAAACCAGCTTGAAGAGGCTCAAGTAGTTGAAGTAGAATCCGTGTTAGAGGTAGTTGAGTCTAATCAAGTTAGTGAAGAAGAAACAAAACTAGTACTCACTCAATTACAACAAACTCTAGCTTTGCTGAAAGAGAAAGGTTTTCAGCTACCAAGTGGAAATGAAGCAATAGTTGAAGTATTGAATCATCCTACTCTTGATGCAAAGCAGGCATTAAAAGTTTCCATTCCAATCATCCCATTTCTCCTTTCATATGAAGGTGAATTAGGGCTGGGGACTGGAATCAAGATAAAGGAAATATGGGAGCGTTGGAAAACAAAGTCATGGAATAAATAGGATTGGAAATTATGAATTGGAAAAGTGAAATAATTCAAATACTCGAAGGCAACATTAAAGAGGCAATTTTATTAATTGGTGACTATCGCAAAAAACTTCTTTGTGAAGATGATCCAGGTAAAAAGCAAAACATTCAAAATAAGATTCAAGAACTAATGGAGGAAATAGAGAGAACTGGTGCTGAAATTATAAAACTTGAAAGAATGCAGGCTACTGAAGGAAAAGATTATAGTTTAGAAATTCCACATGAAGATATTCATGAGGCGTTACCAGAAGAGGTAAAAGCTACTGATGTAGAAGATATTTATGAGACATTACCGGAAGAGGTAAAGCCAGTAGTTGAAAAGTTGCGACAATCTTTAGAGCAAGCCAAAGGTCAAACTTTCACTTTTCTACTTGTAGGTAAAACAGGAGTTGGGAAATCCAGCACCGTTAATTCGTTAATGGGTGCGAATGTTGCGCCTGTCAGAGATTTTGACCCCTGTACAGTGGATGTAACTACTTATGAAAAAGATTTAAATGGAGCCATTGTTCGCGTAATTGATACCCCTGGATTGTGTGATGATTTAGAAGAAGTAGGCAAGGATGCCGAATATATTGAGTTGATACGCAAGAAAATTTCATATCCTATTGACGCAGTTTTCTTTGTTACCCGTTTAGATGAACCCAGAGTTGATGCCAATGAGAAAAGGGGGTTACGTTTAATTACTAAAGCATTTGGTGAACTGTTTTGGAAAAAATCGGTTATTGTATTCACATGCTCGGATAAAGTGGCAGACTCACGTTTTGAGGAATATTTAAGCGAACGAACCAAACGTATTCATGCAGCTTTAATAGCACTTCAATTGAGTAACGATACTGTCTATGCAATCCCATCTGTGGCTGTAGATAATACTAATCTGGAAAAAGTCAATCCGCCAGACGGACTAACATGGATTCAACAGCTTTATTGGACTGTGCTTGATCGTGTTGAAGATACTCGCAAAGATGTTTTTTACTTGTCCACAGTACAGATGCTTGAAAAAGTACGAGTTGCTCCATTTGGCGTAATGAAAAAAATTTTTGTGACGGGGACAGCTACTGTTAGTTCTGGAATGTTGGGGTCTTACTTAGCATACTTCCTAGGGGTGGGTTCAACTTCAGTAGGCACAGCTATAATTGGAGGAAAAGCAGTAGCAACGGGCTTACTTTTAATCAGTAATCCCACAGGTTGGGCAATAGTACTAAGTACGGCAATTATCGGAGGAGGTTTAGCGTATCGAAGTATTAAAGAATACTAAATCATTTGTTTAACTCACATACTTAAGCAATAGTTTTCAAGAAAATCTTTTCCTGATATTGATTTTGGTGCTGAAGTACCTAATTGCGTTAAAAAAGGTGAAGCTATCATTTGCATTACCATTTTTACAGCCAGTGCTCGTTTCAGTTCTCTAGGATCTGGATTGGCTTGAATGAATTCCATCAACTCTTCCATAAATCCCACCATGCACCCAAGAGAGCGCTATTTACATTGCCATTCTATCTATATATGTGATTTTTTACAAATGATTTAGGATTGCTATAGCTCTTCTCTAATTGCTCCCAAAGTCTGCTAATTTGATTGTAAACTTCTTCCGGTGAAATTTTACCAAGAGTTTGTAAATTGCAAATGTAGCTTACTCGTGTCACAAATTCTTGTAAATTTGCATTAAAAACAAGTCTTTGGGGTGTGAATTTTCCTCTATATTCATGCTTTTAGTAGAGGAAGTTGTTTAAATTTGGTTCTTGTTTTTCTTCCATAATTTATTTGTTAAAATTCTTGTACACTTTGTAGTCTTAAGGCTAGGCTGTCCCTAGCCTAGCCTTTTTTATTTTCTCAGAATTTTTTTTGAAAATATGACCCTTGCTCCTTGCCTGTATACTCCAAAAAGCGTAGTTAGTCCTCTTGTCGAAAAAATTTATCCTATAGATTTTAGTTCATCATAATAAAGTTATCGATGGCGATCGCAAAGCCCCAGTAAATGCCAAAGAGGTAGTGAAAAGAACTGTTCTAGAACACCGATTCATTAATAAAACATAAGACTGATAAACCCTGTTTTAACGTCTTTTACAAGCAAATATTCCTTGTTGCAACCCAACGAGACCTGGTTTTTTCGTCATGATTCCGATTACTGAATCGGTGTTCTAGAAAGCGGTTGCACATGACTTCACCCGTCTGTTCACTCAAAAGCGCTTGCCCTGCAAGTTACCAAGCGCTCCTACCGAAGTAAAGAACCCCGCTCCTACCATAAAACCAAGCGAGAAAATCTTACCTAGGGTTCGTGAGTGAGATCGCACTGACCTGAGTTTTTTACCTCTCGATAGTACGTACCCTAATAATTTAAATTTCCAAATAGAAAATCGAATTGAGAAATGCAATAGTTACATAGAGATACCAATTTTTTCAAGAAGTAACACGGTTCATGGGTTTTTTGTCAAAAATTTTCCTTTAGCTTTGTTGTAAATTCGTTAGGACGATAACTATCTTCATCAAGAGGATTGACCTCGTTCAATCGCCAGCACGTATTGTGGGCATACAACGATCGCCATCTACTGCTGCTAGAAAAATATATTGCCAGTTCGTTGCGTGGCTCGAAGCCCGTTCCTCAATACGGATGGCACAGAGCGATCGGTTAACTGCCTACGGAAGTACAAATGTATCCCTGTTCGGCTTGCAAAAGATGCGACCAATTTGTTAGAAACTCATACGATCGCACCTCTAGAAAACCAAACCGCAATTCGACCAATGGATTCAACCGAGCACGAACCAATACAACTACAGTGTGAAGAAAAAACATAACCATAGATAACTTGATGGATGAAACTTAGTGGTTTGTCCCCGTTGTCAAGTACTGGCATATATTACATCTGTTTGTTGTAACAGCACGGTTGCTCCAACAAATTTTTCTGAAATTCTTCCCCAGAAATGTTTTCCAGCTTTACATGATGGTTGGTTACAGAGGGATCTGCCATTGAGCCATGTTCTTTAAGCGTATTATCTTTTGTTAACTCTTTAATTTGTTTTTCCTGAATATTGCTTCATTACTTGAAAAGTTGAATGAAGTGTTAGGCAAGAGCAAATATGAACGTATTTTACGAAACCGATACAGATTCCCTTAGTTTAGATTATGTTAGTAGATGTATTGCTGACTTAAAAAAGCTTGAATCATCATCTGCAAATAAAAATGGAGAAATAACGGCTGCGATAACTATATGTGAAGCCTATAGACAACTCTTACCTGAATTTGAACCCAGTATTGAATATGATGAGATGCCCGAGCAAGATTAATTTTTATTAATCATAGATTTGCCGGAGTAGTAAATTCAGGTATATTTCAACCTCTTTAGCTACTTCTGCATTCTCTGTCCACCCTTCAGCTTCTTTTTTTAGAACTCCAAAAGCATATTCCATTAGTTCATATGGGCAAGAACTCAACCTCTTTTTATCCTTATCTTTAATACGTAAAGCAGAAAAAGATTTAACGGAATTATAGAGCCATTCTAGACATACAAACAATAAATCGCAGAAGACTTTTACAGCTTTATATACATTTTCATCTTTTTTATAAAACTTATTAATATCTATATTTCTTAGAGTCGATGCAATAGCAAACATAGTCAAATTACATCTTGCCTTATTTGTCTCTAAATACTTGGCGATTAAGTAGTGTGAATAAATTGTTTCACTATTACCAATTTTTTCAACTATTGAAAGTAGATCATCCTTGCCGTTTATCTCACTATTTTTATTTTGGTTGAAGTAACCTATTACATCCTTTTTATCTTTCTCTGGAAGTGTTACGCTCTTTTCTATCTTAGCTACTAAAAATTCTTGAAATATTTGTTGAAGTTGAAATGAATCGTTTATATTTATATTAAAGGTATTATTTCCAATTTGATTAGCATGGAGTGTATCAGAATTAATGATACTACCACTTATCTGGGAATTCCTTAAGTCATTATTAGAGACTTTTTTACTATCATCTGATTCCGACATAAGTCAATTTTCTATTTAGAAATTACTCTGCTGAAACTTGCCTCATACTTCACTAGTGATTGAGCCGATTTTAGCTCAAGTTTTATTATTTTAGCTTATATAGTTACTCAACATCTTACCAACCTTACATAGCATAGATCGAGACATTTATAATTTACCAAAGTGCATTCTTTGTAGAAGACGAGCTTCCTACCATGAAGCTCGGAGACTTTTTTTGCACAATTGCTACAAACATCTTTTGGATATCTGGTGGTCTATCGCATTAATTTTGAGGGGTTGATCTGAGTTGTATTTGGTTTTTATGGCGCTGAAGCGCAACTACAAACCTCTCAAAACTTTTGCGATAGACCACTAGGGTCAGGCTGGACGGCAGTGCCGCAAATAGGACAATTTACGCAGTCATTTGTTTTATGTATGCAGTGTGCTGTCTTCTCCTTGCTTAACTCAATTTTATACGCCGGACTTACAGAGAGTCTTACAAAACTTTATAATGAATGTGCAAATGGCACAGTATAATTGCAGGCAAACGTTCAAGTTTCCAAGAGAAGGAGAATTGCGATTGCACTTAAGACGACCGCTAAAACCACCCGTCGTCCTATACTTTAAAGTACAGCCAAGGCTTTTTATTTGATGCTACCTAAGATAGTGTTATCAATAAAATTTAATTGCTCAATTGAGAATTTATACATATCAGAAGGAGATAAATTATCTGTCTCATAAACTACAATATTACTGTAATGCTTCTTTAATTGAAGATTCTTCAAAGTAGAATCATAGGCTTTTCTGAGATGTGTATACATAACTGAATTGGTAATTTTGCCAGTCTCACGTCCCCGAGCTAAAGCAGTTTCAAACTTAATTTGGAGCACTATAACTAGGTCAATTCTATTAAACCATTCTGGAATAAAAACAAATTCTTTAATTGTCTCCAACACTGATTGCTCTACTTGTCCTGAGTTTTTAAAAAATTCTAACCAACATATTGAGTCTATAAGACCACGTTCCATAAGAATTAATTTATTATCTGTATCTTTACTTACTTCAATAAGTTGCTGAACTGTTCTACACAATGACCAAATATCAAATGTCCATTCAGTTTTATAGTTACTTATTGGAGAGATACTAGATGCTGTTGGTACAACCCTGCAATTAATCCCTTCATCTCTCATTTTTTTTTCTAAAATATCTATTATTGTAGATTTTCCCGCAGCTGGTAATCCTGCAAGCTCAACAACTTTAGCTCTTTTTTTGTCCATTATTTATACTTTGGTTGAATGCAGTATTTCTGAGTACTTAGTAACAGATTTTATAACTAATGAATCATATTCCATATCATATATTTTTGCGTAGTATTCATGACTTTTTGAAGAGCTTTTATCTCCTTCTCTAATATCAAAATTATTACCACGTTTTAGTCTTCTATATGCAATGTAAAGTAATGCATCTTCATGTTCATACGGGTCTATAAGCATACCTCTAATTCCGATATCAAATGAAGTCGCCACTAATACTGCTCCTGCATCCTTTAAAATCTTTGCGTTTCGCCGGACTCCAGTAGCTTGGCTAGATGCGTATAGAACAGTAACTTTCTTACCCTGAGAAGTTATTCTCTGAATAGCTTCTTCATAATCATTAGCCCATGACATATCGCTTCCAAACATAATTACTTCGGTTTTAGTTGCAAGCATTAAACGAATCCCTGTATCTATAAGTGCTTGTCGTTTTACACGAATCATAGAATTCGGCGGGTTTAAGTTAAATCTACTTGCACTGATAATTGTTATAATTAATATGATAATTAGTGCAATTGAGATCCAAAAATTATAATTTGACCAATTTATAATGGATACTTGTGTTGAACCCAACCAAAATGATGAACCAGAAACTATTATATAAGGTAAAACAGAGCGGGTTTTTTGCAATAAAGATGAGTATTTAAAAGCAAGTGGATTTGGTATTAGCCAACTTGTAATTTGTAGCACAAGCGCTAAACAAGTAACAGGAAAAGAAATTACTTGAGCAAGATTTGCTAAATCTTGCAATGTATTAGGTGTCATTTAAATTCTCCTACAGGATTCAATATAGTTATACTTACTTATAAAGTATTACAAACGCAGGTACATGATGCTTACAAACAATAAATAACGAGAAAATTAAAATATATACTACCATTACTAAATAGTTCACAACAAACTATTGCTCTAATACATCAAAATACAAACTTGTTGTTTTGTAAACCATAATCGTTATATAACTTAATTATTATATTTTTCGACCTATCATGCCAAAATTGCAAATTCTTACGCGACTATAACAAGAAATTTTACTCTTTACGGATATCGGTCTATTTTTAATGATTTAAAGTTCGCTAGCATTTACCAGTAAATAATGACATTTAGTATATTTTAAGATAATTTGTATAAAATTTCAATTGATTAGGGAAACTTAACAGAATCTTTACATCTAATCTCCCTACACTTACCCTAAACTTCCGTATTGAATGACTTCGTTACCTTACCTTACATACTGCACCTAAAGTAAGTAGTCATGCAAATTCGTATAATTAAGATATTTAGAGTTGCTTCGGAAAGATTTAGGTTAAATTCAAGTAAATATGAAAAAATAATTATGACAACATGTGGACTTGTGAGATTCCGAATAGGAACGCTGGTTATTTAAATATCAAGTCATGCTATTTTTCCTGAATAAAAGTGGTGTACATAGATACTTGTTTTTACCTTGTTATTGACAGAAACTATCTCAAACGCTTATTTGAGCGTTGAGAGTGGCTGATATCTGCGACTGGCAAGTACAGAAGTGAAAGCTAGTCATAGAGCCGTATTTGTATTTTTCGGAGATGTCTATTGCTTCCCTTGGGTACTTTTACTCTGTACTCCATCCTTAAACTAAACGTGCGATTGCCGAGATCGATACAAATGTACCATATTCAAAACCTCGGCTGTTACAAGTTTTGATACAAAGTGTGCGACTTGCACAGCACAATTGCGCGATCACCTAAAGGTTTTGTTCCCCGTCCTCAGACAAGCGTAGCAGAAACTATTGAGGTTAAAATTCTGTTAATCCCTGAAAATGAAGTTACATGGCTTACTGGCTTTTCCAAGGCAATCCTAAATATTACCGAGTTCTTGACGCTATCAAAGACTTTGACCAAATGCCGTGGTTAGTCACTCGCTACGCTCAAGACATTGCTCCAGGCGACGGTGTTATGGTCTGGGTATCTGGCACTCAAGCAGGAATTTATGCACTAGCAGAAGTTACCGAACCTGCCCAACTCATCAAAAATATTCCAGATAAAAAATATTGGATAGATGCCAGTCGTGCTTTAGAAAAACAACAAGCCATGATTCGATTCACCCATAAGCTGCTAAAACAGCCATTGCTAAAAAGCAATTTACTGCAAGATCCCATACTCGAAACTTTATTGGTCATTCGTGCTCCTAACTCCACCAATTTCAAAGTCAGTCCTCAAGAATGGCAACGAGTGCAGGAGTTGATAAAGGAGTAGTTGTAGTAACTCGCGAAATAAGTTATGCGAGCCCAATCGCTTTTAAAATTTCGTCTGAGAGAAAATTTGTGCGTCAGTTTATTTAATATCTGTTTTTGTAGTTAAGGACTGGGAGGAAGTAGGGGTGAGATATTCCGAACAAGAACTTCCCCCACAACTACTGGTGATGGTAGTGGGTAGTGTTGGGAGTGCGGTACTCTTCGCGATCGCTCTGTTGTCGCTCAAATGACTATTTACTTTGGGTTATAAATCTTGTTAGGGTGCATCTTTTCAAAGTAGATAATAGCTGCTTCACCAAACCCCTTCACTGCTGCCGCACCAATTGCGGGTTGTACAAATTGTCCCACTATTGGAACAAATCCTGCTATACGACCACCTATCCTACAAAAAAATTGTCCCCCGCCCATTGCCATAATGGCAGCTGCCAGTGCTCCAGCACCACCTGCTGCCACTATATTAACGTTATAAATTTTGGCAATGCGAGTAACTATGATAGCTTGTACGACAGTTAGACCACCTTGAAATAAAAATGCACCAACAAAAGGAACGCTACTACCAACTCCTGTTAGCAATCCACCTCCCATCATTAACCAAAGTTCTTCTCTTGCCTGGTCGCGACAATACTTAGTCATAAAAGTAAATGCAAGTTTGAATAGTAATCGGGTTTACAGGATTAATATTGACAGACAGTTCCTATGACTGGAAACAATTATTCCCCCACTGCATTGCGGTCTTCACGTAGATAAAACGAAATCTCATCAAAAGAAATTTCAAATGCAACGAGCAAAGACTTCATTCTGTCGCGAATGCTGTTTGCTGATAAATTTCCTTCAGCATAAATACCAGGAGCAATTTCCAAAGCCGATCTCAGTTGAGTTGGTTCAGTTGCAAACATAGCTCCACCACGAGGAGCTTTTGCCTCAGAGCTTTCAATAAAATCTTTAAATCGATTAATATCCTTTGCAGCCAGTTGTACGCAAAAAAGTTTATACAAGCTCTTCCAAGTACTGACACCTTTATAAGCCTGTCCCATAAAGACAAAACCGTAAGGGCGTTTGTAAGTAAAACTTTCATCAATTGTATGGGGTTGAGTTGAATCAAGCTCTCGGATAATGCGATCGTGTTCTACAGTTCCCTCGCAAGCAACATCTACTCGTTCCGCACTCACATGAGTAAAATGTTCAATCAGAGTTGAAATGTCAGAAGTTACTTGGTTAAAATTATCTAATTTGCCATTAAACGCTAACTTAAATTCAAATCCCTTCTGAAGTGCTTGTGAATCGTTGTGCTCGATATTGAGCCAAATATCATCGGATAGGGCTAGTAAATTTTCTTGCACGCGTTCGAGGTCGGTTAGAATTTGCTGTACTCTTTCTTTCACGATGTGTTATTCCTTAGGTGTTGTAAATGCGGCTTTGTAGGAGCAGGAGTGCGATCGGCTTCCTAGTGAATCTCTAGAAACCTTTGTCAGAATTGATAGAATAGGAACACCTTTTTGACTCCATCCCCGTACTAAATTATCTACTCGCAGCTTGTGTCGAAATTTTTTAAATTTAGGTTCTAGGTCATTTTCTCCTGTAATACTTTGTAAAAATGTTTCTATATGGTTGATTTTTTGTCGTGTAGCTGCGTCACGAACATCATTTGAAACAGATGCAGCAAAAGTCAAAACCAACCATGACTGATTCCAAATTTCAGACCCCAGATAATTAGTTAGACAGCGTAATGTTTGTTTCTCGTCAGGACGAAATCTTGTTTCATTAAGTCGCGTTATATAAATGATGCCATCAAGTTGCTTTAAATCGACCTCTCTTTGTATCAAAACTAAGTACTCTTTATCTAGTAAGGCGTTATCTTCAGCTAATCCTGGTGTATCAATCAAGCAAATATCTCCAAATGGAGTATTTTGAGCGTAATGCTTAACAATCTTCGTACAAGCTTCAAATTCTGAAGAGGGAGCCAAGTATTTACCAAAGGTTGCATTGATAAAACTGGATTTTCCAACACCTGTTTTTCCAACAAGCAAAAATTTACGCATACTTTAGCCCCATAACCATGCAACCAATCCTACAACTGCACCAACCCCACCTCCGATTGCTGCTCCTACTGGTCCAAATGTGGCTCCAGCACTAGCCCCTGCTACTGCTAAAGCTGGAATAATTCCAGCGTCAATTATTTTCTTTTTTACTACTTCTTTCTGTATATCATTAAGATTAATTCGCGGTTCTTGATATTTTCCACTTTCTTGTGTATGACTATATTCTTCAGCAAACCGCCAATTAAGTTCTTTTGGATTATTGGAACTTTTTTTATCTGCGTTGCGCGGTGGTTTTATACTATCAGCTGTTGCCATTAAAAATGGGATAATTCCTCGTTCAGATATTCTTAAGAAAACTTTTGTATAAAGTTCTCCAAGCCATTCTTCGCCATCTGGTGTTTTTTTACTCTTATTGTCTACAGCCACTGATGGAATACTGTTTGCTACTTCAATACTAGTAAATTTAGCTATCTCTTTCCTAATCAACTCTGTTCTTTTATTCAAAGCTTCTCGATATCTTTCCTCCCCAACAGAATTGGCATAAGTAAAAACAATAACAGCGTGTTCCCATACCTTAGGAGTAAAGGCTTCTGAAATAAGTTTTATGCCCCGCTTTTCATCAGCAGTAACTCTTGTTTCATCAAGGCGGCTAACAAACCACATTGAATCAATTTGTGTTACTTTTGAACGCATACTTCCCAAATACTTTTCATCATTTCCCTCTTCCTCAACATCATCACATAATCCTGGTGTATCAAAAACTGTAAAATTAATTCCACTCATTTCAGACTCATAAGATTCAATTCCCATTGTTGTTGGCTCATAATCACCTACTTGAGCAATGGGCTTACCCATTAATGAATTTACAGTGCTAGATTTTCCAACTCCAGTACGACCTACTAAAAGGAAGACAAATTTTTTATTTCTCGCATTTTGTAATTTTTCAATAAAAGAACCTAGAATCGCAGAAAATGGGGTCTTCTCGTCACTCATATCGTTCCAAATGATAAAGGCTATATTTATAGTGTTCCCAGGTAAGGCAAAAAATTGCTTAATACAGCAAAATAGGTAATGAGTTATCAATGCAACTTAGCAACTACAAGTAATGTTTGAGGAAATTTTTTTATAACGCTGAAAACTGGTACTTCTTTAAGTTAATCTTATACTTAAAGTGAAACTATTATATCAGTAAAAACCTCAAACTTTTATAAAAAAACTACAAAGAATGAAAATAAGTAAATAGGGAATCATACTAATTTTTATCTATTCTTTCAAAAATATTAAATGATACTTTAGACATAGGTGTACAAATACTCCTGATAAGAGAGCGGATTATATAGGTGGAGCCTCGTAATAAGAGTTTAGAGTTATTATTTTTAAATAAAAATTGCGTTACTCAAAATACAGCATAAGCGTCTCCTGCTGAATCAGATCGTTCATATGCTCCACCACCTGACAAGCCAAATCCTCACTATGAATCAAAACCCCCATTTCCATATTCAGCGTCAAAGCATACTCAGTTAAATTGGCACTGGAAACAAACAAATGCTGGCGATCGCACACCACGCACTTGATGTGCAATGAGCCGTAGCGTCCTTCACTATCCGTCAATCGCTTGTGGCGCGGCCAGATGTAAAGTTGTGCTTTTCGAGCAATTTCCATTCCCAAGGTTGTACCGACACCAAAAGGAATTTTGCCTTCACCGGATTCCGGTGTTTCAGCAATAATCTTCAAGCTAATTCCTCGCTCGATCGCATTTACCAGTGCTTTGGCTATCTCTGGAATTTTGTACACTGCAAAGCTAACTAGGATTAACTCTTGCTTTGCATCTTGAATGAGTTGTAGCAACACCTGTTGGGTTCTGCGGAGCCTGGTTCCTTCCAAACTCGGTCCCGTCCACACCAACTCCACCGATAGCTCCTCTCGTGCGGCTTGTTCGCAGTAGGCAGCACTCATTAAAGCAGCCGCGATGGCGTATCCGCCCGCCGCAGGCATCGCACTCCCATCTACATGACTGCCTTCCCGGCTCCAGGCATCCAATAAGTCTGCCACAACCCTGCGAAAGTTAGGATTGGGCAACTGGGTGAGGACAGATGCTTTTAGTGTTTTACTGTCACCAGTTGCCAAAAGTTCAATCAGAGTTTCTAAGACTGGGCGTGGCAGCTGCTTGGCACAGGTACGAATTTGGGCAAGTAGAGGAGGCGATAGAAAGTTCATACAGCCTCACCAAAAAAAGCTAAATCTCCAGAAAGCACCGTAGGCACGAGCAATGTCCGGTCGAGATATTTGTTTCCCCGCTCGCAAGAAGTTTCCGGGCTAAACAAACAAGCATGACAGGCAGCCCAGTGTAAAGAAATAGGTCCGGTGGATGGAGTGTGTTCCGCACACAACGGGTCGGAGGCACACAATTTCATTTGTTCTAAAGCCTGGTCGATATGGTAACCCAACGTTTTTGGCTCTCCCAAACTGACCAATCCTCCCAATGTTCCTTCACTGTCAGGGGCAGAAGTGTAAATCAATACACCTGCCATGGGTCCGGTGTCCTCTCCTGGGAGTTTGGAGTAAATCCGCTCTCTCAAGCTAGCTGCATTGTAACCGCATTCAATTGCCACCTGCCGCATCAAAGCATGAGCAAAAGAATGTATCAAAATGTAACGAATACCGGGGAACCGGACAATTTTGGGGTCGAGGGAACGGATAGCACACCAAGCGTTGTGGGCTTCTATTGCTTGACGGGCATAATCTTGCGATCGCTTGCTTTGTTCCCAGCTTTGCAATGTCTCTTCTTTAAACTGAAGAAAAATACCTTCTCCTTTGACCTCGCTTGCTGGTACCCACTTGGGTTTATTGCGACTTAAATCCACGCGGTAATCTGTCAAAACTTCACCGGAGTCTAAAAAATCCCCTGGCGATTGAATGCGAGTAAATCCTACAAGAGCCCGGACTTCTCGCAATCTTTCCACAAGAACCACCTGAGAAAAGCGCTTTTCATAACCCGATGGTGGGTTGACCTTCCGCAGTTGGAAATCTGGAGTATTGGCAGTCGGGTCAGCTGTAGAAAATGCCTCCCATTCCGGGGACTTTAGATCCTTGGCACTCTCATCGTCACCGTTTCCTTGAGGCTGAGCTTGCTTTTTCTCAACCACTGCCCAAATTTTATCGGTTGGATATTTGGAAAGTTCTTGCAGCAAACCCGTAGCTTGAAAGGCTTGAAGTATACCCGATAAAATATCAACAGTTGTCGCTTTTCCCAGCATCGTCCAATTCTGTTCCACAACCTGCTCCAACTGATTGGATGCCGTAGGAATTGACAGTGCTGAAAGTGTCATGGGGAACCAGCTATTGGAAGCACCCAGCAATATGGTTTTCATCTGCTCGTCACAGCTATCATCGAAATGTCGCAGATGGGGGTGACGGGCGCGGCATTTGGGCATATTCTTTTTGCCCTCTTCCCCAAAAGCATCCGAGAGTGCTCGTTGCTCCTCACACAGATCGCACTTAACAAATATATCCGTAGGAGAACCAGAAACTCCGTACTCTTCAAATCTCAACCGTCCCGGACAATCTGGATTTTTTCTGTGGACGAAATGCAACCAAGGAAAATCATCTAAATGCCCTTTTTCACAAGAAACCAGAAATCGTGAGGGAATTGCGGATGGTTCCTTAAAACCTTTAGGACAATTGGTATGAACGTAACTGGTTTGGTCGGGTCGGTAGGGACTTTCTTTGAGTTTAAACAGCCCCGAACTTAAAGGAGCTAACAAACGACACCTGGGGCATACCATCCAACTGGGGAAAGGAGCGACAGGAATTCCTACCTTAGCATTTTCACTGAAGGGGTTGAACGAAGTTGTATCCTCTGGTGTTGGCGGTGATAGCAACTGCTTGACTTGGTGACCGAGTTCCCAACGGACGGCAGCCAGCAAGCGTTGTTCGTTCAGTTCCAAAGCACCGTGAGTGCTCCAATCCTCCAACCCCATAACCATAACCGAAAGATTGGGCAAATCCACCACCGCACCCACACCAAAGGAGAATAATATTTGACTGGGACGCAATTCGCCGACTTTATATCTATGGTTTGTTTGGTTCGTCATTTTGGTAGCTCCTTCATCGTTTGGGGTCTGCGATCGCTCTCGTCGGCAATGGTGTCTTGTAAAATCAAGCCTACAGTCGGTTCTACATTGCGTAGGGAGTTGAGACAGGTGAAATCTTGCCACAGTCCCCGCCCCGGTGATTGCAAAAGAGGTACGCTCACACCGTCACGCGTTGCATCGTATTTCAAGATGCTGCCGCCTTCTCGGTTTTGGGCGGTATTCAGCCAGGTGTCAAGTTTAGCTTCTAAAGTTTGTTTGACCAAATCGCGAGTGTCGTTCCCTGCTATTAATTGGGCACGTTTGGCAATGGCATCAATTGCTGCTTGGATGTAAGGGTGGTTGCGTTCGATACGCCCTGCTTTGTCGTTGCCGTTAAACTCCCGCCCCGCCAACCGCACTAGGGCTACAAATAACGCTGCCAGTCCTCGATCAATGGCACGGGGGGCAAAGGGAGTCAGCGATAAAGCTTCCACGTGCTGGTAAAAGGTGGCATGGTAGTGCTCGAACCGTTCGTAGTGGGATAGGTCGCGAGGACGCGCCCAGTTGTAAACGGTGACGACCAAACCGGGGTAAGTCCGCCCGACACGGCTGGTAGCTTGGATGTACTCGGCGGTGTTCTTGGGTTGTCCGGCAACTGCCATAATCCCCAAACGCCTGACATCCACACCTACGGAAATCATGTTTGTTGCAAGCAGCACATCGATGGGTTCGAGTTGGTCTACTTTTTGCCCTGCTTTGCGACTGGCTTTGATTTTTGCTTCGCGCTCCGGATCGAACGGGGTTTCCAGTTGGTCGAGGATTTTGGGAATATCTGTAGAATCCCTGCGAGATGTCAGTTCTTCTAGAATTACCCTCAGCCTTTTCGCCAAACCCCGGTTATCCATCTTACTTAAACGGGAACGAATATCATCTTCCACCAATCGCCTCGTGCCACCAAGTTCCCGAATGGAGTTAAAATAACCCACCAAGGTCATCCAAGGGTCGGCGTAACTCCCATACTTTTCATACAAAGATTGAGAAGCAGAGAGAATAGCAACATAAACGCGGATGAGGGCAACTTTCAGGCGTCTTCCCGTCGCACAAATACCCAAGTATCGCCGTCCTGGATTGCCGGGACCCGGTTTTCTTTGGCGGGAGAAGAAGTTATCTTTGACATCCAACCCTTGGGGTGGAAAAACCCGTACTTTTCTTAAGAACAAGTTATTGACCTGAGATTGAGCTTGGCGAATGGTAGCGGTGGAAGCGATGACCTTGGGGCGTACCTTTTTCCCATTCACCTCCCAACCAGCCAGTTCGTCTACTGCTGTTTCATACAACCCGACTAACGTACCCAAAGGACCGCTAATCAGGTGCAACTCATCTTGAATAATCAGATCGGGCGGGCGTAGCAATTGAGAAGGTTTGGTTTTGGCTGCTGGGAATTGCCCTTTTTTCGGATGGGAATCGCTGTCTTCTAGATCGGACGAGCGGAAACCGTGGCGATCGCAGTATCCGTCCACCTGTCCGAATAACATCTGCACTTCCCCTTTCCAAGGCATTTGGGCAAATTTATCGACAGTGGCAATCAAGAGAGTGGGGAGACGGCGGTAAATTTCTTCATCCACCACCAAAATTGGCAAACCTTCTCCTTTCGATTGTCGTTCGCCAAACAAACACCGACCCAAAGAATCGCCGCAGTAGATGATAGTGCGCCCCCGTCCGTTTTTAACTGTTTCCACGGTAATGTTTTGACCGGAGTTTATCTTGGTACCGCACCAGGGACAATTGGTAAGTTGGTGCGGCGAACCCGTGGCGCTATTCTGGTACTGTCCCCTTGCTTGCTTGCAAAATTCCTCGCTTTGGTCGGTATGGTTGGGTGTCGTTCTTTGCCCCACCCACAAACCAATACGGAAAGGTTCTTGTCCCCATTTTCTCTCATCTTGTCTGCGGATGGATTCGCAAGCACAAATTAAAGCAGTGGCGCGTTGGAATTGCTGTAACGTGAGCAATCGCAAGGTGTATCGCATTAACACGGTAACACCGTACTCCCCCGAACGTCCGGCAACTACCCCCTGCAATCTCCTCAACCCTATGGTGTATGCTGTCAAACCAAGGTATGCTTCTGTTTTACCACCACCTGTCGGGAACCAAAGCAGGTCTGCGATCGCCTGAGTTTCATGGCTCCTATCTGGGTGGTGCAAGTCGGTGATGCTGGGTAGGTTAAGTAAAATAAAAGCAAGCTGGAAGGGATACCAAGTGGGGTTGGGAATTTTATCCAAATCCGCCTCCTCACCCCGACGCACTTGTTCGGAGTACAGCGAGTGAATCCTTTGCAAGTGCATGGCTTGGTTCATAAACCGAAAGGCTTCTGCTGCTTTTTCATCTGTTTGCAGCAGTGTCAAACCTTGCTCGATGCGCTCTAAAGCCAGTTTGCAGTTGGCGATCGCTTCCTTAGCTGCGTCTTGATAATCAGCCAATCCCTCATTTGGGTCGGATATGCGCTGCTCTTCATCCCCAATCCACTTTGCATATGCTGTCACCAAAGAACCCAGTTTAGCAGCCAATTCAGCTGTTGGAGTTTGAGACAGTTCTTTCATATCCAAAACCAACCCCGCTAACTCCGGAATTTCACTGGCTTTAGGAGGAGTGGTTTTGGGGACTTCATAGACTGGCACGACAGAGGTGGAAAGTTTGATTGCTCGTTCGGTGACACCGGGGGCTGTCTGAACGCGAACGCTTACCCCGTGCCCGATGGCAAACTCGATTTTGCGACGGTACAGCATTGCCATCATCTGCTCTTCAGCATAAACGATGGGGTCTAACTTCAGAGCCTGACGCGGTTGGTGGCGCTTGAGGAAGATATCAGGATGTTTGCTATCGGCTGATTTTACACTTAGTTCGGCTTGAAATAACCAAGCCACATCTTTGGATTTAGCTGGTTCCATTTGACCGTTGACTAAAAACAAGCTAACAATCCAATCTCCATTGTTTTGCTTGCGGATTCTTCCTTGGACGAATACTGAAGGGAAGTCATCGTGTACTCTCCAATTGTCAATCTTTCCTTCCACCAAGGGAATGGGGGGAGAAATTTCTCTGATTTGACGGCGCTTCCACACTCTTTTTGGGGTATCGTCCTTTTTCCTTAAAGTTTCGCTCTCCTTGCGATCGTAATGTCCCCAACCTGCTGTCACCTGCAAATTCGCAGCACTGGCACTGACACAAAAGGTCATGCCAAAAGAAGAAGGGAACATGGTTTCTGTAGATACCGTACTGACTTCAGTACTGCCCTCTTCCACCGTACCCTTACCCGCTACCGCTAATTCATCTTGCTGTTCTGGTGTAATGTAGCGCTGTTGCGGTGCCAGCAAACCAATTAAGTAACGGTCTCTAACATTATCCTCATCCAATTCTTCCTCCTCCCCACCCGCAGGACCGAGTAAATCGTTGAGGATGGCTTGTTCGAGTTCGACACGGAGTTGGTAATCGCTGGGTCGTTCTAATTGTGGCTTTTGGGTTGTTTCTTCTGTTGGTTTCTCACTAACAACTGTACGAGTAGTGGGTACAAATTGCGGTTCTAACAAATTGCCCTTTTCCTGGGATGGAACGTACTGAGTTTCTAATAGCTCTCCTTGCCTTTCGGTTGGTGGTATCACTTTCTTTTTAGAGGCACGATGTTTTTTCGGTGTTGCTTGTGCCTTTTTTTCAAAATAGCGGAGAAGTTCAGTGGCAATATTGTCTGAAATAGCATCATTGATTCCCAACCAATCGGCATCGTCAGAAGCATCTAACCCCTCAAGAAGAATGGCTAATTGCGATTCTGGTGCGGAAACAACAGCGCTCCAATCTAACTGAGCAGTACGTTCTTTAAGCTGTTGATTGATAACAGAGAGATTGAGTTCACCTGGGAGGAAGGGGGGAAGTGTAATGATATTCATGCTGCTGGTATACTGAGATTCCAAAGATTGGGGTCAAAATTTTGTAACAAGGGAGAAGCTGTCCCGTTTGGAACTATGACCAACATTGCTCTCATAGCCCGTGTCATACCCACAAATAAAGTCCGTCGTTCGCGATTTAAAATTTCTGTCACCTCTGCCGACTGCGCTCCTTTAGGAACGGATGGATAGGCAACATCTAAAAAACCCGCGATCGCCACAATGGGGAATTCCAAGCCCTTAGCCGCTTTTAAGGTTATGACCTTGACTCCCGATCGCTTTAAGTCTAGTTCTCTGCTTTTCATAAAGTGAGCTTCTAAACTACCTAGATTAGTGAGTTGGCTGGCTATTCTCCTGCCAGATGTTTCACTTGGGACGAGAATGGCACAGGCTTCGGTTCCCAAACGAAATTCCTTTGCAGCGGCTTTACAAAAGCGAATGAGTAACTGGATTTCGCTTTCTCGATCGCTGACAGTCCGAATAGCAGGTGGGGGACCGTTGTATACGTATTCCCGAGTTTCTAAAATGTCATCTAAAGCACTATCGGATAAGTAAGAATGGGCGGCGCGGTCAATTTCTTGTGTTGTCCTGTGGTTGATTCGTAATATACCCGTGCGCCCGACAAACCTCAAGTCTTGATGCACCTCCGTCCACCGGAAGCTGCTACCGTAAATAGATTGATTGGCATCTGCGGTGACAAACAAGCGACCGAGTTGAGGACAGAGTTGAGCGAGCAAGCGCAGGGAATTGGGTTCGAGGTCTTGAGCCTCATCCACAAACACCGCATCGTACTGAAGGGGATTTTTCATCGTGCGTAGAGTGGACAAAGCGCGGCTGCGGATTTGCTGCCAAGTTTCTAACCTTTGAGTTGCAAGTGTTTGGTAGAAATGTTGGCGCAAATGCCAAATTGCCTGACGTTGAACGGTATTCAAAGAAATCGCTCTCCCATTTCTAGGTGCTGTTTGATACTCTTTCAGTGTCGTTATGCCCCTAGCTTCAATGACACTACAAATTTCATCAAGTAGGTAATCCACGCTCAGACGTTTTAAAATCTGAGTTTGGGCAAGGCGTTGTAAGGAATTCCCAGGAAGAGACGCAATGGCAGTAGGATGGGCTTGTTGGATCGATTTCCACAAGTCAGCTTGTTTGGCAATATGTGGTTGTCCTGTGGTTTGACAGATAATAGAGTAGGCGATCGCATCTGCTGTCTTGACTTCCACATAACGCATATCCTTACCTAATAAGCGTTCTAGTAACTGCTGGGAGAAAGCAACTAGAGCGTTAGTGTAGGTGGTAAATAAAATTTTAGGTTGCTTGACACCTTTTTCTTTCAAAGCATTTAATACAGCACGCACTCGGTAAAGCGCCACAGTGCTTTTCCCCGTGCCTGGGCTGCCCTTAATTAACACGGGACCCGATGCATTGAGCGCCCATTTAACGTATTTTTCTTGCTCTGAATTGAGTTTGAGCAAAAAGCCCAACAATTCGCCTTCTCTAAAACTGAGCAAGTCATCCATGCTACCCGTAACATAACTCGGTTGGGCAAGGACTTGGTCAAAGTTGGGAGAACTAATGCAATCAAAGACGCGATCGCGTACCGAGGGTGGAATGTTGGCTGCCAGTAAATCCTCTAAGGTGCGGCAAGCTAGTAGAGGAGGAAAGCATTCTGTTGGTACTAAAAGTTGAGTGAGGAGACTTTCTGTTAGCCGGACTGGTAGTAAGGTTTCTGGTGGGGAATCTGGAGGTTGAGTTGGAGGAGTGTAGTTTGGCTGAAGGGTGAGTACGTTGTCTAGATTGGACAAACCACCAACATTAGGCAAAGAAGTATCAGCGACTAACTTATCACCCCTATAAATATCCTTGCGGTTATCTACACCTAAAAGAGCAACCCAATTATCGGCGTAGGTATAAATAATGCGGTAGTCTCCCGAACGCAGCCTGTAGACATCGCCCTTATATCCATGCAGCTTTTTCTTCAAATTACTATGAGGTTTGGGGTCGGAACGCAAGACCTCTATTTTCTCCAATATCTGCACCACTCGCTCTTTGGGGATAGCCAAGAGTTGATTGGTGAACGTGGGTTTGTGGATAATTTCAAAAAACATTGTTGTTTTGAGTTAAATTTACGTTTAATTTTGTATAAATTTAAATCCTTAAATACTGTAGTATCAATAATTTAAAATCATATTTAACTCCTCTTTAATTGCCCTACTATACCAGCACAATGCTTTCCCTACATGAGGGGCATTCGCAACCCGATCCTCTAAATCTAAAACTCTATAGGCTAATAAAGCATTCACAACGTATAGTTGCCGAATTAGCCAAAAATAAACTTGTTGCGATTGACTAAAAGAATCTATACATTCCAATCCAGAAAAATTAAAATACTCTTGGACGAAGTAGAATAAGTTTGCTACCTCAGTAAAAAGGTCTAACGAATCGTCTAAATGGTCAAATGATAAATTGATACCTGTAAAAGTATAGTCTGATTGTAAAATTACAATTTCTTTCTTTAAATGTTCATTCTCCTCAAGTAGATTCTGCATTCTAGATTTATAGAATTCCTCTTGTATTTTAATTTGATTTTGTAAATTTTGAACAGTTTTATTTATTTCTAATTCTTGTTGTTTTATTTGTTGGGGCAAATTTTTAATATTTTTCTCTAGGTCTAATTTTTCTTGTTCTATTTTCTTTGAATGTAAACTTTGGCTTTGAACCTGTTCTTTTAAACTTGCAATAACTTGATGGGAAGTATTTAATTTTTCATTCAAAGCTCTCAATTCAGTTTCTTTTTGAAATAATTGATTATTCAAATTATTGAAATGCTGTTCGTCGTTAAAAGTATTTGTATTAAATTTTAACTTCTTAATCTCGGTTTCTCTATCAAAAATAATGGTTTTTAAATGATTGATTTCATCATTTTTAGAAACGACTTCAAATTTTAATTGCTCGTTACTCTGCCTGAATGATTCGTTCTCTTTTACTGCTTGGTCTCGCTCTTTAATTAATAACTGAGTTGTTTGAAGAACTAAGTCCCAAGTTGCATACTCTAAATCTTCCCGACCAATAGCACCACCTAATTCTTGAACCAATGCTTTTTTATGGACTTCTAATTCTTTAATTTTTTTCTGAAAAGTAGCATTTTCAGAACGTAAAAGACTGGAAGCAGCCTTCAAATTTTTAATTTGATTGTTTAATTCTTTAATTTGTAGTTCTAAAGAATTGTTACTTTTTGTAGTAGAGTGTAATGTTTTCTCAAGAGCTATAGCTCGGTCTGTAAGTTCTTCAATTCTGTGTTTGAGCCAAATCTTTTCGTTTTCAAGATTTTGTAATTTCTGCTCGATCTCGGTTTCAATTGAGGAAGAACTTATGTTTGATTTTACTCGTGTATCTTCATCTGAACTGACTGATTGAGGTATATCATTAGATTTTGGTTTTTCTTTCTTCTTAAAAATTTTTAGGAAGCCCAACCATACTGTTATTACAACGACCGCCCCAAGGGGTACAATTATTATGTCCATTTTAATACTCAATTTTAAAATCAGAAATTGTATGTGTTTTGTGCCTGTATAACCTACAACAAATTCATCTGTCCGGAAATAGCTTGAACTTTTGGTTTCTTACTACCACCAGCCTTGCTCTTTTTCTTACCCTTATCGTGCAGTCCTTGAGCGACTTCTTCAGCGTAGCGATCGTGATTGAGCTGCAACAATCTATCTAACACCTCCCGGCGTGAGGGTTCGCTGATGGTGTAGCGCAGTCCTTGTTTGGTGTCGTGGAAGCCGTGACCCAAGTCTAAATCTTGCCAACCATAAGCAGCAGCAACCATATTATCCATCTCCACGTGGAGTTTGCGGAGTTGTTGAATGTCAACTGAGGTTTCTTCTGGGTTGTGGAAACGGTTGTAGGTTTTGGTTAGCCCTTCCTGGCGAGCGAGCATGATATTTTGGCGGTGGGTATAGTAGCGATCGCCAATGGTTTTGAGAGATGAGGTGGAGGTGGGGAAGGGAAAAGTTTCAAAGCAGTCTGAGGGGGTGTATCTTCCTCGTGTTTCAAGGCTACTTTGATATTGCATAGTCCAAAACTGATGTACAGTAGATTGTATAATTGCAAAATCACTAAAACATTCTGACACAATAACTACAGTAGCTTCACTGGCAACTATATTTGTGGTGGAAGCCGATACTGTTAAAAATTTACTAACACGAGGAATTACAAATACTCGTTTCATATTTGCGATCACGGCATAAAGTTCAACAGTTGGTCTAGTAAACCGCCACCAAATTTCACGGCGTTGCTTATCTTTATTTTTCTCCCTCTCTGGTTTAACCTTTTCTCTTACAATCTCTAAACAATCAGGATAGTCAGCAGCATAAGGTGGTCCTTTTGGTTTTTTTGGATCGTCATGTGCAGCATTCAAAACCCAATCCTTAAAATTAATCACCCAACGACTTGGTGATTGGTCAGGACGAGAATTTAAATCCTCACCATTTAAGTAAGGAAACAAAACATCTTTGTTGCGTGAATCTTTATCAATTAACGCTTGTGCTTCTTCAGGGCTCATTGTGAAACCCAAACCCAAAATATTTGACCCTTGAAAAGATTTATCTTGATTTGCTGCTAACTGGTAAGGTTTACCTTCTGCTTTCCCTGGTATTGCCAATAAAGGTGTAATCCCAGAAACCAGCTTTTCATCTAAAACAAACTCCGCCTGCCAATAACTCTTTCGCATCCAGACATGAGCGACTTCCAAGCTTGCTTCACCCGGCCATTTACGACTTGGTACGGCACGGGGAATGACGCAACCGTTAGCCACCAATTGGTCTAAAGCAACTTCTCTAGTATCTCCTTGAGCTATGGTATTAGTAGCTAGTAAACCAAAACCACCTTGAGTATTCAGTATTTGTTGTGCTCTTAAGAAAAAATAAGCACAAAGGTCAGCACTACCCCGCTTACCACGGGCAATCTCTTCTACAAGAAAGTCTCGGTAATCTGTACCCAATGTACCAGTAATCTTTTGACCCCCTTGAAAAGGTGGATTTCCTACCAGTGCAAAAAATCCCTTAGGTGGTTCTTCTACAAACACTTCCGGAAATTCCAATGCCCAGTGAAATGTCTTCCTGGAGGGGTGTTCTGTTGGCTTACCTAAATCCAACATCCTTTGAGCCTTAGCCCGCAACGCATCAATTTCCCACCTGCGTTCTTCACCATTGATTTCCAGTGCATGAGTTACTTGTAGGGCTAATTCATCTGCATCATCTTCCTTGGTGACTGACTGTACCAATCCTTTCCCAACCAACAAGTCCCCAATAAACCGCACCTGGTCTAAGGCTAACTCTGCTTCTTGCAACAGTTCTTCTTTACGCTGCAAGTCATGAATGTCGTTAACTGTAAAGCTTTCTAATTCCTTACGCTTGGCGATCGCTTCCTTTAACAATGGCGTACATTTTGTTGATACCAAGGGCATTTGATAGCTTTTGCCTGCTTCGGGATTCAGGTCAAAGTATTCAATTTGTCTAATATCCGTTACCCCCAACAAAGAGTCGCCACAACGCAAAGCATGGTCTAGGAATGTAAAAGCACGGTCTTTTTGTAGCGTAACCAACCACAACGAAAGCTTTGCCATCTCCACAGCCATTGGGTTTTTGTCTACACCATACAAACAGCGATCGCTAATAAAGCGCCGTGCGAGTGTCAATCGCTCATTCGTATCTCTGGGAATGAGATATTCTTCAATACTCGGTTGTGATAGTGTTCCTTCCGGTGCAATCACCACTTTGCCAGGGTTGGCTTTTTCGGCGACTTCCCAAGCTTCCACCAATCTTTCTGATAAGTAGCGACAGGCTTGGACGAGGAAGGCTCCCGACCCCATTGCCATATCACAGATTTTGAGTTCTAACAGTTCTTTAGCGGATTTGAGTTTCCACTGGTCTTTTGGCTTGCCTTCTGCCACACCTTCATATACCAGTGGTTCTAAAGTGTACTGAACAATGGGTTCTGTTAAAGTACGGGGAGTGTAATGGGTGCCGCTGCTGCGACGGTCGGTGCCTTCGGTAACGTAAATACTACCTTGGGGAATCACGAGCGGGTAGTCCATTGTATCGGGACGAATTAACCCAGCAAACTTGTACACTCGGTTCCACAACTTGGCATCGTTGTTACAAGCAACCAGAAAGCGCTGCTCTTCTTGAAATGCCAATTCCTTTGCCAAATCCTTCTTCAAAGCTGCTTCCGATCGCCCGGTTTCAGCTTTAAGAAACTTAATAAACTCTTTCTCGCCCTTAGTAAAATGCTCCTCTAACACCTGCAAGGGAATTTCCGGTTCTTTATCCTTAGAACCCTTGAGACCCAAAATGGGAGACGTGGCTTTGACGGCTGTGCGGTCGAGCAGCCCCTCATAGACGTGGCCGATTTGCTCGATATCCAGCGCTCTAAAAGAAACTTTCCGAGATTCGGTGCCACCACCGGGAACTTTCACTTGTAATATCTGCAATGCTTCTAGTAAGTGCAGTACGGTACGGTTGTTAACGGGGATGGGATTGGCTGGGGTGTTGCGCCAACTGGTACTGACAGCACGTCCTTCCAAGAAAGGAAATCTATCGGGGTCAAACAAGCGTCCGCCGTAGGCTTTTAAGGTAATGACATCATGCTGAATCCCTCCATGCACGGCACGGAATGTTGCTAAAAGCCGACACCAGGCATCACAACGGTACTGTAAAATTTCTTCCCCTTGCTTATCTGCCACTTCCCGCAGTTGTGTTCCCAAAGTGGACACGGCATAGAACTGGCTGTAAGTTGGGTCATCAAGCAACAGTAAATTCCGCTCCTCGGCTGAGAAAAGGAATACCAACCGCATCATTAAGGTGAGAGCAGCTTCATACAAATTGCTCTCGGAAATACCCTTAAGTAATTTGCGATCGCGATCCTGGTCAATTTTATCCAGAGCTTGTATCAAGACTTCCACAGCTTTGCGGACTTGGTAACCAAGTTGTTCTGTCACCTCCTGCTGGCTGCTGGCGCTCTGGGTTAAAAGAGATTCTAAAGTTTCCGGATCTCCTACCCCAAAAAACCGCCTGACACCCAACAAACTGCGAAATGACCTCAAAGTTAAGTGTTCTTCCAACCACAGGTTGGCGTACCAGGAAATGTATCCCGTAGTTTCTCCCTTGGGAGCATTCACCAGCATCCACTGCTCCCCATTGGTCACCAGCCCCAACCGCACGTTACAAGCGTGAAGGAGTGTCATCATCCTCATAGCAGGGCTTGCTTTCCATCGGCTTCCCGACAGGGGCTTCTCTAAATCCTGACCCGCAGGATACAGTTGAACCAACATGCGGGGTTTACCAGCATCCGGTGTCCCTTTGGGATTCACCACCACCCAATCCGGACGCAACACCTCTTGATGTTCCTCAACTTTTGCTTGCAGCCCTTGAGGAATCCCCTGTCCCGACAACACCACCTCTTGAGGCAAGTCCAAGGTTTTACTTAAGACAAACGCCACCCAAGCCCTATGTATGGCTGGCTCTGGTTTTAACCCCTGTTGATTGTCCAACCATTCCTCATACGCCAACCGCAAAAACCTGAGATGTTCCGGGTCGTGGGCATCCAATCCTTGGGGAAAAGCTTGTAACAAAACTGGCAGACTCAAAAAAGGTCCTGAGATTTCAAGTAACGATAACCATTCAGTGTGGTGGCGGGGGGTAGACATAGGATTATGAATGATGAATTTGAAAGGATTACGATCGGTATTTCATAGGTATTGTCTGGCTATTTTCTCCGGCACCAAATAAGTGACAGCCAGTGGAAATAGGCGAGGGGTTGAGTTGCTAAAACGCTTGCGAATTAGATCTGTTTCTTGTTTGATTTCTAGAGGAATTTGTTCCAACCGTTTCTTCAAACTGTTAATATTTCGCTCTAGCTGCTCCCGTTCGTTGGTAGTGAACAGCTCTAACTGCTTCACCTTGGGTTCTTGCAGTTCTTTTGCAATGTTTTGCTGTAGTTCGGTTAGGATTGCCGTAATATCTTTGACTTCTTTTTCACAACGGTCTAGCAACGATTTTTGCAAACCCGTCGTGCGATCGCCCATCCGCACTTCCAAAGACTTCATCAGTGATTCGGTATGGTTGTTTTTAAACCACATCTGTGCTAAATGGGCTTTCATGGCTTCGGGAACGGGGTTTTCCGTCACTGCTTCTAAAGCCAGTTGAACTTCCCCAACTTTCATCCGGCTAAAGCGTCCTTCTTTTAGAATGCCTCCGGCAGTGATGACTTCTTCATGGAGCCTTTGCTGGTCGCTACCAAGTATCACCAATCGTCCGCAAGCAATGACACAAGGATTATCCAGAGCAGAACTTTTCACCATCCGTGCTGTAACCCGATGCAAGCGCTTTTGAGTGGATTGAGACCAGACTTCTGCCCGTAAAAGACGCAAACACATTTGTACGAGTCGGTGATTGAGATGGACTAATACCACATCATCTTTACCATGAGCTAAATCGGGGTCAAAGACAATAGGGCGGATCTCTTTGGTATGGGGGTGAGCCAAACCTTCACTGCACGCAGCCCAACTCGCTTTAAGCGGCGGCAAGTGAAAAACCCGTCCTTTTAGGCTAGATGCAGGAATCAACGGTGGTTGTTCTGCTAGCTCCAACCCCACTCTAACTACAGATTCAATATTCTCTGGAGTCAAGCGCAAGTTACGTCTGGTTTCTGAAAGTTGTTCGCGTAACTGCTCGATCCGTTCTCGGACTTGGCGCTCAAATTTGAGCATCCGCCTGACAGGTTGCGAGTCACGTTCGGCTGCAGTCGTATCTAGAGTGACACGCGCCCCCAACATCGCTTCTTCTACCTGCTGGGCAATAACGGGACCTACTTTCCCCAAGTCTTCCCGAATGTTATTGACCTTTAGAGCAGCCCGCATGAGAAATTCTAAATCCCCTTCCAATTCCCCAGGACGGGCAATAGATGCTGCATTGTGTTGATAGCTCTGACCAACAAAGTGGTAAATTAGTACCCGGTCGGCTTTTTGCCCGTGGCGGTCAATTCGACCGTTGCGCTGCTCCATTCGGTTGGGGTTCCAGGGAATCTCCCAGTGAATTAGCTTGGAACAGAAGTTTTGCAAGTCCAAACCTTCACTGGCCGCATCTGTTGCTAGAAGAATCCTGACTGGCGCGGTCTCTGGGTTTGCCTGAAATGCAGCTTTAACCCGTTCTCGCTCTTGGGCGTTCATTCCACCATACAACAGCATTACCCTTTCGTCTTGAGTTAGCCCTTGTGCTGCTAGCTGCTCGTACAACCACTTCTGAGTTGTTCTGTATTCGGTAAAAATAATAACTCGTTCGTTAGACCAATTGCCACCCGGTCTGATATATTCTTCAATCCAATTGAATAGCTGTTGGGCTTTAGAATCAAATCGCCTTGATGCAGCTTCTGCCCACGTCCGCAATTGTTGGAGCAATGCTTGTTCTTCTTGGGAGAGTTGCCTGAATAGACGGGTTGTAGAATCTAAAGCATCGGCTTCTGACTCTTCGTAAACCTCGTCACTGGCAAAATCTTCTTCTATTTGTTCCAATTGCCGCCGCAGAATGCCAACTGTTGGTTTGGATAAAGAGGAAGAACCACCGCGACGGGCGCTATTGAGAGATTTTTCGTGTTGCTCCAAAGTCATTGCAAAAGCCGCAGGGGAAGAAAACAGGCGTTTTTTAAGGAGCTTGAGGACAAATTCCGTGGCATACTTCTCCGTATTATCCACCGCTCCCTTACGCCGCAATTGAGTATATTGCTGTAGGATTTTGTGAGCTTGCCGTTCCGTATCCGTATAATCAACAGAAATGGCTTCCAAAAACCTCCCTGGAAAACGCTGTTTACCATCCCAACGCGGTGGCAGTTCTGACTTGAGTCGCCTGACCATAACAGTCCGTAACTGGTTGGGATCTGGCATGACTCCCCTGGCAAATCTTTGGTTGTCAAGCAATTCTAACAACGCTGTAAAGCTTTCCAAATAACCGTTGTGGGGAGTTGCAGATAAAAACAACTTGTGCTCAAAGTGAGGTTCAATTAAACGGATGGCAGCCGTCCGCATGGAGTCAACTGCATAATTTCCACCACCAGAAGGAGCAACGTTATGAGCTTCGTCCACAATCAACAAATCAAAGCGCCGGGGGTATATGGATTCTCCTTGTGCTGGTAAAACTTCGCGAAACAATCTCAACGGGCGATCGCGTTTGAGGAAGTCAATAGAGGTAATCAACCGGGGGAAATGAGACCAGGGGTTAACGTGAATTCCCCGCCGCCGTCTCAACTCCCGCATCAACTCGCTATCAACAATGCGAAAATCCAACCCAAACTTATCGCGCATTTGTTCGCGCCACTGGATTTGCAGGGAAGAAGGACAAACAATCAAAACTTTACGAACTCTTTGGCGCAAAATCAACTCTTGAGCCACCAGCCCTGCCTCAATTGTTTTACCCAAACCAACATCGTCCGCAACGAGTAGATTGACACGCGGCATTTGGATAGCCCGTACCACCGGATCGAGTTGGTAATCTTCAATATCAATCCCACTGCGGAAAGGGGATTGGATGTTATGCACGTCTGCACTGGATGCGGCCCCCCACCTGACGGCATCTAAAAAAGCGTCTAAAACTTCAGGTTCATCAAAACCATCGGGGCTTGGCAGCTCGACTTTCTCATAGACCGTCGCTCCCGGTTCCAAATCCCAAATGACTTGCAGTGTTTCCCCCAACGCATCATCTTCTAACGAAGCAAGACTGACCAAATGATGGGGTTCTTTGACTCCATCAAGTATGGGGTTTAAAGACAAAGAACTTTTTTGGACATTTGTCACCACAAACCGCCGCGATCGCACGCTAACAATTTGTCCCTGTTCTGGGATAGCTCTAACAGCAATATTCATAAAATGATTTCATATATGGCGGGCTTTTTGGAGCAATTGCAGCGAAAAGTCGAGCTAAAGTGAGCTTGGTAATGGTAATAATCGAATTGCCTAAAAAAAAGCCAATTTACCGTTATTAGCTCTTGCCGACCAACGAATACTTTTTCAGTAAACCTTGCCCTGGTTCATCCATTTGTTGCAGCATTTGAGTAATCCGACCCACT
Organism: Tolypothrix campylonemoides VB511288_2; assembly: GCF_045999855.1. NCBI lineage: Bacteria > Bacillati > Cyanobacteriota > Cyanophyceae > Nostocales > Tolypothrichaceae > Tolypothrix > Tolypothrix campylonemoides. The sequence goes on from NZ_JBFPMW010000024.1 coordinate 50,942, forward strand.
GCCAATTTTGAAGGCTTACTGTGACCGTTCTCCCACCTGTTAACGGTAGTATAAGTCACCCCCACTTCTGCTGCAAATTCTTCCTGCGTTAACCCAGTCAGACCCCGCAATTCGCAAATCAACTGCCTGTAATCTGGCTGTTTCAAGGGTTTTTTCTCAATCATTTATTTAATTGTTGGAAAAAAAGATTTCTATGACATACGTAGCATTTATATAACACTTGCTACAACATAATCCATATTTTGAGAGTCAATGGAATAAGATTTAATATTTTACTAAAACTTTAAAAAAGTGCCTGATGCAACAAATTATTTATAAAACCTGGTGATTTATACTGAAATTTTCTCTCCCCTGATTTTTTTATTTTATCGAAATTATACTTAAGTATTTGTTACATTAAACGCAATTTTAGTAATTTGTCAAATTTTATCTCTGCGGTGTTACGACTGCAATACTGTTTTAGTTAGTAGTATTAATTTTGACAATTTATTTTCTGCTGCAACCGAGGTGTTCTTCCCGGCTTTCCCTTAGAACCAATAGAACCAGAGCAACCACGGCACAACTATACACTGGTAGCTTTACACCTTTTCGTTAACTGACCGATTTTTCAATTCATGAGTGCGATGCGTTAGGGCAAGCTTGCTCATGATACCCCCACAGCCCTACCCTCCAAAAGCATTTTATCGGCGCGTGATAACGAAACGCTCAAGGGGTCATCAGGCATACCAAGGACGAGAATTAATCGCGCCGCTCTGGCCTTACAGGGCAAGCCGCTGCTCCATTTTATTTTTTCACGTAAATCTTGTTAGGATATATATTCTCAAAGTAAGCAATTGCCGCTTCACCAAATGCTTTGACAGTTGCCGCACCCACTGCAGGTTGAACCAATACTCCGACACCAGGTATAAAGCCCGCAATTGTACCAACTATAGCTGCCATAATTGCTCCAGAACCCGGCCCCCATTTTCCTGGGTCAATGATATCCATATCAGTTATATCCACATCATAGATTTGAGCAATACGGTAAATGACTGTAGCTTGAATAACAGTGAAACTTGTACCAAAAACAACCGCACCAACAACAGGAATGGTACCTGCTACACCAGTGGCAGCCCCACCTCCCATCATTAGTGAAAGTTCTTCTCTTGCTCGATCGCGGCAATATTGAGTCATAACAGTCTATTTTTTCACGTAAATCTTGTTAGGATGCATGCTTTCAAAGTAGGCAATAGCCGCTTCACCAAACGCTTTGACAGCTGCCGCACCCACTGCAGGTTGAACCAATCCTCCGACACCAGGTATAAAGCCCGCAATTGTACCGCCAACTCTTGCAAGCAATTGTCCCCCACCAGCTGCAATAATTGCTCCGGCAAGCGCTCCCGCTCCTCCAGCTGCAATAATATCCACATCATAAATTTGAGCAATACGGGTTACCACGGCAGCCTGTACGACAGTGAGACTTGCATTAAAAACACCCGCACCAACAACGGGTATACTCCCTGCTACACCAGTGGCAGCCCCGCCCCCCATCATCAGTAAAAGTTCTTCTCGTGCTTGCTCGTGGCAATATTTAATCATAAAAGTGCGTCCAACTTTATTCGTGTTTGCAAATGAACTTCTACAGTTAAAATGCCCAATATTAGATAAAAATTATTATCCTACTACTTGCAGTATCTCAGGAATAGGATTGTACTATCGAGCGATCGCTTCGGCGCAAGCTGAAAGAGCGCTTATCGCACTTGTTTTTGAGCTACCCGCTACAAGCAATTCTCAATACTGCTGCTTTCAAATGCTTGAGCGATCGCCCGTTCAGACCCTGAGCGTTCTTTAAAAAAGCCTCTCCTTGAGAGGTCATGCTTTGCGATCGCGGTCAGAACGATCGAGGCAATTACTCTTGTTGAATCCTCTGCCGTAAATCATCCAATGGTGATTCCGGCTCAACAGGCTTGATTTCTGCTTCAAATGATGGTTCTGGTTCGTTCGGACAAAATTCTAAAAATAACCTTGCTCTGACCTTTCCTTGCTGCCAACCTTTAGCTTCAAATTTCATCACCTCACATATTATCCCTTCGTCAAACAAACTTTGACCTCGATTGTCTGTGATATTTATTTTTTTTACAATCAATTCTTGAATTTGCTCTACTCTCATGTGAAGATCGGGAAAGCCATTGGATGGTAAGTTTAAATGACGGGCAATTTTTTGATGGTTTAAGGATACAATTTCACCACTTTCTAATGTTTCAAATTCATCATTCATATTTATCTCCTTTACTAATTTAATCATTAATTTTCCAATCTTTTAGAAAACTTTCTGCTTTAGCCCTATTATTTCTTACCCATTTTCCCCGTCCTGTAGATTGAGACGCTAGGTTATCCAAATAAATTTTTTTAGCCTCCGAGAGATCGGTCATATCTGGCTGAGATGTTAAAAATCTGTGAAAATTTCTCCGAAGGCTCCTACTAGTTTTTCTAGTTTTTTGTGGAGCATCTTTTTGAGAAGTCCTTACTACAACTTCTTCAGATACAGGTCTAGTGGAATCCAATACAGCAGGCTTGGAATGGGAGCTAGGATTTGGATATTGATAATTATCCCGCTTTCTAGAAGCCGCCATCTCTGCTGCTTCAACTTCCGTCCATTGCCGGACTGGTTGCAAGTCCAAAACCGAACTAAATTCTTTTAAGATAAACTCATTTCCAGTAATTTGAGCAATGACTTGAGCAATCGTTTTACAGCAACTGTCAGGATAGCAAATAACTTGCTCTTCACTAAAACGGATGACAACCCAGCCTCTATTTATAAAGAAACGATCGCGATTGTTATCTTTCCAAGCTCCTAAATAGTGCGTGGGTTCACCAGTCTGATAAACATAAGGTTCATCTAATTCAATATCAATGTAAAGGTTTAATTCCCGGTCAATATACGCAAAATCTGGAGTATAGGGATACTCAAAGTCAGGAATTTGAAGAGTTAGCCTTTTGTGTATCTTGTTGGGAAAATAGCAGTTAAGATAACGACCGAACTGAGCTTCCGCATTACCCACTGTAGCCAAACTACCCGCACCATCATGAGGAACGGTTTGACTCAGTACTTGTAAAAGTAATTTGTAGCGAAACTCGGCTACACGTTCTGGGCTTAAAGCTTCTTTAGCTATCTGTTCGTACTCTTGCTTTCTGCGGTTGTAACTTTCCAAGTTTCCGGGGTAAGCTGCAACTTTACGATTGTGTTCGAGCTTGCGTTGCGGATAAGTGTTGAGTTGGTGCCAAGCATGGGTAACAATGGCACCTATCGCTACGAGAAACAAAAACCACCATAATCCAGATTGACCTTGAGAGATTATAGAAACTACAGGTACTGCCACTACTGTTTCTATGGCTAGAACACTTGTATTTAACTTTTGCGGTGCAAATCCCGGTTTCTCCGGGGGAGTTTCTGCAAACGGTTCTCTTGGTGGTAGTGCTGACCTGACCCGCTCAATGGAAGGCGGGATTAAAACAATCGGAAATTGGCTCATTCTACTGAGTAAATGTATGAAAAAATTAATAGCGATACGGCATCCATCCGTTAAGCGCTTCACCTATCGCTCTCACGAGCACCTTACAAGCTACAGTATTCTTGCCCCCATTTGAGTTTTTCAGTAGCTCCTTCGTGGTCCAAGCATTCAAAAAAATCTATTTTTCCCTCAGGCATTAAACCAATTGAAAGATTCCAACCGGACTGGTATACTGCAAAAGTAACCAAACCCACCGTGTTGCAGTTATTGATAATTGGCTCTGCAATTAACTTCATAAACTGAGGGGAATTCATAATAGATTCAGAGGCATTACCTTGAAGTAATAACTTGTATTGATATAAGCGATCGGCGGGATGGTCTGGGTACTCTTGGGAAATCTCCGAACTGCGAACTATAACTTCTACAGAGCGACCTGTCTCAATACGTTTTTGAGCATTGGCAATAGCAGCAGTACAATCTTGTTTTCTGACTTCTTGTGCCCGCACTGTCATGGTTGGTGATAGGAATATGTTTAAAGCAATTAATCCAGTCGCAATAAGTTTTTGCATATTACCAGTGTCTTGTTTGTTTAAGCTCGTTTCTTCTCATTTACCAACCGCGAGCACCCTGACTGTGACATATTTTACCCATAACGGTCAGACCGGGTGATGGTTGAGTGAGATCCACTAGCCGAGCCTTTTCAGAGCCATATTTATTGACTTGCAATAGCGCTCCATTACTTGCGTAAAGAGTTTCTTTGGTTATGGCTAAACTACTGTCACCACAAGAGAAGCGAAATGTCGTTTCTTGCATATTATTATTATTTCTTTGATATAGCTTAAAAGCTCCCCCCTTAATTGATTCAGTATCTAAATAAACTATTTCTCCATTGTTCTCTCCTACTTCAACAAGAGTATTTTCTGCCAATACGCTAGTAGAAGCAATCACAACAAGAGCAATTGAACTCATGAAAGCTTTTAACATATGTATCCCCGATTCTGTTATAGTTCTAGCTTTAAAAACAAAAGAGATGTTGGGTAAAAATGCGGAATAAATTGCACGAATTGCACTATCGTTTCTGGCTTTTTAACAGCAAGATTTACAAACAACAAACTAGAATGTTATGCATATTGAAATGGCTGCGTTTGGACTCAAGATAGTGCGATCGCAAATAGACTTTGAGCACTAACGCTTGGTTGCATTCTGTTTTTTCAGCACTCACACTGAGTTACCAACCCCGTTGCATATAACCTTTAACATTTTAAACGGCTTTGACAGCATAGGGGTTACTCGGTCGTTGCTCGAGTGCTTTTTCAAACCAATACAAAGCGAGGTCGTAGGTTTTGTCTTTACTTGCTTTATAACCCAACTTCATATACGTTACAAACATATCCTCGCCATATGCAGTACCAGTCCCTTCAGTCGTGTATCCCGGTTCTGTAGATGGGTTGGGATAAGAACTGTAACCGCTACTGGGAGTATAAGGAGTACCGTAAGAACCGTAACCGTTACTGGGGGCATAATAAGGAGTACCATAACTTCCAGTAGGTGCAGAACGAGTATAAGGTCTAACATAAGTCCCGTTTGAGCGATAGTAACCGCGAACTGATACTCGCCCACCACCACGACCACCGCCGCCTCTTGCCCACGCATTGTCAGGAGCTACATACACCAATCCCGATATTAAAATGGCAGCAGCCGACAAAGTTGAAACAATACGTCTTATTTTTAGCATTTTAGATGGATGATTCTTGTCTTGCGCTAAACTGTTTTATCTTTTGTAAAGAAAATACTGTTATGACGTTTAAACGCTCCATCATGCAATATTTATTTCTCTCAAAGCTTACTTGATAAGGCAGTCAGCGCTCTATTAAGCAATATGCTATCCGTAGAAGTATAAAAACGTCATCTCTCGGAATACACTGAAGCTCGACTAAAGCTTGGATTAAGAAGCAGAGTAAAAAGAATCTTTTTCAAAACTTTACAGTCAGTGGTTTAAGATAGTTGCTGCAACAAGCCATCTCGCTTTTGACTCAGTACGGCAAGCGTTGTGTACGCAGACCGCCGTGTAACAATTTATCAATTAAGCTAAGTGCCTGGGATCGCTACCCCCAACACATCAACAACATGGCTTTCCCAGAAGCAATGAGACTGTAATAACCACAGTGCGATCGCAGTAATTTTGCAAACAAGCGCATAAATGCACTGTTAGTTGCAATCGCTATATGGGAAACATAAGACTGTCACTTTGGAAACTTAGAACAACAGAAGCTTAAATGTTAAATCCATTTGGAGCCTTTGAAGAAGGTTTTCGCTTATCTCAAAAAGCAATTGATTCTTTAGTGGAATGGAATACCGAAGCTGAAATTGCTACTAGTATTTCGACCACAGCCCAACAAGTTGTTGAAATATTGATTAATGTGCCTGGTATGACTATGGCTCATAGTAGAGATTTTAAAAGAGCTACACCCTTATTTACACTTAAAGATAAAACGGTAGTGAAAATTTACACAAATCCGGTTTATGTAAAACACATATTTTTAGCAGACGCCAACAAGTTAATATTTGGAGGTAATAAGATGATATTTGGAGGCTTTGTAGGTTGGATTCATACAAAACAACTCGATTTAGCTATAGATGATATCAAGAAAAAATTTAGCCTATAGATTTTTTGAAATAAAAGCGATCGCTCTGTTTCTTAAAGCAAAAACTCTTTATGGGGTTTTTGGTATTTGCATATATAGTGATAAGATTTCCAAATAACCCTCGCTCATGCTCATGCGTTACGCCTGAGCTATTTTGCAGTCAACTGATAAAATTAGGCTTCCATTCCCTGACAAATTTTGAATTATAGTTACAAAAAAATTAAGTGTAACTCGTAAAAAAATAGTCCAATTCTTTTTAAGATTTTTATCACCCCTTGGGGTACTGTAGGCGCGGTATTAATTTTTTATCTTAAAAAAAGTGTCAATAAATAATTCTTATTCACTTAGCCCGAACTTTCAGCAAATCTTAGATTAAGTCATAGGTATGATAAGACAATGACGGAGTTACACGAAAAAGATTCAATCATGTACGTGTCGGGAATGGATGCTTGCCTCAATCGCTGGTTTGCAACCTATGAGGATGCGCGGGCTTCTCTGGACTCAATTGGCGGGTATCTGTTTCCCTACAAAGGACAATACTTCATAACAGAAAGCGAAGCAATTCGGGAACTGGGGCTTGACCCCGAAGATCCGGACTGGGCAAAAATTGGCTGGGACTGGGTGCGACCGCTAGATACTCAAGCTTGGGAGCGCCTCAAAGGAAAACGGCTCTCTAGTAATTCAATCTCTACATCCGATGAAACTTAATATCTCAGTCATGAATCATGACGTCACCCTTGTACCCTTTAGGTCGAGCGACGCAGCTTTGCTCTCGCACTGGCTCCTAGCGCCACACGTAGCAAAGTGGTATAAAGAACCACAAGAACACCTCGATTGGGCTTTATGTCCACCAGTTGGGGGCGAACGGGCGGTAATCGCGGTAAATGGTGCTAGAGTTGGCTACTTGCGTTGGCAAGCTGTTTCCCGCGAGATACTGGATTCTGTTGGATTGAAGGAAATACCTGCGAACTCAGTTGATATCGACATCTTGATTGGTGAAGTCAGCTACGTGGGACGGGGCATCGGACCGCAAGCCTTGCAACTACTCATAAAGCACCTGCGCGAAGACACTTCTATTCCTTTATTAGGACTCACCACCTCCATCCACAACCACACCGCACAACGAGCTTACCGCAAAGCAGGCTTTAGGGATTTGCGAGAGTACGATCCTCCAGGCTACGGTAGGTGTCTCCTTATGGTCATGAGCTTGAGTCACGAGGTCTAACCTGAAGCAGAGCCCAGTGTTTCCCCAGAACTATAATGGAGTGCGATAAGCCGAAACAATAAGCACATATAAGGCTTGCGCCAAGCGCGATAAGCTGAGTACAGCTTGCGCTGCGCGATAAGCCGGGTACGGCTTGCGCCTTCATGCGATCGCAACCGAATTAGCACTAAAATTGTCTGCATTTTTGTTTGAACTTACGTATTGAAACTGCATTAACAACCACAACAGCCAACAAACCTAATGTAGAAGAAGGTTCTGGCACGCGACGTATGATAAGAGGTCTTGTAGTAATAGAGATATTACCACCAGTACTTAACGCTGGATTGGAAGGGTCAGCGATAAGCGTGGTATTTCCACTGACTGTCACTTTATCCCTCTTTTGTCACTCTTGCTAGAGTATAATTAAGGACAAACGCTAAAACTAGTACCTGTGTTATGGTAGAGCCTCGTCAACCAATACCTACAGTCAAATTCATTGACGAGTACTGTCAAATTTATCAAAAATTATTTCCAGAGGTTAGAAGTTTTGAAGCTTTTAAATACCTGCACATGGGTATGATATCTGAAATAAAACGAAAAACTCTACCAGAAATAGCAAAAATTGTAGGGTTAGATAATCATCAACCATTACACCATTTTTTAACAGAATCACCTTGGGATGTTAAAAAATTACAGAAACAAAGATTAGAATTCATATTAGATATCCTCCAAAATCGTCCAATTATATTAATCATTGATGAAACAGGTGATAAGAAAAAAGGAAATAAGACAGATTACGTAAAACGGCAATATATTGGAAATTTAGGGAAAACAGATAATGGTATTGTTGCAGTTACAGCCTATGCAGTTCTATCGGGAATGACGTTTCCATTAATGTTTGAAATTTATAAACCAAGGGAAAGATTACAGCCAGGAGATAAATATTTAACTAAACCAGAAATCGCAGCGATAATGATGAGAAAATTAAAATCAATGGGATTTAGGTTTAATCTTGTTCTGGCAGATAGTCTATATGGTAAGCAGCGCGTTGGGCGGCTTTGCCGACTTGAAGCGACTGCGAACCCGGAGGGGGAGAGCGGTAAAAATTTTATAAGCGTGCTAGATGAATTAAATCTTAATTTTATAGTTGCAATTCGCTCAAACCATTCTGCGTGGGGCATAGCAGAAACCGAAGTTAAATATTCAGAGTGGCAAAGATTCAAGCGCGTTTTCTCTAACTTAAGTTCAGAAAATAGATTTATTAGAGAGATAATTTGTGGTCAAAATCAAGGAATTAGATATTGGCAAATAACCACTGATAAAGAAGCACTTCCAAAAAACACGACTTGGTATGTAATGAGTAAATACCCAGAAATTACACCGAGAGACGTTGGAAATTTTTATGGGTTAAGGACTTGGGTAGAATATGGTTTAAAGCAGAGTAAAAATGAATTAGGTTGGGCAGATTTTCGGGTCACTCATTATCCTCAAATAGAGAGGTGGTGGGAAATAGTCTGTAGCGCTTATTTAATGGTTAGTCTCCATTCTGAACAATTGCTCAAATTTCCACCACAATCTGAATCTAATTTCTCATCCCATTCCTGGTGGGATAAAGGAAACGGTTGGAATAATATTCTGAACAACCTCCGTTTGATACTTCAACCCTTTGTGCTATTCAATTTAATTAAACCTTGGCTAAAAGTCTTTACAGTTCCTAAGTTATCTGAAGGTTTTTTTCATCTCCAAATAATTGTCAATAACTTGACTCGTTCAATTTTTCAAAACTTCAATATCCCTTATTCCTATTTTTCCTCTGCCTAGAGTGACAAAAGAGGTTTATTTATAGTAATTGTTATATTTCCTGCATTTTGAGCAAAAGCAGAGGTATCAAAATAAGCCCAGAATCCACCAGTCAGTAGAAAAGTTGTCAACCACAACAGACCATACCAATTCTTACGGCTAGCTATCATCTTAATTACCTCTGGTCGAGACATAAAAATTCAGTAATTTATCAGCCAAATCTTGAAGTTTTACGCCGCTTTCAAAAGAAATCTTGACAATTCTCAATCAGTTTGTGACTTGGAGGAGGTGGTCAAAGATGCTACTACGCGATTGCACTCTATTAGCTAGCGATCGCATGAAGGCGCAAGCCGAAAGAGTGCTTATCGCGCAGCGCAAGCTGTACTCAGCTTATCGCATGAAGGCGTTTGGAGCGATCGCTCTCATCCAAAACCATTTCACTCAAGCAAAACTTTGCCCGTCACCTCTCAACTGTGCTAAAAAAGCATCCAACCTTGATGCACTCACAACTTCCCCCAGTACATTCCCCATTCTTCGCACCTGGTAAACACCCTCTCTAAGTTCTTGAAAATCCACAATTTGGACAAAAAGATAGCTGCTGCAAAAAGTCATCTCACTGTTGACTCATACGGCAAGGATTGTGTAGGCAAATCTCCATGTAACAATTTATCAATAACAAATGCCTGCGATCGCTGCGCCCAACACATCAACAACATGGCTTTCCCAGAACCAATAGACTGTAGCAACCACAGTGCGATTGAGCCACTCTCCCGACTGTAAGTTAGGAGAGTGGCTCAAAGTCATAAATTCAAGGCAATGTGCCGTTAAGCATACAATTATTGTTAGTATGCTTTAAATAAAGATTAAGTCCAAAATGTGACATACTCCCTAAGAAATACACTCAATATAACTTCCAACCTTTAAGTAAAGGTATTTGCGATTGTATTGTTGCTTATCGTTTTTCTAATATCATCTAAAAATGATTCAGGCTCATCAGGTTTATCGGGACAAAATTCTAAATCAACTTGAATCGGCAAGTCTCCCATCGATTTACTAACTTGGATTTTTAGCTTTCCTTCCTGCCAACCTTTGCCACCAATTCTAAGAATTTGGCAATTTTGGATAAAATGAAGTTGAATTTCATTTAATGCAATACATTCTTGACCAATAGAGGCTCTAGCGAATGTGTTAAAAACAGAACCCTGTGATAGTTTACATTGAAAATTATAAACTTCTCGACTTAATTTAATACCTATATCATGAGAGAGTAGTTCTTTTAATCTACTAATTTTAAAAGTATCTTGTTGTAAAAGAATGACATCATCATCACAGACCAAAGGTATAAATTTACTACTCATTATCAATATTTTGAATTTAGTTGAATTTTGAAATAATGCTAACTAAATTATATTTAGAGTCCCAAGAGAAATTTTACCTACACAAGTATAAAGATTGGGGCAAGCATCATTCACCCTTTGCTCCGTTATGCCCATACCCGCTATATAACAGCAGCAGTCTCGTCTGAGGGCGCGTTCTTATTAATAGAACCGCCTCCAATCAATTTATCGTTAAAAAAGTTTTTACTGATACCGTTTCTTTATGAAGATGCGCCAAATTTTCGCCCTTGTTTAAGCCAGGGTTTGGACTCTGGGAAAATAAAGCGCAGCCTCATATAGAATTGGTATGAGAGTTGTGGTTGCTAGGTAAAGAGTTAGCGCAATACGGCACCCATCCGTAATCGCTCGCTTATCGCATTTCCTACTCAATCCCAGTGTTTCCCTCAGAACTATGTTGAAGCGCAATTCCACCTCAAGCAAAACTTTGCCCGCCTCCCCGTAACTGTGCCAAAAAAGCATCCAGCCTCAATGCACTCACCACTTCCCCCAGTACATTCCCCATTCTCCGCACCTGGTAAACACCCTCTCTGAGTTCTTGAAAATCAACAATCAAACCTGCCTTCTTCGCCTCTTTTAGTTTCTTGACCTCAACTGGCATTAACGCTCTGACTCGCTTCTTCTCAACAGGTGTTAGCGCCTGCCATGCCTCTTGCTTGCAGTCTTCGCGAACGGCTACAGCCACTCTAATTTCTTCCCAGGTTGTAGCATTTTGAAACGTCTCAATTAACAACTCAACGGGAGATTGAGTGCAGTGCTCTGGTTTGGATTCAACAACAGCATCATCGTCTTCCATACAATCGTCTTTTTCCGGTGCAGGCTCGAAGGTCCATTCACCCTCAGTGTTAGCGTCTGTATTGTCCCCAACCCAAACTTCTTCTTCACTTGGTTGCTTAAAACTTTCTACCAACACCAATCGACCTTCTTTGTATGCCTGCCGCAATGCTATAGCCTCAGCCACAATACGCTGTGCCGTCAACCCCTCCTCATCCATCATCTTTTGCAAGGCAGTACCGGTTTGTTCGCCCTCCTGGTGAATGGGTGGAATTTGACAATATCTCCCACCATTCTTCGTCCGCCGCCAGATGCTTGCTTGTTCTTGTTTTGGTTCTTTGGGTTGTCGTTGCTGGGCAATGAGTTCCCGCACGGTAGATTGGTTAATTTCTGTTAGAGAACGCAGTTGGTCGATAACGCTTTGGTACTTTTTGGGATTGTTGGCCAAACGGAAGAGAGTCGCTGGCTCGATTTTTGCTAAATCTTGACTGGCAAAGTGCCCGAACGCTTCAGCCACTTTTAAGTACTTCCGGTCTTCATTCTTCCAACCGCGCTGCAATAGCCACTTTTTATACTCACTTTTGGATAAGTGCTCTTTTTGTTGGGCGAGCATCATGGCGTGGACCAGGATGTTTTGGCTGGCAAGAGCAAGGTTACCGAAAGAATTCTCGGGAGTTTCCGGCGCTATAGCGTTAGCTTGGGCTTCGATATATTGGTTGAGTTCTCGTTGAGCAAGAATCTGTTCGTTCGGTGCAAGAGCTTGAAGTTGTGGCATCATAGGATTTAATTTAGGTTTTTGTAAAGGGCGATCGCATTTTGACTGGTGTCAGAGCGATCGCCTTTATTATTTCTGAACCAGAAGAACGTTGAGAGTTCTTTACAGAGGTTTAAAATCCATCGAATATTTGTTCCTAGGAACGAGTTGGGATTTAATCCCACAGACATAACTCTGTTAAAAGTCTTTTTTTATTGTACCATTACTTATTACGTTTCACGTGACGCGAGAAACGCATTGCGTGTAAAAAGTCGAAATCGGGACTAGGATTTAAGAAAATGAATGGAGACGTAACGTTATGAATTGGATGCAAGTCACACTACAAGTCAACCTACCAGACCTGGGCAGTAGAATTAGGAAGGCCAGAGAAGCTAAAAAACTAACACCCACTTGGGTTGCGGCTCAAGCTGGAATGAGCGTAGCCAATCTCTACCGTATAGAAAGTGAGGATGCTAAGTCTTTACCACGAGAGACATTACGGAAATTGTCCGAAGCGATTGGAACAGACTTTGACGCTGAAGTTAAAAATGCTCTAATGGCAGAGTTAAATTTATGATTTAGCTCTATGAGGAAAATATATTGATTCTCATCATACGGACTCGCGCCACTCCCGAACAGATGGAACAAATGCTAGAAGAGCTAAAGTTCTATATTAAGTTAGCAGTCGATATAGATCGCTGCATCTTGGCTGGAGGAGCTGATATGCATTACTTCTGCGAACAAGCTTTACTTGAGGATGGCAGATCTCAACAAAACATTTGGGGAGCGGGATTTATGCCAACGAGTCAAAAAATCACTTATGACTCCCTCATAAATATTCGCCCCCGCCAAAACCGTTCAATGGAGGTACTTGACCGCTAATTAAAATCTAGAGAAATCTGAGTATACGTAGATTGACTACGGTGACGAGTTTTTCTAGATCTAGATACAGCAACGGTTACTGTATCGTTTCCCGTTGGAATTGCACCAACCTCGAAAAGTTCCAATTGAATTGGGTTGCCCAGATGTCCACACTGACCTACGGAACTTCGCGAAAGTCTGTATTTTATCGAATGGACTGCTCCCGAGATGGAGATTGACCGGGCTTATGAGTTAGTGGAATTAGGACGAGCCTTAGCGCATTGGTCGTTTCATTGGGAAAAAATTTGGTCTGACACCACAGCCAGAAACCAGGTAGCTGTCGAAGCTAACTCTTTATCGCAAAAAGTTTTAGAGATGTCGGGTTTGTTAGGTGCGGCATCTTGAGAAAAGTGCTGATATCAGGGCGCGAGGTAACTTACACAGCGGGCGATCGCTCCCTTTCGCTTCGAGCGATCCGAACCAATTGGTTGATACCAAAATGGCCTTCGCAACTCCCGTGCCCGCAGAGTGCGATCGCACGGCTTCCCCCATATTTGCCCGGATTTTTCCAAAGCAGGCAGTTAAAAACAACTTAAAAAACGTATAATAAAGCCTTTGCTTTTACAAGAATACCATCATGAAGCAGAGCATTATTAAAATTTCGACCCCAGCACCAAAAGTCCAAGCCCAGCCCGGTTTACCCGAAGCTGACCAAACAAGCTTGCCAGAAGAATTACCAATTGAACCAGAATCCATAGATATGTACCAAGCAGTGTCAAGAAGCTATACCGTTAGTTCGGGCGGTTGGAAACCATCCGATATTTTGCGAGAAATTAGACTGGATAGTTTTGAATAACGAATCTTTTGTATGGAAAGCGCAGCCGAAACTAATAAATGGGTCAGCACAATTGATTCTAAAAACCCGGAAGTTATAGCAAAAGCTCAACGCATTATTGTCAGTAACATTTATTACACGCTCCCAACTTGCTCTGTGGATGGTGTTCCTTGGGCATCACCCGTCTTTTTTGCGTATGATGAAAAATTAAACATTTACTGGTCTTCAGCCATAACATCCAATCATTCACAAAACATCTACCACAACAAAGGACGCGTGGCAGTTGCCATCTTTAATTCCAGCGTTTCAGAGGGTACGGGTGAAGGACTGTACTTTTACGGGACTGCCTCAGAACTGGGTTCGGAACGAACTCCCCAAGTGATGCAACTGCTCCTACACCGAACTGGCAAACAACTGATAAGGACTCCAGAGGATTATTTGGATGAATCTCCCCGGCGCATCTACCAATTTCAGCCGCAATCTGCCTGGGTGACAGGGGAGCGTTTGCCAGTTGGCAGCCCGAACCGATTGGTCGATACTAAAATTCAGATAAACGTGTCAGATTTACAATTGGCGTTCCAGAACCCAGCCTGAAGCCAGTGCGATCGCTTTGCGCTCTGCATAGCGGCAGATTGCATTGCGGATGGGTGCCGTATCGCCAGCCCGTAGCTTCAAAATGCGTAGTAAGTATAACCTACTAGAAAATTCAATTATCCCTACATCAACAGTTATCGGCAGGGGGATAATTGGCAGCACATTTCTTTTCAACTTAAGTATAGGCGAATAAGAAATGCGATAGCGATCGCCACCCATCCACAAATTAGAGGAGCGAGCGCTTGCACCTCATAACCCAACCTGCAAATTTTCTTGAAAAACTGTTTTACACTCAATACACGTAGTAGTTAGCACCTGCAATAGAAGCAGAAATTTCTCAAGCCGATTTTCTCATTGTCTTTCTTTCTGCTCGGTCGGTCCACAGCGAGATGGTAGAGTGGGAAATTCGCAAAGCCCATGAACTGGCGCAAGTGCGGGGTGGATATCCTGCAATTATGCCAGTGCGATTGGCATATCGAGAACCGTTCCAGTATCCCTTAAATGCATACCTGGACACTATCAACTGGGCTTTCTGGCAAGGCGAGGCGGATACATCACGATTGATTGGGGAGTTGATAGAAGCTATTGCTGGGGGCAAATTAAGTCTTGGGGAAAAAGAAGTTAAAGCACAGCTCGTTCAAATTAGCGATCGCCATTCAACTCTAGCGAGTCCTTTTCCTTCCGCACAACCAGTCACGCTGGAAATGCCAGAAGGCACAATGGACTGTGAATCAAGGTTTTACATAGAACGTCCATCGGATGCGGTTGCACTGCAAACAATCCGACAAAAGGGAGTCACGATTACTATAAAAGGAGCAAGACAGGTCGGGAAGAGTTCTCTGCTGATTCGGACAATGAAAGCTGCGGAGGATATAGGAAAGCGGGTTGCTTTTCTAGATTTTCAACTGTTCGACAAAGCCGCCTTGGAGGATTCAGAACTTTTTTTCCGCCGCTTCTGTTTCTGGTTAACGGATATTCTGGAAATGGAAGACCGAGTTGAGGAGTATTGGAAAGCTCCTTTGGGAAACAGCCAGCGCTGCACCCGGTATATGCAAGGCTACATTTTAAAAGAATTGGGCTGTCCCGTCGTTTTAGCCATGGATGAAGTGGATAAGATATTTAGCGCTCAATTCCGCAATGATTTCTTCTCCATGTTGCGGAGTTGGCATAACTGCCGTGCCACCATGCCGATTTGGAAACAACTCGATCTCACCCTGGTTACCTCCACCGAACCCTATCAACTGATTGACGACCTCAACCAATCACCCTTTAATGTTGGGCAGACGATCGCGCTCGAAGATTTTACCCCCGAACAGGTAACAGACCTCAACCACCGTCACGGCAGACCTCTCAATTCCAACGAAGAATGGCGATTGATAGGGCTGTTGGGCGGACATCCTTATTTAGTCAGACGGGCGCTTTATCTGGTTGCCAATCGGTTAGTTTCCCCCGATGAGTTGTTTGCCAATGCAACTGCGGATAACGGTTGCTTTGGCGATCACCTGCGCCATCACCTTTCCCTATTGCATGGCAAAACAGAATTAATTCAAGGTTTGCTAGAGGTGATTCGTCAAAATACCTGCACGGATAAACGTATCTTTTGGAAATTGCGGGGTGCAGGTTTGGTGCGGGAAGAAGGACGCATAGTGCAACCGCGCTGTCAGCTTTATGCTAATTATTTTCGGGAGAATCTGCGTGAGTAAACCAAGTATCTACACTGTAGGTGGCACCGTTCAAGCTGGTGGAGGAATTTACATTTCCCGTCAAGCTGATGAGGAACTGCACTCGCTATGCCAAGACAGCAAATTTGCTTACGTCCTCACCTCACGCCAGATGGGAAAATCCAGTCTTATGGTGCGGACTGCCCAACGTCTGACTGAAGAAGGAATTCATTCAGTAGTTATTGATTTGACACAAGTAGGAACGCAGGTCACAGCCGAACAATAGTATTTGGGGCTACTAACAATTATTGAAGGAACCCTGTCGTTAGATACAGACGTGGTGCAGTGGTGGCAGCAACACTCTCACCTAGGCTTCACCCAGCGATTGACTTTATTTTTTCAGAAAGTTTTGCTAGCTGAGGTCTTATCACCTATAGTCATTTTTGTTGATGAAATTGATACCACTCTTAGCCTTGATTTTACAGATGACTTTTTTGCGGCTATTCGCTACTTTTACGTTGCTCGCGCACAGATAGCTGAGTTTCACCGCCTCTCATTCGTGTTGATTGGTGTTGCGACTCCAGGAGACCTGATCCGCGACCCCAAACGAACACCATTCAATATAGGTCAACGTCTTGACTTGACTGATTTTACTTTTGAAGAAGCAAAACCGCTAGCTGAGGGTTTGGGGTTGCCAACCGATAAAGCACTACAGGTGTTACAGTGGGTGATGGAATGGACGGGAGGACATCCATACCTAACACAGCAACTTTGTAGCATTATTAGCCAGCAAAACAACAAAAATTGGTCAAAAGCTGATATAAACCGTGTAGTCAGCGAAGCTTTCTTTGGTGCTATGAGCAAGCGAGACAATAACTTACAGTTTATACGGGATATGTTAACCAAACGAGCACCCGATATATTAAAGGTTTTGACTGCGTACCAACAAATTCTTAAAAGTAAGCGTCCGGTTTTTGATGAAGAGCAATCATTAGTTAAATCCTACTTAAAACTTTCAGGAATTATACGTTGCCAAAATTCCGTGTTAACAGTACGCAATCAAATTTATAGAGAAGTCTTTAATAGTAGTTGGATTCAAGAGTACTTGCCAACAAAATTATCACTCCAAAAAAAACTTATTATAAGTTTATCTACAACAGCTTTTATTCTTGGAATCAGCGAACTCTTGCTTCAAACTTGGGAATTAAAAGCATATGACCAAATGTTACGGTTGCGTTCTCCAGAACCAATGGATTCGCGTTTGGTGCTAGTGACAGTCACTGAAGATGACGTTCGGAAACAAAAATGGCCTTTATCAGATAACACGCTTAACGAGTTATTGGCAAAGCTACAATCATATCAACCGCGCATTATTGGAGTAAATTTATACAGATCGGAACAAGAAAATTTTGCATCAGGTTTAAAACGGCGAGATAATATTATTAGTGTTTGTGCATTCAGCAGTGTAGGAACTCAGGAAATTGCGCCTCCTCAAAATTTATCTATAAATAACGTAGGATTTACGGATTTAGTAACAGATGATGATGGGATTGTTCGTCGAAGTTTGCTATTTGCTCATTCTGAATACGACAAAAAATGTACAACAGCCACATCATTTGCTACAGTACTGGCAATGAGTTATCTGGAAAAAGAGGGTGTCGAACCTGATTTTCCAGATAAACAAAACATGATATTGAGCCATACCAAAAATCGCACGTTAAAAGCACATTTTAAATCTTTAACAAGTGATGCAGGTGGTTATAAAAAGATAGATGCGGGTGGCTATCAAATTATGCTAAATTACCGCCATCCGGATCGCCTTGCACCAGAAGTTACTCTTACACAAGTATTAACCGGATCTGTAGATCCCAAGTTATTCAAAGACCGTCTGGTGATTATTGGTACGAAAACCCCCAGCCTTCATTCTGGTTTTTATACCCCTTATAGTGCATTACCAGACCAACCCGCAAGAATGTCGCCTGCTTTAATTCACGCACAGACAACCAGCCAGCTAATAAGTGCAGTGCTCAATGGGCGTCCCCAGATTCAATACCTTCCTGAGGCGACCGAACTAATGTGGTTGTATATTGCTGCATTGGTGGGGACTGTATTATCGGCGCAAGTGCGGCATCCATTACGGCTGGTGCTGCTAGAAGGTATTGCTTTGTCTGGTTTCGTGGGAGTTGGTTTCGGTCTTTTCCAACTAGCAGTGTGGATACCAATAGTGTCACCAGTATCTGTCTTAGTCATTAGTAGTATTTCCGTAAAGATTTACACATATGTAGAACCAAGGCTAATCAAAAAGTATTTGCGATCGCACTCCACAGGCAACTAAGGCAATCGCTCTACCCCGTTTAGATAAGCATTACTTAATACCCGATAGGATTTGTCAGACCGAATATCAAATGCAAGCTTGTGAAGCTTAAGCCTGAGCGTGATACGGCACCCATCCGTCAAGAGCGATTCGCATTTCCTACTCGATCCCAATGTTTCTCTCAGAAGTATGGTGAAGTATAATCCCCATGGCGTTTCATCAATCAGCTTGAAGTATAAAACTTAGGTGCGATACTGCTCTTCGGCGATCGCAAATCGCCAGCTCGCGAATGCTCAAACAGGATATACTATCAAATTTCTTCAATACTGAGTTTAAATAACACATAAAAGCTTCAGTATTATAATTTATAATAACCAGTATATTTATCAATTTAAAAAGACTAAAATCCTACCAAGCCAACTCTAAGTAGGGGTTTTTCTAGAATTTAGCACGACTCTGAGATGTATTAATTTTTACTTATAGCTCAATTTCCTTTGTTAACTCTTGCTTGGCTTGTGGATTGTACGTTCGGCCTTGCAACCTCATAACTCATTCCAAACCCTTACACTAACTACCACCGAGCGATCGCAATTCTAAAATTGAGCGCGGCATGAGAATTTTGTTAATTATACTTTTAGAAAGATGCAAAGTTTGCAGATGCATGCATTAATAGTACAAATCAAAAATATTATGACTATCAAAATCACTCATTTGTCTAAAGCAAATGAAGGCGTAAAAGTTTTTGCACTTGCACCCAACAACAAACCGCGATCGTACCTTCATAAAATAGGTATCCGTATTTCTCCAGCCATTTAGAGTAAGCAAGAACATTTCCAGCAAAACTACAATCCCTACTACCTCTAAAAAAGATAAGTATTCTCACTCTTTTTGTGACAGTTTAGATGATTGATATTTAGAGAAGTATTGTACAAATACATGGGGGGAAACAATGAATAAAAAATGGGCTGTTAAGAGACTGACAATCAATCTTACTACGGGCGAGGCGGAGAAGCTAGAAAAGTACTGCTCTGCAAATGGAAGACCGGCAACGGATGTAATTCGGGAATTAATTCGTACCCTTTCTACTTAAGAAAAAAAAGCTAATAAAAGTCGTTGAAAAGAGAATCAAACTCAATAACCACATAAAAAAACAATTTAAAATATCAAACACAATCGACTTTGTAGCGACAAGCCAAATTTCGCACCACTGAAACACTAACTATACAGCTAGCATTTCGCTCGAGCGATCGCTAGTTCCACTATTGTTAAGCCAACAGTCAGCTATCACTCTCAGCACCAAAGCCTGCTCTTCCCTTGATGCGTGAGCCAACAATGGAAGCACGGATTCCAACTTTGTTTCCGGGCTAAAACCGAGCTGTGCTTGAGCTATTTGACGTTGGCTCTCAGGCAGTACGTTGAGAATGCTGAAATAGTTTTCTGCCTTCAAATCCGATTTTCCGTCCAGAAACTTGCTCAGAGTACTTTCGTGAATACCTACTCTGTTTGCAATTTCCCTGGCCGTCATGCCACTGTTTTTGATTGCCTGGATCAGTATCTGTTGATGCTTCTTCATCTTTTGTAACAGGGAGAGGGACTTGCTTTTTTTCAAGTAGTTGAATATTATCAAGAATGGTAATAGAATGCAACCACAAGTAGTTGAATTCGACAGTAGCAAACAAGCCTTGTAAGCCTGTCAGTTACTCCATACTTGAAGAAATTGCCTTCAATTAATATCACGGATTGAAGACAAAACAAGCAAAACAAACATAATACTATGAATTGTCGCACATTTTTTACGGTATTGCCCATATCTACATGGGTGAATGCCAGATTTTGCTATGGGGGTTTTCTAAAGAATTACACCATTACCAATAGGTAAGACAATTTTGCGCTGCTTTAAGTTCCCAAAAAACAAATCACCCCTAGTCGTTGGTACTTGTAGGGGGAATCTATAAACTTATCTATCCTCAATTATGCCAAAAAAACACAGTCGCTGTAGCACTCGTGCAAAAATTCAAGGTAAATTTCATTTGCTTCAATGTGAAGAACAGTTGAAGGATTTAGTAAAAGTCCAAGCAACCTGCTCGGAGTTTGGCATTGCTGTCACCTTTGAGGAGGTGAGTCAATGAAATCAGAGAAAAAACCCAAAACTCTTCTTCATCTTCGCCTCACTACTGAAGACTGGGTGGAGTGTTTCAGAGAATTGACTAGAGCAGAGCTAGGTGTACTGTATTACATTCGTACCAAAGACCCCTATGGCGATCGCAACCTTGAGATTGATTGCGGTGACTTAGGAAAACTGCTTGGTATTCACCGTACTAGCGTTTCTAGAGCGCTATATGCGCTTGTGCAAAAGGGATTTCTTGATAGCAAGTATGGTCAAGCAGCAAGTCGCGATCGTATCGAGCACCAAATACGCGATCGCCTCAAAGCCGAACTGGGCGGTCAAACTGAAGTAGTTACCGCTGTTGGTCGTATCGATTTACTTACTGCTACCGAAGTTATCGAAATCAAGAATATTGATGACTGGAAGGAAGCTTTAGGCAAGATTTTAGCTTACTCAGCCTTCTTTCCAGAACATAGCAAACGCATTCACTTGTTTGGAAAACCAGACTTAACAAAGCTGGCACGCTTCTCAGCAACCTGCTCGGAATTTGGCATTACGGTAACTTTTGAGGAGGTTTTGGGTGAATATTAACAGCAAGTTTTATCCTGTTACCTCTGAAGTTTCTAGAATACTGCGTTCGGCAAAATTAACAGCTGCTGAATGGAGGATATGGAGCTACTTAATAGAGATTGAGCCTTGGGGCGACGCTTACCAAGACATTAGTACACTGACAGTCATGCAAGAGTGCGATGTAAGCAAGGCTACATACTATAGAGCGTTGGCTAAGTTTCAGGAACTGGAATTGTTTGATTTTCAAGACAAGGGTATCAGTATTCGCAATCTCAAAGGTGTATCCAGTCTCAAAAATGAGACAGCAGTCTCAAGAATGAGACAGCAGTCTCAAGAATGCGACAGCGGTCTCAAAAATGAGACAGCAGTCTCAAAAATGAGACAGCAGTCTCAAGAATGCGACAACCAGCGCTCAGAACCCTTACCAAACAACGCTTCTACAGTTCCTCAGACTATTCAGACTTATTCAGACTTTAAAAAATCTCTCTCAGACAGCGAGCGAGAGAACTTTGAAAAATTTGTTAGGGAAGAATATTACAAAGACACGGGCAAGAAAATCAGAAGTTTCAACTCTTTCATGGGCAACGACCATTTTCAAGAGTGGCTCGAGATCTGGAACAATCGCCCGGAAGCTGTATTCGCTATCGCAACCGACAAATGGCGCAATCATCCCCAGTTTGAGAACTGGTTATCCGAGATTGAACGAACCAGGAACCCATTTGAATTTGCCGGGAGCGACAAAGAAAAGCAATCGTTTATTGATTGGTGTTGGGAGACCAAACAATACAGCTGGCTTAAAGAGGAGGGCTAATAGATGGACTTTGACTTTGAATTTGAGCCACTAGAACCCGCGCCAACTCGCACGGAAGAAGAGTGCGATAAAGAAATTTGGCAACCCCGGTGGAAGTGCTTCTGTTGCCAGGATACGGGCAAAATACAGCCTTTACTGGTTCAACGAGTTATTCCAAAGTACAACTACGATCGCGATCGCTTGCCTGTTTGCCAGGTGTGCAGTAAAGGAAGAGACTGGCTGCACCTAAAAGATGAAGGCATTATTGACACAAGAATCAGCTTCGATACTTGTAGAAAGCTGGATATCATGGCCCGCGAAGAGTGGAAGCGCACGACTCTTCAGTGGTTTGAAGTAGCGCAAAAGCGCGTCGAGGAAGGAACGACTGAAATTGCTCAAAAACAAAACTTGCGCTCTAGATCTCGAACACAGGCTGAAGTTGCCCTAGCACAGCACAAACATTCCTTAGCTAGAGGTGATTGGGAAGAAATTAAAGAAGAGGAGGAGATTGAGGATGAATTGCGCGAATGAAGGCATTATTTTGCCCCTACCTGACTTGAATTGGTGGCAAGTGACCACTCCAATCGCCGCTGTGAGATTTCACTTACAGGAAGGGAGATACGAACAGGCTGCAATTATCGCGACTCTTTATGGTATTTCGCTGGCTGAGGAGTTAAAACCATGATTGCCACCATAACCGAACCTCAATGGTTTATCGTTCGCGGTTGGCTGGATAACCAAGAGTGGGGAGACGAACCACCAGACCCGGATGACTTGTGGGCGGTAGGCGATCGCGTTCGTTTGAGGAACAGCACTGTAGAAGGAACCGTTTTGCTCAATGAAAATCAGCCATTTTTAGGCAGTTATTTGCCCTATGTGTTGGTTCAGTGGGATAACAAATCGTTTTCTGTTCCCATTGAGCCTGAGTTACTTGTAAGACTGACTCGCTTGATTCCACCGGGGCTTACGTGGAAAGCCTCACAAAGTTTCAACGATGTAGGAGATGAGCCAGAACCACATCTAGATGATATTTTTACTTTCTCAAGTGATATCCCCCCATCTGTTAAAGTTGAGGATAAAACACTTGATTTAACGGAACCAGAGACAGTACTAATGGTTGAGGATTTAACCGTTAGTACTCGTGTGGAGCAACCCAAGTTAGAGACAGTACTAATGGTTGAGGATTTAACCGTTAGTACTCGTGT
>NZ_JBFPMW010000025.1:0-50861 GCF_045999855.1 Tolypothrix campylonemoides VB511288_2
GGTAGCAAGGTATCTATGGATTAGTCGTTTTGTCTTGTTTTATGTGTGTATTAGTCCTCTAGTTAATATATACATACCCTCTAGTCTATGCATAATTGCATTGATATGCCGTCTAGTCTACCCATAGTTGCATGGTTAAACCGTCTGGTCTATACATAAATACCTAAATATATCCTCTTGTATACCCATAATTGCATGGTTATACCCTCTAGTATTGGCATAGTTGTAATGACTTGTCCACTAGTCTATGCATCATTGCCATAGTTCGTCCCCATTCCTCAGACTCAACCCTCTAGTCTACCCATATCTGCCTTGACTTGTCCACTGGTATAGACATATATATGCATAACCACAGCCCACAGCTAGACCTGACCCTCTAGTACAGACATGACAGCATTCTTCTGTTACCGTGTCCACCATAGATTTTCGCTCTACCATTGTCACTTATTCATTGAGAATTCCAATAGTTATGGCTGCTACCCCAATCATCCCATGACTACCCTAGTCTACCTTGTCCATAGATAGCTACCGCGTCCACTTCTCCCAATCCTCAATCCCTATGTCACTGTCATGTGACTGGTTAGAAGCGTGATCGCATTCAACCTGACTTCACCGCGTCCACTTCTCCAGATGCTACTTCTCCCCAATCCCTACTCCCCCAGTCCCCAGTCCCCAGTCCCAATTTTGCGTCCACAGCTACCCTGGCTTATATAAATATGGATAGCTGTGGACGTAACGCACCCTAATATTTAGAGTACTTACCACTATCCATAGACTGTCATCGCGACAGCTTCACAATAATCAAGTAAAGTTCTATGGTTTGGACGTGAGAAAAGTTGGCTTATCGGGAACGATAAGAGTCGATGCGTATAAAGTGGTTGCGAGCGCATACAATTTTTAGCCCATACCGCGATCGCGTCTCCAGTCAGCAATCCTTATATCACCGTCAGATGATTGTTGCGTGACTGGTTACTACCACTTACGCGATCGCATTTCCTCTACCCCCCTACTCCCCAATCCCCAATCTCAACCTCACCGCGTCCACCGCTGCTACTCTACCGCTTCATTGGCTACTTGATTACCACTTCTCCCTAGTGCGTTGCGATCGCGCCTCCAGTCAGCATCCTTATGTCACCGTCATATGATTGCCGCTTCACCGGGCCACCACTCCCCTACTCCTATTCCCCAATCCCCAGTGACAAATTTCCGATTCTTACATAATTCGATAATCTAATAGTTGCAATTTCAATAATTGCAGTTTCAACGTAGTCACGCTCATTAAATATATAGATCTAACAACTTCCAAGACTACAGACTACGCCTACGACTACTGCTACTCCCATGACTACCATTGAGCAAATACTTTGCATACGTAATATACGTACCCGTTGGTAGTCACGCTCATTAAATATATAGATCTAACAACTTCCAAGACTACAGACTACGCCTACGACTACTGCTACTCCCATGACTACCATTGAGCAAATACTTTGCATACGTAATATACGTACCCGTTGGTAGTCACGCTCATTAAATATATAGATCTAACAACTTCCAAGACTACAGACCATGACTACGACTACCAGAATTCTCCATAACTACTAATATTGAGCGTGGCTACCATGCCTACCAGAAAAACTGCCCTCTAAAATCGCTTGCAGACGGCTTGAAATGTCTTGAGGGCATCAATCTTCATTCTCTGGGGTAGCTGGCATTGCAGCGCCATACATCGCGTGACTACTGCTACATATACTACATTTGTAGTGTATAGGGCGTGGGATTGGGGGTGCGATCGCAATAAATCAGTGGACACCAACGCGTGGACACGGTGAACTTTTGAAGGTCAATTTTTCAGCCCGTATCTACAACGGCTTTTATGACTTAAACCATAACTTGAGCCAGTTTGTGAACCATAACTTGAGCCATAAGTAACGGCAAAATAAGCCTTACGGGAAAAAGCGAAAGAAAACTTTGCAGCAAATAATGAGCCAGAGTTGATTTTTTGCACTATAATATGAATTGGAGTTTTAAAAACCTGAGTGGACAAAACCCCAAGCAAACAAACAGCTTTTAGCCGTACAAATTTCAACTTTTGTCCTAAAATATGATTCAAAATAACCAAGATATGCTTCACTCCCCCCGTAATTAGTAATATAGACTTGTGTAGTGAAACCCAAAAATGTCTCTAGATATAGGGTTTTAGGGAGAGTCAAGAAAAAAAGAAGCCCAAACACACACCTATCACCTGTGGCATCAATGAACTCCTCTGAATTTGACCAATGGTGTTCCCAACAGCAACTAACGGCATCTTGCCAAGACCTAATTGCCACAATCAGGTCAGCCCCACCCTCACGTCGTGTACAAGGACGCGCCAAAAACGTCAGCGGAGTTTACCCCAGCCGGAAAATGGGTCAAACCATCCAATTTGAGAGCCACACCGTAGAACTGTGGGCAATCTACCAAATGGAACACGACCCAGAGGTATTGGAATACTACGACCAGCCACCCCCCTTCAAAATCCAGTACCACAACAAAACAGGACGCAAAATAGGTCACTACCATACCCCAGACTTCTTCGTACTCAGAACTAATGGTGCAGCTTGGGAAGAATGGAAAACCGAAACCGAACTCAAACGACTAGCCGAAAAATACCCCGGACGCTACCAAAAAACAGCCGACGGGAAATGGCACAGCCCACCAGGATGTGCCCATGCTTCTTCCTACGGACTTAAATACCACATCCGCACCGATAGCGAACTGCATCCCATCTTCAGCCAAAACCTCATCTTTCTAGAAGACTACCTGAGATTCAACACCAACATCCCCCACACCATCACTGAACAAACACTCACCGCAGTCCAAGCCAACCCCGGAATCACCATAACCGCCACACTTGCTTCAATACCCGGAGTCAGAGCTAACGACATCTACGCCATGATAGCCACAGAGCAACTCTACGTAGATCTGTATGCAGCACCCCTAGTAGAACACTGGCGAGTACAACTATATCTAGACCAACAAACCCATCAAGCCTACACACATCTAGCCATAACAACACAGCACCATCAACCAATACCCCCACCCACAGCACTCCTACCTTCCACAATCCTGCTATGGGACTCTAAGCCCTGGACATTAGTCAACTTTGGTGAAATCGCCACCACACTCCTACCAGAAATCGGACAACCCATTCAACTACCAACAGCTTATTTCCTGCAACTATTAGTTTGCGGCAACATCAAAATTCAAAATTCAGAAAAACAAGCATCCATCAATAATGCAGTCCAAGCACTCATGGATGCCGCCTCTCCCAGCGACCTCAGCCAAGCAAACCGCCGATTTCATCTAGTACAAGCCTATATTCAGCACCAGGCAGATATCTACAAAGATATTCCTGCCAGTACCTTGAAACGATGGGTAAAACAGTTTCGAGAAGCCGAAGCCAGGTATGGTTGCGGTTACGTTGGTTTACTACCACGTACTTCTAGGCGAGGAAATCGTCAAACCAAAGCACCAAACCAATCAAGCGAACTACTCAATAAATTTATTATCGAACACTTCGAGACACCTAGGCAAGCACCAGCAGCTTCAGTATATAGATTATATATTAGAGCTTGTAACGAATTAAATATACAACCCCTGAGTTCACGCACCTTTTATCACCGCCTCAAACAGCGCCCCATTCATGAACAAACCAAAAAACGTCAGGGAGCAAAAGCTGCATACTCAACAGAACCAACAATCTTAGAACTAGCCCTAACCACGCCCCGGCATGGAGACAGACCCTTTGCCATCGTCCACATTGACCACACCCAACTCGACATCGAACTACGCTCAATTACCACAGGACGGAACTTAGGAAGACCTTGGCTAACATTACTCATTGATGCCTATTCCCGACGTATCCTCGCCCTTTATCTCACCTTTGACCCACCCAGTTACAGGTCTTGCATGATGGCACTACGGTCTTGTATCCAGCGATTTGGTCGTTTTCCAGGGGCCGTAGTCGTAGATGGCGGCAAAGAATTTCATAGCCTTTACTTTGACACCCTACTAGCACGCTACCACTGCATCAAAAAAACACGTCCTGGTGGTAAACCGCGTTTTGGTTCAGTCATAGAACGATTGTTCGGCACAACAAATACCGCGTTTGTATACAACCTCTTAGGTAACACCCAAGCCAGTAAACAACCACGGCAACTGACTCCATCCGTTGACCCCAAACAACAAGCTGTGTGGACATTGGCAGATTTGTATACTTACCTCAGCGAGTGGGCCTACACCATTTACGACACCAGCGAGCATGATTCCTTGGGAGCAACACCATTACAAGTGTATACCGACTCCTTGCTGATAGCCGGAGAACGAGAACACCGACACATTGCCTACAACGAAGACTTCCTCATGGCTACACGCCCCAGTACAGCCAAAGGAACGGCTTTAGTCCAGCCAGGAGTTGGAATTAAAGTCAACTATCTTTATTACTGGAATGATGCTTTCCGCAATCCTGCCGTTGAAAAAACCAAAGTTCCCGTGCGCTATGACCCCTTTGATATGGGTGCAGCTTATGCCTATCTAGAAGGACGCTGGGTTAAATGTATCTCCCAGTATTACAGCACCTTTGTCGGACGTACAGAGAAAGAAGTGCTGTTAGCCGCAGAGGAAATCAGAAAAAAAGACAAGGGGAATTCTCAGAGTACGAATATCTCAGCTAAACGATTAGCAGATTTTATCGCCAGAGCGCAAGAGCATGAAACGCTTCTACTGCAAAGATTACGGGATTTAGAAGCCAAAAGTGTACGGGAAAATTTAACATCTGGTGGACATGATGTCCCGTCCGTTTCCCAAGTACAAGTTATACCGCAATCAATAGCAGTTCCACTCAACAGCAAAGATGTCGCCAAAGTTCATAAAACTGAAAATATCCAACTGTTGGATGTCACAAAACTGCCTGTTTTTGAGGAATACAAGTAATGGAGAACTTTCCTGAATCAGCACAGTCCCAACTCAAGCAATTCAAGGAATATGCAATATCTCATCCCCAGTTGGCACAAGTGGATATGTTGCTGATGGGTGCGATTCGTGAACCTGCGGGGTTTGCCCATGTCTTGGTGTATGGACCTAGCGGGGTGGGAAAAACGACGATGATTCGGCAGATTACTAAACGCTTAAATGGGACTACTGTTGACCAGAATGGTTCTCTTTCGTCTGGCTATCGCAATGGCAATATGTCCCCAATGCCACTGTTACTGGTAGAAACACGACCTCCTGACGGTGGGTTGTTTAATCGTACTGATTATTACCGCACGGCACTGAGGTTATTGGGAGAGCCATTTTATGAGCGGCGGATGATGGTGGATATTGATGCCGAGCAAACCTGGGAGAAAAAGGGGCGTGGCAGAAGTAAAACGGCACAGTTTAATGATTCTCCTGAACTGCGTCAGGCTTTGGAAGAAGCAATGAGTAAACGCGGTGTTAAGGCTGTGATTTTGGATGAGGCGCAGCATTTAATGAAGATTGGTAGTGGGGCTAGTGGTGGTAAGCTTTTAGACCAGTTGGATTGGATTAAGTCGATGACGAATGTGACTGGTGTACTGCATATTCTCATTGGCACTTATGAACTTTTGAATTTTCGCAATTTAAGTGGACAGGCATCACGCCGGGGGTTAGATATTCATTTCCCCCGTTATTTGTTTCAGCATGAACTTGATAGGCAGGATTTTCAGGGAGTTTTACTGGCGCTGCTGAGGCAAGTTCCCCTTCAGGTTGATATTCCGGCTTTGATGCAGCATTGGGTTTATTTCTATGAGCGTTCTATTGGTTGCGTAGGCGTGTTGAAGGATTGGTTAATTCGGGCAGTAGCGGCGGCGTTGCACGATGGTTGTGATACCCTGACTTTGGAGCGATTGCATGAACATACTCTTTCGCTGGCTCAGTGTGAGCGGATGGCGATAGA
Organism: Tolypothrix campylonemoides VB511288_2; assembly: GCF_045999855.1. Taxonomy (NCBI): domain Bacteria; kingdom Bacillati; phylum Cyanobacteriota; class Cyanophyceae; order Nostocales; family Tolypothrichaceae; genus Tolypothrix; species Tolypothrix campylonemoides. The sequence continues at coordinate 5,957 of NZ_JBFPMW010000025.1, forward strand.
GGCAACTGAGGGTGAACAAAAACTTTGTTACATGGAAAGTCGCCGCGAACATTTATGGCATTTGTTACAGATGGGGATGACTTCGACTTCTGTTCCTGGTGGGATTGTAGATTTATCATCTGGGTCAAAGTCTACTGTTGCACCTGTTTCTACTGCTACTACTAAATCTACTCGTAAAAAACGTTCTGACGCACAGACGCTACAGGCTAATACTCCTACTCCTACTTCAGAAGCAATAGCTAGTAGCCCAGAACCTAAGAAGAGGCAAACTCGAAAAAAGAAGGAATCTCCTGTGGTAGTAACTGAAGCTACACAGAACACTCAAGAAATGACGCAGGATATACCCAGTGCTGTGACTGAGGTCGCAGAATCACAAACTCAGCCTAAGAAGAGACAAACTCGGAAAAAGAAGGATACTGCTGTAGTTTCCGAGGAAATGCCACAAGATACACTTAGTTCTCAATTCGAGGTAATATCTTTAACAACTGAGTCTAACAATGTTGAAGCAGTTCCCAAGAAAAATGGGCGTAGGAGTGTCGGACAACGCAAGCCACAACGAGATAAGGTTGGGGAGTAGGTAGAAAATTTACAATCTTTTGCTTAATAGAGTGATGTATTGATTAAGAGCTTTTTGGGTTGTTTTGTACCCAGGGGCTTGTTTACCTAATTTTAGTTCCTGTAATACTTGGTCGCGTAAAACTTCAAGTTCCACCATGTTCGGCAGTGTCGGTGTACGCGGTTGTTGATCTTGATTTTCCTCTTTCCGTGTAATACATGGGAAACTCCCCTCTTCTTCCCGTGTATTACTTGGTGTATGAGAACAAAAAAGTTCTACATAAGACAATAAAGTCGTACACAAGACAATAAAGTCCTACACTGAAACCATCCATACTTTGGTACGTTTGCGACTGGATTTTGTATGATGGGCCGTATCACTTAAAGCATTTTCAATCATCTTGGTGTAAAACTTTATTGTCACGCTCGCTCCTCAAAAAAGGAATGGGCAAACGTCCCAAGGTAAAACTTTATTGTCAATCCAGTTTTTTTGGCTAACGTAAGATTAAGGCTTGGGGGCTACGCCAGTGTAAGACTTTATTGTCTCAATACACTTGGTAGATTGTTGCTTTTTACCATCTCTTCTAAATAATCTGCTCAAGTTATTCCTAAGCATTCAGCAGCTATGCCCAATGCTTTCCATGTGTCATCTGTTAGTCTCAATGAGCGGATTTGACGGTAATCATCGTTTTTGAGGGTAAATTTCCCTTGAATATCCCGTTTCAACATCACCCTTTCCATGTAATACACCGTTAGGTTAACAAATTTCTACTGTGTAATACATGGGGAAATGAATTTTCTACTTTGACCGTTTTTTTGACCCATAAAATGAACATCTACTTTGTGAAGCATAATGTGAGCTAAAAGCTCATTTTATGGTGCAAGTCACAGCTTTCGATTTCCAACCGCGTAGCGAGCATGCTAACAAAAAAAAGGCGATCGGCGACAAGGTAACGGATGGAGGGGGGAGGTGGAAGGGTAAGTATTTGTGCTTATGAATGACAAGAAGCCCACACTGCACGGGTATGGGCGAATTTTAAGAACCATTTTGTTCACTTTAAAACTTAACATTGTAGGGCAAAATAATTGACACTCCTACAGCGAGAAAACCGTAGGAGTGTCAAAGAGATTTATAGTCAAGGTCTTTATAGCAACTGACCCCGTTTGAATTAAGTAATTTAATCCTTTATTTAAGATTAAAAATTTTCAGTTATGTAACAGCTAGCTAAAGACAGATAAGTATTTCAACCTTTAGAAGGATGATTTATGTGCTTAATAGTACGGTTTGTTGGTCAAGCGTTAGGATTATAGGTCACTTAATTCTTTAGCGATTTGTCTGGCGATTCGTTGTACTCGGCTTCTAAATACTAGTTCTTGGCTTGTAAGTTGTAACTCCTCACTTCTGGTAACAAGTTCTAAACTTATAGTTCTCAGTTGTATATTCCAAATTTTTAGTTGTTCGGCGGTCATCATAGCTATCACTCTTGTTTTTCACACTACCAGTATCATTCAATCAACATAGTCGTTTCTTCTGTTCAATGGCTTATATGAAAACTGATTTGAGCAAGCTAGATTCTCACAAGTAATCGAAGGGATAGCGATAGCGCTTCACCAAAACGGGTAGTACTGCCTCATTTTGGCTTCTATTGCGTTGCAAAAATCCGTAGTTAAGTGATGTAGTCTCTTCTGCCTTTTAATATCTATTCTTTGTTCAAAATTCAAATTTTTTCCGTCTTTAAACTCTTGTTCAAGTTTTTGGTACAAAACTTTTATTCTTACCATATCTAAATCTTCATCTTGATTCATAATTTATTACTCTTTACTTTAGGTTTCTTAATGTTAAGAGTAGGAGGAAACATCCCCTACTTTTAAATTTAAGCTAACTTCTCAATTTCACCAGTTTCTTCGATTAAAATTCCTTCACTAACTAGTACATAAGTATATGCTTTCCGTCCGTCCTTAACTCGCACTTTATAACCAGGGTTAGCTTTGAGAATATCGTGAATTTCTAATAGTGAGGTTTCGATAGGAACTACTTTGATTTGCGTTGCCTTGGGCAATGTTGGCTTAGTCGTTGGTTTTACAGTAGTTTCTACTTTGGTTTCTTTTGGTGCGATAGCTTCGCTGCTGCCCTTTGGGCAGATCGCTACTGCTGGCATGGATGACTCAGAGAAATTCACAAAATCAATGTCTCGCTCAATTGCCGTAGATCTGCCTCGATTGTCATAGGCGTTGAGTCCATGCTTGGTGTTATGGTCATCAATCATCACTTTGTACTGTTCCATAACGTTCTTAATCAATGTCATCTTTGACCCTGTTAAAGCATTGATAGCAGTACCAGTAAGGCACCACTTTTGTGATTTTTCAGTCGCCATATCGTTGTGATGCATGATGGCGACCATAGCGCGTTTAGCCAGTTCTTCAGCCCTACCCGGTAATGTTCTTAACTTTGAATTGTTCAAGAGTTCAGCAGTAGGGATGGATTCTAGATCGGTCTTAGTAGCTTGCTCAGCTTTGCCTACCACTGTTCGGGCATACACTCTACAGGCTTGTTTGATAAAGTCAGCTAGGCTCATTCCAGAGTGATTGAGAGCATTTTCAACAATTGCTTGAGTCTCTGTGTCCAGTTCTAGTTGTTGCAGTGTCATATCTTCTAGTTTTGTAGTTTGGGGCTGTGGTTGTTCTTGTGGCTGTTCTTGTGGTTGTGACTCAGTTTGTGTAGTTGGCAATTCTGGGAGGTTGTTAAAATATGCAGTTCTTGCTTTGTCTCCAACAATTTCCCATCGTTCAGTACTTGAGGTTAAATACCAAAGTGCTAAATGCTCATAACGGGATATTTGACCCTTACCCTGTGTTGTATGGTAGTAGCCTCTTTTAGCAGATTCATTATCGGGGAATGCTTGCTTAATGGTTTTGCGAACGGTGGGCAAACCTCTAGTACTGAAACTACTGAAATTTTTGATTGCTGCTCTTAATTCGTGCCAAGCTTCAATAGTCAGAGTTTTAATGACTGTTTCATCAGTAATGCCTTGAAGCTTAGAAGCTAGTTCCTGACCGATTTTTGTAGCGATTTCTGCCTGTGACATAATTAAGATATCATTTACTTGATTTGTATCTTTAGACTAACCCTCTAGTTTATAATCGTCAAGAGGGTTGGTCTAGGGATTCTTAAATTTTTGTGATTGTCCCAGGTTTGATTTCGTATCGCTTGTAAGCATTGATGGTATTTTCGTCATCATCCCCTAAGATGTCCTTGGCGTAGTCCGTAAAATCATACTTATCAACTGTGGGGTCATTTTCAATACACGCTCTTAAATAAGCAGCACGGAACTTGTGGTATGTTCGCTCATCTTCTGGGAAGATGTCCCAATCCTTTACAGCCAGATTAAGAACTTTTGACCATGTGCGGTTGACTCGTTCGGGGTCAGAATCCCTAGAAAAGCGTTTACCTTTACCCTCAAGCCAATCTAAACCAGTGCAAACCAATTCCGCAGGGAGTAGGGTAGGAATGTAGAACGTAGCTTTTTTAAGTGGAATGCTCTTAGCTCCTATCTTTACCTTGCGGTCTTTACCCTTGAGTTGACCCCTAAAAGCAATCTCATATTCATCTGACTGTTCAAATACGGCTGAACAGTGTACTTCTCCCATCCGCCTACCAGTTGCTAGCGCGATCGCACAACTAACATCAATCCAGTTTGGCTCTTTACCCTCTGCTACCTCAGTCAGTGCGTTATGGGCAAACTTAAGGGAGTTGGTTAAATCAATCTGGACGCGGTTTTCTTTTTGGCGACGTTCGGTAACTTTTCCTCTATAACGGATGTTTTGACGTTCTTTATACTCGCTAAACAGATAACTAAGAGCATTCCCAAAGTGAGTAGCAATGGTGTTTACTGGATTCACTAGAGCAGGATCTTTTAATTGAGTTTTAGCAGCTTGTTTTAGTGCTTTTTTGAGTGCAGTAATTTGTCTCAAGCAAGTGCCATACTCTTTTTCATCCTCTGGCTTATCATCTGGGTAAGTAAGCTTGAGTAGTCGAGCTTCTTGCACCGCTAATTTTTCCCATCCCGGTATATCCCCTACTCCCTTCTTACGCTGATTCAGTTTGTATGGTGCGAGTGCTTCAAAAATCGGTAACAGCTTTTTTACGCGCTCGTCTATAAAATTATTTTCTAACTCATCACTTGACTTCACTTGTCTACTCATACCTTGTTTTCCTAGTTATGCTTTAAGTCTAACCAAGGCTATATGCAATGTCAAGAGGGTTAGTCATAAGATACAGGGAGGCACTTACATAATGCTAAAAATAACCACCTAACACGTAGGCTAGGCGGTCATAGAATATTTATTCTTTTTTAAACAGGGATTTATTAGATCTTATGTTGTAAAGCACTAAATTTGCTTGTATTTTGCTAAAAACGGATTTAAATGCTTGTTCTGCTTATGTTTTGCTAACCATTGTTCACAAACTTCATTAACCAGTTCTATTTCTTCACGGGTAAAGTCTTCATCTGATTTTCCTGAAGCTAGAATTTTTGCGGCTATTGCAGCTTTATTGTACTCAACGCCTCGTTTGAACAATTCTACGTAGTATATGTTCTCCTTATCTTCAACAGTGGCATGAAACCTTCTTTCCATTAACTAAGCCATCCTAGGGAACTACAAAGCTACCACTACTAGAATGTGTAAATGTCGATAGTGATTACAGCCACCAAAAGATAGACCAACATTTCATCCTTAAGTTAGATGTTTTTTAAAACTATTACTTTAGGTAGAGATGAAGACCATGATTGGAAAAATTTGTTCGGGCATTTATCCCTCTAATATTCTTTAACAATCTGGACTCAGAAAAGGCGCATACAGCGCCTATGATTACCATAAGAAAAAAATCATTGCAGAAATTAATTTTTAGGAATTTCGATAGCTAATGTTGTTTGAAAAAGCAGACATTCCTTTTCCAAAAAAAATGTATTACTTTACACAATTAGTAGCTACTATTGACTATCGCCATCATTATTTTTATGTATATCACTATCCCGAACTTGTAGCTTTTAACTGGCTCGTAATTGTAAACGGGATAGCAGGCGGTTTAGTCGAGGTAGGGGTACATTGGGTGTCTTGTCGTGAAGATGCAGAGCTATGGGGCAAGCTCTGTATTGACGCAATTTATACGGGAAAACACTCTGAATTCCTTGAAGAATCTAAAAAAGCAGGGCAAATACCAAAACTCTGATTTAGCTACGCTGATTCAGCTTATATGGTGCGAGTGCTTCAAAAATCGGTAATAACTTCTTAACTCGGTCATCAATAAAATTATTTTCTAGTTCATCACTTGACTGGACTTGTCTATTTATACCTTGTTTACTTTAGTTATGCTTTCAGTCTAACCAAGGTTGCAGTCAACGTCAAGAGGGTTAGTAATGGCATGAAGAAAAACACTAATATGGTACAAGAAAAATATTTGACCGCGACTGAGCAATTAATCTTCTGAGAATTTACGTAGTTTTACTGATTGCTTGTCTGATAATAATAATTAAATTGAGTGAGAAAGTATTTTTGAAGTAATTGTGTAAGAACTATGGTTAGTAACTCAATAGACTTAGTTTTTGGAACTATTGTCAACATGGCTAATGGAAATAAATATAAAGCTATTGCGGTTCAAGATATTTTCAAAGAAACCAATTTAGATCCAACTACTTTAATTAATGCTTTGGAAATTTTAGAGAAAAGAGTTTTTATTAAATTATCTAGTCCTTTTTCTAATGGTATAGATGTGCATTCTGTATTTATTACTCTAGAAGGTATAGCAATCACAGTAAATCATTTAATAAGCTTAGTTATTCAAAGTATTGTTAATATGGCTAATGGAGATAAAGATAAAGCTATTCCAGTTCAAGATATTTTAAAAGAAACCAATTTAGAAGAAACTACTTTAATTAATGTTTTAGAAATTTTAGAGAAAAGAGGTTCAATTAAACTATCTAACCCTTTTTATAATGGCATAAATGTAAATGCTGTATTTATTAAATAAAAAGCTATCTTACGTGCTCAAAGTGACATCATGAAGGCACAAGCACCGAAACAAGAATCTTCAGAATCTGACTCATAATCATTGGTACATAAGTTTTTTGACTTTTGCTATTAAATCATCAGGGTCAATAGGTTTTATTAAACATACGTTAAATCCGGATGCTAAAGCTAAATCACAATCATCTTTTGTAGCTAAAGCAGTTATAGCAATTGCAGGAATCATGCTGAGGGTAGTGTTAAGGTTTCTAATTTTACGAATAAATGAATAGCCATTAACTTGAGGCATAACTATGTCGCTAATTAAAATATTTGGTTGACATTCCTTTATTATCTCTAAAGCTTCTATGGCTGATGATACTGTTGTTACTTGAATACCGTAGAGCGCAAGAATAAAAGCAATTAATATACCGTTATCAACATCATCATCTACTACAAGTGCTCGTAATCCATCTAAAGCTTGAGAATTATTTTCCACGTCATTAGGATGACAATCATAAGTATGATTTATCATAGTAATAGTATCTCCTATTTGAGAGTCCAATTAGGGGCGAAGTCCTGCTAGAGACTAGGTGGCACTAGTTTTCTAGTGGGCATCTAATATTAGTTCATTTAATCAATTTCTCTATTTTAAATTTTCTTCTTAATCAAGTATTTCTATTTAGTAAGTCAGATTCTTGCTAGCGTCGTTTACTTTTGGAAGTGTAGAAATGTCGTCAATACTCTAAATGGGTTTTTCACAAAAAATTCTTAACCTACGAATGTAGTATGATGCCATGCTTTGTGAAGTAAATATACTTATTAGAGTCAGATTTTTTAGAATTGGACGTTTTGTTCCAATGTAGTACGCTGCTATCCCTTGGTGTGCGGTTGTTTTAGTGCGATGTCGTCAAACACACTCTGTAGAACTTTGGCTTATCTTTCACACCACTGCATTTCTATTTCTGCTGAATAACTATAATTCTCACTATAATGAGTTACTTTAGTAATTCTAAAATTTTGATTTCTCCAAACAAGAAATTCTCCTACTATAGGAGTTCTAGGTAATCTCATTATTTTAGATTGTACGGATTTTAATACTGGGTCAGATTCTAATACATTTTCAGGAATCCCTACGGGAATAACACGAATTTTATTCATCAACCATATGCCACTGCAAAAGTAGACAAAATCTTGAATTATTGTGTACTTTTCAAGCGGGATTAAGAAATTTCTCAAAATCATACTAGAATTAAACATTTCAACTTTCTCCCTTAAGATAGTCTGATATTTCTTCCTATAGGTAGATGATATTCGCATTTTTCTTAAAATGCAGCATTTGTGTACAGACTTTAGTAAGTGACTTTGAGGAAGTTGTGAGGTGTGTAGGAATTAGCCTAATATCGTGTGTAGTACGCTGCTATTCCTTGATGTGCGGTTGTTTTAGCGCGATGTCGTCAAAAACATATTTCCAAAAAATCAACTCAAGCATCAAAACGCAACGAAACCCGACCACTCTCCCCCAGCGACTATTTTTAGCTAGTGATTTCAGCAATAGACTGAAATTGTTTGCGTCCAGCATGGCAGTGATCGAACATGGCTTATGTGAAAACAGATTTAAGCAACCCAGATTCTTGCAAACTAGATTCTCATAACTAATCGAAGGGATAGCACTTCACCGCAACGGGTAGACTGCTTCATTCTGGCTTCTATCTCATCCTATAACTACCCTTGCCTTTCTTCATTCCAAGCTTGATAAAAATCTGGATAAGTCATAGTTTGGGCGCAGTGCCAGAGAACTTCGTAAGCCTCATTATTTAATAAGCGATTTTTCAAAACTGTGACAACTGTTGCCATCTTCTGAGGTTCTGTTAACAATCCTTTTAAACTAGATGCCGCGTGCCAACGGGTTTCTTCATCTTGAGAATCCCGAATTAATTCTACTAATGCAGTGATAGCAGTGGTGTTATTTGGAGCTATTTGAACTAAACTATATGCCGCTAGCCAACGGGTAGTTCCAGATTGAGAATCCCGAATGAATTCCACTAATGCAGTGATAGCCATGGTGTTATTTGGGGCTATTTGAACTAAACTATATGCCGCGTGCCAACGGGTTTCTTCATCTTGAGAATCCCGAATTAATTCCTCTAATGCAGTGATAGCAGTGGTGTTATTTGGAGCTATTTTCACTAAACTATATGCTGCTTGCAAACGGGTAGATTCAGATTGAGAATTCCGAATTGATTCCTCTAATGCAGTGATAGCGGTGGTGTTATTTGGAGCTATTTTTCCTAAACTAACTGCCACTTGCAAACGAGTAGCTCCAGATTGAGAATCCCGAATTAATTCCTCTAATACAGTGATAGCCGTGGTGTTATTTGGAGCTATTTCTCCTAAACTATATGCCGCTTGCAAACGAGTAGCTCCAGATTGAGAATCCCGAATTAATTCCACTAATGCAGTGATAGCAGTGGTGTTATTTGGAGCTATTTTCACTAAACTATCTGCCGCTTGCAAACGAGTAGATCCAGATTGAGAATCCCGAATTAACTCCTCTAATGCAGTGATAGCCGTGGTGTTATTTGGAGCTATTTTCACTAGACTATTTGCCGCTTGCATACGGGTATATTCATCTTGACAATCCCGAATCAATTCCACTAATGCAGTGATAGCAGTGGTGTTATTTGGAGCTATTTTCACTAAACTATCTGCCGCTTGTATACGGGTATATTCATCTTGAGAATTCCGAATCAATTCCTCTAATGCAGTGATAGCCGTGGTGTTATTTGGAGCTATTTCTCCTAAACTATCTGCCGCTTGCATACGGGTATATTCATCTTGACAATCCCGAATGAATTCCTCTAATGCAGTGATAGCCGTGGTGTTATTTGGAGCTATTTTTCCTAAACTATCTGCCGCTTGTATACGGGTATATTCATCTTGACAATCCCGAATCAATTCTTCTAATGCAGTGATAGCCGTCGTGTTATTTTGAGCTATTTCAACTAAACTAGATGCCGCTTCCAAACGGGTATATTCATCTTGACAATCCCGAATGAATTCTTCTAATACAGTGATAGCCATGGTGTTATTTGGAGCTATTTGAACTAAACTAGATGCCGCTTCCCAACGGGTAGTTCCAGATTGAGAATTCCGAATAAATTCCTCTAATACAGTGATAGCCGTCGTGTTATTTTGAGCTATTTGAACTAAACTAGATGCCGCTTCCCAACGGGTAGTTCTAGATTGAGAATCCCAAATTAATTCCACTAATGCAGTGATAGCCGTGGTGTTATTTGGGGCTATTTCTCCTAAACTATATGCCGCTTGCATACGGGTATATTCATCTTGAGAATTAGCGATTAAATTCTCTAAGGCAGCGCTCGCTCTTTCAAGATTCGTCTCTACAAGTACAGTCCTAGCATTTTCTACTATATTTTGGTTAAATGTCTGCCATTGCCGTGAGTGATTATTGAAATACCCAAATCTCCATGTAACGATTTGGTTTACTATTTCATCTACTTGAGAGCAATCTTTGAGTTCAGTAATTCCCACAGCCGCTAAAAAGTAAGCTTTATATTCATAAAAACCTTTGTCTACATCTTTTCTGTTCCATTGACCGCATCTATCCTGAAAGTTTACCAACGCTCCAATAAATTCGTGCTTCTGCTCTTCTTTTATATCCTCTCGCCCCAACCACAGCAAAATCACCTCTTTCCACTGTGATTCAAATATACGATAAGTTCCTTGCTCTGGATTTTGAGGAACGTGACTCAGAAAATAGTGCCAATCTTCAACAGCTAACGCCGCGAAATATTCTTCAAAGGTAGCATGGTAAAAAGCATAAACTTTTTCTTCACTGTTAGATCCAGCCGCAATGCCTACAGAATTCAGCCAACCTAATTGTAATGCTTTGTAAAACAGCGAAGTCTCATCATCTGGATCTCCGAGTTCTTTTGTGATAAAACTTTCTAGCAACCGGAACCGTGAACCACCCTCGTCGATATCCCACAGGGCTAAACATCCTAAAGCGTTGCTTAAGTCTCGTTGTTCTTTTTGACTAGTGGGGAAACGGTTTTCTTTCCATTTGTAGAACTGCCTTACAAATCGCTTGTATAGTCCCGCTTTTGTTTGTGGTAAATTTCCCTCTTCACTTTGCCAGATACTACATAACAGCGTCAAACGCAGCGGAGTTTGCACCAAGTCCCGCAAGCCCACTCGTCCAGATGAGTCTAATTCTGTCTTTAACCGTTCTCCTTTTTCAATGTCTTCTATAAACCAGTTGTCGATAAACTGATGTACTTGTTGAGGGTAGTTAAAGTTTAGTAGACGATAGGTTTCAAAAGTTTCTAGTGCATGACGATCTGCTTGCCAGACATTCAATCGGCACGTTAACACCACCCGCGATAAACTCACCCATCCATTTAACTGACGAGAAATTTCTTCTAACAGGTAATAAGATGCTGAGCTTCCAGATATTTCATCTACCCCGTCTAACAGCAACCAGACATGATTTTTCTGAAATAGCTCTATTAAGATTTCTTCTTGTTTTGGTATTATACATCCTACCTTTAAAGTATTTTTTAGCCAATTTTGCAATAAATATTCTTCTAGACTTTTGGACTGTAAATCCGCCAAAGAAATCCAGATTGGAAATCCTAAATCTTTCTCTAACAGCCAAAAAGCGATCGCTTGGAGTAGTGTTGTTTTTCCAGCACCTGGTTCTCCAATCACAGCTATTCGCTTACCTTTGGTTTTCCCTTCACCGCGTTCTAGAATTTGGCTGAAAAAAGCTTCATGCTCAAATCGTTGCTGCGTTTCATACTCTGGTTCATAAAGACGTGTTCCCGCATCTGGGGAAATGTCTTCCTTTTTGCGTTTATCCGTTTTTGTTCTCTGCACGAATGCTAGGGGAACATAAATTGGCTCTCTTTCTTTTTTGGCAGACTCATCTTGCATCAAAACATTACTGGTTATTCGCTTCTGTGGTTTCAGCATTTCTCTACAGACTTTGTGCCAGTTAATAAAAGTAGCTGTAGTTTCAAGAGCCAGACCATGCTTTTGAGCGAGAGCTTGTAATTCTGGATTTCCAGAGCGATCGTTACACGCTGCAAGGATTAAATCTTGAATCCATCCCTGTGCTTCTGCTGTTTGAATGAGCTGAAAGACAATTTCTGTTAAATCTGTTCCAAGAGCGATCGCATCTAAATTTTTATCTAACTCAAACGACAGCATTTGCTCTAATGATGATTTCTCCGGGAAAGCACTCAATAAAGCTTTTTGGATTTCCTGACGCTCGTTTCCAGATAAAGACATTGTTCAAACCAGATCGCATATTTTAGTGAAGGGATTCCCGACATTTTTCAAAAGTCAATAATTTTTCCTATAAAAATGTTTTAGCTTTCTGCTAAGGCGCTCGCCACTAATTTTTTTTAGCTCAGCCGTATAAGTGGAAGCATTCTTAGAAATTTGATAACAATGAGGTCGCATTTCATCCACAACATCCAGAACTTTCTACTGAGTAAGAAAGCGAATATGGCTCTTTGTGGTATTAACATTAATGCCTGATTTCTCAGCAGCATCATTGACTGTCAACCACTGATTTGGTGAATTTTTAAAGACTAAGAAAACTTTTAGCAAATGTGTTGTTACTTTTTTGGACATAAGTTCTCCTGAAAATCCCCTAGCAGAAGATTTGACCAAACCATATCAAACCATACCTAACCTTATAGACTTGATTGTAACCCTAACTAAAGATTTCCTACCAACTGTTTTAGCGCGATCGCTTCCACTCCTCTCTACTCCCAATTTCCAATCCCCAATTCATGCATCTCCCGATGGTGGATGCAGTAGGGGTATAGCAATTTTCACCCCATACACCCCTCAGAAAATTCTTTATGCTAAAAGTTTTTCTGTAGTATTAATTGACAATGTAGTAATTGAGTAATGGCATACCTGTCTACAGCCAATAGTTCTGGCGGTATTTGGCGAGATTAAAACAACTTCTCGACAAACTCTTCCAAGTCGGAGCGCTTGATTCTCCAACTTCTACCAATAACCTTGGCTTTGAGATTCCCTGCTGTAACCCCTAGATGGTCTAATTTTAAGGAGGAGAAAGCAGTTGCCGTCGGCAACCTTCTTCTCCTTCTGTAAAAAGAATTATCATTATTGTTCAAACACCACTTCTTAGTTTTTATTGATTAATTTATTCTTTGGAAGTCCCTTAACTCAACTGCCAACTTAAAGTACTCACGCCACCATCAATGATCATCTCACTACCCAGCATGAAGGAGGATTCATCGGAGGCTAGGAACACCGCTGCTTTGGCTATTTCAATCGGAGCGCCAAACCGCTTTAACGGAATTTGGTTGCGGATCGCCTCTGCTATTTGCTGAACTTGCTCGGCTGGAAGACCAGACTTTCCGAGTATCGGTGTGGAGATCGGACCTGGGCTAATGGCGTTGACCCGAATTCCTCGCTCGATCAGTTCACCAGATAGAGTTCTTGCCAGCGAGATCATCGCAGCCTTACTTGCACCATAGACGCTAGAGTTTGGCATTCCGATGTGAGCATTAATTGAGGTATTTAAGACGATCGAAGCGGGATTTGCCAAAATTGGCAATAGATTTTGGATGAGAAAATAGGGTCCTTTAAGGTTGACTGCAATTTGATGATCGAACGTTGCTTCATCCCAAGCCTCAAGCGGTTGAAAAATGCCAATCCCAGCATTAAGAAAGACGGCATTAAGCTTGTCGAAAACTTTAGCGATTTCCTCTGCCAAGTGCTTTTGTTCGCCGACTTGACCCGCATCGCTCTTAATGACGATTACCTCTTTGCCCAGTTCTTGCTGTGCTTGAGCTAGTGTGTCTGGGTTGCTCCCAGTGACTGCTACACGCGCACCCTCTGCAAGAAATTGTTTAGCTGTCTCAAGCCCTATACCCGTTGTGCCACCAGTGATGAGGGTACATTTTCCTTGTAAGCGGTTCATGCAAAATCTCCTGATTCTGAGGGTTTTGAATCAGATTAGCATTAACGAACTAGCGAGAGCGCTCGCTTTGATTTCCACTTTCCCAAACTTTAAAGTGTAGCGACACTAGGCGACAACCAGGGTAGAAGAGAATCAGGACATTTGCGACAATAGTAAGGTTGAACGTCAATAACGACAAATGAAGAGTAAAAAGGGCGCTAAAATGCAGGCCTTAAAGCTGTATCAGCAAAATAAGCTCACTGATGAAATCGCACGTTTATGCGAAATATCCCGAAGAACAGCCCAAAGATGGGTGCGAGAGTTTGAACAGACAGGAGTCATAATCACTGGAAAAAATGAAACTCCTCAGGAGGAAACGACAAATAATGTCGCTACTGTCTCGCCAACAATATCAGTTCTGGAAAAAGTCGCCAAGATTGAACCAAATCAAACTCTAGACCTCAGCTTAAGCAGTCGGTTGGCGATTCGCTTGCTGAATTTAACTGAAGTGGCGATCGCGACGGTGGAGGATTGTTTGACGAATGTGGACGCAAAACCAACTGACAGATTAAAAGCCGCCGAAATGGTTGCACGATGGGTGGGACTCGATGACAAGGAGCGAAGGTCAATTTTCAGCCAGGTGACAGAATCTTGTGACGCAAAGCTAGCAACCGTAGATCTTCAAAAATCATCTGCAACCGTCAAGCCACAGAAAGTACTGCTCGCCCAACAGAAATTAGAAAAAGAGCGAGAAAGAGAACAAGCTACCCAGAAAGAAAGATTTCACTTTCACAATTATGAGATTTCTGAGTACTTTTGGCGTACTCAAACCCTCCCAGACGAGTTAGGAGAGGATTTTGATGCCAACTATTTCTTAAGCTTCTTAGAATGTGATGAGGATTTTACAGAGGATTACGAAGTCTACCAACAAGCGTTGAGAGCGTTGGATTTGCGCGGTTACAATGTTGAAGCTTATCAAAATTCAATTAAAGAGTGAAATGCTTGAATCTCCATTGAGAAAATCTGAAAATCCAGAGAAAAACTTAACTCCGAGACAACTAAAATTTTGCCATGAATACATAATTGATGAAAATCCAGTGTACGCCTACATTCGTGCTGGCTATCACAAACGACTGCAAGCAGCTCAAGAAGAAAGCTTAAAATTATTAAACCTGACAAAGATTCAAGCCAAAATAAAGCAGTTAAAAACTGAAAAACTCGAAAAAGCATTAAACCGACAACTTAGAATTGCGGCAGAACTTGCAAAAATAGCTTCCCCTGGCCGCAAACTGCTTTGAGATCAGCTAGAAATGGAATGCGAGCGCGTGGTTACGATTGTTGAATGCTAACATTTACTAGCAAAAGCTAACATCGAGGTCATGTTTTTTGAATTTTTGGCTTCATTGTCGCGGGATTGTCGCCAAGCCGTTTTCACACCTCAATTGGCACTCAAAGCAGCGACCATCTTATGATTCCGCTTTGCGATCGCAAGCCCTAGATATCCAGTACCTAGCTACACCATTCAACCCAATCTGGAGCCATTGAAGCAAACCGTTCAAACTGGCTTGGATTCTCATCACCCCACAAAGAGATAACAGCCCACTTTTCGTCGTAGCTGAGAGGTTTCAGAAGGTCTTTAACTGCCTCCACCCCAAATCTCAGCGAGTTCATTACGAGGCGAGTCACTTTTTTTGCTCTGTCCGTAAAAGGATTTGTCTCCGTACTCTCCTCATTTAGCTGATTTGGGTGCTCGTTTTCTGCCGGAGTTGATTGGTGTCCAGACCCCCGAGCAAAGTACTTTCCACCTATAAATGGGGGGGGTGTGGACACGGGAGGAGATTCGCTTTTTATGCCGTACTGTGAGAGCATTCCAGCAGTTAGGCGTTCTGCTGCCTCTTTGTCAAGCTGTCGCTGTCGCTCTTTGTCAACTCGGCGTTTCTGGCGGTATTCTAGAACCTGTTGGGCGAAAGCTAGGTCTTCGGGATTGAGTGTATACTGACGAACTCGGTGTCCTCTTGTCCCTGTTCGCCGTGAAACAGTGGACAAGCCCAGCTGTTCTAGATAAGTACCCAGAATCCACATTGGGCTGACATCTTCAACTGGAATAGTAATGCCCAAAATTTGTTTGATGTGGGGGGCAAATTGATGAGAGCGCTCTCGTAAATTAAGTAGAATTTCCTCGGTGCCTGTGAACTCCTGACCTTTGAGCATCATTGAGATGAGAACATCTCTGAGTCCCAAAGAATGACGCATTTGCCAAGTGGTAGAGTAGTTACCCCAATCAGTACAAATTGTCAAGCGCTCTCGCTCCTGTTTGTCGCGTTCTGCAACTAATTCCGGAGGTGTTTGGAATTCTCGCCCAAGGTCATCGACAATCACTTCCCCAGGGGGCAACAAAATCGCTTCCAAACTGACTAACTTACGAATTAATCGCCCAGAGTCATCTTTTTCTACTAATTCTGGAGTGACAGGCATCCCGTAACTATCAAAAATTCGGAATTTTTCACACTCAAGAATTTCATCGGGCTTGAGATAATCTTGTTTTTGGCGGGCATCATATGTTTTGCGGTCGATATCTTTGGCATTGGCGACTGCTGCATAATGCTCAAGATCGAGAATGGAAGAAGCGGTTTTCATCAAATCCTTAGCCGCTTCATTCACTCCATCTCCCATTGGAATAATGGTATTTCCCATGTCCTCAAGAAGCGAGCGCAAATCAAGGCGTAAATTATTGATGGATAAGTTTCGTTGCGCCTCAAGCTGGCAAGAGATATCTAGCGCCCAATCCTTCTCAACTCCGCGCTTGCCCGTCTCCCGGTCGATGCGAATTAGGAACGCGGTCATCTCATTTTTTTGTAAGTATCGTTCTTTAATGCGTTTGGGGTTGGTTTCGTTGTAGCCAAACGGTGGACGTTCAGCCACCCAAACGTGCATGGGGATGTTAGTTCTGTTCCTCCATAGTTGTTGGGCGCACTCGTTTGCTGATTGAGAAACTGCATGGAATGCGCCGAAAATGATATCAAAATAATCAACACTAATGTCAACCCCCGTTCCCAAGCTAGGACTGGTTAGCAACACGTCTATGCTCTTAAGAGCTGTGTTAATTTCTTGTATGAACAATTGGTTTTCTTCGCTGCCAGAATTCTCACTGTGGATTGCCCACACTCGTAACTGACGGTCTGCCTCTGGTTCTGGGGTATCGTCTTGGGTGTCGCTGTGCAAAACATTGCCCAGCATCAAAAAACTGCGCTCAAGCTTTTTAATAAAGCGTTTAGAATCACTAACAACTATCGCTTTGTTTCCGGTCAGTACTTGGGCGTGTATTTGTGCTATCAAAGCACTGCTGTTAGTACCTTCGTACCAAAAAACCTCTCGCCCTCCCGACTTCCAGTTATTCTGAATAATAAAAGGTGACTCTCCTTGGGGACGCATAGCATGGAAAAATTCTATTGTCAAGTCGTCTAGATGGGCATCCGCCAAAACTACGAGTTTTGCTCGGTAAACTACAGCTTCCAGAACCTCTAGAATACTTGCCCGATGATTGCGACAGGTTTTAGACTTCAGCAGGTGAGCGAGATACTGACAAGCTTCATCAACAAAAACACACCCGTAGGCTTGTAAATTATTTGCCATTTTATACAGCGAATCAATGGTGATGCTGAGAGCTTTGGTTTCCCCTAAGCTACCGCCGTTGACTGCGTTGTACATAACAGTCTCCAGTCTGCCTGCAAGATTTCTCAGCAAGTTTACCCTGTGACCGTTGTTTAAAAAGCTCTCTTCTGGGTGTTCCTTCCGCCAACGTGACAAGAGTTCAGTTTTACCAGTACCCATGTCACTTTGAAGACCTACCAACCCAGAGTCAGGTAGTTTTGTGACTGCATCCGAGAGGTAGCGCGTGTTAACCGTGATATTAGGCTGATATTTATGCAGCCCTCTAGTCCGGTTGATGCGAATTTCCGCTTGATATTCGCTTAGTGTTCTAGCGTCACCAATCAGCGCTGTAACAGCTTGGTTAGATTTTTTTCCCAAAACTGAAATCCAATCATCTACCCCTTTTTCCTGCCCTGGTAGCAGCGCGACTTTGCAACGGCAAGCTTGGCGGGTAATCGCCCATCCGGTACGCTTCGTAGCTTTGTAGAGTTGTTTTCTGGTTGACGGTTTGGTTTCGTAGTCAAACAGAACGACAAATTCCCGTCCTGTTTGAGCAACGGGAATGAGATCGGGATGCATCCGCTCTAGTTCACCGTCACCGACGCGACCACCCCATATTCCTGGCAGAGCTGCACTCACAAATCCAAGTGATAATAGAGACGCTGATTTTTTCTCGCCCTCGGCTAAAATGATGGGAATTTTGGGGTTTGCGACTACCCAAGCCCAAAAACCAATCGCTTCTCCTGCTTCTGTGGTGACAATTTGTTCTGGCATGGGGACTCCATACCTCTTAGATACCATCTCCCAGGTATGCAACGGAACTCGCAAGTAGGTAACGCGGTTGGAAGTCTTAGGGGGTGACTCATATTTTACACGTTTCTCAATAGGTTTCTGAGCTTCCTTGTCCCATCCCATGCGAGCAAAATCAGGCTTAAACCTTCCCCATTCCATTGGTTCCCAGTCGTTGAGCGGGTCTAGTCCGCTCACCCACCAACCACCCTTGAGTACATGGTCGTATTGTCTAAGATATTTGTCTCGCAGTCTTCGGTCGTTGCGTCGGGCATCTTCTCTGAGAGCATAGAGCAAATGTTCTAATGCTAAGTTTCCTGAGAGAGTTTTAACATTTAACTGAATAATGCTTTCATCTACTGCGCTACCAAACCATTCGTGGAGGTGTTTGGGGTCAATCATGACTCCACCTCCCCTGCTGCAAGCGCTTCTTGTTGCAGCAGATACGCTAAAAGGGTGATTGAAGAGTCACCGCTGTAACCAAGCAATTCCAAGCAATTCAGACAATCTGTGAGCCGTTTTTGCTTGATTAATCTACCAAGACTTGGTAGAATGTCATCAATGTAATATTTGAAATAACTCATGGGTTGTCTCCTTCTTCGTCTATCAACAGGAGACAGCCTTTAACTTTTTGCCTATAGCGGCGTATAGACGCAACTCGCTAGAATAAAATCTTGGATATGTATTGTTTGGGTGGTTGTCTCGTAAGGTAAGGGCGAAACGACCAGCAGTATTAGCGAGTTGCTTCCCGTTAATTAAGGGCTGCCATCCACTTTTATCAGCTAACCATATCTAAAAATCGTTTTGGGAACTATTCGTATATTTACAAAACTTTACATTGACGATATTTAGCGCCGATTCTCCGACCAGGTTTGTCATGTACTTTTCTCCCGTCAACAAGTAATATTTGATATTGAGGTCTTTTACGTATAGAATTCCAAGTTGTTCTAGCTTTTATATAAGGAGTGTAAAAGATATCTTCGTAGTAACCATTATCACTAACGATTTGATAATGTAAAGCAGCGATATGATCCAGATATAGGTGAGTGTAATCTAACCAATCTTCTGTATTGCCAGGATTGAAAAATTCTGTTGTTTCTCTAGGACTTTTTGCCGTATAATCGTCCAAATCCCTTAAATATCTCGCTTCATTTTCATAGGCAGTATTTTTGCAATCGACGCTTGTTAATATAGTTGTTAAAAAATAAGAACATTCAGAAAATAGCCATGCCAATTCAGGATTTTTTAAAATAGTCGTGTTTATGATTGGCTCATCTAATTCGGAAAATAGATATTGGATAAGTTCATGTCTTTTTTTGCAAACTATCGCTAAGCTTCTGTAAGCCTTCATCTTGGGATTTTTTAATAACTCTTTAGTTGGGAGATCGTTTGCCCAATACCACAGCCACGTAGCGACACTAGAGTAGATATCATTTAATTTTTCTTTAGATTCATCACTAAGATTTGGATAATATCTTTGCACCAAGATAGGTATCTTTTCAATTAGTTTGCATACTAATCTTTTGTTTTGATTTACATACATACCTAAAGTAGCTACTGCATCCAACCAGTCATTAGAGTTTAAATTTTGTTCCCATTGAATTTTTCTCAATAATGAAGACAAGCATCTTACAAAAAGTTCGTCATTATCAAGTCTAAATTCACTAGCGGGAAAATTAAAAGAATAGCCACTGTCAAGTAGGACTACATTAAAGGTTAGTAGTTGAGATTGTGTATTTATTAATTGTGGCTTGAGCGCAGAACTTAAATTATTTTTTATAGTCCTTAGCTTGTTCATCTTTTTTCTTACCTCCAAATATCTTTCAAATTATTTCCTTCTCTGAAGTTATTGTGCTCAGAGGATTTGGCTACAACGGGATAAATTTATCTCCCAATGTAGGTGCGGGTTCGCTCATGCGATCGCTTCCACTGTTTGTCCAATTGGGAGCATTACTTAGTTCAAATGGTATTGCTCTCAAGCGTTCCTGTGTCAGGGGTTGAGCTTACGTCGGAATAGAGAGATTTCACGACGTAGCTATTCCCAACATGAGAGAGCATAGACAAAGCCGAAACCGCACCCCGTACCTGGTCTGGTCGAACTTCTAAATACTTCTGTAGTTCTTCCAAGTTTCTGTGTCCCGAAATCTCCTGAATGACCCGCAACGGGATGCCAGCATTGCTCATCTGGGTTAAAGCGGTACGGCGAAAACTATGAGTAGAAACACCTTCTAAGCATAGGTTGTAGCACGCCTCTCTCAATATCCGGGCTGCCGAATCCGACTTAATGTGTCCTCTGTCGTGACGACCGGGAAAGAGAAATCCCGTGCGAGTAGTAGGTTTGTACTGAAACAGGAGTGACCTTAGCTCATCAATCACTGGGATAGCCCTAGCAGCCAATTTTCCCTTAGTGTTGTGCCTGCGGAAGATAATTTCATCCCGCACTCGCATTCGAGCGGTGTAAACATCGGCGGTGTTCAGGGTGCAGGCTTCGTCAATTCGGCAAGCGGTATACAGGCAGACACCAAACAAAGCTCGGTCACGGTCAGACTGAAGCCCCGAATTAAAAAGCAGCTGAATTTCTTCCTGTGTCAAAACTTTAGCCCTCCCGTGTCGGTTGATTTTCATACCGGATAGACCACAAACGTCAGTTTTCGGACTCTACGTCCTTTACTGAGATTATTCCTCCACTGCACCACTGGACAAGTAGCCATTTATCTGATTCCCGGTCATTCCTCACCTCTCTCTTTTTTCTGTGACGCGATCGCTTTCTTCAAAACAATCTTCGCCAACTGAGATGGACCCATGAATTCTTTTTCTGCCCAATCAATCAAATAAGCGTACTCTTCTGTTTCAATACGGATTGTTAGTTGCGGCTTTTTTGAAGGCATAAATTAAATCTAGTATTAAGCTTGTCGGTCAATCTTTACTCATGCGCTTCTTAACTACGGATTGCTCCGCCCGTTGCCGGATTGCCGCAACAAATAATCCCAAATTCGTTGGATTTCAGTCTGGAAGATCTGGCGATCTGTTGCGGCTTCATTAGCTATTCGTTCAGTAGTGCTAATCAGTCCTATGATCGCATCTTCAATTCGGGTTAATGCTGCATCGTGCCTGTTTGTGGTATCAGCGTTGCTGATAACTACTTCTGCCATGTCAGCAAGAACTGCTTCTATACGGTCAAGTCTTGCATTGGTTGGCTCTGGGGTGTTAGTCATTTTTTCCTTTTGATTTGTCAGCTAAAGCGTTCTCTATGAAAATTTTCACTAGGTTATTGACAGTCCTACGTTCTTCTGCTGCCCAAGATTTCAATTTCTCTAGGGTTTCTTTGTCTAAGTAAATCACAACTCTTGGTTTGGTGCTGGGCATTGCCTCATGTGTATTCATCTGTCTAATTATCACCTCTTGTGTACATTTTTGTCTCTAGGGGTTGACACCTGTGTTTACCTGTGACTACCATAGCACTATAAACCAAAAACCGCCAACAAGCATTCAGCCAGTTACAAAATATGCAAAAAACCAACTACAAGTCGCTCAGGCTGAGCCTGAGTTATCCTGCCGTGGAAAAAATCAAACAAATGTACTCACTGCCTGCCGATGCGAGTACCCATGCGATCGCGAGCTATTTAGAGAAGCTGGTATTTGAAACCCAAGTTCCCAACCAGATGAGGGTTCAGTAATGACTACAATATCCCAGCTAAGAGAGGACAAGAAGCCTATAACAAAGCGATGGCATACCTTAAGGAACAACGTCAACAACCACTAGCAGCATAATGACCCCAGAAATCAAGCCAATCATTTTTCGTGTACTGGCACGTAAAAACAACTGTGAATCGATTAGGGAGATTAATAGAGTGACCGTACAGCCTGAGAAATTATTACGGTCTACTCCTGAAACCCAATCCATCTAGTTAGAGAATCCATGCGATTTGATCACCGATTTTTGGTAGTTGCCATGATTGCAGTTACCTTTTTTCCCATGCCTGTACTCGCAACAGGGCAAGCACCGAGGCGACAGCAAGCGCGAACAGTGCAACTCAATTAACCAATAGGAGCTATCTATGAGCTTTGGAGAACATTTTGAGAATGCTGTCATTGGATTTGTGAACAAAATAGACGCGATTATTAAGCGTAACCATGATTGGCATGAAGAGTCGATCTCACTGGGGTTGATTAGTGATGACGAAAAACTCCGAACGCTGAAACGTGATTTGTATTGTGAAGTTCGACTGTCTAACCCCAATCAGCAAAAAATCATCAACCTGACTCAAACTATCCAGACCTTAGAGGAAATCAAACACGCTGAAGAAGCAAGGAAGTTTGAACGCCTCAAGCACTCTTACACTTTCCCAGTGCAGTTAGAAGTTTTCACCAACACCACATTTTTTTTAGCGATCGCAGTTGTGATGATTAGCTACCTTGGCTCATTTACTTGTGGTAACTCTCGCTCTCAATTTTGCAGTAATGCCCGTGTCATCCCTAGTCAGGTTGATCAATTTTTCAAAGATTAGATTGGAGTACGGGAAGCAGGCAGGCAACCTTAACCCGTACTCTACACCCTCATTAAGCACGTCAAATAAGGATTTTTTAATTATGCCATCCAAGAAAGGAACCGTTACAGGCGCAAACCTTGATAAACCCAACCGTGGCAAGAAAGGCGCTCTAACTGGTAGTAAGCGTGTTACTGGTGAAAAGGTTGAAGTTACCCCAGAGATACCAGAAACACCAGATGTATTACCCACCAGTGACCCGGAAGTTGCTACTGCTGACTTTAACGCTCGTGCTAGCTTGGCTGAAAAACTCCAACAGGCAGGACAAGTCGTTGCACCTGTGGTTGGTGCGGTTGGTGAAGTTGTTAAGGGTGTAGCAAACAAAGTTACAGCCACAGTTAACGGGTCAATTGATTTCAATCCTTCGAGCCTAAGTAATGGTACTGTTGACACTGCTGCCATTCTCTCTAAAGCAGATGCCAACATTGATGAATCTGTACCTCAGCTAGATTCTGGTGAAGCCATCAAGCGAAATATAATCATTGCCAGACAGCGAAATTATGTTGGTGTTGCTATCAATAACACCAAGCTTAAACAAGACCTGGCAACACTTGACCTTGAGCAACAAAAGCTTATTGGATTACTGATTGACGGTAAGACGGCAGGCATTAGCAATGAGAAAAAAGCTGTTCAATACCAACGTGCCCTCGTAGGACGTGACACCGAACTGAGCAAGCTTGAGCTTGATTCGGAACTATTGACACAGCAACGTATCCGCACTACAGGCACTCAAAACCAAACTGAACTTATCCGAGAGCAAGAAGAGTTAAAGGTTGAGATGTTGCGTGAACAAGTTGAGAAACAGAAATACGAAATTCAAAACGTCCAGTATGAAAAAGAAAAAATCAAGCAAGAGGCTGTGGCTAAATTTGCAGCAGGATTCTAAAGTTCTCAACTAATTAAGAAAACAAGAGGGGTGAAATTCCCCTCTCATTTGTAAAAAAGGTTGTAACATGAAATTCAATCATATCTATTATGGCGTATTTGTTGGTAGTGCCTTACTCGGTGTTGTTGGTGGTATTCAAGCCTGGAATTTACCGCAAGGTTGGCAGAAAAGCATAGCAATAACTATTGGTGTTGGTGGTAGTACTTCAGCCTTAGTATGTGCTGGATTGGGAATTGCTTACGGTACTAAACACCAAAGTTTAGAGAATGAAACGAGTGAACGTATAAACCGAATAGAAACAGCTAAAAACCGAGAATTAACTGATTTAAAAGTAGTCATTGATAACTTGAAAAGCAGTATCAACGTTCTAGAATCTCAGGGTGATAAGTACACGGAACAAATCAGCAATCTTAAAGACAAACTTAACGAGAAAGCTAAGGAATACTTTCATCTAGTTGCTGAGAAAGACTTGAGAATTAAAGAACTTGAGGGTATTGTTAGCCTGAGAGACACGCGAGTAGAAGACTTCCTGACTGATTGCAGAACATACACTATTAATTTCTTTTCAGCACGGTATGACGATATTACAGCCATCCAAAAAGCACTTGAGAAAGCTTACACTAACTCGGATGTACCAGATGAGTTAAAGAGAAGTATTGATAAACGACTGAGTGACATACAAGAGTTAAAGCTTGAATTGTACGATGCAATGGATGAAGTCAGAAAGACTGATTTTAAAGATTTCAAAGAGGTTCTTGGATTCATTTTCACTTTTGACAATAAGTTTCTAAATGCCAAAACCCGGTGGAAGGATGTCAAAGTCAGAGAGATTAAGGGTGAGAACAAATCTTTAAAAGAATCACTGGATAACTCAATACCAAAACCAGTTGCTATCGAGAGATTTAAAGAGGGTGTGTCGGATGTAGACGCACAAATCACAGAGAAGTATGAGGCACTGCTGTTAAATAACAACTCAATTCATTCTCAATTACTGGATTTACTTGAAAAACGGAATTTAGTGATTGATGACCTAACCAATGAAGTTGAAACTTTGCTCCACGAAAACAAAGAACTGCAAAAGCCACTGTTAGCAATTGGAACAAGCGATTATGCCTTAGCTGCTAATCGGATTGCCAACTATTACCATGAGAACTACGGCTATAAGCTTGATGTTATCAATTGGCAAGAAAATGAGACAGGGTATACGATATTGTTCGCAACACGTCGTAATCCAGGTCTCACAGAAAGTGAATTATTACCTCACAATACCTTAGAGCAATTAGCAGCGTTTACGAATGCCCTACAAGGTACATTTCCCAAGTTCACCTTTAACTACCAGCATTCAACCGTATCGCTCGAAGTGACCTTACGCAAGCCAGTTAAGAAAGAGCAAGCTAAGGGTGACATAGATAAAATTTGGATTCCTGTAGATCGGTTTGAAAGCTACGTTAAGAACTGGGAACGAATAAGAATCACGGCAGGTAGCACCGGGGGCAAATCTCCCACAGCTAAAAACCTGGCACTGGCAATTATGAAAAGTCGGAAGGGTCAGGGTGAAATTCGGTTATATGACCCACAGCATGGATCGAAAAAAGATTACTGGGATATGCCTAAAGCTGGCACGAATCATGAGGACAATGTAAAAGGAATGGGTGAACTGTGTGAACAGTTGGACGAGCGCACCAAATCACCCTCAAACAATCATCCGTTTATTCTTTATATATTCGATGAAGTTGATAGCACCATCGCTCAAGAGAGGGATACTAATGGTTACTACTACTTTAGAGATAAGGTCACATACTCGCTGAAGCAAGCATCTCATCAAAACATAGGAGCGATTTACATCGGTCAGGCTGCCGATGCTAACACTATACCCGGTATGAGTTGGAGTGATTGGAATAACGCAGTACAACTTCATATTGGGGCTAATGCTGGAGTATGGCTCGATAAAGCTAAGACGATAACCAGTGAGGATAAGACCCGATTGCTTGAACAGTACCGCAAGATTCAAGAGTACTGCGATCGCCGTAACGAAGAACTAGGCTTGGACATCTTCACCGATCCGGCTGCCTATCGTTTCGCGTTAGCAGTGCCTTTAACTGGTCTACCCAAGTTTATCCAGTTGCCAGACTTTGACAGCTACGACTACTGGGAAGTGATGCAATCAAGCAACAATCAGGTTAATACTGTAATTTCTACTATTTTAAAAGAGGTGGAAAATGAGGTTAAAAATTCAGATGAGACAGGAACGAATATCAAAACTTTGACCTGTCCCAAGTGCGGTTCAGAAAGAGTAGGGTCTAAGGGTAAGGAATTTCATAAATGCTTAGATTGTGGTAAGACTTGGAAGAAACAATAGCAGTTTACTAACAGGAATTAGCATTTTGTAGCAAGTGCGTAAGCTTTTTTATTTACGGAATTTACAGAATTCCTAAAGAGAACCTTACAGAACCTCACGGAACCTAGTTTCTAGAATGCTTGCTATATAAAGGTTGTGGCTACGGACGGACAGACGGAACTTTCCCTAGAGTGGGGGAACGGACTTTTACGGACTTTTCTCAATTTTCCCAGAAATTGATGTTAGGAGAAACTATGTCTCAGTTTATTAGCAACGACAAGTACGCAATTAACATTGATAGTATTGTCGCCATTGAATGGCATTGCTTTGACCCCGATCGGTCTGGTCACTTTACAAAAAATTGGTTTAATAACGGACAATGCTTGAAATTATATTTCCGGGATAAAGCTGATGATGACATACAGATGAAACTAGAACAGCTTCTCAAACATTCTGATTAATTCTTAAAAATGTACCCAATAGGGTACAAAATCATCTTGTCTGTGTTATCTTAGCAGCAATAAAAGTTTGTAACCTTTACAGTGTAATCAATAGGGAGAATTAGAAATGACTGAAAAAACTGCTAGAGTACCCAAAAGTACCCGTTCAAAAACTGCCTCAAAAACACCCTCTAAAATCAAAAAATATTTTAAGTCGGTTATTGACCTGGGCAACCATTGGATTAAAGCATATGTAGAAGGGTATGACTATCTGAGAGAACCAAGCTGGTATGCTCGGTGTTTGAATAATACATCAGATAAGATTCCCGGTCATGTTAAATATATTGATGGCGATCGCGAAGATTTGAAAAACACTTGCTGGATGGTTGGGACACAAGCAGCGAGAAGTGGTAGCAGTGACCTGATTAGATTGGTCGATGATTACACGGGCAAGTCATCTCTATGGCTGCAATACTTTCTCGGTACATTGGCTCACTTACCACAAGTTAATTCAGAGATGGCTTTTGAAGTGACTGTGACCTGCAATGATGTCAAGCGTCATGAGCCAGTTATCAGGAAAAATGAAGGTACACACAAAGTTGAGCTTGCTGGCGTACCCGTATTGGTACAAATCAAAATCAATGCAGTGTACCCAGAAGGTATAGCAGCATTGAAAAGTCAAAACCTTGATGGTGCGGTAACTATCTGTGACATTGGCGGTGGCAACACGTCAATCACTCGTTTCTTTAACTCGGAACTTGTTGGTGAGCCAGTCGTTAAAGACTTTGGTGCTGAATACCTGATTGAGAAAATTGCTGCTAATTCTGACCTGAAAGCACTCATCAAGCAACCACCCAGTAAAGATGTAATCAACAGGAGTATCGAAACTGGGGTTAAGTTCAAGAAATCGGAGACAGGGGACAAGATAGCAGCGCTTTACTACGGTGAATCTGATTTGAATTTTTATCCCGTGTATGAACTAGAGTTGAAAGATTTCATTGATTGCAAACTACGTGAGGTTACTAAGCAGTTAGAGCAATATAAACTCGCAGGTGACAAAATTCTGATAATCGGTGGTGGATCTAAACTCCCTTTACTGAGTGCTGCATTCAAGAAAAAAGGTTTTTTAATCTCAGATAACGGTGCATTCGACAACCTTAAAGGATTGGTCAGCGAGGTTATGTAATGGCTATAGACAAAATCAGGATTAAAAAGTATCAGCAACCAAAAATCGAGCAGTGGTCACAAGCGTTAGATATCCCGGTAACGAAGTTTATAGAAGATGCCATCAACTTTTACACAAGGTATTTAGACGGTAAACAACCAGTAACCACAGTAGAGCCAGTGACCACTATAGAACCAGTAAGCCAAGTGAGCCTGAGTGAACAAAAACCGCTTATAGAAACAACTGTGATCGATGTTGATGAACCAGATGATTTTGATGGAGGAATTGAATTGTAAATATGAGACCTGAAACCAGAAACGCTTTGCTAAGTGCTTATATCCAGTTATAGTAAGAAAAATGATTGGTGTATCTACTTCACGCCTACTAACTGTATAGGTGTGAGTTTTCTTATTAATGGAAGCGAATCTATCTGAAATCCCTTTTGTTATTAATAAAAATGCCCTTCCCAACAAATAAGTTCTCCAGTTTCCGCGTCATACACCAGTGTTTGAATTGGAATTTTTGGATAAAATTTTTGACTGGAATCGGAAACTTTGACAATCCATACCTTCTGTCTTGGCAGTACCCTATTTAGAATAGATATTTTTTCAAGTGCAACACTAAAAGGTATTAATTCAGCCAAAATTAATTGTCTATCGTTTGGGATTTTGGCAATTATAAATTCTTGGGAAATAAATTTCTGTTTAATTGTCATTAGAACTTCAAGGGAAAAATTTTTTTCTTATATGCATCAAATATATACAGTATGGAAAGAGGATTGTTGATGAAAATCACTGATTTTGTGTGATATTGACCGTTTATTCGCTAAATCGGAGTTTTGGTATTCCCCCTGCTTTTTTAGATTCTTCCAGGAATTGAGAGTGTTTCCCCATGTATATTGCATCAATACAGCGCTTACCCCATAGCTCTGCATCCTCACGACAAGATACCCAATGTACTCCTACCTTGAGAAAACCGCCAGCTATCCCGTTTACAATTACGAGCCAGTTAAAAGCTACAAGTTCGGGGTAGTGATATATATAAAAATAATGATTTCGATAGTTGACAGTAGCTATTAATTGTGAGTATATATTCATTGATTTTTTGTTTAAAAGGAATGTCTACTTTTAAACAATAATAGTTATCAAAATTCCTAAAAATTAATTTCTGCAATGTTAAGGATTGATACATCTTCATTGGTTGTATTTAATACAATTGTACTTAATGTATCTGCGACAGTTATTAATAATAAAATGCGTAAATTTTCAGTGTGATTACAGCTATCCATAGGCAGATAAGCATTTCAATCCTGAGATAGTTGCATTCTAAAACTAATACTTTGGACAGAGGTTAAGATCGCAGTTATCTAATCTCTTTTGTTTACCACTCACATCAGCCGTAGACTGTTGATACAGGGTAAACAGCAGTTGAGCGATGAAAGTCAATCGGCACGGTAGGGCTAAAGTGCTTACACAGGATGAGATACAGCAAATTTTCAACCACGGGCTTGTATTTGACCGCGATAACTTCGTTGCGCTAAGAGATCGCACTTTATTTGGTGTATGTCTGTTTAGTGCTTGCCGTATTCGTGAAGCGTGTACTTTGCTGACTCAGGACATCTACACACCCAAAGGACTGGTAAGACCAAAGTTAATCCTAAGAAACCCACTCCCCCAACTCACAACCGGGATAGTCGTGGGTGCTTTTGTATGAGTATATATACTCAGTAAATGAAGTGGCTTATGACCCTAAGTGCGAACATTACAACAAAAGCGGCACTGGTAGCAGAACTTGCATTGACTTCTACCCAAGGGTAGTTTTTTTCTGTCAAAACGTAACTTCTAGAATGTTGGTAACCAAAATAATGGTGACGAGTGCAAAAATGGTTAATCAAGATATCTATTATAAAGCTAAGTTTTTGACTCCTAACAACTCAAGCGTGATAGCTATTGCGTCCCAGATACAATACGTATTGGTTCTAAACTTCGGTAAACAGTTAATTGTAGATATTGACAATGTCACGTATCCGAGTGATGTGAGGTTTGTAAAAGCACAACGATATATTGTTATAGCTTACGAAAAAGTTGACGGTTCCGGGACACCTCGGCTTGAGCTATATTTTAATTTTGATAGCCAACAAAACAATACTTTGTTATTCACTACAAAAAATTTTTGACCAAATTATCCACACCGTGCAAGCTCCTGCATTCATGCATAGGTAGTTTACAAGAATGCGATCGCAGTAGCGGTACTCACTACACAATTAACCGCTTAGTACTCTCTAGGGGGTTGTTTTTATGTAATCCCCTTGCGGGGCGATGTAAGTGAAAAGTACTGGTGCTTATTACAAGTTTCCAGAATCATGGGCAAAGTTTCCATCCCCTTTCGGGGCGAGGTAATTGTAAAGGAGATTGAAGTTAAAAATTTTCCCAAAATCTTAGTGTTTCCATCCCCTTGCGGGGCGAGTGTTGTGTAAAGATGATTCAATTTACCCGTGGCGCGGGAGGATTCGTGTTTCCATCCCCTTGCGGGGCGAGGTAAATGTAAAGTTCGATGCCACCCAAGGGGTTAGGTCTGGCTCTGTTCAGTTTCCATCCCCTTGCGGGGCGAGGTAAGTGGAAAGTCTTGGTGGATTGGAGCATCTTTTTTGCTAGGATCTTTATGGTTTCCATCCCCTTGCGGGGCGAGTGAAATGTAAAGTATATTTATACACAGTCATGAATGTTCAAGCTCGTATTGTTTCCATCCCCTTGCGGGGTATTAGGTAGATGAAACATGGCAAACAGAAGAATTTTTAGATCACAGTCATCAAATGTTTCAATCCCCTTACGGGGTGTTAGTTAGATAAAACTGCACGTGAGCTAGTTGGCGCAGGTGTGAGTACTAGGTTTCAATCCCCTTACGGGGTGTTAGTTAGATGAAACTGCGATCGCATCCAGAGAAGCGCTTCAGTTCTGCCATGTTTCAATCCCCTTTCGGGGTGTTAGCTAAATGAAACATGGGTAGAAGGTGAGGCAAAGTTGGTGCTAGGACAAAAGTTTCAATCCCCTTACGGGGTGTTAGTTAAATGAAACCCAAATCCGTTTTTTAGCAAGCCTCAAGAAGTTTTGTTTCAATCCCCTTACGGGGTGTTAGTTAAATGAAACTTTACGAGTGCATTCACAGCGTACAGTACGTTAGTTTCAATCCCCTTACGGGGTGTTAGTTAAATGAAACCCTTGGACTTGGAAACAACCTTATTACAAGAGTTCTACGCTTCATTTTGGCACGACTCTTTTAAAAGTCGATTTCAGCCGTCAAGAATCTACCGTTAATACTCAGTCAACTTGCTGAAACTATTGTATTGTCAAGGTTCTGAACTTTTGGCAGCAGATGTTGGTTTTTGCACCCGCTTAGACTTGCCAAAAATGTTAATAACCACTTAAAACATAGAAGTTGTAATTTGTAGTGTCAAGTTTTATTTGAAAAACTTAATTGAGTCGCTGACAAAGAAAAACACATTAACTACAACACAAATGTACTACTGCTAATGGAAATTAACATTGTCTTGAACGGCTGTACAACTTATAACCAATCAACCAGCGTACTTTTACGCGGAAGATATCTCTAGATAGTGGGCAAATATGAGTTAAACGACATCGTGCTAAAACAACAGCACACCAAGGGATAGCAGCGTACTACACACGTTAGCTTGTAACAAACTGTAAAAGATATTTGACTAAAGCCATGAGAAGTAGAATACACAAGCTACCGGAATTAATCTTACGCGTCCTGTAGAATGATGTAAATTTTTTCTATTAGTCCGTAATTTCCAGTAAATTGTCACTAAATTTTGAAAATGGGCTTATCTGGACGACAGCGCAAGGAACTACAATCCGCTTTAGTTGATGCTTTTCCGACGAAATCATCATTAGAGCAAATGTTGTCGTTTGAATTGGATAAGAATCTGGAAGCGATCACAGGTGAAGGAAATTTAGAAAAAATTGTTTTTAATCTAATCAAAAGAGCAGAAACAGAAGGATGGACTCTTGAGTTAATCAGTGCAGCGTGTAGGTCAAATCCTGGCAATCCTAAGCTACAAGCTATTAGCAAATCTAGAAGTGAATTCACTTCTAGAGATAATGTTCAAAAACTACTGTTAAAGCAAGTTAGTACTGAAGTTATCTCACGATTAGAGCAGTCTTTACATAATCGGATTTATATTGTCCAAGATGTAGACAAAAATCCAGAGCAGATTGAATTGCCTTGGTCAAGTGAAATAAAGGTAGGCTCAAAACCGAAAGTTCATTTAACCAATACGGAAATAACAGCAGTTTATGACCAGCCGGAGATTGATGGAAGATTATTAATTTTAGGTCAGCCTGGAGTAGGAAAAACTACGATGCTTCTCAAACTTGCTGAGGAGTTAGTTAACCGGGCTAAAGATGACTCTGCAAATCCTATACCTGTATTATTTTCTTTATCATCTTGGAAGAATGACAATCAAAGTATTAAAGATTGGTTAGTTGACCAACTTAAAGATAAATACGGGGTAAGAAAAGATATTGGTAAACAGTTAGTAGATAATCAAGAAATTATACCTCTCTTTGATGGTTTAGATGAGTTAGCAGTAGAACGTCAAGAAAAGTGTGTCGTAAAAATTAATGAGTTTTTACATCCCTGCAATTGGAGTAATCCTGTGGTGGTTTGTAGTCGGATAGAAGAATATCAACGATATGAAGCTTTACTCCAACTAAATAACTCCCTGGAATTATGCCCTTTTACTTCTCAACAGGTTTATCAGTATTTACAAAGAACAGAGAACCTACAGTTATGGGATAGTATTAGTCAGGATGCAGATTTAAATCAATTAACTAGGACACCTCTCTTATTAAATATTCTTGTACTTTCATTTCAAGAAATATCAATCCAAACATGGCAGCAGTTTCAGTCGTCTGAGGAGCGTTTGAGTTATCTATTTGATGCTTATATTGAGAAGATGCTAAAACGTCTTTATAAGGAGAAACGACCTAAACCAGAAAATACTAAACGCTGGTTAGGTTGGTTGGCACAGCAGTTAATTAAGGAAAGTGCAACTGAGTTTTTAATTGAAAGAATGCAACCAACTTGGTTGATAAAAAAACATCACAAAGTGGTTTATAGTTTGATAATATGGGGAGTGACAGGAGGGCTAATAAATGGGTTAATTTTTGGGCTAATAAATGGGTTAATTTTTGGGCTAATAAATGGGTTAATTTTTGGGCTAATAAATGGGGTGAGTTTTGGGCTAATAAATCTACTGATTTCAAGGCTGATAAATCTGCTGATTTCCGGGGTGATTTTTGGGCTGATTTCCGGACTGATTTTTGGGTTGATTTATGAGTTAATGGGAGAGGTAATAGAAAATCATATAGAAAAGCTTTACCTAATTAATTGTTTTAAAATTTTTAGGATAACAAATATAAATCTGCTGATTTCCGGGCTGATAAATGGGCTGATTTGGCTGATTTATGCGCTGATTTATGCGCTGAAATTAGATAGAAAATCAGATCTGATTTCATCTCTGATTTTTGGGCTGATTTTTGGGCTAATTTTTGGGGTGATAAATGGGGTGATTGGAGAGAAAATTCAAACAACTGAAACCTTAAAATTTTCTCTGATTGAATCTTTGACTGGGCTGATTTCAGGACTGATTGTAGGAATAATTTTTGGGCTGATTTTTGGGCTGGCTTTTGGGCTAATTTCCGGGCTGATTTTTGGGCTGTTTTCCGGGCTGATTTTTGGGATTAATGGACTAGAAATTGAAAATAAGACTACTCCTAATCAAGGGATTCGCAAATCAGTCATTAATACTATAATTCTCTGGTTGGCAACTTCTTTACCTTTTACATTACTCATCTTTATGAGTCTAAAGATTACACAAAATGAAATGAGTTTTAATAACCTTTTAATAGGTAGCTTCGTGTCAGGATTATTTTTGGGAATGCTTATTGGAATAACCAGAAGTGGGACACCAGCCATTAAACATTTCGTGTTGCGCGTAATTCTCTGGTCTAACGGCTACATCCCTTGGAACTATGCAGAATTTCTCGACTACTGTACCAATCGTTTATTTTTGCAACGAGTAGGCGGTAGCTATCGCTTCATGCATGACCTGCTACGTCAACACTTTGCTAATTCCTATGCTGAAATCCAAAAACGGTCGTAACTAAAGTGACTGAGTTTACTCATCTGAGGGCATAAATTCTCTGATATTACTTTTGATTTTCTGATTAACCAGATTTCTGGTTTTCTGGTAAACCAAATTTCTGGCTTAACGCTTCCACAATAACAGAGGTCACAGTAATACCCTGCTCCTTAGCTCGTGCCATCCAGTAACGACGTTGGGTTAGGGGAACTTTCACACACAGGTTGACAAATTGTTCTGCCTCATGTTCTGGTTCACTGGTTATCTGGTTTTCTGGTTGTCTGGCTTTCTTAATGATGTCTCCGTACTTGCTCATTTCAAAATCTCCAATACTTCTTTACCTAGTGCTGTGTAATCTCTCCAAGCAACTCGTAACCGGGATTCTTTGACATCACGGATAGGAACACCTTCCATTGCTGCTTTCTCAAATCCTGATGTCCGCCGAATCATTGACTTAAAAACTGGGATGCCTCCTTTGATAAGCTCCTGCTGTAATGTCACCCCTTCCTTACTAGGGTGTGGAGCAACAATAGTTAGCAAGCATCGGTAGTTGGTATCGCCCAAGTCTTTGACCATTTCAAGCATTGGCTCAAGACTTACGATGTCGGGCTTTGTGGGTAGTATCAGCAGGTCACAGCCCTTCGACAGTTCCTTAAGGTCATCGGAATCAGGACGTGCCGGGGTGTCGATGACCACAAAGAAAGCATCAGCGACTACCTTAAGGGCTTGGCGTTCATCTACTGTGGGAAAGGGAAATGAGCCACGTTTAGACCATGCCAAAGTTGTTCTGTTCTGGTCTCCGTCTACAAGAACAGTTTTACCCTTTTCGCTAAAGAAAGTCGCCAAATGTATTGCAGTAGTGGATTTCCCGACACCGCCTTTGTACCCAGTGATAGTTACGATTTTCTTATCCATATGGTTTACCAGAAATATGGTTTACCAGAAATATGGGTGATTAAAGGTTACTAGCAGTGGTGGGGAATGTCAATAAATAAAGAATTAGACGACATCGCGCTAAAACAACCGCACACCAAGGGATAGCGTCGTACTACACACGATATTAGGCTAATTCCTACACACCTCACAACTTCCTCAAAGTCACTTACTAAAGTCTGTACACAAATGCTGCACTTTAAGAAAAATGCGAATATCATCTACCTATAGGAAGAAGTATCAGACTATCTTAAGGGAGATACTATTACTATGATAAATCATACTTATGATTGTCATCCTAATGACGTAGAAAATAATTCTCAAGCTTTAGATGGATTACGAGCACTTGTAGTAGATGATGATGTTGATAACGGTATATTAATTGCTTTTATTCTTGCGCTCTACGGTATTCAAGTAACAACAGTATCATCAGCCATAGAAGCTTTAGAGATAATAAAGGAATGTCAACCAAATATTTTAATTAGCGACATAGTTATGCCTCAAGTTAATGGCTATTCATTTATTCGTAAAATTAGAAACCTTAACACTACCCTCAGCATGATTCCTGCAATTGCTATAACTGCTTTAGCTACAAAAGATGATTGTGATTTAGCTTTAGCATCCGGATTTAACGTATGTTTAATAAAACCTATTGACCCTGATGATTTAATAGCAAAAGTCAAAAAACTTATGTACCAATGATTATGAGTCAGATTCTGAAGATTCTTGTTTCGGTGCTTGTGCCTTCATAATGTCACTTTGAGCACGTAAGATAGCGCTTTGTATCCTGTCATCTATTCCAGCCTTAAGGGAAACAATTTCTGCTCTCAATTCAACAACTTCTGCTCTTAGCCACATGATTTCAGCAGCTAAATTATCAATTTCAGCCCTGAGAATATCCTCTTTCTTAGCCATCAAACCAACCTTAAATATATGCCAGTGTAAAAGTAGACAAAAACTATAGATCTTGTGTACTTCTACTTTGGGATTTACAAAGCAGTCTATTGTCTCCTTAATATGAATGGTTTAAATCTATCTTTAGATTGATATCAATGTAAAAAATTGATGGTATTAAAAACACACCGATGATTTATTAAAGAATTATTAGAAGGCTAAATGCCCGAACAAATTTTTCTAATCATGCTCTTTATCTCTACCTAAAGTAATAGTGTTAAAAAAACATCTAACTTAAGGATGAAATGTTGGTCTATCTTTTGGTAGCTGTAATCACTATAGACATTTACACATTCTAGTAGTAATAACTTTGTAGTTCCCTAGGATGGTTTAGTTAATGGAAAGAAGGTTTCATGCAACTCTTGAAGATAAGGAGAACATATATTACGCAGAATTGTTCAAACGAGGCGTTGAGTACAATAAAGCAGCAATAGCCGCAAAAATTCTAGCTTCAGGAAAATCCGATGAAGACTTCACCCCTGAAGAAATAGAACTGGTTAATGAAGTTTGCTCTCAATGGTTAGCAAAACATCAGCAGAACAAGCATTTAAATCCGTTTTTTGCAAAATACAAGCAAATTTAGTACGTTTACGAGATACGATCAAATAAATCCCTTTAAAAACAATAAATATACTGTAACCGCCCAGCCTATGTGTTAAGCGGTTATTTTGATAATTTGTATTCTATATAAATATATTTTCAGCCCGATCCACAAGGAAATCAGGCTTATGGAAGTGCGATAAGCCGGGGGAGGCTTGCGCGGCAGGGCGATAAGCTGGATACAGCTTGCGCCTTCATGCGATCGCGTTTACTGGTCGTTTGGTAATAGACCGTCCTCTATCAATTGCTTAATTACTGCTTTTCTCACATAATCACTACGGTTGGGGATAGACCGTAAGATTGCATCTATATGTGGCGGAAACTTTGCAGCGATCGGTCTCTGATGGTCTGTAGTGCCTAATCCTGTGTTTTGATATTTATGGGTCATGGTGTAGTCTCTGTTTAACTCTATAATAACACGTTAACGTGATTACATATAGATAAATCTGATAGGTGAATGCAAGTATCATTGAAAACTTTTATCTACTTAATTCTTGTATAATCACGTTAACGTGTTATATTAAGTGCATGAGAGACAAATACCGCTTCGAGTCACTTCAAGTCTCTCACGTTCGCTTCACTACAGAATTTAAGGAATCTCAAATCATGTTGCTATCTCAACTTATCGCCAGCCAACAAGACCAATATCAAGCTATCCAAGCTCAAATTGAAGCTCTTCAAGAGCAGCAACGTCAAATCCAGTCTTACTTACAACGCTTGGGTAGCGTTGAGTCACAGATGGAATCTGCTGCTAAGTTAATGCAAGAAGCCGTAGCATCCATCCGTCAAGAGTGTCCTGACGAGTTGCCAGCATATCAGTCTTTAATCAATGGTTTCTTTGGTCAAGCACCTATTGCTGTTCTTAATGCAAGTGTTGACACCGATCCACAGCCCGAAGTTACCACACCAGCACCATCCGATAGCTGGACGGAAATTGATGAAGACATCGACAGCTATTACAAAGCTAATCCGGTAGTTGAAACTGAAAACACCACCCTTGAAACCACAGCTGTAGTTGTTGAGGAAGACGACTGCCAAGACCCCGAAGAACGCTTGCAAGAGAAAGTCGGGGAGGAAGGCGAAAGCCAACCCGAACTTGATTTTTCAGGCTTGACTTGGGTGCAAATTAAGCGATTGGCATCCTCTATGGGTATTGATATCAATCGCCGTAAACGTCCACATATGGAAAAAGCCTTAACCGACATTGGTATCACCCAATCTGAAATCGCGCAATTCTTAAAGGGTTAGGTAATAGCTGG
The DNA here is from genome assembly GCF_045999855.1 of Tolypothrix campylonemoides VB511288_2. Taxonomy (NCBI): domain Bacteria; kingdom Bacillati; phylum Cyanobacteriota; class Cyanophyceae; order Nostocales; family Tolypothrichaceae; genus Tolypothrix; species Tolypothrix campylonemoides. Next base: position 43,210 of record NZ_JBFPMW010000025.1, read on the forward strand.
GGGGAGTTGTTCTCCCCCACCCCAATCAGCAATACCCAATACCCAATACCCAATATCCAATATCCAGTACACAATACCCGTTAACTCTTTAAATTAACTTTGTACATTTCTATTGACGGTGTACAAAGTTATAGTTATTATAGGCGTATAAAGTTAAATGAGGATGACAAAATTATGCCAACAAACAAACCTGATAAATATAGTAAATTCGTTCGGCAAGTCCGTACAGCCTGGGTTAAGGAATGGTCTATGGAATTCCTGACGGGTCTTGAAAGTACTTCAAATGATGCTATTGAGGGTTATTGCAAACCTAAACTGGATGAATTTAGCTCTATGTGTCAGGAAAAAACTGATAGTCCTGAAGGTTCTGATAGCTGGAAAAGTTCAGCAGTCAGCTATTTATCAGGTGTAAGGAAAGCTATTAAATCATGGCAAGAGTCAGTAGAACTAAACGATCACAACAGTTTCGAGCATAAAGGTAAAGACGGTAGTGTTATCCGAGACCACAAAGCCCTACTGTACATGAACTATGGACGCGATTTCTTAAGTGCAGTTAAGACTAAGGGTGAGACTAAAAAGCAACAACAACGACGGAACTTGACACCCATTAACAATGTGTCCGAAATCCAAGAGGCGATTGAAAAAGCTTGCTTGTCTTCTAACTGGAAAGAACTAGCAACAGGCATTGAATTCGCTATGGGTGCTCGGATCGGAGAAGTGCTGCTGACTGCTGAAATCCAACAAATTAACCAATTCCAAGTCCAGTTTAAGGGACAAATCAAAACCAAGGATGAAGATAGGCTAGAGTATCCCAAGTACACCCTCATTGAGTCTTGGAAAGTCGTAGACGCACTCTTAAAGCTACGTAGACAGGTTGAAAACAAGGAAATTAAGAATTGTTTGCTGACTGAAGTTGACAGCCGTAAGAATTCAACAGTCAACCGTAAGGTAAGAGAATTGTTTGGGGAACTATTGCAACCTCCACATGGTGTAGACCAAATCTCAAGTCACAAACTCAGATCGGCTCATGCAGCGATCGCATTCTATTTGTTCGGTTCCCATACCCAATCATTCGGTTCATTCGTCAAAGATAACCTCGGACACAAGGGAGATGGTGAAGCCGCAAACTATGAAGATTACTATGTTGCTAATAAAGATGGTAAACCAGTTGTTCAGGGTGCTTGGTTGGATCGCCTGAGTGAAAAACCCGGTGAACCGACTCAAACCATTGTACAGCCACGGTTAAGACTCACTAAAGCTGCTAAAGAGTTAATTGACAATCAAGAGTTCTTAGCATTCCCCGATCAAGTAAGCAGAATTGAAGAATTAATACGGTTGGCTCAAATAGGTAAGCAGTTTGAAGAAGGAAAGTTAGTTAAAGAGGTTGTAACAATGGTAGACAAACCAGTTGAAAAAATTGTTGAGAAAAGAGTTGAAGTTCCCGTTGAGAAGATTGTTGAGAAAAGAGTTGAAGTCCCAGTTGAAAAGGTAGTTGAGAAAATGATTGAAGTTCCTGTTGAAAAAGTTATTGAAAAAATGCTGCAAGACAAAACGATTGAAAAAATAATCCAACAATTGGTTGCAGTACCTACTGTTGAAGTCACCACTGCTGAAATAGTCACTGCTGAAGAATCTACTACTGAAGTTCCTACTATTGAAGTTCCTACTATTGAAGTTCCTACTGCTGAAGTTCCCATTGTTGAAGTACCCACTATTGAAGTGCCTACTATTGAACAACCACAAAAACCAGTAATCGAAAAAGATTTAAGTCAAGTCAGTAACGATAAACTGTATGGCTCAACTACTCCTTACAGTGGTAATGAAAAAATCCGTAGGGCTGTACAGGCTGTAAAAGCTTATAACGAACGGCAGTACAGTACAGAGACTATGTGGGCTATCAACACTAAAGTTTTGACTGAGTTGACTGGATGCCGATCGTCCATCCTAAAAAACTATTTAGAATCACCTGAAGGTAGATTGCAGGTCACAGATTACAACTTAGAGAAAGGTTTGGGATATCACCACAATAAAGGACGTGGTAGCGTTACACAGTTCATCAAGCTAGAAGGTACTCAATCCACTAACGCAACTCCAGTACAAGCAACTGTTAGCCCAAAAATCAAAAGCCAAACCATTACTTTAAATGCTAGAGAAGCTTCACGAATGGACATTGAACACGCTCTCAAACAAAATCCCGGTTGGACAGTGACCACTAAGGATGGAAGTAAAGTTATAGCGGTTTATAGGCTGAATGAAAATAATGAAGTAATTGAAATTAAAGATTAAGCAACCTTACTATCAGTCATTAAAAAACTTGCTGCTGCTAACCCTGGATAACATGAGTTGTCTGGGGTTAGCTAATTTTAATAAAAGTAGCTTTTATATACTGCCAATTGGCACAAAATATAACCCCAGATAGTTTAGTTATCTGGATTCACAGAAGGTTTTTGATTCTATTTTATCCAGAGGTCGTAAATATTTTTTAGCAATCCAGCTAATTCCTCGGAATTAGTAGGGTTAATTAAACAAGAATTAGCTCCTAATTCATAAGCTCGTTGATAATCTTCCTGTTTAATAGATTGGGTAAAAACAACAACTGGTAACTTTTGAAGATTGGACTGTCTTTGCCACCAATCTAATAATTGAAAACCCGATACTTTTACTATATCCAATTGAAAGATTATAAGTGAAGGTAAAGGGTGTAATTCTCTATTAGAATACTCACCTATACCACTAAGATAATCTATTGCAGATTGACTATCTGTCAGTGTTTTTAATGAAATTTTGAGTTGAGCTTTGCGAAAAGCATCTTGAAACAAAGCTAAATTCTCAGGAAAACTTTCTACTAACAAAATAGTACTATAAGTACACACAAAGACTTCTTAAAATAAAGTGTTGGGCAAGAGGCATGGGGTCAGTTTTGGTTTGCTCAGCTAAAATACTAGCCGCATCCAAGGCGCGTTTTATGACTAAAGACCGGGAATTGACCGCCCAGAGTTCCCCTTACAGTATGCCATCATTGAAGCAAATGTCGCTTGATTCTGAGTAAAAATAGCTTTAGCTTCAGCACCCTTGGATGCAACACTAGTACGTAAAACTTCTAAATCGTTTTCTCTCTCCTCACTTATGTTATTGACAGCTATTGCTGCTAAATCATTGTCTAAATTAACTTGAGACTCACTTAGTTTTAAATTCCCTGTTGATAGTTCAATACTCAAGTCATTTTCAGAGATCTTAAGCAATTCATCTATTTTTTGCAATTGCTGTTCAATTATTTCTATTAATTCTTGACTACGTTTTTCTGAGTTAGAAATCATTAGTTTTACTCACTCAAGACATTTTCTTTTCAACATTCGGCGAGCTATTAAGTTTCACTGTGACGAGGAACACAGTTACAAGTCTAATACTTTTTATAGATAAATCTATTTTTTTTTCTCTATAGTGAATAGATGACTATACTGATTCTCTCTATAGTTATAATCAGTCCGTGGGATTAGGTGGGATTAGGGACTAGGCATTAGGCAATGGTGAACGCGATCTCGTCGCTTGCGCCCTTTACAGAGATCGCACCACGTCCCCACACCCATACATCCAAAAACCAAAAAAATACCAATACCTACCAGACCCTGCTATAAAGCAATTTAAGAACGATGGAGGGGTTTTGCACACCACAACTCAAGCATCTGTAGACAAGGGTAGTTATGGGATGAGATAGAAGCCAAAATGAGGCAGTACTATCCGTTTTGGTTTCAATCGACATGACATCAGAAACACTTCCCTCTCAGATACAGCAAATTCCGATGTTATGAGGTACAATAACAGCACTTAGTGAACCAATTTTTTAAATGTTGAGGATTCATCAAGTCGAGAGCAACAGAGATAACTTTATCAACCATTTCGGTTGTAGTTGGAGAAAAAGTACGTAAAAAAGATTTAAGTTGTGACCACCATAATTCAATGGGATTAAAATCAGGAGAATATGGAGATAAACACAAGACTTTTGCACCTACAGATTCAATCATTGGTTCGATTGATGCTAGTTTATGTGCCGGTAAATTATCCATAACTACTACTGCTCCCGGCCATAATTGAGGCAATAAGAACTTCTCAATAAATCCTTCAAAAGCTAGGCTATCCATTGAGTTATTTATTGTCATTAATGCCACAACTTTTTTAAGACTTATTGCTCCAATCACCGTAACTTTTGCTCCCCGGTAAAATGGCTTCATTTCATATACTCTTGTTCCCTTTTGTGAACGTGCATGCGTTCTTGCTAAACCCAGTATTACCCCTGTTTCATCTAAAAATACCAAGTTTTCTGGCTCTATCTCCTTGACTTTTTCCCAATATTCTACTCTGAGTTTTTGAACTCTTGGAGTTGCTGCTTGGCTACTCCGCAATGTTTTTTTTTGCGATTTAATCCTAATTTTTGTAAAGAACGACACATTGCCGTCTGACTCACCCAATTACCTGTCTTTGCCGCAAATAATTCACAGAATTCCACTATTGTTGCATCCGGATTCTCTGACACTAGTTCTCTTAACTCTAATTCCGCATTTGTCAGATGACTAAATCGTGGCTTACCCGGTTTTAATGGTTGTAAATTACCATGACTTTTTTGTTGCTTTACTAGCTTTTGTACTAAACTTTTGCTCACTGCAAATCTGAGTGCTACTTGACGAATCGAGATTTTTTCCTCAATATGCGCTGCCACTATTTTTTCTCGAATATCTACTGAATATGCTTTCATGACAGTATTATCTTTTGATTTTATTAATACTAACTGTACCTCATAACATCGGAAACTGCTGTAAAATAGCAATACTAGTTTGATTGAATTGAAACCACCCACTAATCCCACTCCCCCAACTCACAACCGGGATAGTCGTGGGTGCTTTTGTATGAGTATATATACTCAGTAAATGAAGTGGCTTATGACCCTAAGTGCGAACATTACAACAAAAGCGGCACTGGTAGCAGAACTTGCATTGACTTCTACCCAAGGGTAGTTTTTTTCTGTCAAAACGTAACTTCTAGAATGTTGGTAACCAAAATAATGGTGACGAGTGCAAAAATGGTTAATCAAGATATCTATTATAAAGCTAAGTTTTTGACTCCTAACAACTCAAGCGTGATAGCTATTGCGTCCCAGATACAATACGTATTGGTTCTAAACTTCGGTAAACAGTTAATTGTAGATATTGACAATGTCACGTATCCGAGTGATGTGAGGTTTGTAAAAGCACAACGATATATTATTGTAGCTTACGAAAAAGTTGATGGTTCCGGGACACCTCGGCTTGAGCTATATTTTAATTTTGATAGCCAACAAGACAAGACTTTGTTATTCACTACAAAAAATTTTTGACCAAATTATCCACGCCGTGCAAGCTCCTGCATTCATGCATAGGTAGTTTACAAGAATGCGATCGCCCTTAAACCAAAAAGACTGCACAAATTCGTGCAGTCTTTCTAATCCGATTTGACCCAATTGGTAGGGTTTGTGGGATTTGCTATCAGCGCTCACGGAAGCAGGAGAGTTTCCAATTATTCCGAATTGACCCAATCGGTGGGAGGCCCGGTAATGTTTATTCTTTCACAACACAAGAATGAACGTTTCCAATTATTCCGAATTGACCCAATCGGTGGGAAGTTCGTGTAGGAGCCCTTACCTAGTAAGGATTTCAGACTGCAAATCGACACACCTCTCAAAAACATTGTACATCCTGTCAAAAATTGAGTAAAACACATACCCCAAATCCTTACCCAGTCCGCAATCGACACACCTTAACTGAAAATATAGGGTTTGGGCGATTTGGCGAAGTGTGTCGATGAACATACTTTTCTCTTAAAACCACTGTCATGTGCTATTCATTGAGTACGTGTTGCTAGAATCACTGAATTTTTTGCGGTCACACGGATTTCTGTGGCAGCAATATGAGGATCTTTGAGCCAAAATTCCCTTATTGGATCTGTGCGCCCCTGCCATTGTGAAGGCCAGTATTCTTCAGGTGTAAGATCGTCTAGTAAAATCAAGCCTCCCGGCTTGAGAGCAGTTATCAATGTCTGGGGTTCTGTGACTTTTGCCTTTCCCCCATCGGCAAATAACAAATCAAATGGAGCATAGGTGAGTAAATCGCGCCAGTCGCCTTGAAGTGCGTGAACGTTAGACTTACCTGCAAATAGCTGTTGCACAAGTTTGGCAAGCTGGCGATCGCTTTCAATAGTTATGAATGTACTATCTGGGTGTAATGCGCTGACAATCCACGCAGCACCAACCCCGCATCCACTCCCAATCTCAGCAATTTGACCCTGCCTGATGTGACTGGTGAGGACATACAACAAGCGACCGACTTCCGGGAGTGAAGATTGGGTAAACTCAAATTGTGCTGCCAAGGATTCAGCCTGTTGCACTAATGATAGACTTGTCATTATTACTCCTTTAGCACCAACACTTCATGCAGCATAGCTTGATAAAGCACTCCAACAACCCCAAGGAGCGATCGCACTGCAACCCCACATCCTACAGCCCATACTCCCTACACCCAAAAACTCAATAAATACCTAATACTTACGATACCCCGCTAGAATGCCCTGTAAGGACGATAGAGGGGTTTAGCAGTAGTTTTTTTTTGTACATTTGGCGATTTAAAGTCGTTTCCAGCCCGTTCTGGCTAGCAATCAAAGCCTACCCAAACCTGTAGCTAGCCCAGGCTTGCAGCAAATCATAAACATGGGAGGGTTGGAGGCATGGACTGAAGGAGAATTCTCAACCCCTAAGATCTATAAGCGGTTTTTTGCCTCCAACTGTCAGTTGATTGACATTTTTCGGGAAGGGCTATTTTTTTTATTCCTAGAAATAAATTTAACTGGACTATTTAAAACTCAATCTGAAAATCGTAGTGCGATAAGCTACGCTTGCGCCAAAGGCGATCGCGCTAAAATCGTGCGGCAAGTTGGTGCTAAGCATAAATACTCAGCCGCTTTCAGGGAATGCGATAATCTGGGTACAGCTTGCGCTTCGCGATCGGCTTTGCTTCACGACTGAAACTGTATCGGAGGCTTGCGGCGAAATTGGAGTGAGTATTTATGCTTACTAGTTCTGTGGGAATGACGGGCAAGTGCTTAGAGTACGTAATGTTAGTTTTTCTAAATGATTGACAAGTTTTGACTAGTTTATAAGCAAAAATACTCATAAGGAGAAGTGGACGGTGGACGCGATGAATCTCGGATGTTTGGGTTTGGGTTTGGGTGCGATAACTTCGTTGCGCTTCGCGATCGCATTGGGGAAATGGTCAACTTTCTACTTTGTACTTTCTACTTTGTACTTTCTACTTTGTACTTTCTACTTTGTACTTTCTACTTTGTACTTTCTACTTTCTACTTTGTACTTTGTACTTTGTACAAACTTAAATACATTGTACGCACTTAAGTACTTTGTACGATTTACTTCAGACTTTGTACGCAGATATATCAACCTTGTACGGACTTTGTACGCAAACATGACCACTTTGTCCTTACATTGTACGCATTTTGATGCAGATGTAGGCGACTTTGTACACTTTATACGCATATATGCCAACTTTCTACGTACAAAGTACAAAGTTATACGCTTGCAAGGATTTTAGAGTACAAGATTATGACTGTAAAAC
>NZ_JBFPMW010000026.1:0-32652 GCF_045999855.1 Tolypothrix campylonemoides VB511288_2
GGTCTTTTTTTGGTTTTTGGATGTATGGGTATAGGGACGTGGTGCGATCGCTCTTGGGGACAGCGCAAGCTATGCGATCGCACCTTGGGGTAGGGGATGTTGGGGTTGGTGGTGCGATCGGGCTGGGGGGATGTGGGGAGTGGGGTTGGGGGGTGTGAGGAGTAGGAGAGTAGGAAAGCTTATAGTAGGTCGTTGTATACTAAAAACGCCCATATCAAAATATTGATGAATATAGCTTGTGGTTTGGGAAATATTGCAAAGGTAATAGAAAAAATTATTGTGATAAGTAATAACGACTTTAAAAGTTTCCAAATACTTTTAAACATTTCAATTCGGTTTTTTGCGATAGGTTAGACCTATGGTTCCCTTTTTGACTAAGTGATATATCACTGCCGAATAATAGGATTTAAACGACATCTCCCAATCTCTTACTATTCCTAGCAATTAGCCTTTTTCTGGTAATTAAGCCACTCTACTGAATTTCTGTGAAGTTTTCCTCGCCTACCTGCTTAGTGAAGAGAACCGTTATTTTCATCAAAATTTTGGGAAACCTATATCTGTAGCTTTTTATATGCATCAATCCATAAAACTATGTCAGCCAAAGTTGTCTGTATCTCTAACCTCAAGGGAGGAGTAGGTAAAACTACTATTACTATGGCGCTAGCAGAGTACCTAGCGGGGAATATTCACTCTAAACGTGTACTTGTTATTGACTTAGACCCACAGTGCAATTTGACAAGTGTAATGATGGACGAGGATACGTGGGATAAAGACTTTGAAAAGAAAGAGTTAACCATACCTTATTTATTCCGGCATCCCGATCTTTTCTTAAATCATTTTAAAAACGATGAGTTCATAGCTAAATCAGGTATCTCAAGTCTGAGAAAGAATTGTTCTTTTAAATGTTTACATTTTATCCCTAACAGCGCTCGAATGTTTGAAGTTCAAGAAAATTTGATTAATCAGAATTATTTCTTCTCATCTTTAAAACCAGTTAATCTCTTACAAGAGCTTCTCAAACCACTATTGAGTAAATATGATTATATTTTGATAGACTGCCCACCAACTCTTAATCACATTATAAGAAGTGCTTTTTTAGCAAGTAATTTTTGCTTAATCCCTTGTGTTCCTAATAAAATGTCGATTCATGGATTAGAACTAGTGCTTGAACATATTGGGAAGTCGAATAAAATTCATGGGCATAACTTGAAAGCTTTAGGGATTATAATTTCTAGATACAATGGGACATCGGCTCAAACGGCAAGTATCAACTTTATTAAAGAAAATCCTCTTTTTCCAGAAGTTTTTGACGCTGAGATTCGAGAAAGAAGCAAAATAGCACAGGCTTTAGACTACGGTGGGCAAGTAACTTATAAACAAAAATATGGAGAATCTCACGATGATATGAGCGCGTTAGCTAATGAATTTATTCAAAAAGTAGGTTAAACAAATGGATTCTTCAGAGGTAGCTAATTTTTTGAGAATTATTGCAGACGCAATAGATTCCAAACCTGAAATGATTACATTTATCACTTCAGCTATAAAAGAGCATTCGGATAAAATTATTAACTCATCCGAACTTGAAAATTCTTCTCAACCAATAACTAAGCAGAGCAATACGACTACCAAAAAGTCTAATAACAGGACTACTGTTAGAAAATCTGATGAAGGGAATAGAGTCAACGGTGAAGTTCTTTTGAGCAAATCAAGAGAAATCTTAAGAGGGCAGGGAGAAGAACAACTAAGAAGGTACTTAATTGCACAAGGCGATAACATAAGAGAAATCTTGAGATATGGGCATCTTGACCCAAATAATACTATTCGTCGTAGAAGAAACTTAAATAGTATTATTGAGCATATTATTAGTACGCTCATATCTCAAGATAAGAGTGGTACATTATTTGCAAAATATGTCTAAAGGCTTTAAAAAGCTGTTTAATGGGCTTCAGTAGTGGGGGATTTCTCCCCCAGCAACTAACCTACGACCACATAATCATTTGGGTCTAAATCGTCACCGTCGATTACCTCTATCCCCTGCTCAAACGCTGTATAGCAACTGTAGTACATTTGCTTGATAGATTCGTGCAGGTACTTGCTGGTTTCTAGTAACGATTTCCGTATCCGAAGCCCAAATAAATGAAGGATTTCTCCAAATTGAGACGGTTCAGCCGCTTTAAGTATCACTAGAGCTTCTTCAGGTGAGTGTACGCGATTAGCAAGTTCTAAAGCATTCTCTGGTGTTGGTGTGGGTAAGCTTTCTTTTTTAGCTGTTCTTTTCCACCCCAAAGCTCCTTGCAGTACTTTGGGTGATTCCTGTACTGGTTTTTGTATTGGCGTTGTTTCTTGCACTGGTACTAATTCCTGTGCTGGGGTTGGTTTCTGTACTGTTTCCTGTACTGGCGTTTGAACTTGTAAAGCTTCTATATAAGTCTGCTGTACGTCACTGCTAAGCAATCCCCAAGCTTTGTTAATTGCTTCCAGTGAGGATTCGTAGCCGTATTTATAAGCTGCGATCGCATTTTCAATCCCCAATTCTAGAGCGTTGTTTAATCGCAGTTCCCACAGTTTGTGTTTGGGCATAAATCTTAGGAAATCGAGATAATATTGTGGGTTTTTTACGCATATCTCATTATCGACAGCAGTTAATATTGCTTCAACACTCTCTAGTTTGGGTTTCAGATTGAGGACTTGCTTGTGTTCCTCTAAGGATAATTGACTCCAAGCCAGGGCAATGATGGCATCGATATTACGGTTATAAGATGCCTGCTTTTCAGTGACACTACCGTCCTGATTAAAGCGTTTTTTCTCGTGCCACTCACTCTCAGCTGCAACCACTTGATTATATTCTGTAGCGGCTCGGAACTTATTAGCTAAATTTTGAGCGTGCTTTTCGTTGGAAATCCAGCTGACTTGAGAGTTGTCAGAAGCCATCCAATCTAAATGTTTTGACTCCATCGCTCTAAGAATACCAAGCCTTTCTGGTGATTTAAAGTGTTTTTCGTCAATTACATAAAAATAAGCTCTCTTCCCGTTTGAATCTCTACCTTTTTTTAGTTTTATTCCAATCCACTTTAAAGCAGTACGTAAGCAGGAGATGTATTCTTCCTGATTTTTCTGTTCTTGCGGTGGTCGGTAGTTTAGTTCTATTTGAATTTGTTCACTTGCTTTGATTGCTTTATAAAAAGCAATAACTTCAGGGCTTTCTTTTGTCCACTTACGGTTTAAATCTTCAACAAACTGAAGAACGTTCAAGTCTTTTAATGCCTTTATTCTCGTGAATTTAGTATCAATCACGCTCGTAGCGTTGAAGTCCTTAGCCGTGAATTTAAAGAAAGAGTTAACTTCGTGTTTCTTTTCGGCGATTTCAAAATTGTTTAAGAAAAAGAAATTTTCATGTTCGTAAATTTTGTCTTTATTACGTTCAACCCAGTAATCTAAAACGAATTTTTCTTTCCAAAATTCTTCGTTTTCAATCCCTGGCAGTGCTTTTAGCAGTCGTGTTTTTTCAACTCTGTACCCAATTTCTCTATTAGGCTTGTCTTTCTCGTATTTTTTGAATTCCTCCTCTTCTAAAGGCTGAGCTTTAAATATAGCTGCGGCTTCTTCTTCTAAATATTCTTCCTTTGCCTCTTCAGTTTTGTCGTTGGTTGCTTTGCAAGACACTTCTTTAACCAATTCAACCGTGTGACCTTCTTCTTTTAGAGTATACATCAAACACTTTCTGAGGTTGTTTCTCTCAAAATTCTCTAGTGCGAATAACTTTAAAGAGAATTCGTAAAAAATGTCCTCCTTAATGGATTTTTCGATTTGAGTCATCATTATTTCAGTCGCTGACTCCTTACAATCTGCTGAATGCGTCGCTAGGATAGCTGACTGATTAAGCCTTTTAGTTAAAACTTCGTGAATTTGTTTTGCAGCATAATAGGGCGGTATTTTGTGGTCTCGAATTGCAGTACGTTCGGGGCAATGGACGTAGTGAGTGACTGAAGTATCTCTCAATCGGTTTAATCCTTGTCTCTGGCTGTTTGTGGTTAAAACTCCTGATAAAAATGAAAGCTTGCAAGTGAAATAATTCTTGATATCAACACTTAAACCAGACTCCCCAGACGGTGATATAATTTGGAAATCAGGTTGAGTTTCTTCGATAAACTTGTTGGGATCGGTCAAAAACAGGTCAGCCCAAGGTTCCGACACTGAATTTTGGTTTAATACGTTGCCCTTTTTACCTTCATTTTCTAAAACTCTACCAAGCGATTCAGTAAAAACCTTTGAATCAGCAAAGATAAAAGGTTTTTCATTCGGTTGTAGGGCAATATTTATCAGGGGAGAGCGATCGTGTTTCTTAATCTCTTCTTCACTGGTTCCAATGGTCTCCACAAAGATAAAGTTTTGCGGAACGACTTGTTTCTTTTTAAGAACTTTGACGACTTTCTTATCAGGTGCTATCTGAGCAATAATGCTAGTAAAGAAATCGCTTTGATTGCCGTCTAGTAGAACTATACGATTACATTCTTGTATTGCTCTTTTGAACATTGCCAGGATTTCAGCTTGTCTTCCTTTAAGAGTTCCGCCATTCAATCCGTGAAGAATTACCGAGCAACTTTCGTCAATGTAAATATCCCGACCAGTGAAGTGACCGTCAAGTTTAAAGATAGAATCCAAACAACAAGCTAAATGAGCGTATGGGGTTTTTAGAAGTTCTTGAACGTCATCGCTATCCTTCTTTTTAAGGAGGTGAATCGTCACTCCTACTGTCAGCGCTCTCTGTATGGTTTGCTTCAGCAGTGTGTTACGGTAACCAATAAGAATAGCTCCTTTATTGGTGCGTGATTCAAGTGTTTTGATATCCTCGATCATCGCGTGTGTTTTACCCGTACCCATGGGGGATAGAATGCTTATGATAGCTTGCTCGTTGGGCAAATTTTTAGGGAATTTAAAGTTGGGGTCATTATCATCAATGGTGATGTCTGGGTCAAATTTTCTAGCGTCTAACCAGTTGTGGAATTGCTTTTCGTTATAGTCATCTAGCCATTCTTTTTTGGCTGTTTTGGCTGTTTCTGAGTGCTCTTCGATTAATGCTTTAAATGCTGTGTCGTCAATAAATTCTATTTGGTCGTAGTTTTCCAATTCATCAATATCATCATGCTCTTTAGTGGTTTGACCCCACCATGCAAAACGAACTTCAAACCCTTGGCTCTTAAAAAATTCGTACTCGGATAGCCACTTGGGGGCAACATTTTTATTGAGAATGTCGCCAGCATCAGGACATAGAGTGATTTGGTTCCCGTAGCGTTCCCGCATTATTGGTAAGAACTTAGCAGCGTGATTGGGGCTGGACTGCCAAAATCTACCGCCACCAAGGACAGCGTATCCTAGCTTGTAGTTAACAAGCACTGGCTTAATCTCATTGCCTTCAGTCACCCAAATCCCTTGTTTGGTTGGGTCTGTTGCTTCTAATACTGCCAGTGGCAACTCACCATATATATGTGGTGTTGCTCCTTCAGGATTTTTTTGAGTTTTCCCAGTTAACCAGCGATAACGTCCACCGTTTTCAGGAGCGTCGTCAAGCCTCATTTTTAAACCAACGATTTGACCCAACTGGCGAACTGGACAGACGATCGCTCTCACAGCTGCATTAAGAGTAGCGTCTTCTTCGGTAAACCTCACGAACCCAGGTAATTTCGTGTCGTAGTAACCAAGAACCTTTTCCCATGGCTGCCGAATGCTCCAATACCCAATCTCAATAATTTGCTCCAGGGTAAACCCTCTTTTCAAAAGGTTTTCTCTGTGATCTGGGATTAAAACTTTCTTGCTTTGAATTTTTGAGTACTGCTCGTGTCGCTGTTCTGCTGGTAGCTCGTTGGCGATTGCGAATCCTTTCGCTTTCTCTTTTTCTACAGCCTGTTGCTTCTTAGCTTCCCTGGCTGCTTCTCTGAATTCTGGTGACTTTAGCTCGATGGAGGATGCTAATCTCCAGTACGACCATTCAGCAGCCATCTCTAGAACACAAATCCAATCCCCTTCTCTCTGCCCCAACCTGGCATCTCGGAAGGTCATGCAGGCTTTAAAGTTTGGATCGTCTTTACTGTGACGGCATTTTCCTGATTTGTCACCACAGAAGCATTCTTCGTTACGATTGGTTGGATAGAAATTTTTTGAAAAAGACATTGTGAGAATAACTCCTTATTAATTAACGAGGAGTCACCCCTTGGACGGCTTGAATGCTGTGGGCTAGAATGGTACTATATAAAAAATATTTATTTATATAGGTGTTTTTCAGTCGTTCTTTGTGCAGTAGGTCTCTTGCTTCTACAAGAGGGAATTCAAGCCACTCCAGAGGATGACTATTTATTTTTTGGAAGGTAATCGCCCTTGCGGGTGTCTAAAGCTTATCTATCCCTGTTAAATCAGGGATATTAGCTAATGCTTAAGAAAATTTCGGGATATTCGACGGACATACAAATATCCCTAATTAATTCATAACATATCCTGATACAAGTATTTAAGTAATCTGTTTTAAATTTTTCCAAAGTCATGACTTTTGTCCTACAGTACATGACTTTTGTCATGTATCCGATTATACTTATCTTACAATTTATACGAATGTTCAATCTTAAAGAATATCTCACTTTTTTTGTAAGATATTTTTGGAACTTGGGTAGTAAAAAATACATTTGTATAGAGCTTCTAGGTTGTTTCAGTGGAATTACGGGTATTTAGTTTGTCATAAAAGCATTGATAAGACAATGTTATGAATCAAGGTTTTTTGGCAGTACATAAGATGTATAAATTAAAACGTTTAGAAGAAAGTTGGGTATTTTACAAAAAAAATACCATGTTTGCCCGTGACAAATAAAACGAGCACAGTATTTTAGGATTTATTTTCCTTATCACCGTAAATTTCCTCGAATTTTGCGGCTATTTGGGCTTGCGATAGCGAATTAGGGTCGATTCCAGCAAACGCTAATAACCCAAGCTTCAATAAATACTCTATATGGTTGTTCACGCTTCGGGTTGCAATTTCTGCTGTTTGCTCGATCGCACGTTTTACAACGGGATCGACTCTAAAAGTTGTTTGTACCTCTTCACGCTGTTTTTTGGGTCGTGGCATTGATAAGGGCATATGTTTTTTATCTTCTTTATTTAATCGCAAATTGAGCGAAACTACTCCAATTATATCTTTCTAGTTTTATTAATAATCATAAAATAATCACAAAACAATCATATAAATTTAAATATATGCTATAGTTGCAGCATAAGCTCATTACCTGGCTATTTGGTAAAAGACATCACCCTATTCATGACTCAATGTTGAAGTTAAAAGCCACCACCAATCTCAAAATCGAAGGCTCCACACTATCCCGTGTAGTCTCCAATCCAGTCAGAAAGCGCATACATTGCGACTACCAAGCAGGAAGTTATTTAGGTGAACTTGTATCGCCTATCTGGTGTCCCGGTCAAGTTTATCAAGTCCTTACTGCCAAAGGACTTTTGAACGTTTTTAAACATGATGTAATCGATTTTCGCTAAACCACACTATATAAAGGAAAAAGAAATTATGACACACGACAAAAAGATAACTGAACTGGTAACCCTAATCGACCAAATAAAAACTGAATTCCCGGATAAACCTTTCGTTCTGGCTGAATCTTTTATGAACGAGTTCAACCGTTTGAATTCTTTTCCACGACGTGAGACAATATATTTTGATTTAAAATTAATCGAAAAACTTGGAAATTTGGAAGATTTTTCTTACGAGATAATTTTGAACGTTATTAATTCTCAAGAAAAATCAAGCGATAAAGCTGCTTTGGACGAGATTAAAAACTGCAACGCCAGATATTCCGACGATTACGATTTCCGTCGTGCTGTACTTTTAATTTTAAAAAATACTTCCAGCAACTACGATGAGATTTTAACTACTACTTTACAAGTTTTGGTAACTGTTGCTGAAACTTGTTTAGGTGACTTGCAATTAAAGTTAAAACAAGCGTCAGATCCGTTTTATCGCTATTTTGGTGTATAAAGTTCTCCAATATTCCGAGTGAACGGTCTCACCCCTGACCTGAAAAACTAACCCCACAAAACAATTAACAGCTAACCCCATAGAATTTAGAGATTAGCTGTTAATTAAGAGTAGTCAAGACCAGAGAATCAGAGAACCAGAAAGCTGGGCTTATAAAGCGCCCGAATTATTATAAGAATTTATTAAAAATCTCTTAATGAGATGTTCTTATTATAACAATAAAAAAGCTAGTAAGCGCGATCGCATGGACTCGAAGTCCTCTAGTTTTACTGGGATTATTCCCAACCAACTAACCAAAAATAAGGAGTTTCTAAAACTAAATTTATGTCCACGCAATCAATACTGCACTTTGAGATTGAATTCCATCACACTAGCCAAGGAAGTGACCTTGAAATCTACAACTCGGAAGGGGATACAGTAGCGTCCTTTGTTGGAGACAAGGCAGTCAAGTTGTTCGTTCTCTTAAACAACTTTGATAGCGAGAATGAACGTAATGCCTATATACAGGCTAGATTTTGCGATTCTTAAACTTAGGATGTTTGATATGGATGCAAAAATCAAGCCAATCATACGCCGTGTACTGGCTCAAAAAGCAAGTCTTGAATCAATGCAAGAACTTAATAGAGTGACCGCAAAGCCTGAGAAACTATCACGGTCAACTCCCAATCCTCAATCCATCTAGAAAGAGAATCCATGCGATTTTATCACCGATTTTTGGTAACAGCCATGATTGCAGTTACCTTTTTTCCCATGCCTGTACTTGCAAAATGCAAACATCATGGCGATAACAAGCGTGAACACTGCTTAACTCAATTAACCAATAGGAGCTATGTATGAGCTTTGGAGAACATTTTGAGAATGCTGTGATAGGTTTTGTAGACAAGGTAGACGCGATTATTAAGCGTAACCATGATTGGCATGAAGAGTCGATCGCACTAGGGTTAATCACCGACTCAGAAAAGCTCAAAATGTTGAAGGCTGAACTTTACCGTGAGGTTAGGCTATCTAACCCCAATCAAGCAAAAATTTCTAATCTCACCAGTGCTATCCACACCTTAGAGGAAATCAAACACGCTGAAGAGGCAAGGAAGTTTGAACGCCTCAAGCACTCCTACACATTCCCAGTGCAGTTAGAAGTTTTCACTAACACCACAATCTTTTTAGCGATCGCAGTTGTGATGATTAGCTACCTTGGCTCATTTACTTGTGGTGATAGTAGATCGCAATTCTGTAATAACGCCCGTGTTATCCCTACTCAGGTTGATCAATTTTTCAAAGATTGAAGTACGGACAGGAGGCAACCTTAACCCGTACCCAATACCCTCATTAAGCACGTCAAATAAGGATTCTTTAATTATGGCATCCAAGAAAGGAACTGTTACAGGCGCAAGTTTGGAAAAATCCAACCGTGGCAAGAAAGGAGGTTTAACAGGTAGCAGGCGTGTTACTGGTGAAAAAGTGGAAGTTACCCCAGAGATACCAGAAACACTAGCTGTACTCCCTACCAGTGACCCTGAAGTTGCTACTGCTGACTTTAACGCTCGTGCCAATTTAGCAGAAAAACTCCAACAGGCTGGACAAGTTGTTGCACCTGTGGTTGGTGCGGTTGGGCAAGTCGTTGGAACTGTTGTTACTAAGGTAAACACTTCAGTCCAGTCTGCACTCAATCACAATCCAAGTTCACTCACAGATGGCACTGTGGATACTGCTGGAATACTTGCCTTAGCTGATGCCAATATTGATAGCTCAATTCCTGAGTTAGAGTCTGGTGAAGCAATCAAGCGAAATATCATCATAGCCAGACAGCGAAATTATGTTGGTGTAGCTATCAATAACACCAAGCTAAAACAAGACCTGGCAACACTTGACCTTGAGCAACAAAAGCTGATTGGATTACTGATTGACGGTAAGACGGCTGGCATTACCAATGAGAAAAAAGCTGTACAGTACCAACGTGCCGTCGTAGGACGTGACACCGAACTGAGCAAGCTTGAGCTTGATTCAGAACTATTGACACAGCAACGTATACGCACTGAAGGCACTCAAAACCAGACTGAACTTATCCGAGAGCAAGAAGAGTTAAAGGTTGAGATGTTGCGTGAACAAGTTGAGAAACAGAAATATGAAATTCAAAATGTCCAGTACGAAAAAGAAAAAATCAAGCAAGAAGCTGTGGCGAAGTTTGCAGCAGGATTCTAAAGTTCTAATTCACTGGTGAACTGAAAAAACAAGAGGGGTGAAATTCCCCTCCAACTTTATAAACATTGAAGTAGGAATTTTATCATGTTTAACCAAATTTACTACGGAGTTTTCACAGCCAGCGCTTTATTGGGTGTTGTTGGAGGTATTCAAGCGTGGAATTTACCTCAAGGATGGCAAAAAACACTCGCTTTAACTGTTGGTGTTGGTGGTAGTACTTCAGCCTTAGTATGTGCTGGATTGGGAATTGCTTACGGTACTAAACACCAAAGTTTAGAGAATGAAACGAGCGAACGTATAAACCGAATAGAAACAGCTAAGAACCGAGAATTAACTGATTTAAAAGTGGTCATTGATAACTTGAAAAGCAGTATCAACGTTCTAGAATCTCAGGGGGATAAGTACACGGAACAAATCAGCAATCTTAAAGACCAACTTAATGAGAAAGCTAAGGAATACTTTCAGATAGTTTCTGAGAAAGACCTGAAGATTAAAGAACTAGAAGGTATTATTAGCCTGAGAGACACGCGAGTAGAAGACTTCCTGACTGATTGCAGAACTTATACTGTTAACTTTTTCTCAGCCCGATATGATGATATTTCAAGTCTTCAAAAGTCTTTAGAAAAAGGTTGTGCTTGTCCTGACGTTTCCGATGATTTAAAACGGAGTATGCAAGGAAGAATCCAAGATATTCAAGAACTTAAACTAGAATTGTACGATGCAATAGAGGAAGTAAGGAAAACCGACTTTAAAGACTTCAAAGAAGTTTTAGGATTTATCTTTACTTTTGACAATAAGTTCTTAAACTGCAAAACACGATGGAAAGATTTAAAAGCCAGAGAAATTAAAACAGAGAACAAAGAACTGAAACAATCCCTTAATGAATCAGTACCTAAAACAGTTGCCCTAGAACGGTTTAAGGAAGGTATAGAGGACGTAGACACTAAGATTACAGAAAAGTATGAAACATTGCTTTTGAATAACAATTCAATTCATTCTCAATTACTAGATTTACTTGAAAAACGTAATTTAGTGATTGATGACTTACAACGTGAGAATGAGCAACTTAAAGAAACCTTAGATAAGCCTTATCAGTTTTACGGTACAAGTTCAATTCCTGTGACTGGTAACAAGATTTCAGAGTACTACTACCGATACTTTAGATTTAAACTTGATTGTCTGGACTGGCAAGAAACTGAGGTAGGGTGTAGGTTTATTTTCTCCATCGGTCGCAATCCCGGTATAACACTTAAGGAATTAGAACAAGAAAACAGCAGTGAACGGTTAGCAGCTTTAGTTGGAGCGATCGACAAAACATTCCCTAAAATTGAGATTCACAGCCATAACGCTACGGTCACAATCGAAATTCAAACCAAGCTACCAGTGAAGCAACCATTACCGACTGCTGAAGACATCTTTAGGGAGTGCGGCATTATCAGGGCTGAGTTATTCGGGCAAACAATCAGGAAGTACCACATTGAGAAAACTGGTAAACCTACGCTACGGGTCATGAGTGCCACAGGTGGCGGTAAAGGAATTGCAATCAAAAATCTACTTGACTATTATCTACACAACTTAGACGGTTATGAGATTTGGTTGAGTGACCCGCAAGACGGTAGTGAGGAAGATTATTGGAATTGTGAAAAAGCAGCGACCAATCCCAATCAAGCATCAAACCTGTTTAACAAGTTTGCTCAGTTGTTGCGATCGCGTGATGCTAAAACCTCAACTGACCCCAATATTCCAGTACTGGCTATCTTTGACGAATTCGATAAAAAGCATGATTTAGACGACAAGAAAACAGCCAGTGAAATCTGGACTACCATTAGGCATCACAGCATGAGACTGGTTTTAATTGGTCAGTCTGGTGAAGTTGGGAAGAATCGTTGGACGTGGGATGAAATGAACAATTGCTGTTTGCTGTTCATCTCGAATGCGATCGACACTTTCATCAAACACGCCGATAAAGACCTTGGGATGAATCCTGAGACACTGGAGAAGTTCAGCAAGAGTTACAGTAAAGCTTCTAAGTGGATCGCCAAGGTTAATGAAGATATCAGCCCAGAAAACCAATACCGATTGGCTGCTTTGTACTGTAACGGGCAAGCGTTGCTATTAGAAATTCCTGTAGCTCATAAAGGTATGCTGACTGATGGTAAGTCTTGGTTAGCGTCTAAGCCGTTTGAAAAAGCATTGTCAAGCAACAATCAAGTTAATAGAGTTATTTCTAACATTTTGAATGAGGTACAGAATGAAGTAGTAAATGACGTTTTAAAGCCTGTTATTACTTGTCCTCATTGTGAATCTCCAAATGTTAAAAAGAACGGTAAGGACAAAGCAACTAAGACCATTCAGCAGTATAAATGCAATGACTGTGGTAAAGGATTCGGTGAGAATGACGTTTTAATTAACAGTAATTAGTGATTTATAGAGTGTCTGGCTAGTCTGGCTTACTGTCTGGCTAGCCCGATATACAGCCCGATACGATGCTTGAAACCATTGATTTTACGTGTCTGGCTAGCCCGTCATTTTTCCTATAGGGGGTATAGCCCGATTAGCCCGATTAGCCCGACATGGACTGAGTTAATGTTAGTTAAAAGTCAGGTAAGGTTTTTGGGGAATTCTACAAACTAAGAATTTATATTAGAGTATATCTCGCCCGTCAACAAATACTAATTGACTTTAACTACTTTCTAACAGCTAAAAAACCGTTATTTAAATATTGGGCTAGTACTGAATTCAATCTAATAGGTAAAATTCGATTGAACTTTCCTTAATTGCTGAACACGCTCTCAAAAATGTACCCTATTGGGTACAAAATCATTTTTTCTGTGTTATCTTAGCAGCAATAAAAGTTTGTAACCTTTACAGTGTAATCAATAGGGAGATTTAGAAATGACTGAAAAAACTGCTAGCGTACCCAAAAGTACCCGTCAAAAAACTGCCTCAAAAACACCATCTAAAATCAAAAAATATTTTAAGTCAGTTATTGACCTTGGGAACCATTGGATTAAAGCATATGTGGAAGGGTATGACTACTTGAGAGAACCAAGCTGGTATGCTCGGTGCTTGAATAATACATCAGATAAGATTCCCGGTCACGTTAAATATGTGGACGGCGATCGCGAAGATTTGAAAAACACTTGCTGGTTAGTTGGAACTCAAGCCGCAAGAAGTAACAGCAGTGACCTGATTAGATTGGTCGATGATTACACGGGCAAGTCATCTCTATGGCTGCAATACTTTCTCGGTACATTGGCTCACTTACCACAAGTTAATTCAGAGATGGCTTTTGAAGTGACTGTGACCTGCAATGATGTCAAGCGTCATGAGCCAGTTATCAGGAAAAATGAAGGTACACACAAAGTTGAGCTTGCTGGCGTACCCGTATTGGTACAAATCAAAATCAATGCAGTGTACCCAGAAGGTATAGCAGCATTGAAAAGTCAAAACTTAGACGGTGCGGTAACTATCTGTGACATTGGCGGTGGTAACACGTCCATCACGCGGTTCTTTAACTCGGAACTGGTTGGTGAGCCAGTCGTTAAGGATTTCGGTGCTGAATACTTGATTGAGAAGATTGCTGCTAATTCTGACCTGAAAGCACTAATCAAGCAACCTCCCAGTAAAGACGTGATTAATCGGAGTATCGAAACTGGGGTGAAGTTCAAGAAAAGTGAGACTGGGGATAAGATAGCAGCGCTTTACTACGGTGAATCAGATTTGAATTTCTATTCAGTGTACGAACTAGAGCTAAAAGATTTCATTGATTGCAAACTACGCGAGGTCACAAAGCAGTTAGAGCAATACAAGCTTGCTGGTGACAAAATTCTCATCATTGGCGGTGGGTCTAAACTCCCCTTACTGAGTGCGGCACTCAAAAAGAAAGGTTTTCTCATCTCAGATAACGGTGCATTCGACAACCTTAAGGGATTGGTCAGTGAGGTTATGTAATGGCGATCGACAAAATCAGGATTAAAAAGTATCAGCAACCAAAAATCGAGCAATGGTCACAAGCGTTAGATATCCCGGTAACGAAGTTTATAGAGGATGCCATCAACTTTTACACAAGGTATTTAGACGGTAAACAACCAGTGACGACAGTAGAGCCAATGACCGCTATAGAACCAGTAAGCCAAGTAAGCCAAGTGGGCTTGAGTGAGCAAAAACCGCTTATAGAAACAACTGTGATTGATGTAGAGGAACCTGAAGATTTTGATGGAGGAATTGAATTATGACATACCCAAAAATTTGTAGAATCACACCGGAAGAGTAAGCAGTATTGGGAATAAAATGAAACAATCAACCATTACAGCATTATTGAGAGTGTACGACCGACTAGATGAGATAGTTGATGAATTACACAATATAGCTGAAATTGAACTAGAACTTGAAGCCTTTGACGATGCTAGCGTCTTACAAGCCAGAGCCGATATACTATATCAACAGATGTTGAATTTGGATGTAGTAATTTCAGAACTAGAGGGTTAAGGGGATGGACGAACTAAAAACTAAAATTAAAGAGTATGGTCGAATAGCTGCCTCATTAAGCCGTCAAGCTCGTTCAATACCCGTTGAGCCAAAAGAAAATCGCAAACGCAAGCTTGATTTGATGCGACAAGCTACAGAAGCTAGCAAGCAATGTCAAGCACTGATACAAGAATTAAAACGACAACAAGTAAGTTAAAAACTGGCAATCCAGAGAGACCACCAGCTTTTAGTCCAAAAATATAGATGCCCTTCTACATGAGGGGCATTTTTTCATTTTACTAGTAGCTATAGCACTGTTTGGGCGAGAATCTGGAAAATACGGGATAGAATCTGTAGAAAACTCTGTTTACGGTTTACTACCTTGCTCAGCTATGCCCATAGACTACTCTGGTGAAAATCTCCGTGGGGTCTCCTTCAGAAATCAAAACCTTGAAGGGGCGAACCTTAGCTATGCAAATATTCGCAGTGCAGATTTTACTGGTGCTAACTTGAGGGGTGCGAATTTCAGTGGTGCTATAGCTGGGTTAGAACGGCAGTGGGTTGCTTTCTTAGTAGCTGTTTCTTGGGCGATGGCGGCGATGGTAGGATTTCTATCAGCTTTTACTGGTATTTTAGTAGCGTTGCTGGTATTTGGCTCAAACTCTAAAGATCAGGTAGCTAATCAAATCATAGGCTTGACTATTGTAATTATATTTGTTATTTCTGGTGTCATTGCAATTCGTCAAGGAATACAGGCAAGTTTAGGAGTCGTAGCCGTAGCCGTAGCTGTAATCGTAGCCGCCGCCGTAGTCCTAGGCGTAACCCAAGGCTTAGCCGCATCCGAACCCATAGCCCTAGCCGTAATCGTAGGCATAAGCATAGCTGCACCTCTAACCGTAGCTGTCGTAGCCGGAATCACAGCCACAGCCGTAGCCGGAGCCACAGCCGTAGCCGTAGCCTTAGTTACAACCGTAGCCGGAGCAATAGCTTTAGCCACAGTCTTCACCTTAGCTCTAAACCTAACTGTAGCCGTAACCGCAGCTATAGCCATAGGCATAGCCGTCGCCGTCGCCCTTGTATTACTAAGTATTTATATTAGTAGGCGATCACTTAAAGGAGACCCAAAGTATGCTCTTATTCGCGACATCGCGATCGCCTTTGCAGCTTTTAAAGGAACAAGCTTCCGCAGTGCAGATTTAACCGATGCTAACTTTACAGGCGCTACCCTTAAAAGCACGGATTTTAGAAAAGCCATTCTAACTTGCACCTGCTTCCACAAAACCAAGAAACTTGACCGTGTTCGTCCTGGAACAAGCTATCTACGAATTGCAGAGGTGCGTCAAGTACTGGTTACAGGACAGGGACAGGATAAAAATTTTGACAGAATAGACCTGCGAGGAATTAATTTTAAAAATGCTCACCTAGTAGACGCTAGTTTCATAGGTGCGGATTTGAGTGAAGCAAATTTACAAGATGCTGATTTATCCAGAGCAAAGTTAGTCCAAACACAGTTAGATGCAACCGACTTAACCGGAGCAACTCTTACAGGAGCCATTATAGAAGATTGGAATATTACAAGTCATACTAAGCTGCACGGTGTAAGGTGCGAGTATGTCTATATGCGCTTACCTACAAAAGATAATCTTGACCCACTTCGCAAACCTGATAATAATGAGGAAATATTTGCAGATGGGGAGTTTGGTAATTTCATCCAACCGATTTTTGATACCCTCGACCTTTACCATAACCAAGGTGTTGACCCCCGTGCTATTGCAGTCGCTTTCAAAGAATTAGCTGAAAACAACCCAAATGCCGAACTTGAAATTGTAGCAATAGAAAGACGGGGAGATGATAAAATACTGCTTCGAGCTAAAACCGCAGCATCAGCTAACAAATCTGAATTGAGTAAAGAATATTTTATTAATTACAATCAACTTAAAACACTAGCAGAGAAAGACTTTCAAGTGTTAATAGCAGAGAAAGAATTACAAATACATAGATTAGAAATTATGATAACGACGGCATTAGAACGTCCTATTTTTTATACTCAAGGAGGAGATATTATAATGTCAGAAGGTTCAAAACAACAATTTAATAATGACTTACGTAATGCTCAAATTGCAGGAGGTCTTGTCAATGCTGATACAGTAACCGCCAATCAAATTGGTGGTAACATCACCAACTACACTCAAGAACAAAAACAAAACCTAGCACAAGCAGCATCTGAAATTCAGCAGCTACTCTTCCAGTTATCTCAAGCTAACCCCACAGACGAAGTGGTTACAGAAGCAATTCATCAGGAGATTAAACGTAATCCAACGCTAAAATCTAGATTGCAATCTGCCTTAAAAGCTGGTGGATTGGAAGCACTAAAAGCGATTTTCAATCATCCGCTATTTAGTATTCCTGCTGAAACAGTAAAAGGATGGCTTGAAGCCGAATAATCGATTTAGGGGATGAAAGGACTACAGAAAAGTCTCTATAAAGAAAAGTCTTTTTATATTACCTGTACCACATCGCGTGTACGTTATGATACAGGCTACAAATTTGATCTGGAGCTTCTACTAAGGTATTAGACCTAATTCTTGCAGAATTTTAATTAGAGAGAGGACTACTGAAGCTATAGAACTAACATCCCTCATTGTTTTAACTAGTTCTCGCCAATTCCATTGCGGTGGTTTCTTGTCAGAATTTACATCGGATTTTTGAGACAGGTTTGAATCACTGGGATTTTTTCCTACAATAGAAGTGTTGACGCTTTTGTCAGAAGCGTTAGTTTTTTCGTATTTCATAATCTATTCTCCATAGATTGTGGAAATGTTTTTAATAGTCTTTAGTTGAGTAACAGTCAGCTAAAGACTATCAATTATATAGTCGCAATCTACTGAAAATGTGACATCTATTTTTTTAAAGCATATGTCACAAACTTTTTAAACATGAAATTTCAACTTGATTCACTAAGATTTTTTATAAAGAACTTTAACTTGTCACTTTGGTCCTTATAATACTCAAGATACTTTTCTTCTAAAAACCCTTCTTTTTGTGCTAAAGAGTCTTCAAATTCAGTGATTAAAGTATCTAATAAATCGTCAGTTTCGGCAATTTTTAAAATTTTTAATATACGTTTTTCATCCACAGCAGAAAGAACTGGCAAATTTGCCAGTCGTTGATACTCTTGAAATAAACTGTGAGTTTGGAAATGCTTAAGCATTCTCCTTGTCCCTGAAATTTAGGACATGATAATTTTATAAAGTTTAGTAAGAGGGTGATGATACAATCTTTACACAATTGGTTGACACCCTCTTACAGATTAGTCTTTGGTCAAAAGAAACTGTTTAAGTCGTTCTTTAATACGCTCACCACGTTTACGTAGTGTCGCCGTACTAATATGTATTCCAGAGCTAGCCAAATGTTTTCTAACATCTTCCCAGGACAAATCCTGTTTAAAACGTAAATCAAAAATCATTTGGTCTTCTGGATTCAACTCATCACGCGCTTTTAACAGTTTCTCTAGCAGAATCTGTTCATCCAAATCAGCATCTCGATCTAAGTTTTGAGAGACAATTTCATACTCGATATCATCTATGTACTCAATTGCATCCAACTCGATAAAATTAAAATGCTTTTTGTCTTTATACTGATTCCGCATTTTATCGATAATCACATTGCGAGCTACTGTACGAACCCATGCTTTTGGATTTTTAATGATTTGTCCTTTCTCAATAGCATCAATACCACGTAGATAGACATCACCAAGAATCTCATGCAATTCAATGTGACAAAGCCCATACTGCTTTAACCAACGTTGAACAACAGGTAGAAATCGGGCATCAATACTCAGCAAAGACTCAAAGGCAGCTTTAAATTTTTGCTTTTGAATAAATTTATCTGGAGATGCCATTTAAAGCTACCCGCTAGCCCTTTACAGGGTTTCAGGCTAATAACTAACCTGGTGACCCTGTTTGAGAGCTATTAAGTAAAAGTACATAATGACGCATAATCAGTGTAGCATTTTTTGCATTAAATATCTTACACCATTTGCAATAAATACTAAAAACCAGAATTTTTGAACGCTAAATCAATATTTATAGATTATAGAATTCGCATAAATCCGTTTTTGGTACTGGTGTAATATTTGAAGGATTTCTGTAAATCCCAAGTTTTGCACTTTGCCCCCCGTATCTGACCGACCACAGTAGTAGAAAGGCGTAACATAAACATCACCACCCTAAATTAAATAAAATTTTTCCGCTGCCTAACTCTATAGTCGTAACAGACGTAAGAATGTGACACGAAAAGTGAAAGTCAATCGGCATGGTAGGGCTAAAGTGCTTACACAGTCAGAAATACAGCAAATTTTCAACCACGGGCTAGAAAATGACCGTGATAGAACTTTATTTGGTGTATGTCTGTTTACAGCGTGTCGCATTCGTGAAGCGTGTACCCTGTTGACCCCCGATATCTACACACCCAAAGGACTGGTTAGACCTAAACTGATTCTCAGAAAATCAAACACTAAGGGTAAGCTGGCAACTCGGTCTATACCAGTCATTGAGGACTTAAGAGAACTATTGTGTAGTTACTACACATTTGCGGGTAAGACTTACTTGTTCCCAGGTCGGAGTGACGGACACATTAGTGAAGATTCAGCCGCAAGGATTTTAAGAACGGCTTGCCAGCGAGTTGGGATAACTGGTGTATCCACACATAGCTTTAGGAGAACCGCGCTAACCCAAATGAGCAACGCAGGCATACCGTTACGGGTCATTCAGGAGATATCAGGACATCGGAACTTAGAACAGTTACAAAAGTATCTTGAGGTATCAGAAGAACAAGTGTTGGGTGCAGCTTCAAGCTTGGCTATGTTGTCACCAGTGGTCAGTACTGATATTAGTACTGAAATGAAACTAAAAATTGAGAACCTGTCCCCTCAAGGGGATTAGGTTTCTAGAAAAAATTAGATTAGCACGTTTTCTCAAGTATAGCCAGTTCGTTTCAGTTCCCCTTGCGGGGATTTGGTTTGTAGAAAGTACATAGTCTGAAACTTAAAATATCAACGAACTTTTTAATGATTTATGAAATTATGTTGCCGAATGTATTCAACAAAAAAATTAAAATAACAATCAATTGTTCAAATAGATTCATAACCATTTCTTTAAAAAAAATTAGCTCATTTTGTATCCAGTGTTGAAAATTCATTAATAAGGTACTTGCAGTTATGGTTACGAGAGTTATCGCAAAACTAGGACAGTAAAGTAATTTAAATAAATTTGTGTTTGTTATTTCAATTAAAGTGTTGCCGTCAAAAGATTTTGGTTCTTTAATACGATTCAGTGTTGCAAAAGCTACTAATGAAATCGAAAAAAATTTAATAACTATTTCCAACCAGCAAATTTCACTCTTGACCGTAGACTTTATCCATATAGTAATTATTAAAGCAGGTATAACAGATATAAGAACGAAGTGACGAGCTTCAGAACGTGCCTTTTTTGAATCACGTATAAGTCCTTTGTAAAAATCTCTCTTCTTTTTTTGCTTCTCATCTGTTTGTAACTCATCACTTTTATAGTCACGCTCAAGTGCTTGTTCCAAAAAATCTTCCTCCAGAAATATTAAATTGAATATATCTTGAGCCTGTTGCCACCAGTTTTGAAGTCGCTCGATCATAAATCTACCGTTTTTCTCAATGAAATAAGTACAAATACTGGTAAATTGTTACCAAAAAGTACATTTTACACCATAGCAACCTTTAACATATATTAAACGGTTCTTTTTATTACAAACAAAAAGCCCTAACTTAGTTGACATTATCTAACTCAAATGAGCAATGCTGGCATACCGTTACGGGTGATTCAAGAGATATCAGGACATCGGAACTTAGAGCAGTTGCAAAAGTACCTAGAGGTATCGTCTGAACAAGTGTTAGGTGCGGCTTCAAGCTTGGCTATGCTGTCACCTGTGGGGTCAGATGTCGGGAAATATAATTATGACGACATCGCACTAAAACAACCGCACACCAAGGGATAGCAGCGTACTACACTCGTTACTTTGTTACAAACTGTAAAAGAGACCCCACTCGGAATCAAAGCAAATAGAGGAGGAGACATTTATAATACAGACAACCAAGAACGCCCAGATTAGCGTATGCCTGAGCCAGAAGACCCCAAAGAAGCTGAAAAGGTCACTAACAATGACTTACGCGATTCCCAGTTTGGCGGCGGGTTCATTAATGCTGAGAAGGTTAATGCTGGGCGCATAGGCGGCGATATCTGGAATATCGGGAATTTGTTCCTTGGACGAAGCGATAGTACTCAATCGCTAAATCCCAGAAACCGTGTACAACAACTACTGTTAAAGCAAGTCAGTACTGAAGTTACCTCACGATTAGAGCAGTCTTTGCATAATCGAATTTATATTGTCCAAGATACAAACCAAAATCCAGAGCAAATTGAATTACCTTGGGCGAGTGAGGTAAAAGTAGGCTCAAAACCGAAAGTTCATTTAACCAATACGGAAATAACCACAATTTATGACCAGCCGGAGATTGATGGTAGATTATTGATTTTGGGTGAGCCTGGTGTTGGAAAAACTACTATGCTCCTTAAGTTAGCTGAGGAACTAGTAAACCGGGCTGAAGATGACTTTGCACATCCGATCCCTGTACTTTTTTCTTTATCTTCTTGGAAGGACGATAGTCACAGTATCAAAAATTGGCTAGTTGACCAACTAAAAGATAAATATGGGGTAAGAAAAGATATTGGTAAACAGTTAGTAGATAATCAAGAAATTATCCCGTTGCTAGATGGTTTGGATGAACTAGCAGCAGAACGTCAAGAAAAGTGCGTTATCAAAATCAATGAGTTTTTACATCCCAGCAATTGGACTAATCCTGCAATCGTTTGTAGCCGAATACAAGCATATCAACAATATAAAGCTTTGCTTCAATTAAATAACTCACTAGAATTACAGTTTTTTACATATCAACAGATTTACCAATATTTCCAAAGTACGAATAACTTACAATTGTGGAATAGTATTAGTCAAGATGCTAATTTAAAGCAATTAGCCCAAACACAACTTTTCTTAAATATTATTGTACTTTCGGCTCAAAAAATATCAATACAAAAATGGCAAAACTTTCAGTCTGATGAAGACCGTTTGACTTATTTGTTTGAGATTTATATTGAGAGGATGCTAAAACGTCCTTATAAAGAAAAACAGCCCAAAGAAGAAGATACTAAACACTGGTTAGGTTGCTTGGCACATCAGTTAATTGAGGATAATTCAACTGAGTTTTTTATTGAAAGAATGCAGCCTGATTGGTTGAGCAATAAATTTCAAAAACTTGTTTATAACGTAATAGTATTTGGAGTTATATATGCGCTGATTTTCGGGTTGATAAATGGGCTGAGATATGGGCTGATTTTTGAGCTGATAAATGGGCTGAGAAGTGGGATGATTTTTGGGCTGATTTTTGGGCTAATAAATGGGCTGAGAAATGGGCTGATTTTTGGGCTAATAAATTGGCTGAGAAATGGGGTGTTTTTAGGGTTGATAAATTGGCTGATGAATGAGGCAATTTTCGGGTTGATAAATGGGCTGATTTCTGGTGAAATTCAACCCGTTGAAAAACTCAAATTTTCTCTTAATAAGTCTTTTATTGGACTGAGAAAATGGCTGTATAATGGGCTGCTTTTCGGGCTGTTTTTCTGGCAGCCTTTTACTGATCTGTCTATTAATAGGCTGCAGAATGGGCTGTATTGTGGGTTAGTAGGAGGGGTGTTAGGGCTGACGAATGGATTTTATGGCATAGAATTAGAAAATAAAACTATTCCTAATCAAGGAATTAAACAATCAGTTATTAATACTATAATTATATCTATAGTAACTTGCTTATCGGCTTCATTATTAATATTTCTGATTGAAACAAACATACCTAAATTAATATGTCTAATAATACATATAATTACAAAAAACAAATGCAAAATTGAATCTAATATACCAAATTCCAATTTTAACGAAATTTTAATTAGTTGCTTATGGAGAGGATTGTCTGCTGGACTACTTATTGGAATAATTAAAAGTGGAACACCTGCTATTAAACATTTCATTTTGCGTGTAATTCTCTGGTCTAACGGTTACACACCTTGGAACTATGCCAAATTTCTCGACTACTGCACCAATCGCCTATTCCTACAAAGAGTTGGTGGGGGCTATCGATTTATGCATGACCTACTACGCCAACACTTTGCCAATTCCTATGGTCAAACCCAAAAACGGTCTTAACTAAAGTGACTAAGTGTTAGTAGATAAGATATTCCCAAGTACGATCGCCAAAAGTTTCAACCAAATTTTAGAAGAATTTAAATAGTGACTAAAAATGTTGAGATGGTAGTGAGTTTAAAAGCGATAGCTGAGCAATTGACTGAGTCACATCTTTATCCTCACACCGTTGGAGTAGAATTTATGAATTCTATATAAAGTGTGGCATCATACTCATTATTAACTTCTCCTTCTTCGTCTGGATTGATTTTAAAACGGGAAGGATGATGTATAACATCTTTCACAATCATATTCCAATTAGAAAAAGCTATTTTTTCACCAATATTAGGGATTCTATTAAATGTTAACTTGAGCGTACCTTTTTCATAATTTTGTAGAGAAATGTCAAGAATTAAGCAGACTGCCATGTTTCTATTTCCTCTTGAATTGATCGCGTTTACTCCTTCAACAATCCTTCGCGTCTCATACCTTCAAGTACCCATTGCCTAATCTTGTCACTTCTTTTTGGTAGGTTGCGAAGGATAGCGTCAACTTTAGGCGGATACTTTACTGATATTGGTTGTTGCTTGTCAGTGGTTCCCAGTCCAGTATTTTGGTACTTCATATATAGTTCTCTCCCTTTTCTCTATCATATCACGTACACGTGTTATTTTAATAATATTTACTTATCAAAACTCACAGGTATCATCTGAAACTTTTATACAATTATACCTTGTAAGTTCACGTGTACGTGGTATATTGAATGCATGAGAGACAAAAACCGCTTCAAACCACCGCTTCAAGTCTCTTGTTCGCTTCAATCCACCACAGAATTTAGGAGATTTTCAAATGTTGCTCGCTACAACCTTCAACCAAACCCAAGTTCAAATCGATGTTTTACAGGCTGAAATTATTCGTTTGCAAAACGAAGTTGCCAGTCTACAAGCTCATCAGCAAGCCGTCCAGTCAGCTTCTAAGGCTGCTGAAAGTGCCTTGACTCAAATCCGTACAGCATTACAGATGATTGAGTCAGTTAGCCCTAATGATGTTGCTACGTTTAAGGATGCGATCGCTCAAATCTTTCAAGGTGAAGTTTTAGCTCTCAATGCCAGCATCGACACCGATCCACAGCCCGAAGTTGCACCATCCGATAGCTGGACGGAAATTGATGAAGACATCGACAGCTATTACAAAGCTAATCCGGTAGTTGAAACTGAAAACACCACCCTTGAAACCACAGCTGTAGTTGTTGAGGAAGACGACTGCCAAGACCCCGAAGAACGCTTGCAAGAGAAAGTCGGGGAGGAAGGCGAAAGCCAACCCGAACTTGATTTTTCAGGCTTGACTTGGGTGCAAATTAAGCGATTGGCATCCTCTATGGGTATTGATATCAATCGCCGTAAGCGTCCACATTTGGAAAAAGCTCTCTCTGATATCGGTGTCACACAATCTGAAATCGACCAATTCTTGAAGGGTTAGGTAATAGCTGGGGGAGTTGTTCTCCCCTACCCCTATCAGCAATACCCAATGACCGTTAATCAACAACTATCAAACTATCAGTAAAACCGACTTTAAAGATTAGGCTAGGGTGTGCTTTTGTTCCCAGGCTGAATCTTTTTATTTGCTGTACTAGACTAGTCTAATTATTCCTTATTTACTGTGTTATGGTGGATTTAAAGATACAAAATATGACTATGAATGGCATTAAAGATGACTTTGAGAACAGCTATATTGACACAAGAGTGAAGTACTTACTTCCTATCTTTGAAGCTCTAGCACCATACAAACTTAACCAACGTAAGAAGGGAGTAGGGGATAAACCGGGATGGGAACAATTAGCTATGCGCGAGAGTGCTTTACTTAAAGCTACTTACCCTGATACTGGTGAGATTAAGAAGTATGGGACTTGCTTGAGACAAATCACAGCATTAAAGAAAGCTCTCAATACAGCAGCAAAAACTGAGTTAAAAGACCCTGCTTTGATTAACCCAGTAAAAACTATCATTTCGCATTTTGGGAACGCTTTAAGTTATTTGTTCCGAGAGTATAAAGAAGCTCAAAATATAGAATATCGAGAAAAAGTTAATACCAGAAGACAAAAAGAAAATCGAATCGAAATCGACTTAACCAACTCCCTACAGTTTGCTAAAGAAATTCTTACCAAAGCAGCAAACAACGAATTAGAAACGACCGATTGGTTAAACGTTAGCTGTAGTTTAGCGTTAGCCACTGGTAGACGAATGGCTGAGATACAGCTAGCAGCTACTTTTGAATATTCTGAGGAGTATGAAATAACTTTTAGAGGACAGTGTAAAGGTAAGTCCAGAAAAGTGAAAGTAGGCACTAAATTAATTCCCTTACGTAACGTAACATTCTATATCCCAACTCTACTGCCTGCTGATTTAGTCTGTGCTGGCTTGGATTGGTTGGATAAGCATGGGAAAAGGATTGAGAGAGATGCTGACCCTGAACTGGTGAACCGTCGTTGGTCAAAAACTCTCAACCAACACGCTAAGCAATGGGATATTTTCCCAGAGAGCGATCGGACTTATCACAAGTTCCGTGCGGCTTACTTACGGGCTTGCGTTGAAAATGACCCAACAGTTGATAAGTACGACTTTACCGATTATGCGAAGGACATTTTAGGGGATGACGATGAATCGACCATCAATGCTTATAAGCGATACGAAATCAAGGCAGGATCAATCACAAAACTTTAAAAAATCCCTAGATTAACCCTCTTGACATTTAATAGACTAGAGGGTTAGTCTAAAAATATAGATCGCTGTAAATGGTATCTCAATTATGTCACAGCAGTTAACCGCCTCAAAAATCGGGTCTCAACTAGCGTCTAAGCTTAAAGGCATTTCTGATGAAAAAGTTATCAAAGCATTGACAGTTGAGGCTTGGAACGAATTAAAAGACAAAATTCCTAACCCAAGCACTTTTAGCAGTCGCGGTTTATCCAATGCCCGTAAAGCTATTAAAGAAGCTTTTCCCGATAGTGACAAACCTTTACCTGGGTACTACCACACCATACAGGGCAAAGGACAAACACCGCGCTATGAACACTTGGCATTATGGTACTTAACTTCTAATACTGACCGTTGGGAGATAGTAGGGGACACAGCTAGAAAAACTTATGTTGAAGGACTGCCCCCACTAGATCAACAAGCAAAACAACCCGAACAACAAATACTAACAATAGAAAATATGACTATCGAAAATTTAAATCTAGATACCGAAACTCATGCGATCGTCCAAGATGCTCTCAACCACTCTGGAATGAGCCTAGCTGACTTTATTAAACAAGCCTGTAAGGTATACGGTAAAACTCTTGTAGGCAAAGCAACGCAAGTAAATGATTTAGAAAGCATTTCTACTGAAGAACTGCTAAATAACAAAAAACTACGCACTTTACCAGGACGGGCTGAGGAATTGGCTAAACGAGCTATTCAAGCACTCATAAGCCACAATGATAACGCTACTGAGAAATCTCAAAAATGGTTTGTTAGTCCTGCTGCTATTAACCTTCTCACAGGCTCAAAAATTCCGTTAATTAAACAGGTATTTGAGCAATACAAATTGATGATTAGCGACCACAACATAAAGCACCAACTGTCACCCTACGATCACCGTGGCACTGGTCGGGATATTAAAAGTGAAGTTTCCATAACTGAAGTAAAGGAAGTTAATTTAGCAGCTGTTAGCCAACCAGTAGTACCGACCAATAACCAAGAAACCTTAGTAGAATCAATCGAAACTACTGTAGAACCTGCAAAACAAACAACTGCTAAGCCGTCGTTACCTAAAGCAACACTAATCAAAGTGATTCCTTTGGACACGCCAACACTCGAAATTTACGAAATTCTTAAAGCTAACCCAGGGTATAAGGTAAGAGTTAAAGATGGACGTAAAGCTTACACCCATGTATTAATTGAAGGCGGATTCCAAACAGAAGAAACTGGCGAAATCACCCCGATAGACAAATAAACCCGTCCCCACTATCCCCACTATGCCCTATCCATAGGGGATAGTTAACTATTTCTAGCAGTGCCAATATTTACTACCTAGCTTTTACATCTCTTATTTTTACATCGGAACCTTACCATAGCGGGATTTCGGTTATTTTTTGGCTCTTAGCCTAAACTCCAGTTACGAATAAGTTTGCATAAACAAAAGTTCTATTCGTATCGATTGATGTAATACCTAATGGAACAACCAAAACTAGGAAAAATATATGGCAACTTATACTGGTACTGAAGGAAATGATAATGAATCTGTTAGCATATTCAAACGTGGTCGTGAATGGACGATGTATGGTTTAGGTGGTAATGATACGTTAAAAAGTGGTCGGAAAGATGACAAGCTATATGGCGGAACTGGTGATGATGATCTAGATGGTCGTTGGGGTGATGATGAATTATATGGTGAAGATGGAAATGACTATTTAGATGGTAGTGATGGTGATGATTATTTAGATGGTGGAAATGGTAACGATCAATTACGTGGTGGTTGGGGAAAAGACGATTTATATGGTGGAGATGGCAATGATATTCTTAATGGTAATGATGGTAATGATGAATTATATGGTGGAAATGGTAACGATGAATTAAGTGGTGGTTGGGGAGAAGACGATTTATACGGTGGAGATGGGGATGATACCCTTTATGGTAATAATGGAATTGACATTCTTATTGGTGGAGCAGGTAACGATACGCTAGTTGGAGACTCACTAAACGACAGGTTAACAGGTGTCGATCCTAATAGCAGCAATCCAGGGTTTGGAGAGATTGATTCATTAACAGGTGGTGGATTGGGAGGTGAAAAATTGGATGCTAAAGAAGACGCTTTTATATTAGGAGACTCTAATAATGTTTATTATCTTGGTGGAGGAGGTAACGACTATGCCAGAATTATAGGTTTTGAAACAAGTAATTCCAATCTATATTACGATCGGATTGTCTTAAACGGCAGTAGATCTAGTTATTCAGTATCTGGAAATAACTTGTATTACAATAACGATCTTATCGCTGTTTTTGAAAACGACGATCCCCATCCTTACATAACTGTTGCTACATTTGCTCTAGACAATGCTGTTTTTGTTTAAACCTTATTTACAGATCTCAAAATTTAGACTGAATCAAACATAATTATAGTAACACCTTAAAGAAGAACGATATAATTATATCGTTCTTCTTTTATTTCTAAAATCTATTGATAGTGCTCATCCGAAACTATCTGAATTTTGCAGAAATTATTGAAGTGCCTTTACATTAAAATACAAAATTTAAAAACCACATCCCACACTCAACTCCCCAACTTACAACAACCGAGATTGGATGTTTTGTTAAATATTTATACCTCACTACAGCCATTGAAACACTATTGACCCTACATAGGAGATATTTATACAAGGGCAGATAATAGCTCAGCTATGACTATTACAGGTCATTGCTTTGATAAATTCTTCTGAACCAATAACCCTAAACCCAAAATACCTAGACCTGCAATCACACTAGGTTCAGGAATAGATGTAGGAACACGACGAACAAGCCAATGACCTACTGTGCGAAATTCTACAGTTTCGTTAAGGTTTACTACAGTCCTTGCTATATAATTTGGTGGAACATCACCAGGAAAGTAATCCAGATAACCAGATCTACGAAGTGGTGAATAAGGAGAATCATTCAGGAAACCAAAAGTCTCTGGAAAAACTGATTGAAATCCTGTCGCTCTTACCAAACTGGTTAAATTTGTAAACGCTGTAACATCACCCGTTACTATCACATCAGTATTTGGAATACCTGCATTAATAATGAAAGTGCGCCATTCAGCTACACTGGCATGGCGAAACCCTTCAAAATCACCACCTAAACCAAATTGTCCAACCACGTCAACAAATCTACGACCTTCTGAGAGGGGAACATCTAGCCAATCAAGTCCAGTATTGGTATCACGAGTAATTGAGCCAACTCCAAACCTAGAGTCATCAAGCGAAATTAATGCGGCTGTTGCTGATGATGACCAAGTTACACAAATAAGTGTACTAATAACGAGTTGAGTTAAACTTCTCACACTACACCTCCTTTTTAGCCGTTAGTTTATATCAGTTAATTTCTACATAAAAAATAAAAGATTATTACAAAGTTAACACTGTAGCTATAGACAAGACATATACCCTAAAGACGATAAAGACAATGAAAGAATGTTGTTCAGTTGTATTCCAGCTATCTTAAAACACAGTGCATTAGTTGATTTAAGCTAAGTAACACACCACACCAACCCACTCCCCGCACCAACCCATACCCCTAGCCCAAGAGCGATAGCGTTGCTTGCGCCCTAAAGAGCGATCGCACCACGTCCCTATACCCATACATCCAAAAACCAAAAAAAGACCAAGACGTAGCAGACCCCGCTAGAAAGCGATTTAAGGACGATAGCGGGGTTTTGCAGTACTTATCACAGTAATCAATCCAAGGCAGTTGTAGAGCGTTGTAGGTAGCAATCCAGCTATAGAAGCCACAATCAAGCCATAGCAAGGGTCAATGCAGTCTCCAGGCAAGTATCAAGCAATTAACAGCCTGAGACTGCCCGATTATATTTGTCTACGATAACCAGTAGGAGTAGTAATTATATAAGCGAACCGTAGACGGATTCAAAAACCGTAGACGGATTTGAAAACCGTAGACGAGTTATTTTATTTAAACTGCCAAATTAAATTTAATTTTTTAACTGAAAACCTCACTAAAAATTAAATTCTGTATCAATCCAATACAAAATGAGGCTATTTATTCCTAAAAATCAAATAATTAGTCTAATTAAAATTTAAATTAGCCCAGTTAAAATTAAATTCTGTATCAAACTAATACAAAATGATTTTAATTAAATTTAAATTGCCAAGTTTAAATTTAATTGCTGAAGTTTTAAAACTCAATTTGAAAATCGTAGCGCGGATCGCGCTAAAATCGTGCGGCAAGTTGGCGCTAAGCATAAATACTCAGTGACTCTCAAGGAATGCGATAAGCTGGGTACAGCTTGCGCTTTGCGATCGTCCTGGGCTGGCAACAAATTTTCAACTCTCCACAAGTCCTTCATTTTGTAACTGTAATTTGAATAGTATGAACCGCCAATACAGGCGATTTATTTATGTGTAACTTCTAAATTTAAAACTTTCAGTTCAAAGCCTAACTAACTACTGGGATATACCCATCTTCTTTCTAAAATCCTTCATTTGATGCTCTGTGATAGCAGAGCATTTTTTGTTTGCGATCGTAGCTAAAATCGTGCGGCAAGTTGGCGTTAAGCATAAATACTCAGTGTTTCTCAGGTAGGGCGATCGTCCTGGGCTTGCGGCAAAATCAGCGTAAGTATTTATGCTCAATAGTTCTGTTGTCATGACGGGCAATTACTTAAAGTTCTTACAATTAGAAAAGCTAAATGTTTGACTAGTTTTGACTAGTTTAACTAAGCAAAAATACTCATAGGGAGAAGTGAACACGGTGGACGCTGTGAGGTTGGGAGTAGGGGACGGGGGAT
The DNA here is from genome assembly GCF_045999855.1 of Tolypothrix campylonemoides VB511288_2. Lineage (NCBI taxonomy): Bacteria > Bacillati > Cyanobacteriota > Cyanophyceae > Nostocales > Tolypothrichaceae > Tolypothrix > Tolypothrix campylonemoides. Next base: position 30,497 of record NZ_JBFPMW010000026.1, read on the forward strand.
TGGGAGTAGGGGAGTGTGTTGGTGCGATCGCATTCATCCACGGACTACTAATCGATAGCTTGTCCAGAGATAAACCTTAGCTGAGGTCGTGCGGCTATCTATCTCAGTACTAGTGAATTTACTTGTCTAGGGATGTACCTAAGTGTGCTAACTTGTCCAGTGATATTTAGAGGGTTAGTCTATAGATGAACGGCTTCACCACTGCCACTTAGAGGGTTGGTACATAGATAAATGGACTTACCTGCTGCTGTCTAAAGGGTTAGTCCATTGATATACCATCTTGTCCTGACATGATTGCGGATGTCTGCGGCTCCTTATGATTAGACAAGCCACTAATCTAGGGATAAATACGGGATATCTGCAAGCACTATGTCAGTACAAGTCTTTAGTCTGTAAATGACTAGAGGGTTTGTAAAGACATAATGAATAAATGCACATACGCTCAAGTCCATAGATACCTTACTACCAATCTTTGTTCTCATGAGAACAAAGATTGGTAGTAAGGTATCTATGGACTTGAGCGTATGTGCATTTATTCATTATGTCTTTACAAACCCTCTAGTCATTTACAGACTAAAGACTTGTACTGACATAGTGCTTGCAGATATCCCGTATTTATCCCTAGATTAGTGGCTTGTCTAATCATAAGGAGCCGCAGACATCCGCAATCATGTCAGGACAAGATGGTATATCAATGGACTAACCCTTTAGACAGCAGCAGGTAAGTCCATTTATCTATGTACCAACCCTCTAAGTGGCAGTGGTGAAGCCGTTCATCTATAGACTAACCCTCTAAATATCACTGGACAAGTTAGCACACTTAGGTACATCCCTAGACAAGTAAATTCACTAGTACTGAGATAGATAGCCGCACGACCTCAGCTAAGGTTTATCTCTGGACAAGCTATCGATTAGTAGTCCGTGGATGAATGCGATCGCACCAACACACTCCCCTACTCCCAATCCCCCGTCCCCTACTCCCAACCTCACAGCGTCCACCGTGTTCACTTCTCCCTATGAGTATTTTTGCTTAGTTAAACTAGTCAAAACTAGTCAAACATTTAGCTTTTCTAATTGTAAGAACTTTAAGTAATTGCCCGTCATGACAACAGAACTATTGAGCATAAATACTTACGCTGATTTTGCCGCAAGCCCAGGACGATCGCCCTACCTGAGAAACACTGAGTATTTATGCTTAACGCCAACTTGCCGCACGATTTTAGCTACGATCGCAAACAAAAAATGCTCTGCTATCACAGAGCATCAAATGAAGGATTTTAGAAAGAAGATGGGTATATCCCAGTAGTTAGTTAGGCTTTGAACTGAAAGTTTTAAATTTAGAAGTTACACATAAATAAATCGCCTGTATTGGCGGTTCATACTATTCAAATTACAGTTACAAAATGAAGGACTTGTGGAGAGTTGAAAATTTGTTGCCAGCCCAGGACGATCGCAAAGCGCAAGCTGTACCCAGCTTATCGCATTCCTTGAGAGTCACTGAGTATTTATGCTTAGCGCCAACTTGCCGCACGATTTTAGCGCGATCCGCGCTACGATTTTCAAATTGAGTTTTAAAACTTCAGCAATTAAATTTAAACTTGGCAATTTAAATTTAATTAAAATCATTTTGTATTAGTTTGATACAGAATTTAATTTTAACTGGGCTAATTTAAATTTTAATTAGACTAATTATTTGATTTTTAGGAATAAATAGCCTCATTTTGTATTGGATTGATACAGAATTTAATTTTTAGTGAGGTTTTCAGTTAAAAAATTAAATTTAATTTGGCAGTTTAAATAAAATAACTCGTCTACGGTTTTCAAATCCGTCTACGGTTTTTGAATCCGTCTACGGTTCGCTTATATAATTACTACTCCTACTGGTTATCGTAGACAAATATAATCGGGCAGTCTCAGGCTGTTAATTGCTTGATACTTGCCTGGAGACTGCATTGACCCTTGCTATGGCTTGATTGTGGCTTCTATAGCTGGATTGCTACCTACAACGCTCTACAACTGCCTTGGATTGATTACTGTGATAAGTACTGCAAAACCCCGCTATCGTCCTTAAATCGCTTTCTAGCGGGGTCTGCTACGTCTTGGTCTTTTTTTGGTTTTTGGATGTATGGGTATAGGGACGTGGTGCGATCGCTCTT
>NZ_JBFPMW010000027.1:0-27468 GCF_045999855.1 Tolypothrix campylonemoides VB511288_2
ACCATATTCTAGCCCTCTTTCATACCTTCGGTTAGTAGATTGGATAAATCTTGCCCAACGTAATACTAGCCTTGGAAAACTAAAAATAATCATTAATACACCAACAAAATTTTTGATTGAATTAAAAACTCAGGATTTATCTGAAGCTTCTCCCATACTACGAGAAAATTTAGATTGGTTATTCCAAATTGGAAATAGTTCAATTAATCAGATTTCACTTAATCTTAATAACTATAGTTTTAAGGATATTGCTAAAATTGTTTCTAATATTTCTTCAAGTTTAGGATGTAAGTGGTCTAACGACTCTGAGATCTGTGAATTATTTGCTCAGATTGTCGAACAGTCATGCAACAGCTTCGACACTCTGCGACTGTTTTGCCTAGAAAGTAGAGATCTTGAGGTAAATGATAAGAAACTTTTAGATCTAGCTGAAAGGTATTTAGAGCGTTCCCTTGAGTTGTTTCAGGAAATCCAAGACTTAGATAGCAACATTAAAGTTTTTCTTATCGCAGTAATTATAGGCGAAATTTTCGTCCAGTTATCCAAAGACTATATGTATTATTCTAAAATATCTTTTGATGAACTTTGCCAATATCTTGGCATAACTAATCTATTACTCGAACAAAGTAAAAGTCAAAATTTACTATACTGGTTAAATTTTGATTTAAACAACAATTTAGATACTCAATCTTTCCCTCGTTTTAGGCATCCAGATATTAGGGCAGCATTTGATATTTGGTCTTTATCTGAAAATGGAAAGAAGATGATTAGTGAAATAATTTCTAGTTCTGTCTTCTTAAAAGTTTTTACAAATTCTAAGATTACAGCAATTATGCGGTGGGAAAGTATTTATTTACTCTGTCGTCTTGGGCATTTTTTAAATAATGAAATTTGTGAATACGTTGATGAAAAATGGTTTAGACTCTCTAAGACAGCGTTTGACTACCGAAATACTTTATGGGCAATTACAGATAATTTTATTTATATTAAAGACAGCTTATTTGAAAAATATGCAGTTGCAGCGCTAAAACGAATTCAAAATGAAGAACACTCACTAAGACGTAATTTTATATGGGAGATCATGAACAACTGGAGTTACATGAACGAAGAGATAAGGTATTTTGTCTTAAAATTGAATTGTCAAGAGAATAGAAAAGACGAGAAAATTATATTAAAGCCGCAGATGTCTGAGCATCACTTTATCGCTTTTTTAGGTGCATCTCTATGTAATTATCGAACAATCAATAAACTAGCAAATGATAATAAATCTCAAGCCTCAAAAGATTGTCTTGATTTTATCAATACATTCGTTTCTGAACTTTCTAAATCTAACAACATAGATAAAGCTCAATATAAAGGACACGAAGATGATGGTATTTTCAATGATAGAGGAGCGATGTATCCTGGAAGAGAGGTTCTTCAAAGAGTTCGTAAAATCGGACTTGAATATGGAGGTTTAGAGGAGAATCTGCAGATAGTTAAAAATATAGATGCGGCTCTAAGCTAGAAAGCGCTTAATCGATTTATTCAAGAAATCAAACGTCAAACGAATTGTTGACAGTTTTTAAGGGACTTGCAAAAAATAAAATATACATTTTTTTAAATAATAATCGCGGTCAACAAGTTGCACAATCAAAAAAGCCCCTAGTGTCAGCACCAGGGGCTTTACCATTCGTCATCAATTGTTAGTCATTGGTTGTTGGTATCTCGATCGCCCATTAATTCCCTGAACTCTGAAACAGCATTTCGGTAGGCGTCGTTATCTCCGGGTTTTGCACCCCACAAAGTTTTGATGATATTGGTTTGATTCATTTTCATTTCGTTTCGCAGTCGGTTAATCTCTTCTATTGCCTCGTTTCGGGCAAAGTTAAACCGGGTGAAACGTTTCGTGAAATGCTCGGGCTGATTGCCCACGTTATTGATTTCGGCAGGTTTCGTCATTTCGCTGTCCGGTTGAAATGTTTCGGCAAGTGCTGTATGCTCGCCCTCGGTCGTCTCCAGTTTGAAAAGTCGTTCTAACTGTTCTTTTGTATCAAGTTGAGGAAATGATGGATTGCGATCGCTGTCACTTGCTGGTTTATCAGAATCAATCGGCTTCACCAACTCTGGGAAGAAGGTAAGAAGTGTCCTTGCGGGGTCGGGTTGACCGTTACCGGGATGCTTGGAGGTTTTTAACCATTCTGGAATCGCACCCAAGGAACCATTTGCAATGGCAGTGCCAAAGTTGTCAGGATTCGCTTTGAAGTATTCGCCACTGGCAACATTCATTTTGCGTAGTCCGCCTGCATCTACAGGTTTGGCAACGCATCCAATGAAAGATACGCTTTGCTTGAAAGTATCGGCTAAACCGTTTGTGTTTTTGGCACCAACTACAGAACTTAGGTTGCTGCCGTGCAAGACGATGATTAATACAGCCCCCGTTTTAGCGAAACGAGAAAGTAAAAATTGTATCGCCCAAACTCGATCTGATTCTTCTACCAGTGACAGCAGACGCATTGCCTCATCAATTACCAAAATTAGGTTTTTGTGTGAGTACGGCTCCGACCCTTCCAACCCCTTGAGGAACAACAACAAGTCACGGGCAACATTTTCATCAGCAACATCAGCCGATTTATTTGGATACCTAAGAGCGCTGTGCAAGTTGCACGCAACCGGGTAAACATCAACGCCCGCTGTGAAATACTGCACGTTAAGTTTCGGGTCATAAGCTAAAGATAAAGTAGCCAAGATTGCAGCTAAAGTGCCTTTTCCCCCTCTCTGGGTTCCCGCGATCGCGACTACCTGCGAACTCATCACCTCATCAATTTTGAATCCACTTTTGATTAATGCGTTAGTCACGACTTCTGCCCGTTGTTGCAGCGGCATTGCTAGCGGCATTGCTAGCAAGGAGTCAAAGTTAGGTGCAGATGCAAATGTAGATATAGATGACTGCTGTTGTGATGTAGAACTTTTGGAAAAAACATCTTTGTTTTCTTCTGGCGCTGGCTCCAACGTTAGTTGTTCTTTTGAAAAAGCTAATCTTTGAGTTGGAGGTTTGGGCAACGAAACAAACTTGGGCGTGCTGATTGCTTCTTGAATGGCTGTTACCTCATCCACTTTCACCCTGCTGTCGATCGCGACATTCTCTAAGTGGTCGTCGAGTGATTGTTTGTCTGGAAGACTTCGCCCGGAGAATTTTTCAAAACAACCCAGCAACCAGCGATAAGCATAAAACCGTTTCCCCGGTTCAACAGAAGTCAAATAATCAATAACTGTCTCAAAGTAGTCGGAGTAAAGAAACACGTACTCTTGCGCGTCACGCCTCGGTAAAAACTTGATGGTATCAGCCAAATGATTGGCGTTATAGTTTTGCCTGTACTCAAAATCTCCAGCACGTGCGATCGCGTCTAAAAAATTTCCTCTTACCCAGGGCAGCGGTGCAATTTCTTTGGTGCGATTGTAATGATCCGCAACGAACCACAACCACGCAGCGCCTCCAACCATCCCTCCAACGAGCATAAAAGGATTGATTGCATAACAGACAGTGCCAACTCCTGCTGCAACCAAACCCAAAAGACGAGCTGTATCTCCTTCCGCCTCTGCCGACTGTGCTTGCTCCAATAATTGGTCCTTCCTCTCCTGCAACCATTCCGCTACTCTTCCTGCTTCCAAATAGCTCAAGCTTGGGTAAAAACTACGTAAATGCTCGGTTTCTCGCGTAGTGATTTTGGGAATATTATTAGACATGTGTTCAAAATGCTCCTAAAAAGAATCAATTTTTAAGTAACGCGTTAAGCGCACTGGAAACGAACCCAGTGCGCTGGCTTTTAATCTTTAGTCAATCGCCAAACTGCAAAACCAATTTCACCCGCCAGCATCGTACCGATGTTAAATAGAATGCATCCTAGAATCATCAGTGGTAGGGTGTAGGCGAATGGGTTACGAGCCGCAAATGTTGTTACCAGGTCAAAGACCCAGATTGCCAAACTGATAAAACCGGTCGTATTGCGATCGCGCAGACCTGCTGTTTTGTAGTCCTTCCAGAGATCCGATACGAGGTCAATCTTGCCACTGGGCTTGGCTTCCAAGTCATATAGCATATGGTCTTGAAGTTCTCTCCGTGCTGAGTCTGGGTTCTTTCCCCGCAAAGCGTATGCTTCTACTACCTGCAACCCTACTGCTATCAAGAAAGCCAGATAGAAGAAAGGATTAAACAATGTCAACGGGACGTTTGCCCAACTCCAACTTGGCTCAAACCAAGCAAAAAGCGGACGTTGTTGAAACACCGTTTGCCAGATGCTATCAGCTGATATTCCAGATCCAATCAAAAACAAAACGCCACCAACAACAGCCCGACCTGTACCGCCATTGCCAACGAATTGAGCAACGATCGCGGCGGCTAAACGAATTGGTAACCCAACAATCAAAACAGTCCACTTTGCGAGAAAATCAATGATTTGACCGATAGAGCGTTTTTTGGTTTGTTGTTCGGTACTGGTGCTACCGCTGCCGCTATTAGAACCGCCTTTTGCAAAAGTCATCTTTGATTCTCCTAACTAGGTCTGCCGTTGCAAGCTTTTTTGTATTGGTGTTTCCAAAACCACTGGTTGTTTTCAATCCTGCCCACACACACACCAGCGCTGTCATAGACATAGACAACTTCATCCGCACCCCATCCAGTCGTATCTGGTTTAGGGTCAAAGTTGGAGCTATCCAGGTATCGCCGAATTCTCAACTTTGTGGTGTTGGGTGCAATTCCCGAAAAGTACAACTGCTCGGAGGTCTTTGCTCTTTCTGTAATGCGCGAGCGTTGAAATTCTTCAGAGGTGCGTAAATTTTCAGCTTGCAAATAAGTTTCTGCTTTGAGTTTTTCTGCTTCTGCATACGCCCCAATTTTGGGAAATAGGGGAAGGATTACAGGCATGGCGCAGATTGCCACACCTGTAAAAGCTAGTCCGATTTGTTTTTTGTAAGCCATGTCCTTACAAACTAGGTTTTTGATTGCGATCGGCAAGAAAAGGCTTATCGCTTGCCAATCGGATAAGCCTAACCAAGAATTGGATTGCCATTAGCTGTAGTTGCTATTTTCAATTTGGTAAATCAAAGCCTTTGCTAAGTCGATTTGCTGGCGGAAACTAAGGGAGCTCATACGCTCGCCTGCCAACGACACGCAATCGTCAATTTCCGAAGGCTTGTAGTGTTCTGACTCCTCAGCAGTCATATGCCCGATAACATATGAAAGCAACCACATCTTTTCGGAGATATTGAGTTGCTCAAAGCGCGGTCCCCAACTTTCGAGCATCTGTTCTATTAACTGGGAGCCGTCTGAAATGTAGTCAGCGATCGGATAAGACATTTTAGAATTCCTGATATACAAACGTTTGTTGTGCGACCACATTGCTAAAATGTGGTCATGCACTTTTTTTCTCCTCAGCCTTAATTGCTTCTAGTTCGGCTTTGAACTCACTATGGAGTTTTTCGGCATAGGCATTTAAGATTTTGTAACTCTCAATTATTTCCAGCCGGAGTTCTGCCAGTGCTTGTCGTAACTGCGAGTTATTGTTCATTCAAACTTTCAAGTCGTTTGTTGATATTGATTTCTTCCCATAACTCTTTCTCCACGGTAGCCTGGAGAAGGCTTTTCACCTTGCCGGTCGTGGTCTGGAAAATAAATCGCTTCCTTCCGTTGTTTTCTGCAATGCGCTTAAAGCAAATGGTACTTCCGTGAAATTTATAAGTTTGTCCAATTTCTAGGCGCTTAACTGCAAACATTATTTTTACCTCTGCTTCCTTTAAGATTTTCAACTAGGCGATCGCCATAATTGATCAACAAGATTGTGAAAAGCTGGGAACAATTGGCTATGCCTGTTTGTTCCAAAATTTGTTCTGCAAACGGTTCGTGTTTTGCATCGAGTACAATGCGTCGTTGTTGTTTTCTAGGCATCGATTAACCCCTCTTAAGTGCTAGTAGTGATGCTTTGGCATCGAATTTAGATTTTGCTGAAGGCATTTCTTCCCCAGGATTTTCAACCACGACCGTTGTTGGTGTAGGTTCAATCACAGACGGCGATTGTTTTACCTTTTTTGGTGCCTTCTTTACTCGTGTTGGTGGTAGTTGTGAAGTTCGTTGCGTCAGTTGCGGCGGTAACGGCGTCAATTTTGGCGTTGTGTGCGCTGATGACGATATCAACAAAGGAGATTCAGCAGCGCACAGCCATTGGATTAAAGTCGATCGCGCAACATCCGCGATCGAACAACCTGCTAACTGCGCCATGTTTGAGAAATGCATTACATGACGCACTTTTAGTGTCACTTTTATACCCTTATCCAAAGCGAATGGAGAAAGATTGGGACAAGCTACACCCCAACGATTTACGCAAATATCAAACACAGTCGCTAGAGTTTCAGTTGCTGTGTCATGATTCCAAAAATACTGGAGGGCTTTTAATCTCGCCCCCAGTTGTGCATTCAGATTTAAGTCCGTCATGCCACGGCTACCAAGTGTGGTGTTTTTGAGAAGTGGATTAGAGCATTAATGTTGGCGTATTGGGGATTTTCTAAAACCGTTTGTCCGGTTTGAGTCAAACGGTCTTGTATTAATTCCGCGCCACCGCCACACCAAATAATTTGCGTCACTTCATCGAGATGTTCCTCGACATCGGACAGGACTCGCGTCAACAACGCATCAAACCACGTGTCAACACAGTCGTCAAAAACTTCAGCAAAACTATAGTCTGGACGATTCCCAATGTAAGTCTTGCTTTCTGTGATAGCGTCCAAAATTTTGGAGGTATCAACAGCTTTCCTAAAGGATTTAACAACATCAGTGTTAGATATCGCCTTAGCTAGTGCAATCCCGCCACTGTTTGGATAGGATTTGTAAAATCTGGTGTTGAAAATGTCATCATCGTAGGCGCAAACAGTAGCGTTAAAGGTTCCACCACCTATATCGACGCACAAACAAACATCGTTGGGGGCTATAGCACCACTTTCAAAAGCAAACTTGGCAGCGGATTTCGTTTCTTCGTAGAAATTTACGCTTGTAAAGTTTGCGATCACATCCCGACCATTGACGCAAAATTCATGAGTTCCAACAATTGCAGATCGTAAAAGCTTTTCTGATGTTTCGTCTCGTCTAGGCACTAACAGCTTGACTTCACCCTCAAAATCTTGTGGAGTTGCTGCTAGCAACAAAGGTAACGCGATATCAGATCGAGATTTACCAGCTTCTGCTGCCGACAAATGCCCGTGAAACAAGCCCGCTTGTCTTCCCAATTTGTAGTGTTTGTGATTGACCACTACTAAGGGGTTTAATGCGTTGTGAACTCCCTCTCTCACTTCTGAGTTGTGGGTAACGTTGAGGACAAGCGATCGCATTTTCAGAATTGGGCTGGCAGTGCGTCCTGTGACAGTGCTGATTAGGGTGCTGTAGTTGCCGATATCGCAGCAAATTGTGTGCATGGTTTATCCCTCTAGAACTGGTAGCAGCCGCATCTATATAGACAAGGCTGTTGCTAATCAAGAGAAGAAACCTCACTACCGCCAGCAGTTGTCCACGTCTAGGATGTCGTTTCTATCCGTTCCCCCCGTATTCTGCTGGGATTTCTTTCGATGTGAGGGGATGAAATTTTCATGGTTCAGGGAGCGATGAGAAGCCCATCGCTTTTGTATTTGCAACTATCAAAAAATGAAGAATTTTGGTTGTAGGCGCTATAAGCATTGCAATCATATTAGATAGCGCTGTGCGCTTTACAGATTGCTTTAGTCGTTTTGCGTCACACCTGCTATAGTAGTGTCTAGTCTCATCTAGTGTCAACGGGTAGTATCTGTGGTTTACAGAACTTTACAATTGCTATGTCGCAAGTTGACGGGGTATAAGCTGGATACAGGCAGGTGACACTAGATGAGAGCATGGCAAAATCAAGAAAAGGTAGACCGAGAGTAATGTTTATTTGTGATCAAGACCTTAAAGAATACTTGGAGGGGTGGGCGGCGGCGGAAGGACGGACAGTTAGCAACATATTAGAAAGATGTGCGGTTGCGATTCGCCGCGATCGCGAAAAAGGGTTAATCCCTTCATCTCCCAATCCTGGAGAGGGCATTACCTCACATCTTGCAGGTATCACATCTGAAGAATTAGCTCAAATCAAGAAGTTTTTTGACTTGTTGTCTAGTGATCGCGAGAGGAGTAACGTTTCTTTTTCCCTGCTAAGTCGAATACTTGACATTGAGCCAGAGAAGCTACATGCACTATATGAATTAATCGAGAAATACCGCAAGGAAGTACCAACAGAAAAGCCAAATTAAAAATATAGCTGAACTAGTAAAGCAAAATTCTCAAAAGCTTTTAGATATGGGCTGTATCAAAACCGAACGATTAGAGGTACTACTTAGGGAAGAAAAACCTAATGCTTCGGATTTGGCTAAGGTAGCTCACAACTTAGATTTAGATGAAGAGTATGTAATCGAGCTAAGAGATAAAAGCTTTCCGCCTAATCCATACAAAAAGAAGGAGCAATCTAATGGAACCCCTTAGTTTTTTGGGTACTGACTTTCAATTAATGATGGGAAGGGAAACGTTGACCATCCAAGCTACTAAAGCACACAGCACCATCTTGGGTGTAGACATATGCTAGAAGTTCATAACCAAGATTTCAGTATTGGAGTTTTATTGGAGATCTCCTTCAACCCAAGACGGTGATGGGACTTATAACATTCAATCACCAAACTTAAAGGACATAAAGGAATCCTATCGTACCACTTTACAACCACTTTCTATCTGCGTCGTTGCGACGCAGATAAAAATCTTAATTGATCTAAAGTAGATATTGGTAGCTTTTAGACGTAATCTTATGATTAGTTCTTTTCCATTAGGGGGTAGTCCCAACTTTACATAGAACCTTAGTACATCGGAGACTAAAAAAAGAGCCTCTGCCTCTAGGCTCTTACGGCACCTTTAGCAGAAGCGAACAAAACAACAAAAAAATATTTATAACCTCATCATACTACTGCCAAAAGTAGAATTGTCCTAAAAAGGACAAGAATGCTGACATTACAGTAGCAATGCATACATATAATCAGGTTATTTTTACTGATTATTTTTACGAGGTTTGAAATGTTTTGAGCTTTTGACAAATTAGGGGTGTAAACAAAAAAGAAAGAGGCGGATTTTCACCTATAAGGACGAAAAAATGCGTTTCAAAAAAACCGCCAAAGACATTGTGCTCTACTTCCTCAGCCAATTTGTTGAAAATCTGGAAGGCGATCGCCCACGTTTCGCTGCATCGCCCCGGTTTGAAAATTTTTTGAATGCGATAGCTTCGCTCCTGCCCTATGGGCAGATCGCTACCAGCGGACGTAACGCCATCGCGAATAAAGGGGGTGTGTGGTAATGGTTGTAGCAGTTAGTACTACTCCCCAGGTAAACCGTACTCGAACAGCAGTGCCCATCCTCTGGGTAAAAGACATAATTGAAGCTCAATGTTTGAATAAATATTTCCACTTAGCAGAATACAAAGACGTATCTAGCGACATTCCCGATGGCTATCACTACATACTTGTAGAGAAGGGAACTCCAGAGGCAGTGATTAAAGCTGTGGCGTGGCATATTCGGGCTGCCGGGTATGAAGCAAGGGTATATAGTCTAGCCACCTGCTATCAACTGGCAAATATAGCAGGCAATATGACGGCAGCGGCAGAGCTAATGAAGCTAATTATTGAATTTTCTCTTAGCTACAAAGATTGGGCAGAAAGGAACAATGAGAATCTACTAACTTTACAAGAAGCATCTGATGTGGCGTATACCGCGATCGCACTACTAAGCGATCCGCAAAGGTCAATAGAACTGGGTACACTCAGAACAAGGTGTAAAGAAAGTTCTTATGACTGGAATAAGCTGATGAGCAAGCTTGAAGAAGAATTTAGGCGGGAAGTTGCGCGAAGGCAAGGTAAAGACCTGCCAACAAGCAAAGCTGAACTGTTGAAACTGGAGTTGCTTGCACTTCTTAAAGAAGAAGATCCAATTGCTAGGACGTTCAAGCGCAACGAGCTTTGTGGCAAATTTTCGATATCTGGCAGGGATATAGACCAATTACTAAGCACCTTAGAAACAGCTAACCGCACTCCAAAAGCCAAGAGATTTGGAGCATCGGAATTTCGCGCTCTTGAGCCAGAGGGGTTGACGTGGCTGATACCCGGTTTACTGCCTTCTAAGGGGCTAACGGTACTGGGTGGTTCCCCTGGGGTAGGTAAAACAACGCTGGCTTATGACGCAGCTGCTGCCGTCTTATTTGGGGAATCATTTCTAGGGGAAGCTCCCACTACTACGGGTTCGGTGTTGTTTGTTGCTTCTGATGAATTGCCCGCATTTGTTCAAGACAAAATGGTTAATCGTGGGATTTTTGGCAGTGATGCGTGGTCCGTATTGCTTGACTGGGATATCAGCCAAATGAATGCCCTAGAGGAATCGATCGCTGATACCCGTCCCGCTTTAGTAGTAATTGATAGCTTTGCGTCGATCCACAAAGACGCCACTTTTGACGAAAATTCCGCACAGGCAAGGCGGTCAATAGTAGCCCTAGAAGCATTGTTAAATCGCTACAACGCTGCCGGACTGTTGATTCACCATACTACAAAATCCAAAGAGCAGACAGGGGTAGGCAAGCTTAGGGGTAGTACTGCTATTGCCGCAGCTGCAAGCGTTGTTTGGCTGTTAGAGGGTGATGGGAAATCTGAGGTAAGAAGTTTCACTACACCCAAAATCAGAGGTGCATCACCCCTGACCTTGCAATTAACCCTTGATGCCCCCAATGGTCGTTGGGAAGCGATCTCAGGTGACTCTGAAGAAGGAACCCACAAAACTATCGGCGATCGCATCATTGAGTTTTTCAACTCAGATCCCGATAAAAGGTTTAGCGCAGAAGAAATTATCTCAGCCGTGGGCTATGGTAAGCAATCGGTTTATAAAGCGCTGGATCGACTTGTTCAAAGGGGTATTGCCTTTAAGCGTCCTTGTAAAATTGATACAAGACGTAAGGTCTACGGGCTAGTTCACGGTCAGACACCCCCCCCCTCCCCTCCCCTACCACTAAAAATGTCTACTAAAATCTCTGAAACCATTACTGTAGAAGAATTAGGGTCTAGTAGACAGATAGTAGACAATTATTCGACAGATAGTAGACAGTCTACTGAACCCATGTCTAATGAAAACGCCAAAACCATTAATGGATATAGCGTTCAGGAGATATTAGACAACTCAAGCCCACAAGAGAGGGGGGGGGGAGGCGAACCACCTGGGTGCAATGAATCGCAAGATACAAGTACAGTTTCTCCTACTGAGATAAAGGCTCGCTCTGAAGAGAAAGAGAACTATTTACAATTCCAAGCACAGCCCCAGCCGGACCAACAGGACGAAGCAATCTCTTTACTGATGGTTGAGGAAACAGGAGGCGACATAGCCCCGTTTGTTGGCTGTCAGATTGAGGTGCGTAGCCAGTTAACAGGCGAGGTCAAATTCAGTGGAGAGATGACCAGTTACAACAGCAAGAACGGCTTTATAACTGTTGCAACACCAGACGGCGATCGCATAGCGTCCTTCAAGGAAGCAATTGTGATATAATGCTCCTAAAAAAACTCTCCGCTGCCGATTTTCGCAGGCATGACCTGCGGCGGATTCATTCGCTTTCGTTTGGTTTGCGGTTGGGTGACTGGGGAGCGATAGCTTCGCTCCTTGCAGATCGCGCTCCCAACTCAGTTTTCCTTCTGCTCTAGCATGTGCTGCAACACCTCAAACAGCCATAGCAAATCCTTTCGCGGAAGCCAGCCTAATTTGGTATAGCGATCGTGGATTTCTTGAAAGTGGCGGTATGTTTCGTTGTCGGTCATGTTTTCAAGCAACTCTATTGTTAATTAATTATTTATCTAACCCCATTGCCGCCTTCTGTTCGGGAGTGAGGATAGATAAAAGTTTTTCCAGGCGTTCCTTATCTTTCTGCAAGAATTCCACATCTGCCCTCAAGTTACTATTCCCAAACCTAGTTACTTTAGACAGTGATTCGCCATTTATGAAAGTGTCAACAAGTATCTCCATTTCTTCGTTTATGGGGCGGCTCTTTTGCTGAGAACCACGCTCATCATAAATTTGACGTAACACTTGGGGACTGTGAGCCATCGCATAAGCCAGTGACTCAATCCGGTCTTCTGTATAGCCATTATCTAAAAACCAAGTAGCATAAATATTCCTCAGAAGATGAGGGGTTAAAAGCTGTCCGGTTAGCCTATGAGCAGCCGCTCGAATTACATATGCAAAATCCTTCATGGTTAAAGGACAGCCTTTTTTTGACTGCACAAAGAAAAAGTTGTGGCTGGGGTTAAATTCCATTCGTAAATTGTGCCATTGTCCGTTTTTGAGCGCCACCTGACTGCTTACTACTTGCCCCCCACTCACCCAATTTCCTTTTGGATCTCGGAAATAACCATACAAGAACCCTTCCAAGTAATCATAGAAACACTTACCGTCTTGTTTAAAAACGACATTAGGAATTTCAAGCTTTTGATGCCCGTATGTGTCCCCAGTTTTGTAACTTTCTGGTGTTGTATCTTTGTACCACTTACCGTCCACATCCTTGTATAAGTAGCCGTGAGAATTATCTTTATCTCTATTTTCAGGCAGAGGATGTATGAACTGTTTTGAAGCAAGTATGTTTGGCTTATTTGTCAGCAAGCAACTTAGACCTACCTTTACTTCTCGCCACTCTTGCTGTCTCCTGGGAGGAATAAATGTTAAAAAGCCTAACATCAAAAAGCGTTGAAAACTAGCGGCAATGGCATTATCAGTACGAACTCCGTGATTATTAACCCTGTAAGCGCATTCTAGTCGAAGCGGCTCAACTATCTTCGTGAATACTTCGGGCATATTCAGCCATTTGGCACTATTGTCTACTACTGGTTTTTGTGTTTTTTGTTTTTCCCGAATTTCATTCAAGTGTCTGCGAATTACCTCCATTGCAGGGATATCTCTAAGTTCTTTATCATTTGACTCGGAGTAATATTGGAACTTTATTAGAACATTAATTGGTGCAATGCCAGACATCAAACCATTAGCACTAGCACCTCGCTCAACTTCAAGAAAGTCAAGGAACTCACAAATCCATTCATCTAAATACGTTGCTGCTTCTTCTGCTTTAGCTTTAGCTTCTTCTTGATTTTTGGCTCGTTTGATCTGAACCTTGGGGACTAACTTATTGAGAGAAAGATCGCTAATAGATCCCACCCTTCCAGCCTTCACAAACCATCCCAGAATTCTGTACAAAATTTTTATGTAATCTTTCGCTACACTTGGCTTTAATGGTTCAATTGGTCGCCCTGGATAACGAGTCTTAGTCATGAAGTCATGAAATTTTTCGATCTCAGCTTTGAGTTCTGCTGATGCTTCCTCACGTTTTAATCCATAGTTGGGTAACCTATCTTTAGTCGTAACTCGCTTAGCAGCACTTCTACCATGTCCATGAAAAATTCTAGGGGCATGGTTCTTTTTGGCTTTTTTACCTTTATACAACCAGCCTTGCTGTTTTAGCCAATCTGTAAAATCTTTGAGCTTGGAGCGGTAGGTATAGCGCTGTGAGTCAGTTGCTCCAACAGCTTCAAACACTTTTTCTTGAGTATCTAAAGCATTAGCAAGCTTTTTTACAGGCGTGCTATCTAACACTTGAGCCAAGACAGCTTTTTCTGCGTTTGTTGGCTTGCGACCTTTAGGAGTAGGATGTCCCCAAGCGGGTAGGGTATATCGGGAAAGTGAGGTTACAGTTAGGTTGTAAATATCCTTTGCACTCTTCGGCTTGACCTTATACAGATGCTCGCGGTAGAGGTGTAAGGCTTCAGAAATTGTTTGTGGCTCCATACTGAGATACGGCAAATAAATAAATGGCTGATTTTTTCAAACTCGTTATTAGCTAATAATAACTAGCTAAATTTCTCTAAAACAATATTACTATTTTTAGAAACAACACACAATACTTATTAGATTTTTCCTTGTAAATTTCGGAAAGGTCAAAATTCCGCAACTGAAAAGTATTTTTTTAAAAAAAGGCTATAACTATTGTCTAGCCTGGTTTTCTGTTGTCTTTAATTCCTCGAATCTGATAAATAAAATTTTTATTCTTATTAGGTTAAAGGAATTATTTACTAGCTAGATTTAGGGATATAAATCATAATAAAGTCCTGCCAACACCTATTGTTGTCGAATCACCAACTCAAATTTTGTTTCTGTGTTGGTGGATAATCAAAGTAATAATCTTAAGTTGAAAACCTGGTGACGCAGAAAATTACTTGCCCAAATCCTGATTGCAACTATCACTTCCAGGAATCCAGCCAAATTATCCGGCACGGCAAAGACCGTCATGGAAACCAACGGTGGTTGTGCAAACATTGCAATCGAACATTTGTACATATCCCAGATGTCCCGCCGCCGTCTTGGCAGCGA
Source organism: Tolypothrix campylonemoides VB511288_2 (assembly GCF_045999855.1). Taxonomy (NCBI): domain Bacteria; kingdom Bacillati; phylum Cyanobacteriota; class Cyanophyceae; order Nostocales; family Tolypothrichaceae; genus Tolypothrix; species Tolypothrix campylonemoides. Next base: position 14,459 of record NZ_JBFPMW010000027.1, read on the forward strand.
AAGAAAGCTCGGAAGGGACTCAAGAGCAAGCGAGGGCAGCCAGAAATTTACGATGAAGTGAAAACAAAGCAGACCCTCTCTCTTACACCTACAGCAGTCCAAGGGTTAGACAAGATCGCAGAATCACTGGACATTAGCCGCTCAGAACTTGTGGAGCGAATTGGGAGAGGCATCATTTCACTTACAGTCGATGCCAAAATTCAGGACAATTGCCCTGAAACCTAAATTAGTAGAACCGTTCTCGTCTATTAGGAAATTCTTGTACACCTTCAATTAATGTTGTAAATCTTTAAGCAAAAGTGCCATTTTTTCAAAGGTAATTGTAATATCGGTTCAGAGTTATTCTCTGATAAAGTTTTCGGCAATCGCCGTGTCCTTACCTTAGATGCCACCAGGCGTTGAGCACCGACAGAGCGATCGCTTGCCCAACAAACCGCTTTGCAGAATGTTTCACAGCCTTTGGGGGCGAAGTTATTGTTGTATCACTTAATTTTGAGCGCAAAAGCAGGCACCCTACTGAGACCCTCAAGAATGCTTCTTCTTCAGCACGGGAGTCAAATGTTCTGTGAATCCAGCCAATTCAACAGCATTACAACCAAATTCGTAAGCAAACTCAATGGATTCTCCAGCCCCCAAAGCAGCATAAAAACCAACGGCAAATTCAATGCTCGCTCGATCGCCAATCTCTTTGTCCATGCCAATAACGTAGGGGATATGTTTAACAATTGCTTCTGCTTGAACTTCCGAGTAACAGGCATTGAGGACAACACATTCAACATTATTTGTAAACAACTTGAACAATTTAGCCAGCGCCTGTGTGTCTACCAATCGCACGTTTCCTGTTTCGTCTTCAAGTGCTAGACCATCATCAAGAGAACCATGACCGCTAAAGTGAACGATTTGTGGTTTAAAATCGAGTAGCGCTTGGGACACATCACGCACGCGTACAGCCCACCGTTGCTTGAGATCAAATTGTTCTCTTTTCTTAGCACGTTGCAATCCTATCTCAATTTGTCGGTTTTCTTCATCTAGTCGTAAACGCGAGGTGGTATTTGGGTTAGCTGCTAAAAAGAGAATTGTTCTCACTTCGTGGATTTCAGAGCCTTCTAGCGCTGTTTGTACCATATTCTCTAAACGACGAATTCTGCTATCTTTCTCTTTCTCTGCTAAAAGTAATCTCAATTCTTGCTCTGGTAAGCCCTTGAGTTGATTATAAGTCTCAAAATATTCAGCGCTGAGTTCTGACTTATCAGTTTGAGGTGCAGTTTTTGCTTTGATTAAAAATTTGTCTTCTCCTCTCACTTCCATCCCCACAATTCGTAGTTCTGCTTCTGGATGATTCTCAGTTAACTGCTTAAATGAAATCGCGATCGCACGGGGGTCAACGCCTTGATTGTGGTAAAGGTCGAGGGTGTCAAAAATGGGTTTGATAAAATCTCCAAACTCCCCATCGCCAAACACCTCTTTATTATTATCCGGTTTACGCATGGGGTCGGGATTTTCTTTAGTGGGTAATCGCATATAGACGTATTGACACTGCACTCCATCAAACTTGGTATCGCTGGTGATGTTCCAATCTTGAATATATGCCCCAGTGAGAGTAGCGCCTGTAAAATCGGTTCCGTCTAATTGAGTTTGCTGTAGCTTTGCTCTGGATAAATCAGCATCTTGTAAGTTAGCTCCACTTAAATCCGCACCTATAAAACTGGCATCTACTAGGTGAGCATTTTTAAAATTGACCCCTCGTAAGTCTATTCTGTCAAAATTCTTATCCGTTCCAAGTCCAGTAACCAGTACTTGGCATATCTGTAACTTCTGAAGGTAGGTTGAACCAGGTCTAACACGGTCGAGTTTCTTGGTTTTGTGGAAGCTTGTACGAGTTAGAATAGCTTTTCTAAAATCCGTACTTTTGAGTGTAGCTTCTGTAAAATTAGCATCGGTTAAATCTGCACTGCGGAAGCTTGTTCCTTTAAAAGCTGCAAAAGCGATCGCGATGTCGCGAATAAGGGCATACTTTGGGTCTCCTTTAAGCGATCGCCTACTAATATAAATACTTAGCAATACGAAGGCTCCGGCGAAGGCGAAGGCGAAGGCGACGGCTCCGGCGAAGGCGAAGGCGAAGGCGAAGGCGACGGCTCCGGCGAAGGCGAAGGCGAAGGCGACGGCTCCGGCGATGACTGAATTTACCCCTTGGCGAATTATAACTATAAAGACAACAATGACTGCTATCAAAGCAGCCCAACCTGAAACTCGATTTTCTAAACTTGAACTCTCAAATATATAACTTATTAGCGATCCAACAAAAGCCGATAAAAATCCTGCCAATCCAGATATTAACCACGAAACAAGCACCAAGAACGCTGCCCACCGCTTTTGCAAACCAGCTTTAGCATGACTAAAGTTTGCACCTCTAAGGATAGCACCAGTAAAATCAGCGCTTCGGATATCTGCATAGCTAAAGTTCGCCCCTACAAGGTCAAGACCTTTAAAATTTCGCCCTCTAAGATTTTGTCCTGAGTAGTCTATTGGCATGGCTAGGTAAGGAGAATAACTACATTTACATTTTTGATACAGACTCTATACCACATTTATTTACGCAAACAACCCCTACATTATTATTAGGAATAAGCGCAAAGAACTTATGTATTGAAAGTCAAGGCTTGCCGACAAAGTGCCAGTGGTAGGGTGGCGATTGACCCAAGAGCGATTATTTTCTAAGAACGTAACCAGTCCCTTTACTGGCAGCCATTTTGATGTAGCGGTTGGTCATCGTGGCAGGGGTATGCCCCAACTGTCGCATAAGGTCAGTATCAGACGCGCCGTTGACCTTGGCATTAGTGGCGTGCGAATGACGTAGGAAGTGGGGTGAGAACTTAATCCCCTTCTTGTCCCCTATCTCTTTTAGGAGAGTGCGGACATAGCGATCGCTGATGGGAATGTTTATCCAGGATTCTTTTTTTGGCAATGTCTTCCTCAATAAATATCCTGTACCGCCAAGTCGCTAGGGGAAGAGGACGATCGCAGCACCTGCTCGATCCTACAGTTGCTATCCAACTAAAACGGCTGGCAGCGGAAAACGAAACAACAGTGCAGGCGTTGCTGGGGGAAGCATTGAATTTATTGTTTGAAAAATATGGAGAAAAGCCGATCGCTTAGTTGCGGGAGCGTATGCTTATGTGTTTTACCCGTTCTTCTAATTCCTGAAGACGGTTGGTAATGCCGTCTAAACGTTCTTGAATTTCTATACTTGAATTTATACCCAAAACAACATTAAGAGGTTGAGCCGCGTATCTCGGCTCAATGCCTCGTTGGTCTTACTTCAAAAACCTCACCAATTCTGAGGGGCGATCGCTATTGCACAAGAAAAAGCTTTGTAAGTATGTATGGCTTCTCGAAAATCAATCTTGTGCGATAGCTTCGCTCCTGCCTTTCGGGCAGATCGCAACTAGTATGGATTTACGCACTAGGAGCCAACAACATCCGCTTTTCAATCAATTCCCAGGTTGTGGGCGATACCCGCATAGATGCTTGTTTACATTGAATGAGCAGGTGATTAGCGTAGAGATAATTTTCTAGTGCTTTTGCCTCTTCTAGGGATAAATTAATTATGTCTGGGCTGAGATTAAAAGCATTGAATAAAGTTTGTTGGAGGTGCTGAAGAAATGTCTCATGCACTTTTAGCGGTTGCTTTTTATCGGGAATTTTGGTTTTCAATTTGTTAAGTTTGTCAATTATTGTAGTAAAATTAACGTTATTAAAGATTGTTAATTCTTCAAGTTTACGAGTGTATATAGTAGCTTTGGCGATGGCTTCGGCGTAGACGTAGGCGATGGCATCGGTGTTGGCAATGGCATCGGTGTTGGCGTTGGCGTTGGCGTTGGCGTTGGCGATGGTGTTGGCGATGGTGATGGCTTCGGCGTAGGCTTCGGCTTCGGCGTTGGCGTTGGCATCGGTGTTGGCAATGGCGTTGGCAATGGCGTAAGAGGCGATGGTGTTGGCGATGGCGATGGCGTTGGCATCGGCGTAGGTGATGGCTTCGAGTTCGGCGTAGGCTTCGGCTTCGGCGTAGGCGTTGGTGATGGTGATAGCGTTGGCGTAGGCGATAGCGTAGGTGCTCGCGATCGCAATTGCGCGTTTAGTCACAGATTTTAAATCCCCAGTAGATCCAGTTGTTGCCTGTTCTGCCCAGTTTAATAAAGCTTGTAACTTCGGCGTGTTGATGATGTACTCTTGGGATTTCTTTTCCATCAACAACAACAAATCATCTGCGCCATGACGCATTAAACCAGAAACGAGTAAAAACACTTCCTTCCAACGTTTATTTATCAGGTGTTCGGTAATTAATTTCTCAATTAGGCGATGGTCATAAATATATTGTGCTGTTAAATATTCTTGTAGTGTCAGATGAGAGAAAGAAAATATATTCTCTGCTCGTTCTACCAAAATCCCTTGTTGAATAGCGATTGCATTCAAAACTGCTTCACCATTTAATTGTTGAGGTGCATTCAAATTACTTGCTAAAAATTCTTTGATTTGTTCAACAATATCACGTTGAGAAAAGAAGAGCCTATCAGAGTTAAAACCTTTATACGCAATCTCCGATAGCAAGGTTTCTTCTAGTTCTGTGTGCAGACCTTGATAAATTTCATCTCGAAGAATTCGCTTTTCTGATGCCCATTCTTCTAGCAATATCCGCAGTGCCTTACTGTAAAGAAAACTCCGATTATTGGGAAAGTTTTGGGAACGGTCGTATACTAAACAGAGAAATGTCAGCAATAAAGGTGTGTGGGCTAACTCTTTAGCAGCGGAATTTTCTATTTTTTGTAGTAACTCCCAACATTTCTCTCCTGTCTTTGCTTGTTTATCTGCTTCTGAATGAAACCAATTATAAATAAATTGCCGAATTTGGTCATCATCAAAATCTGCCATTCCTACGTCGCTAAAGTAGCTGAACCTACTGCGGTAAGCCGCAGTGCGACACGAGGCAATAAAGCGATTTTTATTGTATTTAATAACAAACTTTTCAATTCTATCAATAACATCATTTAAGTTTTTGGTCGGGACTTCATCTAATCCATCTAGCAGAATAAGTAATTTCCCTTCTTTTAATGCTCTGTCTGTAAATTCATCGGCTGATGGAAAGTCGCAAAGACGAAACTCTTCAGCAATAATTTTTTCAATATCAATATGACTAGATGTAAAGGTTTTTAATTCAATAAAAACTGGGATACAGGTGTGTTCAAATTTCCCTTCTTTACCTTTGAGTGCTTCTAGTCCCATCTTTCTCAGAAATGTGGACTTGCCAGCCCCAGGACCACCAAGCACCATCAGATATTGCTTATCATTAGCAACTTTAATTCCTTCTTGTTTACCTTTCTGTTGAGATTGAAACCTGCGATTACTAGCTTGGCGATAGAAATTTTCTAAATTTTCAAGAGATTCAAAACTACGGATAGCTTCATCATTTAAAAATTGAACGGCTGTGTAGACCGATTCCAGTTTTACTGGTTCACGCATTCCCAAAACTTTGAGAATGCCGTACCGTTTCTTGTAGTAAGGTATTACCTTTTCTCTTACCTCTTGCACCAGAGCATCTATATTACTAATTGGGCTGACTGGTTTTGCTGAAGGTGCGGGGTTTTCTTCGGTATAGTACAAATTACGTCGGTATCGCTCTAATACGTCTCGACAATTATTTTTTGTAACCTTTTCACCTAATACTTCTGAAAGGAGTTTCCATAATTTTGAACTTTCAGTTTTGAGGGTGGATTCACTGTAACCAATAATTTGTTGATATGTTTTCCCTTCTAAGGAGCCTTGAAGAACCGCCTTGTGTACGTTGGTTAAACGTCTTCTTGTACTATTAAATACCGCATCATCAGCAACTTTCAAGGCATCCTGTGAATCCATAGTCAACTAAGCTTGAGTTTAGCAATCTAACTATCCCTGATTCTACCTGACTTTTTTCCTACTCTTGGCTGACTTTACGCTTGCCACAAGGATTGGGAGCGATTGACATAATGATGACATACAAAAACCGCTCATCAACCTTACGCGAGCGGTTTGAAAAATCAACGTACACGGAAAGTCAGCTAATGTCTAATAAACAGCAAACCTCCCGCAACTCCCATCATAAGCCAAGTCCTGCATCTACACCCAAGTTTAGAAGGACAGGTCAATTTGGTATTTCTTCTGAGCAACAGTTTATGCAATTGTTGCAGCATTTGGTAGCTACTACCAGTAAAGAAACTAGTAACAATGTAGCTTTAGTAGCGATCGCGGCTATGTTCTTTGGGTTTGCGGTGCTTGTCATAAGACCAGATCAACCTCCAGTGAACCAGATGCCGCTAAACCTTCAAAACAGTTCAACTACCACAGTTACCACCAGGCAGCAGCAAACTCAATCCCAAAGCTACAATCCACATAAGGCACAACAAATGATTGAAGAAGATCCACCTTCAGGATCGCGAGATAAAAAGTCACTCTCCCGAGGGATTTCCAGAGTTTCAATTTCATCAGAATACCTCAAAAAGTGACCCGTATTGATATACCGCGTGTCCAGCTCGTTCAGTTGGATCGCAACTCTATCTGCGGCTTTAGCCGCAGATACATTTCTTGACACTTCGTTTCAAGCCCTAATAGGGATTCAGTTAGTCCGAGAGTGTCTGTGAGTCCGGCGTATATGGTGTACAAATGTGGACACGTGGAGACGTATAGAGGTACAACTGTGTATGTGTGATATTGGTATCCACCTATGAAAACAATCGCAATCGTATCGAGGAAGGGAGGTTCGGGGAAATCTACTTTAGCAATCCACCTTGCTGTGGCAGCAGTTATTGATGGTAGGGAAGTAGCAATTGTCGATTTAGATCCACAAGCATCATGTGCAAAATGGTCTGATTCACGAGAATCAGAAACTCCGGTTGTGGTATCCGCTCAGGCATCACGATTGGATAAAGTTTTGTCAGCAGCCAAAGATGAAGGTGCGGATTTAGTTTTTATTGACACATCTCCCCACGCAGAAACAGCAGCTCTTGCAGCAATTCGTGCAGCTAATTTAATTTTGATTCCCTGCCGTCCCACAATTTTAGATTTAAGGGCAATTGATGACACGGTTGACCTTATTAAACTCGCTAAAAAAACTTTAGTGGCAGCTGTGGTTTTAAATGCCGTGCCATCACAGGGGTCACTGGGAGATGAAGCAGAGGAGGCGATCGCCAATTATAAAATTCCTGTTGCCCCAGTGAAGATTGGGCATCGTTCTGCGTTTGTGCGATCGCTCACGGATGGCTTAACGGCGCTTGAATACGAGCCAAAGGGCAAAGCAGCAAAGGAAATTTTAGAATTGTACAAGTGGACGTGTACACAGGTGTAAGTGTGTGATGAATTATGGCAGCAGCTAAAAAAACTACGAAATTAGGGAATGCACTGAATAAAGCTAAAGAGGAGCCAAAACCTCTAAAGGTAGTTGAGGAGGAGCACAAGCAAGAACAACCAGAAGACAATAGATATCCTATACCGCCAAGTCGCCAGGGGAAGAGGACGATCGCAGCGCATTTCGATCCTGCAGTTGCTATCCAACTAAAACGGCTGGCAGCGGAAAACGAGACCACAGTGCAGGCGTTGTTGGGGGAGGCATTGAATTTATTGTTTGAAAAATATGGAGAAAAGCCGATCGCTTAGTTGCGGGAGCGTATGCTTATGTGTTTTACCCGTTCTTCTAATTCTTGAAGGCGGGTGGTAAGGTCGTCTAAGCGTTCTTGGATTTCTAGATTTTTGTCTAGAATTGTTTCATTGTAGTTATTTTGTACTGACAATGTAATTATCGTCTCCTGAATGGTCAGGAGACCGACTGAAGGTCAAAATTAGGGGTAGCATGACTCAAGCAGTATAATGTATGGACGAAAAGTTACAATGGCAAATTACGCCTTTCTTTGATTGCTGGAAACAACGACACGCATCCATCAGTGAGTTAGACTTTAGCAAACAAAGGTACGAAGCTAACCTGTTGCTGTGGGGGGCTCTTGACGCTCTTTCCAATTTGTGGGCAAAAAGTATTGGCAAGAAAGAGTATAGCAAGAGTGGTAAACGGACTATTTTTGATGCGTTTCTTGCACGTTATGGTGGTGACGTATTCCAGCTTGTTTCACTACCAGACGTGTGGAGCCGAATAGATCAGGGGGATACTGAAATAAACATAACGAAGGGGGAGAGGATAAAGCTGCCATTGAATGTATGTGAATTCTTAAGCACAATTGGAGAACGTCGTACCCCGAATATTATGGATATAGAGTCACGCCAAACTCGCTCCATTTCAAATGATTTGACTATGGATAATATCATCAGTCAAACCCTCGCAAGTTACCCTAAGACGAACCGTAGTGTGCTTGAGCAATGGCTCACTCTTTCCCGATATGGTGCGATCGCTTACAAGGAAATACGAAATGCCTACATCCATGAAGGGCGACCAGGAAAGAGAACGCACGACTTTAAGTTATACGAGTGGAAAGAAAGACCGACATATCAAAGCTGGCTGTATAGTACGCCCCCAATAATGGGCTTTAGTATTGAATTTATGTTGGGTGTGCTCAAACGGTGCATAGAAAAGTTTGAAGCTGAAGCATTAGAGTTGCAAGTAGACCCAGCGCCAGATTAATTGGTTTATTAGTGCCACTGGGAGCGATGGTTCCCAGAGATTCATTTTGACTATTCTCCCTCAAATACCGCTAGTTATAAAGTAAGAGCGCTTACGCGACAACGTACTACAAACGGATAACCAAGCGAGAAAATTTTCTCGCTTGGTGATTGGCTGATTAACGCGATCGGGTTGATGGTTAAAAAGCCTTAACTATAAATTTCATTCACGGGAATTGTATTTAAAACTCCCATTCATGCTCTGGATCATCAAGGGCTGCTCTTACTGATGTCAAATCAGCAAGGTCTTTAAACGGGCTAGACTTTGCAATTTCTGTAATTGAATGCAAGGCTAAAGTTAATTGGTTATTATCACCATTGGCTATTGCTAGATCAACTTTTTCAAATAGGAAGCGGAAGTTATTAGCACGTTCATCAAAAGAGCGTTCAATATACTTTAATAAAGCATCACGCTGAGCGTTAATCTGAGCAATTGTTGTTTTTTCCCAAGCCTTTATACCACGTCTTTTAGTCTGCTCTTGTTCTGCAACTATTTTGTACTCAGTATAGGCTTCAATAATATCGCGCAAGCATTCAGCTGCTGAGCCTGGATGAACAACTTCCACAGGGACTTCTTTGGGTATCATCTTTATTTACTTGGTAAAATGCGATATTTTTCTAGAATGGTGACAGTACCAACATTAATCTTCCCTTCGCTGTTCAAAACAGGAGTTTTTAAAATTTCTACAAGTCCTCTCATTAGAGTTGCTACTTGTTGAAACTTTTCAGCATCTCTTGAGGAATCAAAAGGTCGAGATTCAAGTTCGTTAAGGCTAGAAACAGCACAAGTATTAATAGATTCAAATACGCTTCTCAACTCTGTAATTCGCTGTTGAATTTTTTTAGCATACTCTTTTGCTGCGTTAATTTCAGCAATAGCTTTGTTGGCTTGAGCTTCATACTCCCTTGCTTTTGTCATGGCTTTCTCACCTTCACGGGCAGCAAAGAAGCCACCAATAGCCAAAGCTGGAATAGCAGTAATACCACCTAGCACCCAAACACCAACAGCCATTCCACCACCACCCGCAGCGATCGCACCACCACCAAACCACGCTAAAGTTGCATTCCAAGCTGCTGCTCCACTTAAACTTGAGATAGCCGTTCCAGTACTTGCTGCTCCAATCGAGGTAGCAACGCCAATAGCACCACCATAACCTGCTGCTGCTGCTCCCGCCGCTTTAGCACCAGCGGTGAAATACTGTTCCGCTCCTATAGCCGCAGCTTTATACTCTTTAATTTGTTGAACTGAAAAGTCCAGTCCTTCCAAAAGCCGTTTCTCGCTTTCAGAAGCTTTTCTACCAGTTTGCTCTAAAAAGTCAACAAAACGTTTAATTGTGCCTCTTATAACATTGAGTTGAAGCTGCCCATAATCTTCTGCTAACTTATTCGTTGTTTTTTCTTCTCTTTTCAAATTTTCAACTGCTCTTTCATACCGCTTTTTTGCAGCTTCAGCAAGTTCATTGGCTTTGTATCCTGGATAAAATGAAACCACGAATACTCCTAATTATTAGCTATATAAGACTAGTATTTGATTGGTGAAACCTGAATGAGCTAAGAGCTAACCTTACAAAGGTTTAGTTCTTATCATACGTAGCAAGAAGCCAATACAATTCCTATAACTACTTTTATCATCCTTGCTCTTGTCTTTCTATGTCTTCTGAAGAATTACTGTATTTTATACTCTTCACTAAATCTTTATTATTTGTGGTTAGTACTTAAAAAATTAGACAAAAACGATTGCACTTCGGTATAGCATTCCTAAATCATTCTTGAAAAACCAGAAAACGAATATTTAGAAGATGGGCTGAAATGAGCAGTGATACTGAAAGGATACTGAAAGTTACGTTAAGGACTTGATGAGCTACTTTCAATACTGCGCTCGCCAGGAATAAAACTGTACCATTTGAAGTCTCGGAAATTTAGAAGCTTCAAACCCTTGCTGTGCCGTATTAAATTACTGCACCAAATAATCTAAAGGTTAATTGGTACAAAGAGAATTGCCAAAAATATTGATTGACAGAATGCTTATCCAGCAGGAGTCACAGCCTTAGCGTAACTTTCTGTACGATTGCTCATTTACCCCCAAAAATATGGAGAAAAGCCGATCGCGTAAAATTTAATTTCGTCCGCGTATGCTTGTGTGTTTTACTCGTTCTTCTAAATCCTGGAGATGGATAATTTAATTATTACGATCGCCGCTTTTTCCCAACACGAGCAGCTAATTTATTAGTTAACTCCAGTTGGTACTGATTTTTGTTGTCCTCGTAAACCAGGATTGTTCTTGGGTCTGCGTGACGGCTGAGGTGCTGCACCTTGCGGTAATCGCCCTGAGCCAGATCGAGAGCATCGGTAATACCCGAATGCCTAATTTTGTGTGGTGTCATCCGCTTGGTTATCCCAGCCCGATCGCAAGTCTTTCGCACGATCGCGTAGATTCCATCTCCTGTGAGCTGATGACCGTAGTTATGGAAGTCCAAAGCAATAAACAATGGATCGCTGGGTTTTAGATTTGTGCGGCAACCCAACCAGTCAGCGATCGCTTCTGCAACAAAAGAGTTTAAGTCAATTCTGGTAGAATCATTGCCCTTACCCTTGCCATAGACAGTCAACGTATTTTCGTGATAATCAAAGTCTCCCACTGTTAACTTTGCCACTTCTCCCCTACGCAGGACGTTTGCCCAAAGTAGCAAAAATAAGGCGTAATCCCGCTTCCCCTTAGCGCAAGTGGTATCAATCACATCAAAAACTTTGTTGTACTCATCCACCCCCACGCCTCTGGTGTCGCGGTACTTTGTCACTTTCAGAGACTCAATGCGATCGCTATCAAAATGGTACTGACACCGCTTGAGATTGCGACCCACCTTAATGAGATATTTGATAGCAGCTAGATAACGGTTGATAGTTGCTGCTTTTCTACCCTCAGACACCAGATGATTTTTAAACTTAAGGATTAATCCGTTAGCCGTCTCGCCGTTAAGTGCCCAAAACTCTTCAATATCTTTTGGCGTTGGTTTCCTTTGTAAGAAATACTCAAAAAATATTTTTATGTTGCCAGCATACCCCCGCTGGGTGGTCTGCGCTTTCTGCTGCAACTCCGCCAAAAAATCATTGCTCGATCGCAGCCCGCTGGCGACAGAGGTAATAGAATTTTCTGTATTTATACTTATTATGTCCATCTACAGTCGTTTATGACAATGCATCTTTTCATTAACGTCTTACATTATCTCATCACATACATCCGAATAAACAACTACTCTCCTCAAAATCGCTTATACAGCGCCCCTAGCAGCACTATGTCCGTCTATTCCATAAATAGCAAGGATTGAGCTTTTTGAGGTTTTGCCAAAAAAGTATTTATTTACACACAAAAACTACTGAAGTAGTTTGAGAATCTAGTTAATATAGTAATTAATATGACAAATATCAAATATTGTGGTTGAAGAATTTTTGTAATATCTATGGATAGATTTCCTGCTGGGTTAATTCAACGTTTAAAGTTATGTATTGAAAATGAAAATATTGGTGATAATGATTATGCTACAAAGTTATATAACCTCCGTATGGAACTTGAGAGATTTGTAGAACATCTTGTTGTTTTAGCAAAGGTGAAAGACAATGAGATGCCTGGAGATGGTATAAATAATAAAATTCAACATCTGGCAGGAAAAAAAATTGGACTACTTAAAGAAGGAGTTGAACATTATCTAAGTTTTTGGTATGGCTTAGGATGTTTAGGAAGTCATTATAAATCTGCTTCAAGTGAAAAAAATATAGAATTTAAACAACATTATAATATGTGCAAAGAAGCCATGATTACAGCTTTATCATGGTATATAAAGGAATTTCCACCAATAAGCCAAAAAAGTGATTTTATAGAAAATACTAAAATCACTTTAGAAAAATTCAAAGGAAATGATTTTGATAAGTTTGTTAAACCATCACATATAGATATCAATATGTTGCTGGAAAAAAAGGATGTTATTTTATTAGACGGGCTATCTTGGATTGGTAAAACATCTTTATCATGCTTACTAGTAGATAAGCTTTTTGAAAAAGGTTTTATCCCTGTCTTGTTTCATCAGAATACATTACTTAACTTTTCCTTAATTAACAATAGTAATATTAGTGGACTTGAAGATATAAAAAAGCTGTCTTTAAGTGAGAAAGCTGGTGCATTACACAAAGAAATAGTGACCAGTATTTTCCGTGGTGACTCCTGCGTAATATTGTTTGATGATGCTTTTGGGCATAGGAGCTTTAAACCATATTCTAGCCCTCTTTCATACCTTCGGTTAGTAGATTGGATAAATCTTGCC
>NZ_JBFPMW010000028.1:0-4678 GCF_045999855.1 Tolypothrix campylonemoides VB511288_2
TTTTATGTCGTCCTTGAAATTCATTTGTTTTAGCTTCTGTAGAATCGGTTCACAGATAGCACGTTGGGATTTTTTTGAGAGCAGAAAAGTTCCATTATAAGAGCCGTCAATGATGGACTGTAAGACATCACGGAGTTCCCAAGGAGAACTACTCCAGGCTATTCTTACCTGTCTCTCTGCTGACGTGCTAATTAATATCCACTCGCTATCTAGAGTGAAACATCTTTCACTCATTGCTCTAGTTATGTCACTTTCTAACAGCAAAGGAAAATCGATTCGATGTAGAGTTATATCAGGTATATAACGCTTAGAATTACCATAAGCAATGAACAGCCCTGAATTATCTCTCTGACCATAATGTTTAGCGACATACGGAGTTGTTAACTGAGAAACAACATCTAAATGAATGAATTCATCTGTGTCATTAACGTACCAAGCTCGTGAATTAGGAACCCATTCTTCAAACAAAGCTCTACTTTCAGCGGTATGAGGAAGTAATAGTAATTGATTGTTCAAATTCTCAATATCTGTAGAGTACGGTGAGCCAGTTAAAAGTAGTACCTTGCAATTCTTATTCTTCACCATCGACAGAATTCTAGCAAATGCGCGTCGCTCTCTTCGATTCTTGCTATTAAATCGATTCCTAAAGAAATGGCTCTCGTCAATGATAATTAGCCATTGCTCAGATACATTCTTCTCTGCAATTGTTTCAAACTCTAGAATACTGGTATCCTGTCGAGGATTCTCTTTGTCGAATGACTGTTGAACGAAGAAATCATTAGGAATTCCAGCATCCCTAAGCTCTGCTTTCCAGAGTTGCTTCACTGCTTTTGGGGCTATCACCATTACATTAGTGATTTCGTTCGCTTCAAATAATTGCAGAGCGATGTGAGTACCGACGACAGTTTTACCTAGACCTGTGGAAGCTACTACCATAGCACCGCTGTATCGCCGAATATGTCGCAGAGCTTGAGCAATCATATCGACTTGGTAAGTCGTCGGAGTTTTGTAGCTACGTCTGGTAGGCTTCAAGTCTTCCAGCGCCAGCAGAGTTTTTAGATAGACATCCCAAGGGGAAGCCATCTGTAGCCAGCGGCGAAGAGCTGTGAGTAACTCGTCGGTTAAATCCTTCGCCTGAATAAAATACTCGTCGAACTGCTGTACTAGACTTTTGACCTCTGCTTTATCTGTAAGAAGATTGCCCGCTTCAATCTGCTCGATGAATCCTTTACCAGTCGTGTTAGCAGAGGTGACGATAGCGACGCACTTATCTACTAAATAAAGCTTGCCGTGATGGTCTGTTGCTCTCGCATCGACCATTTGAAATCGATTTGATTCGATTCTCTCTACCAGTTCAGCTACAGCTTGCCGTCTGTCTACTTCTAACCCAGTCGCTAAATCGTGCATAATCTCGCTGACCAGCGCCGCTCGAGCTCTGTCTTCACCAGGTTCAGCAATTCCTACTAGAATTTTGACTTGCTTACCTTTAGTAGAGCCACGAATTAAGTTCCATCCCCTTACAGTAAAGAAGCCTGAAGCAATTCGTATCACTTTCTTGCCAGCTTCAAAGTGCTTCTGAATTTGCTCAAGAGTAACCCTAGGCTTAAACCAGGATTTTGGGAGAGATTTTTCTAGCACTCTATACCCCTCTGCTTTTGATTTACGTTGCTCTCTAGTAGTAGTGAAAGTTATTTTTAATCAGTTATTTAATAACTTTCAGCATACAAGATATATGCTCAGTGGCATCAAAGGACGCGGCTGTGACTCTGCTTTTAATTGTTCAGCGAGCGCTCTTCTTCACCTTTGACCTAAACTAGCGCAATACAAGTCATCCTGCCATTCAACCACACTTCAGTCTATTTTAGAATTTCGTCTTGGCGAAAATTCGTCAATAAGTAAATCTATATTTTCACCTTTTCTCCATTTCACCCAGGCATTCATAAGAAAATCCACTAATTCACTTTTATCAATATCTATCCCCTGCCGCCGCAACTTGAGCAATTCTTCCTCCACATCCAAATCAGTTTCACGCTTCACATAATAAGTACGTCCAATCCATGCGTCATCCGATCGCTTGCCAGTTGCAGGTCTACCACGCTTCTTTGGTTCCGGTTTTGGGGTTGGTTGCGGTGCATCTTCCTTTGCTGCTGGTTCAGCCGATTGTTCCGTTTCCGGTTGCGGCTCTTCCCGGTTTTCAAATAACTTCTTAAAAGGGCTAGGCTTGTTCATGGCAGTATCTCCAAGCCTACCTTTTGGTACTCGGACCAGGCAACCTTACTGCTGCGGTCTTTGACTTCGTAGACAGGTCGCCCTTCTAGCGCTGCTTTCTCGTAAGCAGCTTTTCGCCTAATCCCTTGCTTGAATAAAGGTATCCCCTCTGCCTCTAATGCCTCCCTTGCCTGCTGACCCGTCTGCCGTGGTGCTGGAGGAATCATTGTGAGCAACACCCGATAGCGATCGCTCCCCAAAGTTTTTAACGTATCCACAGTTTGTAACAAGGCATCCATTGCCAGTGCATCTGGAGTTGTGGGCAGTACCAAAAGGTTGCATCCGTCCGCCAGTGCTTCCAAATCTTCCCGGCTGGGTCTGGCAGCTGTGTCTATGACCACGTGTTCAAAGTTGCGGCTGTGCATACTCGCCTGCAACAAATCCACCACTTTAAAAGGTAACTCCCCTCTTTTCGCCCAACCAGTGGCGCTACGATTTGGATCGCCATCAACTAATAATGTGCTTCCTTTTTTAGAGAAATAGCAGGCGAGGTGTATAGCACTGGTTGTTTTGGCGACCCCTCCTTTAAAACTAGCAAGGGTAATAATCACTTTGACCCTCCCCCGACTCGTGATGCTAGTAATCTTCCCTCAAAAGATGGCAATTTGTATTTACTTATTTGCAAATAGTTATATTGGTGACAATTTAAATTTTCGCCAATTCAAAATTATAAATAGCTAGAAGAAGTTGCTAAGCTATAGCCCTGGTAGATGTTGCAATTATATAGGCAAAATTTGTATTTTCGCCAATTCAAAAATACAAATATTTTAAAGAAGTTGCGAGGAAAAGGTGCCCTCTGGAGTCGCCTCTAAGCCGCTTTGTTTTTGCTTCAAGCATAAAACATCATTTTAAGGATGTCTAGCCCTTGCAGCGCCTTATAGACCGTGGACACCACGAAATTTCAAAATCGTATCTTTTTACACTGAATACCAGTCTTTTGTACGGTTTTGGGTGTGGAGTGGGAAGCGCGATCGCACAAGGTGGGCTAGATCTACGCCAAGGTTGTTACAGTAGAGAACCTTTGAGTGAGATGGCATTTCACAAGGTAATAAAATCGCTGAGGTCATCAGTAGTAGTCATGTATAAAAAAGGATAAATGCTGGGAATACTGTTATTAGGACTATTATTTTACAAAGGGATATTTAAATGGATTCCCCCGAAATTCGACTTTTTTCACGTCCAGCAGGAAGCTCTAAAGCTTTAGTGTTTGTAGATGGATTTTTAAGCGCAGATAAAGAGCGTTGCGACATTCTACTGTCAGCATTGAATAATGCAGGATGGCACCACTCTGTTTACCAACTGTGGTGGGATGCTTCTAGCATTGATAGTGCAATGGGTTTAAACTATCATAAATGTAAAAGTCGTGCCAAGTTTGTTGGTACAAACAATTTTCAGAGTCTAATTGAATCTCAAATTCTAGAGCCAAATATTTGTCTAATTGCTCATTCGTTAGGCGCACGTGTTGCTTATGAAGGAATGGAGAGTTGGGCACAAAATCATTATTTATTAGAAGATGTCATTCTTTTGAGCGGTGCTGTACGTCGAGATAGTAGTAAAAATTGGGGCTATGTAGCTGGTAAAATAAAAGGAACTTTAATAAATGTTTATAACGAGGACGACCCAACTTTAAAAAAGAGGTTTAAACTGGCTGAAGCAGGTAATGCTTGTGGGAGTAAACCAATTAAAGAATACCATCCACAAATCAAAAATGAAGATGCTACATTTTTTCTGGGAAAAAGTCATAGCCTCTCAAAAGCCCTCAGCTATTTACCGGAGTTAGTTAAAAAGGGTCTTTGGCGTACATAAGAACAACAGGAAGATTAAAAAAATTGACCGACATGGGAAGGCTAAAGTTTTGTCACCACAAGAGATTCAGCGTCTTTTCGCTGGTGGGTTACTCTCTGTTAGAGACTATCCCGATCTGCTCATAACGCGATACAAGAGCGCAGGGAGTCGAACTCACATAGCGCGGTGATCGCCAACCAAATTCATTAGCCCATCTTATCAAAAAGCTGCTGATTGGTCCTCTTGTGGATATCATTAGGCGATTTTGATTGAGCAGTACAATAACAAGTCACAGCATCAACCCAGTACCCGTATTGCGCTATAAGATTTTGCAATTTGGGCTTATGCGCTTGAATCTTGGGCGAAATCAGGTTTTGGTGCATTATGGTAGGTGCAGTCGTGGTGAGACGCAATTCTTCACCAAAAATATCAATATGCGACACGAATTGCGAAAACATGGCACGAGATGGAGCAGTTGAAACTGCAAGGAACTTTTCCCAAACGTTTCGTAGCATTTCGTCTTTTTTTATTAGAGAGCGTCGTTCAAAGAACGCACAACCCTCGAAATAGGCAAGGCTCAACAAAGCCATCTCATCATCATTGCGAGATGAAGCCTGTTGTAATC
>NZ_JBFPMW010000029.1:0-812 GCF_045999855.1 Tolypothrix campylonemoides VB511288_2
AATAACTAAATGAATCTTTATAACTCAAATAAAACGCCTCCAGAAATCACGCGCTCTTTGGCGTTTTAGTTTTATGAGCGATCACGGTATGGAGCCGAGATCCGACCAAAAACCTGCACTCCGGGTCTGAAAACCCTTGCCTTATCTTGAATCGCAATCAAAAAATTTAATGGCATAGCCTTGACCGAGAAATACCTTTGCGAGGTATTCGTTCTAAAATGCGATCACACTTGCAGCCATCAACAGCAGCAAAACCAGTGTTGGTCTGCAATAAGAGTTTGCATACACATTGTTGAACCTCTAATAGCTTAGGAGTTGCACCCATGAGGTCTGCCAATAATCGCAGAAGCTTCGAGTTCAAACGCCGAATTGACGATACCGTATATCGCTTTCATCCTTGCGAACCACTCCACGGTCAGTCGGCTTGGAAGCGCGAAGACCTCGAGTTATGGGTAACGAAAGTTAATGGACACGGTTGGGTATGCGTGAATGCGGAGTTTGAGATCCTTGGAGTTCCTTGGGCAGTCGCCTTGGAGACACAGGATTCCATGCCACCAGATGGCATATGGGTTAGTCGAAAGGGAGACAAATCGTATGTTTATGAACTCGTTTACCTGTAGCCATAGACACGCAAAGTTTATACCAAAGTAATAATTTTGCTTAAAAATTGCCGAAACCTATATATAGCAAGAATTTCCAGACCCGGAGTGCAGCTCTTAGGTGGAATACTGCACCACTAGCTTGTTTATAACAAAAAGGGACAGCAAGTTCGATTTGTTGGTTTAAAGTTTGTTGTGTCAGTATCTTAGTAC
>NZ_JBFPMW010000029.1:822-3058 GCF_045999855.1 Tolypothrix campylonemoides VB511288_2
ATAAATTACAAGCCTTCACACGAGAGAAAATATTCCATCCGTCAACTATTAATTCTGAGGGCACAGTTTTATTTCCTTCTTCCACTTCTGCAACATCTTTCGATATCAGTGCTGGAATGACACCTTCTGACATTGTTTCGCCATAGCTTCCCTTTAACCTGATAGCTTTGGCAGGTAAGTGTCCCTTAACAGTAGGAGTTCCATCCGAATTTGTAATTTCTGTAACTCTTTCACAGCAAGCTTTTCAAGCTTTGCGTGGCGGCAAAATATCTCTGCGCTACTTTTACGCCCATAGGCTGCACTTAGTGACAAGAACCTTCTATTTTCGCCTTTTAGCGAGTGCAGAACTTTTCGGTTTACTGACTATATTGCTACATTTTTGTAACAAAACTACAAATTTACAAGCAATTAGACGATAATGTTCCTAAAGTTATGCATAAAACTTATAGGAGTAAAATCACATTGGAGTTAGTTGTTACTAATCGTTCTCGACTTATCAATAAATATGGTGAGTTAGGGTGGCAAACCATTAAACAAGAAATAGATAAATATCTGGAAGCTTTATATAATGTAGGGGAATTCCAAGCTGACATATTTTTTATAGATGAATTAATTGACAAGGGTGAAGAAGAGCCAAAAAGAATTAAAGCTGAGCTTCGGTCGCTATACGAAAAATATTCAGCAAAGTATCTCTTATTACTAGGAGGAGATGATATAGTTCCTTTTTATCGCTTATCTGATAATACGCCAGATAGAGACATAGATTTTCATATTTTTTCAGACACTTACTACAGTGATTTTCAAACAAGGAAAATGGATCACTGGCCTGTAATGGGAGTAGGACGTTTGCCTGATGGCGGTAACAATGCAGAACTCCTAGTCAACCAAATCCAAGGCTCTGTAAAGCTTCACCAGAAAGGGGGTGTGCCAATTAGCAACAACCACATTGGATTTTCTACTGAAAGATGGGAACTTGCTTCTAGGAGAACTTATGCTCGGATCAGTCGAGATAATCAGCAACTGTTTCTATCTCCTCCTTTAGGGTTGAAGAAAAATCTTGTAAATGGTGTCACTGAAGTTATTAATAGTAGTTATTTTCCAGCACCTAGTAATATTCTATTTTTTAACTTACATGGTGAGCACGACCAAGCTATTTGGTATGGAGAGCGACGGATAACATCAGGCAAAATCACTTTGATGTATTTTCTACCAGAACTCATCAATCATGAGTTATTTAATAAAATTCCACTAACCAACAGTATTTTATTATGCGAAGCGTGCCACGGTTCTGCAATACACAATGGACGTACACCTATGAACAGTCTAGCTCTTTGCGCTCTTCAACAGGGGGCATCTGCGTTTTTTGGCTGCACTGGTACAAGCTATGCAGCCTTTCTACCTCAAAGTGGTCCCTCTGGGGAAAGTGGAATAGATGCTATCTTTCAAACTTTAATTCACTCTCTTATAGTCAAAGGTTTAACTTTTGGTGATGCTCTTAAAGAAACAAAGCAATTTTATCAAATTCATAGTGCACAAGACAAAAAGAATATCTTAGGATTAACACTACTGGGAGATCCAATGTTACGGTTTCAACTGGAGGAAAATTCAAATGGATAGTGAAACAGTTAAAAATCGTATTCAAAATGAAATTATAAGGGAACAGTTTCCGGAGATGAGTAATATTGTTCCGCAAGTGGAGTTTGGACCAGCCGAAAGGCAATTAAGCACTCTTCGCCGCAGTCGTGACATAATTACTGAGACCGATATTAATAGTATACCTAAAGAGTATAAATTGACTTATCGGCTCAGGCGGAGTGAACAATTTCCATTTAATAAAACTGTTATAGTAACAACAAATGAACAAGGTGAACCACAGCTCATCATCGAAAGTAAATGAATCAAAAGCTGAGCAAGAATTAAAAGAAATTAAAATTACAGGGTATGGTGCAACTGTGACAGTTGTAAATAATGCTCTGCAAAATATTTGTAATCACCAGTTACCGGCCACTCATCAATTATTAGCTGATTTTAGCTTTCATTCTGAGCAAGTATTTATCCAACTTAATACTAAAAGTGAAAAATTTCTTCTCCTTCCAACACAATCACATAAAATCACAGCAAGTAGTCGTGTAAGACAAGGGCGTGTTATCACAGAATCAGCCCCAATGCTGTGGGAAGAAGTAGCTCAAATGCTCAGTATAAGCCGTAAGGTTTGTATTACACATACTGACTTCTC
>NZ_JBFPMW010000030.1:0-3018 GCF_045999855.1 Tolypothrix campylonemoides VB511288_2
ACGGATTAGATATAAATCTAGGAACAGTTGCTGGTGAGGGCAGCTTACAAGATATTGTTTTTAAATTAATACGAGTAGCAGACTCTCAGGGGTGGCTCGGAAATTTAATTCATGCTGCCTGTAATGAAAACCCTGGTAATTTAAGACTAAGAGATATTGCCAGAGAGTTGTTGCCAGACAATCAATAGTCTAGAGGTTTTCCTTGTCAAGTCTTGCATCCCAAATCTTCGGAAAGACTGTGTAAAGTTACGCAGTCTTCTTCTTGAGGTGTGGACGTTGGGGTGTGGGGTAGAGTCGCCTGGTTGATTAACCCAGCGATGAAATCCATGTTCCTGACACCCATTGGTAACAGACATATGACAGACACATTTGTAAGTAAAAACACTCATAAGTAATTTGATTTAGAAGTGGTTTTTTGACCAATGCTAGAGAAAAAGTTACACAGCTAATTGCACGATGAGTATAATTGATTTGTCGAATAGCAAAAACTTATGTCTAGTGAATTAGATAAGGAACCTGATACTACTTCAGAAATTACTCACTCATTAGTTAATATGATAACTGAGCTTGATGGTGTTCCATTGCCTCCAGTGGTAAAGAAGAACTTTTTTAAGGCTGTCAATAGGCTAATAACTGAAATAGTAGAGGTTCCGGCAACGTGGCTTGAGTCTAAATCCCAAGCGATTCGTGATAAGACTAACGCTCGGTCATTAATTACGACTGAATCTGCTAAAGCAGCAGCAAAAAAATTTGGTTCTGATGAAAAACTCATTGAACGCGCAGTAGATTATTATGGAACGAGAATTTTGAGGGAGCAATATAATCGAGAAGCTATTACTAAAGCCGCTCTAAAGGAGCTAAGTTCTAGCTCTCCAGACGACGCGACGAATCAAGAAATTGATGAAGATTGGTTGGATATGTTTTCAAGCATAGCTGAAAAACGGTCTAATCAAGAAATGCAGCTATATTTAGCAAAGCTTTTAGCTGGCGAAATTAAAAAACCAGGAAGTTTTCACCCTTTAACTGTTGAAGTTTTGGCAAGGCTGACACCAGATATAGCAAGGAATTTCCAAAATATCTGCAATATAAGTACAGTAATTTCTGGGTTTGATCCCAAAAATAATTCAGTAATTTGTTTGGTTGACAATTCCCCTTTTATTATTACGGAACCATACGGGCAGCCAGGAGAAAATGCTCTTTCTGAGCTTGGTTTTAGCTACGTAGTACTTACACAGTTACAAGACGCAGGTTTAATTCAATATGACTTTCAGGCATGGCGAGAACTTTATGTAGCCAACTTCTTATTACCGATTGAAGTTGGCGGTACTGTGTTACAGTTTACTGCTTCAGAAGCATCTTCACAAGAGTTTCTTCAGGAGAAGAGGCGGGTAAAAGTTATTAACTTTACCACCGCTGGTATACAGTTAAGACGCATTGTTGACAAAACTCCAAATGAGAAGTTTTTGGAAAAATTGAAAAATTGGGTAAGTTCAACTTATAAACTGCAATCAATATGAAATAATAACAGATTGATAAAAGACCAAATGACTTCCTCTAGCGTTTTGGAATATTCCTCCCAAGTACTAACACCACTACTATTAGCGTTGATAGATATTGTTAGATTCCTCATTTTCTTGAGTCGAGAAACACAGTCTAATCCGAGATTTGCATTTGCATAGCCATCGATGGATATATCAGAGTCTTGTATATACTCATTGTATTTAATAACTTTGTAACGAGCGCAAATGTTGAATATTGCGTCATTGATGATGTTTGGGGATATGGAAATAAGCCTATCTTGCATATACTTGTACTAGACGATTTGATGGTGGGATAATTCCCAAAAATCCCAGAGGCATTTGATGCCATGCTTGGCGCTTACTGGGATTTTTATTTGAAAAAATAATACCTCAAGAGTCAGATAGATAGCCAGCTTCTTCGTTGCCGTGCAACCTACCCGCTTCTACGAGTATCGAGAGAGCTTTTCTAAGTTGCTTAGTACCAGGCTTATTGCCGTCCCACTTCCGACTGTTTCTAATTGCGTCAAATTTTACTGGTTTCGCGATCGCGCTATGTACAATCTCCACAATTTTTGTTAGGGAAGATTCATCAAGTGGATCGTCCACTTCGATAATCTCAGGCTCAGCTGCTTCTATTTTGAAAGCACTTTCAAGCTGTGCAACGGCATCTTTGGGGGCAAGCTTTTCGCTACTAGGAATAGGGGATGGAGCGGGGGAAGCTGTGTGATGTTGGTGCAACTCTGGAAAAAGTTTAAGCAGCGTTCTAGCAGGGTCTGGTTGTCCGTTGCCTGGATGCAATTCCGTTTTTAGCCACTCAGGTACAGCACCCAACTCCCCTCCTTTAATTGGAGTTCCAAAGTTATCAGGATTGGCTTTAAAGTACGCACCACTAGCAACATTAATCTTTCGCAACCCAGAAGCATTTACAGACTTAGCCACACACCCAATGAACGATACCCCTTGCTTGAATGTATCTGCTAGCCCTGCGGTTGCTCTACCCACAACTGAGGTTAAGTTACTACCATGCAGAACAATAATTAATGTACCGCCACACTTGGCAAAGCGAGAGAGCAGGTATTGAATTGCCCAGGTGCGATCGCTTTCCTCAAGTAGAGAAAGTAGCCTCATGGCTTCATCAATGACCAGCAATAAGTTCTTGTGGGAGTAAGGATGAGAACCATCCAGCCCTTTTAAGTACATCAACAAATCTTGAGCTACAAACTTGTCTGCTGTGTCTGAATCTCTATCTGAATACTTAAGGGCAGAATGTAACTTGCAAGCAAAGGGGTAAACATCCACACCAGCTGTGAAATATTGTGTGTTTAGATTGGGGTCAAGTGCTGATGAAAGTATTGCAAGTATTGCGGCTAAAGTTCCCTTTCCACCTCGCTGAGTGCCAGAAATAGCAACAACCTGAGATGACATCATTTCATCAATTTTGAAGCTACTTAGTTGCAGGGCATTAATTACAGCGTTAGCTCGTTGGTCTAGCGGCATT